>NZ_JOEQ01000022.1 GCF_000721075.1 Streptosporangium amethystogenes
GCGGCTTCCTCCAGGTCTGTGTCCGCAGATGCCTGAATCACGGTACTCATCAGGTGTATCTCCTTGATCAGGAGTTACACCGAAAACCGTACAGTCCCGTGCGCCCACCCCGACCAGCAGGATCACCGCGAGGTAGACCGAGATCGCCACGTGGTCGACGACACCGGCGCGGATTCTCGCCGAGACTCTCCGGCTTTCAAGGCGGTCTTGAGGACGTCGATGGCCTGGGCCATGGCGGCGCTGGTGGCCTCGGTGGCGCGGACGGGGTTGAGCATCATGAAGTCGTGCAGCGTGCCGTTGTAGCGGACGCTGGAGGTGGGCACCCCGGCCGCGATCAGCTTGCGGGCGTAGGCCTCGCCCTCGTCACGCAGCACGTCGTTCTCGTCGACGATGACGAACGCGGGCGGCAGACCCTCGAGGTCGTCCAGGGAGGCGCGCAGCGGCGACGCGGTGATCTCGGCGCGCTGAGCGGGATCTGTGGTGTAGGCGTCCCAGAACCAGGCCATCGCCTTGGCCGTCAGGTACGGCCCGTCGGCGAACTCTCGGTAGCTGTCGGTGTCCTGGCCGGCGTCGGTGACCGGGTAGTACAGGGACTGGTGCACGAAATGCACGTCACCGCGCTGCTTGGCCAGGATGGTCAGGGCCGCTGTCATGTTGCCTCCGACCGAGTCGCCCGCGACGGCCATCCGGGAGGGGTCCAGCCCCTCCTCGGCGCCGAACTTCACGATCCACTGGGCGGTGGCATAAGCCTGCTCGATGGCCACCGGGTAGCGGGCCTCGGGTGAGCGGTCGTACTCGACGAAGACGACGGCCGCACCCGCGCCGACTGCGAGCTCGCGCACGAGCCGGTCATGGGTGCCCGCGTTGCCGATGACCCAGCCGCCGCCGTGCACGTACAGGACGACGGGGAGCATGCCCGTCGAGCCGACGGGCTTGACGATCCGCACCCGCACGTTGCCGACCCCGGCGGGGACGACGATCCACTTGTCGTCCACGTCCGGCTTGGCGATCGGGGCGGCCTGGAGGTCGTCGAGGACCTTGCGGGCGCCCTCGGGGCCGAGCTCGTACGGGAACGGCGGCTTCGAGGTGGCCTGCGCCAGTTCCCAGGCGGCGGGCTCGAGGATGTGCCTGTTCATGCTGCGCCTTCTTTCGCCGTGGAGGAGCTACGTGCTTCGCGAGGCACGTAGGCGAACGTGGGACCGGCGCCGCCGGGCAGCGCCATCAGGGCCTGCGCCTGGGCCCTGAGCGTGAACATGGTACGGGTGGCGTCCGTGAGCCGCTTCGGGTCGCCGTTGAATGCCTGCTCCAGCAGGTTCAGCAGGGTGCTGTAGGTGGTGTCGAACAGATCCTGCGCCGCCCGCACGGCACTGCCCGGCTCGGCGGCCCGCGGGTTGGGTGTCATCGGCAGCACGCCGTCCGGGTCAACGCCGATCTTCTCGCCGGTCGGGCCGGTTCTCGGGGTGTCGCCCCGCTGGTAACGGCGGCCGAGCTTGAGCTCCTGAAAGCGGTAGTAGTGGGCGACCTCTTTCCGCTCGGGGCGGAGGACGTCCTGGTCACCGTCCCAGACCTCGCCGCGGGCGTTGCCTTCCCCCTGCTCGACGATCTCCTTCAGCGCGCCGAGCGCGGACTCCAGATCCTCGACGGCGAACAGCGATCCGGCAGTGTGGCGGAAGTGGCCGCCGCTGACCTGCCGGGCCGGGTCGCCGCAGAACACCTCCTTCTCGCCGAGCGTTTCGCACAGGTAGCGCAACCCCTGCTCGATCGCGGCGTAGAACTGCCACGGCACCAGCGACACCTCCAGATCGCCGTGGGGCAGCTTGCGCGGGTGCGGCGGCAGCATCCGCCGGGTTACGCTCCGGATCCAGCGAGTACAGCGCCGTCAAGTACGGCGGCAGCGTCGCGTGCTCCAGCTCGATCGCCCACTGCAGGTGCTCGCACAGGCTGCCGAGCGTGCCGATCCGGACCGGTCGTTCGTGGTTCATTCGTGTCATACCTCGGGTTGTTGGCATGGCGGATCGGACCGCCGGCCGGTGGGCCGGCGGCCTGGTTCGATCCTGGGATCAGGCAGCGACGACGGCACCCGGTGCCGTCACGCTGCGGATACTTCGCCGGGGTTCAGGACGGGCGTGGCGCGCGGCGGTCCTTGCGCTGGGCCAGCTCGGCCTCTTCCACCAGCGTGAACATCGGCTTGCCCGGCTCGCACAGCATGGTGACCGTGAACCGTACCGGGACATCGTCGCGATTGTTGCCGTCCTGGTAGTGGATGACGTCGCCACCCGGCTCCCAGAACGCCTCGCCGGCGCGGATCACCCGCTCCGGCTCTCCTTCCAGCTCCATCAGCATCTCGCCCTCAAGGACGACACCGAAGGCGGGACCCGGGTGGCGATGCGGCGGCGCGCCAGGGTCTCCGGGCGGGTACTCGATGACCACGGTCATCGCGTGCGCGCCCTCTGGTATGAACGGAGGCTGCGCCTCCTGGAGCACGGTCAACGCCGTCTGCCACGCGGTCGATCGCGGCCTGTCCATCGCCCCGCCCTACTTCGCGTTGGACTGGTCGAGCCAGTCTTTGTAGGTGATGGTGCCGAGCTGCGCGCCGTCAGCGGGCACCAGCGACCGCTCGCCGAGCACGCTGCCGAAGTAGCGCGCCTGCGGGTCGACGACGACCTCGCGGGTGTCGCCCCAGGCGGCCAAAGCCTTGCGGAAGAACTCGTCCATCTTGTACTGGGTCGGTCCGGCGATCTCGATCCGGCCGTTCAGCGGCGTCCCCACCGCGGTCCTGCCGACCGCCTGGGCCACGTCGTCGCCCGCGATCGGCTGGAACAGCACCGGCGCGATGTGCACCTTGCCGTCGACCGTGCCCTCGTTGGCGATGCCGCGGGCGAACTCGAAGAACTGGGTGGAGTGCACCAGCGAGAACGGGATGCCCGACTTCTCGATCAGCTTCTCCTGGGCGATCTTCGCCGCGAAGTAGCCGTTCTCCGGCATCCGCTCGGTCCCCACGATCGACACCGCCACGTGATGGCCCACGCCCGCGGCCGCCTCGGCCGCCAGCAGGTTGCCGGTGGAGGTCTGGAAGAACTTCATGACGGCCTCGCGCTCGAACGAGGGCGAGTTCGACACGTCGATCACGACCTGAGCGCCCTTCAGCACCTCGGCCAGGCCCTCCCCGGTCAGCGTGTCGACGCCGGTGTTCGGCGACGCGGCCACGGCCTCGTGACCGTGCTCGCCCAGCTTCTTCACCAGCTTCGACCCGATGAGCCCGGTCCCGCCGATCACCACGATTTTCATTGTTGGCACCCTTCTGGCTTTCTGGACGCTGTGGTGCGCCCGTCATCAGCTAAGACAAGGCAGCCCCCTCAGCTGTGACAGGCGGCCTCGTGTTCGAGGAGGAGCCTGGTGAGCTCGACGCGCGAGCTGATCCCGAGCTTGGTGAAGGCGTGCCAGAGGTGCGTGCTGACCGTGTGCGGCGACAGGTAGAGCTGATCGGCAACCTGCTTGGTGGTGGCGCCGCCGGCGAGGAGCCTGATGGTCTGCGTCTCTAGGACGGTCAGGCTGTTCGCGCGCCGCCTGCTCACGGTGGGGACTCGTCCACGGCGCCTTCGCCGACGCCGGCAGCTGGACGGGGCCGTCGCCAGGCGTGGCGGCGTTCCTGCTGGACAAGGGCGAGAGCACGCAGACCATGCTCGCCCCGAAGAAGTACCCGGCAGTCTGCTCGGCCCAGCCACGCTGGACCAGCATCCATACACCGACATCGCGGGCCACCTGGAGGGCCGGCCTGTCTGGCACGCCGCGCTCGCCCGGCGGATCCGCCAGGGCTGCCCGGTGCGCGTGCAGTGCCTGACCTGGGCCGTCGAAAGCCGACGAGGCGGAGGGGATGGATGTGGGGCGGCACCATCCCTGACGAGCGCCGCCGCATCCGCGCCCCCCGTGAACGGCGGGCCGGGTGAGGCAGGGTCAGAAGGCGAACTGATGCCGGCGGGGATGCCCTGCCGGGTCATCTTCGCGTACGGGCACAGCGCGGCCGCCTGCTCCAGCAGGGGCCGGCCGCAGCCGTGTCCACCCCAGGCCAGTCAACGACGAGGTCGGCGCAGCTACCCGCCGTCGGCGGGATCCCTTCCGAAGGCCACGGTGCCCTCCACCGAGATCGCGGCCGCCGCCGAGCTCGTCGGGCATCCGCAGCTCTAAGGAGAGTGCCGTCGGAGGACCTGGCCTGGCCGCTGGCCCGCCCGTGGGAGGAGCTGCCGCCGGTCACGGCGACGCGCGTGGAGTAGAGCGGACTGAATACCGCCCCGTTGCAGTCGTGTCAGTGGAGAGGATCTGGTCGTGCACCGGCATGCCCTTCAGTGCCAACGCTGGAGTTTGTCGGGGTTCAGGATGATCCACACCGCCGTGACCTCGGCTCCGGCCACGCTCACGCTGACCACCGCCACGGCCTTGCCCGCCCGCCGCAGCACGAGCCCCGTCCTGCCGTTCACCGATCCGATGGCCGGCTCGGTTCCTGGCTGGTCGATCAGCAACGCCGTGACGACCCGCGCGACCGCGTCCGCACCGTAAGTCGGCCGTACGGCGACGCGCACCTTGCCGCCGCCATCGCTGACGACGATCGCGTCGGCGGCCAGGACTTCCCGCAGCGCCTCGGTGTCGCCCGCCTGGCAGGCCACGGCGAACCGGCGGGCCACCCGCTCGTGCCTGGCGAGCATCTCCGGGCCGTACCCGGCCTGGTGCGAGGCCGGGTACGGCGCGGGCTGGGGCCGGGTCACCCGGCCGCCGGGCACGTGGTCGGGGTCGGGGTCGGGGTCGGCGAGGAGCTCCAGGCAGATGCTTCCCACTGTCCGCGTCAGCCAGGCGCGCGGCACCGCGATGGCGGCGCGCTCCTCCTCGTCGAGGGCGTACCAGCGGCGATAGGTCTCCTGGACGACGTGGTCGGCTGTGGTGTCCGAGCCGAACATGCACAGAGCGATCCCGAGCAGGTGCTGCCGTTCGTCGAGCATCTCCGCCAGCGACTCGGCGCCCGCCTCGGTCATGGTCTGCCGCCTCCTTCATTGTTGGCAGATAAGACCGGACAGCCCGTTACGTTGTGACAATGCGGCTGCGAGACCGCTCGAAGGCCTCGATCTTGGCCGGATTGAGGATCCACAACAGGTGGTGGATCCCCTCCTTGGAGGCCTCGATGGCGAGCAGGGCGACGCCGCTGCCGTCCCGGGTGACGAGCACGCCTGGCAGCCCGTTCATCTCGACCCACGTGATGGCGGTGCCCGGCCAGAACCGCGGTGAGAACGCGGCCACGAACCTGGCCACCCGCTCATTGCCCAGCACGGGGAACTTGGCCGATCCCCTGATGCCGTCGCCGTCGGAGGAGCTGACGACGTCGGCGGCGAAAAGCTTCTCCAGGGCGCCGACATTTCCCGTCTGGGCGGCGTCGAGGAACGTCTCCAGGAGGCGCCGGTGCTGGAGCCTGTCGATGGGCTCGTGGCGGACGGCGGTCACGCGCCTGCGGGCACGGCTCACGATCTGCCTGACATTGACCGGGGTGAGCCGCAGGATCTCCGCTATTTGCGGATAGGGGTAGTCGAAGGCCTCGCGCAGGACGTAAGCGGCGCGCTCGGTGGGGTTGAGCCTCTCCAGCAGGAGCAGAAAGGCCAGCTCCAGCGCTTCGCCGCGTTCGGCGCCGACAGTGGGGTCAAGACTGGTGTCCACGGGTTCCGGCAGCCAGGGGCCGATGTAGGACTCCCGCCGCACGCGCGCCGACTGCGCCAGGTTGATGGCCAGCCGGGTGGTGACCAGCGCCAGGAAGGCCGGCGGGTTCTCGATGGTCTCGCGGTCGGTGTCCTGCCAGCGCAGCCACACCTCCTGGACGATGTCCTCGGCCTCGGCCGCGCTGCCCAGCATCCGGTAGGCGATGCCGAACAGCCGCGGGCGCAGCTCGATGAAGGCGGTCGCCGCCCGATCGAGAGCGTCCGCCTGTTCCAGGGATTCCGTGTTCATGTGCCCCACATCGATTCGCCCGTTGGCCTGGCAGGGGTTCGTCAGCCTCGCGCGTGGTCTGCGGCGTCGAGGATAGTGGCTGTCACGGCGTCGGGCTGGGAGGCCGCGAGCGCGTGGGAGGCGCCGGCGACCTCGCGGGTGCCGCGCGAGTCCGCGCGCTCGGCCATGAAGCGCACTGCGGCGGCCGGGATGTTGAGGTCCTTGTCGCCGTGGACGAACCAGGACGGGACGGTGCGCCAGGGCGCCTCGTCGACGGCGAGCCCGTCGGACAGGGCGCGCTCGGTCACCGGCCGCTGGGTCGCGGCCATCAGCGCGGCCTCCTCGGTGTCGAGGTCGGCGCAGAACTGGCGGTGGAACTTGGCGGGGTCGATGCGGAACTCGTTGCCGCCGGAAGCCACCGGGTATGCCTGCAGCGCCTGGCCGAGCGTGCTGCCCTCGAACTTGCTCGACAGCAGCAGCGCGCTCTCACCCGGCTCAGGGGCGAAGGCGGCGACGTAGACCAGGGCACGCACGGCCGAGTTACCCGCCGCCGCCTGGCTGATCACCATGCCGCCGTAGGAATGGCCGACCAGGACGACAGGGCCGCCGATGCCGTCGATCACATCCCGCAGGTAGGTGGCGTCGCCCTCCACGCTGCGCAGTGGGTTGGCGACGGCGACCGTGGTGAGCTGGTTGCCGCGCAGGCGCTGGATGACGCGGTTCCAGCTGGCCGACTCGGCGAAGGCGCCGTGGACGAGGAGGACGACTGGCTGGTTCATGGGATTGCCTTTCTGGTTGTTCACTCGTGAAAGCCGATCTCGCGATGGGTGCCGTCGCAGAGCGGTTTGTTGCCGGAGTGGCCGCAACGGCACAGCGTCATCCGGTTCCTGGTCTCCAGCGGTAGGCCGTCCGATCGGGTGACGGGGATTCCACCGGTCACCCACAGCGCGCCGGCCAGCCCGTCCTCCTCCTCCAGCACCGAGACGGCGCGCGGGAGGTCGGCATCGATCGTCTCGCCGCCGCGTTCGAGGGCATAGCTGTAGGAGCCGGAGGGGCAGTGATCGATGCGGCCCATGACGTCGGAGCGCACGTCGCTGTCGGCGGTGTCGTCGAGCATCTTGGCGATGGGCCTGGTCCGGCCGATGCAGAAGCGGCGTGCACGCACAGCTCGCCCACCCGCTGCGCGGAGATGCCGACGCCGTCGTGCACGTGCTGCAATTCCTGGTAGGGCCGCATCGGCGCGGCCTCCGTGCCGTCGAAATCGATCACGGCGTGAGTCCCGTCGCAGAACGGCTTGGCGCCCGAATGGCCGCAGCGGCACAGCGCATAGGTTTCCTCGGTCTCCAGCGGCTCGCCGGTCTTCCAGGTGAGCGCGTTCCTCTGCTCGGCGGAGACGATCTTCCGCTTGCGCCGCAGGGGGACGCGACCATACACGACGTACGGCCCGTCCCGGAGCACGACGATCCGCTGGTGGTCGCCCGCGCTCCAGCGGCGCAGCTCAGGCGGGACGTACTCGAAGGTGAGGCCGCCCCGCCGCATCAGCCCCTGTGCCTGGGCCTTGAGCGCGTACATCTCGCCGGTGGCGACGGCGAGTATCCTGGGGCTGCCGTTGAAGGCCAGCTCCAGCAGATGGAGGATGGCGCAGTAGGTGTGGTTGAACTCCTCCTGCGCGGCGCGGTCCGCAGGGTTGGGCGTCATGGGGAACACCCCGGTGAGATCCACCGAGAGCTTTTCACCGGTGGGACCGGACTCAGGGGTGTCCCCGCGCCGGTAGCGGCGGCCGAGCTTCAGCTCCATGAAGCGGTAGTAATGGGCGACCTCGTCCTGGTCACCGTCCCAGACCTCGCCGCGAGCGGTACCCTCCCCCTGCTCGACGATCTCCTCAAGCGCGTCCAGCGCGGAGGCGAGGTCGGTGACGGCGACGAGCCTGCCGCCGGTGTGGCGGAAGTGGCCGTCGCTGACCTGCCGGGCCGGGTCGCCGCAGAACACCTCCTTCTCGCCGAGCGTTTCGCACAGGTAGCGCAACCCCTGCTCGATCGCGGCGTAGAACTGCCTCGCGTGCTCCAGCTCGATCGCCCACTGCAGGTGCTCGCACAGGCTGCCGAGCGTGCCGATCCGCGGCTCAGGCAATGTCGTCACCCGGCCGCGAGCCGTCCTCCAGCACCTCGACCGCGTCGCGCAGCCCCCGCAGAGCGATCTTCTCGCGCTCGACGTCCGTCGGGTCGTACAGCCACTCGGTGACCGGCTGCCCCACCTCCTCCTCCGGGTGGCTGGCCTCGGCGATGATCAGCTCCTCCTCGATGTCGACGTGGAGCTCGTACAGGAACTCGTTCTCACTGTTCGAGGTGCTCATGTCTCCTCCAAGGGATGTACAGTCGGCCGGCGGCCGGCATCGACTCGATCAGGATTGGCCGGCCCCCGAACCGCTCAGCCCGCCGGCCCGCCGACTCCCGCGCCCATGTGGTCCAATCGCCAGCTAAGACAGGACGGCCTCGGCATTTGTGACAAGATCCGGCTATTCGACGAGCTTTCCCATGGTTGAGACCTCGCGCATGAGGGCCGCGATCTCGGCGGGAATCGGCGGGATGCTCTCCCGCTCCACCGATCCGGGGCCTGACCACACGAGGTTTACCTGCAGTGCGGGGTCGAGTTCCGGGTAGTCGGAGCGGTTGTGGCAGCCACGGGTCTCGCGGCGCTCGATCGCGGTTTCGATGGTCGCGCGCGCGGCGAGCGCCGCGGACTTCAGGTCGAAGGCGTGGGCCAGGTCCTGGAAGCCGGCGATGTCCGGGTGCACGCCCATCCCGCTGATGCGCGCCTCGACCGCGGCCAGCTCGGTAAGGCCTTTTCGCAGGCCGCCCTCGTCGCGTACCACTCCGGCGTGCTCCGTCATGATGTCGCGGAGCGCTCGCTGCAGCGAGCGCACGTTCTCCGGGCCGTCGGCGGACAGGAGTTCGTCCACTTCCTCCCGCGCTGCGGCGAGCGCCTCAGCGGAGCGGCGCTGCGCGTCGAGACCCGCGGAATACTCCGCCGCCGCCTGACCGACGATGCGGCCGAAGACGAGGAGCTCGATGAGGGAGTTGCCGCCCAGGCGGTTGGCGCCGTGCAGGCCGCTGGCCGCCTCCCCGATCGCGTACAGGCCGTCGACGCCCGTGCCGTGGTCCTCGGGACGTACCCAGACGCCGCCCATCGAGTAGTGCGCGGTCGGCGCGACCTCGATCGGCTCCTTGGTGATGTCGAGCATCTGCAGTTCCAGGAGCGTCTGGTAGACGCGAGGCAGCCGCGTCATGATCGTCTCGCGCGGCAGATGCGACACGTCCAGCCACACGCCGCCGTCCGGGGTGCCGCGACCTTCCTTGATCTCTGTGTATGCGGCCAGCGCGACCCGATCGCGCGTGGACAACTCCATCCGCTCTGGGTCATACCGGGACATGAACCGCTCGCCGAGCCGGTTGCGCAGGACCCCGCCCTCGCCCCGCGCCGCCTCGGAGACGAGCGTGCCCGCCGCGTTCTCCGGCGCGGTGAGACCAGAGGGGTGGAACTGCACCAGCTCGGGGTCGCGGATGCGGCAGCCGGCCAGGACGGCCAGGCGGAAGGAGTCGCCGGTGTTCTCATCACGCCGGGAGGAGGTGCGCCGCCAGATCCGGGTGTGGCCACCCGCGGCCAGGATCACCGCATCGGCATGGATGACGTAGTGGCTGCCGTCGGTCAGGTCGAACCCGTACGCGCCGAAGACCGCGTTGTCGCGCACGAGAATCCGCGTGATGTACACCGTGTCGAGGACGCGGACGTCGAGCTGGGCCGCCCGGTTGATCAGCGTGCGCTGGATCTCGAGTCCGGTGTAGTCCCCCGCGTACGAGGTGCGCCGGAAGGTGTGGGCGCCGAAGAAGCGCTGGGAGATCCGCCCGTCCTGCTCGCGTGCGAACGGCATGCCGTACCGCACGAGGTCCTCGATGCCACGCGCAGCCCCCTCGGTGACGATGCGCACCGTCTCGGGGTTGGCCAGCAGGTAACTCTCCTTGAGAGTGTCGGCCGCGTGCTGCTGCCAGGTGTCCTCGGGGTCCATCGTGGCGAGGGCCGCGTTGATGCCGCCTGCCGCGAGCGAGGTGTGTGCGTCCGCCTTCGGTCGTTTGCCGACCGCGAGGACATCCACCCCGCGCTCGGCGAGTTCGATGGCCGCCCGCAGCCCGGCCCCTCCGGTCCCGATGACCAGGACGGACGTGGCGATTCTGTTCTCTGACGCGTACATGATGCTCCTTCAGTTACGTGCCGCCCAGATGGCGACGGCGACCAGCGCGACGCAGGCGGCCGCGATCAGCGCGACCACGGCGGCCACCCCGATCCACGGCGCCGCGAGCGGCGACAACACGACGGCGCCGACGCACCCTGCCACGGCAGTGCGGGGGATGACGGAGTCCGCGTCGACCAGCGCATGCACCGCCCGGAGCAGGATGAGATACACCCCGACCGGAACGGCGACCGCGTAGCCGATCGCCATCGGCGATGCCGCCACCTGGCGCCCGCTCTGCTCCACCGCAACCTCGAGCCCGGCGCCGAGAGCCGCCAGCGCGGCGAAGATGCCGAAGTGGCCGTACCCCCACCAGTACGACCGGTGACGCCGCTCGCTGAGCCCCTCCCCTGCCTCGACCAGGAAGTACAGCCACCACAGGGCGAACAGCAGGACAAGACCGGATCCGGCGATGACGACGAGGGGAGCCGCTTCGAGCGCCCCTTCAACCCCTCTGCTCGCGGCCAAGACACTCTCGCCCAGCAAAATGATCGTGAACAGGCCGTAGCGCTCGGCGATGTGCTGCGGGTGCCAGGTGGTTGCCCTTACCCGCTCCGCCCACCACGGCACCGCCAGCTCCAGGACGACCAGGCAGGCGAAGAACGGCAGCTGGAGTGAGGCCGGCAGGAGGCCGGCGTCCATGAGAGCGAGCCGGAGCAACCAGCCCAACTCGACCAGACCTATGCCCGCGGCGTAGCGGAGCCCCGTACGGCGGCTCGCCGGGTCTTCGAATGCGGCCCTCAGCCATTGGGCGACGAGCCCGATCCTCATGATGAGGTAGCCCAGGGTGATGATCCCGTAGTCGGAGTGGCCGGCCGCGGCGGGCACGCCGACGGCGAGGACCAGCACCCCCGCCATCTGCACCATGGTCAGCAGCCGGTAGGGAAGGTCGTCGGTGTCGTAGGACGAGGCGAACCAGGTGAAGTTCATCCACGCCCACCAGATGGCGAAGAACACCTGGAGGAACGGGACCAGCCCGGTCAGGCCATGACCTTCAGCGATGACGTGCGCGAACTGCGCCGTGACGGCCGCGACCGCGACCACGAAGGTGAGATCGAAGAGGAGCTCGAGCTGGCTCGACGCGCGATGCGGCTCGTCGACGGGCCGTGAGCTCATCCTGACCCGGATCCGGATGGTGGTCATGGTCGAGGGCACGCTCACGCTCCTGTCGCTCTTTCGGCGTCCGATTCACCCGAAAGACCGGACGGCGTCGTGATCTGTGACAGATCGCCGCAACAGCGATCGAACTCAGCGGGCGATGTCGGCGGCGAGCACTTCTTCCAGCTCGGCGAGGTCGCCGGACTGGGCGGCGGCGACGAACGTCCGTACGAGGCGCCGGTGCGCGGTGGTGCTCACCTGGTGGCGTCGCTCGGTGGCGAGGTGGTTGCGCGCGCGTCGCAGGAGTTGCCGCGCATGGTCTTCGCCAAGGTGGAGGAGCTCGGAGATCTGGCGGTAGGGGTAGTCGAAGGCCGTGCGCAGGAGATAGACGGCTCGTTCGGCGGGTGTCAGCCTCTCCAGCAGCAGCCGGATCGCAGTGTCGACCGCCTCTCGTCGTTCGGCTGCCGTCTCGGGCCCAGCGGAGAGGTCCACCGTCTCGGGGAGCCAGGTGCCGGCGGAGGTCTCTCGGCGCCTGCGGGCGGACTGGGCGACATTGATGGCGAGCCTCGTGGTGGTCAGCGCGAGGAACGCCGGCGGGCTGATGACGACCGACCGATCGGCACGGGCCCAACGCAGCCACGTCTCCTGCACCACGTCCTCGGCTTCGCCCACGTCCTGCAGGACGCGCAGACCGATCGTGAGAAGCCGGGGCGCGGCGCTGACGAACGCCGAATCGTCTCCGTCCCCATGTGTGATCGACCGGTCATGGGTCTGCTCTGCGTGGTCTTCGTACGACTCCAACAGGCTCATGGTCACGATGGCGGCTCCGTTCGACAGCTGACATCCGGTGATGCCACTGCGATCACGGTCGCTGCCCATGCTGCTCCATCGCGCCCTGGGAACACCGTGGTGGGTACCCTGGCCCGCACCGTGGCGGGCGTCGGGGCAGCGGAGGCGCTTCGGACAGTGGAATGCTCCGCGACCACCCGGCTCACCCTGCGGCCGGTGTCACCAGCAGATTGCTGGGCTTAATGGCAGAACGGTAGGTTACGTGTCCATCTAGGATTTAGCGCCGGTTTCTCCCCATGTTCAGCAGTCAAGGGGCAACGAACAGATGATCGTCGGGAGCATTGCCATGGCAAGCAGAGGTCCCGGGTCGCAACTTCGCGGGCGGCAGCTCGAGTGCGAGACGCTGGATCAGCTCGTGGCGACGGTGCAGGACGGCCACAGCTCGGTCCTGGTTCTGCGCGGCGAGGCCGGCATCGGCAAGACGGCGCTGCTGGAGTACGCGCGGGACAGCGCGTCCGGCTGCCGGATCATCAGAGCGACCGGCGTGGAATCCGAGATGGAGCTGGCCTTCGGCGGGCTGCACCAGCTGTGCTCCCCGTTCCTGGAGCATCTGGGTCGCCTGCCGGGCCCGCAACGCGACGCGCTCGGGACGGCGTTCGGCCTGAGCACGGGAACTCCTCCGGACCGCTTCCTGGTCGGGCTCGCGGTGCTCAGCCTGCTCGCCGACGTGGCCGAGAAAGGGCCGCTGGTCTGCCTCGTCGACGACGCGCAGTGGCTCGACCAGGTCTCCGCGCAGACCCTCGCCTTCGTCGCGCGACGCCTGCTCGCGGAGCCGATCGGGCTGGTGTTCGCGGTGCGCGAGCACCACCTCGGACAGGAGCTGAAAGGGCTGCCCCAGCTCGACGTGGGACGGTTGAGCGACAGCGACGCCCGCGCCCTGCTGGACTCCGTGACTCCTGGACGACTCGACGAGCAGGTCCGGGACCGGATCGTCGTCGAGACGCAGGGAAACCCGCTGGCCCTGCTCGAACTGCCCCGGGGGCTGGCGCCGGCGGAGCTGGCGGGTGGATTCGGGCGGCCCGACGCGCGACCGCTGGCCAGTCAGATCGAGCAGGGCTTCCTGCGGCGAGTCCGGTCGTTGCCGGCCGAGACACAGCGGCTGCTGCTCATCGCGGCGGCCGAGCCGGTCGGGGATGTGACTCTGCTGACTCGCGCGGCGGAGTTGCTGGGCATCGAAGTGTCCGCCGCGTCGCCGGCCGAGGCGGCGGGGCTGATCGCCATCGGTACGCGGGTGCGTTTCCGCCATCCCCTCATGCGATCGGCGGCCTACCGCGTCGCGTCCCCGCAGGACCGGCAGGACGTCCATCACGCGCTGGCCGACGCGACCGATCCCCGGGCGGACCCCGATCGCCGGGCGTGGCACCTCGCCAACGCGACGGCCGGCCCCGACGAGACGGTGGCCGCCGAGTTGGAGCGCTCGGCCGATCGGGCGCAAGCGCGCGGCGGAGTCGCCGCGGCGGCGGCGTTCCACGAGCGGGCAGCCGAGTTGACCCCCGATCCCGCGCGCCGCGGCGCCAGGGCCTTGGCGGCGGCACGGGCCAAATACCAGGCCGGCGGGTACGACGCCGCGCTCGAACTGCTGGACGCGGCCGAACTCAGCGTTCTGGACGAACGCGAACTCGCCCAGGCCGGCCTGCTGCGCGGTCAGATCGCGTTCGCCTCCAGGAGCGCCGGTTCCGCCTTCCCGCTGCTGCTCAGAGCCGGTGAGCGCCTGGCGCAGCTGGACGCCGGGCTGGCCCGCGAGACCTACCGCGACACGTTGAACGCGGCCATGAACGCGGGCCGGCTGCCGAGCGGCGCCCAGGTGGTGGACATCGCCGAGGCGCTGCTCGCCGCACCGCCGGGGCCGCCGCCGGCGCACAACGACCTGCTCCTGAACGGCGTGGGCGTGGCGCTCACAGAGGGTTCCGCCGCGGGCGTGCCGATGGTGCTGCGGGCCCTGGAGTCCTTCCGCGCCGAAGGGGTCTCCAGGGAACAGGGCCTTGGCTGGCTGCCGTTCGCGTCCCGGATGGCCCATAACGTCTGGGACTTCGACAGTTGGTCGGTGCTCTCCGCCAGACTGGTCGGCCTGGCACGCGAGGCGGGCGCGCTGTCAGTGCTGCCCTCAGCCCTCCACATGCTCGTGTCGAACAGGGTCCTCGCCGGTGAGTTCGCCCTGGCCGACGCGCTGGTCGCCGAGGCGGTGACGATCGGCGAGGTGACGGGCAGCCGCTACCTGGCCCAGTACGCGGCCCTGGTACTCGAACCGTGGAGAGGACGAGAAGCCGCGACACGTCAGGTGAGCGCAGCGATCATGCGGGACCCGGCCATCCAGGGGGAAGGCAAGGTGGTGACCGCCACCCAATGGGCGAGCGCGGTGCTCTGCAACGGCCTCGGCCGGTACGAGGAGGCGTACGTCGCCGCCGAGCGAGCCTTCGAGCACCCGCAGGAGCTCGGCGGCACGGCCATCAGGTCCACGGTCGAACTCGTCGAGGCCGCCGTCCGGAGCGGGAGGCCCGCTCGGGCCGCCGAAGTCGCCTGGCGGCTCGACGAGATGGCCCGAGCCAGCGGCACCGACTGGGCCCTCGGCACCTCGGCGTGCGTACGGGCCCAGGTGAGCGACGGAGCGGACGCCGACGTTCTCTACCGCGAGGCGATCGAGCGGCTCGGCCGCACCGAGGTCCGGACGACGCTCGCCCGCACCCGGCTGCTCTACGGCGAGTGGCTGCGCCGGGAGAACCGCCGCCTCGACGCACGCGAGCAACTGGGCATCGCATACGAGCTGCTCGGCGACATGGGGGCCGAGGCGTTCGCGGAACGCGCCCGGCGCGAGCTCCAGGCCACCGGTGAGACGGTACGCAAGCGCACCGTCGAGGCACGCGCGACTCTCACCGCCCAGGAGGCGCAGATAGCGCGCCTGGCCGGCGACGGGCTGACGAACCCCGAGATCGGCGCTCAGCTCTTCATCAGCCCGCACACCGTCGAATGGCACCTGCGCAAGGTCTTCGCGAAGCTCGGCATCACCTCACGCAAGCAGATCCGCACCACGCTGCTCGAAGGCGCGGCACTCACGGCCTGAGCATCCGTCCGCGAGCGGGATGGTGATGTGACGAGCGTCATGTCACGAGCGGCCTCCCGCACTTTGTCTCTGTAACGACGGTCCATGAGTCACCGCCGGGCCAACGGCGCGATGGTCGTCGATTCGAGAGACGATGCGGGAGAAGAGATGTTCATCAAGAAGAGGTTGTTCATCGCGGCCGTGTCGCTGATGGCCTCTGCCGGTGGAATGACGGCGCCGGCCTCGGCCGACGACGGCGGCGCCTCGATCAGCTCCTGGGGCTTCCCCGGTGAGGGATCCGACTGGCAGCCTGTGACCTACGCCGGCGGGCAGATCACCAGCAGGTCCACTCCGGGAGAGGCACGCGACAACCGCGGCAACATCTTGCACGCCTGGCGCGGCGCGGACAACGACTCCATCTGGATCTCGTTGAACAGCGGGCCCGCGTACTCGCTGCCCAACGCGCAGACATGGACGCCTCCGCGGGTGATCTGGACGGACGACGGGGGTCGCGGCAACTTCCGGATCTTCCACACCGGCACCGAGGGCCACGTCTACCAGCACCGCGTCCAGCTCAGCCCGAGCTACCAGCTACCCGCCACCCTGCCCAGCTGGACCAGGATCCCCAACGACACGCGCACCACCGACACCGAGCCCGTGGCGGCCGCCGCGCTCCCCGGCAACTCCTTCATGCTCGCCTGGAACAGCCAGTCCACCGACGACATCTGGACGATGTACTACAACGGCGACACCGGCACCTACAGCTCACCCAGCGTCGTGCCGGGCGCGCGGAGCAAGGACGCGCCGGGACTGGCCGCCCAGGTGGGCACCAACGCCGACCCCGCTCCCTGGAACCAGGTCGTGCTCGCCTTCACGGGCACCGACAACTACGTGTACATGTCGCGGCAGCGGTACGGGACCGGCAACTGGACGAATCCGTTCCGGGTCTATGCGACAGGCACCCCGGGCTACACGAGGAACGGCCCGTCCGTCGCGCTCTCCCGAAGCGGCTACGGCGTCATCACCCTCACCGAGGACCGTGACAACACCATTGGCAGTTACATGATCTCGCGCGACGGCGGGTGGAGCGGCTACTACGAGGAGAACAGCTTCGCGCTCTCGCCCGGCAGAACCCCGCTGGCCGTGGTGGCCGGCACCGATCTCTACTACGTCATCAACGGTTCGGCCGGCGGCAAGAGCGGCGTGCTGTGGAAGAAGGTCTACGACTTCGCGGCGATGCCCACGCCGTCGGCCCCGCAGTGGTGAAGCCGGCGAACGCTCAGCCGGACGACGTCATCGTCACCGACGCCCGATCCCGGCGTCTGCGTCCTTCTCGGAGAGATCACGTGAGAATGGTCCGACCAGTGGCGGCCATGCTGTCCGTCCTGCTGCTCTCGTTATCGTCGCCGGGCATCACCCCGGCGGCGTGGGGGGCGTCCGCCTCCCCGACGTCCGTGACCGCACCTGCCACGGCGGAGGACCCGCCGTGGGCCGGGCCTGGAGCGTCCGGCCCTGACCTGAGTCACAGCAACCGCACAGCCCCGCCGGCCGGACTGCCGGACTGGTCACGCGCCGGGTACCGAGGCGGCCAGGAGCTGCCTGAGGGCGATACGGATCTGACCGACGACGCCTCCTGCCGTATCTCGCCGGAAGAGCTCGCCTCCTCCTACAGGGTGACGGCGGACGACGGGACCGACGACACCGCCGGACTGCAGAAGGCGATCGACCACATCAAGAGCGACTGCTCGCCGAACGCCAACTTCAACCGGCTCTCGCTCATCGAGCTACCGGCAGGCCGGATCGACATCACCCGGCAGATCTACGTAGATGCCGGATTTCTGATCGTACGGGGCAAGGGCTCCGGCGACGGCGGCACCCGGCTGGTGTTCAGGCCCGGCCTCCAGACCCGCTACGACCAGGTGATCAACGGCCGGTGGGACCAGGAGAGCATGATTGCCGGCACCGCCCCCGACATCGGCAACGGTGGCTGGATCTGGCCCGGGCGTGGCATGTTCCGCGTCCAGACCCGGGAGGTGGCGACCCGGTACAAGGACGACTGGGAGCTGGCCTCCAGCCTGCCCATGCGCAAGGACCTCTACGAGGGCAGCGTCAACCAGCACTGGGCCTCCGGCTTCAAGGTGGCCGCCGCGGCCGATGACCCGGGCTTCTCGGCACGAGCGGGAGGCACGGTCGTGCGGCTGGACGCGAAGGCCGACATGACCAAGTTCAGGCCCGGCGGCTATGTCTGGGTGGGCGCGGCCAACAGCAGGAAGTTCTACGCGCAGCAGGGCATCACCGATCAGAGCATGATCGAGGCGCTCCACATGCGGCAGGAGATGTTCCGGCTCAGCCGCATGGACGCCACGGCCAAGACGATCACGCTGGACCGGCCGCTGAGGTGGGACCTACCGGTGAATTCCGAATCGGACGGCTCCGAACCGCTGAACGGCGGCGGCCCGTACGCCAGCAAGGTCACGCCGCTGAAGGTGGTCGAGGGTGTCGGGTTCGAGGACTTCTCCTTCACCCAGGACATGAACGGCCTGCCGAAGATCGGCGGCCAGGAGACGTACTCGCTCACTCCCGAGCAGGCCGTGCACAACTACGGCAACCTGGCGCCCGAGTACGCCATGCACGGCATCGTGTTCAAGTGGGCGGCGAACAGCTGGGCGCGCGGGCTCAAGGCCACGATGACCGGCTCACACCCGATCGTCACCGAGGTGGCGCGCAACCTGCAGATCGAGCGCAACAGCTTCGACGGCGCCTGGAACAAGGGCAAGGGCGGCAACGGCTACGTGCGTGGCAGCCGCGTGTGGGACTCGTTGTGGGCGCACAACCTCAGCCGCAACCTGCGCCACTTCACCTTCCAGTGGTCGGCGGGCGGCAACGTCGCCTTCCGCAACGACCTCGACTCCGACCTGAACCTGCACGGCGGCTGGGAGCACGACAACCTGTTCGAGCAGAACACGGTGCGAGTCCCCTACGAGCACCGCTCGGCCAGTTGCTCCGCCAACTGCGGTGGCGAGGGCGGCGAGATCGACGCGGGCACCTGGTATCCGATCTGGTGGGCGGCCGGGCCCAAGGCGGGCAAGTGGGCCGGCTCCTCCGGGCCGCAGAACGTCTTCTACGACAACACGCTGAGCAAGCAGACCACCGCCGGCGGCCCGTTCGAGCCGTACAGGCCGTACGGCGCCCAGGCCGGCACCGCCTTCCAGTTCGGATCGGACGACTCCGACCCACGCGCGTTCCTGCCCCTGAGCCAGAATGGGCAGGCGATCACGGACTGGACCGGACGGGAGACCCTGAACTACCAGGGCAACGGAGTGGCCGCCCTCGATGTGGGACACCGGCACTCGCTGTTCCTCCGCGACACCGGCGGCGAGCTTCCCCCACGTGACCCGAAGCTCGTCGAGATCAAGGCGGCCACCTGGAACATGGCCGGCGCGTCCTCGCCGCAACAGGGCGACAGGTACGCGACCGCGCTGCCCGCTTTGCACACCCGGGAGAGTCCTCCCAGGGAGAACGACATCCTGGCCCTGCAGGAGACCGGCTATCCCGCCGACCGGCACTATTGGGGCAAAGACACGATCGCGCAGGCCGACTACGTCAAAAGGATGCGCGACGGCAGCACGAACGCGCCTCCCGTCGAGGAGATCTGGCTCAGCCGAACCAGTGGAGGCCGCGGCGGAGGTTACCTCTACTGGCTGAACACGAACGTCGACACCGGTTCCGGCAACCCGGAGAAGATCAATCTGGCCGTCTGGACGCGGAGAAGTGTCCAGAGGGACGAGATATTCGTCGTCCCCGGAGCGACCCGGAACGGCGTTCACGAGGGCAAGTCCCGTCCCGCGCTCGGCGTCAACTATTGCGGGGTCGTCTACTTCACCTGGCACGGGGCCGCAGCAGGCGGCACGGACAACGTCACGATGCTGAGAAACATCAGGAGTCATATGCAGACCGCCGGCCCGAACGGGCAACCGCTGCCCTGGGTGGTCCTCGGCGACTTCAATATGGAGGCTTATGGGCAGACAGGATTGTTGACCGCCCTCGGCGACGACTCCCGTCAGTTCGACGTACTGCCCTCCAGCGGACCCACCCGGCCCGTCACGGGACGCACCATCGACTACGCCGTCACCCAGAACGGCGTCACCCCGGCGCTCTACAGGGGGTACGGGTTCGGGACGCCGATGACCGACTTCGAAATGTCGGACCACCTTCCCGTCGAATACGACTTCTCCTATCTCACCGAGGACCAGCGGTGCACGACGTCCCAACCAGCACGGCAGGCGAAGGCCGTTCCGCGAACAACGCAGAACCTCAGAAGCGCCTCCAGCACCCGCTCTCCCTACCCTTCCGGTTCGGGGACGCGGCCCGGCAGCAGCCGCCTCAAGACCAAGACGTTCGCCCGGTCCGAGCAGAGCGCGCACAATTTCCGGTTCCTGGCCGCCGGTGACGACCCGGGACACTATCGCGTACTGCACAGCTTCACGCGTACCTACCTGGGCCAGGAATCCGGACTCGCCGACGCGCCGGTGATTCTCCAGGGCTCCGACGACGGCGACTCCCAGCTGTGGCGATTGCTCGACATGGGAGACGGCACCTGGATATTGCTGAACAAGGCCACCGGCCAGGCGTTGACCGCCCTGGATCGCGCTGACGGCGAAGAACTGGTGGGTCGTGACCTCGCCGACGAATTCGATCCCGACCAACGCTGGTTCCTCCAGGACGCCGAGAACGAGGCGCTGGACGTCGATGAGATCGTCACCGGCGCGGGATCAGCCATGACCGTACAGGACTCCGATCCGGAACCCGGCACGCCGGTGGCGCTCGAACCCGACAGCGACGATTCCGAAGAAGAATTCATTCCCATATACGCCGACAAGACCGAGGATTATTACTGCTACTACCTCGTCCACAAGGGACTGTATGTCAATTCAACGGCCACCAACCCCGCGGTCGGCGACGGCAACCTGCTCACGCTGAACGAATTCCGTCCCAATGACGGCGGCTACATGTTCTGCACCCCGCCGGCCGACAGGCACGCCTTACAACTGACGGCGGTGGGCCAGTACGACGCGCAGGGCCGCTTCCTCAAGCTCGGCACTGTCGGCCCGGGTCTGCTGGCGCTGAGCGCGTCCTACGGGCTCAGCTGGACCTGGAAAGCCGTCGCAAGCTGACCGCCGGCGGCGTTCTACCGGCGGCATCGCGCCTGCCGATCACCACAACAGATCACGACCCATGACGGACGCCTTCGCCGGGCCGCGGAAACGGCCCACGCCAGTGCCGTACGCGCGCCCCGGCGAAGGCCCGGCATTCTCGTTTCTCGCCCATGCCCTGGCGCGGGAGCGTGATCACAACGAGCAGTCCCGCTCCCGGTGCTCGTCGAGCGCGCGGAGCACGTCGGCGCATGCCTGTGCGAATCCGGCCAGCCGCTCGGGGCCCAGCACGTCGATGAACAGGGCGTGCACCAGCTCGGTGTGCTCGGGGACGGCCTTGTCGATCGCCGCGTAGCCCTTGTCGGTGAGACGCACGTCGGGATAGCGGCGGTCGTCGGAGTCCACCCGCTCGACCAGCCCGCGCTGCGCCATCCGGGTGAGCTGGTGGGACAGGCGGCTCTTCTCCCACTGGGTCGCGACGGCCACCTCCGCGACGGGCATCTCCCGCCGCTCCGACTCCGTGAGCCGGACCAGGACCTCGAAGTCGGCCGCGGACAGGTCGCACTCGCGCTGCAGGTGCTGCTGCAGGTGCGAGCCGAGGTGCTTGGCCATTTCGATGTACGTGCGCCACATCCGGTCGGCCTCGCCGATGTCCTGCTCCCATCCCATGACGCCCACCCTACCGGTTGCTTGACGTATCAACCTGGCGCTGTATGGTGGCCGGGTTGATACATCAACCTGAACACATGAGGGGACCGTTTCTGTGAGCGAGCGGCAGATCATCGCCGTGGTGGGCGCGACCGGAGCGCAAGGAGGCGGGCTGGTCCGCGCGATCCTCGACGACCGCGGCGGGCGGTTCGCCGCGCGAGCCCTGACCCGGGACCCGGGTTCGGCGCGGGCCAGGGAACTGGCCGCTCTGGGGGTCGAGGTCGTGGGGGCCGATCTCGACGACGCGGGCAGCCTGCGCAGGGCGTTCGACGGCGCACACGGCGCCTTTGTGGTGACCAACTTCTGGGAGCCGCGCACGCCCGAGGAGGAGCGGGCACGGCCCGCTACCACCAAGGAGCGGGAGCAGGCCGGCAACGCCGCGCGGGCGGGCCGGGAGGCCGGCGTCCGGCATTTCGTCTGGTCCACGCTGTCCGACACCCGCGGCTACTTCCGGCCGGGCGACGGGACGCCGAGCTTCGAGGGCTCGTACAAGGTGCCGCACGCCGATGGCAAGGCCGAGGCCGACCGGTTCTTCCTGGAGTCGGGCGTGCCCACCACCTTCCTGCAGGCGAACGTCTACTACGAGGCTTTCCAGGACATGTTCGCGCCCCGGCGTGACGAGACGGGCGCGCTGGTGCTGCCGCTCGGGTTCGGCGAGGCGGGGGTGGCCGCACAGGCCGCGGAGGACGTCGGCAGGACCGCGCTGGGGATCTTCCGCCAGGGGAACGGGATGGCCGGCAGGCGGGTGAGCGTCGCCGGGGCCGTGCTCACCGGCGCGCAGTACGCCGCCGCGCTGAGCCTGGCGCTCGGCGAGCCCGTCACGTACCAGGCGGTCAGCCCCGACATGATCCGGGCCGCGGGGTTCCCGGGCGCGGGCGAGGTCGGCAACATGCTCCAGTACCTGATCGCGGCCGCCCCCGACATCGCCGAGCTCATCGACTTCGAGCTGCTGCGCGAGCTCAACCCGCGGCTGCAGTCGTTCGACGCGTGGCTGGCCGTCCACCGCGACACCATCCCGCGCTGACCGGCACCCGTCCCTTCCCCGCGCGTGGTCACCCCCGGGTAAACGTCGCGGGAGATGAACGAGCTCCGTCGCATGGGACTCGCGGCGACCGCCGCCGCCGATGGCCTCGCCCTGATTCCCGGCACGGCGAACGCCCCCGAGCAGCGGCGCCAACGCCACGGTCCTCTTCCACAGGACGGTGGGTGACCAGGACTACGTCCGGCGCGAGATCACGGACGAGCCGGGCGGCGGCACCGGCCAGCACGCTGGGCTCGACGATGGTCTGCCCGGCCTTGTACACCCGGCACTCTCAGGTCGAGTACAACGCGATCGAGGGTGAAGCACCCAGGTTCCGCCGCCCAGAGTGAGCGTTGACTCCCACAGCCCCGGTTCGCAATTCAGCCAGGACAAACACTATGTCCTTACAAACTCTCCGGCGGAGGAGTGGCATGGCGGCTAGGGTGGCCGACATCGTGCGCACGCGGGTCCACAACCCAGAGGCGATTGTCGAGGCGGCGAAGCGCCGCGTGCCGGCGTCTTCTGTGGTGGGGGAGCACGGCCGTGATGTGCCAGCACATTCAGGACGGCGTCCTGCACCGGCGCTCGCCGCCGGAAGCCTGCTGCACCCCACGGCGTGACGCCAGAAGCCATCCACCCCTAATCAACTCGGCCCCCTACAGGGGCAAATGCACGGGCACAAGTGGACACGCACAGAGGGGCAACGGGTGACCATTCCCAATGCCTTCCCAACAGGGACCGTCTACGCCAGACACGGCTAGATAACCGCAGGTGGAAAGCATAGTTCCGCTGCTTCGCTCTCCCGACTCCTAAAGCGGGTGTCGCATGTTCGAATCATGCCGGGGGCACCATCTTGACCAGCGATCACACCCTTGACCTGGGCGTTCGCGCCTTCCCTCTATCTGGCCCTACGCAGCCGTGCGCCACTGTGGGCAGCCGTATGTCAGCGGCTGTGGGATATGCGTGGGATGGATCTTGGAGCGTTTCCGCAGGTCGCCTTTCCTCTGAGTGGTCCGTGGTCACCGATCCCACAGCACCGGCCAGCGGCCGGAGCATGGGCCTGCAGGCAGGGCCCCGGCGTTCCCGGGTTCTGATGCGGTATGGCGACGTTGAGCGTTTGGCCTGGTGGAGTACGAAAGAGCGCGACTTCTGGTGATCTTTCAGGTGTCTAAATCCGAAGATCGTCACAGGAGTCGCGCTCGTGTCCCCATCTTCCCCGACTGCATCCCCTACCGTCTCCTGTCTTGACCAACTCGCCGATCTGGCGTTGTGGGAAGCCGAGCTGGCAGCCGACCCGGTTGTGGCGGAATCGGCGTTGATATGCCGGTTGGCGACGGTGCCCGATCGGCGCTCGGCCTGCGGGCTACGCCATCCGCTGGTGGTCATCTTGACATTGACCGCGTGCGCGACGCTGGTGGTCGGCAGTGACAGCGTCGCGGCGATCTGGCAGTGGGCCGCCCGGACCTCTCAGCAGGCGCTCCAGTGGCTGGGCGCCTGCCGTGATCCGTTCACCGGCCGGTTCACCGTGCCCAGCGAACGGACCTTCCGCCGGGTCCCGGCCGACCTGGACGCCGACGCGCTGGACGCGGCGATCAGCGGCTACGTCACCGAAAACAGCGGAAGGCTGCGGGGTGGAACGTCTGGGGAACCCGGTATCCACGGTGCGCGTGGGGTGGATGCGACAGCGATCTGCGGCCTTTCTCCTGTCTGGTTCCACGATGACCTGAGGTGAGCTCTTTGTAGCTGGCGGCGGCGCTGCAGTTCGCTGCCGTGACCTGCGGGCCTCTGGGCTCGACGGCCTGTGGGCGGTAGGCCATTTCCATGGCTGGACCTCCCCCCTATCCCAGCGATCTGTCCGATGCCCGCTGGCAGCTGATCGAACCCGTCCTGATCGCCTGGCGCGCCCGCCGCCAGGCCGGCGCCCCAGGCTTCGGACGGCCTGCCGAGCACGATCTGCGCACCATCATGAACGCGATCGTGTACGTGGACCGCACCGGCATCGCTTGGCGCTACCTGCCGCATGACTACCCGCCCTGAGCCACCGTGTACTGGTACTTCGCCGCCTGGCGCGACGAAAAAGTGTTCACCGAGCTGAACGGGCTGCTGCGCCGTCTGGTGCGCCAGGCCGAAGGCCGCACCCCCGAGGCATCGGCGTGCGTGATCGACGCACAAAGCGTCAAGACCTCCGCCAACGTCCCCGCCGCCGACCAGGGCACGGACGCGGCCAAGAAGATCGTCGGCCGCAAACGCAGCATCGCGGTCGACACGCTCGGTCTGCTGCTCGCCGTCTTGGTCACCGCCGCCGGCGTGCAGGACTCGGCCGCCGGTATCTCTCTGCTTGACCAGCTCGCCACCGGCCATCCCACCGTCAGCAAGGCCTGGGTCGATGGCGGCTACCATCGCGCACACTTCATCGACCATGCCGCCGCCCTCGGCATCGATGCCCAGGTCGTGCCCCGAGATCCCGCCACCCGCGGGTTCACCGTCCTGCCTCGCCGATGGGTCGTCGAACGCACCTTCGGCTGGCTCATGCAGCATCGCCGCCTGGCCCGTGACTACGAGGCCCTGCCCGCCACCTCCGAAGCCATGATCCACGTCGCCATGATCGACACCATGACCCGCCGCCTCACCGGAGAAAACACCCCAAACTGGCGCGGAACCTGAGTACCCGAACCAGACAGAACTCACAGGATCAAACGCTCACTGACCGTCCTTGTCGGTGTTTACCCAGCTGAATGACACTTGCAACTGACTGAGAACAGCCGCCATTCAGTTCCAAGGCAACTCCAAGTCGCCGTACCTATACCTGAAGCCGATCAGACATCGGGGGCGTTCCTGTCGATATCTGCGGTGGGGCGGCATATTCACGCTGATCTCCGTCCCCTGCTGATCGTCCGGCGGTTCCGCTAGAGGTTGACGCATGCGGGGGTACGGCATGAACGAGCGCAAGGTGCGTGAGAACGAGGTCGACATCGATCGACACGTGCTGGAGGACATCGCCAGAGCGGCCTTGGCGCGAGCGGACCTCGCGGCGGTGGACGGTGAGGACGGCGCCGCCACTTGGGAGTTCCATAGCCGCAGGCCGTGGATGTACGTGACACCGGTGGGCGTGGCGCGCCAGGCGCAGGGCTGGAAGCTGCACGTCTCGGCGACGCCGCTGTCGGCTCCCGTGGTGCTCGCCCGCGTGGTGGAGGTACTGGCGCGGCGCCGCTGCCCCTTCAAGTTCGCGGCGACGCTGGCCGAACTGTCCAACCTGGTGTCCAGGGAGCAGGACCGCGGAGCGGTGGGCAAGTTCGTCACCGTCTATCCGTCCGACGACCGGGCGGCGACCGCGATCGCCGAGGAACTGCACGAGGCCACCATGGGCCTGCCCGGGCCGCGCATCCTGTCCGATCGCGTCTACAAGCCGGGCAGCCTGGTCCACTACCGCTATGGGGTGTTCTCCGCACCCCTCGTGCTGGACAACGACGGCTCCTACGCCTCCCGGCTGACAGCCCCCGACGGCACGCTGGTGACCGACAAGCGCAACGCCTGGTACTCACCACCGCCGTGGGCGTCCTGCCCCTTCGAGTCGGGCGAAGCTCCGGTCCGGTCGGCCGCGCCGGAGGCCGTACTGCTCGCCGACCGGTTCGTGGTGCGTCAGGCCGTCCGGCACAGCGCCAAGGGCGGGGTCTTCCTGGCCGAGGACCGTGACACCGGCGGGACCGTGGTCGTCAAGCAGGCCCGGCCGCATATGGGCGCCAAAATGAGCGGACGTGACGAGCGTGACAACTTACGTCACGAGTGGCGGATGCTCGGCCTGTTCGGGCCTCTCGGCATCACTGCGCGCAGGGTGGCGCTTTTCGACAAGGACGACAGCCTGTTCCTGGTGCAGGAGCGCGTCGAGGGGACCGTGCTCACCGCCTGGGCGGGCGAGCGCAACGCCGAGCGCCGGCGCGAAACAGTGCTGCGCCTGGTGGGGCGGCTCGTCGACTTGGTCGCGACGGTCCACGAGCAGGGCTATGTCGTGCGCGACCTGACCCCGAACAACGTCATCGTCACCGAGGACGGCGACGGTCGGCTGATCGACCTGGAAACCGCGGCGATGCCCGGCACACCGGTCGGGCGGGCCCGCACCCGCGGGTACGCGCCCCCGGAGCAGGAACGGGCCCCCGCCCATGGGCCCTGCCCCGGCGTCGAAGTTGACCTGTACGCGCTGGGCGCGACCGTGTTCTACCTGGTGACCGCATGCCAGCCGATGTTGCCGCCCGACGAGGGAGAGCAGGCCAGATCGTGGGACTCCCGGGTCCGGACGCTGGTCGAGGTAGCCACCTCAGGCAATCCCCTGGCCGCTGAGCTGGCTCCCATGATCTTGGGTCTGATGGTGGAGGATCCCGCCCGGCGGTGGGATCTCGCCAGAGTCCGCGCGTTCCTGTTCGGCCTGGACACCGGTCCGCAGGCGCCTGCCGTGGCAGGCGGCGGCCGCCGGCTCGGCACCGCCGAGCAGGACCGGTTGCTGTACGACGGACTGGCGTACACCTGGCGCAGCATGTCCGCAGAGTCCCCGGACGGCGGGACGGGACCGGAAGCGCGGCTGTGGCCCGTCGGCGCCGGGTACGGCGTCAGCGCCGATCCGTGTGGCGTCCAGTATGGCGCGGCCGGCGTGCTCCACCTGATGGCCTCCGTGGTGGGGCCCGATGCCGCGCCCCTGCCGCAGGAGCTGCGCGCCCGGCTGACGACGGGTCTGCGCGACGGCGCCGACTGGATGATCGGCCGTCTCGCGGGTGAGCATCGCCCGTCACCGGGGCTGTATTTCGGCCGGGCCGGCATGGCCTGGGCCCTGCATGAGGTGGGCAGGGCGCTCGACGACCACGATGTACGCTCGGCGGGGCTCGGCCTCGCCCTCGAACTGCCGGTCAGCTGGCCGAACCCCGACATCTGCCATGGCCTGGCCGGAACAGGGATGGCGCTGTTGCACCTGTGGAACACCACCGGTGACACGAGGTTCCGCGACCGGGCGAGCGGATGCGCTGACGAACTGCTCAAGGTCGCCCAACGTACCCCCGACACGGTGCTGTGGCCCATCCCGCGGGATTTCGACTCCGCGCTGGCGGGAGTGGTGCACTACGGATTCGCCCACGGCGTCGCCGGCATCGCCGCGTACCTGCTGGCGGCCGGCATCGCGCTCGGACGCGAGGACTGCCTGGAAATGGCCGCCGCCGCCGGTCGTACCCTGATGGACGCGGCCGACTACCAAGGCGCGGCGGCCTTGTGGGCGGAGGGCTCGCGCGGCGGGGCGAAGCTGCCCCACTGGTGCAACGGATCCTCGGGGATAGGGACGTTCCTGGTACGCCTGCACGCGGCCACCGGTGACCGGCGCGTGCTGGAGGTGGCGCGGGCCGCCGCCGTCGCCGTGCACGGCCACCGGCTGCGCTCCGGCACCGCGGCCTGTCACGGACTGGCCGGGGACGGGCAGTTCTTGCTGGACATGGCGGATCTGACCGGCGAGCCGGTCTACCGCGAGCAGGCCGAGGAACTCGCGGCCATGTTGTGGGCGCGCGCCACCATGCGCGACGGGCTGCTCGTGGTGCCCGACGAGAACGGCCTCGAGGTGACGTTCGGCTGGAACACCGGTCTGGCCGGCGTTCTCGCCTTCCTGTGGCGGCTGCGCCACGGTGGGCCCCGCCCGTGGATGGCCGACGCCGCGATCGGTACGGCCTCCGCTCACGAGGCATTCGCGGCCGCCGCTGGGAGGGCGTCATGAGCCCCCTGCCGACGACCCCGGCGCCCGCGACGACCCAGATGGCCGCCGGCCTGCCCGCGGAGCTCCGACGGATCAACTTCAGGTTCTCCGCCACCGGGGAGTATGCCGCCTGCCTGGCCGCCCATGGCCGCGCCCGGCTCATGCCGGAACTGTGGGACCTCACCGGTCCCGCGCCACGGCCACGTCTGGTGCCCACCAGGGACGGTGAGGACTCCTGGACCTTCCCGCTTCCGTTCCCGCTTCCGTCCGGCGACGTCGGTGTGCTGCTCTGCCGCCACGGCAAGCAGTCCGCGCGGCTGCTGCTCGCCGTCCCCGGAACGGACGGCGCGCCGGCCGAGGAGCACGAACTGTTCGCCTCTCGCGGCCCGGGACTCGGGCTCATCGGCGGCATCACGTCGGGCACCGCCGCCCTGCTGTTCGAGAACGGCGAAGGCCGCCGCACCAAGGTGTGGCAGGTGTCAGGGCATGCCGAACCTCTTGAGCCGGTCGCCGAGCTGACCGGCGCGGTCGGCGGCAGGGTCTGGCTCGACGCGAACGGCCGGCGTCTCGCGCTGGCCCGTCCCGAGCCGGGAGCAGGTGGCACGTTCGTCCTCGACCTCGCCACAGGTCTCTTGGCACCGCTCGAAGGAATGGCGGACGGCGAGCACCTGCTCATGGCCGCGCCGCGCACCGGAGTGCTCCTCACTGCGGCACGGCGGGACGGCACGTTCCGTCTCGGCCTCCGGCACCGCGACGACCCGGCGCCGACGGTGTTCCCCGAGCGGCTGAACCACATCGAGGGCACCGTCACACCACTGGCCCTGGATCCCGGCGGACGGCACCTGGCCCTGTCGGTCACCCGCCGCAGCCGCTCCCACCTGCTGCTGCACGATCTCGTGGCGGACACCACCGTCGAGGCAGAAATGCCGGCCGGGACGTTGCAGCACACGGCCCGCTGGACCGCCGGCGGACTGCACCTGCTGCACACCACGCCGGACCGCCCACTCGGCGTGGTCACCCTGCCCGATCCGCTCCGGTCCCGGGTACGGGCCACCGCCGAGGAGCACCCGGGACGCTGGACATCCGCGCGAACGGTGGACTACCCAGGCCCGGCCGGGCCCGTGGAGGCCATCGTGTACGGCGATCCGGTGGCGAGCGAGCGGGTGGTCCTGGCGTTGCACGGTGGCCCGGAGGCCTCCTGGCACTTCGGTTTCGAGCCGTTGTTCCAGCGGATGGCCGCAGCGGGCATGGCGGTGGTCGCACCCAATCAGCGAGGGAGCACCGGCTACGGCGCCGCGCACCGCGACGCCATCCGTGGCGCGTGGGGCGGCCCGGACCTTGCCGACACCCTTCATCTGGGACGCACGCTGGCCGACGCCCGTGGCCCAGGCCGGCAGCGGCCCATGCTGTACGGCATCAGCTACGGGGCCTACCTGGCTCTGCTGGCCGTCGCCGCGGAGCCGGACCTGTGGGCCCGAGCCGCCGTCATCGCACCCTTCCTGTCCGGCCGGGAGCTGTACCAGGACGGGCCGCCCAGCGTCCGCACGCTGCTCGATCGTCTCGGCGGCCGGGTGGAGCTCGAAGACGCGCTCGGCCCGCGCGACCTGGCCCGGCTGGCGGATCGCATGCGGCAGCCGATCATGATCGTGCACGGTGAGCAGGACCCGATCATCCCGGTCGCCCACTCCCGGCGGCTGCACCGCCGACTGCTGACGGCCGCCCACCCGGTGGCACCGGTCTACCTGGAAATCCCCGGATCCGACCACGACCCGCTGGTCTCCAGCGAGGGACACCTGGTCGCCGACCGTCTCATCGACTTCCTGAGCGAAAGGGCCGCACCGACCGCCGGCCCACTCGAACTCCTGCAAGAGGGGACGTCCGTGCCCGCCTAGCAGGAGCCCCGCGGCGCCGCCCTCCGCGGCGCGCGGGCCCACAGGCTCCGGCCTCATCGTTGTGATGGGGCCGGTGGACAGGCCGTCTCGAAACGAGCGGCACAACGGTTAACGAAAGGAATCACCATGGAGCTCAACATCGACGCCCTCGACATGCTGCCCGCCGCCCAGGAGTCGGAGCTGTACCCCTGTGTCAGCACCTGGCTCTGCGACTGGACCTGCTACGCCACCTTCACCTCCTGACGACGCGGCGGTCGTGACCAGCGTGCTCGGCCCTGATCGGGGCTGAGCACCGGAGGTGGTCCCGTTCCTGGACGTTTCGTCGTCCCGGAACGGGACCACCGTTGATCAAACCCTCGCGAAGAGAGAAACGCCGCGTCAGCCAACGAGGAAAGGACCATGCCATGAGCACCCCACAGGGGCCCAGCGACGTCATCTGGGACATCACCTACGCCTGCCCGCTGCGCTGCGTGCACTGCTACTCCGAGTCCGGCAGACGCCCGGCCCGGCAGCTGAACCATGACGAGATGCTCACGGCCGCCGACGCGATCATTTCTCTGCGCCCACAGGCGGTGGAGTTCGCCGGTGGCGAGCCGCTGCTGGTCAGAAACCTCCTGGAGGTCGCCGAGCGGATCAGCGGAGCGGGGGTCGCGGTCAACCTCTACACCGGCGGATGGACATTCGACCGCCAGTGGGCCGAAGAGGCGTCCCAGGTCTTCTCCCGGATCACCGTGAGCGTCGACGGGGCGAGCGCCGGGGTGCACGACCGGATCCGCGGACGGGCCGGTTCGTTCGAGCGGGCGATGCGCACGCTGGCCATTTTGGACGACGTCTCCGGGGAGCGCGTGGCGCGCGGTGCCGACCCGGTCGGGTTCGGGGTCGACTACGCGGTTGTGCGGTCCAACCTCCATGAGCTGGAGGAGTTCTGCCGCGCGGTCGCGCCCCGGTTCCCGAACCTGCGCTTCCTCACCTTCGCCGCCGCGGTGCCGTCCGGTCTCGCAAGCAGAAAGGGATTCGCCGAACACGAGCTGCTGGACTTCGACCAACTGCGCACGCTGGTGAGCCGCGAGCACGTCGAACGGCTGCGTTCCCTCTCGCCCCGCTCGGTGCAGCTCATGACGTCGAACAACATGGTCTTGATGATGCATCCGGACCTCGTCAAGCGACACGGCTTCCCCATGCTGCAGGTGGAGCCGGACGGCGAGGTCCGCGCGATGCCGATTTACGAGGGCACCGTCGGCAACCTCATCACCGATGATGCCGGCACACTGTGGGAGCGCGTCAAGGAAAGATGGAGCGACCCGTTCGTCGTGGAGGCCCTGTCAGCGGTCCGCTCGATGGAGGACTGGGCCGTGGCGACCCGACGCATCGACTACCACTTCGGCACTGACGAGGTTCGTCGCCGCATCGACCGCCGCCCGCCCTACACCCTGGACGAACGGACGAGTGGCCAAAGGCACATCGTGTCAATGGTCGGCCCTGCCTCTGGTCATTAGCTTTGAACGGCCAAGATGGACGCGATCTACCTGTGGGAGGTGAAGCGCACCACGGTCGCCGGCCCAAGGCAAGAACGAACTCGCGATCTACATCAAGGCGCTCAAGGCGCTGCCGAAGCAGACCGGCGGACGCAATGTCCTGCCCGGCTTCGACCTCCTGCTCCCCCGTGCCCAACTACGTCAAGGAGACCAACGAGATCGTCATCGCTCACTCCAACGCCGCGAAGTGGGGCAAGAACTCGGGAGTGATCGAATACTGGGTGACCAAGAGCCGCGGATCGCAGCAGGTGCCCGTGGTATCGCCCAAAACCCAGCCGCAGCCTGTGCCGTTCCCGACGCCGCATTTGATGCCGCACGTCGGGCGATTCGGGCTACACGCTGGAGGACCTGCGTCGTAACGCGGAGAACAGGCCCAAGGGCTTGCCTGCCCTGCCGCCGCAGTTGCAGGGCACGCTCACGGGGGCAGCCATCCTCGGAGGCATCGCCCTGTCCATCCTGAGCTTCGGCCTCTACCAGCCGCCGGGACTGGCTTACCGAGATGGCGCGGCCCGCCGGAACCCCGGCGGGCCGCCAGGCTGGTTGACTCCGGAGGGACAGTGACGCTCGGTTCCAACAGGTTGTCGGCCGAACTTGTCGTCCGCGCGAAGTCGGACGACCACCGTGCCGGCCTGGCATCTGACCGGCTGTCGGGCGCGCTGGCGAATTTCGCCCCGGACCTGGCGTCGCTGCTGGCCCGCAGCCCCCGATTGAAGGTGCTGCCGTCGGCGCAGGTGACTCGTACGTCGGCCTCGAGGATGCGCACGGCGACTCCGCCGACGACCGAGAGGTAGGAGGAATCCATGAGGGTCTTGAGGACCGGCGGGCGGCGGCGCTGTCGGATGCGGCCCACGACGCGGGCGCCGGTGGCGTGCACGGCGGCGAGGAAGTCGTTGCTGTCGAAGCCCCGGTCCCACAGCAGCAGCAGCTCGGGACCGAGATGGGACAACAGGCGGGTGGCATAGGAGGTTTCGCTCTCTCGGGTGGGGCCGAACACCGCGCCGATCACGGAGCGGGTGCCGGTCTCGACCGGCGTCATCAACTCGACCTGCGGGTAGCCGCCGTGCGGGCATCGCCTCAGCCAGCCGCGGTTACGCTCACTGTCCGGGGTCTTGATCGAGCTGCGGCCGTTGAAGGAGACCGTGCGGTACGGGCCGAAGCGCACGCCCGGCGTCCGCGGTGTAGCCAGTACGCCTGCCACCACTTCGAACAGCGCCTTCACCGGGGCGCAGCCCACGCGGCGACGTAGGTCACGCAGTCCCTTCGCGCCGGGGCCCGGCAGACAGCCGCCGATGCCGGCGGTCAGCTTGTCCCACACCAGCAGGTATCCGACCTGCGGGAAGAGACACATCGCCACCAGGAAGCACACCCCGACCCGGGACGGCAGATCTCTCAGCCGCCGCTGGACCGCCCGGGTCTCCTCCAGAACAGCGTCCACCAACTCGAAGGGCAGAAACGGAGTCAGGCCACCGAGCTGCCCGGCAGCGACAAGTCACACCCGCGAGATCACCGTGAGTTGACCGTACGCCGCCGGACGGCCCACAGTGAGCGCATGAACAGGGCTCTGGTCGCGCTGACCTTCGGTGCGCTGCTCACACTGGTGATCGGGGTCGTCGCATCTGGAGAGTCCCTGTCGTCGCTCGTGCTCGGCGCGGTGTTCACCGCATTGGCCGCCGCTGGCTTCTCGTGGGTACGTGCGCGCGATCAGCTGGCCTGGTCGCTCGGGTACGTGGTCGTGCAGCTGCCGGTCGCGTTCGTCGTGTTCTCGCTGAACTCGGGGGTCGCCGCGACGCTTCTGCTCGTCGTGCTGGTCAGCCAGTGCGTGCTGCTGCGGTTGCCGATCGCCATGACGGTGATCGTGGTCGGGCTGGTCCCGTTCGTCCATCTCGGCATGTCGTGGGGCGAAGGGCTGCGGGAAGGGCTTGGAATACTTGTCACCGCGGTGTTCGCCGCGATCGTGACGGAGTTGCTGCAACGCGAACAACGCGCCCGTGTCGAACTGGCCGAGGCGCACGAGAAGTTGCGTGACTACGCCGCGCAGGCGGAGCGGCTCGCGACCGTGCAGGAACGCAACCGGGTCGCACGCGACATCCACGATGGACTCGGGCACTCGCTCACCGTCGTCCAGATGCAGGTCAAGGCCGCCCGTGCGGTCCTGCCGACCGACACCGCCAAGGCCGACGAGATACTCGCCAAGGCCCAGGACCAGTCCGAGGCCGCGCTCGCCGAGGTCCGCCGCTCGGTCCGCACATTGCGCGAACCACGCGAAACCCCTCCCCTGCCCGACGTCTTGCAGGCGTTGGCCGAACTGACATCCGCCGCGGGCGTGACCACCCGCGTAGCGATATCCGGCGAGCAACGACCGTTGCCTGACGAGACGCGCGAGGCCTTGTTCCGTGCGGCGCAAGAGGGTCTGACCAACGTCCGAAAGCACGCCCGGGCAACCCGCGCCGACTTGGTCCTGGACTACGCTGACACCGCCGTCCGGCTGGCCGTCCGCGACGACGGTGCCGGCTCCGCTTCGGCACCCGCGTCCGGTTTCGGCCTGGTCGGGCTCCGGGAACGCGCCGAACACCTGGGCGGCCGGTTGAGCGTCGAGTCGCCACCGGGGGCGGGCTACACATTGAGCATGGAGGTTCCCGGATGAGCCCGGTTCGCGTCCTGTTGGTCGACGACCAGGCTCTGTTCCGCGAGGCCCTGGCCACCCTCCTGGCCACGCACGACGCCATCGAGGTCGTCGGCGAGGCAGGCAACGGCGACGAAGCGATCCGTCGGGCCGCCGAGCTCACCCCGGACGTCGTCCTGATGGATCTGCGCATGCCCGTCCTGGACGGCGTCGCCGCGACCCGCCGCCTGCGTGCCGACCACCCCGGCATCGGCATCGTCGCGCTGACGACGTTCGACGACGACGAGGACGTGTTCGCCGCCCTTCGCGCTGGAGCTTTGGGCTACCTGCTCAAGGACGTCTCCTCGGCTCAGCTGATCGAGGCCGTTCTGGCCGCCGCCCGCGGCGAGTCGGTGTTGCAGCCGTCCGTCGCCGCGAAGGTGGTCGCCCAATTCGTCCGCCTGCCCTCGACCAGCGCCCCGGAACCGCAGCCGTTGGTCGTGCCGCTGTCCGACCGCGAACTCGAAGTCCTCTGCCTCCTCGCCACCGGCCACAGCAACCGCGAAATCGCCGCAACGCTTTACCTGGCCGAGGGCACCGTGAAAAACCACGTCACCAACGTCCTGTCAAAACTGAACGCCCGCGACCGCACCCAAGCCGCGTTACGCGCACGGTCACTCGGTTTGCTCTGACCGTTTCCGCTCGGGTCATGGCCACCTCATGACCTCGGGCATGACCTTCGGCACATGGCAGGACGGCGGCGGACGGCGACTCTTGCCGGTATCAGTCGATGCCGAATCCGAGGGGACGTCATGACGACCGTGAGAACCACCCGAAGTACGAGTCGCAAGCTGGGCCGGTTCGTCCGGCACTACGCCGAGATGGTGATCGCCATGCTCGCCGGGATGTTCGTGCTGGCGCCGCTGTGGCCGGACGCCTGGCTGGCGCGGCCGGAGGTCGACGCGCTCGTCATGGCGACCGACATGACCATCGGAATGACCATGGCGATGGCCTTGCACAGGCACTCGTGGGCGCGGATCGGTGAGATGGCGGCCGCGATGTACCTGCCGTTCCTCGTCTTGCTGGTGCCGTTCTGGCTTGGGGCGTTGTCCGCCATGGGGTTGATGACGGCCGGGCACGTGATCATGTTCCCGCTCATGCTGGCCGCCATGGTGTGGCGCCGTGACCACTACTGGCACTGAGGTTTCGGTGCGCACCTTCCTGCGCCGCACGCTCGCGGTGATCGCGGTTTTCCTGATTCCGGTGGCGGGCGGGGCGGTCTCCGCTCTCGCCGCGCTCGCCGCCCGGTCCGCACCCGGGCCGGACCGGCCCACTCCCGCCGCCACCTCCCCGGCTTTCGACTCCGCCAAACCGACCGCGGTCGTGGTGATCGGCGACAACGGGGCCGTTGTGTCGGATGCCCTTGCCCCGTACGAGATCCTGGTCGCCTCGGGCCGGTTCAACGTCTACACCGTCGCGTCGCAAAGGCGTCCGCTGCCGTTGACCGGTGGTCTGGACCTGGTGCCGGACCTGAGCTTCGCGGATCTCGCCAAACTCACCGGCGGGGCCGCGCCTGCGCTCGCGGTCATCCCGGCGATTCCAGACGTCGGCGAGCCGAGTACCGGTCCGGTCACGACGTGGCTGCGTGATCAGGTGAGCCGCGGCACGCTGTTGCTGGGCGTGTGCAACGGCGCCGGTGTCCTCGCCTCGGCGGGTCTGCTCGACGGCCGGCCCGCGACCGCGCACTGGATGCGGATCGGCTCGTTCGAGTCGGACTATCCCGCGGTGAACTGGGTGCACGGCAAGCGTTTCGTCGACAGCGGTACCGTCGTCACGACCGCGGGCGTGTTGTCCGGCATCGACGGAACCCTGCACATGATCGAGCGCTTGGCCGGTTCGACGGTGGCGGCGAACGCGGCCAAGGCCGTGGGCTGGCGGTACTACGGCAACACGCCACCGGTCGTGACCGGCATCGCCATGCCCGCCCCGGCCGCGATCGTCAACGCGGGTTGGACGTGGGCGCCGCCGACCGTCGGCGTGATGCTGACGCCGGGCGTCGGCGAAATCGACCTGGCGTCGGTGTTCGACACGCACGCCCAGTCGCTCGCGGACCGGACGTTGGCCGTGAGCGCGGACGGCGGCCCGATCCGGTCACGGCATGGTCTGACGTTCCTGCCCCGCGCCGATCTCGCCGGCGCGGCCCCGGACCTGGATCGCTTGCTCGTGCCCGGAGCCGGCGTTCGCTTGGGCCGGGTCCCCGACGGCCTGGAGCCGGTGTACGTCCACTCCGGACAGGACTTCGCCTACAACGACGCCGTGCGGGACCTGGCCCGGACAACGGATGTGGCCACCGCCCGCTGGACCGCTGAGACCATGGAACTGCCGACCGACGGCCTGCGACTGGACGGCCCGGCGTGGCCGTGGCAGCAGACGGCGTTGCCGATCTTGTTGATCCTTTTGGGTGTTGCCGCGGTGATCTGCCTTACGCGCCTTCGGACCACTGTGGACACTCTCGTCCGGGCCTGATCGCGGCGGCTCCCTCGTGACGCGAGGGAGCCGCCGTCAGAACCGGCCCTCGATCCGCGAGTACGGCACCTTGATGTTGTTCTCGGCCGAGGCGGTCTTATCGGCGAAGCCGCTGCACGGGTTGAGCGTGACCTGACTGCCGTCCGCCCGCGTGCCACCGTAGGAAGCCATGTGTCAGCCGCTGTGAGACCCACGTGGGATGCGTCTTGGCGTGTTTCCGCCGAGCTCGTCACGGTGCTCTTTCTCGTGATCCTGTACGTGGTTCGCTCGTCGATCTCGTACCCGTTCGAAGTCAGACGCGCACCTCCGCCGTATGGGCGTGCCCGCGACTCCCCCCCACCTCCACCTTGAGCGCGGTTCTGGCCTTGCGTACGCTGCGGTCGCTTTCCCTGACCGATTTTACCGGCCAGGGCAGGGTGATCTTCACCTCGTCAACGGTCCTGGACGGGTCGGAGACCGCGAGCCGCACCCGCTCGCCGACGCGGTGGACCAGCAGTGTGCAGGGGGCGTCGACGGTGAGCGGTCCATCTGGGGTTTCGACGGTCCCCGCGCGCCAGAAGACGGCCGCGATTACCCCGTCGCGTGAGATGGCCTGCACCGCTCCAGAATTGGCGAGGATCTCGATCCGCCCGTCGTAGGCCTCCATCTGCGTGATGGAGGCGTCGGGCAGTACGGCGTAGGCGTAGCGCGCCTTGCGGGGGTCGACGCCGTGGTCGATGAGGATCGTCGTGTAGTGCCTGGTGACAGGGGAGGTGTCGCCTCCGGTGGTGGCGCCCTTGTCGATGTCGCGCCAGCGGCCGGTGCGCTTGGCGCGGATCACCTTCGCGTCGGCGCCGTCGAGCAGCGCGTAGCCGGCCACGCCGGGCAGGTGGATCCAGCCGTCGCCCCGGGTCAGCGGCGGGTGCCGGTCATGGGTGTTGCGGTTCTCCACGATGGTCTCGACACGGCGGCCGTCGGAGGCGGTGATGCCCGCGCCGAGGGCGATCACCGCGTCGTCGAGCAGGAACCACGCCTTCTTGGCCCGCAGCGAGGAGCCACCGGCGACGAGTCTCATGGCGGCCACGCCGTACTCGCCGTCGAGCGCCACGCCGCCCGCCCACGGGGTGGGAGGCAGGCGACGGTGGTCGTGCGGGAGATCGGCGCGTCTGCGGGTGTCGACCGTCGTGCCCGGCAGCCGGTACGGGTCGATCGTGGGCCACAGGTCGTCGTTCCAGTGGGTGAGGTCGCCGGTGTAGAGGTAGGTCATGCCGTCGCCGGTGTACCAGCCGTGCAGATTCTCCCGGTTGATGGCCTCGGCGGCGCCGATGCGCTGCGAGCTCATCGCGATCGCGTACGCCCAGGTGGGACGGCGGTGCACGACCCGGTCCATGTCGGCGAAGACGTACGTGCCCGTCATGCGCGGGCCGACCGGTACCGACGGGTCGGCAAGCAGGGCCGTGGCCCTCGCGATGCTCGCCGGCGGTGCGAGCGTGCCGTAGGGGGTGGCCTGGTTACGGGTGAGCCAGCCTTTGACCAGCGGTCGCCACCGCCGGGCATGGCGCTCGGGTGCCGTCTCCAGCAGGGTGAGGACGGCCTCGACCGCCTTCTGTCCCGAGTGGTGGTCACGGTGGCCCTGCACCGAGATCTGCCGGCCGCGTACGCAGTCCATCATCAGCCCGTCGAAGACGAACGGCACGAACGAGCGATCCACGAGATCGTAGACGTTGCCGATTCCGGTGATCTCCCACGGTGACCCGGAGAGCATGGCGATCAACTTGGCCACGCTCTCCAGGTAGTCCACGCCGTAGCTGCCGGTGTAGGGGTACACGTCGTGCTGGATGAACGATCCGTCCCGGTAGAAGCCGTCGCCCGGGCCCCTGGTCGGCCGCAGCAGGTCGGAGACCGCGTTCCCGGCCCGCTTGACGAGGCGGGCGTCGTGGGTGAGCACTCCGCGCATCGCCACCGCCATGGCCTTGCCCGCGCGGTTGGCGCCGGTCTCGACGACGCCGGGGTGGCTGACGCGGCGCTCCGGGTCGGGACACCAGCGGCGCAAGGGGCGCAACCAGCGCTCGAGGCGGTCTGAGGGCAGGCCGTCGTACAGCAGGGCGCAGGTGTCGGTCAGCGCGCGGGGGACGCCGATCTCCCACCAGAACCAGTTGCTGCCCCGCCGGTCGAGCCCCTCGTGGTACGCGTGCTCGTACAGGAAGTCCAGCGCCCTGACAGCGGTCTGGGCGACCTGGCCGTCGTGGTGCATGGCGGTGCCCGATGTGGCCCAGGCCAGCGCCAGTGTGCGCATGCGGTTGTAGGAGCGGTTGAAATTGCCCGTCCGGGGGTCCGACAGCGGCAGGTCGGGCCACAGGCTCGGGCGACCGGGAGCGGGCTTCAGCTTGCGCAGCACCGCGTTGGCCGAGCCCTCAAGCGCCCGCGTCCTGTCGGTATAAGTTCTGTCGGTGTAAGACCTGTCGGTATGAGTCCTGTTGGTATGAGTGGAGTCGCGCGACCCGCCGGCCAGCAGGCTCACCCACCGCTCACGCGCGGCGTCGAACGCCGCAGCATCGACCGCGGCGGCGCCGACCGCCTCGGCCGGTCTCTCCCACAGGGCGAGACCGGCCACTGCCGCGGCGCTCAGCAGGGCGGACCGCCGACTGAGGAGGTGGGTCATGAAGGCTCTTCCGGCAATAGGGCAAATATCAGATGAAAAGATCATAAGTCGACATGCGGATGGACCATCCGGCTCCTCTGACGGTGAGCGGGCGTACGAACGCCGCCGGGAACACCCGCTACCCGGCTCGGGCGGTGACAGGCCGGGCCGATCAGGCGATCATCGGTGTGTCGCTCGCGATGGGGGCGACGACGGCGAGTGCCCTCGCGCGAGCACCGAGGTTGAGCGTCCTCGTCTCCGGCGGAAAACGGAGCCGGGCCGTGCGACCGGGCTCTCGACAGGAACGCCCCCTCTTTCCTCCGCGGAACTCACTTGGTCCAGACGCTCTGGGCGCCGCTATGGCCCGCCCGCACTATGGCGACGGTGCCTCCCACACCGCCGATCAGGGCCAGGATCACCAGGACGATCATCGCGCCGGCGTGCCATCGCGGTCGCGTACCGATGCCTTCGTGGGGTGGGTGCCCGCCGTGTCCCATGAACCGGGTCGCCAGGGAGAGGCCCAGCGCGGCCAGCCAGAGCACGATGACGAACGGCAACACCTGCTCGCTCTGCTCCTCGTGGGCCTCGATGAGCGCGTTCTCCCCGATCGTGTCCGCCAACGTCTCGCCGCTGTTGATCGACAGCGGCACGGCGATCAGCGCGATGGTGGCGACGAACAGCACCGCCGGCCACAGCCGACGCGCCGCTGCGGGCCAGAACGCCATCAAGATGGTGCCGAGCGCCGCGAGCGGCAGGCACACGACGGCGGCGTGCACGACCAGCGGGTGCAGGGGCAGGCCGAAGAACATGTCCGTCTCCTGTCTCGCGCGACGCCGGGCGCCGGATCGCGACTGGTGAGAAGCGCCGATGGCCGCGGACGGTGCCGACGGCCATGGCCTCTGGCATCGATCGGCCGGAGCCTTGTCATCTCCTCACGGCGAGTCCGCCGCCGGAGGCTGCTCGGGAAGCCGATCCAGCGCCCGCTGGAAGGCGCGGGCGTGTCCGGCCTCGTCCTCGGCGTTGTTCGAGAAACGTTCGGCCGCCTGGCTGTCGCCCGCCGTCTCGGCGCGCTTGGCGAAGGTCGGGTACATGGTCCGGGACTCGTACCGTTCGCCGGCGATGGCCTTGGTCAGGTTGGCGTGCGTGCTGCCGACCAGCCCGGCCAGCTTGGCCTCACCAGCGAAGTGCTCGTGCAGCTCCACGTCGGAGGTGCCACGGAACAGTTTCGCCAGGGCCGGGTCCTTGGCGTGCTCGGCGTACTGCTGGTACTTGGCGTACGCGAGCGCCTCACCATGCATGGCCGTGTCCAGATCGGCCCTGGTCTGCCGTGCACGGACCTCGGGCGGCCCTTGCGGGACCCGAACCTCATCGGCCTTCGGCGGCTTCGGCACCGTGCCCCGGCTGGACTCGACGGCGCGCAGCGCGGTGCCGAACGCCCGCGCGTGCTTGCCTTCGTCACGGGCGATCTCCGAGAAGCGGGCGGCCGCCCGGCTGTCGCCTCCGGCCTTGGCCTGCTGCGCGAAGCCGGGATACATCTGCCGGGACTCGTAGGTCTCCCCGGCCGTCGCGGCACGCAGGTTCTCGGCGTCGCTGCCGACCAGGCCGCTCAGCGCGGCCGCCTCCTTGAAGTGTTCGCCCAATTCGACGTCGGCGGTGTGTTCGAACAGGCGGGCCACCGACGGCAGCCTCTCCCGCTGGGCCTGAGCTGCGTACAGGCGGTAGGAGGCGTTGGCGAACGCTTCACCGCGCATCGACTGTTCGAGGTCCTTCTGGGTTTGCGGGCTCGATGGGTCCACCGGTGAGGCGGAAGCGGCGAACGCGCCGCCGATGGGTGCGCTCAGTGCGATGGTGAACGCGCCGGTGGCGAGTGCGCGTGCGAACAAGGTGATCATTTCGACCTCCCCGCCTGGTGCGGCTGTCTCCTGCTCATCACGGGAGGACTTACCTAGACCAGATGGTTGATAACGGTCGTTCTGGCAAAAACAGGTGAAGCATGCGGGTCGGATGCAAAGCATGACCCATGCGCAGGGCGAAGCACCCCCGGAGAGTCGCATGTCGGAGACTCTCCGTGACATGGCTTGGGCGAGTCACCTCCGGGAAGACGAGTCACCTCTGGGAAACCGAAAGCCGAGTGCCGAGCATCCGGCCGCCGCGAAAGTCGACCCGAGCGGCGCCAGAGGGTTCGGCCCGCGGTTGGGGCCCACGTGAAGGGCGCGCGGCTTCGGATGGACGCTCCGGTCGGGGCCGACGGACCTGCCTGTCGGTTGATCAAAACGGCGAGGTTACCGTGGAAGAACGGGAGGCTCCCGTAGAAGTAGGTGTCGAATCGGCGTTGGGGGGACGCATGAAGCGACGCTCCATGAAGACCGCGATGGCCGCTGGGGCATTCCTTGCCGCCATCACTACGGGTTCGGGGTCCACTGCTGTGGCCATGACATCTCCACCGATGCCGTCCCCGATTCCTTCCTCTAAGGGCCCGCAGCCAACATGCCCGGGCATGGGGCAGATGCATCTCGTTACCAGCGAGTACGACTACCTGTCACAGATGGTGCCGCACCATGAGGACGCCATCATCGCAGCCCGGCAACTGCGGCGTTCCAACAGGCCCGAGATGCGGCAGCTCGGGCAGTCCATCGTCACGACGCAGACTGCCGAGGTCGGCAAGATGAAGGATTGGCTGGAGCAGTGGTACCGGCAGAGCCCCGCGCCGAGCCCGAGCGGGACCACGATGCCGGACCTGTCGGGGCTTTCGGGAGATCAGCTCGACAAGACGTTCCTGCAGTACATGATCCCGCACCACATGATGGCGATCATGATGTCGCAGCAGCTCCTCATGCACGGTGAGGCGCAGCATGCCGAAGTCGCCGCCTTCGCCCGCAGGGTGCGCGACGACCAGTGGGCGGAGGTCCGCACGATGCGGGAGAACCTGGCCCGGTGGTTCGGGAAGCAGAACATGCCCTGCATCTCTGGAGCACTTCAGACCGCCTTCACGCCTCGGGCGAGATCGGTGTCAGCGGGCAACCGCCGGTGACGATGACGGTCGGTGCGCAAGATGTCGGCCAGGACCGCGGCATCACCCGGATCGGACTTACCGCCGGCCTGCCCGTGCCGTTCCCGATACCGGACCACCGCCCTGGGGTTGATTGCAAACAGGGTGAACCCGGCCGCGACCAGCAGGCCCTTGTCCGTCTCAATGGCGATCTCGATGGAGGTCGGCCCGTCAGACCCAGCGTGCTCGGCGAGTAGTTCGGTCAACCGCCGAAAGCCGGCCAGGTCGTCACCGATCCTGGCCCGGGTCACGATCGCAGCGTCGACGTTGATCAACGCGATGTCATGGTGTCGTTCCGACCAGTCGATCCCGCAGGTGATGCGCACCAGGCCCTCCTTGAGTGATGTGACGGATGTTCGAGCACAGGGCCTGCGCAGCGCGCTCGCGGCGCGACACCTCACCAGCTGGCTGCAGACCCAGCAGCCGGCGGGGCCACCGTCTACATGAAGACCTCAAACGAAGTCGGTGATATCTGAGTGGTCACCCGCCGACAGCTCGACCTGCACCCTGCCCGATCCCCTGTGGCTCTCCCATGAGGTGATATCGCCCACCAGCTTGGTGCCCGGCCGCTCGGCGGTGAAGTCGCGGCCGAGCAGGTCGGGGATGCCGCGAAAGTCGCCCTGCACGGTGGTGGTGAGCCGAAACGCCCGCACCTGGGCCGGGACCAGGCCCTGCTCACGCATTAACGCGCGGACCAGTTCGGCCGAGCAGTGCTCGCCCCGGCGCAGCAGGCGGCGTGGACCCGCAGGTAGCCATAGGTTTCGTGCGAGTCGGCGAAGACCTCGGCGACCAACTGGGTGAGCAACGCGCGGCGTTGCGCGGTGGCCGAGGTCGGCCGTTCGCGCCATTCGTAGTAGCCCGAGCGGGACACGTTCAGCCAGGTGCACATCCGGGCGATGGCGTGGCAGGCCTTCTCCGCATCGATCAGCTCGTACTTGGCGAACGTCATCGACTCTCGGCCGCGAAGAAGGCCGCTTTTTCAGGAACGCCGGCTTCTCGCGCAGCTCGGCGTTCTCTCGCTCCAACTCCCGGATCCGGGCCCGCGCCGGCCCGGAGACCGGCTGCTCATCCGGGCTGTGCACGACCCGATGCCGAGTCACCCAACTGCCCAAGGTGCCGGCGTTGATGCCGAACTCCCGGGCCACCGCCGCGACCGTGCGATCGCCCTCCAGCACCATGCGGACGGCTTCTTCCTTGAACTCGAGCGAGAACTGCCTGCGATGCCTCGTCACGTACCTACCTCTCCCAGACTTCTATCAGCTTATGTAGCCGACTGTCCGGAATCCGCTAGGCACCTCATGCTGACCCTCCATGCATTTGGCGTACACCCGGTGGAGGACCTCCACGCTGTGCCCGGCTCGTTTGGCCACCTCGGTAGCCGGTACACCCGCGTTGAGCCAGAGGGACAGGGCAGCATGTCGCAGGTCGTAGGGCCGGGCGGCGAGCGGTGACCTCACCTGCTCATCGGTGAAGGCGAGCGCTCGCGCTTCCTGCCAGACGTAGGAACCTCCCCTGGTCGTCCGGAAGAGCCGGCCGTCGTCCTCGGTGCCATAGGCGTCGATGTCTCACCTGACCCTGCCAAAGAGGGAACCGCCGGCATGCCAGAGCCTCCCGATTCCGCAGCCGTCTCAGAGCTCCTACGGAATGATCTCCATGAGGGTCGTGCCTGTCACCTGGATGAACCGGTCAGCGGGCCGGAAGTTCGTGTGAATGAGCCCCAGGCTACGGACGGGGCTGGAAGCGCTCTCCAACTCGGTGATGTATGTGACATCGGTGTCCGAGGGCAGGCCGAAGACCTCGCGGGCCTCTTCTTCGACCACATCGTGCATGCCCGAACCGGTGGCCACCAGTTCCAACGCCCGCGGTGCACCCCGGGGAGAGAACATCTCACGTACCGAAGGGATGTTCAGGTCCCCGTCCAGAGGCTCCTCCACCTGCCGTACGGTCAAGCGTCCATCGACCGACTCGACGGTCAGCAGAAGCACGGTCCGGTAACCGCTGCCGCCAACAAGCAAGGGCCCGGAACGGGCGAGTTCCTGACAGGCGGCCACGATCCCGAGCAATAGTTGACGGTTTTTCCGGCGCACCTCTACGAATTCCTCATGACAGAACACGCGCGGACTCAGATCCGGCCTGTCACTGGCCAGGACATAGTTTCCGACACGATCGGGATCTGTCTCCAAGAAACGGTCGGCAGCCTCAAGGAACGCCGCGCGCGTCGAGGAATCGACCGAGACGATCTCCTCTTTGGCTGTTCCTGCGACATCGGGCCAGCGCGGCTGCAGGACGGACCAGGCAACGACCGCGACCACAAGCGCCACAGCGGCGCTCCCCCATACAGCCAACCGCCGCCCTGAAGCCGCCATTCGTCCCCCATGCGATTTTGACATCGCCGCTCCCGTGGTTTCAGCCGAGTTGCTTCCTGTTCTTCTCGCCACCGCCACCGCCACAACGAGGGATCAAAGCACAACGTAGATCATTTTGTTGTGAATTCTCAGGTCCGTAGGGCCGGCGGGGAACTCACCGAGTTGTCCGGGGTGTTCGGGAGGTACACCCACGGCCCACGGGTCCGGCCCTCGGCTACGTCTTCAGGCTGCCGACTCGGGTGCTTGGGGCAGGTGGGGCTTCGACACTTTTCCGAGGCGAGGACTCAGGTGTACTTGCGGAAGGTCGCCCGGCCTCTGTCCTTCGCCAGGTCGTTCTTGTGGGGGACAGCACAGGCCCGCCCACTTGCTGCTGAAGGCGAGGGCCGGCCGACGGTGGGATCCCCGTGGCAACGGCGCCCGGGCTCGGAACGAATCGGAAGGACCCGGTCCGATGGGGCGCGGGCGGTCCGCGTCCTACCGCGGGGCGTGTCTCAGCGGAGCTTGATCGCACCGCCGTCGGCCATGACGGTCTGCCCGGTCATGTACTGGGCATCGTCGCTCGCGAGGAAGGCGACGATGGGTGCGACGTCCCGGTCGGGGTCGCCGAAGCGGCCTAAGGGCACCTTGGCCGCGGACTCCGCGTACTGTTCGGGGCGCGCCTCGGCCCATTGGGCCACGCCGGCGGTCAGTGCCATGGGGCAGACCACGTTGACGCGGATGTTGAGCGGGGCCCACTCGTTGGCCACGACTCGGCTGAGACCGCGGATGGCCTCCTTCGCCGCCGCGTAGGAGGCCTGGTTGGGCTGGCCGTCGAGTCCGGCGCCGGAGCCGAAGTTGATGACCGACGCGTTGCCGGTCTTCCTCAGTTCCGGCAGGGCGGCGAGCATGAAGTTGCGGGTGGCGTACAGGCCGGTGCTCATCGCGAGGTCCCAGTCGTCGTCGGTCTGCTCCTCGAACGGCCGCTGCCGCGACGCACTCGCGTTGTTCACCAGGACGTCGAGCTTTCCGAAGCGCTCGGCGGCCGTCGCGACGGCCGCGCGCGCGACGGCCGGGTCGGATACGTCGCCCTGCAGGAAGACCACGGAGTCTCCCAGTTCGCGGACGAGGACCTCCCCCGCCTCCTGCTGCAGGTCGACGACGACGACCCGGGCGCCACGTGCGACGAACAGCTTCGTGATGGCGCCGCCGATGCCGGAGGCACCGCCGGTGACGACGGCCGACTTTCCTTGCAGACCGAGGTTGTTCATGGTGCTTCCTTTCGTGAGCGTCTGCGGGGCTTCGCCAATCGGTGGAAGTGGCTACGCGCATCTCCGCAAACTCCTGCGACCAGGTGCATGTGCAGCAACGGGGAATCACCGTGAGCAGAGCTGGGAGCTCAGGGTGTGGTAGGCCCAGCTCTCCCACTGGTCGGGCGACCAGCCTCGGTCGCGGACGAACAGCAGATAGAGTTCCGGGCTGAGCAGGCCGAACAGCAGGTCGGCGGCGCGCTCGGCCGTCACTCCCCGGCAGATCCCCGGCTTGGTCACCAGGGACCGGGCAGCCGTCGCGTGGACGGTGAACCTCGGGTCGGTGCCCTGGCCGAAGAGCTCGGTGATCCCCGGGTCGGCCAAGGCGGCGGCGCGCAGCATCTCGATGATCGGAGCCACTCGCTCCAGGATCCCTGTGGTGCCGTGGACATGGAGCCACAACTGGGCGTCGGCGGTCTCGGCGGCGAGGGCCTCGTGGAACCACGGCCGATCCATCGTCGCGATCGGCTCGTCGTCGCCCGCGATCGACACGTCGGCCAGCTCTTTGAGCAGCGCGCGCTTGTTGCCGAACGTGAAATAGATCGTCTGCACGGCGACGCCGGCCCGGTCGGCGATCTCCTGAAGCGCCGTCGCGCCGTATCCACGCTGGACGAACAGCTCGCGGGCGGCCTCCAGCATGCGCCTGCGCGTCTCCTTGGGCTTTCGAGTCCGCCTGTCCTCGCTGTTGACCTGACTCATTTCTGTAGCTTACATCTAGAGTTCAACTCTAGTACTGGCGGCCACGAGGTGCTCAGTGCGGCCGGGTTCGCCGACGTGGGCGTCGCCCCGGTCGAAGCGCTGATGGACTACGGCTGCGACGCCGCCGACACGGCGGAGTTCATCCTCAGCCAGGGGCCGGTCCGTTTCAATCTGGAAGGGGTCGACCGGACGCGGGAGGAACTGCGGGCGGGGCTCAGGGCGTACGAGACCTCGGAGGGGGTTCGCATCCCCGGCGCCGTCTGGCTGGTGAGCGCCACCCGCCCTTGGGCCTTGGACACGGCCCCCTGCCACCCGGCGGCGCGATCGACCTGGGCGAGCCGGCACGGCGCCCGCGAAGTGAGAGCCGTGCCGTCGAACGGGAAAACGGCGGCGACAGGACTCCGCCGCGACGGGCTACGCGACCTTGCCGGCCGGGGCGGTCCAGGTGTTGCACGACTTGGGATTGCCGGTGGAGTGGCCCCGATTGAACCAGTAGGCCAGGTTGGCACCCTTACCGAATATGTTGAACTTGCTCTTGTCCGCCTCGGCCTTCGCCAGGCCCGCCAGGCGTTTGGCGTCCTTGGCGGGGTAGCCGAGAGCGGGCCACAGGCTCTTGGCCGTCACTCCGCTGATGCACTGCGCCTGCAGGCTGTAGCGGCGAAGCTGTTCGGATATCTCAGTGCCGTCGTCGGCGTGCAGCGCGTTGTAGGCCTCGGCGATGTCGACCATGTTCAGCACGTGCTCGCCGTACGCCGAGCTCAGCCGCGCAAAAATCTGAACATCGTCGGATGCTTTGATCCAGTCAGCACGGATCTGCACGATGAAGTTGGCGAGTCTTCCGCAGTAGAAGACCGCTGATTTCTTCGGGCTCAGCGTCCGCCCTCGGCAGTCGGTCCTGTACTTGCCCTCCATCTCCACCAGGGTCGGGACGAACGGCAGGTTGGCTTCCTTGAGGTAGGAACCCCAGGTGTTGTTCAGGCAGGAGATGATCGCGTTGACGTGTTTCGTGACCGAGGCCAGGGTCTTTCCCTTGGCGGGTTTCTTCGCGCATGCCGCGTCGGGGAGCTTACCGGCGGCGTAAAGAGAGTTGTTGGTCAAGTCCGGGGCATCGTTGACCGGATATGCGTAGGCACTGGTCGTACCGGAGAAGAGCAGGACGGACGCCCCGGCAGCCACCATGATCGCACGAGTCTTCATGGCGATGAACGTTAGGGCATATGTCCAAAATTGGCAGGCGTTTCACCTACGCCCCCTCCTTCTTTTATTGCATAATTTGGCAACTTGGGCGGCGTCATTCCCGGGCCGCTCACTGATTCCACGGCAAGACGTTGTGGCCTGTGCACGTCACATACGTATCTCTTGGTGAAGATGGTTTCCAGTGCTGCTTCAAGGCGGCCTGTACGGCGCCCGCGACCGGCTGACCAAGTGCTCGGGGCCGTACCGGGAGCAGGTCTCCGCCAGACGTATCCCGGCCTCGACCGGCACGGCTACCATTCATGATCGTGTCGATGCGGTTGAACCTGGCGAAGATCGACGTTGAGCTACTGGAGTCCGTACGGGCGAACCCCGCCCTGATCGGCACGATCCTCTTCAACGGCGGGCAAGCGCCCGCCGGCTTCCAGCGGGAAACCGACATGTTCGGAGATGACTACCGAACCCTCGGCGCTATCGCGGAGGGCAGGGCCGAGGCCGAGCATGAGACCGCACAGTGGCGGAAGTGCTGTCCCTGGCTCGCGGCGGCGACCGGTGAGGACGGCGAGAACGACGTGGAGGGGTACGAGTTCGGCTACGGCCCGGCGTTCGTCCTCGATCCCGGCCAGGTGACGGCCGTCGCGCAAGGCCTGATGAGCGAGGGATGGGGATTCGGCGCCGTTCGGCGGGACACGGCAAACGGCGCTTATGAGGGGTTTGCGGACCTCGGGCCGTTCTACGCGGCGGCGGCACGAGAGGGCAAGGCCGTCGTGGGCGGGGTGAGCTGACCCGCTGCCATGGTCACCGCACCGCCTCCGACGGGCTTCGCGCCAGAGCCAAAACCGGTGGCCGTGCCTTGTTCGAGCCCATAAGGTGCCGATCATGGTGGAGAAGACATCCGGAGGGCGTGCCCGATGACCCTGTTCACGCACCTCACCTCGGTCGATGACGCCCGCTCGATACGGCGGGCCGGCGTTCGGGCCCGCAGTCGCGACTACGAGGGAACGGCCGGGGTGTTCTGCCTGCCGATCCTGCCCTCCTACCAGCTCACCCACCAGTGGGGCAGGGAACTGCGGCGTGGTGGACGGCGCACGATGGTCGCCGTCGACTTCCGGCTGCCCGACGACGAGCCGGTCCGCGTCGGCCACTACGGCCACGAGCCCGTCGAGCTCGCAAGCGCCGAGGCCGCCTCCCTGATCGCCGGATGCGAGGACGCCCGAGGGTATGAGGTCTTCGTCCCTCGGGCGATCGGTGCCGGGGAGATCCATCGGGTCCGCGGCGTCAACCGGGTCACCGGCTGGCGGTTCATGCCCAACGCCCACGGCAGGGTCCCCTGCCCGTGTCCGGGGTGCCTGCGACGTGGGGAGTACGGCAGCGCGAAGATCCGCCGGAAGGCCGAAAGCCGCGGCTACTGACCGTTCCCTCGTGGCCTCCCCGCCGACCCGTCCCGTCGGCTTCGGAGCCGCCCAGCCGCACCGCGACCCGACGTGCACCGCGTACCGGCCCATATCCAGCAGGTTGGGGAGCTCGGGGACTAAAGATCGTTCCTGGGCGTGGCGGGCCGCGGCCTCACGGTCGGAACGTGCGGCGGTAGGTGTCCGGCGGTACGCCGATCGTGCGGTGGAAGTGGCGGCGCAGTGTCGTCGCCGTGCCCATGCCCGCGGCCGAGGCGATGACGTCGACGCTGTCGTCCGTGGTCTCCAGCAGCTCCTGCGCACGGCGGATCCGCTGAGTCAGCAGCCACTGCAGTGGGGTGGTGCCGGTCACCGAGCGTAAGTGGCGGGCCAGGTGGCGCGAGCTCATGTTCGCCTGGCGGGCCAGGTCCTCCACGGTGAGCGGCTGGTCCAGCCGCCGCATCACCCAGGGGAGCAGCCCGGCCAGGGGATGGCCGTCCTGGGCGGGCACCGGTGTGGTGACGAACTGGGCCTGGCCACCGGCCCGGTGCGGCGGCACGACCAGGCGGCGGGCGACCACATTGGCGATCGCCGAGCCGTGGTCGCGGCGGACCAGATGCAGGAACAGGTCCATCGCCGCGGCCTTGCCCGCGGACGTGAGCACGCTGCCGTTGTCGAGGAGATCGGCTGCTGAAGGGTCATGTGCCCGCCGGTCGTATGGTCCAGGTCCCACCAGGCCGCGAACCGGCGGGGACCACCGAGGCAGTCTCGGCTGTTGACCCCGAGAGATGATCTGGATCGCTCCGCCGTCGAGGTCGGCGTTGCGCTGTTCGAGCTCGGCGAGGCGTCGATGTAGGGGCTGCTTCGTGTAGCGGGGAGCAGGCAGTTCCAGTCGTAGGCCTTGATGGTGATGAGAACGACTCGCCGGTGGTGTGACGGTAGACCGGCGTGGACCGCGTGCTGGAGCGCACCAGGTGTCCGAGCGTCGATGGTCAGCCCCTATCCTGGGGCTCCGCTTCGGCCAAACGGTCACGAAAGATCGAGAGACCCTTGAAACAGCGGACTTTCCTCGCCGCCCGCATCGACCAGTGGTCCCGAGAGCATCCCAGGCTGCTGGATCTGACACTGGCCGGCTTGCTGTGGCTGGTTTTCGGCCTGTTGAGTGCTGTTGCGGGGCTGCACGCCTTTTTCATCGCCACTGCGGCCATCCTCCCTCTCGCCGTACGGCGACGCTTCCCGACCGCGGTCCTCGCCTGGTCGGCCGCGGCCTTCGCCGTCCAGCTCATGGTGGTGCCGGTTCCGTTGCCGGCCAACATCGCGCAGGCGATCGTCGTCTATACCGTTGCCGCACACGTCGCGTCTCTGCCGATCCGCCTGCTCGCCCTCGGTGCCGCGCTCACCGGCAGCGTGCTCGCCGGCTTCCGATGGAGCACCCCGCCTGAATACATGGCGAACGTGCTCACGAACGCTGTGTTCCTGGGGATCCTGTCTGTACTGGTCTGGGTCATCGGCGATCTCGTCCGCGGCCGCCAGGCCAACATGAGTGCACTGCGTGAGGCGAGTGCCCGACTTGAGGAAAGCCGGTTGCAGCGCGAGCGGTTCGTCGCACAACAACAACGTGTTGTCGCGGCACGGGAGATTCACGACATCGTGGCCCACTCTCTCACTGTCATGATCGTGCAGGCTGACGGCGCCGAGTACGCCGCCGAGCACGCGCAGCCCTGGGATCGCGCGGACGCGAGAAAGATCTTCGCCACGATCGGGCGTACCGCGCGTTCGGCCCTCACCGAGGTGCGTGGCGTCATCGAGGTTCTCCGCGACGCCGACACCGACGGGCCGGAGGAACCGCGCGGGGCCGGGCTGGGAGTCGCCGAGCTGCGGCAACTCGTGGACTCGGTACGGGCGGCGGGACTTGCTGTGGATGTCGACGCCGAGCCGACCGTGTTCGACGATGTTCCCACCGCTATACGATTTGCTGTGCTCCGTGTCGTCCGGGAGTCACTGACGAACGTGTTGAAGCACGCCGGCCCGCATGCCACAGCGCACGTGGTCGCCGCGAGGAAACAGGGATGGATCATGGTTCGAGTCGAAGACGACGGCGTCGGTGTCCGCCGCGCCGACGCGACCGCGGACCACGGTTCCGAACCCGGCTACGGCCTCGACGGAATGCGGGAGCGTTTGCGCGCCCTGGGCGGAGTGCTGGAGGCAGGTCCACGCCGTGGCGGCGGATTCGTGATCGATGCCGCGACCCCCGTCACCGTTCCATCGCCTTCCGCGCGACCTGCGGGTTTTGCCACCCCGTCGGGCGGCATAGGGCGGAGCGGCGAGTGACGAGTCCCGACCGCCTCATCCGCGTCTTCCTGGTGGACGACCAGGAGCTGGTGCGGACCGGGTTCGGGATGATTCTCGACGCCACTCCGGATCTGCGGGTCGTCGGATCGGCCGCCGACGGGCAGACGGCCCTCGACACCCTGCGCAGGCCCGAGCACCGTGCGGACGTCGTCTTGATGGACATTCGCATGCCGGGTCTCGATGGCGTGGAAACCACCCGGCGGCTGCTGGCCGCACCCGACCCGCCACACGTCGTCATGCTGACGACGTTCGACGACGACGAGCTTCTCGTCGCCGCCCTTCGAGCTGGAGCGGCCGGCTTCCTGCTCAAGGACGCGGGCGCGGCGGAACTGCTGGCGGCGATCCGGGCGGCCGCTGCCGGGGAGGCGCCTGTCGCGCCGAGGCTCGTACGCCGTTTGATCGACTCGTTCGTCCTCGCGCCGCCGACGACCGAATCCGCCGAGCACCCGCCCGCCACCGCGTCCAGGTTGGAGCGTCTCACCACCCGCGAACGCGAGATCCTCGCCTCGGTCGGTCTGGGACTCACCAACGCGGAGATCGCCGCGCGGCTGCAGTTGGCGGAGTCGACCGTCAAGACGCACCTTGGCTCGGTGCTGCGCAAGCTTGAGCTACGCGACCGTGTTCAGGCGGTCATCCTCGCACGGACGCAGGGGCTGACCGGCGACCCGCGGCGGACCGACTGATCCCGATCGCGAGGGCACAGGCCGTCGTGCCGACGAGCACGAACAGCCCGGTGTCACCGGCCAGGTACTCGCGCACCATCACGGGCTGCTCAGTCGAGATCGCGTGCTCCAGCAACAGGGCGAAGGTGGCGTTGTGTGCGAAGTGGGCCAGCACGACCGGCCATACGCTCCCGGACATGACACGCAGGTACCCGAAGAGGAACGAGAATGCGATCACCGAACCACTGAACAGCAAGAGCACCAGGCTACGGTTGCCTTCGCTGTGGTAGTACGGCGTGAACAGGATGTACGGCAGATGCCAGGCGATCCAGACCAGCCCTACGACGAGCATCGCCGGGCGCTCGCCCAGGAACGCGAGCCGTGGCTGCAGGTAGCCCCGCCAACCGATCTCTTCGGCGAACGACAGGATCGGCCCGGTGATGGACAAAGCGATCACCGACTGCAGCCAGTCGCCCTGCGGCGCGGAGAACCGGGCGAAGCCGAGCGCGACGGCGCCCGCGGTGGCGAGCAGGCAGACACCGGCGGTGGTGGCGACCGCGAGCGGCCAGGTTCGCAGGCCGAGCCGCCCCATACCGAGCCGGCGCCATCCGTCTCTGGAGTACCCCTCTCGCGTGATGACGAGCAGCATCGCCATCACGACGAGCAGTGGCGATAGGGCGAGGACGAGTCCTCCGGCGATGTTGGCGGTGCCCAGCGAGATCGTGAGCGTCAGGACGATGAAAACGATCGACGTGGTGCGATCGGAGAGCCGTTCGAACACGGACAGACCTTCTTTCGGAGAACTGATCTGGCCCAGTGTTCAAGAACGTGCCGCCGCCGCCATCCACCAGCGGTCCTGACTTCGGCCGCTCTCCACCCGATCCTTCCTCCCCGGGGACTAGCACCACCGCCTCAAGAATGTGACAGCGATGGTCATTCTCCGCGGCGACCTGGCCGTCTTCCGGCGGGACGCGCGTCCCCGGGAGCGGCCTCACACCAGCGGATGCACCTCGGGGTGTGCCTCCCACCAGCGTCCGAAGAGGGGATTGTCGTGCACATGGTCGATGAACGCCGCGGCGAGGCCGCGATAGAGCGCCCCTGCGGTCGCATCGCCCAGGCGGTCCCTGTGCCACGCGACGAGCAGCCGTGCCACCTGTGGCTCTCCCATGAGCGGTCGTACGACGGTGCCCGGCGCCGCGGTCCAGCAGGGATCGACCAGCCGCACGCCGTGCCCGTCCGCCACCAGGGGGCGGCCGGCGCCGCTCGGCGCCTCGAAGCGCAACCTGGGTTCGAAACCGGCCGCCCGGCACGAGGCCCGCAGCGCGGCAAGGGAGCCGTCGTCGGCTCCCGGAGGGCTGATCCACGCCTCGTCCTTGAGGTCGGCCAGCCGGATCTCCTCGTTTCCCGCGAGCGGGTGCTCCGCCGACAGGGCGACGAAAATCGGATACCTGTATACCAGCGCCCGGCTGGCGACCGGCGGCGCCAGCGTGATTTCGAAGCCCTCGATGACGCCGAGCAGCGCCGCGTCGAGCCGCCCGTGCGTGAGCGCCTCCGCCAGCAGCGCCGCGGAGGGCTCGATCCGTAGTGAAATCTCGCGTCCGGGCAGGACGTCGCCGACCCGGTTGACGATGCTGCCGACGCAACCGACGTGGACCGAGCCCAGCCGCAGGGATCGGGCCTCCGACGGCCCATGCAGGTCGCCGAACAGCGCGTCGACCTCGGACAGGACGATCCGGGCGCGGGCGATGACCTGGCTGCCAAGCGGTGTCGGCTCCACCCCGGAGCGGCTGCGGACGAAGAGTTCGCCCCCGACGAAGGTCTCTATCCGGCGCAGCAGGTTCGTCATGGCCGGCTGGGAAAGCCCCACCCGGGCCGCCGCTCTGGTCAGGCTGCCCGACTCCGCTATCGCACAGATCATACGGAGATGACGGATATCGAGATCCATAACCTAGAATTATGCGGCAATTAATGGCCAGTGCCTGAATTTTCGGACAAAATTCATTTTTCTCCCTTAGGTATGACCGCTTTTTCCTCCTTCCCGCCCCCGGCTCCACCGGCCCGGGGATGCCCCGGCGCGCCGCGAGTCCGGCCACGGGTTCACGGCGGCACTGTCGGCGGAAGGGCGGGACGGCGGTCCCAAGTAGGGCGAGGCCGAGCGGCACGAAGAGATGGCGTCGAAGCAGCCTCCTGAGCCGGACGAGCACGTACGCGCCCGCGACCGGCGACCAGGCCACAGCCACGGTGATGCGCCCAAGGCGCACATGTCGCCGGACCGCCACTCGATTCGCCACCGGAGGGCGGGCGCCGCGCGATCAGACCGCGCGCCGTAGGTTCCGGGCCGGCCACGTGTGCCGCACGAGGCCGGACGGCACCCACTTGTTCACGCCTCCGCCGCAGCTCAGACCGGGCTGCGGCAGGGTCATAACCAAGAACTATGTGCGCCTTTATGACCGCTGGTCTGATTTCGTCAGCAAACTACGGGCGGCAACACCTCTTCGCTCTCCGAAATCCCTGAGCCACGTGGCCCGCCGGACCGACAGGACCCGGCGGAGCCCCCGCCGCGTCCTGGCCCGTTCCGGCCGCCGCGGCATCCCCGGTCACATCCAACCTCACGCTCGTTCTTCCACACCCCCCGGAGGTTGCTCGTGGGAATCACCCCACCCCTGCGCGCGCTCAGAAAATCGTCACTGGCCGCGCTCGTCCTCGTCCCGGCCCTCGGCCTGGGGCTCGCCCTGCAGCCGGCGGTCGCATCGGCCGCCACCGACCCCATCGCCAAGCCCGTCGTGACGGCATCCGCGGGTAAGACGCCGCCCCCCGCGCCGGCACTGCTCGCGACCGACGGCGTCGACCACGTCCGGCGTTCTCCGCTCCCGGTCAGCGAACGGGCGCCGATGCCCTCCTCCAACGAGCGGCTGCGCCATGACTACGATCGGCCCGAGCCCGCCCCGGCGCACCCGCGCCCGTCCATGAAGGAGAAGGCGAAGTCCGCCGCCACGACGCAGGCGGCGGCCGCGTGCACCGTGAGCGACTTCACCAGCCGGACCGGAAGCGCCCTGGTCCAGCAGATCAAGTCCTCCACGACCGACTGCATCAACACCCTGTTCGGCCTCACCGGCGGCGACGCCTACTACGCCTTCCGCGAGGCGCAGATGAGCAGCGTCGCGTACGGCCTGCGTGACAACGGGTCGTCCTACCCCGGTGACAACTCCACCGGCACCGCTCAGCTCGTGCTCTACCTGCGCGCCGGTTACTACGTGCACTGGTACAACGCGTCCACCGTGGGCACGTACGGCTCGTCGCTCAAGACCGCGATCGAGGCGGGCCTGGACGCCTTCTTCGGCAACTCCAGGTCCTCGACGGTGAGCGACGCCAACGGCGAGGTGCTGGCCGAGGCGGTCACGCTGATCGACAGCGCCGAGGAGAACGACCGCTACCTCTACGTGGTGAAGCGGCTGCTCAACGGCTACAACAGCTCCTACGACGCGAGCTGGTGGATGCTGAACGCGGTCAACAACGTCTACACGGTGCTCTTCCGCGGCCACCAGCTCCCGGCGTTCGTGACCGCCGTCCAGGCGGACCCCAGCGTGATCGACACGCTGTACGGCTTCGCCAACAACAACTGGAACCTGCTCGGCACCGACCAGAGCTACCTGGCGTCGAACGCCGGCCGGGAGATGGCCCGCTTCCTTCAGGAGACCGCCCTGCGGTCGAAGGTGCGGCCGATGGTCAAGGCCCTGCTCGACCGCGGCAACATCTCCGGGACGACCGCGCCCATGTGGGTCGGCGTCGCCGAGATGACCGACTACTACGACAAGGCCAACTGCTCCTACTACGGCACCTGCGACCTGCAGGCGCGGCTCGCGGCCGTCGTCCTGCCGATCCGGTACACCTGCAGCTCCAGCATCACGGTCCGTGCGCAGGCCTTGACCTCCGCGCAGCTCACCACCGCCTGCAACAGCCTCACGAGCCAGGACGCCTACTTCCACAACCTGGTGAACGACGGCAACCGCCCCGTGGCGAACGACAACAACACCACCATCGAAGTCGTCGTCTTCCACTCCAGTACCGACTACCAGAACTACGCCGGGACGATGTTCGGCATCGACACCAACAACGGCGGCATGTACCTGGAGGGCGACCCGGCCGCGGCCGGTAACCAGCCGCGCTTCATCGCCTACGAGGCGGAGTGGCTGCGGCCCGCGTTCGAGATCTGGAACCTCAACCACGAGTACACCCACTACCTCGACGGCCGGTTCGACATGTACGGCGACTTCACCGCCGGCATCACCACCCCGACCATCTGGTGGATCGAGGGCTTCGCCGAGTACGTGTCGTACTCCTACCGGAACGTGACCTACGACGCGGCGATCACCGAGGCGGCCAAGAAGACGCACACGCTCAGGACGCTGTTCGACACCGACTACTCGCACGACACGACCCGCGTCTACCGCTGGGGTTACCTGGCCGTGCGATACATGTTCGAGAAGCACCCGGCTGACGTCACCACCGTCCTCGGCAACTACCGGACGGGCAACTGGAGCGGCGCCCGCACCTTCCTGACCAGCACCATCGGCACCCGCTACGACAGCGACTGGTCGAGCTGGCTCACCGCCTGCGCGTCCGGCTCCTGCTCGGGCGGCGGCAGCACGAACAAGCCGCCGACCGCGAACTTCACCTTCACCGTCAGCGGCCTCAACGCGACCTTCACCGACACCTCGACCGACTCCGACGGCACGATCGCCTCGCGCTCGTGGGAATTCGGCGACGGCACGTCCTCGACCGCGGCGAACCCCACCCACGCGTACGCCGCGGCGGGCACCTACCCGGTGAAGCTGACCGTCACCGACAACGGCGGCGCCACCGCGTCGACCACCAAGCAGGTGACCGTGACGTCCGGAGGCGGCACCCTGCCCGAGTGCGCCTCGTCCGACACCAGGGAACTGGGCAAGAACTGCCAGCGCGGCAACCTGTCCGCGACCGCCGGTAACCACGCCTACTTCTACCTGTACCTCCCGGCCGGCACTACCAGGATCGCCATCACATCCTCTGGCGGCACCGGGAACGCCGACCTCTACTACAGCACCAGCACGTGGGCCACGAAGTCGGCGTACACGCAGCGGTCGGCCAACTCCGGCAACGGCGAGACCCTGACGGTGACCAACCCGGCGGCCGGCTACCACTACATCAGTCTGTACGCCACCACCGCGTTCTCCGGGGTCTCGGTGAAGGCCGAGTACTGACGCTCACCGTCGCCTCGTAGCGGCTGATCATCCATGCCGGGACCGGACCTCATGTCCGGTCCCGGCCCTCGGCACCGCGATCTGATGACGATCGTCTAAGTTGTCAGTGGTGCTTTGAAAAGTGCGATCGGCGGTGTGCGCGGTGACCTCTGGACGGCAGGCGGGTCACGGTGCCGACGGCACGGGCGTCGCTGGCAGTGTCCTCCGGAGCCGCGATCGGGTGAGGCGCCGTCCCCGCATGATGGCGGCCGCACTGCTGATGGGGGTTTGCGCCTGCGGGCCCGCCGTACCACCGTCGGCCACCGACGGACAGGCTCCGAGCGTCCCTTTCGAAGAAGGTGTTTCGCCGGCGTGGCTCGGCCCGTCGGAGACACCCCCGCCCGTGCCATCTCCCGTTCGGAAGACCGAAACACCTTTCGCGCGGGCCTACCCACGGGCCAGGATCCTGTGGATTCCCGTCAAGGACACGATGTCCCGGTCCGTCGTCGGCGCCCTGCCCGACGGGCGGCTCATCGTCCGCAGGTTCTCCCGGTACCTCCCGTACCTCGACCACGTCGACATCCTCGACCCGGTCACCGGCCGCAGCACGCTGCTGCAACGCAAGGACAGAGAGTCGTACACCGCCGCCGCCACGGCGCACGGCACGCGCGTGGTGAAGCTCCTCGGAAACGACGAGCCGGGCGGGTGGATTCTCGAGGTCACCGACATGCGCACCGGCCTGACCTGGCAGATGATGAACACCTGGGGCGTTCCCGGGGGGCACTGCGGGACCGGCTGGCGATACCCCGTCGACCTCCAGTTCCATCGGGGCGAGCTCTACTTCTCCCGGTGCGTCACCGGCTCCACCGGAGACGTGGGCGTCTACCGCATGGGCCCCGGCGACAGGACTCCCCGGCTGTGGCTGCAGGGGCTGTACGACATCGCCTGGGAGGGCGACACCTTCCTCGCGAGGTCCCCCGTCATGGTTCCGGATTCATCGGATCCGGAGGAGTTCACCGGCTCGCCGCCGGCCCGCTACGGCCCGGACGGGGCCAGGCGCGGCGTTCCCGATCCGGCCCCGTACATCGCCCGGCTGGGCAGGGACCGGGATCGCCTGGAGTACGGCGACGGCACCGTCGCCGGCCTGAGCCCGCGTGCCAGGGATGTCGACATCTCGCGGTACGGGCGTTTCGCGGCGTGGCGCGAGGGCGGGGCCGGATGGCTTCTCGACGCCCGGACCCGTACCGCGGTGCGCCTGCCGGGCCGGGAGACGGACAAGGTGAGCATCTCCAATGCCAGGTATCTCCACTGGAAGACGGCGGGCGGCTACCACGTCCTGGATCTGGCGGCCCTGAACAACCGGGGTTGAACGTCCTCGTCTCCGGTGCAGACCGGAGCCGGGCCGTGCGGCCGGGCTGCAGCGCAAGGTCGTCTCCCCCAACGACTTCACCGGTCTTGACCAGGTCGAAGACCGGCCGGTCGCCTTCGAGCGGCGTTACAAGATGGAAGTTCACCCTGGCCGAGTGCTTCGAGGAACTCGATGGGTGCCAGGACGGTGCCCGCCACCCCTTTCCCAAGACATGTTGGAAATGCCATAATCCCAACATGTCTTGGGAAAATAGTGGCGGCCTGGCACCGCCGTGCGCGCCGGTGAAGCCGCTCCGGATTCGCACCGTGTGGGAGGAGATCGTCGGGCTGGTCGAGCAGGCGGTCGCGCCGGCCCACGACGAGGCCGGGCCACGGTGAGCATGACCGTGATCCTGCTGGAACTCGACGACGTGCGATGACCCGCCTGCTGATGGCGTGCGCGGGAGCGTGCTTCCTGTCGCTCGGGCTGCTCATCCCCACGATCCCCAAGTACGTCACCGGCCCGCTGCACCAAGGGCCGGGCCTGGTCGGCGGTTGCTTGGCGATCACGGCCGGGTGCGCCGTGCTCTTTCGTCCACTGGCCGGTCGGCTGGCCGACCGGCGCGGCCGCAGGGCGGCGGCCTGCACCGGCGTCGCGCTGCTGGCGATCACCTCCTTCGCCGTGCTCGTGGCCGAGTCGCTGCCGCTGTTCCTGGCGTGCCGGGCCGTCGCGGGAGCAGGGGAGGCCCTGGCCTACGTCGGCCTGGCCGCCGCAGCCAGCGATCACGACCGTCCGGGCGCCGCGATCAACCGTTTCTCCATCGCGGTCAACGCCGGCCTGCTCGCCGGACCGGCGCTCGCCGAGGCCGGCCATTCCGTCGCCGGCCTGCGGGCCGTATGGGCGCTGTCCGGAGCCGTCGCCCTCGCGGCCTTCGTGGCCTGCCTGTTCCTGCCCGCGGGCCCGGCCGTCGCCGGCGATCCCGCAGGTCCGGCCGTCGCCGGCGATCCCGCCGGCACGAGGAAGGCCGGGTCGCTCGTGCATCGCGCGGGACTGCGTCCCGGGCTGGCGTACTGGGCGTCGGTGTGGGGATACACCGCCTTCAGCGCCTTCCTTCCGCTGCACGTCGCCGCGCTGGGCGGCAGCGGCAGCGGCCCGCACTTCCTCGTCTACGGCGGCGTGCTGTTCGCCGTGCGGCTCGGCGGCCAGCGATGGACGAACCGGATCGATCCGCGCGCGACGGCGACCGCGGCACTGCTGGTCACCGCGGCCGGGCTGGCCCTGCTCGTCGCCTGGCCGTCCGTGACCGGGGCGCTGGCCGCCGCGGCGGTGATCGGCGCCGGGCAGGCGCTGGGGCTTCCCGCGTTCCTCACGATGGCGATAACCGGTCTGCCCGCCGCGCAGCGCGGCTCGGCGGTGGCCACCACGACGGCGTTCTTCGATCTCGGGTTCATGACGGCCGCGCTCGCGCTGGGCGCCATCGTGCAGTCGTCCGGCCTGGCCTACGGCTTCGCCGTCGCGGGCTGCGTGCCGGCCCTGGCGCCGCTGCTGTTCCTCTCCCGCTCTCACAAAACCCGCAGGACATCACCCCAAGGAGACAGCCGTGACCATTCCCACCGCTGAGCTGGCCGACTACGCCGACGTCGTCTTCGACATCGCCGTACCGGTCGTCGCCGGCGACCGAGTGCTGATCAACGCCGAGATCGAGCACGCCCCGCTCGCCCGCGCCCTGGCCGAGACGGCATACGCCCGGGGTGCCCGCTATGCCGACATCTGGTATTTCGACCCCTACGCGAAGCGATCCCGGGTCCAGCACGCGGACGCGGCCACGCTGAGCGAGGTCCCGGCCTGGCTGGACGCACGCAACGAGGAGCTGGCCCGCCACTGCGGCATCCTGCTCAACATCCGCGGCGTCGCGGCACCGGATCTCCTCGCCGGACAGGACCCGGTACGGGCGGGCCTGGACCGCATGCCGGCCCTCACGTCGAGGCAGCGGCTGCAGCTCGGCAACCTCGTCCGCTGGGCGATGGTCCCCTGCCCGACCGCGGAATGGGCGCGCGCGATCTTCGGGGAGCCGGACGAGGCCCGCCTCTGGCAGCACCTGCGACCGATACTGCGCCTGGACCGGCCCGATCCCCGTGCCGCCTGGGAGCAGCGGATCGCCGAGTTGCTGAGCCGCGCGGAGGTGCTGAACGGGATGCGGCTCGACGCCGTCCGGTTCGAGGGACCGGGCACCGACCTGACCATCGGCCTGCTTCCGGGCGCGCACTGGACCGCGGCGCGTCTCGAATCCGTGCGGGGGCACCGCTTCCAGGCCAACCTCCCCACCGAGGAGGTGTTCACCACGCCTGACTACCGCCGGGTGGAGGGCACCGTCCGTTCGACGCGGCCACTCGCGCTCAACGGGAGCGTCATTCGCGACCTGGAGCTGACCTTCACCGGTGGAGTGGTCACGGAGGTGAGGGCGAGTGCCGGCGCCGACGTGGTCCGCACCCACCAGGCGACCGACGCGGGCGCGGCCCGTCTGGGCGAGCTGGCCCTGGTCGACGGCTCGTCGCCGGTCGGGCAATCGGGCCTCACCTTTCTCGAGACCCTGCTGGACGAGAACGCCACCTGCCATCTGGCCTGGGGTGCCGGCCTGCCTCCGGGCGTACCCGAGCACCTGCGCGAGCGGGACGCCGCCGGGCTTGAGGCGGCCGGGGTCAACATCTCCGGTGTGCACATCGACTTCATGGTGGGCGGCCCCGACGTCACCGTCACGGGGATCGGGCACGACGGCGGCGCGATCGAGTTGCTCCGCGACGACGAGTGGCAGGTCTGAGTCGAATCCAGGTAGGACGGCACGAGCTGCCCGGGATCGTCCCGAACGGGAGCGACTCTCTCAATGAGGTAGCGGAGCATATGGTCAGGGGATGGTGGAGACGCTGACCGGCGGAGGTTCCCGGCTGGAGCCGTTCCGGGCCGAGCTGACCGGTTACTGCTACCGGTTGCTCGGCTCCGGCTTCGAGGCCGAGGACGCGGTACAGGAAACGCTGTTGCGTGCCTGGCGGGCGTTCGACCGCTATGACGAGCAACGGGCGTCGCTGCGTACCTGGCTCTACAGCATCGCCACCAACATCTGCCTCGACATGCTGCGCAGCACACAACGCCGGGCCTTGGCCATGGATCTCAGCCGGGCCGCGGACGGCGGACCGAACATCGGTGAGCCGGTGTCGGAGCGGATCTGGATCCAGCCGGTTCCGGACGGTCTCGTGCTGCCGACGGACGGCGATCCGGAAGAGCTGGCCGTGCGACGGGAGACGATCCGGCTGGCGTTCGTCGCCGCGCTGCAGCACCTGCCGCCCCGGCAGCGGGTGGTGCTGATCCTGCGCGACGTGTTGCGGTGGAAGGCCGGGGAGGTCGCGGACCTCCTGGAAACCACCGTCGCGTCGGTGACCAGCGCGTTGCAGCGGGCAAGGTCGACGCTCAGAACGGTTGACGTCGTGCCCGGTGAGCCGTTCCGGCCGTCCGACCCGGGCCAGCGCGAACTGCTCGCCCGCTACTGCACCGCATTCGAGCGTCACGACATCACCGCGCTCGTCGCCCTGCTGCACGAGGACGCGACGATGTCGATGCCTCCCTTCGCCTGGTGGCTTCGCGGTCGCGACCGGATCGAGCGGGCGCTGCTGGACCCGAACGCGTCCTGCGCGGGCGCGCGCCTCGTCCCGGCCGCGGCGAACGGCTCCCCGGCGTTCTGGCAGACCAGACCCGGTCCCGACGGCGTCCACGTGCCCTTCGGGCTGGTCCTCCTGGACGTGTCCGAGGGCCTGATCGGCGGCATCACCACCTACCTGGACACCGACCGGCTGATCCTGCTCTTCGGCGCTCCGGCCGGCTCCTCCCGGCCACCGCGAATGATTCCCGCGCACCGATGAGTTTCGTGACGCCACGGCGTATCACCGTGGACGGCCACTCACAGCAGACCGGAGGAGCGGACATGACGACTGTCCAGCCCATCATCACCACACCCGACCTGGATCGACTGCGGACCTTCTACGAGCGCCTGCTCGGAGCGGTGGAGGCGAGCCGCTTCCCGGATGACGGCCCCACCTTCTTCGTGAACCTGAAGCTGGGTGACTCGGAACTCGGACTGGTCAACGAGGCGGCGGCCGACCTGTCCGCCCCGCAGCGGATCCTGCTGAGCGTGCAGGTCCACGATGTCGACGGCTTGCTGGAGCAGGTCGGGGCGGCCGGCGGACGGGTGCTCGGCCCGTCGACCGACATGCCCTGGGGAGAACGCGTGGCCCACATCCACGACCCTGACGGAAACATGGTCAACCTGACCCAGCACCTCCAGGAGCGCGCCGGTTGAGAGACCGCTGAAGACCGGTGCGGCGCCCCGGCCGGCGCGAGCCGCGCGACCTCATCGGCGATGAGGTCGCGCGGGTCTCGTGAACGCTCAGCTGCCGTCGTCCGGGGTCACGGGGGCGTGCAGCGGGAGCAGCGCGGTCCCGACCAGCAGCAGTTCGTCGAGCAGCTTCTTGGCGGACGCGACCACGGCGTCGGTGGCCTGGAACGTCCCGTCCTCGCCGATGTGCTGGGCGATGAACGGGATGTGGACCGCGTCCTGGACCGGGACCATCCGCAGCGTGGTGACGACCTGCTTGAGCTGCCCGGTCGCCCTGGTCCCGGCCGAGACACCGCCGTAGGAGACGAAACCGACGGCCTTGTGGCGCCACTCGCGGTTGAGGTAGTCGAGGGCGTTCTTCAACACCGCCGGGTAGCCGTTGTTGTACTCCGGGGTGACCAGCACGTACGCCTGTGCCCGGGAGACACGGGCGCTCCAGCGCCTGGTGTGCTCGTTGACGTAGTTGCCGGTCATCGGGTGGTTCGGCTCGTCGAACATCGGCAGGTCGACCTCGGCGAGGTCGACGAGCTCGACCTCGAAGCCCCCGTGGGTCCGGGCGTGGTCGGCGAACCAGGAGGCGACCGCGGCGCCGGCCCGTCCGGGACGGGTGCTGCCGGTGATGATCTGCAGCAGGGGAAGGGACATGGGGTTGCTCCCGTCTGTGGTCATGCCGCCCCGTTCAGGTGATCGAGGGCGGTGATGCTGTGGAGACCGCCGGGCGTGGAACATCGGGGGGCGACGTCGTCATCGGCGCGGTGACGGAGGACTCGCGGCGGGACCGGTTCGTGGTCACTCCCGGTCGACACGTCGTGGATCTCGCATTCGAGCCAGGCCGCGGCGCCGTTCTCGGTGACGGACCGGCCGACATCCGCGAACCGGTCGCCGTACGCGCCGCGAGCCGCCGGCGGAGCGGCCCCTGGTCCGCACCCATGATAGACAACCCCATCCGTGCGCAGGTCGCGGGCCTCGGCCATGCCATCGGGGCTCCCGGCCCCAGAGCGCGACCGGCGGCGGAGTCTCACCCCGCGGCATGCCTAGTCGGTCGAGACCGCGGAGGAGAGGCCGGCCTTCAGGGAGTCCGCCAGCAGGGTCAGGGCGTCCAGGACGCGCGGCCGGTCCTCGTCGAGCCGGGCCAGCAGGACCGCCTCGACGCGCAGCTGGCGTGGGAAGAGGGCGTCGATGACCTTCTCCCCTTCGGGAGTGATGGTGATCAGGGCGACTCGCCTGTCGTTGGGACTCGGCGTGCGGGAGATGTACCCGCGACATTCGAGTTTGGCGAGTGTCTTGCTGACGGCCGCCCGGGACAGGCCATGGTGTTCCGCGATGTGGCGGGCGATGACCGGAGTCCGCGCATAGCGCAGCGGAATCAGCAGGTCGGCCTCGTGCGCGGCGAGGGGAGCTCCCTCGTAGATCGGCTCGATGGCCTGGATCAGCAGCCCGTTGATCCTCTTCAGCAACTCGATGATCTCTCCGGGGGAGGTGTCGAGGCCGGGATGTTCCGCGGCCCACTGGGCCTGGACGGCGGCGGGCGAGGGCAGCACGACGACTCCTTTTTGTTAACCACCGTTACCCTATGAGTGACCATGAGCGCCATCGGCATGGTGTTCCCGTCCGTGATGAGCCTCGGTCAGACGGTCGGGCGCGCCGCTCCCGGTGCCGCCTCGGCCCTGATGGGCGGCCTGCAGTTCCTGTTCGGCGCCATCACGGCACCGATCGTCGGCCTGTTCGGCGAGTCGAGCTCCATGCCCATGGCGGTCATCATCCTCATCGCCCTGCTCCTGGCGGTCCTTAGCCTGGCAGGACTCGCCAGACCCTGGCTCCGCCACGGAGAGATCTCCACCTCGCACCGACCGGGTTCACCCCCCGGGGTCTCGGCGTGGTTCGTACTTCCGTCCGGATGCCGGGAGGATCGCCGAGTACGCGCGGCCTCCGGGTGATGAAACGGTGGAGCCGACCCGGTCACCGGCGGCACCGTCACCGTCGACGGCCGGGCCGTCGAGCTCGGCAGCCCCCGCCGTACCCGGCGGGCCGGGGTGGTGCTCATGCCCCAGGAACGGCACGTCGAGGGCGTCGCCACCGTACTGTCGGTCAGGGAGAACCTGGGCGTCGCCGCCACCGGCAGGACCGCGGTCGCCAGAGTGGTACGAGGCTCGGCGGAGAACGCGATCGTGGCCGAGGAGATCAGAGAACTCGGCATCAAGGTGGCCTCACCCGACTCCGCCGTCGACCACCTGTCCGGCGGCAACCAGCAGAAGGTGGTGCTCGGCCGGTCGCTGCTCTCCGCGCCCAAGTGCTGCTCTGCGACGAGCCCACCCAGGGCATCGACGTCGGCGTCCGCTCCGACATCTACCACCGGCTCCGCTCCACCGCCGACTCCGGGACACCGGTGGTGGTGCTCAGCTCCGACAACGTCGAGCTCGCCGGGCTCTACGACCGGGTGCTGGTCTTCTCCCGGGGGGAGGTCGTCCGCGAGCTGACCGGGGACCAGATCTCCGAGCACGCCATCACCGAGGCGTCCCTCACCGCCGTCACCACCTCGGCGCAGAGCGTCGAGGCCACCGCACGGGCAGGAGGCATCGGCGGGTTTCGCAGGCTGCTCTCCAGCGAGCAGGCGCCCAGCGCGTTCCTCGCCGTCGCGATCGCACGCTTGCCGAGACAGCGTTCGACCAGATCACGGCGCTTGCAGAGGCAGCGGCCGTCCGCCGGATCGCGACGCTCGCGGAGACCCGCGTCGCGATCCGGCGGACGGCCGCCTCGGCTGCCCTCGCGCCCGGGGACCACCCTGCCTCAGCCGGGTGGTCCGGGCAGGACCAGTCCCAACGAGGCCGCCAGGTCGATCGTTCCGCCGGGTGTCGAGCACCGCCTGGCCAGGCTGGTCTGGTCGAGCCGGCCGTTACGGGCCTGGAACAGGTACCGCGCGGCGGGATGCCGTCGCAGTTCGTCCGTGGTGAGCTCGTCGGCGACGCGATACGCCGCGGTCACCAAGGCGGGAAGCGACGACCGCAGATCCGCGGCCCACCTCTCGACCGTCTCCAGCCAGCCGCGTACGGCGGCGTCGGACGTCGCGGAGAATCGCACGATCGTCTCGGTCAGCTCCGGCCAGGTGAGGTCACGCCAGGGCCTGGTCTTCAGGACGGGCAACTGCCACCGGCGCTTGGCGATCGACCAGTGATCCGCGTGCGCCCGCACCGAGTGGACCGTGAATCCCGGCACGCACAGCGCGGTCAGGTTCCAGCCATGGCAGGCACCGGTGTCCAGGCCGAAGATCCTGCCGTCGCGGATCATCGGCTCACGCCCGGTCACATGATGGCCGAACACGACCGGCTTGGCGTCGGTGTAGTGGTCGTGCCAGTGGCCGTCCGGGAACAACGCGGTGAGCTCTCGCTGGCCGCCGGTCGAGCCGCAGAGGATCTCCTCCTTCTGGTCGGCCGGCGAGATTCCGGGCAGCATCGCGGCGTGGACGACCCGGACATGCTCGTTCTCGAAGTAGTAGGGCAGTGTCCGCATCCAGTGGACCGTTTCGGCGTAGTGGTCGCCCAGCTGCAGGCGCGTGATCTCCTGCGCGTAGGAGAAGATCCCGCGCACGTGCTTCCTCTCGTGGTTGCCCATGACCACGACCGAGTTCGGGCGCTCGCGGAAAAGACTGACCACCTCACCGGGCGCCGGGCCGCGGTCGACCAGATCGCCGACGCTGACCAGCAGGTCGTCCGGGCGGAGGTCGACCTTCTCCAGCAGTTCGAGCAGTTCGTCGAAGCAGCCGTGGATGTCGCCGACGATGACGGTACGTCGCACCCCGGCGAGCCTAGGCGGGCAGCTGTCCGGCACGCAAAGGATTATCCGAGGGCCGGTGTGATCACCCCGATCACAGAAAACCCCTGATCACCCACCCGCCCTCGCCACCCTTTTCACCGTGTGCGGCACCTCCCCCCAACGGCGATCGATCAGGCGCGCCCCAGATTCCGATCTCAGACCCGTGGGCGAACATGACCTCCCAGACGGATCGCCGCTCGGGTACGTTGAGGCCGATGAGAGATCAGCGCGCGGAGGTCGTACGGTCCCGGCCGAACGAGGAGACGGTGCCCGCGACGAGCCTGGGTACGGGCCGGTGGCGCGGGAGGCCGGTGGTCGCGGCGCTCGTGGGCCTGGCCGTCGTGCTCTCCGGCTGCACCGCCTCGTCGGGTGCCGCCTCGTCGGGTGCCGTCTCGTCGACTGCGCCAGGCCGGTCACCCGCACCGCCGACTCCGACGTCACAGGCCCCACAGCAGGTGCACGCCCTGCCCGACCCGGGCGCGGCGATTCCCAAGGACCCCGCGAAGCTGGCCCGTTCCCTGACCGGCACCGTCGCGGAGCTCCGAGGCGCCATCGACGACTGGATCCGCGACGGGAACCCCGGCAAGGGGCGGCCCCCCGAGCCGGTGGTGCTGCTGGCCCTGCAACAGCAGCGCGTCTACCGCCATCTGGCCCGCAACCCGGAGGTCGCCTCCCGCACCTACGCCAGGCTGTCGAAGTCCCTGGCCGCGCAGGCGAAGGACAACGTGACGGCCATCCGGAACCTGCTCTCCCTCGTCCACCCCATCAGCGGGGCGGCGAAGTTCCGCGTCCAGCCGGCCAAGCCCGCCGATGTCCTGCTCGGCCACTTCAGGCACGCCGAGCGCCGGTTCGGCGTCGACTGGGAGATCCTGGCTGCGGTGATGTTCGTCGAGACCAAGTTCGGCCGGGTACGGTCACCGAGCCACACCGGGGCCAAGGGACCCATGCAGTTCATGCCGGGCACCTGGGCCGCCTACGGGATGGGCGGCGACATCCAGGACACCCGCGACGCCCTGCTCGCCGCGGCCAACTACCTACATGCCTCGGGGGCACCGCGCGACTACCGGCGCGCGCTGTACGCCTACAACCACTCCTGGGCGTACGTCGACGCGGTGCAACTGCACGCCCGCCAGATCAAGCGGGACATCAGGAACTACTACGCGTACTACAACTGGCAGGTCTACGTGGTCACCACCAACGGCGACCGCCGCCTCACCGGCCCCTGACCCCGGGGTGCTCACCGGCGTTCTTACGAAGAGGTCCGGCCGTCAAGGTGCTCCGCGGGGAATCCCCGATGCGGGAGTCACCGCACCGGGAGGTCCTCATCGCATGGCGTCGCCACCGGGCCCGATGACCGCTACGGCAGGCCGTCCTTGTCCTCAAGCTTGGTGGTCACCTTGTTCGCGGGCGGAGCCTTGATGGAGACCCTGCTCCCCCAGCCGGTGTAGCGGGTCTCGGCGCTGATCGTCTCTTCTTCCGCGCTGGCGCTGTCGAAGATGCCGGCGACCGGGAAGGACGTGGTCAGCTGCTGCGGGAGCCGGTTGCGGTCCACGATGAGCTTGAACGTCACCACGGTCTTGTCGCTCGACCTGATCGGCAGGGTGGCGCGGAACCAGGGCGAGACCTTGGCGAGCCGGCCGAACGTGGTGGTGCCGGTGTAGGTGTTACGGGTCTGCTTGGCCCCCTTGAGCAGAGTGGCGAGGGTCGCCGGCTCGGCGACGTTCACGAGCTGGCTGAACCAACCGGCCACGTCACCGGTCATGCCGTCCGGGCTCTTGTACCAGCTCTTGCCACTCGGCATTTCGTCGCGGTAGGTGCCACCCTGGGAGTAGCTCGTGGTGCCGATCCGGATCGTCCGCCCGGGGACGAACATACCGTTGTACTGCCCGATCCTCGGGTCGACCGGCATCGCGCCCTTCGAGCTGATGTCCGAGGCGACGATCCCGGCCCTGCCGAACTGGAACGAGCCCGTACGCTTGAGGTAGGGCCTGGTCTTACCCTCCTTCTTCTGGGTGCTGAGCTCGGTGAACTTCACGCCCTTACCCGCGACCAACTGGCTCTTCAACGCCTTGACCGGGTCCGCGGGGGCGGGAGCGGCCTGGGCGGGGGCTGCGGCCACGAGCAGGGTGGCCGTGGCCACCGCGACACTCGCGATCACTCGCTTCATGTGGGTTCCTTGGTCGTCCGACAGGGAGGAGAAAAGGAAAGCCTGCCGGACCTTGATCACGAGCGCGTCTCGAAATACGCGATGACCACCAGCGGCGACAGCCGCCTCACCAGCCCTTGACCCGGGGTGCGCTTTCTGACTGACTGCGAGGTGATGCGCTCAAGCAGCCGTCCATGATGCTTGCCTGGATCTTCCCCGTACGTGCGTCTCGCGGAGAAAGGTCGGCCACACGCGCCCGTGGCCGACGACGTCATCGGGTCGTCGCTACAGGTCGGTAGCGATGATCTTTTCGATGTTCCGTTCGGCGAGGGCCGTGATGGTGACGAACGGGTTGACGCTGGTGTTCCCCGGGATCAGTGAGCCGTCGATGACGTACAGGCCCGGGTAGGCGGTGAGGCGGCCGTAGTTGTCGGTGGCCTTGTTCAGGACGGCGCCGCCGAGGGGGTGGTAGGTGAGGGTGTCGTTCCAGATCTTGTAGACGCCGAAGAGGTCGGAGCGGTAGACCGTCCCCTCCTTGGAGTTGATCTTGTCGAAGATGCTCTTGGCCATGTCGATCGACGGCTGCTTCCAGGCGAGCTGCCAGTTCAGGTCGACCTTGCCGGTGGCGGCGTTCCAGCTGAACTGGGCCCGGTTCGGGTTCTTGGTGATCGACAGGTACAGCGAGGCGTAGGTCTCGATCCCGGTGGGCAGCGGGGCGACCTCGGCGAACGCGCCACCGGCGTCCCAGTTGTCGATGCCGGAGCAGGGGATGGTCGACTGGAGACTGCCGGTCGGGTCCCACAGGTGGTTGGCCCGGCCGCACATGACGTTGCCGTTGTCGCCCCAGCCCTTGCCGATCTCGTTGTTCAGGTTGGGCAGCGCGCCGGTGGCCTTCAGCCTGACCAGCAGCTTGCTGGTGCCGACGCTGCCGGCGGCGAAGAACACCCGGTCCGCGGTCACGGTCTTGGTGGTCGTGACGCCACCGGTGGTGTTGAGCTGGTCGATGACGACGGTGTAGCCGCCACCGGCCGCCGGGGAGACCGAGGTGACCTGGTGCAGCGCCGAGACGGTGACCCTGCCGGTGGCCTTGGCCTGGGCGATGTAGGTCTTCTGCAGTGACTTCTTGCCGTGGTTGTTGCCGTAGAGGATCTCGCCGGCCAGCGCCGACTTGGTGACGGTTCCGGCCGCCTCCTGCTTCATGTAGTCCCAGTCGTACACGTCGGGCACGAAGACGAACGGGAAGCCGGAACGCTGGGCGTGCTTGCGGCCGACCCGGGCGAACTGGTAGCAGGGGGTGGTGTCGAACCAGGCCGGGTCGATGTTGCCGACCCCGAGCCCGGCGTTGGCGCGCGGGTAGTAGGTGTTGTACATCTCGTCGGCGTTCACCGACGGCAGGATCGCGGCGAAGTTCGCCCGCTTGGGAGTGACGGCCATGCCGCCGTTGACCAGTGAGCCGCCACCGACGCCGCGCCCCTGGTAGACGGTGATGCCGCCGAACTCCTCGGCGTCCAGGATGCCGGTGTAGCGGGAGATGTCCCGGTCGATCGGGACGCCGATGAAGCTGGTGACGGGCGCCTTGGTCCTGGTGCGGAGCCAGAAGGAGCGCTGGTCGGGCGAGGTCGTGTTGCAGAAGATCTTTCCGTCGGAGCCCGGGGTGTCCCAGGCCATGCCCATCTCGATCATGTGCACATCGACGCCCGCCTGGGCGAGGCGCAGGGCGGCGACGGAGCCGCCGTAGCCGGTGCCGATCACCAGGGCCGGGACATGGGCCCCGGAGGCGATCGGAGCGGCTACCCGCGCGGCTTTTGCCTGGGCTGCGGTGGCGGGAGTCGCGAGGGCCGCGACTCCCAAGATAGAACCGGTTCCAGCGATGAATCCACGGCGCGAAATGCCTGCGGAACCTGCTCTACGCGAGGTTTTGTCACTCATGTGATTTTCCTCACTCTCGGCGTATTGGAACAAGTTCTACATGTTTCCCGGATGTTAATCCACCGCGTACCGGAAAGTAACTTGTGTCAGATCGAGGGCGACCGGCCGCTGGGCAGCACGCACACGGTGTCGAGACCCAGCACGTGGTTGAGCCGGCCGAACGCCAGCCAGGAGCCGATGCTCATGCTCAGCTCCACGATCTCCAGCTGGCTGTAGTGCGCGGTCATCCGGGTCCAGAACTCGTCGTCGAGGCCGTGGTGGTCCAGGGCGTACCGCTCGGCGTACTCGGCGGCCAGCCGGGTGCGGTCGTCGAAGGCGTCGGTGGTACGCCACTCGGTCACCGCGTCGGCGAACTCCTCCTCGACCTTCTGCCCGTCCCGCTCGGTCCGCCAGTCGAGGCAGAAGACGCACCCGTTGATCTGCGCGATCCGCAGCCGGGCGGCCTCGAACTCGCGGAGTCCAAGGGTCGTGTGGGCGTACACCGCCATCGAGAACTTCGAGGCGGCGACCCCGATGCCGGGAACCATCTCCCCCCACACGTAGCCGATCGCGTCCTTGCCCTCGGGGATGTCGATATTCACGGTTCTCTCCTTACGAGTTTGCCGACCGCGGGGCGCAGCGGGACGTCGAGCGCGTCGTAGAGTCCGGGTTCCGCGTCCACCAGCCAGTCGATGGCGCTCACCAGGCGGCCGACCGCGGTGGCGTTCCCACCCGCCGACCGGTTTCCGCCCTCGTCGGTGGCCTCGACCGTGACCTCGATGCGCGGGCGGCCCTCGATGATGACCCGGTGGGCACCGACGCCGTCGGGTGGCATCGGCCAGTCCGGGGCACAGGAGGCGTGGATGCGGGTGACATGCTCGATGACGATGCGGGGTTCGCCCTCGACGATGCCCTGCACCTCGAACCGGACCGCGCCCTGGGTGCCGGCCTCGAACTCGCCCATCGCCAGAGTGCTCACCGTGGCGTCGAGCGCGCGCCGGTCCAGGGTCTCGCGGATCTCGTCGAGTTCGACGCCCAGCGCCCTGGCCATCAGCCGCACCTGCCCGCCCCAGACCATGGTCGGGACCGTCGGCGCGGTCATCGGCGGTTCGTAGTCCATCGGCTGGCCCATGCCGACCAGATAGCGGACCGAGTCCGGCTGGTCGTAGGTGGAGTAGTCGAAGATCTCCTGGCAGCGGATCGCGTCCACGACGGTGCCGAGCCCGCTGATCAGCAGGGGCAGTACGTCGTTGCCCCAGCCGGGGTCGACGCCGGAGACGAAGAGTGAGCCGCCGCCGTCCGCGATGGCGGCCAGCACCGGTTCGCGCAGCTCCGGCGGGGCGCCCCGCTGGTCGTAGAGCGCGTACAGCGAGGGGGTGACGACCACGGCTCCGGCCCGGATCGCTCGGATGATGTCGGCGAGGGCCTCGTCGGGGCGGATGTCGCCGGACGCCGCGTACACCACGGCGTGCGGACGGGTGGCCAGCACCGCGTCGATGTCGTCGGTGGCGGCGATCCCCAGCTCGTGGCCGAGGTCACCGAGGTCGCCCGCGTCGCGGCCGACCTTGTCGGGGTTGTGGACGAGCACTGCCGCGAGTTTCAGCGCCGGATGGGCCTCGACGGCTCGGATGGCCGCGCGGCCGACGTTGCCGGTGCCCCAGACAATCGTGGAGAGCATGCGCGGAGAGTAGCAAGCGCTTGGTTTGGTGTATAGTGCCGCCGCCGGCGCACCGTTCCGAGCTGCGAGTTCGGACCTGACGCGTGCGGAGGGACTCCCCTTCGCGACCACGGCGACGCTGTGGCACCGGAGGTGGCCCGGCAGGCTGACGGCGATGACGTGCTCAGGCAGGCGATCAAACGCCGATCCCCGGCGCGGCGTTCACAGGCGACAGAACCGGCCTCGGCCAACGCCACCCGCGCACTCACACCCGGTGTCGGGCCGGTTCGGCACGCCGTTTTTCGGCCGTTGACGCGGTCGTAGCACGTATGTAACCTTTGGCCAACACTACGCAAGAATCTTGCAAAGAAAAGTTCTTTTTCTCGCGGCTCTTCGCAACTTCAGGAATGCGCTGCGCCCATGCACCTGCCCCCCATCCGTGTGCGGTGAAGGCGCGCGCCTTCACGCCTCGGCCCTGTCGTGCTCGACGAGAGATGGAAGAACGCGAATGAGAAAACCGTACGGACCGTTACGGCTGGTGGCGGCCATGCTGGCAACCACGGTCGCCGCCGGTCTGCTCGTCACGGGGTCGGTCGTGCCGGCCTCCGCCGCGGGCGGACCCAACCTGTCGCCGGGCAAGGCGACCCAGGCCGGCACCTCCACCGCCGAGTACCCGGTGTCGGCCATCAACGACGGCGATCAGAACACCTACTGGGAGAGCGCGAACAACAGCTTCCCGCAGTGGGCGCGGATCGACCTCGGCACCGCCACGAGCGTCGACCGGATCGTGCTGAAGGTGCCCGCCCCGGCCACCTGGCAGACCCGAACCCAGACCCTTTCGGTCCAGGGCAGCTCCGACGGCACCGGCTACAGCACGGTGGTGGCCTCGGCGAACCACACGTTCGACCCGGCGACCGGTAACAAGGTCACGATCGACTTCAGCGCCGCGACCTACCGGTACTGGCGCGTCAACATCACCGCCAACACCGGCTGGCCCGCCGCGCAGATCTCCGAGTTCGAGATCTACGCCGCCGCCGGCGGCGGCGACACCGAGAAGCCGTCGGCCCCCGGCAACCTCGCCTTCACCCAGCCGGCCCCCGGCCAGATCAAGCTGACCTGGAACGCCTCGACCGACAACGTGGGCGTCACCGGGTACGACGTCTACGCGGGCAACCAGCTCCGGGGCAGCGTCGGCAACGTGCTGACCTACACCGACGACCAACCGGCGTCGGCGACCGTGACGTACTTCGTGCGGGCCAAGGACGCGGCGGGCAACGTCTCGGCCAACAGCAACACGGTGACCCGCAACGGCACCGGCGATCCCGGTTCGAACCTGGCCATCGGCAAGGAGACGGTCGAGTCCGGCCACGTGCACACGTTCGTCGCGGCCAACGCCAACGACAACAGCACGGCCACCTACTGGGAGGGCAACGCCGGTTACCCGAACACGCTGGCGGTCAGGCTCGGCGCCAACGCGAGCGTCAGCTCGGTCGTGCTGAAGCTGAACCCGGACGCCGCCTGGGGCACCCGTACCCAGAACATCCAGGTCCTGGGCCGGGAGCAGAACGCCACGGGCTACACCAACCTGGTGTCGGCGCAGAACTACACCTTCAACCCGGCCTCCGGTGGCAACACGGTGACGATCGACGTCAACGCCACCGTCGCCGACGTCCAGTTGAAGTTCAACGGCAACACCGGCGCGCCCGCCGGGCAGGTCGCCGAGTTCCAGGTCATCGGTGTCCCCGCGCCGAACCCCGACCTGACGGTCTCGGCTCTCAGCTGGTCCCCGAACGCGCCGATCGAGACCAACCCGATCACGCTGACCGGCACGGTGCGCAACATCGGCACCGCCGCCTCCGGCGCGACCACTGTCAACTTCTACCTCGGCGGTACGCTGGCCGGCACCGCTCCGGTCGCCGCTCTCGCGGCCGGCGCCCAGGCCACGGTGACCGCGAACATCGGCACCCGCGGCGCGGCCGGCTACTCCGTCAGCGCCAAGGTGGACGAGTCGAACACGGTCTTCGAGCAGAACGAGGGCAACAACGCCTTCACCGCGGCGTCGCAGCTGGTGGTCACCGAGGCTCCCGGCCCCGACCTGCAGGTCCTCGGCATCAGCTCCAACCCGCCGAACCCGGCGGTCGGCGCGGCGGTCACGTTCACCGTGGCGGTGAAGAACCGAGGGAACACCGCGACGGGCGCGACCACGGTCACCCGGCTGACAGTGGGCGGCACCACGCTCAACACCAACACCCCGTCGATCGCCGCCGGCGCGACGGTCAACGTGGCCGTCAGCGGCAGCTGGACCGCCACCAGCGGCGGTGCCACCATCACCGCCACCGCCGACGCGACCAACGTCGTCGCCGAGACCAACGAGACCAACAACACGTTCTCCCAGGCGATCGTGGTCGGCCGCGGGGCGGCGGTTCCGTGGGTCGAGTACGAGGCCGAGGCCGCCAGGTACCAGGGCACCCTGCTGACGGCCGATCCGCTGCGTACCTTCGGGCACACCAACTTCGCCACCGAGTCCTCCGGGCGGCAGTCGGTGCGGCTGAACGGCACGGGACAGTTCGTCGAGTTCACCTCGACCAACTCCGCCAACTCGATCGTGGTGCGCAACTCCATCCCCGACGCGCCGAACGGCGGCGGCATCGAGGCCACCATCAGCCTGTACATCAACGACGCCTTCGCCAGGAAGCTGACCCTCTCGTCGCGGCACAGCTGGCTGTACGGGAACAGCGACGGCCCGGAATCCCTGACGAACACCCCGCAGGCCGACGCCCGACGGTTGTTCGACGAGTCGCACGCGCTGCTGTCGTCGACCTACCCGGCAGGGACCAGGTTCCGGTTGCAGCGCGACGCGACCGACACGGCCTCGTTCTACATCATCGACCTGATCGACCTGGAGCAGGTGGCACCACCGGCGAGCCAGCCGGCCGGTTGCACCTCGATCACGGCGTACGGCGCGGTGCCCAACGACGGGCTCGACGACACGGCCGCCATCCAGCGGGCGGTGACGGACGACCAGAACGGGGTCATCGGCTGCGTGTGGATCCCGGAGGGACAGTGGCGGCAGGAGAAGAAGATCCTCACCGACGACCCGCTGAACCGGGGTCAGTTCAACCAGGTGGGCATCAGCGACGTCACGATCCGCGGAGCGGGGATGTGGCACTCCCAGCTGTACACCCTGACCGAGCCGCACCTGGCGACCGGCGGCATCAACCACCCGCACGAGGGCAACTTCGGCTTCGACATCGACGACAACGTCCAGATCTCCGACATCGCCATCTTCGGCTCGGGCCGCATTCGCGGCGGCGACGGCAACGCCGAGGGCGGGGTGGGGCTGAACGGGCGGTTCGGCAAGAACACCAAGATCTCCAACGTGTGGATCGAGCACGCCAACGTGGGCGTCTGGGTCGGCCGTGACTACGACAACATCCCGGAGCTGTGGGGGCCCGCCGACGGGCTGGACTTCAGCGGCATGCGCATCCGCAACACCTACGCCGACGGCATCAACTTCAGTAACGGCACGCGGAACTCGCGGGTGTTCAACTCGTCGTTCCGCACCACCGGCGACGACTCCCTGGCGGTCTGGGCCAACCGGTACGTCAAGGACCCTGCGCTGGACATCGGGCACGACAACCGGTTCGTCAACAACACCATCCAGCTGCCCTGGCGGGCGACCGGTATCGCGATCTACGGCGGCTACGGCAACAAGATCGAGAACAACCTGGTCTACGACACCATGAACTACCCGGGCATCATGCTGGCGACCGACCACGACCCGCTGCCCTTCTCCGGGCAGACCCTGATAGCCAACAACGCGCTCTACCGGTGCGGCGGCGTCTTCTGGAACGAGGACCAGGAGTTCGGAGCCATCACGCTCTTCGCGGCGAACCGGGACATAACCGGTGTCACCATCCGGGACACCGACATCCACGACTCGACCTACGACGGCATCCAGTTCAAGACGGGGGGCGGCAACATGCCGGGCGTCGCGATCACCAATGTGCGGATCGACAAGTCCAACAACGGTGCCGGCATCCTGGCGATGAGCGGTGCCCGCGGCAGCGCGACGCTGACCAACGTCACCATCACCAACTCGGCCAAGGGCAACATCGCGAAGGAACCGGGGTCGAGCTTCGTGATCACCCCCTAGGCACCTGAGAACGACCGGCCATGCGGTGTGCACCCGCATGGCCGGTCGTGCCGGTTCCAGGACGAGGTACGGCGCCGCCGCGACGGGGATGCCGACCCGGCATGACGACAACGAGGCCGAACCGTGGGCGGGGAAAGCGCGGACGCGCTACCCGTCGCGCCGGCAGCCGGGTCAGCCCGCGGGTCGGCGCGAGGTGACCAGTCCGCAGTCGTAGGCGGTGGCGACGACATGGGCTCGGCTGGACAGGCCGAGTTTGCTCATCGCGCGGTTGAGGTGAGTTTTCACGGTGGCCTGACTCAGGCACAGCTTCTGGGCGATGTCATGGTTGGACAGCGTCTGGCCGACCAGGGTGAAGATCTCCAACTCGCGGGCGGTCAGCGCGAAAAGCTGGGACGTGTCATGATCGGGCGCCTCGGGCGGGGCGAGTGTGAACGCCTCGATCAATCGCTGGGTACTGGTGGGCGACAGCAGGACGTCCCCGGCCGCGACAGTGTGAATGGCGGACAGGAGGCGCTTGGCCGGGGTCTGCTTGAGCAGGAAGCCGGAGGCTCCGGCGCGCAGCGCCTGGTAGACGTACTCATCGATGTCGAAAGTGGTCAGGATGAGTATCTGCGGGGTACGAGACGCGTCGCCGTCGGCCAGGCTGTCGGCCAGGATGCGCTTGGTCGCGGCGATGCCGTCCATGCCGGGCATGCGGATGTCCATCAAGATCACATCAGGGTGAGTGGCGGCGGCGCACTGGACGGCCTCGTGACCGTCCGAGGCCTCACCGACTACTTCAAGGTCCGGGGCGGCGCGCAGGAGGGCGGTCAGTCCGGCCCGGATGAGTTCCTGATCGTCGGCTACCAGAACCCTGATCATCGTCACCTCTCGCTGGTTGGGGTGGAGGGTTCCCGGCCGGGACGGGTGAGCAGGGGAAGGGTCGCCACGACCTGGAATCCGCCCGTAGGGCGAGGGCCGGTGGTGATCGTGCCCTGGTACAGCTTGACTCGCTCGGTCATGCCGATCAATCCCTGGCCTGGTGTGTTCTGGATCACTTCGACCGGTTGGCCGATACCGAGGCGACCGTCATCACACACCTGTAATGTCAGGATGCTCACGTCGTAGATGAAGGTCACCCGCACCCGGGTAGGAGCAGCGTGTTTGACGACATTTGTCAGGCACTCCTGGATGATCCGATAGACGCACAGATCCAGCCCCTGGGGCAGGGGCTTCTCCTTGCCGGTCACGGTCACCTCCACCGTCACCCCGGCTGTGCGCACCCGTTCGATCAGTGTTCCCAGGTCCCCCAGTCCCGGTGTCACGTCGTAGCGTGTCTCCCGCTCGTCGTCGGCCCCGATTCGCAGAATCAACAACAGCAGTCGCATCTCGTCCAGGGCCTCACGGGTGGTGTCCGCGATGGTGGCCAGTGCCGTGCCGGCGGTGGTCGGATCGGTTGACAGCACGTACTGGCCCAGTTCGGCCTGGACCGCGACCACCGACAGATGATGGGCGACCACGTCGTGCAGTTCGCGGGCGATCCGCGTTCGCTCCTGAGCCACCGCCAGCCGGGCCTTGTTCTCCTGCTCGTCACGCAACCGCTGAGTCAGTTCGGTGAGCAGCCGGTTGCTCTCGATGACCATTCGGGTGGCGCTACCGAAAGCCCAGGTGAAGCCGACGGCCATCAGCGGCCACACGACGGCCATCCAGAACTTGGTGCCGGGGAACGCCATCGAGGAGCACCACCACAGGCCGAAGGTGAGCACCGCCCCGGCCAACGACACCGCCACGGAGCGCTGGACGGCCACGGCGTACAGCACCAGCAGCGTCCCCATCTTGTTCACCTGGGAGTGGTAGCCGAGTGTCAGATGAACCAGGGACATCGCGCACGAGATCATCAGCACCGTGCACGGCATCCGCCGTCGCAGGGCCAACGGCATGTTCACCGCGATGGTGAGTGCGAGCGACAGGCCGTCCGGCGGACGCGTCCCGTACCTGATGTCGCTGAGTTCCCACATCCACATGATGACGGTCAGCGCCACCGCAATCACAGTGTCGACGAGCAGTGGACGCGCTGTGAGAAATCTCAACCAAGATGTCCTCGCATAGCTGTACATCAGCGCATGCTAGTCATATTCCCCCTGGCTGACACTCCTCTCCCTGCCATATACCGCAGGAGGTGTACAAGGCATAACACGGCAGGTGTAGAAGAAAACAAACTTTGCACAGTATGTGATGGGTATGCCACTCGGGTAGCTTTTTGAGTGAGGTTCCACCCCGTTGAAAGTTATCGCGATCCTCTTTTTGCGGAGGCAGAGAGGATTCGCGCCGACAATCCGTTCATGACCATGATCTGGACCACCTCAGACCCCGACCCCGGGGAAAGGCTCGAAAATGCTCTCGCATTCACGGGCCGGTGGGTCGGGGTCCAGGTGGGCCCAACCCGTTGTCAGGCGAACTCGGTCATCGCGTCGAGCAGCCACCGGGCGACGTAGTCGGCGAAGGAGGCGCGGGGCAGGATCAGGTACGTCGAGGGACCGGACTGCCAGAGCAGCACGGGCACCGGTCCGAGCGTGGTCGTCACCGCGTCGCCGGGACCGAACGACCGGGGATGAAGGTCGGCTGGACAGCCCTTCTCCAGCACCTGACGCGCCGTGGCCCCGCTGAGCTCAAGAATCGTCCGGTTCGCCGACACGTCGACCACCGTGCCGGGGTCACCCGCCAGGGCCTCGACGAGGTCCGCCACCAGCGGGCCGGGTTCGGCCGACGAGACCACGAGCCATTCGTCCGGCCCCAGCCACAGGGCGGTGTGCGCTCCCGCCCGAGCGGTGTCCGCGACCCGCTCCGGCAGGCCGGCCCCCAAGGCCGCCCCGATCCGGTCGAAGGCCGCGGATCCGGGTGCCACCCGGACGGAGACCATGGTCGAGAACGGCAGCTCCCGCAGTGACCCGCCCCGGGCACCGCGCATCCGGTCCTCCAGATGCGCCAGCGGGCTGCGCCGTAGTTCAGCCGTCACGCCTGTTCCCTTCGGGGTCGTACAGCACGGGCCCGGCGACCAGGACCTCGACCGGGGAGTCGCCCACCTGTGCGATGAGGGTCTCCCCGATCCGGTCCCGGCCGCCGGCGACGAGCGCGAGGGCGAACGGCCGGCCGAGCGCCTCGCTGTGGTAGCTGGAGGTGACGTGCCCGAGCATCGGGACGGGCCCCCGCTCCGGGGTGACCGGCGTGTCCGGCGCGATGATCTGCGTGCCCTCGGGCAGCCGGGTCACCCGGTCGACCGGCAGCAGGCCGATCAGGTGCCTGCGGTCGGCCCGCGCGGTGTCCGCCCTGGTGTAGGAGCGGTTGCCGATGAAGTCCTTGCGTTTCGAGACCACCCAGTCCATACCGGCGTCCTGCGGCGTGACGGTCCCGTCGGTGTCCTGCCCGACGATGGGATAACCCTTCTCCGCGCGGAGCACGTGCATCGTCTCGGTGCCGTAGGGCGTGATGTCGAGGTCCGCTCCGGCGGCGTACAGCTGCTCCCAGACGGCGAGGCCGTACCAGCCCGACACGTTGATCTCGTAGGCGAGCTCGCCGGAGAAGGAGATCCGGCAGATCCTGGCGGGTACGCCGGAGGCCAGCGTGGTCTCGCGGAAGGTCATGAACGGGAACGCCTCGGCCGAGACGTCCAGGTCCGGGGCCACCCGCGCGACCACCTGCCGCGACTTCGGGCCCACCACCGCGATCGTCGTCCACTGCTCGGTCACCGAGGTGCAGTACACGTCCAGCTCGGGCCACTCGGTCTGCAGCCACTCCTCAAGCCAGTCGAGGACACCGGCCGCACCGCCGGTGGTGGTGGTGAGCAGGAAGCGGTTCTCGTCGAGGCGCAGGTTCACGCCGTCGTCCAGGATCATGCCGTCGGGCTTGCACATGACCCCGTACCTGGCGGAGCCGACCGGCAGTCTCCGGTGGGCGTTGGTGTAGACGCGGTCCAGGAACTCGCCCGCGTCGGCGCCGCAGACCTCGATCTTGCCCAGTGTGGAGGCGTCCATCATGGCGACGCCCCGCCGGGCGGCCCGGCTCTCGCGGGCGACCGCCGCGTCGATGTCCTCACCGTCCCTCGGGAAGTACCGGGGGCGCAGCCACTGCCCGACGATCTCGAACCTGGCGCCGTGCGCGACGTGCCAGGGGTGGATCGGGGTGGTCCGTTCGGGGTCGAAGAGGTCGCCCCGCTCGCGCCCGGCGAGGGCCGCGAAGGAGACCGGGGTGTAGGGCGCACGGTAGGACGTCGTGCCGATCTCTCCGGGGGTGCCGCCAAGAGCGGCGGCGAGCACGCCGATCGCGTTGACGGCGGAGGTCCTGCCCTGGTCGTGCGCGGTGCCGATCGAGGTGTGACGCTTCACGTGTTCGATGCCGCGCAGGCCCGCACCGGTCGCCCGCCAGACGTCGGCGACGGTCTGGTCGCGCTGCAGGTCGACGAAGTGCTCGTGCCAGTCGGCCGGCTCCCCCCTCCGCCCCGGCACCAGCCAGAGCTGCCGGACCGGCCCGTACTCGCCGGTGGCCGCCCGCCCCACCGGGGCCTCGGCCTCGATCGGGAACCCGGCGGCCACGGCGGCCGCGACTCCGGCCTCGGTGCCCTCCTCAAGGCAGCCGCCGAGGTCGAAGGTGCCCCGGGCCGAACCGGCCACCCGCTGGCCGCGGACGGTCCCTTCGGGGACGAAGGCCGCGAGCACCTCGTCCCAGCGCAGCCTGCCCTGCCGCTGGCTGTGCAGGTGTACGACGGGGCTCCAGCCGCCGGAGACGGCGAGCAGGTCACACGCGATGGTCTCGACATCGGCCTCGACGTCGCCGCCGAGCAGTCCGTCCTCGTCCAGCGCGCCGACCAGGACGCCGTCGACCCGCGAGGCGCCGGTCGTCTCGACGACCGCGCTGCCCGGCACGACACGCACCCCGGTCCCGGCGACCTCGGCCGCGCGCGGCGACAGGGTGGGACGGGCGTCGATCACGGCCGCCACCTCGACTCCGGCCGCGACCAGGTCGGTCACCGTGTCGTACGCGCTGTCGTTGGTGGTGCTCACCACGGCGCGGGAGCAGGGCGCCACCGCGTACCGGTTGAGGTAGCCGCGCACGGCCGAGGCCAGGAGGACCCCGGGACGGTCGTTGCCCGCGAAGACCAGCGGACGCTCGTGCGCGCCGGTGGCGATCACGACCCGCGCCGCCCGGATGTGCCAGACCCGCCGGCGGGACATGCCCTCGGGGGCCGGGTGACCGAGATGGTCGGTGCGGTGCTGGACGGCGACGACGTAGTTGTCGTCGTAACTTCCGAAGGCGGTGGTGCGGCTGAGCACCGTCGCCTCGGGGGCGGATTCGAGTTCGGCCACGACTTCGCGTACCCAGTCCAGGGCGGGCGAGCCGTTCACCGTCTCCTCCCGGCAGGAGAGCAGCGATCCCCCCGGCTCGGACTGCTCGTCGAGGAGGATCACCCGGGCGCCCGACCTGGCGGCGGCCCAGGCCGCGGCGAGCCCCGCCGGGCCGGCACCGACGACCAGGACGTCGGTGTGCGCGAACTTCTTGTCGTAGACGGCCTCGTCACCGGTGGGGTCGAGCCGGCCCAGACCGGACAGCGTCCGCACGGCCAGCCCGTCGACGAGGGAGACCGTGGTGGCCGGGAGCATCGACTCCGAGCACCGCCCGAGAACCTCAAGCAGCGCGTTCGGCTCCTCGACGCCGGCCGCCACGATGCCGCGTGGGCGCCCTCGGTAGATCGAGGGGGCGACGTCGAGCCTGCCCGCGGCCAGCATCGCCGAGGCGACGGTGTCGCCCGGGTGGCCGGTCAGCTCCTGGCCGTCGACGGTGAGGCGGAGCACCGTGTCGCGGTCGATCCGGCCGCCGGACGGGAGCCGGTGGGGCTGGGCGCTCATCGCGATCCTTCCGGGCGGGGGTCGGTGGGCCGGTAGACGGCGAGCACCCGGTAGCTGGTGGTGTCCCGCATGACGTTGAACCAGCGGCGGCAGCCGGTGCTGTGCACCCAGCGCTCGGCGAAGGGGCCCTCGGGGTTGTCGCGGAAGAAGAGGTACTCGGCCCACTCCTGGTCGGTCAGGTCGGCCGGGACCTGCGGGTAGCGGACGTGGGCCTGCCCGCCGTAGTGGTACTCGGTCTCGTCCCGCGGCCCGCACCAGGGACAGTCCAGCAAGAGCATTCGGTGGCTCCTTCGCGAGGTCGCGGGGTCAGTGGGCCACGGCCGCGGCGCCGTGCTCGTCGATGAGGGCGCCGGTGGTGAACCGCTCCAGGGAGAACGGCGCGTTCAGCGGGTGCGGCTCCCCGGTCGCCATGGTGTGGGCCATGGTCCATCCGGCCGACGGGGTGGCCTTGAAACCGCCGGTCCCCCAGCCGCAGTTGACGTAGAGGTTCTCCACGGGCGTCCTGCCGATGATGGGCGAGGCGTCGGGGGAGACGTCGACGATGCCGCCCCAGGTACGGAGCACGTGCGCACGGGCGAAGATCGGGAACAGTTCGATCGCCGCCGCCATCTGCCTCTCGATGACGTGGAAGGAGCCGCGTCGGCCGTAGCCGTTGTAGGAGTCCACTCCGGCGCCCATGACCAGCTCGCCCTTGTGCGCCTGCGAGACGTAGACGTGTACGTGGTTCGACATGACCACGGTGGGGTGGACCGGCTCGTACAGCTCGGAGACCAGTGCCTGCAGCGGTTGCGACCGGACCGGCAGCCGGAAGCCGGCCTGCTCCGCCAGGACGCCGCTGTGACCGGCGGCGGCCAGGCCGACCACCCCGGCGTTGACGGTGCCCCGGGTGGTGCGCACGCCGACGACCCGGTCGCCGTCCTTGACGAAACCGGTGACCGCGCAGTTCTGGATGAGGTCCACGCCCAGCGCGTCCGCGGCGCGGGCGAAGGCCCAGGCCACGTGGTCGTGCTTAGCGATGCCCGCCCGGGGCTGGAGGGTCGCGCCCAGCACCGGGTAGCGGACGTCCGGGGAGATGTTGACGATCGGGCACACCTCGGCCACCTCCTCGGCGTCGAGCCACTCCGCGTCGACGCCGTTGAGCCGGTTGGCGTCGACCCGGCGGCGGGCCTCGCGGACGTCCTGGAGGGTGTGGGCGAGGTTGAGCACACCCCGCTGGCTGAACAGGAAGTCGTAGTCCAGTTCCTCGGGCAGCCGCTCCCACTGCTTCAGCGCGAACTCGTAGATCCCGGCGCTCTCGTCCCACAGGTAGTTGGAGCGGATGATCGTGGTGTTGCGGGCCATGTTCCCACCGGCCAGCCAGCCCTTCTCCAGCACCGCCACGTTGCCGATGCCGTGGTTCCTGGCCAGGTAGTAGGCGGTGGCGAGCCCGTGCCCGCCGCCGCCCACGACGATCGCGTCGTACGACGGCTTCGGCTCCGGGTTGCGCCAGAGCAGGGCGGGGTGCTCGGGGAGCGGGTTCGTGGTCACGCCGAGGCTCCGTTCGGGTCGAGGCCACCTAGTAAACTATTGATATATCAGTTAATGGGGTAACCTACGTCAGGTGCGAGCGACGGTCAACGCAGGGGGCGACGGGGCACCGCTCTCGCTCTCCGAGCAGGCATACCGCGCCATCCGCGACAAGCTCGTCATGCTCGACATCCGCCCCGGGATGCCGATCAAGGAGGACCATCTCGCCGCCTCGCTCGACATGGGCAGGACGCCCGTCCGCGAGGCGCTGAAGCGGCTGGAGGGCGAACGGCTCGTGGTCGCCTACCCGCGCCGCGGCACCTTCGCCACCGAGGTCAACATCACCGACCTCGCCCACATCTCCGAGGTCCGGCAGCAACTGGAGCCGGTGGCCGCGGCCAAGGCGGCCCTGCGCGCCACCCCGGCGGACCGGATCGCACTCGGCGAGCTCGGCGCGGAACTGGCCCCCGAGCGCATCTCCGCCCTGCCGCCGGAGAAGCTGATGCGTCTCGACCTGCGCGTGCACCGCGCCCTGTACGCCGCCACCGGAAACCCCTACCTTGAGGACACCCTGGTCCGCTACGACAACCTGGCCACCCGGATCTGGTGCCTGTTCGTCGACCGGCTTCCCGGCATGGCGGGCCACGTCGGAGAGCACGGCCCGCTGCTGCGCGCCGTCATCGACGGTGAGGAGGAGCAGGCCGCCCGGCTCGCCGCCGAACACGTCGCGGGCTTCGAACGCGAGGTCCGCGCCCTGCTCTGATTCCCCGGTCAGGGCGGTGGCGGCGGGGCCGCCACCGCCCTGACCTTCTCCTTCAACCCCCCGCGCTCATCCTCCCCGTGCTCGGCGCCGGGACGGCTGTCGTGGACGCCTCTCCCCCACCATGAGCCGGACGATGTACGACCTGGCGCCGGAGAGCCGGACCTGCTGGACGTGGACGGGGACCAGCCGGTGCCGGATGGCGGTGCCGAGGTCGTCGGTGTCGGGGATCAGCACCACCGCCGTTCCGTCGGGAGCGAGGACCCGGCGCAGCTCCGTCCACCACCGGGAGGGAGCCCCGGCGAGCAGGCCGTGCGCGGCGACCTGCGTACCCCAGGGCGGGTTGCACACGACGCGGTCGACGCTGCCGTCGGCCAACGGCAGATCGCCGGCGTCGGCCGGGCGGACGGTGACGGCCGGGGAGTCCGCCGCGTTCGTACGCGCCGCCCGCAGCGCGTCCGGGTCCAGGTCGAAGCCACAGAAGCGGGCGTCCGGCCGCAGGTGTCCGGCCTCGATGAGCAGGGTTCCGGCACCGCAGCAGGGGTCGAGCACCCGGTGATCGGACCGGATGTCGGCCATCCGGGCCATCGCCGCGGCCAGCGGAGGATGCAGGGTGCCCGGGATCGTGCACCGCTTGTAGCTACGGCGGTGCAGCGGCCGGTCGGTGATCCTCAGCGTGAGCGTCGCCCAGGTGCCGTCCAGGATCAGCCGCCACGCGCTGTGGGCCGGCGGGGGCGCGGCGCCCCCGCGCCGCGAGTGGTAGCCGGCTCCCAGTCTCCGCGCCAGGGCCCGGCCGACGGCGTCCTCGGCGTCGTACCGGTTGAAGTTCCGCCTTCCCAGGAAGGACGCCGACACCTCGACACCGGTGAGCTCGCCGGAGCCTCCACAGCCCAGCCGGTGCCGGAGCAGCGTGTCCACCTCGGTGACGGCCGCGAGCTCGGCGAGCGCGTCGACACCTGTTCTGGCCGCTCCGATGTCCGGCAGCCGGGCGGCGAGCAGGAACACGTCGTCCGCGGTGCGCAGCCGGACCACGCCGGGCTCCGGTCGAGGCGCACGGAAGTGCACCTCGCGGTGGCCCAGATGGGTGATCGGACCGAGTCCGAGCTGGAGGATCTCGGAGGCCACGATGGCCTCCAGTCCTCGGACGCACCGCGCCACCAGGCGCGCCGCCGTCACGAGACGGCGAGGGCGCTGGGACGCGGGGCGGTGAGAAAACGCGCGCGAGTGCGCATGATGATCGTTCTTCTCCCACGTCAAGGTTCGGGACGGCGCGACGCCGCCCCGCCTCGTCGACGACGGGGGTTCCTCGCCTCGCCGACGGACCCTTAACGCAGGCGGAAGAAGAAGATCATGGAACGAATGCTAGCAGCCCGATCAGCGCCGTATCCGCTCAAGAGGGGCACATCACACTCGTGCGACACCGGCCCGGACCGGCCCGCCCGCGTCTCGGGTCCGGTCGCGACACCGTGACCGGCGGGAGGCCCGGTCAGAGGTTCGGCGGGCGCCACATCGGGAACATCGGCGGGCCGTCGGGCATGAATATCGGGTCGCCGAGGTCCTGATAGCCGTGGCGCAGGTAGAGCCTGCGACTGCGGGTGCTGCTGGCCTCCAGGTACGCGGGTATGCCCGCCTCGTCGAGCCCGCGGTGGTACCCCTCCAGCAGCCGGGTCCCCGTCCTCCGTCCCTGGTACCCGGGGAGCACGGCGAGGAACGCCAGGTAGTGGTGCGGGTCGTGGGGGTGGCGCTTGTCCATCTCCTCCCCCATCTGCCCGATGCGCTCCGCGTGGGGACCGGCGAACGCCTCCACCCGGGCGTCCCGGTCGAGGATCTCGGGAAGCGGCTCTGCGCCTTTGTGGAACCATACGGCCACGGCGGACATGTCGGCCGTCGCGTGGACCTCGCCGTGGATGAGGGCGCTCTCAGTGATCATGGAGAAGAAGGGGGGCATCACCCGGCGGCGGTCGTCGTCCGGCGGGATCATCCAGGCCGAGATCTCCTGCTCGTGGAAGGAGGTGGCGATGATCGCACCGATGACCTCGGCGACCCCGGGAGCGTTCTGAACGTGAATGATCTCTGTCATTCGGCCCCTCCCACGGCCGCCTGGGCGCCCCGCCCGATGTTCGCGTACACCTTCGGCCGGTTGGCCCGCAGGGCGAGTCCCCACATGACGCCGAGCCCCACGGCGACGAAGTAGACGGCGGGCATGATCCAGCGCAGCGGGGAGTCGGGGGCCACGCCGAGCACGATGTCGAAGTTGGCCATGACGAGCACGATGACCACGATCAGCAGGACCGAGGAGACCCCCGGGGCGATCCTGGTCCGCCAGGCGTTCTCCTCGTTGGGGTTCTTGGCGAAGAAGACCAGCACGGAGATCGAGGTGGCCGCCAGCATCATGAGCAGTCCCAGGCCACCGAACGATCCGACGGTGAAGAACAGCTGGACGACCGGATCCAGGCCGAAGACCGCGTATACGACGATCGTGACCAGCCCGATGACACTCTGCGCCACCGAGCCGTTGACCGGGGCACCGGTCCGGGGGGAAGTACGACCGAAGATCTCGGGCAGCACCCTCTCCCTGCCGAGGGCGAAGACATAGCGGGAGATCGTGTTGTGGAAGGCGATCAGCGCGGCGAAGAGGCTCGTCACGAAGAGGAGGGAACCGATGGTGGCGACGGTCGCCCCCAGGTGCTGCCCGGCCAGGTTGAACAGGAGGGCCGAACTCTGCTTGCGCGTGGCCTCGACGATCTTGTCCGAGCCGATCGGCACGGTCATCGCCCAGGACGACAGCGCATAGAGGCCGGAGATGACGGCGAGTGCGACGTAGGTCGCGATCGGCACCGTGCGCCTCGGGTCCTTGGTCTCCTCGGAGAACACCACCGACGACTCGAAGCCCGCGAAGGACGCGATGCAGATCGCGACCACCGCTCCGATCCCGGGGACGAAGAGGTTCGACGGGTCGAAGACGTCGAGGCTGTAGCCCGAGGCCGCCGGGTTGATCAGGTCCGCGATGTCGAACACGACGACGACGGCTATCTCCGTCAGCAGCAGGACCGAAAGGACCTTCCCGTTCACGTCGACCCGCATGAGGCCGAGCACCCCGGTCAGCACCCAGGCGACCAGTCCGATGACCCACCAGGGCGGAGAGCTTCCGAACCAGTCGGCGATCAGCGGCTGGGCGGCCGCACCGATCATGCCGTAGAGACCCACCTGGAGCGCGTTGTAGGCCAGCAACGCGACCCACGCGGTCGCCACACCCACCGGCCTGCCGAGCCCTTTCGCGGTGTACGCGTAGAACGCCCCGGCGTTGACGACGTAACGGGCCATCGTCACGTAGCCGACGGCGAACAGGCCCAGGATGGCTCCGAGCAGGATGAAGGCGAGCGGCACGCCGGTCACGCCGGTCGCTGCGTAGGCGGCGGTCACCGAGCCACCGATGACGGTCAGCGGCGCCGCCGCCGAGATGACGAAGAACACCACCGACGGCACACCGAGGCGGTCCTGGGCGAGCGCGGCGGAAACGGCGCTGACCCTTCGTTCTGTCACGGACATTGGGATCCTTGAAATGAGGGGGGTGGGTTCACCGGCGGCTGATGACGGAGTCACCTACGGCAGCCTCGGTCTGGGCGATCAGTTCCTGGAGCGGCGCCGGGAGGGCGGTGATCGAATCGGAGAGGTATCTCGGGTTCTGCTCCCACAGAACGAGTTGGTTGCCGCCGGTTGCGACGAGCAGCCCCAGCAGGACGCCGTCCTGGACGCTGAGTGGCTCACGGCGTTGGATCGCCAGGTTGACGCGTCCGCCGGGCCACGCCGCGATGTTCACGTCGACCGGCACCTGCCTCCGCGACGGGCGTCTGCCGGGCGGGCGCAGCAGCCCGTCGGCGGTCATCCGGGCCGCCACGTCGGCGAGTGCCGTACGGGCGAGGAACTGCAACCAGGTACGGAAGCGGTGTGCGGGTTCGGCGACGACGTGGTCCAGGGCGGTCCTGGTGAGCGCGTCTTCGGGCGGCGCCGCGTCGAGAACGACGAGCCGTATCTGCCCTGCCGCCAATCCCACGGTTATCCGCCCGGCGAGCATCAGTTCTCCCAGGATGGCGGCGGCCAGCCCCAGACCGGTCAGGCGGGCATGAAGCCTCATCCGGCCGGTCGCATTGTCATGCATGACAAAGAACAGGTCGTCAGCCAATCGGGGTCCCGAAAGATCAACTTCAGCCACGAACGGCGATCGTATAGGTAAATTGCTAAATCTGCCATTACGCGAATAAAATTCTGGCGCGTAGCGGATAGCTCCAAGCAGGAATCGGAGAAAACGAAGTCGCCCGCCCACGACCGAGGTGGCAATGGCCGGAACCCCGGGCCCGAAAGCTCCCTGGAGGGTGCGGACGCCCCCTACCGGAGACCGGTGATCACCCGGGTGACCTGGTACGCAAAGAAGAAAACCCGCCTCACGCCGGCAGCGTGAAGCGGGCCTTCGAAGGTTTTTCCCCGCCGGGAGAATCCAGCCGAGCGAGCCGCGCGGAGCGGGAATCAGCGGGGCCTGGGTAATTAGTGTCTGTCTTTAATTCGGAAAGTTACACCGACCAGGGACCGGAATGGCGCGGTAACGGCTTCCGCACACCCGGTGTCGAATCACGGCCACGGGTTCAGGCGGCGCGAACGGGCTGCCGGAGTACGGTCAGCATCTTCTCCGGGTCGGTCTCCCCCGTATCGGACAGGTAGATCTCGTGGTGCAGGCCGTGCCGAACTCCACCGCCTCGGGAACCTTCCGCGGCCGATTACCGGTTCATTCCGGGTCCTCCAGTTTGATCATCAGATGGGTCACCAGTCGGTCCTGCGGCGTGGTGGCGGGGTTGGAGACGTACACCTCGCGCAGCGGGCCTTCGGGCGTGTGCCCGTGCTCGCCCACCCAGGCGAGCAGCGCGTGCGCGGTGAGCGGGATCTGGTCGTAGGGACCGACGTGCGTCACCGAGGCGTACAGACCGCCGGGCAGGACATCCGAGGACGTCCCCGGCACGTCCTCGGACGTCTCCACGGTGACGGCCACGGTGAGCTCCGGCGCGAGGTCGAGCGGGAACAGCCCGATCATCAGCCCCCTCGGATCGCCCGCCGCGGCGAGCAGCCGGGTCACGCACGCCGAGGTGACGGCACCGATCCGGTCCGGTGTCGCGACGTCCCTGACGACGGCCACCCGCCGGGCGGGCTCACGGACCACCGTCACCTCCGGCCGGGGCAGGCCGTCGGCGAGGATGCGTTCGAGCGCGGCGAAGTTGCGCTCGCGGCGCGCCAGCTCGGCCTCCATCCGGTCACGTACGCCACCGAGCGCACCCGTGTCGCCGGACAGCACCCGCCCGATCGAGGGCAGGGGTACGTCGATGGACCGGAGCAGGCCGATCAGCATCGCGGCCCGTGCCTGGTCCGGCCGGTAGTAGCGGTAGCCGGTGTCCGGATCGACGTAGTCCGGGGGCAGCAGGCCCAGCTCGTCGTAGTGACGCAGCTGCTTGACGCTGAGCCGGCAGAGCCTCGCGAACCGCCCGATCGGCAGGTGTCCCTCGTTCACACCATCAGCATGGAGGCTCCCGCAGTGGGAGGGTCCACCGGGCAAGGATCGATCGAGCGCGGAGAGGTCGGCTCAGCAGGGTCTGGCTCGGGAACCGGCCGAGCCGGGAGGCCGGGGGGTCACACCTGCCTCCGCCGCTCCCCGAACGGAGCGGCTTCTCGCCAGGCCGCTCGTGGACCGGCGCGGCCGGGACCCGTGACACAGGTCCCGGCCGCGCCGGAGTCCTTCAGCGTCCGGGTAGGTGCCGACCGCCCTGTCCGGGCGGCCTCACCTCGCGGCGGTCAGCAGCCCCTGGCGGCGAAGGCCAGGAACTGGGTGACCTCCTGCTCGCTGAAGTTGTCGTCGGAACCGATCACCAGCGTGCACTCGCCGTTGCGCAGGCGCGGTCCCCAGGCGAGGCTCTCCAGGTTCTGCACCGGTGTCCGCACCGTGCTGAGGTCGGAGACCAGACGCTTGGAAACCGGGCGGTACGGGCGGCCGGTCGACAGGCTGTCCCTGTTCAGCACGTTCGTGGCACCGCGCAGGTCGATCTCGTACAGCTTGGCCTTGTAGTTGACGCCCTCGATCCAGGAGCGTTCGAGGGCGAGGTAGCGGTTGTCGTCGATCGCCAGGATCTCCGAGACGCCGCTGTCGGACTGACCGGTCGGCGGGATCGGTGCCGCCGGCAGCGGGTCGATCGGGTAGACGTACTGCCCGCGCGGCCTGCCGTCGCGGCTCCACACGGTGATGCGGGCCGGGGCGCCCTTGGTGGCGGTCGGCGGCTCGCCGTCCTCGTACCTGGGGCCCTCGGTGACCGCCGTGATGGTGCGCTCCGTGGAGGTCAGGCCCTCGAAGCCGAAGTTGCGCCGGGGGCCGCTGTCGGTGCTGGTCATCTTCATGTTGCGGGGGGTCGTCAGCTCTCCGAGGTGGCGGCCCCGGGTGTTGGTCCAGCGGACGAACAGGTCGGAGACCGGGATCTCGGGATGCGTCGCGTCCGGCCGATCGCCCTCGTGGCCCCAGAGCAGCCGGTTGCTCCACCTGTCGTAGCGGATCGTCTCGGGATCGGCGGACCCGGCCCGGCCGTAGGCGGGATAGGGGGTCCCGTCGGGCCGCCGCAGGGTGGTGACCCCGGTGAGGTTCACCCCGGTGAAGGCTCCGGTGACCGGGTTGATGTCAAGGCGGCCGGTGTAGAAGCGGGCCGGGTTGTAGCGCCACCGGTCGTCGGAGATGAGGTACCAGGTGCCGGTACGCGGGTCACGGTCGATGCCGGAGATGCCGCCGACCGTGGTCCCCCGGAACCGCATCTTGTTCGGCAGGCGCTGCTCACCGAGGAAACGGGTGATCCGGACCCCCCTCGTGGGCATCGCGGTCTCCGACCGGGCGTCCGCCGTCGACCGTCGGGCGTCCGCCGTCGACGCCTGCGCGCCGACGGCCCCGAGGCTGACCGCCGTCGCGATCGCGGCCGTGATCGCCGCGATTCTTCGCGAATTGGCCATATGACTCTCCTCATCCCAGAAAAGATCCCGAAGGACTGGCGGGAATATGAGATCGCGGATTGCTGAAAATATCCACGAGAATCAGCACTTGAATGCTCATTGGCCGCTCAAGGACAAGGAAGAACCAGCCATTTTTCCGGTATTTTCAGTTTTGAAGTCGAGGATCATGACAATGCGCTCGAAAGCATGTGAGCGGGGCATCTCATCACTACCGGCCAGGGTGACCGGCCATCCGCCGGACGCGGGTTCGGGGGCGCGCGTACGGCGGGAGTACGCTCGAAGGGACGCCGACAACCCCGCCGGGTCTATTCCACACTGGACGGCGAACCATGGCGGACATCGAACCCACGTGCGAGCTACACCTGCGGATATCCGGTCAGCCCCACGACCTGATGTTGCGCCTGCACGGCCACCAACCCACCGAGGACGACGTGGCGAGCTGGATGCGGGCCGGTTCCGTGGTCAGGCTCCAGGTCACCGAGACGGCGGGCCGGACCCCGCACACCATGCTGGTGAATTTCGGTAGCGTGGTCTTTGCCTGGATCTGTCCTTACCAGTCCGGCCTGGGGATGAGTCCATGAAGCCGGGCCGCCGCTCCCGGGCCTGACACAGGCCCGAACAGACCCAATAATGACCGACTATTTACTCATATATCTCGATATATGAGTAAATAGACTCCTAATGGGCGGCTTCGAGGTGGACGAGGCGCCGGGGAGGGTCGTCGCGATGGAGCCGGGCCGCAGGTTCTCCCTGGAGTGGCCGGGCTTCGGCGTCTCCAGCTGGGAGCCGGAGGGCTCGGACGGCGCGACGCGGCTCACCTTCATGATGAGCGGCTTCGAGGAGGACAGCCCCCTGTACGCCGGGTGGATGGGCCGGCTCAGCGGCGTCGCCGAGCTGCGCCGCTTCCACGAGCCGAGCGACCGGCAGCCGATCTGGTTTGATTTCGAGCCCCCCGCCCTGCCCGAGGAGACCGCCGCGACCAGGTGACCGCGCGCCCTCAGGGCCGCCTACCGGCGAAAGGGCCGGTATCCCCGGTTCACTCGGCTCCGCGTGTATCACCGGCGGGCGGCGCGCCTCATATCGCTGTGAGAAACCCACGGTCTCCCTGGCCGTTCACGGCCAGAGCTGAGGAGTTTGATCTCGTACGGCGAAACCTCTCCGCCGGTCGCCGGGGGATCGTCGTGACCGGTGCGGCGGGCAGCGGCCGGAGCCGCCTGACCGCCGAGGCCGTGCCCGAGGCGATGCGTGACGCGGTGCTCGTCGTGGACGACGCCCATCTGCTCGACGACGCCTCGGCCGCGCTCGTCCACGAGCTGGCGCTCGGTGGGCGCACCCGCCTGCTCGTCACGGTCAGGGAGGGCGAGCCCGCGCCGAAGGATATCTCCAGGCTCTGGGAGGAGAACCTGCTGCCGCGCCTGGCACTGGCCCCCCTGACGGAGCACGCCTGCGCCGAGCTGCTGGCGCGGGCGGTGGGCGGCTATGTGGACGCCCTCACCGTCCGGCGCCTGTACCGGGCGAGCCGCGGCGACCTGCGGCTGCTGCGCGAGCTGGTCGTCGCCGTGCACGCCGGCGGAGACCTGAACCACGTGTCGGGCACCTGGACCTGGCGGGGCACGCCGCCGATCACCGCGCGCGTCCGGGAACTGGTGGAGGAGACGATCCGCGACCTCGACACCGAGGAGCGGGACGCGCTGGAGCTCATCGCGTCCGGCGAACCACTGGGCGCGGGCGCGGATGCGCCGGGCGCCCTCGTGGCCCCCGCCGTCCTCGAACGCCTGCGGGCGAGGGGGCTCGTCACCGTGGACGACCGGCTCGTCCACCCGCTGCACGGCCCGGTGCTGCGGGCCGCCGCGGCGGAGCCCTCCCTCTCGGGCGGGCCTTCCGGTAGGCGAAGGGCCCCGAGGGCCTCGGCGCTGGCGGCCGAGTGCGAGGAACTGGCCGCGCGCGCGTACACCGGAAGACTCGCGGAGATACCCCGGGGCGTCGGCGAGCGGATGGCCGAGGACGACACCGGCTGGGACGAGCCCGCGATGCCGGAGTTCTGCGCGCGGCGCGCCCGCGTCGCCCGGCTCCGCGGGGAGACCCGCGAGGCCATGGCCTGGAGTCGCGAGGGACTGCGCCGCTCTCCCCACCACCGCGACTGCCTGGCCGAACTCGCCCACGCCGCCGCCTACGTCGGCGACCTGGCGACGGCCTGGCAGGCCATCTCGCGCGGTCCCGCCCCCGCCGGGGATGCCTGGACGCGCCCGTGGCCGGTGAGCGGAGCACAGCCTCCGGCGCCTGCGGGGGACACCCGGTCGCCCGCGCCCGACACGGACACCTGGCGGCGGGCATCCGCCGCCGTACCGGCACGGACCTGGGCACTCGCCGCCGAGGGAGACCTCGACGGCGCCCTGCGGTCCGCGCTCGGCGTCGCCGGAGACGGCCTGTTCGGAGACGACCTGTTCGCCCTGCACGACGTGGTGCGGCTCGGCTCCCCCGAGCTGGTCGCCGATCGGCTCGGGGAACTGGCCGACCGCGCGGAGGGGGACCTCGCTCCCCTGCTGGCGCGGCACGCCCGCGCGCTGGCCCGGCGCGACGGGGACGCCCTGGACAAGGTGGCGCGGGGACTCGCCGACCTCGGCCTGATGCTCCACGCCGCGGAGGCGTCCGCGCACGCCGCCCTCGTCCACCCCGACCGGCGCGCCTCGCAGGCATCCAGGAACCGGGCCTCGGCGCTGGCGGGCGCCTGCCAGGGGGCGCGCAGCTCCGCGCTGGTCAACCTCGCGCTGCCGAGGCTGACCGCCCGCCAGCGGCAGATCGTCAGCCTTGCCGCGGCGGGCCTGACCAACCGGCAGATCGCCGAGCAGCTCACGGTGTCGATCCGCACGGTCGCCAACCACCTGTGCGACGCCTACGCGCGTCTCGGCAGCAGCGACCGCGCCGGCCTGGAAGGGCTCTTCACCGTTGGCCTGCGCGGCGACCGGACGGGCGGCCACCGATGAGACGATCCGGCGGGGCGGGTCAGGCCGCTCCGATGGCGGAGAAGGACCAGCCCGTCGCACGGTGGAGCGCGTCGCCGGGCATCGACAACCTGGCGTCGCGCAGGGCCTCGGCCATGCTCAGGCCGCGCCGCAGCCCCTCGTGCAGGGCGAGCATCAGCGGTACCACGGCCTCGTCGTCGACCGGCACCGAGCTCGCCACGATCCCGGCCGTGCCCAGCGGCAGCAGCGCCGTGGCGAGGCCCAGCAGCTCGTTCGCGCCGACCGGCTGCAGCCTGCCGGAGTCGCAGCTGGACAGGAGGATCCGGTACGGAGCGCTGCGGAGTCGTTCGAGGTCGTGCACCGTGAGCGGGCCGTCGTCCATCCCCAGGGAGGAGAACATCGGGCTGTCGGAGCGGAAGGTGCCGTGCGCGGCGATGTGCGCGAGCCTGCTGCCGTCCAGCGCCGCGAGCACGGCCGAGGTGACCGCGGTGCCGTTCTCCAGCACCGTCGCCTCGCCGTACCTGGCTGCCAGGGGCGGGATCTCGGCACCGCCCGTCGCCAGCCCCGGGCCTCTGACCAGCACGACCCGATCCCGTGACGGCGACGGCTCGATCCGCCGGGCGTGGAGCCAGGCGCTCGCCGACGGCGACACGCTCAGCACCCGCGTACCCAGCGCGGGCAGCAGCGCCCAAGGCACGCCGTGCAGCCTGCCCGGCGGTACGACGACCACCGGCCCTTCCCCGAGGTGGCGCACCGCGGGGCCGAGCAGTGTCTCCTGGAGGCGGCGCCCGCCGGCTTCGAGGACGGGCAGCCTGGCCGCGGAGCCCCCGTACGCGATCCTGCTGAGACCCGCGCGGGCGTGGTCGGCGTCGATCGCCGCGTCGGCCAGCCGTCCCGCGGCGAACCTGCGCACCCGGCCCCGGCCGCAGAGCAGGACGTGCAGGTCGCCGTCGACGGCGACGATCTCGATCAGCCACCCGTCACCGAGTTCGTCGAGCAGCAGGTCCACGTCGAAGCGGTGCCCGTCGGTGCCGCCCGCACCGCGCATCCGGAGCGTCCGGTCGCGGATCCCCTTCTCCAGCCGCCGCTGCTCGCGCTCCAGCGCGGGGGCCGGGCTGCCTTTCTGCCTCGCCGCCTCGATCCGGCTGCTGATCTCCCGGAAGGCCGTCACGTCGCGCAGCAGCTCGGGGTCGTCCGGCGGCCGGGTGGGCGGGACCGCCAGCACCGTGGCGCGCCAGCGCTCACTCCAGCCGAGGAACCGGCGGGGGCTCCCTCCTGCGAGGGTCGCCCGCTGCGCGAGCAGGGCCAGCTCCGCCCCCTGCGCGGTGGCCCGCGCTCGCAACTCCGAGGCGCCCAGTGTCATCCTGTACTCGTCCAGCAGGTCGAGACCCCGCCGGCAGGCGTCCAGCACGCCGCGGGTCCGCCCCGCGGCCGCAGCCCGCAGCGCCTGCGCCACCCAACCGTCCACCCGGGCGAAGGCGGGACCGCGTGCCCTGCCCCTGGCCGCGGCGGCCAGGTGCCGTTCGGCGTCGGCGTCGGCGCCGAGGGCGAGGGCGGTGCGACCGGCCAGCAACGACGCCTGGACCGCCTCGGGGGCGCGCAGCTCCGCCAGCCGCAGCGCGACCGCGGCGGCGTCGCGTACCGAACGGCCGGAGATCTCACCCGCCGCGAACCTGGCCTGGACCAGCACCAGCCGAGCGTGGGCCTGCCACCAGTCGCGGCGCTGACTGGAGAAGAGCCGGACGGCCGTGCCCGCGCGGACGATCGCCGCGTGCGGCTCGCCCACCGCGATCGCGGCCCGCGCGGCGATCAGGAGGAGTTCGGCGCCGCGGGTCGTCTGCCCTCCCGTACGGTTCAGCAGCTCCGTGGCGGCGTCGGCCTCCTCCAGCGCCTCGCGCGCCAGCCCGGCCGCCAGGAGCACCCCGCACCGCCGGATGTGCAGCACGAACATGGGCGTGCCGAGTGCCCGGTAACGGCTCGCGGCCTCGTCGAAGTGGTGCAGCGCCGCGGGGAGGTCACCGGACCTGAACGCCGCCAGCCCCCTGCTCTCCACCGCGTCGGCCTTGTCGTGCTCCTGGTCGGTGGTGTCCCACAGCAGCTCGGCGGCGACGAAGTCGGCCTCGGCCCGCTCCACGGCCCCCACGGCCAGGTGGACCGTGGCCCTGAGGGTGAGCGCGCGGGCGGTCCAGATCGTGTCCTGTGCCCGGCGCAGGGCGGGGATGGCCCGGCGCAGGTCGTCGAGCGACTCACGGTGCCCGCCGAGGACCCACCAGGCGTAGCCGCGCCGAAACAGCGCGCGGGCGCCGGTGAGCCCGCCGCCCCTCTCGACCGCCGCCCCCAGCGCCGCCATCCCCTGCCTGGTGCGCCCCGCGTGGATGAGGGCGGCCCCCAGGGTCGACAGCACGTCCGTCTCGCGGTCCGCGGAGCCGGACCTGACCGCCAGCACACGGGCCCGCCGGAGATGGTCGATCGCCGTCGTGAGGTCGCCGAAGTCGCGCTGCCAGATGCCGATCACCTGGTGGGCGACGGAGGCGTCATGAAAGGAAGGGGCGCCCGCCAGCACGGCCCGCGCTCCGGCCAGCGCGTCGGCGGGACGGGCGAACAGCAGGGGCAACAGGTCGAGAGCATCTCCCACGGAAGGCGGGGTCCGCGGGCTTCCCCCGGTCACGGATCGATGTTAGACGTGATGTGTTCGGAGCGTCCATGCCGCTGTGCTCGTACGCAGGGGTGTATCAACCGGGCGCCCCGCGGCTCCTAACCCATGGCGACGTGAGGAATCTCCGAGACAGGACAGTGAACATGGCACCAGACAGGTTCCAGGAACAGTTCGACCAGATCCAGGCGGCCATGGGAGAGGGGGTCGTGCTCGCGGCGGGCCCGGATGACTCGTCCAGTTTTCTCTATGAGAAGGGCTGTGTCCTCGCCAGGCGGGATGACGCCCCCGAGGTCACCCGGGCGATCCGGAGGGCGTTCCGCCGGGATCGCGGCAGTGACCGTGGCGTGGAGCTGCAGGAGGAGGAGAGCCCGAGCGGCGTGTTCAAGATCCTGGTCGGGCCTGTGGACCGTGCGGAGCGCTGGAGCGACCGGGACGTGTCGGACGCGTTGCGGGCCGTCGAGGAGCTGGAGCAGGCCAACGGCCGCCGGATGGTGTCCAGGAACCACATCGTGTCCATCGCGGTGAACTGCTGCCCCGGCGACGAGCCGGTACCCGTGGCCCGATACGGGCCGCCCAACCCGGCGGTGGTCAAGCGGGTCGCCGGCGCGACGGCCGGCCCGGTGTCCGTCCTGGTGATCGACACGGGACTGGTGGAGAACTACAGGTCGCACCCGTGGATGAGCCTCGTCGAGGGCGAGGGCAAGGAGATCGAGCTGGACTCCGAGGGGATACTCAAGCAGTACGTCGGTCACGGCACCTTCATCGCCGGGCTGATCAGCGCCGTCGCACCCAGCGCCGCCATCACGGTGAACGGGGCGCTCGTCAACGCGGGCGCCATCTCCGAGAAGTGCCTGGGTGACCTCCTGCTCGGGGAGATGCGGCCGTTGAACAGGTGGCCGGACATCATCAACCTGTCCGCGGGAACCCTGAGCACGGACTGCCAGGCGCTCATGGGGCTTGAGGACTTCATGCGGGAGCTGGTGACCAACCACCCGGAGACACTGCTGGTGGCCGCGGCGGGGAACAACGGCAGCGACAAGCGGTTCTATCCCGCGGCCTACGCCGACGACCCCGACTACGCCGGCGCCGTCGTGTCGGTGGGCGCGCTGAGGAAGGACGGCCAGGACCGGGCCTGCTTCAGCGGTCACGGGCCGTGGGTGACGGCGTACGCTCCCGGGGAGCACCTGGTGAGCGCCTTCACCGCGGTGGACGACACCCCGGTGCCCTACGACTACCAGCATTCGACCTACGACCACTGCCGGTACGGCTCCACCTACGACTGCACCTGCCAGTTCCCTCCGCACCGGGGCGAGCTCAGCGAGAAGATGGCGGCGTCGCCGAACGCGATCCGCGAACGCGTCAGGTTCGACGGGCTGGCGCAGTGGAGCGGCACCTCCTTCTCCGCGCCCCTGGTCGTCGGCATGATCGTCAATCACATGGTGCGGAACAACGTGACCGACTCCCGGCAGGCCGCCGCCGAGCTGCTGACCGCCCCCCTGTCCGGCAGGGGGGTGCAGGGCCTGACCGCCCCCACCCTCATCCCCTCCACCTGGACGCCGTCGAGCGTGCAAAGTGTCCCGGTCGCGCTCTGAAAACCGGTGCGGCCGCATCGGCCCTCCGTCGTACGATGACAGTCCCGAATGCAAGGGGACGTCACCGTGGATCGAGACTCGACCGGCACTCTCTTCCGCGCCGCGGTGGATGGGGAGACCGCGGCGTGGAAATCCCTGGTGGAGGGCCTCAGCCCGCTCGTGTGGTCCGTCGTGCGCGCCCACGGGCTGAGAGACGCGGACGCCCAGGAGGTCTACCAGACGACCTGGTTCCGGCTCGCGCAGAACCTCGCGCGGATCCGTGAGCCGGACCGGGTCGGGGCCTGGCTGGCCAGCACGGCGCGGAACGAGTGCGTCAAGGTGATCAGAACCGCTCGGCGGGTCTCGCCGAGCGACGACCCCGAGGTGTTCGACCGCGCCGCCGACGGTCGTACGCCCGAGCAGGCGGTGGTCGACGCCGAGGAGGCGTCGATGGAGCGGGAGCGGATGCGGGCCATGTGGCAGGCGTTCCAGGAACTGGGAGAGAACTGCCGGCGGCTGCTGCGCCTGCTCATGGCCTCGCCGCCGGTCAGCTACCAGGAGGTGTCGGCGACGCTCGGCATCGCCGTCGGGAGCATCGGGCCGATCAGACAGCGCTGCCTGCGGCGGCTGCGCGTCCTCCTCACGGAACGGGGCTTCCGATGAGCGACGACGCGCTTGAGGCGGAGCTGCGCCGCGCCGTCGAGTTGTTCGATCCCGTTCCCTCCGAGCTCCTGCAGGTCGCCGTCGAGGCCTACGCGCTCCGCGCGCTCGACGCCGAGCTGGCCGAGCTGGTCTTCGACTCCCTCAGCGGGCCCTCACGGGTGCGGGGTGACAGGGCGCCGCGGATGCTGACCTTCCAGGTGGCGGAGCTGACCGTCGACCTGGAGGTCACCGTGACCGCCGACGGCGGGCGTGTGGTGGGCCAGCTGATGCCGCCGGGTCCCGCGGAGGTCGAGGTCCTCGGGCACCGTCCGGTGACGCTGGCCACCGACGAGCTGGGCAGGTTCGTCTACGACGACGTCCCCGCCGGGCCTTTCAGCCTCCGCTGTCACCTCGCGGGCGCGACCGTCGTCACCGAGTGGATCACCGTCTGACCGCGGCTTCACGCGGGCGTCTGCGGGTACGCGGTCACCGGCGTGCGGCCCGCGCCGGGTCACCCCGGGTTTCGGTGCCCGGATGGGGGTAAGCGTCCTAATGACAAGGGGGGACCTATGAGTGACCGCAAGGACGTACCCGAACTGATGGGTGAGAACGACGTCGTGGACCTGCTGGTACGCCAGCACGTGATGATCAGGGATCTGTTCGACGAGGTGGAGAACGCTCCCGCGGGGCACCGGCGTGCCGAGGCGTTCCAGCGCCTGGTGCGGATGCTGGCCGTGCACGAGACCGCCGAGGAGGAGGTCGTGCATCCCTATGCGCGCCTCAAGATCGAGGGCGGGGACAGCGTGGTCGACGAGCGCCTCAGTGAGGAGCGGGAGGCCAAGCAGATGCTCTCCGACCTGGAGAAGCTGGGCGCCGACCATCCCGACTTCTCCGGACACCTGCAGGTCCTGCGGGCGGCGGTGCTGGCCCACGCCCACGCCGAGGAGCGCCACGAGTTTCCCCGGTTCCGCGCCCAGACGAGCGAGGCCGAACGCCGGGCCCTGGCCGCCGGGGTGAAGGCGGCCGAGGCGCTGGCGCCGACCCACCCGCATCCGGGCACCGAATCGGCGGTCAGGAACCTGCTGCTCGGGACACCGCTGGCGCTCGTGGACCGGACCCGCGACGTGATCCGCCAGGCCATGGGCGGGCACGGAAACTGAGGTACGGGCCTCCCCCCGCCGGTACCACCTGGTTCGGTCGTCACGGCCTCGCCGCGCCCACCTCCCGCAGTGACGGGACGCCGCGCCGCCACCGGCTCATGACGTGCTCGGCGAAGAGCCGATCCAGGGTCAGCGCGCAGGCCGCCCCGTACAGGACGTCACCGGCCCGCGAGGGGTGCTGCCGTACGAACCCGCCGCACATGTCGTGCGCGGCGGTCTGCGCGGGTACGGCGTCGGCCCGCACCTGCTCGTCGTAGAAACGGCTCGCCGCCTCGCCCGCCCCCAGCCTCCGCAGGCCCCTGGAGTAGCGGCGGTTGGGGACCGAGGAGGTCATCTCGGTGGCCGCCAGGTGACCGAGCAGCGCTCCGAGGTGGCGCCGGTGGAGCCCGAACAGCGACATCGTGTTGGAGACGGCCAGCGTGATCGCCGGGACTTGGTCGAGGTAGGCGCCGTAGGAGTCGTCCATGCCCAGCCGGCGCATGGTGGTCCGGAAAAGCGCGGAGTGCGTCCGCTCGACGCGCCCGCCGCCGTACCGGTCCATCTGGATCTCCACCAGCGCCGCCTTGGGGCGCCCGCTCAGCCGGGGGATCGCCCAGGTGTGCGGATCGGCCCCCTTCAGGTGGTGGATCGACCGGTGCGCGACGAACTCGCGGAACTGCGCGAGGTCGGCCTGCCGCTGGAGGAATCCCGGCAGGTCGGGGCCGTCGACGGCGGCGGCCACCAGATCGGTCAGGGCCTGGCTCAGGTGCTCGGGCCGCTGGGTGGGCGGACATGACACGGCCCGCGCCAGCCCCTCCTCGAACCGTGCCTCCAGGATCTCCCGCACCTCCAGCAGCGAGGGGTTCCACTCCCACCGCTCGTCCACGCCCTCGAAGCCCCGGTGGTGCAGCTCGTAGCAGACGAAGAGCGCCAGCTGCACGTCCTCGTCCACGAGGACCGGGCCCGCGAAACGGGCGGGGAACGACAGCAGCGGGAGCGACAGGAGGCCGAAGCGGTGCGGTGGGTGTACCAGCCGTTCGAAGAGCAGGGCGCTGATCGGGCCCCGCGCGGCGGGCAGCGCCGGCAGGTCCAACGGGTCCGGGCGCTCGGCGGGCTTCGAGCGCTCCGGAGACTTCGCGGGCTTCAGGGATCCCGCGGGCTTCAGGGACCTCGGGGAGCCCGGGGGCTTCGTGGCACGTGACGGTCCGGGCCCGGGAGAGCTCAGCAGTCCGGGGAGACGCGGCTGCCCAGGAGACCTCGGCGGCTCCGGAGCCACCGAGAGATCCGGGTCCGCCGGGAACCCTGAAGCCGTCAGGGGCCCGCACGCGCCCCCGGGTGAGTCGTTCACCGTGATGCCGCCGTCGTGAACGTCGGCGATGCGCCGCCCGTAGTGAGCGGACGCGTCAAACCCACGCGCCATGCGTCCCCCGTTCGATGCCCCTCGATCGGTCCGATGCCCACACCGAAGCCCTCGAAACACTCCCAAGATCACTCCTTCCTCTCGATGACCTGCAGAAACCACGAAATACATGGATATTTCGCGGGCGCACTCGCGAGAGCGGACGAGTACCGGGGCCGGAAACGGGCAGGCGACAACACCGAGACGGCACGACGCCGGGGCCATCCGGCGGAAAACCCGATGCCCCGGCGCGGGGGGACGGCGAAACGCCGGTCTCTCCGCACGGGAAGGTACGGTCAGCTCATGTCCGAGCGCAGCATGCCGCACGACCTCGCCGCCTGGGCGTGCCCCCACGGGCAGGACGCTCGCCGGGGTTGCACGACCTGCTACGAGGAGTCGACCGACGGCGACCAGGCCCAGCCCTTCTGGGAGGTCGCCGCGTGGTTCACCACCTCGCGGCCGATCCCGATAAGAACGCTCCAGGACGCGCACCACCACGACCGCCACTTCGCCCTCGACCAGCCGTCCACGCCGCTGGTCTACCTCCTGACCGGCCACGCCCGCGCGGGGGACAGCGTGCAGGCGATCGCGGGCGTCGTCGGTTTCCTGTTGCACAACCGGCACGTGGTGGCCGACTTCACCGTGACCGAGACCCGCGCCACCCGCCGCTCGCCCGGCACCCCCGGCGCGCCCAACGCGACCCGCCAGACCGACAAGTGGCTCCAGGACCCGCGCCGCCCCGACGGGCGCCTGCGGTGAAGGTGACCCTTCACCGCAGGCGGTGCGCACGTGGGGTGAGCGATCCGTCCGGCTGCCACCCCGTGGATGACAGGTACGGAGAGAGTCCCTAAGCTCGACAACACCATTGTCGAAACAGTGAGGCGGAGACGATCGTGCCGGCCGACCCTCCGGGCTTCGAACTCCCGCTCAGGCTCTTCCTCGGCTTCCGGATGCTCATCGACGAGCTCCACGTGGAGCTCGCCCGCCAGGGACACCCCGACATGCGTCCGATGCATGGATTCGTCCTGCAGGCGATCGGCCCCGAGGGCACCACCGCCGTGGAGCTCGGCCGACGGCTGGGCGTCTCCAAGCAGGCGGCGGGCAAGACCGTGGACACCCTGGAGCACCTGGGCTACGTCGAGCGGCGCTCCGACCCGGGCGACGCCCGCCGCAAGATCGTGCGGCTCACCGAGCGGGGCGTCGACAGCCTCGCCCGGTCCGCGCGCATCTTCGAGGACCTGCGCGCCGGCTGGGCGAGGACCCTCGGTGAGGACCGCCTGCGCGCCCTGGAGTCCGACCTGCGCGCCATGACCGCGGGGGACGTCTTCCGGCTCGACGTCCCCGGCTGGTTCGGCGGCTACTGACCGCCGCTCACCGGCCGGGAGGCCGAGTTGCCGGCCCGCTGGTCGGCGCGCCCGAGGTCAGCCCCGGAGCCGGGACGGCCGGAGCGGATTGTGCCCGACCTCCAGCAGCGCCCGCCGCCGGTCGTCGTCGTCATCGCCGACCCTCCCCTCGGCCAGCGTGTCCTCGACGCGGTCGACGGCCTGCCGCATCGTCTCGATGTCGTCCGCGGTCAGGTCGTCCTTCCGCTTGCCGAGGACCCCGAGCACCTGGCGTCCGAGCGGCGGCATGACCAACTCGGGGCTTCCGGCGACGCCCCCGTCCGCCGAGGCCGACGCCAGCAGGAAGGCGCGCAGCTCCTCCGACGTCATGTTCACGACCTCGTGGAACTCCTGCCACACCAGGTCGAGGATCAGATCCGATTCGGCCACCGTGCTCTCCTCTCACACCGGGCCCTGCGGCCACGCCCCGGACAAGGACCGGCCGCCGGCGGATCGGATCTCCCCTGGCGGGGACGCGCGACGGCGAGCGCACGGCCGCCCTACCCCGGCTTCCACGCCGCTAACACGGGAGCCGGGTACGGGCGGATTTCAGCACAGCGCGGCGTATGCCCCTCAGGAGGGGTTGTCCACCGTGAAACGCACGCCGGAGAAGCGGCTCCGCCACTCGGTGACCTCCGGCGCCACGGTACCCGGGTCGACGTTCTCGTCCAGGCCGCGGGCGATGAACGAGGCCAGCTCCGGCATGTCCGCCTCGGTCATCCCGAGCCTGGCGATCTCCGGCGTACCGATCCGCAGGCCGTTCACGTCCCCCTCGACCGCCTCCACCGGCAGGCCGATGCCGCTGCTGAGCAGGTTCGCCTCGCGCAGCCGCCGGGCGGCCCGCTGCCCGCCGCCGTAGCGGTGGGCCAGCACGGAGAACTGGTGGGAACGGGTGCACCCCCGGTCCGCGGCGAAGATCGGCACGCCGAGGGCGAGCAGCTCGTCGGCCAGCCGCCGCGCGGTCGCGATCATCTCCTGCGCGTAGGCGGGCCCCGCCGCCTTCCAGTCGAGCATGGTCATGGCGAGCGCGGCGGTCTTGCCCGCGTCGAAGTTGGCGGTCAGTCCCGGGTAGGCGATCGCGTCGAGCCGCTCGGCCAGTTCGGCGTCGTTGGTCACGATGAGCCCGCCCGCCGGCCCGCCCAGGCTCTTGTACGTGCTCATGGTGATCAGGTGGGCGCCCTCCGCCAGCGGCTGCGGCCACGCCTTTCCGGCGATCATGCCGCAGAGGTGGGCGGCGTCGAAGAGCACGCGGGCGCCGACCGCGTCGGCGATCTCGCGGATGTGCGCCACCGGGTGGTGGAACAGGTTGAGGCTGCCGCCGATGGTGATCAGCTTCGGCCGGACCCGCTCGGCGAGCTCGCGCAGGGCGTCGACGTCCACCGTGTAGCCGTCCGGCGTGACGGGGGCGGGAACGATGTTCAGCCCGTACAGGCCGGCCGCGCCGGGCTCGTGGTGCGTGACGTGGCCGCCGATGCTCGCCGGCGGGGCGATGATCGTGTCACCGGGCTCGCAGGTGGCCATGAAGGTGTAGAGGTTCGCCAGCGCTCCCGAGCCGACGCGTACCTCGGCGTAGCCGGCGCCGAAGACCTCGGCGGCCAGCTCGGCGGCGATGATCTCGATCTGCTCGATCGCCTCCAGACCCATCTCGTACTTCTCGCCCGGGTACCCCAGTGACGGCCGCGACCCGAGGCGGGCCGAGAGCAGCGCCTCGGCCCGGGGGTTCATGATGTTCGTGGCCGGGTTCAGGTTGACCGACTCGATGTCGTGGATGCGGTGGTTGCCGGCCACCAGCCGTTCGATCTCGTTCTGGATCGAGGAGGCGGTCTGGTCCGTCACGGCCTTCAGTACGGACTGGACGCGATCCTCGGTGACGGTGGGCACCCACGGACGGTGGGCGAGGGCACGGGGCATCAGGTGATCTCCTGGCCGACAGGCAGACGGCTGTCGTGGTGATGTCAGGTTGTCTGCCACACGACGTTAGATCGCAGATGATGCCCACCGCATCGGGTGAAAGATGGGGTTTTTCACGCTGTTTTCCTACATTTGCTGGAAAAAGATTCCGCACCTCGCCGGAAACGATCACTTCTTTCACCGGGGCCCCGTCCGTCCCTCCGGTCCCCCGAACGCCACATACGGCTGAACCGCAATAAATGGGTGAGCGCTCTGTCCACTTGCTTTGTAGGATGACCGACGTGCCAGGGCTCCCTCATCCGGCAGGTGCTCACCGGCCCGATCGAGCCCCCACGACCGGCCACGCCATGGCCGCCGCCTGTCGCGCGCGACCATCGGGAGTTCGTCGAAAGCGACCCGCTGCCGCTCTCGGAGATCGCTTCCAGGCCACCGGTCGGGCTCCGCACCTGTCCCCACCTCGGCCCGTTCCCTTGACCTCAACCGAAGTTCAGGTCGCAGGCTGAGTCCGACACTCCCCCGCTGGAGGAAATCCTCATGATCCCGGCTACCGGGACGACGGACGAGACCGGCCGACGGCCGGTCCTCCGGCACGACGCCCCTCTCCCGGCCACCCCACCTAAAGAGATCCCATGCTGACCCGCCTGCTCCGCACCTACCTGCGCCCCTACTCGGCGGTACTGACCGCCGTGGTGGTGCTGCAACTGGTCGGCACCATCGCCTCGCTCTATCTGCCCAGCCTGAACGCCGACATCATCGACCAGGGCGTGGCCACCGGCGACACCGGCTACATCCTCACCGCGGGAGGCTGGATGCTGGCCGTCTCCCTCGTGCAGATCGCCTGCTCGATCGCGGCGGTCTACTACGGCTCCCATGCGGCCATGGGCTTCGGGCGCGACGTCCGCTCGGCGATCTTCCACCAGGTCGGCGGCTTCTCCGCCAGGGAGGTCTCCCACTTCGGCGCCCCCTCCCTGATCACCCGCGGGACCAACGACGTGCAGCAGGTCCAGATGCTCGTCGTGATGACCTGCACGATGCTGGTCGCGGCCCCCATCATGGGCGTCGGCGGCATCATCATGGCGCTGCGCCAGGACCTCGGCCTGTCCTGGCTCATGCTGGTCTGCGTCCCCGCGCTGCTGGTCTCGATCGGCCTGATCATCGTCCGCATGGTCCCCCAGTTCCGCGCGATGCAGGAGCGCATCGACCGGGTGAACCAGGTGCTGCGCGAGCAGCTCACCGGCATCCGCGTGGTGCGCGCCTTCGTCCGCGAGCGTGAGGAGACCCGCCGGTTCGCCGAGGCCAACGGCGAGCTGACCGACACCGCGCTGCGGGTGGGACGGCTGACCGCGCTCATCTTCCCCACCGTGATGCTGATCCTCAACATCTCCAGTATCGCCGTGCTCTGGTTCGGCTCCGGGCGGGTGGACAGCGGCGAGATGCAGATCGGCGCCCTGACCGCGTTCCTGATGTACCTGATGCAGATCCTCATGTCGGTGATGATGGCCAGCTTCATCTCGATGATGATCCCGCGCGCCGCGGTCTGCGCCGAGCGCATCACCGAGGTGCTCGACACCGAGTCGTCGGTGACGCCGCCCAGCGACCCGGTACGACAGGTGAGCGGCCGCGCCGAACTGGAGATGCGCGACGTCGAGTTCCGCTACCCGGGCGCGGAGGCACCCGTGCTGTCCGGCATCTCCTTCCGCGTGGCGGCGGGACAGACCACCGCCGTGATCGGCAGCACCGGCTCCGGCAAGACGACACTGGTCTCGCTGGTGCCCAGGCTGTTCGACGCCACCTCGGGCACGGTCTCGGTCAACGGCGTCGACGTCCGCGACCTCGACCCCCAGGTGCTCTGGTCGCGCATCGGCCTGGTGCCGCAGAAGCCGTACCTGTTCAGCGGCACCGTCGCCAGCAACCTGCGCTACGGCAACCCGGACGCCGACGACGAGGAGCTGTGGGAGGCGCTGGAGGTGGCCCAGGCACGCGACTTCGTCGAGGCGATGCCCGAGGGCCTGGAGGCGCCCATCACCCAGGGCGGCACGAACGTGTCCGGCGGGCAGCGACAGCGGCTGTCCATCGCCAGGGCACTGGTCAGCAAGCCCGAGATCTACCTGTTCGACGACTCGTTCTCGGCCCTGGACCTGGCCACCGACGCGCGGCTGCGCGCCGCCCTGCGCCCGCACACCGCCGAGGCCGCCGTCATCATCGTCGGCCAGCGGGTCTCCACCATCGCCGACGCCGATCAGATCATCGTCCTGGACGACGGCGTGATCGTCGGCCTGGGAACCCATGACGAGCTGCTGGATTCCTGCCCGACGTACATCGAGATCGTCGAGTCCCAACTAGCCGCGGAGACCGCAGCATGAGTGACAGTCCCACGACGACCGCGCGACCGCGACCACCCGTCGGAGGCGGAGGCTTCGGCCGGGGCCCCATGGGCGGGGCCGGGATGCCCGTGGAGAAGTCGATGAACTTCGGGCCCTCCGCCCGACGGCTGGTCCGGCGGATGAACCCCGATCGCCCGAAGCTGCTGGCCGTGATCGGTCTCGCCGTGATCAGCGTGGTGTTCTCCGTCGTCGGGCCGAAGATCCTCGGGTACGCGACGGACCTGATCTTCACCGGGGTGATCGGCAAGCAGTTGCCCGCCGGGATGAGCACGCAGCAGGCGATCGAGGCGGCCCGCGCCTCCGGCAACGACAACTTCGCCAACCTGCTCGCGGGGATGGACGTCGTACCCGGTCAGGGCATCGACTTCGGCGCGCTGGGCACGGTCCTGCTCTGGGTACTGGGGCTCTACGTCGCGTCGTCGCTTTTCGCCTGGTACCAGGGTTACCTGCTCAACGACGTGGTGCAGCGCACCGTCTACCGGCTGCGGGAGGAGGTCGAGGAGAAGCTGAACCGGCTTCCGCTCAGGTTCTTCGACGGCCAGCCGCGCGGCGAGCTGCTCAGCCGGGTCACCAACGACATCGACAACGTCTCGCAGACCCTGCAGCAGACCATGAGCCAGCTGCTGAACTCGCTGCTGCTGGTGATCGGCGTGCTCGCGATGATGTTCGTGATCTCACCGCTGCTCGCGCTGATCGCCCTGGTGACCATCCCGTTGACGATGGTCGCCACCGGGATGATCGCCAAGCGCTCACAGCGGCACTTCGTCGCGCAGTGGAAGCACACCGGCAGCCTGAACGCCCACATCGAGGAGGCGTTCACCGGCCACGAGCTGGTGAAGGTGTTCGGCCGCCGCCCCGAGGTCGAGGAGGTGTTCAGGGAGCGGAACGAGGAGCTGTTCAAGGCCAGCTTCGGCGCCCAGTTCATCTCCGGGATCATCATGCCGATGATGATGTTCATCGGGAACCTCAACTACGTCGCCATCGCCGTCGTCGGTGGCCTGCGGGTCGCCACCGGGGCGATGAGCCTGGGTGACGTGCAGGCGTTCATCCAGTACTCCCGGCAGTTCACCCAGCCGCTGACCCAGGTCGCCTCGATGGCCAACCTGCTGCAGTCGGGGGTGGCCTCGGCCGAGCGGGTCTTCGAGCTGCTCGACGCCGCGGAGCAGGAGCCCGACCCGGCCGACCCGGTGGTGCCCACCGCCAGGCGGGGCCGCGTCGAGTTCGAGCACGTGTCCTTCAGCTACGACCCGGAGCAGCCCCTCATCGAGGACCTGTCCCTGGTGGCCGACCCCGGGCACACCGTCGCGATCGTCGGCCCGACCGGCGCGGGCAAGACCACCCTGGTCAACCTCGTCATGCGCTTCTACGAGCTGAACTCGGGCCGGATCACCCTCGACGGCATCGACATCACCGCGATGCGCCGCGACGACCTGCGCTCGCACATCGGCATGGTGCTCCAGGACACCTGGCTGTTCGGCGGCACCATCCGCGAGAACATCGCCTACGGCAACCCCCGGGCCACCGAGGAGCAGATCCTCGCCGCCGCGCGGGCCACCTTCGTCGACCGTTTCGTACGCACCCTGCCGGACGGCTACGACACGGTGGTCGACGAGGAGGGGAGCAACGTCAGCGCCGGCGAGAAGCAGCTGCTGACCATCGCCCGCGCCTTCCTCGCCGACCCGTCGCTGCTCATCCTCGACGAGGCCACCAGCTCGGTCGACACCCGCACCGAGGTCCTGGTGCAGCACGCCATGGCCGCGCTGCGCTCGGACCGCACCAGCTTCGTCATCGCCCACCGGCTGTCGACCATCCGCGACGCCGACCTGATCCTGGTGATGGAGGAGGGAAGCATCGTCGAGCACGGCACCCACGACGAGCTGCTCGCCGCCCGCGGCGCCTACCACCGCCTGTACTCCGCGCAGTTCAGCGGCGCGGCGATCGAGGACGACGAGACGGCCGCGGAGGAGGTGCCCACGCCGGTCTCACCGTGATCCGTCCGGCTCGGCCACGGATCGGCGCGGCTGCGACGCGGTCACCGGGAACGATCGACGCCCGGCCCCTCGAACCCGCCCGAGCCGGTCGTCACCGGTGAGCGCCGCGCTCACCGGTGACGACCGGCTCCCGCGGGGATCAGAGCCTGACGCGGGCCATGACCGGCAGGTGGTCGCTGCCGGTGGCGGGCAGGGTCCAGGTGCTGACGGGGGTCACCGCGCGGGTCATGACATGGTCGATCCTGGCGACGGGGAAGGCGACGGGCCAGCTGAAGTCGAAGCCCTCCCGCGCCGGGATCAGCCGTGAGGTGAGGGGGGCCAGGCCCCGGTCGTCGAGGGTGCCGTTGAGATCGCCCAGCAGGACGACCCGCTCCAGCCTCTCCGCGGCGAGGGCCGCACCCAGCGCGACGGCGCTCTCGTCCCTCCGGCCGGAGCCGAAGCCGTCCGGCAGCCGGACGCGGAGCGAGGGAAGATGGGCGACGTAGACGGCCACGTCGCCGTACGGGGTCCGCGCGGTGGTCCGCAACCCCCGGTTCCAGTCGCCCTCGATGTCCTTCGGCCTGATGTCCACCGGCCGGGAGTCCGTGAGGGGGTACCTGGACCAGAGCCCGACGGTGCCCACGACGGCGCGGTGGGGATGGTCCGGCGCGAGGGCGGCCCCGTAGACGGGCAGCGCCTCGGGGGTCAGCTCCTCCAGAGCGACAAGATCCGCACCGGCTGCCGCCAGGACCCGCGCGGTCCCGGCGGGATCGGGGTTGTCGTCCGCGACGTTGTGCTGGAGCACCGTCAGCCGGGACACCGTCAGGTCGGATGCCACTCCCCGCTCGGCGGGCGGCAGCCGGTCGCCGAAGAGCGCGACCCAGACCGTCATGGGAAGCAGCAGGGCCACCGCCGCGAGAGCCGACCGCCGCAGCAGCGCCAGAACCGCCAGTAGGGGAACCGCCAGGCCGACCCAGGGCAGGAACGTCTCCAGCAGGCTGCCGAGGTTGCCCACGGCGTTCGGCACGGCGTCGTGGAACACCAGCAGCCCGGCGACCAGCACGGCGAGCGACGCGAGAGCCCGCCCCCGCGTCCACGGCGTCCCGGCCTTCCCGCCCTCACCTCCGGGGGACGGTTGGTGCCCTGCGGACAACGGTCCTCCCCTCCCTGCCTCATTGACATCAACCAAAGTTGAGGTTGCAGGCTGATCACGACGTTCCCACTGACGAAGGAGATCATCATGATTCTGGTTACCGGGGCCACAGGCAAGGTCGGCGGTCAGGCCGTGACCCGGCTTCTCGGCGCGGGCGCCGCCGTGCGCGCGCTGGTCCGCGATCCCGCGTCCGCCAGGCTCCCGGAGGGCGCCGAGGTGGTGCGCGGCGACCTGGCCGACCCCGGCAGCCTGGACGCCGCCCTGGACGGGGTCGACTCGGTGTTCCTCGTCTGGCCGACCCTCGCGGCCGACCACGCGGCGCCCGCGACCATCGAGAGGATCACCAAGCACGCCCGCCGCGTCGTCTACCTCTCCGCACGCGGCACATCCGACGCCCCCGGCCAGGACCCGAACTCGATCCTCGGCTCGCACGCCCTCATCGAGGGGCTGATCGAGCGGTCCGGAGCGGAGTGGACGTTCCTGCGGCCCGGCGGATTCGCCGCCAACACCCTGATGTGGGCCGCCCAGATCCGGGGGACCGGCGTCGTCCGCTGGGTGCACGGTGCGGCCACCAGGGCACTGATCCACGAGCGCGACATCGCCGCCGCGGGGGTGAGCGTGCTCACCGGCACCGGCCACGCCGGGGCGAAGTACGTGCTGACCGGCCCCGAGGCGCTGACCCAGGTGGAGCAGGTGGCCGCCATCGGCGCGGCGATCGGCCGGCCGACGCGCTGGGAGGAGCTCGCGCCGGAGATCGCGCTGCGCGAGCTGCTCGACCAGGGCTGGCCGCCCGCCGCGGCGGAGGGAATCATCGACGCGCACGCGCTGATGGTGGCCGCCCCGGAGACGACCACCTCCGTCGTGGAGGAACTCACCGGAGCACCGGCCACCCCGTTCCACCGGTGGGCGGCCGACCACGCCGACGACTTCCGCTGACCTTGGAAGGCATCCGGAGAGGATGTGCCCGGGTCCGGCTGGGTATGCGGGGTGGGTCAGTATGGGAGGGTGAGCGAGGATACGAGGGCGCTGGCGAAGCTGGTGGCCGCGGGCGGTGTCGCGGTGCTGAGCGGGGCCGGGATATCGACGGAGTCGGGGATTCCCGACTACCGGGGGCCGCGTGGCTCCCTGGTCCGGCACACCCCGATGACCTACCAGACGTTCACCGGCGACCCGGCTGCCAGACGGCGCTACTGGGCGCGGAGCTACCTCGGGTGGCGGGCGATGACCGGGGCGAGGCCGAACAGCGGCCACCAGGCGGTCGCGCGGCTCCAGCGGCACGGCCTGGTGGCCGGCATCGTGACGCAGAACGTGGACGGCCTGCACCAGGCGGGCGGCGCCGAGGCGGTCGTCGAGCTGCACGGCAGCCTGCATCAGGTGATCTGCCTGGACTGCGGTGATTCGAGCTCGCGAGAGGAGCTGGATCACCGCCTGACGCTGGCGAACCCCCGGTTCGGTGCCCGAGCGAGTGCGATCAACCCGGACGGCGACGTCGAGCTGGCGGACGAGGAGGTCGACGGGTTCCAGCTGGTCGGCTGCCGGGCGTGTGACCGGGGGGTGCTCAAGCCCGACGTCGTCTTCTTCGGGGAGACCGTCCCGCCGGAGCGGGTCCGCGAGTGCTACGCCCTGGTGGAACGAGCACGCCTGCTGCTGGTGCTCGGATCGTCGCTGACGGTGATGTCCGGCCGCCGGTTCGTGCTGCGCGCCGCGAAGCTCGGCATCCCCGTGGCGATCGTCAACCAGGGCCCGACCCGCGGCGACGGCTACGCGACGCTCGCCGTCGACGCCCCGCTGGGCACGGTCCTTCCGGAACTGGTCAGGCTCGTCGACGCACGGACCATGACCGCCGGTCCGCCCTCAGGGTAGGGCGACCGCCTCTCGCCTGAGGCCGCGAACGCGCGGCCGTCCCGCCCCCGGCGTCCCGCGACCCCGGGGAATCCGTGCACGACACGCCCTGACCGGTCGCGCGGCCCGGCGACCGGGGACGGCCGGGACCGCCCTACAGATCCGACGCTCCCAACAGGGCCCGTACCACGGCGGCGGTGTCGGCGAGATCCTCCAGCACCAGCTCCGCGCCGGCCTCCTTCAGGGCCTGGACGTCGCTGGAACCGGTGGCGACGGCCACCACCCGCGCCCCACCCTCAAGCCCGGCTAGAACGTCGTTCGGTGTGTCCCCGACCAGCACCGTGTTCCGCGCGGTGAAGGACTCCTCGTACTTCCGCGCGGCACGTTCCTGCGCCAGGCCCACCAGCACCGCGCGGTCCTCGTGGTCCATCCCGTAGGCACCCACCTCGAAGTCCACAAAACCCTCCAGCTCGAACGCCCTGAGCTTGCCGATCGCCAGCGGCTCCATGTTCCCGGTGAGCAGCGACTGGATCACGTCGGCCCGGCCCGCCAGTACGTCGAGCACCTCGCGCACCCCCGCCAGGACCCTGCCCCGCTGTGAGATCTCCGCCTCGTAGACGACGAACGCCTCGGCGAGGGCCGCGACGAAGGAGCTCAGCAGTTCCTCCGACACCTCGACGTCGTGCATCCGGAGCGTCTCCGCCGTGATCGCCCAGTCGGTCCGCCCCGCCATGGCCGCGACCTGCCGCATGGGCTGCCCGGTCACCACCTGGAACGCCTCGGCGTAGATGTCCCTGCCGACCCCGTCGATGCTGACCAGCGTGTGATCGATATCCCACAGCACAAGTGTTCTAGGAGAGCCCATCATCCGAGCCTAGCGAACCCCTCCAAGGGCCTCTCCCGCCGGAAATCCGCTGGAAGCCTGCGCTCCGCGCCGGCTTCGGGCGGCCGCTGCCCCCGGAGGGCTTCGGCCGCCACGTAGTGGAGCGGGCGTTCGCGTTCGAGGACACCGTCCGTGCTCACACCGGTCGTGGGCTCGGCTGTCTCGTCGTCGTCGAATTGACACTATGCACACGCATTTACCAGACGGAACCTCCTGGCCTGCTGCTCGACAGAGGCCGGTGACCCCGTCGGCGCGGATGAGGTCACCGGATGCTCCACGCCGCCGACGCCGGCGGCCGTGGTCAGCGCAGGAGCCGCAACACCTCGGCGTCGAGCGGGACGGCGAGCTCGTCGCGCCGCTCGCGGTAGCGCTCGACACTGGCCAGCTTGACCCCCTCGTAGCCGCGTACCAGCTCCGCGGCCTCGGCGGCCCGCACCGCGCGGTCGTAGCCGGCCGCGTCGAGGGTCCGGGCCAGCTCGGCGACCATGTCCCGGTAGTCGGCCGCCAGCGCGCGCTCAAGCCGGCGGACGTGCGCGAACCCGAACGGGTCCAGCGGGGTGCCTCTCAGCACCCGTCCCCTGGCGAGCCCGCGCAGCACCGGCCGGAACCAGGGACCGAGCTTGAGCTTCCTGCTCATTCCCATCGACCGCAGCATCGGCGGGTGCAGGTTGTAGGTGACCTTCGCGGCCCCGGCGACCTGCCCGGCGACCGGGTCGGCGGCGGGGTCGGTGAGCAGGCGGGCCACCTCGTACTCGTCCTTGTAGGCCCAGAGCCGGTGCGCGCCACGGGCCACCGCCTCACTGAAGTCCGTCGCCTCGCCCACGGCCCGCTCAGCGGTCCACGCGGTCTCGACGAGGTCGACGTAGCGCCGGGCCAGGTCCGCGCCCGAGTGCGCCCGCAGCTCCACGGCCCGCAGGCCCGCCAGCCGGGCGGTCTCGCCCCCCATCGACCGGCCGGCCAGGAACTCGGAGCCGTCCGGGCCGTCACCGGCGGCCGACCGACCCCCGTCGCCCGAGACGGCCCGAGCGAACGCGGCCGGGTCGGCGACGCTGACCCGGCCCCAGCGGAAGGCGGCGGTGTTGAGGTCGGCCTTCACCCCGTTGAGCGCTATCGCCCGCTCGATGGCCCGCGCGGTCAGCGGCAGCGCACCGGCCTGGAACGCGGCCCCCACGACCAGCAGGTTCGCCACGTCCGTGGAGCCGAACAGCGCCTCGGCGGCACCGAGCGCGTCCAGTTCGTGCAGCCTGGACGTCGAGTTTCGCAGACGCGCGAGCATCGGCTCGGCGTCCGGGTAGGTGAGGCCGGCGTCGTAGACCATCTCTCCGGTCGGTGTCCGGCTCGTCGAGGCGATCGCGACGGTGCGCCCGGGGCTCGCCAGCGCCAGGTGCCTGGCGTCGGTGCCTACCAGCAGGTCGAACGCCAGCACGGTGTCGGCACCGGCGGCGCTGACCCGGTTGGCCGGCTCGCCGCCGTCGACCGAGATCCGCAGGTGCGACGTCACCGGGCCCGCCTTCTGCGACAGGCCGGTCTGGTCGAGGCCGGCGCTGCGCAGGCCGTCGTGCAGGGCGGCGGTGGCCAGCACCGCGTTGACCGTCACGATGCCCGTGCCGCCGATCCCGGCCAGGAACACGTCGTACGTCGGGCTCGCCACCGGGATGACCGGATCCGCCACCGAGGGGGGCTCGGGTCGTGAGGTGGCCGCGGGCTTGCGGGAGGGGTCGACCCGTACCGTGACGAACGACGGGCAGTCCCCCTGCAGGCAGGTGTAGTCGGTGTTGCAGGAGGTCTGGTCGATCCTGGTCTTGCGGCCGAGTTCGGTCTCCACCGGCTGCACCGACAGGCAGTTGCTCTTCACCCCGCAGTCGCCGCACCCCTCGCAGACGCTCTCGTTGATGACGACCCGCTGCGTCCGCTCGGCGAGCCGGCCGCGCTTGCGGAGCCGCCTGGCCTCGGCCGCGCACTGCTGGTCGTAGATGAGCACGGTGACGCCCGGCACGTCGCGAAGGAGTCGCTGCGCCTCGTCGAGCCGGTCACGGTGCCAGACGAGCGTCCCCGGCGCGAATCGGGCCCGCCTGCCGTAGCCGCGGGGCGTCTCGGAGCAGACGATGATCCTGGCCACGCCCTCGGCATGGAGCTTGCGCGTCAGCGCCGGAACGCTCAGGGCACCCTGGGGGTCCTGCGCACCGGTCATCGCGACGACCTGGTTGTAGAGGATCTTGTAGGTGATGTTCACCCCGGCCGCCACGCACGCCTGCAGTGCCAGCTGGCCGGAGTGGAAGAAGGTGCCGTCGCCGACGTTCTGAAAGATGTGCGGCACGTCGGTGAACTGCGACTGTCCCAGCCACTGCGTCCCCTCGCCGCCCATCTGGGTCAGCGACGTGACCTGCGCGCTTCGGCGGTCGGCGATCGTCACCATGGTGTGGCACCCGATGCCGCCGGCCCCCAGCGACCCTTCGGGGAGCACGGTCGACCGGTTGTGCGGGCAGCCGCTGCAGAAGTACGGGGTGCGGCTCGCCACCGGTGTCAGGGTGAGTGCCATCCGAGGTGCCCTCGGCGGCGGGGCGAGCTCGACCCGGTCGGAGAGCAGCCTGCGCAGCGGCCCGGTCAGCCGGTCGGCGTTCAGCAGTCCCCCGGCGGGCACCAGCGGCCGACCGTCCGCGTCCCGCTTTCCCAGCACCGCCGGAGCGTCGGCCGAGCCGTACAGCAGGTCGCGCACCTGACTCTCGACGAAGGACGTCTTCTCCTCCACGACCAGGATCTGGCGGAGCCCGCGCGCGAACCGCCGCAGGGTGCCGGCCCCGAGCGGGTAGGGCATCCCGATCCGCATCAGCCTGATCCCGGCCCGCTCAAGACCCCGCTGGTCGAGGCCCAGGTCGAGCAGGGCCTGGCGCACCGCGTCGTACGTCACGCCGGGCGCCGCGATGCCGAGCCGGGCGTCGGCGGGGTCGACCTCGACGACGTCCAGCGGGTTGGCGGCGCCGAACGCCTCGACCATCGCCCACCGGGGGCCGAACAGGTCGGCCTCGGCGAGCAGGCTGTCGGTCGGGGAGGACATGGTGCGCTGCCGGTAGGTCCACGGCCGCCCCTCCCACTCGATTTCGGGAACCTCTATGTGCATGCCGGCGAAGTCGCGGTCGACCGTGAAGAGCCCGTCGGCCACCGCGGTGACCACCTTGACGCCGACCCAGCAGCCGGACGCCCGGGACAGGGCGATGCCGTACAGCCCGAGGGCGACCATCTCCTCGGCGTCGCGCGGGTACAGCACGGGCAGCCCCATCGCGGCCAGCGTGCGCTCGCTGACGCACGGCAGCGTGGACGACGACGCGCCGGGGTCGTCACCGGCGAGGGCCAGCACCCCGCCGCGCGGGTCGACGCCGTACGTGGACGCGTGCCGGATCGCGTCGCCCGACCTGTCGACGCCGGGTCCCTTGCCGTACCAGAGACCCACCACGCCGTCGTGGGTACGCCGCCCGCTGGGCAGGGCGCTCTGGCTGCCCCAGACGGCGGTGGCGCCGAGCTCCTCGTTGAGACCGGGCAGCAGGCGCAGGTCGTCGGACCGCAGACCGGCGAGCGTCTTGTCGAGACCGGCCAGCGGGCTGCCCTGGTATCCCGACACGAACGTGGCGGTGCGCAGACCGGCCCGCTCGTCGCGCGCACGCTGCTCGGCGACCAACCGGCCGACGGCCTGGACTCCCGTCAGCAGCACCGGGCCGGAACCCGGCCGGTAGCGATCGGCGAGGTCGATGCGGGCACCCGCCCCGACCACAGGATCGGCGGTCTGGGCCATGTGTGCCTCCTTCACCAGAGCTGACGCATATGTCGGTAAATTTGAGGTTAGAGTGGCTGCCACGTCAAGGTTCTGCAGAAATATTGAGCGTCCTGCTCAGTTAACACCCGCCACAAACAACGACAGGTGAGCACTGTGACCAGCATTGACCGGCTCGACGCGGAGCTGCTGACCGCCCTGTCCGAAGACCCCCGGGCCGGGACCAGCGAGCTCGCGGCCCGGCTGGGGGTCGCGCGGAACACGGTCCAGGCGCGCTACCAGCGGCTCGTCGAGTCGGGGGTGCTGACGGGCTTCAGCGCCCGCGTCGACCTGGAGCGCCTCGGCCTGCCGGTGACCGCGTTCCTGCACCTGCAGCTCGCCCAGGGCACTCTGGGCGAGGTCACCGACACGCTCGGGCGGCTGAGCCAGGTCCTTGAGGTCTGCATCACCACCGGCACCAGCGACGTCATGGTCCGGGTGGCCTCCCGCAGCCACGCCGAGCTGCAGTCGCTGATCCAGGAGGTCCTGGCGCTCCGCGGCGTCGTCCGGTCCACCACCGAGATCGCCCTGACGACCCCGGTGGAGTACCGCCTCGGCCCGCTGCTCGCGACCCTGACCAGCGACCGGGGCCGCGGCCGCAGCGGCGACCAGCGCCGCTGACCGGTCGGTCGGCAGGCCGCGGGGGCGTCCGGGGCGAGGTCCACCGCAGGCCTCAGCGGGCCTCAGCGGGTTCGACGGCCCGTGGAGGTGATGGCCGACCGGCCCGGGTTCCACCCCGCCCACGAGCCCTGATTCTGCCCCGCCGCGACGAGCCTGGAAAAAGCGCACCGGGGCGGGCGCGACCTGTGGGACACAGGCTCCGCGCTCGCCCCGGTCAGCGGGGGACGGTGTCCGTCAGTTGAGGGTCACCACCGTGCCGGTTCCGTTCGGGTACTCGATGAAGGCGGTGGAGCGTACGCCGGTGGACACCTTGGACCACGAGCCGGTGACCGTCAGGGGAACGCCCACGGTGACCTTGGGCTTCTTGGGGGACACGGTGAACTCCCCCTTGCCGCCCTTGCCGTCGATCAGGTTCGTCTGGACGGTGAACGGCGTCGACGTGGTCCCCTCGACCTCACCGAGTGACACGACCACCAGGAGGTATCTGCCGGCCGCCGGGTTGGGGACGCTGACCCTCAGATCCGCCGGGGAGGTGAGGACGTCGACCAGGTGGATCCCGCCTTCGATCTCGTACCCCAGGATCACTCCCAGTTGTGCCTGAGGGTTGTCGGCGCGCACGTTGAACTCGACGGCTTTGGCGCCCTCGGTCACCGTGGTCCAGAATTCCTGGAAGTCAGGGCCGGAGGTGGAGACCGAGCCCGCCTGCGGCGGTGCGGAGACCGGCCGGTGGGCGGTGATCGGGAACCTGGTCACGCCGGGGGTGACCGGGAACGAGACGCTGCCGACCTTTCCGGTGCCGCTGACCTGCTTCGGCGCCCGCACGCTCTGCGGCGTCAGCACGATGGGGCTGCGCGTGGTGGTGCCGGCCCCGGTCCACGTCAGCGAACCGTTCGCGAGGGTCTCCGCCTGCGCGTCCTTCAGTTCGAAGGTGACCGTGAACTCCTTGGTCTCCCCGGCCGCGTCGAAGCGCAGGGTGGACGGGCGGACGGTGGTCTTCACCCCGGGCAGGTCGATCTTGCCCCGGTAGACGCCCGGGGCGACCGCGGTGACCCTGCGGGTGATGGTCTGCGAGCCGAACAGATCGCCGATCGCGATGGAGGGGTAGTTCAGGTCGCTGGAGTCGATTCCCGGCACGCCCGTGCCGGTCTCGATCCCGAGACCTTCGAGGTAGCCCAGCCAGTCCTGCTCCGCGGAGTCGTACACCAGGCCGGGGTTGAACATCCGGTCCGGGGTGACGTTGCCGGCGCCCTGCGCGAACCGGTCGGTGCTCGCCGCGCCGCTGTCGGTCTTGAGGTCGGTCGCGGTGGTCATCATCGCCGACTTGATCTGCATCGGCGACCAGTTCGGATACCTACCGAGGTAGAGCGCGGCCAGTCCGGCGATGTGCGGTGCGGCCATGGAGGTGCCGGACATCACGTCGTACTCGCGTCCGGCCGCTCCCGGCGGGGCCACCGCCGCGAGGATCGCCACACCGGGAGCGGCGATGTCCGGCTTCAGCAGATCACCGTGGTTCGTCGTCGACGGGCCGCGCGAGGAGAATCCGGCGACCTGCGGGTAGGGCGTGTCCGTCCCACCGGGAACCAGCGTGACCTGCGCGCCCTCGGTCGCCGCGTACTCCTTCACGGTCAGCGAGTCGGGTGCGTCGAGGTGCACGGTCGGCACCGAGTGCACGTCCGCCTCGGCACCGAGGGCGGTCAGGTTGACCAGCACCATGCCCGCTCCGCCGGCGCGGGCGACCTCGGCGGACTTGATCGGCCGCTGGATGACGCCCCGGTCACAGACGACGACCTTGCCGGCCACCTTGGCCGGGTCGAGGCTGTTCGTCTGGCAGAGCGACGCGTCGGCGTCGCTGACGTCCGCGTTCTTCACCGAGGTGGCCGGCACCAGCGGCTTCGGCCCGACGCTCGCGGCGACCGACGAACTCTGGCCGGTGTACCTCGCACCGTTGCCCAACACCACGCCGGCCGTGTACGGAGCGACCGTGCTGGCCGCCACCGTGGTCACCCAGGGAGCGGTGTTGTCCAGGCTGGCCGGGTCCGGTCCGTTGTTGCCTCCGGCGGCGGCCACGAAGACACCCGTCGACGCCGCGCTGAGGAAGGCGCGCTGGACCGGGTCGTCGGCCGCCGATTCCCGTGACGACCCGATCGAGTAGTTGATCACGTCCACGCCGTCGGCCACGGCCTGGTCGACGGCCGCGACGAGGTCACTGACGTACCCGCTGCCCTCGGCGCTCTTGCTCGACCAGAGTGCCTTATAGACCGCGATCTTCGCGGCCGGGGCGACTCCGGAGATCTCCCCGAAGGCCAGGCCGTTCACGGTGACGTCGACCCCGGCGTTACCGGCGGCCGTGGTCGCGGTGTGGGTGCCGTGGCCGTGGCGGTCACGCGGGGAGAGATAGTCGGCGCGCTGATCGGGGGGAGTGAGCTCCGCCCAGGTGTCCCCGAAGTAGCGGGCGCTGATGAGCTTCTCGTTGCAGAGGCCGCCGTCGAACTCCTCGCCGACCTGGCAGGTCCCGGTGAACGTGCCGCCGTCCGCCTTGCGCATGACGGTGGTCGTACCGTCCAGATACGGCCGGTAGGGGTCCTCCGTGGTGGGCGCGGCCGAGCCCAGTGCCGGTGCGGCGAGCGAACGGCTCTCCGGCCACACGCCGGTGTCGATGACGCCGACCACGACACCCTTGCCCGCGTTCTCGGCGCCGCCCAGCGAGGACCAGACCCCGGCGGGGCCGGACAACTTCAGGAAGTCGGTGGACTTCCTGTCGTCGGCCACCGTGCGCAGCTCGTCCCGGACGACGGAGGTCACCCCGGCCGTGCCCATCAGCCGCGCCACCTGAACGGCCGACAGGTCGGCCACGAAGGCGTTGGAGGCGACGGAGTAGTGGCGCGCGGGAGTGGCGCCGACGGCCTTGGCCGCCTTGGTGTGCCGGTCGGTGAGGTGGTCGCGGTAGCGCTTCGCCTCCGGCGTGGTGACGTCGACCCGCTTCCCCTTCGGCGGCTTGGTACGCGCCAGGCCGGACACGCCGCCCTCGTAGCCGGCGAGCGGCTGCTCGGCCAGCGTGACGATGTACCGGCCGGCGAGAAACGATCCGGGGGTGGGGTCCGCCAGCGACGCCCGGGCCGGGAGCGCCGTCACGGACAGCGCGAAGGCCACGACCACACTGGCGAGAAGTCGTCCGTTGCGTGACTGATATGTCACGTTTGTTCCTCCGAGGGGGGGAGAAGGGAGGCAAGAGCGAATTCGCCGCTCATGTGATTGTTCGGTGTGAAGTGAACTTTGTGAGACCAATGGTTGTCCAGGTAAAGTTGTGGCGTCTTCCGCCATATGGCGAAAGACGTCACGCTTCGGCACCTTTGGGAGCGACCTGTGCTGGACACGCTCGGCGTCGGCGAGTTCGACGAGCAGGTGTACCGCGCACTCCTCAACCGGCCCGACCAGAGGCTCTCCGAGATCGCCACGCTGCTCGACACCACTCCCGGCCGGGTCAGGAACGCCGCCGTCCGGCTCACCGAGCTCGGCCTGGTCCGCAGGATCAAGCCCGGCGAGTACCTGCCGGTCGGCCCGGACACGGCCCTGACCGCGCTGCTCCACCAGCGCCGGATGGAGGCCGAGTCGGCGTTCAGCAGGGTGCGGACGGTCGTGGACGACTTCGCGCGGCTCTACCACACCGGTCGGCTGCAGACCGATCTCGCCTCCCTGGTGGAGGTGCTGTCCGGCCGGGAGATGGTCGACCGGAAGGTGGACGAGCTGACCAAGTCGATCCGCACCCACATGTGGGTGCTGGACAAGCCGCCCTACCTGCAGTGGGCGAAGGCCCGGCCGGAGACCAACGAGAAGGAACTGGAGGACACCCTGGCGATGATCGACCGGGGGGTCGAGATCCGCACGGTGTACTGCCCGGAGGCCATGGAACGACCCGGCAGGTTCGAGACCGTGGCCAAACTGGCCACCCTCGGCGAGCAGGCCCGGATGCTGCCCGACCTGCCGTTCAAACTACGGATCATGGACCGGAAGGTCGCGCTCGTACCGCTGGTCGGCGAGATCTACGACACCCTCGCCGTGGTGCACCCGTCCGGCCTGCTCGACGCGCTCATCAAACTCTTCGAGCTCTACTGGGAGCGGGCCGAACCGATCGTCGGCGCGCACCCGCCACCCGGCGACGGTCCCGGCGAGGAGGACCTGCTCCTGCTGCACATGCTCAGGGCCGGGCTGAAGGACCAGGCGATCGCCCGGCAACTCGGGGTCAGCGCCCGGACCGCCACCCGGCGGATCGCGGGCCTGATGACCACCCTCGGCGCCGCCAACCGCTTCCAGGCCGGCGTCGAGGCGGCGGCCCGTGGCTGGCTCTGACCATCCGGCTGCGGATCCTGCCCCCAGAGGGCGGACTCCGGCGTCGGCGTAATCGCAGGCCGCGCGACAGTACAGCGGGTTCAGCTCTGGCCGGCCTCCTGGGCCACCCGCTCCAGCCGGTCGCGGTACTCCTCCCACCACGACCGGTCGCCCGGTGCCAGGTTGTCGTTGTCCTCCCGCACCCCGGCGGCCCCGTCGATGAGCTCCCGGACGATGTCGGCGTGCCCGGCATGCCGCTGGATCTCGGCGATCAGGTGGGCCAGGACCCGGTGCAGCGTCGGCTTGTTCTGCCCTTCGGCCCACCACGGCACGTGGCCGGTCTCGTCCAGTCCCAGCGCCTCGATGGTGGCGTCCGCGTGCTCCCACGCCCGCCGGTACAGCCCGACGATGTACTCGCGGGACTCCTCGGCGGTGGCCCACATGTCGGCGTTGGGGACCTCGGCGGCGGGGTCCATGTCCTCCAGGCGACCGGTGGGGCCGAACCAGGGCACCTTCTCCTCGAAGTGCCGCCCGAACACGTATCCCAGATAGAGCAACTCGACGCCGATCAGGTGTTTGACCAGCCCCAGCAGGTTGGTGCCGGTCGGCGTCATCGGGCGGCGGACGTCGTACTCCGAGAGCCCGTCGAGCTTCCACAGCAGCGCCTCACGCGCCCGCTGCAGATACCGATGCATATCGGCTTTCAGTTCTTTTTCGGTCATGTCAGCCCATTTTCTTTGATCGGGGACGAATGTCAGGGGCTCAGTAGGCCGACGGCGTTGCCGTCGGGATCGGTGAACACGGCTATCCGCCCCATCCCGGGCACGCTCTGCGGCTCCAGCCTCCGGCTGCCACCGAGCTTCTCCGCCCGCTCAAGGGCGGTGTCCACGTCGTCGACCGGGAAGTAGACGACGATCCCGGTGTAGGGACTGTCCGGACCGGCCTGGCCGATCCCGCCCGCCGGCCGGCCGCCCTCCCCGCCCACCAGCGCGTAGGTCTCGTCCAGCACGTTCATCGACCAGCCGAACATCTCCCGGTAGAAGTGTCGCGCTCGCGGTGCGTCGGGGGTGGAGATGTCGAACCAGCCGGGCACGGGATGGTGGGTCATGGGAATCCTCCTGGTGGGTGCGGCGGTACTGCCGTCGAAAAGGAGACCGCCACCGTGCGGCAGAATCATCGCCTGTGAGCGAAGTTTCTTCCGCACGGACCGAGGACCCCGACCTGGCGCGGGCACGCGACGGCGACGACGCGGCCTTCACCCGCCTCGTGGAGCCACTCCGCCGGGAGCTGCACGCCCACTGCTACCGCATGCTCGGCTCCACCCATGACGCCGACGACGCCCTGCAGGACGCCCTGCTGCGGGCGTGGCGAGGGCTCGCGCGCTTCGAGGGCCGTAGCTCGCTGCGCTCGTGGCTTTACACCGTGGCCACCCACACCTGCCTGGACACCGTCGAACGCCGCGGCAGGCGGGCGATGCCCGTCGACCTCGGCCCGTCCAGCGACCACGCCATGGTCGGCGAGGCCCCGCTCGCCGACGTCGCCTGGCTGGGCCCCTACCCCGACGCGGGCCTCGCCGAAGGGCCGGCCGCCCCGGACGCACGCTACGAGCAGCGCGAAGCCGTCGAGCTGGCCTTCGTCGCCGCCCTGCAGCACCTGCCGGGCAACCAGCGGGCGGCGCTGCTGCTCTTCGAGGTCCTCGGCTTCTCCGCCGCCGAGATCGCCACCACGATGGACACCAGCGTCGCATCGGTGAACAGTGCCCTGCAGCGAGCCCGCCGGATCGTCGCGGAGAAGGTCCCCTCCCGCAGCCAGCAGCGGACACTGCGGAAGGTCGGCGACGCGCGCCTGCGAGAGATCGTCGCCGGGTACTCCTCCGCGTTGGAAAGCGGCGACGCCGACGCCCTGGTCGCGCTGCTGACCGAGGACGTCACCTGGTCGATGCCGCCGCTGGCGCACTGGTACCACGGCCTGGCGGCCGTCACCGACTTCGCCGTACGGGTCCCGCTGACCGACTGTCCTGGCTGGCGGAACCTCCCGACCAGCGCGAACGGCCAGCCCACGGTGGCCTCCTACGTCTGGCACGACGAGTTCGGCGGGTACCTCGCCTGGGCGCTCAACGTGCTGACCCTGCGCGGCGACCGGATCTGTGAGATCACCTCGTTCATCGGCCCCGACCACTTCGTACCCTTCGGACTGCCCGCCTCGCTGCCCCTCAAAGAGCGCGATACATGACGTGCAACCCGACATAGCCCTTCGTCGGGTGCAGAAAACCCTCCGGCACCGTGCCCAGCACCTCGAAGCCGAGCGACTCGTACAGTTTCACCGCGTGCGCGTTGGTCTCCACGACCGCGTTGAACTGCATCGCGCGAAAGCCGGCCGCCCGTGCCCACTCCAGCGTGTACGCGCAGAGCGCCCGGCCCACGCCCTGCCCGGAACGCGCTGGATCGACCATGTAGCTGGCGCTCGCGACATGCGAGCCGTTGCCCGACTGGTTGTTGTTCATCTTCGCCGTGCCCAGGACCTCCCCCGCGTCGTCGACGGCGACGACCGTACGGTTCGGCGGCGGCAACAGCCACCAGTCGCGCCCGGTGTCCCGCCCGAGGTCGGTCGGGTAGGTGAAGGTCTCACCGGCGGTGACGATCTCATGAAAGAACGGCCAGATGGCGGGCCAGTCCTCAGCGGTGGCTTCCCTGATCAGCATCCGCACATGGTGCCGGTTGGGACGCGAAGCCCGCCAACCCTTTTCGCCCGCACCTCGGGCCGGGAGCGACGGTTTCCGCTGGCCGACCACCGTCGTCAGCCGGGTCTGCCCGGAAACGCTTCGCGTCGCTCGGTCCAAGTAGAGGTGTAAGGGCGAACGACGAAGGGAGCGAGGCCAGTGCGCCTCAGTGAGGATCCCGAGGCCTTCGAGGCCTTCTACCGCCGCCACGTCGACGCTGTCATGCGGTTCGTCGTACGCCGGGTGAGCGACCCTCATCTGGCCGCCGACCTGACCGCTGACACCTTCCTGGCGGCCCTGGACTCGGCGAACACCTACCGGCCCGGCCGGGGCAGTGAGATCGCGTGGCTGTACGGCGTGGCACGCAACGTCGTATCGGCCCACCATCGCAGGGCGGCGCGCGAGGTGCGGGCGACCGGCCGCGTCGCGGGCAGACGAATGATGGACGACAACGATCTCACCCGGATGGAGGAGCGGATCGACGCCGAGCGCCGGATGCGGCGCGCGCTGGAGGCGATGGCGGGCCTGCCCGAGGGCGAGCGGGCCGTGCTGGAGCTCGTGGCGATCGACCAGCTCACCGTCACGGAAGCCGCCACGGCCCTGGGCATCGGCAAGGTCACCGCACGAGTCCGGTTACATCGGGCCAGACGCGCCCTGGAAAACGTCGCTTCGCCGTCGGCTGTGTACGTGAAGGGAGAGGCGTGAGCGGCAACTTCGAAGAGCGCCTGCTCAGTGCACTCAAGGCAGAGATCACTACAAGGATGGAGGAAGAGGACATGGCTGTTCGGACACCGGTGCGACGCGGCCCGGACCGTCGCTTCCTGAGCCTGTCCGCCGCGGTGGCGGGGGCCGCGGCGGCCGCCACGGTGGCGCTCACCCTGTTCGTCGGAGCCGGCACGCCGGCCTATGCGGTGGACAAGGGCGCGGACGGATCGGTCGAGGTGCGGATCAACGAGTTCCGCGACCCCGGCGAGCTGCAGGCCGAGCTCGCCGGCGCGGGTGTCAGGGCGGTGGTCGACTACCTCCCCGCGGGCCAGACCTGCCGGCCCTCCCGGGGCGAGCCGGCGGGCGCGGGCGGGCAGATGCAGGTCGGCATCGGCAAGGAGGGCAAGGGAATCGCGTTCAAGATCGAAAAGGGGCAGGTCGGTGCGGACCAGACGCTGGTCCTGGCGATCACCGTCGACCAGGCCGGAGCGGACAGGCCACCCATGGCGACCTCGCTGCAGGTGGTCAAGGGGACGGTCGCGCCCTGCGAGGCGACCCCCCTGCCCCTCCCCACCGACTCGTCCACCGGCGAGAACAAGGGCGAGGAGGGACCCGGTCACCACACTGAGAGCGGCGGCAAGGACGGCGGTCCCAGCCTGAACACCAGCACCGGCTGACGCCGTTGGACCAGGCCCGGCGGCCTCCCCGAGCAGCGGGGCCGCCGGGCCGACGCCATGCGCCGGGCGGACTCCTCCCCCTGCGCGCCGCATCTGGAACCCCACCGGGCCCGCGCCAGGACGGCCGGCTATCGCGGTCGTACTGTCCGGAAGAACTGCCGGATGTCCGAGACCAGCAGGTCCGGGGCCTGGAGTGAGGCGAAGTGGCCGCCGCGGGAGTGCCGCGACCAGTGAGTGATCGTGTTCGACAACTCCGCCAGCCCGCGGATCGCCCGGTCTCCGGGGAAGTTCGCCACACCCGTCGGGACCGGTGCGGGCTCGGGACGTGGGCCCCACGACTCCGGTCCGGCCTCACGGTAGAGCCGAGCTGCTGATCCCGCGGTCGCGGTCAGCCAGAAGATCGTGACGTCGGTCAGGATGACGTCGCGGTCGACGGGGGTCTGCTCGGTCCGGGCGGGGTCCCAGTCCACGAACCATTCCAGGTTCCACGCGAGCTGACCGGCCGGGGAGTCGTTGAGCGCGTACGCCAGGGTCTGCGGCCGGTTGGCCATCTGGGTGGCGTAGCCGGAGCGGCCGTACCACCACCGCTGGTTCTGCTCGGCCTGCTCCCGGTCCGCCGCGGAGAGCGTGTCCAGTTCGCTGGGATCGGCCGCTGTCGCGGCGTTGGCCGGCGCGTTGACATGGACGCCGATGACGTGCTCGGAGTCCACCCGGCCGATCGCCGGGGAGATGATGCTGCCCCAGTCGCCGCCCTGAGTGCCGTAACGCCGGTATCCCAGACGTCGCATCAGCTCGGCCCAGGCCCGCGCGGTGCGGTTGATCCCCCAGCCGGTCTCCCGCGTCGGCCCGGAGAACGCGAAGCCCGGCAGCGAGGGGACGACGAGGTGGAAGGCGTCCGCCGGGTCCCCGCCGTGTGACCGCGGATCGGTCAGCGGCCCGAGGATGTCCAGGAAGTCGTACACCGTGCTCGGCCACCCGTGAGTGATGATCAGCGGGGTGGCGTCCGGCTCGGGCGAGCGTACGTGCAGGAAATGGATGTTCTGCTCGTCGATCTCCGTGGTGAACTGCGGGACCTTGTTGAGGCGGGCCTCGTGCTCCCGCCAGTCGTAGCCGGTGCGCCAGTAGTCGACCAGTTCGACGAGGTGGTCCCTGTTCACCCCGTAGGACCAGCCGACGCCGGGCAGTTCGTCCGGCCAGCGGGTACGGGCCAGCCGGTCCCGCAGGTCGTCGAGGTCGGCCTGCGGGACATCGATGCGGAAGGGCGTTTCTGTGCTCATGCCGCCCACCCTCCGCCCTGTGTAGGACAGCTCCGTTCCTACACAGGAGCGATAGTGGAGGAATGTTGGAAACACCCGCCCGGCTGCTGCGGCTGCTGTCGTTGCTGCAGACGCACCGCGACTGGACCGGTACGGAACTCGCCGAGCGGCTGGGGGTCACCACCAGGACGGTGCGGCGCGATGTCGACAGGCTCCGCGAGCTGGGGTACTCGATCCACGCCTCGATGGGCCCGGTCGGCGGCTACCGGCTTGGCGCCGGTACTTCGCTGCCCCCGCTGCTGCTGGACGACGAGGAGGCGGTGGCGGTCACGGTCGGGCTGCACGGTGTGGCGGGGATCGAGGAGGCTTCGCTGCGCGCCCTGACCAAGGTCGAGCAGCTGCTGCCGTCCCGGTTGCGGCACCGGGTCACCGCGCTGAGAAGCGCGGTGGTCGCGATGCCGTCCAAGGGCGGGCCCACCGTGCGGGCGACGGTGCTCACCGCGATCTCGGCCGCGATCCGGGCCGCCGAGACGCTGCGTTTCGACTACGTCGGCCACCACGGGGCCGAGTCCCGCCGCGACGTCGAGCCACATCGCCTCGTCTGCTGGGGGCGGAGGTGGTACCTGGTCGGCTGGGACGTCGAACGGACGGACTGGCGCACCTTCCGGGTCGACCGGATGTCCCCGCGAACGCCCAACGGTCCCCGGTTCACCCATCGTGAACCACCCGACGGTGACGTGGCGGCCTACCTGTGCAGAACGATGGGCTTCGAGATGTGGCCGCTCCGCGCCCGGTTGCGGGTGCACGCCTCCGCGACGGACGTCGCCGGGCGCGTCAGCGGACTGGTGACCCCCGTCGACGACCACACCTGCCTGCTGGAGATGGCCTCGGACTCGTTCGACCTCATCGTGTTCACGGTGGGCATGCTCGACGTCGACTTCGAGGTCGAGTCACCCCCGGAACTCGCCCGGCACCTCCGCAAACTGTCCACCCGCCTCGCCAACGCGGCCACCGGAACCGGCCAGCGCTCCGTGACGAGGTGAGGGCTCCCCCGTCACCGGAATCGACCCGACGGCGATGTTCGGTGTCGGCCAGGTCAGTGGGGTGAGTCCAGCAGAAGGTCTCGGCGGGGCTCGCCGTCACGCGTACCCTTTCACCCTGCTGATGGCCGACATACTCGGAAGTATGTCGCTCACCGGTACGGCGAGGGCGATGACCGGCGTAATCCCGCGTTTGCGCGGGTGACGACAGCGGAGGGTTGCCGGGGCGAGGATCGTCGAGGCTTCGAGGACCTCCCCGCGGACGCCTATCCGCCATGACCGCGGGATCGTTCGAGGTTCCGGCGGCGGGAGTCCTGGGTGTCAGACCTGTTCGTCGCCGAGACCGGCCTGACATTCGAGTCATGGCAGACATCTGGTCAGAGCCACAACTCCCCGGCTGTAATACGGGCGACGCTTCCAGCGATGTCGTGGCAGGGACACACGAGAAACTCCATCCACAGGCCCCTCCGGCGAGAGCAGCACATGTCGAAATCAAAGAGGAAGAGTGCTGCTCGCCCGAATGTGCAACAGGTCCGCCAGGAGGCTCCACCCGACGACCCGCCACCGAAGAGCCTGGGCGCGAAACTGCTTTCCGGCCCTCGTTTCATCCTTGTCACCGTACTGACCGTGGCGATCGGCGCGGCCATTCCCAAGATAGTGGAGATATCCTCGGAGCGGCTTCTCCCTGAGATCCATGCCGTGGCCAAAGAGGATGACGACGTCATCGACGACTGGTCCCAGGCGACCGCGGACACCATCGACTTCGGAACGGCGCGACAACTGTCCAAGGGCGGTCAGATCTTCGGTGACCCCGCCATAAAGGCACGCCTGGTCAAGACCAACCTCCAGGGGGTGAAGCTGATCATAGAGGGATCTCGAACGGAAGCCGTCAGGATCATAGGCATGCGGGCCAGAGTCCTGAAGGTCACGCCGGTCGTCTCGGGGACACTGTTCCGGTACGGCCCCCAGGGAGGGGAAAAGAGTGTAAAGGTGGGCTTCGACCTGAAGTCACCGAATCCCATTGCCCGAGAAGTGCTGGAGCCCTCCTCGCCAGACATCAAACTCGGCTCCTATTACTTCGCCTCGCAGAGCGAACTACTCAAAAAGGGCGAGTCCAAGGTGTTTGAGATAACCACCGTCGCAGGACCCTATACGTATGAGTGGGATATCCAGATAGACCTGGCGGCACAGGGCAGAACGTGGTCGATATACCGCCCGGACAAACCTTTCCGGGTTTCCGGGGTGTCCCGGAAGTACGTTCACCAGTACGAGTTCGACCTGGGCCCCAACCGCTGGGATCGCGCCAAAGGTAAGTGAGGCGGGGATATGAAGATGAGCACCGGCCTCCGCGTGGCCGCAGTTGTTCTGTCGGGGCTGATCGCCTTTACCCTGTCGCAGTACCTGCTGCGCGAGACGACGCCGGAAATCGTGGAGAGCGGCCCGCGCGTCAACATACACTCGAAAGCCGAGCTGCTCCAACTGCTCCCCGGACTGGGAGACGTCGCTGGACTGTCCGGAACGTCGGCCGAAGATTGGATAGACGGTTTCGGCCGCGTGAACTTCTACGACTGCCTGCCGGCTCTGGACACCAACGCCGTCGATATCGCCCCACCGTACATCGAGGCGAAGTTCACCATGGAGAATAACGCCGTGGTGGTCGTCACATTTGGCCGTATCGCACCGTCCGACGTCCAGAAGGCTCAGGACTCGCTCCACAGGGCGAAAAATTCCTGCTCCGAAAGAGGCTCGCCCGTTAAAAATTCCGAAACCGAGGGCCTCTGGACGTTCACCCGGTACTCTCCCGCACCTTTGGGTAACGCTTCGCTCGCATACACGTACAGCTATAAACCAGACTCGGGGCTTGACAGCAGCGCGGGGAGAATAATATACGCGATCTCAAACGGCTGGGGTCTGACCGCGGCCACCGATGAGGCCTCCGGCGCGGCATTGAATTCGTTGCTGCCCCGGATACTGGCTCGCCTGGACGAGGCGGTCGACACGAAATTCTTGCGATGAGCCCACTCTTGGGGCACCCGATGACCGCTCCGGATTTCGCAGGCGGGAGAATTGTGGGCAATGACTGACAGCCGGGTTTCCGCTCCCTTTCTTGGCGATGAGCGCACAACGATCTCTCGGCCGAGATGCCGCCGGACGCCGCCGGAAAGCGGCGGCGCCATGGGCGGGACCGCTCCCACCGCTGGATCCTGGTCCACATGATCGAGGAGTACGCCCGGCACAACGGCCACGCCGACCTGCTGCGCGAGCGGATCGACGGCGTCACCGGCGAATAGCCCGATCCCCCGCCGTGCTCACGCGCAGGCTCCCGTCCGTCGGGAGGGCACGCTCATCATCCCGGCCGGCGAGAGATTGACCGGAACCAGGGCTACCAGAACACCCAGGGACTTTCGCCGCCCCCGCCGAAGGCGGAGGTGCCGGTCCTGCGCCAGCGTTGCCGGACGTTGAGTTTCGCACCCACGTGCTGAGCGGTGATGGTGAACGGGCCGCAGGTGGCGACCGCGCCGTCGCCGACCGGTGACAGACCGGTGCAGATCATGGGCGGGGACACGTTGCTGTCGGCGTCGGTGTTGTACAGCTGGACGTGTACGTCCGAGCGCACATCGGCGACGCCCCGGATACGGCCGAGGAGATGGAAGACGTCGCCGACCAGGGCGATGCAGGGGGACATCTGCGTGCCGGTGCCATCTCCGGTGGATATCCACGACCTGCACCGCCACTGGGGTTGCGGCTGTTCGGAAGCGGGGGCGTCCGCCGGTCCTTCGGTTTCCGGTGCGACCTCCGTCTTCGGTCGTGTCGGTTTCGGCGACGGTCTGGCGGTGACCTTGTCCTTCTTGGCGGGCTCAGCGGCGGTGATCGGCGAGGTGCCGGGCACCGTCTTGGGTTTGGGCTTGGGCTTGGGTGAAGGGGACTCTTCCGAGGAGGTGGCGTCTGTGTGCGGGGTCGGCGGTGTGTTCCGGACCGTCATGGGAGGAGCCAGGGCGGGCGCGGTCCCGGCACGCTCTGCTGACACGGTGAGACCGGTCTCGCCGGAGGAGTTCGCCACCAGGGCCACCGCGGCCGAGGCGGCCAGCGCGGTCGTGACCGCCGCCGCGCCGATCAGGCGCCCCCTGAGCCGCGATCGTGACTCGGGACGGGAACGAGGCGAGGTGGCGGCCATATCGGTGGGCACGTCGGGGGCCAGAGGTTCGCGGGTGATCGCGGGGTCGGCCGACCGGCTGATCGGGGGAAGCGCGGGCAAGCCGGCCAGGGCCGGCACCAGGGCGTGAGCGGTCGCGGCCACGTGATCGATGGAGGGCCGCTGCGCCGGATCTTTCGCGACACAGGTGATGATCATCGACCAGACGGCATCGGGCATCCCGGCCAGCCTGCGTGGGGCCGAGATCGCGTGCTGGCGCAACACGGCCATCGGATGGTCGCCGACGAAGGGCGGACGTCCGGCCAGCAGCTCGTACAGCACCAGACCTGTCGCGTAGACGTCCACGGCAGGGGTGGCAGGTTGCCCGTCGGCCACTTCGGGCGCCAGGTAGGAAGGAGTACCGAGGATCAGGCTGGTCTGGGTCAGACCGGGGCCGTGCGCGAGACGCGCCACGCCGAAGTCGGTCAGCCGTGCCTGTCCGGCGGCATCGATCAGGACGTTCTCCGGTTTGACGTCACGGTGAACCACGCCGTGGGCGTGGGCGTGCGTCAGCGCGTCGGCGATCTGACCGATCAGGCGTACGGCCTCGGCGGGAGGTAACGAGCCACGCTCACGCAGCAACGCCCGTAGATCCCTGCCGTCGACGAGATCCATCACCAGGGCGAGCTGGTCGCCCCCCATGACGAAGTCGCGCACCGCGACAATGTGGGAATGGCGCAGCGCGCGCAGCACATTGCGCTCCTGCACGAACCGCAGCACCACACCGTCGTCGGTGCTGAGATTCTTGTGGAGAACCTTCACCGCCACCGGCTCGCCGGTGGCCACCGAGCGGGCTCTCCACACCGTGCCCATTCCCCCGGTGCCGATCTCTCCCAGCAGCTCGTACCGGCCGACGAGTAGCTCCTCAAGACCGTCAGCCGTCACGTGTGCCCCCTTCGCCTCACCGGGCGAGCTATCAAATTAATGAATCCCTCAAAAATAGAAGAAATGACGATGTATTGCTGGGTTCCTTCGTAAGACCAGCTCATCGGGCCGATCGATCCACTCACGATGAACGGCAGCCCAGGTGATGGAGAAGCGCCTGCGAGAGGACGCACTCCGCCGAGTCAAGATCATAGAGTCCGATGGCGGGTAAATGAACACGGAGTTTTCGCTTCTTGACCGGTCAGTGGGTGGTCCGGTGCTCTTCAGGGAAGCCACTCCTGCAGTCCGGGAAGATGTCCGAGTTCCGACTCGATGCGCTGCCGGTCGTCGGTGCTGAGCTCCAGACCGCGCAGATCGGTGGCCCATGGATCGGTGGGCTCACCGAGGACCGTGGCCAGGTCGATGAGGTTGCACAGGGCGATGCCCCGCTCGACCACCGGGGCGTCCGCGCCGTGCCTGCGCACCGCGGACTTGAGCGCACGAAAAGCCTGCAGATCGTCGTTCTTGAACTCGCGCAGAATCCGGACGTTGTCCAGCGCCCTGGCCAGCCCCGTCAGCTCCTTCGAGCCGCCGTACTCCAGTTCGGCCGAAGCGCAGTCTCACTCACGTCATTCCGCCTTCCAGGTCGTCCGACGAGGCTTGCACCCTTCGGCGAAACTCGCACATGGATCGTTCCCGGCCGGTGTGCGCCAGTCCCGAAGCACACCTGGGACATCACGGAAGGCTCATCGCGCGGCCCAGACCGGTGGGGCGCCGGCCGGGTGACGACCGGCCGGCGGCTCGGATGGCCTCGACGGTCGCCCCGGCCTCCGCCCCCGTGGTTGGAGGCCTGGCGACTCTCATATCGGAGGGCTAGAGGACGTCCACCCCCCTGCCGCGGTCGTCGAGGACGAGGGCGGCCCGCCCGTTGACGCTGTAGCGGATGTGCGTGACCTCGGGGGTGTGGATCACCCTGGTGGGCGTGAGCTCGATCGCCTCCTTCTCGGCGAGGTCGAGGTCGGCGTCCAGCAGGCGCATCCCCGTGCCGAGCACGGCCGGCACGATGTGCAGTTCCAGCTCGTCCAGCAGGCCGGCCTTGAGCACCTGGCGCAGCAGACTCCCCCCTCCGGCGACGGCCACGTTCTTACCCCCCGCGGCGGCGCGCGCCTGCTCCACGGCACTGGCGACGCCGTCGGTCACGTAGGTGAAGCTCGTCCCGCCCTGACGCACCAGGGTCTCGCGAGGGCGGTGGGTCACCACGAACACCGGCGCGCGAAACGGCGGCTCGTCACCCCAGGGAACCTCACCGCCGTCCGCCATGTTCCGCCCCATGACATAGGCACCGGCGGCCTCGAACGACTCGGCGATGACGTCGGAGCTGACGTCCTGCTCACCGCCCGCGAAGCCCTGTCGTTCGCGCCAGGCCATGGCGGCGGTCGCCCATCGGGTGACCCGGAAGAAGCCCGCGGCCTCCGCCGACTCCAGCCAGTCCCTCGCCGCACCACTGTGTCGCGGGCCGGCGTAGTGGCCGTCGAGTGACACCGACATCTGTGCCGTCACCTTGGTCATATCGCTTCGCTCCTGTTCCTGCGGCCCCCGGTGGGGCCCGCTCAGGAGAGGATCGGAGCCGCGGACCGGATTTCTACCTGCCCGCCCAGATATTTTTCCGCGACTCGGTTCACCTCGCGCAACGGGCCGCCCGCTGCAGAAGAAACCGCTGCTCAGGGCGGCTACCGGCCAGCCGTGCCGCCTCCTGGTACGCCAGGGCCGCGGCGGCGGTCTCCCCGGCCTGGTCGAGCAGGTGGGCGCGGACGGCCAGCAGTCGATGGTGGCCGGCGAGCACCCCGGATTCCAGCTCGCGCAACAGCGCCAGTCCGGCGTGCGGTCCGCGCGCCATCGCCAGCGCGACCGCCCGGTTGAGGGTGGTGACGGGGTTGGGGTGCAGGCGCTCCAGGATCTCGTACAGCGCCAGGATCTGCCGCCAGTCGGTGGCCTCGGCCGATGGTGCCTCGTCGTGTACCGCCACGATGGCGGCCTGAACCTGATACGGACCGAGCGGGCGAGTCGCCAGCGTACGGGTGATGAGGTCGGTTCCCTCCGCGATGGCCTCGGCGTCCCAGCGGGACCGGTCCTGCTCGGCCAGCGGCACGAGCACACCGTCAGGGCCGGTACGCGCCGCGCCGCGCGCCTCGGTCAGCAGCATCAACGCCAGCAGGCCCGCCGTCTCACCGGATTCGGGCAGCCGCGCGTACAGCCGGCGCACCAGACGCAGGGCCTGTCCGGTGAGGTCGGGCCGACGCAGCTGTGCGCCGGCGCTGACGCTGTAGCCCTCGTTGAACATCAGGTACAGCACGTGCAGCACGACCTGCAGCCGAGGTCCGTGCTCGGGATCCGGCGGCAGCTCGAACCGCGCTCCGGCCTCCCGCAGGCGCTGCTTGGCCCGGGAGACGCGCTGTCCCATCGTCTTCTCGGGCACCAGGAAGGCCGCCGCTATCTCACCGGTGGTCAGTCCGGCGACCGCCCGCAGCGTGAGCGCCAGCTGCGACGGGGCGGTCAACGCCGGGTGGCAGCACAGGAACAGCAGTTCCAGCAGGTCGTCACGGACCTCCTCGGCGTCCGGCGGTGGTGCGACCAGCGCGTCGCGCGGCAGAGCGTCGAGAGCGGCCCGCTCCCGGCGCTCCCGGGCGCTGTCGGCCCGAACCCGGTCGATGTACCGGTTCACCGCGACCTTTTTGAGCCAGCCCAGCGGGTGGTCCGGGACACCGCCATCCGGCCAGGTGTCCGCCGCGGCGATCAGCGCCTCCTGCACCGCGTCCTCGCATCGGCCGAAGTCCCCGTACCGGCGCACCAGCGAACCGAGCACCTGGGACGCCAGCGACCTCAGCAGTTCCTCGACCGACTCGACCGACTCGACCGGCTCGACCGGCTCGTCAGACTTCGGCACTCGCCCAGCCACGTCCCATCAGCGGCCATACCTCCAGGCCACCGCCACTCGGCAGCGCCGGATAGGCCCGTGCGATCTCCAGCGCCCGCCGCTCATCCTCGACCTCGACCACGAAGTAGGAGCCGACGAACTCCTTCGCCTCGACGTACGGGCCGTCGGTGACGACCGCGTCACCGGCCACCCACTGAACCGACCGCGGCCGGGGCATCAGCCCCTCGGACTCAAGCAGCTCTCCCGACTCGCGCAACGCGTTGTTGAACCCGTCGACCTCGGTGATCAGGTTCGCCATCTCCTCCGGCGCCAGCGCGTTCCAGATCTCCTCGTTGCCGTAGATCAGCATCAGATACTTCATCGCGCCGTCCTTCTCCTCGCTGTCGGGCCACGTCCCCCTGAATTCTGCCCGAGGTACGGAGGCGGCTGCCGCTCAGCATGACGACAACACCGACCGGGACCGTCCCCTCACGTCGAGCAGGACCGGGTGAGACGGGACAGCTTTTTCGCGGTGGCTGGAAATGATGCCTCATTCAGGTATGCCCGCGGCGCGAGGACGCCCGGCATGGCGGACGGCCCCGGCGAAGAAGACCAGGATCGCCCCCGCGAGGTAGAGGAGCCCGGCCGCCGCCGCCAGCCACGGGACCATGTCCGAGTACCACCCCACCTGCTCCTCCCGTGTCCGCAGGCCGGTTCTCGGCGCCAGCAGGCCGAAGAGAAGATAGAGCACCGTGTACGGCCCGAGCCCCAGCACCACGACGGCCCGCGCTCCCGCGCTCCCGGCCCGCCACCACGCCAGGACCGCCACGGCCAGCGTGACCACACCGGCCACGGCGTAGCTCCACACGTACCACTGCAGACTGCTCACCACTGTCTCCAGGGAGGTGTCCACGCCGTGGCCGGGCCGGTAGCCGGCCGCCAGCTCCCGCCGAAGGGGCGGCAGCAGAACGAGGGCGATCGCCGCGATCACCAGCTTGCACCCGGACGCCGCCGCCAGCAGGCACACGACGGCACGTCCCGCACCCGCTCTCCGCCATCCCCGCACCACCGCCCCGCCATCCCGTACGTCAACGACGGCGTCCGGTGTCCCAGCCGCGCGGTCTTCGTCTCCCCGGAGGTTCGGTGCGGCGAGAAAGAGCAGGGCCGCTCCCGCGAGGTAGAGGAGCCCGGCCGCGCCCGCCAGCGACAGAACCACGTTCTGATACCAGCCCACGTACCAGTAGTCGTCCACGGACGCCACCAGCAGGCCGAAGAGAAGGTAGAACACCGTGTACGGCACGAGAACCAGCGCCGCGACGGCCTGCACCCCCGCGGTCCCACCTCGCCGCCACGCCAGGGCCGCCACGGCCAGCGTGACCACACCGGCCGCGAGGTAGCCCCACACGTACCACGGGAGAACGCCCTCCACCATCCTCTCCAGGTAGTGGCTCACCCCGTCGTCGCCCTCCTGCTGGGCCGTCAGCTCCCGCCGCAGGAGGATCAGGAGAACGAGGCCGACCGCCGCGATCACCAGCTCACACCCGGACGCCGCCAGCAGGCACCTGACCGCACGCCGCGTCTTCCATCCCCTCTTCACAGAGCGAGCATGGAAGAGCTCTCTTGGAAGCCGCTTGCGGATCGCTGCCTCGGCCGCCCGCGGGAGGAGTTCGCGAAGAACTCCTCCCGCGGGTGGCCGAGTTCACCGTCGAGAAGCGTGCCGTTGCCGCCATGGGGTCCGATCCTGCCCGGAGGCCCACCCGACGCGGCCACGCTCCGAAGCTGTTCGCCTCCGGCGGGTTGCTCGGCCCGGGCGGGCAGAAGGTGATGCAGGCACCTTCAAGTCAACCTCAAGCGTGATCTTCTATACCTAAGGGGGTGAATACGACCCCTTCGGGGCAGCGCCGGTCACTATCCCGCCGCACCCTGCTCCTGGGCGGGCTCGGCATCCTGGCCATCGGCGCACCGACCACGGTCGCCTGCACCACCGTCATACCGATCCCCTCCGATCCCATACCGATCACCCCCGACCCCACACCGAGCGCCACTGACCTCGCACCGAGCGCCACCCTCACCGGCCACACCAGCTGGATCTCCTCGGTGGCCTTCAGCCCGGACGGTAAACTCCTCGCCACCGGCAGCCTCGACAACAACGTGAAGTTGTGGCCGACCCGCTGACCCGGTAGCTCATCACCGCTTCAGCCCTGCCGCCAAAGTCCCGGGGTCGAGGAACGCGGGGACAGCCATTAGCGGTGAGATGGATCATGGCGCGGATGGTCACCACGACCTGCGGAAACACTAAGGATCGTGTTATCGCGCCGGACTGTCCCGCCATGTTCGGGCCGAAAAGCCGACTCGACACCGTTGGTCGTGCACCGCCCTGGACCCGCTCGAACAGCCCGTACCGCTAATGCCTGTCCCGTTGTTCCTCGACCCCGGAAACGGCCGGACCGCCCCATGGCGAGTGGCCACCTCGCCGGCCGAATCGTCGGGCGCCGGCTCCTCCACTCGCTCGGCCGCAGCCCGCACCAGCTCGTGCGGCGCGACCTGCTCCACCGCCCGCCGTGCCGCGGCCACCTCCAGCGTCCCGGCCTGCGTGCCCGCATCGTCACCGGCCCGCTCCAGCACGCCCATGACCGCCCGCGGCCGTCCTGCACACCTACCACGCTGTGCGCCCCGCAGGTCCGGATCACCGCTCATTATCGAGAGCGGTGCTCTTGACTCGAACACACCAATGCGAGAGCATTGCTCTCATAGAAGAACATCGCTCTGAAGGAGAGTCATGAAGGTTCTCTACGCCGGCCCGTCGATCGAGCGCCTGCACGAGGAGTACGCCAAGAAGGGGCGGCTCGACGAGGACGCACCCGTCAAGTCCTCGGCCTCGATCGTCATCGACGCCCCCGCCGAAAAGGTGTGGAAGCTGCTCGCCGACATGAACGACTGGCCGAAGTGGCGCTCGGACGCGTACGTCGTCGAGCTCGGCGAGATGAAGCCGGACGCGACCTTCCGCTGGAACATCCGGGGATCGGCGATCAGGTCGACCTTCGCCGTGGTGGAGCCGGAGCGGGAACTCACCTGGACCGGTGTCGCGATGGGCTACGTCAAGGCCATCGACCGGATGCGGCTGGAGGCGACCGAGAACGGGCGGACGCGCGTGACCATCGAGGAGTCCATGTCCGGCCCCCTGCTGACGCTCTTCTACAGCAGCGCCAAGCTCCGCCAGGGCCACGATGACCTGCTCCGCATGCTGAAGACGGCGGCCGAAGGCTAGCCCCGCATTCCGCACATAACCCCGATCGACCTGGGGCGACTACCCGCCGTACTGAATCAGGTATAGCCGCTGACCTGCGACGACGCGGCACGCGACGGCCTCACCCGCCGGTGACCGGCGCCGACGCGGCCGGGTAGGCCGTTCCCCGGATGAAGAAGGACACCGGCGTGCGCACCGCGGGCAGCAAGAAGCGCTCCAGGGCGGTGATGGTGAACCCGGCCTGCTGGATCGCCAGCGCGCTGTCACGGCCGGTGTGACAGCCACCGGCCAGGTGCGGCCAGACGGTGGCGTCCAGCAGATCCTGCACTCGCCTCAGCGCGGCCGAGTCGGCGCGCACGTGCTCCAGGAACCGCAGTTGCCCACCCGGACCCAGCACCCGGCGCATCTGGCTCAGCGCCGCGTGCGGATCGGGCAGCGAACACAGCACCAGCGAGGCCACTGCGGCGTCGAAAGTGCCATCGGCGGCCGGCAGGTGCTCGGCCAGGCCGTCGCGAACCTCGATCAGGACCGGCGCCCGCGCGGCCGCGGCACGGGCCAGGCGACGCAGCCGCGGCTCCGGCTCGATCGCGAGCACGCGCGTGACGGTGGACGGGTAGTGGGCGAAATTCAGCCCGTTTCCGGCGCCCACCTCGATCACCTGCCCAGACAGGCCCTCCAGCAGCGCCTGGCGGTGTCCGGCCAGCCCCCGCTCCTCCACAACCCGGCTGATGCGGGCATAGAAGCGGGCGAAGACCGGATGGTTGACACCCGTAGCAGCCATGATGTCCTTCTTCCCGCTCATCACCGCCTCACCGGGGGAAGGCGTCGTGTTTAGTGGATCCCGGAGAGTTTGTCGGGATTGGTGACCGAGTAGATGCCGGCGACCCGGTCGCCGCCGGGCGTGAGATCCACGACGACCACGGCGAGCGGGCTGTCACCGAAGAAGACGAGCGCGCACGGGTCGCGGGCCATACGCCGGTAACGGATGTCCGGCGTCCCGCCAGCCCCGTTTTCCGCACGTGACTGATCTTCAGCGGAGATCTGACGCCACTGGCCGACCGGTCGCCGCTCAAGGGCCGAATAGGCTCGGGCGCGTCACTGTACGCCGAGCACATCAGGGAGCCCCATAAGTGGTGGTCATCGCTCCGGAGACGTCGTTCGACGAGGCCGAGATAACGGCGTGGCGTCGATACTCCACTGCCAGCCCGTCGACACCGTCGATCAGCAGCCCGGGACGGGGCCTCTCGTCGACCGCTTCACCGGCGGCGCCTTCGCCGATGCCGAACTCCCCGCATGAGCGGTAAGGCGGTCGGCGAATCAGCGTCTGCCGTGCCGTGGTCGGCTCGCCCGGCGCTTTAAAGTCCGGTGGACGCGCTGCTCGTGGAGGCCGTACGGCCTGAAAGTCCCTTGATGACTCTCGCCGCCCAGAGTGCTACGCCGATGTAGAGAACCTGCTCGGGGATGCGCTGCCACAGCGACGTCGCCGTCTCTCCCGCGAAGGACACCCCGGCCAGTGCGGCGTGGATGTTGGCCGGAATCTGCCTGGCCCTGCTGTTCGGTCACGTTCGCGCGGACGCGCCGTAGGAACGGAGTGCCGATGAGTATGTCGGCTGCTTCAGGGCGACTGATCAATTATGGTGACCGGCCATGAGGTTCCTCATCGTCGGTGGCAGTGGTTTTCTCGGCAGCGAACTCGTCCGGCAGTGTTCGGTGGCCGAGCATGAGGTGGCCGCGACCTACCTGACCCGATCGGGAGAGACCGCAGGTGTCGAGTGGTCGCCGCTCGACGTACGCCGACGAGAGGACGTCCATGCGCTGATCGACGTGTTTCGGCCAGAGGTGGTCATCAACGCGGCGTACCGGCAGACAGACTGGGCGACCACGGCGACTGGAGCCGTGAACGTGGCTCTCGCTGTCGCCGCGGCAGGTGGGCGCCTGGTCCATGTGTCCAGCGACACGGTCTTCTCCGGTGCCGCGATTCGCTACGACGAGACGTGCGTTCCCGACCCGATCACCCCGTACGGTGCGGCCAAGGCCGCCGCCGAGACAGCGGTGAGCGCGATCGTGCCGACTGCGGTGACAGCCCGGACGTCCCTGATCATTGGCGACGGTGACTCCCCGCACGAGGCGCTGGTGCGTTCACTGGCCACCGGCAG
>NZ_JOEQ01000023.1 GCF_000721075.1 Streptosporangium amethystogenes
CCACTCCGGCAAGGTCCTCGACGTCTACAACTTCTCGACCGCCAACGGCGGCTCGATCGTCCAGTGGGCCGACGGCAACGGCACCAACCAGCAGTGGCGCCTGGCCGACTCCTCCGGCGGCTACGTCCGCTTCATCAGCCGCCACAGCAACAAGGCCCTGGAGGTCCAGGGCGCCTCCACCGCCGACGGCGCCAACATCGTCCAGTACGACGACTGGGGCGGCAACAACCAGGAACCCGAGGTCCGGGTGGGTCTCGCTCAAGGACTTCACCGTCGCCCCCTACAACGGCAGGCACCTCGTCTACGCGACGACGCACGACAACGGCACGAGCTGGGGTTCGATGAACTTCGGCCTCTTCAGCAACTGGTCCGAGATGGCCTCGGCCAGCCAGAACGCGATGTCCTCGGCCGCTGTCGCGCCCACGCTCTTCTACTTCGCCCCGAAGAACATCTGGGTGCTCGCCTACCAGTGGGGCGGGACCGCCTTCTCCTACCGGACCTCCACCGACCCCACCAATCCGAACGGCTGGTCATCGCAGCAGACGCTCTTCTCCGGAAGCATCTCCGGCTCCGGAACTGGACCCATCGACCAGACGCTCATCGGTGACAGCACGAACATGTACCTGTTCTTCGCCGGCGACAACGGCAAGATCTACCGGGCCAGTATGCCCATCGGCAACTTCCCCGGCAATTTCGGCACCACGTCGACCGTGATCATGAGCGACACGACGAACAACCTGTTCGAAGCCGTTCAGGTCTACAAGCTCCAGAACCAGAACCAGTACCTCATGATCGTCGAGGCGATCGGCTCGCAGGGCCGCTACTTCCGCTCGTTCACGGCCACCAGCCTGAACGGCACCTGGACCCCGCAGGCCGCGACCGAGGGCAACCCCTTCGCCGGCAAGGCCAACAGCGGCGCCACCTGGACCAACGACATCAGCCACGGCGAGTTGATCCGCACCAACGCCGATCAGACCATGACCGTCGACCCCTGCAACCTGCAGCTGCTCTACCAGGGACGCAGCCCCAGCTCCGGCGGCGACTACGGCCTCCTGCCCTACCGGCCGGGTGTGCTGACACTGCAGCGCTGACGGCGTGACACAGGTCCGGCTCAAGCGTTCCTGACGTTCACCGCGAAGACGTACACCCCGTCGGGTGAGCGTAATCGCTGATCCCCCTGAACCGCCCCGGACGTGGCGAACACTCCGTCCCGCCACGTCCGGGGCCACCAGCACCCCCCGTCAAACATCCGCCCGAGGGAGACGACAGGTGAGACCCGTACTTAGCGGGGCCAGGAGGAGATCTCGCCACCTGGTTCTCTGGACCGTGAGCCTGTTCCTGCTGACCACGTTGTTGCCGTCCCCGGCCAGGGCCGACAACCCGATCGTGCAGACCATCTACACCGCCGACCCGGCGCCGCTCGTCCACAACGGCCGCCTCTACCTCTACACCGGCCACGACGAGGACGGCTCGACGTACTTCACCATGCGTGACTGGCGGGTGTACTCCACCACGGACATGGCCAACTGGACCGACCACGGCTCACCGATGAGCCTGGCCACCTTCGCCTGGGCCGACGCCAACGCCTGGGCCGGCCACGTCGCCTACCGCAACGGGAAGTTCTACTGGTACGTCCCGGTGCGGAACCGGGCGACCGGCGGCATGGCCATCGGGGTCGCGGTCGGCGACAGCCCCACCGGGCCCTTCCGGGACGCACTGGGCCGCCCGCTGGTCGAGAACGGCGAGATCGACCCCAACGTCCTCATCGACGACGACGGCCAGGCCTACCTCTACTGGGGAAACCCCCGCCTGTGGTACGTCCGGCTGAACACCGACATGATCTCCTACTCCGGCAGCCCGACCCAGATTCCGCTCACCACGGCGGGGTTCGGCACGCGAAACGGCAACGCCAGCCGTCCCACCCTCTACGAGGAGGGACCGTGGGTCTTCAAGCGCAACGGCCTCTACTACAACGTGTTCGCCGCCGAATGCTGCTCGGAGTTCATCGGCTACTCCACGGCCCCCAGCGCCACCGGGCCGTGGACCTACCGCGGGACGGTCATGCCGAAGCAGGGGTCGAGCTTCACCAACCACCCCGGGATCATCGACTTCGCCGGGAACTCGTACTTCTTCTACCACAACGGCGCCCTCCCCGGCGGGGGCGGTTACACCAGGTCGGTGGCCGTGGAGAGGTTCAGCTACAACGCCGACGGCACCATCCCGACCATCAACATGACCACCGCCGGCCCTCCGCAGGTGGGGACGCTGAACCCGTACGTCCGCCAGGAGGCCGAGACCATCGCCTGGGGGACCGGAGTCGAGACCGAGCCGTCCAGCGAAGGCGGCATGAACGTCGGCTTCATCGAGAACGGCGACAACATCAAGGTCAAGGGCGTCGGCTTCGGCAGCGGAGCCTCCTCCTTCACCGCCCGGGTGGCCTCGGGCACCAGCGGCGGCCAGATCGAGGTCCGGCTCGGCAGTGCCACCGGCACCCTCGTGGGCACCTGCACCGTCCCCGGCACCGGCGGCTGGCAGAACTGGACCACCGTCACCTGCCCGGTGAGCGGGGCCACCGGAACCCGCGACCTGTATCTCCGGTTCGCCGGCGGCAGCGGCTACCTGCTCAACCTCAACTGGTGGCAGTTCACCCCGGGCGGCGGCAGCGGCGGGAACCTGCTGACCAACGGCACGATGGAGGACGGCACGACGGGCTGGACCAGCTCCGGCGGCACCCTGTCCTCCGCCACCGATGTGGCTCACGGCGGCAGCCGGTCCCTGCTCAACTCCGGCCGTACGTCAGCCTGGCAGGGCCCCCACCAGAACGTGACGTCGAGCCTGACCAACGGCAAGAGCTACACCACCAGCGTCTGGGTACGGTCGCAGAGCGGCACCCCCAGCGCGAAGGCGACCCTGACGTTCACCGCCGACGGCACGACGAACTACGTCCAGCTCACCCCGGCACAAACGGTGAACACGAACGGCTGGACCCAGCTGACCGGCACCGCGACCGTGTCGTGGACCGGCACGCTGACCAACGCCTCCTTCTACGTCGAGACGGCCGCGGGAACCGACGGCCTCTACATCGACGACGCCTCCTTCCAATGACCAGACAGAAAGGAGTCACCCCATGTCCAGACACGGACCCCTGCTCACCGCCATCACGGTCGCGGCGCTTCTCGTCCTCTGCATGGGTGTCGCGGCGATAAGCCACAGTGCGAGCGCGAGCACGTCGAGCAGCGCCCTCGCGGCGACCGCTGGATGTGGCAGGACACCGACCCTCCAGAACGGCACCAACACGATCCAGAGCAGCGGCAAGAACCGCAGCTACATCCTGAGAATCCCCGCCAACTACGACAACCAGCGGCCGTACCGGCTGATCTTCGGTCTCCACTGGCTGGGCGGCACCGCCACCGACGTCGCCACCGGCCAGACCGTGCAGCGCGACGTCTGGTCCTACTACGGGCTCCAACGACTGGCCGGCGAAAGCACGATCTTCGTCGCGCCACAGGGCCTCAACAACGGCTGGGCCAACAGCGGCGGCGAAGACGTGACCTTCGTCGACGACATGATCCGGCGGATCGAGGCCGACCTCTGCGTCGAGACGACACAGCGTTTCGCCCTTGGCTTCAGCTACGGCGGCGCCATGAGCTTCGCGCTCGCCTGTGCGAGGGCCGACGTCTTCCGTGCCGTCGCGGTCTACTCCGGTGGACAGCTCAGCGGATGCGGCGGCGGCACCCAGCCGATCGCCTACTTCGCGGCGCACGGCCTGCGGGACAGCGTGCTGAACATCTCCGGCGGGCGGTCGATGCGAGACAGGTTCGTCCGGAACAACGGCTGCACCGCCCAGAACCCGCCCGAGCCCGGCCAGGGCAGCCTGACACACCGGAGCACCACGTACTCGGGCTGCGCGGCCGGCCGTCCGGTCGTCTGGGCCGCCTTCGACGAGGGCCACATCGCCGCCCCACAGGACGGGGCGCCCGGCGACAGCGGTTCCAGAACATGGCTGCCGGAAGAGACGTGGAGGTTCTTCACCCAGTTCCAGTCCACCCCTACTCCGACCCCCACTCCGACTCCGACCCCCACTCCGACTCCGTCGGGACCGGTCACGGGGGCGTGCGCCGCGACCATCCGGGTGACCAATTCGTGGCAGGGCGGCTTCCAGGGTGAGGTCACCGTGCGCGCGGGCAACTCCGCGATCAACGGCTGGACCGTCAACTGGAACTGGCCCGGCTCGCAGGCCATCACCCAGGTCTGGGGAGGCGTCCGCTCCGGCTCCGGCTCGAACGTGACGGTACGCAACGAGACATGGAACGGCTCGCTGGGCGCCAACGCGAGCACGACCTTCGGCTTCCTCAGCAACGGCACACCGGCCGCCCCGGCGGCCACCTGCGCCGGCCCGTGACCGCGGCGCGCATTCGACCGAGTAGCGATCGGGCTCCCGGTGCGGGGCGTCAGCCCACGCCGGGGGCCCGATCGTCGATCCCCTATCTACCGAGGAGAGTTGTCAATGAAAAGAAAACAAATACGCGCGTTGCTGACTTCCGCCGTCACCGTGATGCTGACCCTGACGGCGGTCACCTCGGCCACCCCGGCGCAGGCGTTGAATAACGGCGTGGGCCGCACCCCGCCGATGGGGTGGAACACCTGGAACACGTTCGGCTGCAACATCAACGAGACGCTGATCCGGCAGACGGCCGATGCCCTGGTCAGCAACGGCATGCGCGATCTGGGATACCAGTACGTCGTCGTCGACGACTGCTGGTTCGACCCCAACCGCGACTCGGCCGGGAACCTCCAGGCCAACCCGTCGCGGTTCCCGAGCGGGATGAAGGCACTCGGTGACTACCTGCACGCCAGGGGGCTGAAGTTCGGCCTCTACCAGGTGCCGCTGGACCGGACCTGCGCGCAGTACTTCGGCTCCTACCCGGGCGCGACCGGCAGCCTCAACCACGAGGTCCAGGACGCCCGGCAGTTCGCCGCCTGGGGCGTCGACTATCTGAAGTACGACTGGTGCTCGCCCACCGGCACCATCGACGACCAGGTGCGCACCTTCGCCAAGATGCGGGACGCGCTGGCGGCGACCGGACGGCCGATCCTCTACAGCATCAACTCCAACAGCATCCACTCGAAGACCGGGCCGCAGCGTAACTGGGGCGACGTCGCCAACATCTGGCGCACGACCGAGGACATCACCAACGCCTGGAACACGGGTCAGACCAACGGCTATCCGATGGGCATCCAGAACATCGTCAACGTCAACGTCCCCCTGGCGGGCAACGCCGGGCCGGGGCAGTTCAACGACCCGGACATGATGGTGGTCGGCCGGGGCGGCATGAACGACACCGAGATGCGCAGCCACTTCGCCCTCTGGGCCATCATGGCCGCGCCCCTGATCGCCGGGAACGACGTCCGCAACATGGACAACGCGACCGCAACGATCATGAAGAACCAGCAGCTGATCGCCATCAACCAGGACACGCTCGGCCTCCAGGCGACCCAGATCAGCAACGACGGAACCCGGCGCGTACTGGCGAAGCGGCTGAGCAACGGCGACGTCGCGGTCGCGCTGTTCAACCAGGGCGGCAGCACGACCACGATCAGCACCACCGCCTCCGCCATCGGCCTGTCCGGTAACTCCTTCAGCCTGCGTGACGCCTGGACGAACACCGTCACCACGACCACCGGCGCCATCTCGGCGAGTGTCCCGTCCCACGGCACCGTCGTGTTCCGGGTCAGTGGCGGCACGCCCAATCCCACGCCCTCGCCTTCCCCGTCCACGTCTCGCATCCAGGGCGTGGGGTCGGGCCGATGCCTGGACGTGACCGGCGCCTCCCAGGCCAACGGCACCCAGGTGGTGATCTGGGACTGCAACGGCCAGAACAACCAGCAGTGGACCTCCACATCCGCCGGTGAGCTGCGGGTCTACGGCAACAAGTGCCTGGACGTCAACAACAACGGCACCGCCGACGGAACCGGCGTCCTCATCTGGGACTGCAACGGCCAGAACAACCAGAAGTGGCGCTTCAACACCGACGGGAGCATCACCGCCGTCGGCGCGAACAAGTGCCTGGACGTCGTCAACAACTCCACGGCCAACGGCGCCAAGACCCAGATCTGGTCGTGCAACGGCGCCGCCAACCAACGGTGGAAGCGCGTCTGATCACAACGCGTTCAAGGTCCGACTCCCCGTACCACGTGAGCCGCCGGAGCCCACTCGCCGTCGCCGTGCCCCAGCGGCGGCGAGCGTGATCCGTACGGCCGCCTTCACGACGGTGGGCGGCCCTCCAGGGCGGCGAGAGGGTACGGCCTGTCTCGTCGTCGTAGTAGGCCGGCGGCGCACCCCGGTGGAAGCTGTGCGCGCCCGCCGACGTTCCTGCTCTCAACCACCCCGAGAGGGTGTCGGCCCTCCCCTCCACCATGTAAAAGGTTTTCTGCGTCGATATGTGCGGCGTACCGGTGAAGGTATATGGAGCCAGGTACGAGCGGGCGTACGAAGCCGATCGAGGTGATCAGGCCCTGGCATAGGATCGGGTTCGGACTGCGGGGAGGGACCTCATTGAGGCTCCCCGGTAGTCCGGACAGTTTGGTACGCGGGTTGGAGCACATCGGGCCAGCTATTGCTTGGTGCAGGTCGGCACGATGGATGTCAGGCAGCCAGAGCCAGCGTCGGAGGCAGATAGGTGATGTCGCTGGTGGCGGTGTAAAGGCGCCAGTTCAGCGAAGCGGGGCGGCTGACCACGGTCACGTGCGGTCCCGCTGCCGCCAGCCAGGCAGCCAGGTCAGCGAAGTACCCGTCTCCCGAACCGATGACGACTCGCTCGAACCGCAGGTCGATCCTGCCGCTCACGGCCGCTTCGGCGAGGGCGCTGTCGGCTCCGTCGATGCCCGGGCGGATCAGCAGCTGCACCCCACGGAGCGCGATTCCCACACTCACCATGGAGCGAGGGTTCACCGCGACGATGAACTGATCCATGGAGCCGATCGGGACGCGCTCCCGATACTCGTTCATCGTCTGCCTCACCTCAGCCGTCGTCGGCGAGGAGGACGCCGTCAGGTTCTCGATGTCCAGAAGGTGGATCGACCGTCCGTCACGCAGGGATCTCATAGCCCGCCCCACTCACTTCTCTCTGTGGCAAGTACATTGAGAGTAATTACTGTGAACTGAGTATGCAACTCTTTTGTCGGAGAGGTGTTCACAGTGAAGCCGCCTGGAGGGCAAGAACATCAACTACTTCGCCGTAGAACGCCGCGAACCCCCTACAGTGACCCTCGTGGATCGAACTGAGGTCGTCGTGCGAAGGCCACGGCAAGCCGGTGAACCGCCGCGCGTGGGAAAGGTCCTCGCCCGCAAGGGGACGGCCGCCACCGTTCAATGGCACGATGACGGCTTCATCGAGGAGAACGTACGGCTCGGCAGCCAAAATCTGCTGGCCGTGGAAGGAAGCGTGCGCCACCTGTCCCTGGTCGATTCGGCAGAGTTGCAGAGGCGCTTCGCGGACGATCCGATGGGAGTCGTCATTCAATTGCTGCGCGAGCACACCAGAGGATTCAAAGGAACGGAGATCAAATCGACGCTGGTGGAGTTCGGCCTCGAAAAGACGACCGTCGACAAGAAGTGGAAGATCCTCCAGCCTCAGCTCACCGGTCGGGATGACGTCAAGTTCCACTCGAACGTCTACACATGGAAACCTTCCAGGAAAGCACCCGAGTCTGACGAGTCTCCGTCACCTCCCGATTCCGGGAAACAACCGAGAAAGCAGCCGAGCGAACCGTTCGCGACCCGGCTGAGCGAACTCCTCGACGCCGCCGCCCCCCGGACCGTCCAGGACTTTCTCGCCACACCTCTCCGTACGGGTGTCCTCCTGGGCCGACTGAACCACACCGCGATCGACGAGCTGCTGTCCGAGCTGGAGGAGGCCGATCGCCGGGCTTTCTCGGTCATGCTGCTCGCCGTACCGGGGAGAGCCCCAGGTGACCCGCTGCCGACGGAGATCTATCGTGACGTGCTCATCGCCGCGGCGGCCGAGTTTCGGGCAGAACCGTCTCCGGCCCTGCGGCCCGCCGTGGCGTGGCTGCTGCGGAAAGTAGCGGACACGACGTTACCCCCCGGGGCGGTCGAGCCGTTCGTTCAGCTGGCGCTCCTGCTGACCCAGGACCCGCAGAAAGCGGAGCTGAAAGCGTTGGAAGCCGGAGCGGGCGCGATCAGCAGGACGCTGCCCGCTACGCACCATGGCCTGGTCAGAATCGCCGAACAACTGCCGTTCACTCCCGAGGGCGGCCGGACCAAGCTGACGGTCGCGGTCGGAGAGAGATGGCCGGCGGACGTTTTGGACAAGCGATGGTGGGCCGGGATGACGGTGCAGGACCTCGTCGATTGCGCCGGGGGGAGGTTCGGGCGGCTGACGCGTTCACCGGAGGTGGTCGAGGCGATCATTCGGCCGCTGCTGGAACGTGAGCTCGCCGGGGCAACGACCCGTGCGCGTCTCAGCCTCTTCCTGGGAATGCCTTCACAGTACGCCGAGCTTTTGCCGGTCCCCGCGGTCGCCGAGGCGTTCGCGAGGGTCGGGCGGCGGGACCCTCTCGCCGCCTCCTGGGTTGACGCTCTGAGTGAGCAGGACCGGCTGGACGCGCTCAGGGAGGACGCGCGGCGAGCGCGGGAGGAGGCCGCAGCGGCGGCCGAACGCGCCGAGGCGGCCGAAGAACGTCGCCGTGAGCTCGCCGACCGGCTCCAGCGGTTGGAGGAGCAACTGCGTGATCTACAGGGCACCGAGGTCACGATCCGGACCGCTCAGGAACGCCAGATCAAAATAGACGTCATCCGAGCGCTCGCCGACCTGGCCGCGGAGGTCGAGGAACTCACCGCCGCGAAGGCTGCACCGGAAATTCTCGTGGAGCGGGTTCGCGGTTTGGCGGCCACGCATTCGCTAAGGCCGATCGGAAACGCGAACGACGACGCGATTTTCGACCCCGAACTTCACGAACCCATCTACGGCACTCCAGAGCCCGAAGTCCCGGTTCTTGTGATTCGTCCGGGTTACATATGGAATGAGCTGGTACTCCAACGAGCCCTTGTCGACCCAAAAGAATAAATATTAGAAAATATCGGCATTATGCCGTAGTTTGACCGTGGTTTCCACGGACGGACGACGGAGGTAACCGGGTGGCCGGGCGGCGTGTGATCGGTGTTGATTTCGGAACCTCGACCTCGTTGGTAGCCGAGCAGGTCGGCAGGACGTCGGTGGAGATCACGCCGCTGGGACGTCGCGGTACGCCGTGGCTCCCCTCGGTCGCCGGGCTCCGGGACGGCTCCCTCCTGATCGGCGAGGAGGCCGAACTCCTGCCGGCCGGCCAGGTCATCAGGTCGGCGAAGCGAGCTATCACGGAGAACAGGAAGACACTCCGCGCGGGTAACGTCGAACTGGACGCAGACTCGGTGATCATCGCGCTTCTCGGTGAAATCGCGAAGCGCACCAAGGCCGCCGGACTCTCCCTCTCGGACGCCCACGAGATCCGGCTCGGCTGCCCCGCGATGTGGACCGGTGACCAGCGGGAACGCCTACTCGCTCTCGCCGCGGAAGCGGACATCCCGGTCAGTACCGCCAGTCTCATCGATGAGCCCATCGCGGCCGGTGTCGCCTGGGCCGCTCACCGCTTCTCCCGGTCAGGCCCCCGTCCACAGGGGAAGCTCCTGGTCTTCGACATGGGTGGTGGCACCCTCGACATCGCGGTGTTGAACATCGCGGGCAAGGACTACCCCGAGATCACGGTTCTGTCCGCTCTTGGCATCAACCTCGCCGGCGATACCCTGGACGGGGCCATCGCGCGGCAGTTCACCGATGAGCTCGGCAGCCTCCTGGACGACTTCCCTGACAGAGGGAACGTCCAGGCGAAGCTGCTCAGTGTGGCGCGCCAGGCGAAGGAGGCCCTGTCCACCCGCGTCTCCTTCCCGGTCGTCTTCCGGGCGCTGGGTGATCTTCCATCGACCCGCTACCTGCGTGAGCAGCTGGTCGAGGCGTTCACCCCGCAGATGACCCAGGCCGTGGAGTACGTCCAGGCCGCCCTCCGCGCCGCGAAACTGACCGAGATAGTCCCCCGGCAGGGCGGTTCGGGCGGATACACCACGCACTCCCCCGACGTCCTGCGGAGCAAGGGAGGGTCCGATCTGACCGGAGAGATTGGCTATGTCCTTTTCGCTGGAGGTATGAGCCGCATTCCCCACGTCGGCGAGCGGATCGGCGCGCTCTTCCCGCACGCGGAGATCGCCCACGAGGTGGGCGTCGGCCCCGAGCAGGCCATTGTGGCCGGGCTGGCCAACACCGCCGAGTACGAGCGGCTCAACCTCCACCGGCCCAGCGCCGATTTCATCCTGGAGTGGGACGGCGGCGAGCAGCTGCTCTACCGCGCGCACACCCCGCTGTACGAGGGCTGGGAGCTCTGGTCCAAGGCGAGCGTCTACTACGAGCGGCGTGGGCGTGACTTCATCTGCCCGCGCCGGGGCATGGGCCGACTTCGGGTCCGGTCGTTGTACGGCGAAACCGTCAAGATCAAGATCGCGGGCACCGGCCGGACGGTGGACACTCTGCCGTTCCAGCTCGGCGAGGACATGTGCTTCCGGATGCATCCGAACGGCCTGATCTCCCTCACCAACGCGTCCGGTTACCTGCAGAGTTTCCGGGTGGACCGCTGGCCGGTGATGCGGGGAGGTGACTTCGCGACGCTGGAACTGCAGCGGCTCACCGCTCCTCCGCCCCCCTCCCGCGAGGACGACTGGGGGTACGGCCAGAAGGACTGGGCGCCACCGAAGCGCTGACCAGCGCGGCAGCCACGGGCTGCATGGACACGCTGAGCTCCTTCTGCGGGCTCAGCTCCTCCCGCACGGTCCGCCGCGCCTGGATGAGCTTGGCCAGGTGGCTTTTCCGCATCCGCTGCACCCGCGCCTCCCGGATGCCTTCGAGCACCTCCCGGTTCTTGCGGATCTGCAGGTCGAGGGTGTGTTCCCTGGCCTGGATCCGCGCCTCGACGAGGGCCTCGTTCTCCTGCTGGCGAACTCGCTCGGTCCCCACCAGACGCGCGCCTACGTGCTGCTCCGCCACACGCCAGAGCCCGGCCGCATCACGCGGCGCCGCCACCTCGCCGTCGGTCAGCGAGCCGTCGGCGAGGGCCGTGAGCAGGACGTCTCCGAGGCCATCGATGACCTCTCCGGTTTCCAGGTCGACGGCGGTCACCCAGAGTTCCAGTGTGGGGCGCAGGCCGGTGGTCTCCGCGAGGTGGATGGCCATCAGGTACGTACGTCCCTCGGGCACCCCCGGGATCCCGAGTGTCCCGAACCTCGGGAGCGCAAGCCGCTCCTCCTCCAGCACACTGATCGCCAGCCGGACGAGCGGGTGCCTGGCCGAGAGCAGCTCGGTGTCGTACCTGCTGGCGGTCTCCGGATCGAAGGTGCACTTCAGCGGCTCGCCGATCTGCAGCAACCAGGCGAGCTTTCCCGGTGGGAGCGTGCTGCCGGACTGGTCGGGCATGGCCCGGAACCGGGCGGCGAGATCAGAGGTGCCGACGATCTCCAGGATTCCCCTGTCGTCCGGTTCGCCGCGCCGGGCACCGTACAGCGCGAAGAGCCTGTCGATGATCCGCTGGACTTCGGAGGAACCGATGAACCGGCCGTTTCCGGGACCGTGCTCGGTGAACCCCTCCACGAGCAGCCCGTCCAGGCCGGACAGGATCGCCCGCGACGCCTGCAGATCGTCGGTGTCCTGGCTGCGCTGCTCCACCGCGATCGCCAAATTGTCGATCTTCCGGCCGAGCTCGGTCGGGTCGAGCCGCAACCCGATCAGTTCGGTGAAGTAGTCGCGCAGAATGGGCTCCAACTCCCCGACCGAGTTCTGGAAGATGCCGATCCGGTCGTACAGGCGCTGGAAGATGTCGGTCTCGATGGTGCCGGGCACCCGCATGTTGTAGATGAGGATCTTCTCGTGCTCCTGGCCGAAGCGGTCGAGCCGACCGATCCGCTGCTCGACCCGCATCGGGTTCCACGGCAGGTCGTAGTTGACCAGCACGTTGCAGAACTCGAAGTCGAGGCCCTCCGAGCCGACCTCGCTCAGCAGGAGGATCTCGAAGGCGCCGTCACGAAACTCCTGCATGATCCGCTGACGGTCGAGCTGCTCGACGCCGCCGTGCATCACCCGGTAGGTGAAGTGGACGCCGAGGCGGTCGGCCAGATACGACAGGGTCCGGCGGAAGTAGGAGAAGACCATCATCTGGCGGACCCCGAGCTCGCGGAGCCTGAGCAGCTCCTCCTGGAGCCGGTCATACTTGGTGTCCTTCTGGACCCGGCCGAACTCCTGGGAGAGCAGGTCATTGAGGTCGTCGGCGTCCAGCTCTTCGATGTCGCCGTCGGGGTCGTCGACCTCCTTCTCGGAGAGCGCCGCCTCCCTGTCGCGCATCGCCTCCTGAGACGCGGGAATGCAGCTCGCCGCCTGCCGCAACGGCATCTGCATGATGAACCCCGGCGGAACCCCCTTGTGCCGTGCACGGGCGAGGGCCCACGTGTAGACCGCGTCGTAGTAGGCGCGCTCCTCCTCGGTCCACTCGACGTCGATGTTCCGCGGCTCCCGTACGGCCTTGTGCTCGGGCACGTCGGCCTTACGGGTGCGGGTGAGATGGCCGCTCAGCACGTTCAGGTCCGCCAGCAGCCTGCGAACCCGCGCCTTCTCCTCCGCGGTGAGCGGGCGGTCCACGTCGAGCACCCCGCGCAGGATCTCGTAGTCGGGCCGATCGGTGACACTCCCCCCGAACCTCAGCCCATCAAGCCGGTCAAGGGTGGTGAGCAGCTCCCGAGGACTCCGGTTGTCAACCAGGGTCCGTGCCACGTCGTTGAGGACGGCATTGGGCTGCATCTGGCGTTCGAAGGTGTCGCGGTCGTTGAAGCTCCCCGCGTCGAGCAGGTTCATGAGGGTGAACAGGTCCTCGTTGCCCAGGTTGAGCGGGGTGGCCGACAGCAGCACGAGGTGGTCGCTCCAGCTGGCGAGCAGTTCGCCCAGCAGGTGGGACTTGCGCCCCCGGTTCCGCATGTTGTGGGCCTCGTCGATGATGACGAGGTCGAAGCGAGGCTTGAGCTCGGTCAGCTTCTCCAGCACATCCTGCGCGGCGCGCAGCGACTCGATCGAGATCACCGCGCGGAGTGATCTGTCTTCCCCCTTCTCCATCGCCTCCGCGAACTCCGCCAGGTCACCCGCCTTGATCAGGTCGAGCGTCCGGTCGAACCTCCGGCGCATCTCGGCCTGCCACTTGTACTTGAGCACCGAGGGGACCACGACGAGGACCCGGTCGAGCCTGCGGCGTTGTTCGAGCTCGCTCCAGATCAACCCGGCCTCGATCGTCTTGCCCAGGCCGACCTCGTCCGCGATCAGGATGCGCCCGGAGGAGCCGGTGAGCATCTTCAGCACCGGCTTGAACTGGTAGGCGCGGAAGACCGTCTTGCTCGACGCGAAGGAGTACAGGGTGTCGGTCAGCGGATGGGTCAGCTTGGTCCAGGTGAGCGTGAGCGACAGCTCGGCGGCGCTCACGGGGGGCTGGCCGAGCCAGAACCCAGGCTTGCTCGGGTCGCCCTGCACCCGGATGAGCGAGGCTTCCGTGTAGGTGTGCGTCTCGCCTCGGAGGTCGACCTCATACAGGTAGCCGGCGCCCTGCGGGCTCACCCCCGTCACGGTCCCGACGAGTGATCCGCCCTTGGGCCGCACCATGTCCCTCATCTGGAAGCGGGCGTTCCCGGCGAAGGGCTGGGCTTTGTTCCATGTGGTCCCACGGAACATCCGAGCGAGAGCGAGGTGGCCTTCCAAGGTGAACCGGTGCTCCGCGGCCTCCGCCGCGACCGGGGGCTGGGCCGCCAGGACGATCATCCCGTGCCAGGATCCCTCCTCCTCCATCGCGTAGATCCCCTGGTGAAGATGGTGGCCTATGACGGGGTCGGCGCTCACCACCTGGCGGACCTCCGGGGCGAGCCTCCGGAAGACGTCACGGTCCTTGCCGGAGACGTCACCGATGATGAGACAGGTCGCGAGGGGAAGATCGGCCAACCAGTCGAAATCCTGGAGCGAGGGCCGGTATCGCAGGTCATCCGTCATGAGGGAGTCCCATCATTAACTGTGAACATCAAACACAGAAGTTACTGTAGTTTTGAGTTTAACCATGCCTTGACGCCAGATTAACTGTCAACAACTGGTGGTAGCCCTTGGAGCAGGCGCACACCGTCGTTAAGACGTCTGTACGTCCGGGCCGGATGTCCCCCGCCATCGGTGCCGGAATGTCACCCCGGGCCCATACGGAACCGCCCCGCCCCTCTGAAAAGGGGCGGGGCGGTTTGTGCTTTCCGAGGTCAGGCGATGGTGGCCTTCCATCGGCCGCGCCGCAGGTGGATCGTCCCATCAGGGCTGATACGGATGGCCGCGCCGTACAGCGAGCGACCCCTCCCACAGCCAGTGGTCGCGGACCTCGTCGAGCACGTCCCAATCGCCGGGTTTATCGAGGTTGAGACAGTTCTGCACGGCGGCGATGGCCGCCGCCTGGGAGGCGCGGTGGAACCGTGCATGCGGCGATGTCGGCGGCCCTCAAGTGCCGTGGCCGGTCAGGCACATGGTGCCAGGCCCAGCCGGGAGACACGTTTGCCGGCGATGGTGATGACGCCGCCAGGCGGGAGGGTGGTCACGGCGCCTCCAGCGTGCCGATGACTGTGGTCACGGCGGCTTGCACCGCGGCGGCGTGCTCAGCGTGGGGGACGGGCAGGTAGCCGGGCCGCTGCTCGGTGAGGATCTTGTGCAGGTGCCGGTCGACGCGGACCCGGAATGCCGTGTCGGAGTAGTCGGGGTCCTTGTCGGCGGGGATGTCGAACGGGGCGGCGGGGTCGAGGACGGTCGCCAGGATCAGTGCCTGGCGGCTGGTGTGCAGCTCTGTCAGGGCGGTCAGGCGGTCGAGGTCGGCGAGCGCAGGTCGCTGACCTCGATGCTCGGCGGCGGCCAGGTAGTAGGCCAGGGCGGTGTGCGCGGTGCCGTCAGCGATGACGACGTCCGAGGTCAGTTCCGCCTCCAGGGCGGCGGCGGTCCCGAACGCGATAATCCATTCGGTGGAGGTGGGGGTGTGCCGGGTCATCTTGGGGAACCCGAGGTCGGCGGCTCGTTTGGCCAGGCCACCGACGCGGGTCACGGTCAGGCCGGTCGCGCGCAGCTCCATCTCGATGCGGCGGGTCAGCCGGGTGGTGTCGGTGCCGTGGGCTCCGGCGATACCAAGGTGGACGGGGAAGGTCACCATAGGGTCTGTTCCTCGTGGTCGGGGACGGCGGCGCCGGGCATGCCCGGGGGGACGCCCGCTGCGGCGAGAACCTGCCAGGTGGAGTAATGGCCGGCGAGATCGAGCAGGAGCAGCGCGGTGGCGTGGGCGTCGAACCCAGCCCGGTGCCGGCAGCCGGGAATGCCATCCAGGGGGATAGCGGTGTGGGTCAGGAGCGCATCGAGGCCGTAGCCGGGCGCGTCCAGGTAGGTGGCGCGGGCCAAACGCAGAGTGTCGATGACCCCGGCGGGCTCCCAGCCGGGCAGGTGGCGGCTCAGCACCGTGTAGTCCACGTGCGCGTTGTGGGCGGCGATCCAGGCTCCCTGCAGGGGCGCCTGGATCGCCGGGGCGACCTGCTCCCAGCGGGGAGCGTCGGCCACGTCGTGGTTGGTGATGCGATGCACGCGGGTGGCGAAGGACGTGATCGGCCGCGGCGGCCGCACCAGCGTGCACAGCGTCGGCACCGGCCGACCATCTGCGATGCGGACGGCGGCGACCTCCACCAGGTCCGGTGGGGTGGCGCCGTTGCCCTCCACATCGACGACGAGCAGCTCAGGCCAGGTACCGAAGTCCACGGTCTCTCCTAGGTGGCCGGCCAGCCGATGTCCGCCCGGCCGTGCCTGCGGTAGTGGTGGGGCTTGGTGCGGTCGTGAACCCTGGTAGCGCGACGGCTCGCCGTCAGGCGATGGTGGCCTTCCATCGGCCGCGCCGCAGGTGGATCGTTCCGTCGGGGCTGATGCGGACGGCCGCGCCGTACAGCGGTAGCGACCCCTCCCACAGCCAGTGGTCTCGGGCCTCGTCGAGCACGTCCCACAGACGTCGCGGTCCGCCCTGATGCACGGTCGGGGGTTCGTGGCCGGTCTGCTCGGCGCGCACCCAGGATCCGTCCTCGTGCACCATGAGCGCGGTCCGGGTGTCGCCGTTCTCGCGGTAGTCGTGTTCGACGCCGGGAGCCATGATCTCCAGCATGGAGCGCAGCTCCCAGGCGTTCTCCTCGATGTCGATCACGGGATACCGGCCGGTCGAGACGTCCTCGCCGTCCGCCGTGCTCGCGATCTCCATCAGGTCGGTCAGGCCAGGTGAGTAGTCGGCGCCGGTCCTGGTCTTCATGAACATCGCCCAGTCCCGCTCCACCTGCCCGACGGCGCCACCATTGTCGGTCTTGGTGGCCGACACGATGAGGGAGGTGCCGGCGATGGTCGTCGTCAGGCGGCCTCCGGGGTTGAGCGCGCTCAGCCAGGAGGCGGGGATGGGCCGTACCGACACCATCGCCACGATCCGGTCGAACGCCCCGGGGATCTCACCGGTCGCGTCCACCGGCGAGACGCGCGGGGTGTGGCCGATGGCGGCCAGCCGCTCCGAGGCGGCGGAGGTCACGTAGGCGTCCACGTCGATGCTGGTCACCCGGTCCGCACCGAACCGGTGGCACAGCAGGGCGGTGCCGTAGCCGGAGCCGGTGCCGACATCGAGGACGGTGTCCTCATCGCCGATGCGGGCGTGCCGGTACATCTGCACCACCAGACCCGGCAGCGTGGACGAGGAGGTGGGACGCCCGGTCGGCTCGTCGTGAGCCTTGGCATGGTCGGCGTGGAGCGTGCCGATCCTGGTGACGAGGGTGCGATCCCGGTAGGCGGCCTCCAGCCATGCCTCCTCGTCGGCCGGACCGTGCCGGAGCTCCCAGTGGCCGCCGCTCCAGGTCCACCAGGCAGGCACGAACCGGTGGCGGGGGGTGGAGGCGACGGCGTCGCGCCACCGCGACCCCGGGTGGGTGACGCGGCCGGCGAGCCGCCGCGCGTGAAGATCCCAGTCCATAACGGTCAGTCTCCTCCTCCACTCTGGGGGCAGGGACGTCATAGACCGATTCCGGCGAGAGGGATCGACCGCTCCCGTCGCGTCGGCAGGATGAGGGCGTCGCCCTCACAGACGGTTTCCGCCGGTGCGCAGTCGTTCCCGTCCGAATTCGGGTTGCAGGCGGTTGCGCCGTTCCGGCGCGGTACCCGGATGAGGAGGTCCTGCCATGCCCGTCCGGTGAGGATCTCCGCGAGCGGGGTGGTCCTGACGTTGCCCGCGGACCCCAGGAACCGGGACATGACACACATCCACACCTCCCCGTCGGACGCGACGGCGGCGCGGCCGTTGCCGCACTGGCCGCACAGCTCCTGGACGCCCGTGCCGATCACGGCGGCGCCACGGCCGACACCGCGCATCCGGTCGATCGGACCGAGGCGGTGGATGCCCAGGGCCTGCATCTGCGCGTACGCCTGCTCGGCGCGCTGGCTGTCGGAGAGCCGGACGATGGCGACCTTGAGCGGGATGTCGCGTTGCACGGCCTGCCGAATGTTGGCGAGGGTCCGGGCGTGGGAGCCGCGACGGCCGGTGATGTGGTCGTGCTCGTCGGAGTAGTACGAGGTGGCCAGCGTGACGCCGGGGTGGTCGAGCAGGTCCCACAGCCGGTCGGTGACCCGGTAGAGGTTGGAGAACACCTGGACCTTCAGGGCCTGAGCGAGGGCGTGTGTCAGCAGCCGCTCGAAGTCGGGGTGCCGCGTCGGCTCACCGCCGATGAACTGCACGGTGGCGATCCCGGCGGCGGGGGCGCAGGCGAGCAGGTCCTCCCAGTCGCCGGTCGTCATGGTGCCGTGGGAGCCGGTGGGTCCGGAGTCGGCGTAGCAGTGACCGCATCGGAGCTGGCAGCGGCCGGTGATCTCCAGCTCCAGGAAGTGGACCGGAGCGAGCTCGGGGGCGTGCGGTGTCATCGTGGTTCCTTCCTGTGGAGGACGAAGCGGTGGAGCCCGTGACCACGAGAGCGCCGCCCTCCTCTTTCACCCCCCTATGGGATGAAAGTCGGCGTCTCCCGTGGTCACGGGGGTCGTGCCCGGCTACCTCCTGCCTGACGGCGCCGGGTGGAGGTCCGGTCGTCTCTCCCGTACGGTCCGGATGCGCGACATCGCACCCCCGCGTACGGAAGGGGTCGTGGCGGCACGCTGAGACCCGGCTCCACGTGCCGCCACGCGATCAGGGGGCCGGGGCGGTGTAGACCAGTTCGGCGATTCGGCGTGCGACGTCGGTCAGGTCGAAGGCCGGGGCGTTCGCGGCGGGAGCACCCAGGTCAGGTCCCCAGTAGATGACCTCACCGCTGTAGCCGGTCCACACGGTCAGTGTCTCGCCCAGCAGCAGGCGGGGCTGTCCGCCTTCCCGGACGAGTTCGGGGAAGATCTCGTGGTCGGTGAGCCTGGCCCGCAGCCGTTGAAGGGCCGCGATGGCGAGCCCCCACTGCGTGACCTGTCGGAGCCGGTCGCTCGCCGGGGTGCCCGGTGGCGGAATCATGGGGTACGTCCTCTCGTGTGGTGAGAGCGGGTGAAGAAGATGAGCGGCCCCGGGGTCTTCCGGCGATGGAAGCCGGTGATCGTCCCGGGGCCGCCTCTGGCGGGCGTCCGGGGGCCGGGCTGTCTCGGGGCGTAGGCCGCGCCCTGCGCGGAGTCCGCCAGAGCTGAAGGGTCAGATGGGCGATGCCTCGGTGGGTTCCATGAGCGCCTCCAGGTACTCCCGCCGATACCGCAGCCACGGTTGCCGCTCGAACAACCCCACCAGCAGGTCGGCGGCACCTGTGGGGTCGGCCGAGGGGTGCAGGACCATACGCCCGCTGTTGAACCAGCGGAACATTTTTGGAACGCTCCAAATCAGCAGGCCGGGAGCGAGGCTCAGAACGTAATGGCCACCGGCCGTTCTCATGACGTCACCGTCCAGCGTCGCCACACCGCGACCGTGGAGGGCCTGGCGAAGCAACTGCACCGCGTGGGCGGGGGTGCTGGAGGCATGCTGCGGTTCGGGGAAACCGTGGAGACCACGCCGCTCATCCGCTCGGTAATGGGTCATGTACCGATAGTGAGATTACGCGGGATGGATCACCAGGGACGCGATGTCCCACACCCTCGTCCTTCTGCCAGCGAGGGAGGACGCCCCGTCCTACTGGCTCAAGTCGAGGGAAGGCACCAGCGACCGGACCGTGAGCGACAGATGCATCTCCTGCTCCCGACTATGGCCACCGAGGGTGGATGCTCTGTCCTACCGGCCCAAGTCAAGGGAACGCACCAGCGACCGGACGGAGGGCGACGGGCGCGTCTCCTGTTCCCGGATCTCAGCCACTAGGGAACGGGCGACGCCTTGATGCCGGAACCATACCGGCGACAGCGTGTGAGCCTCCTGCAACCGCTCGACGGCCACCTGCCGCTGCCGGGCATCCAGATGCGCTTGGGCGACATCGAGCAGGTGACGACCGTAGGAAATGCCCAAAAGGTCGCCGAACCGGACGCGGTTGGCCGCGTTCAGCGCCTTGTCCGGCTCCCGCCGTACGGCGTAGGCATGGGTGGCCTGCATCGCCACCGTGGCAGGGCCGAACGCGGTGTTGTAGATCGGCGTCCGCTTACCGAGCCGTTCGGCGCCCGCGGAGGCCATCGCGATGTAGTCCGCCACCTCCCGGCCGCCCGCCGCCGCCGGGGCCAGGGCGGTCATCAGCAGGTTGCCCCACGCGGCCACGTGGGCGGCCGGAGCGGAGAACGACGGCTCGATCCGGGCCGCCATACCGGCTGCGAGTTCCTCGGCTTCCCGGGTGCGGGCCTGGTGCAGCAGTACCCACGCATACGTGGCGTGCAAGGTCACCCACAGCAGTTCGTCATCGCCGCCGTGCGCGACGGTGATGGCCCGCTCCGCGCCGATCGCCGCCAGGTCGTCCCGGCCGAGATGCACCATCACGCTGGCCGCCAGATCATAAGCCATGGCCAGCGGGTAGACGGCAGCCGCGCCGTACGCCGCGTGGGACAGCCGCGCCTCAGCGATCAACCCGGGAAGCTGAGCGACCAGGGCGGGGAAGTCACCGGCCCAGTAGCGGCGGCACGCGTTATCCACTGCGGCCCGCACGTCCGCCGGTGATGTCGGCTCACCGTCGTGGCCGTCGTCCGCTCCGGGCAGCAGAGACGCCGACAGCAGGGCGTCCCGCAACTTCAGCACGCTGGCGCCGTCGCGTTCGCCGCCCATCCGGTCGCGTTTGCCGGTCAGCGCCGACAGGTCCACGTCGAGGGCGTTCGCCAACTTCATCAGGGTGGTGAGCCGCGCCGACTCGCGGCGCCCCTGCTCCAGCTTCGCGATGATGTCCCTGCTGACACCGGCCCGCTCGGCGAGCTCCTCCTGTGTCCAGGATCGGTCGTCACGAATCTTCCTGAGCCGGTTTCCGATGGTGCAACCGTCGTCCATGGGCCCCACCCTTCCCTGGTGATGTCGCGGTTCCAGGCTAAGCCGCGGACCCGCTTGTTGACAGGTATTCCCCCGTGGAAGTGCCTGCTCATCCTCGCGTCACCGTGGGAGCCGTCGCCCCAACAGGGCAGGAAGGTCGTCCAGCGCGAGCCCGCCGATCGGGATGACGGTTCGCCCGCGTGACAGCTCCGACGAGTGACCCGCTCTCCGTGCCCCCTGAAACAGGGGCCCCCGGCGAAGGGCTCAGCCATGCTCTACTCGGCCTGACGGAGCACCGGGGCAAGGACCGGTAGCACGGTCATGCGTCACAGGGGCCTCATCGTTGACTGTGAATTCTACACACAGCGATTATTGATGGTATGGATATAACCATCTCTTGGTGTTAGCATTGCCGTCAACGGCCGGCGGCATCGCCGTCGAATAGGTGCGCATCCGTCGATAAGACGCCTGTGCCCCCGAGCCGGATGTCCCCCCCATCAATACAGAAGGGCCACCCCCCGTGGCGAAGCTGACGTTGCCGCAGCTTGAGCGGCATCTGTTCGGAGCGGCCGATATTCTCCGCGGCAAGATGGACGCCTCGGAGTTCAAGGAGTACATCTTCGGGATGCTCTTCCTGAAGCGGGCGTCCGACCAGTTCGACGTGGTCCGCGAGGAGCTCGTCCAGAAGTGGCTCACCCAGGGCAGGAGTCCGGAGGAAGCCGAGCGGATGGCCGCCGCACCGGCCTTCTACCGGGGCGAGAGCTTCTACGTCCCCCAGGAGTCCAGCTGGCGGCACATCAAGGACCACTCCCGGGAGAAGAACGTCGGCAACCTGCTCAACAAGGCGCTGGAGGGGCTGGCGAACCACAACTCCACCTCCCTCGAAGGCGTGCTGGAGCACATCGACTTCATGCGCAAGGTCGGCCAGTCCACCATCTCCGACAAGCGGCTGCAACAGCTCGTCGACCACTTCCACCGGGTACGGCTGCGCAACGAGGACTTCGAGTTCCCCGACCTGCTCGGCGCGGCCTATGAGTACCTGATCGCGCAGTTCGCCGACTCGGCGGGCAAGAAGGGCGGCGAGTTCTACACCCCGCGCGGGGTGGTCCGGATGATGGTCCGCCTGGTCAAGCCGAGGCCCGGCATGCGCGTCTACGATCCGTGCTCCGGCTCGGGCGGCATGCTCATCCACGCCAAGGAGTACATCGACGAGCACGGCCTCGACTCCCGCGACCTGACCCTGGCCGGCCAGGAGACCGCGGGCACCACCTGGGCCGTCTCCAAGATGAACATGATCCTGCACGGCGTGCTCAACGCCGACCTGGAGAACGAGGACACCCTCGCCGACCCCCGGCACCTGGAGGACGGAGAGCTCGCCCGCTTCGACCGGGTGCTCACCAACCCGCCCTTCTCACTGAACTACTCGGCCGCCGACATGAGGCACCCGGAGCGCTTCAAGTACGGCTACGCGCCGGAGACCGGCAAGAAGGCGGACCTCATGTTCGCCCAGCACGTGCTGGCCGTCCTCACCCCCGACGGTGTCGGCGCCACGGTCATGCCGCACGGCGTGCTCTTCCGCGGCGGCAAGGAGAAGGACATCCGCGAGGGCATCATCAAGGACGACCGCCTGGAGGCGGTGATCGGCCTGGCGCCCAACCTCTTCTACGGCACCGGCATCCCGGCCTGCGTCCTGGTGCTGCGCGGCACCGACCCACGGCCCGCCGAGCGACGCGGCAAGGTGCTGTTCATCAACGCCGACCGCGAGCTCACCGCCGGGCGCGCGCAGAACCATCTCGACCCGCAGCACGCCGAGAAGATCGTCGCGGCCTACCAGGAGTATCGCGACATCCCCGGCTTCGCCCGCGTGGTGGACGTCGAGGAGCTGCGGGCCAACGACTTCAACCTCAACATCCGCCGCTACGTGGACAACACCCCGCCGCCCGAGCCCCAGGACGTCCGCGCCCACCTGCACGGCGGCGTCCCCAGGGCCGAGGTCGCGGCCAAGGCGGGGTTGTTCGAGGCGTTCGGCATCGACCCCGCCACGCTGTTCGCCGAGCGGGACGCCGACTACCACGACTTCCTGCCCGAGGGGTGGCGGGCGACCGCCGAGCGCATCCCGGCCCTCGCGACTCCCACCGAGGAGCGGCTGCGCCAGGCGTTCGCCGAGTGGTGGACCCGGCACAGCAAGCGGCTCGTCGAGCTGCCCGACACCCGCAAGGTCATGGAGGTACGGGCCGAGCTGCTCGACTCCTTCGTCACCGAGCTGCTGCCGAACAAGGTGCTCGACCGGTTCGAGCTGGCCGGCATCGTCGCCGCGTGGTGGGGCGAGGCACAGTACGACATCAAGACCCTCGGGCTGAACGGCTTCGAGGGCGTGGTCGAGGGCTGGCTGACCACCATCGAGTCGGTGTTCGAGCTGGACGAGGAGGAGGTGGAGTACTGGGACAAGCAGAGGCTCGCCGCCGAGAAGCGCAAGGCCCGCGACCACCGGGTCGTGCCCGCGCTGATCCCCGACTACCTCGCCGAGCTGGAGGCGGCCGAGGCGGCGTACGCCGAGCTGAACGCCCAGTACAAGGCGGCCACCGCCAAGCCCTCGGAGGAGGACGAGGAGGCCGATGAGCCGGACGAGTCCGCCGAGGACCAGCTCTCCGAGGCCGAACTGAAGGACCTCAAGGCGCGCACGGCCGCCGCGCGTAAGAAGGTCGGCACGCTGGAGAACCACTTCCTGCCCCGGCTCCGGATGGCCGTCGGCACCCTCGACGCCGACGCACGCCGCGACCTGGTGATCGGCGTCCTGCGGTCACAGCTCACGTCCCGCCTGGAGTCCCGTACGGCTACGGCTCGCAGGCTGGCCGAGGCGGCGTTTCGGACTTGGGCGGACAAGTACGCGGTGACCTTGCGCGACCTGGAGGCCCAACGCGAGGCGGCTACGGCTCGGCTGGAGAACTATCTCAAGGAGCTGGGATATGCGTGAACTGCCAGATGGGTGGAGACGCGTCGCTCTCCGGGAGGTCACCGAAGAGCGCACTGAGAAGGTAAGCACGCGCCGGAAGATTACTGTCCTCTCTTCCACCAAGTATCAGGGCCTGGTCCCGTCAGACGAATACTTCAAAAACCGGACCATTTACAGCGCCGACCTTTCCGGTTATAAAATCGTCCGTCGCGGTTGGTTCGCTTACGCCACCAACCATCTTGCCGAGGGGTCGATCGGCTTACAGGAAGCCTTTGACGTCGCCTGTGTCAGTCCGATCTACACGGTCTTCTCCTGCCATGACGATGTTTACCCGCCATATATGTTCAGAGTCCTGAAGTCACCGGATCTCCTGGCGAAATATGGAGTGCACGAGCAGGCTTCTGTTGATCGACGAGGAGCTGTTAGATATAGAGACTTCAGAAAAATTGAAGTCAGCATTCCATCCAATTCTGAGCAGCGGCGGATCGCGGAGATCCTCGACACTCTCGATACTCAAATCGCCAATCAACGAGAAATTTTCAATAAGCTCAAAATTGTCGCAGCAGCAATGATGGATAACCATCTCACGAAAATCATCCGGGCGGCTGATGCTGACTTTCCCCTAGCAACCCTTGCCAACATTGCCAGCGGTGTGACCCTAGGAACAGAGACCGGTGGATCGATTGAACTTCCTTACCTGCGCGTAGCAAACGTCCAGGACGGATATATCGACACGTCCGAAATGAAGAGCGTAAACGTCAGTCGCACGGACGCGAAGCGCTACCTACTTGAAGCAGGAGACGTGCTTCTAACCGAGGGCGGTGACTTGGACAAGCTTGGTCGCGGCGCGGTGTGGGATGCCAGGATTGATCCATGCATCTGCCAGAATCATATCTTCCGCGTTCGCTGCGACAAGAATCGTCTACTTCCTGAGTATCTCGCAGCATATTGCTCGTCGCATTACGGAAAGAGCTACTTCCTCAGCATTGCGAAGCAGACAACAAATCTGGCCAGCATTAACTCGACCCAACTGAAGAATATGCCAATCCCGCTTCCGCAGATCGAAAGTCAGAGACATCTCATAGAGATGACAGAAGCGGGGAAGGAACGGATTTCCGATGAGGATGCGCGTCTGCAGCGCTTGGAGCTGCTCAAGCAAGGTCTCACGGAAGACCTGCTAACAGGACGGGTTCGGGTTTCTGAGGCGGAAGCCGTACTGGAAAGTCTTTGACCGCGTGCCGGGGCGGGCGTGAAGCCCCGCCCCGGCACAGCGGTGGTGTGTTCGGGGGGTGACGATGTCCGTTCGTTTACCGAGGGGAGTCGGACGGTGGCCGACTACGAGTACGCACTTGTCGAACGTCCGCTTATCGAGCAGCTCAAGGCCATGGGGTGGAAGCACGTGGCCGGTGCCAAGGAGGGCGCGGTCCTGCCTCTCATCGCGCGGGACTCGCTGCGCGACTCCTTCAACGAGGTGGTTCTTGAGGAGCAGGTGCGGGAAGCGCTCCTCCGGATCAATCTTGACGACCAGAGCCGGCCATGGCTGGACGACACCCGGATCAGCCAGGCGTTCAACGCGCTGACCCGGGTGCCCGCCGCCGGCCTGCTGGAGGCCAACACCTACGTCACCGAGCTGCTGATCAAGGGTGTCGCGGTGGAGGGGCCGGACGGCGGCCGGGACTGTACGATCCACTTCATCGACTGGAAGAACGTCGACAATAACGAGTTCTTCGTGATCAACCAGTTCCGGGTGGACGTCCCCGGCACCGGCGGGAGCAAGCAGATCGTCCCCGACCTGGTGCTCTTCGTGAACGGCGTCCCGCTCGTCGTCATCGAGTGCAAGGCGCCCACCCGGAGCGACCTCCGCGCCGCGGTGAACCAGATCCGCCGCTACAGCGACGGCCTCACCGGGAACCCGAGGCTCTTCCACTCGGTTCAGTTGACGGTCGTGACGAGCGGTGAGGACGCCAGGCTGGGCACGTTCACCGCCGCGCCCGAGCACTACGTACCCTGGCGTGACCCGCACCCGCTCACCACGGCGGCGCTCGCCGCGCGACGGGGCAAGGCCGAGGAGCAGCTCAGCAAGCAGGAGATCCTCGCCGCCGGCGTACTCGACCGCGCCAACCTGCTGAACATCGTGCACAACTACGTGACCTTCATGACCCTGGACAGCGGGGTGACGGTCAAGATCGCCCCTCGGTACCAGCAGTTCCGCGCGGTGGAGCGGACCGTCCACCGGCTGCTGACCGGCAGGCCGAAAGAGCGCGGCGGGATCGTCTGGCACACCCAGGGCTCCGGCAAGAGCCTCACCATGACCTTCCTGATCCGCCGGCTGCGCTCGGCCGACGAGCTGGCCCACTACAAGGTCGTGGTCGTCACCGACCGGACCCAGCTCCAGGACCAGCTCGGCGAGACCATGCAGCTGAGCGGCGAGAAGGTGGACACCGCCAAGAGCGGCGCCCGCGCCAGGACCCTGCTCGGCCGGAGCGGCCCGGGGGTGGTCTTCGTCATGATCCAGAAGAACCAGAACGGCTCCCCCGCCAACCGCCTGGACCTGGGCGAGGTCAACACCGACGAGTCGATCGTGGTGCTGATCGACGAGGTGCACCGCTCGCACACCTCCTCCCTCGGCTCGAACCTGCGCCAGGCGCTGCCCAACGCCGCCCGGATCGGCTTCACCGGCACGCCGATCATGACGAAGAAGGGGCAGCGCAAGACCAGCGTGGAGCTGTTCGGCTCGTTCATCGACACCTACCGGCTCCGCGAGGCCGAGGAGGACGGCGTGATCGTGCCAATCCTCTACGAGGGCTTCAAGGTCAAGGGCGCGCTCCAGGACGGCCAGGACATGGACGAGCTCTTCGAGGAGGAGTTCGAGGACCTCACCGTCGAGGAGCGGAAGCAGCTCCAGCAGCGCTGGGCCACCAAGGGGACCGTCTCGACCGCCCAGCGGCTCGTCGACGTGAAGGCCAAGCACATGCTCCGCCACTACGTGGACAAGGTGCTGCCCGAGGGCTTCAAGGCCCAGGTGGTCGCGCACGACCGGGAGACCACGCTGCGCTACCGGGAGGCACTCCTCGCCGCCCGCGACGAGCTCGTCCGGGACGTGCTGAGCCTTCCGCCGCACCTGCTGAACCGCGCGCTGGAGGAGCTGAGACCGCGCCAGGCCCAGCTGGTGAAGGCGCACGGGCAGCTCGACCTGCTCCGGCGGATCGACTTCGTGCCGATCATCTCCAAGGGCGACGTGGAGGGCGAGGAACGCTTCGCGGAGTGGACCGACGAGGCGAAGCGGAAGGCCAGGATCGACGGCTTCACCCTGCCCTTCGGGGAGAACGACATCGCCTTCGTGATCGTCCAGTCGATGCTGCTCACCGGCTTCGACGCGCCCATCGAGCAGGTGATGTACCTGGACCGCAGGATGGAGATGCACGACCTGCTCCAGGCGGTGGCCAGGGTCAACCGGACCGCGGACGGCAAGCCGTACGGCTACGTGGTCGACTATCGCGGGGTGGCGCAGAACCTGGTGGACGCGCTGCGCGTCTACGCCGACGAGGACTTCGACGACGAGGAGGGCAGGGACGTCTCGGGGGCGCTGCGCGACCTGCGGACCGAGATCGCCAAGCTGGAGCCGCAGATGCAACGGCTCCGGATGATGTTCCACGATCCGGCCGACGTGGAGGGGTGCGTGCTGGAGCTGGCCGATCCCCAGCTGCGCGACCGGTTCGGCGCCGAGCTCACCGTGTTCGCCCGGACGGTCAACGTGGTGCTGCCCGATCCGGCGGCGAAGCCGTACCTGCCGGACCTCAAGCGGTTCATGGTGATCAGGCTGACCTCGAACAAGCGCTACCGGGTGGACGGCGGCGAGTTCGACCCCGGCTCCTACGGCAAGAAGATCAAGCTGCTGATCGACGAGCACGTCACCTCGCTCGGCATCGAGCAGCAGCTCCCGCCGATCGAGCTGACCGCCGCCAACTTCGCGGCCAGGGTCGAGGCGATGACCGGCGGCTCGCGCACCAAGGCGTCGGAGATGGAGAACGCCATCCGGCACCACATCGAGGTGCACCGCGGCCAGGACCCGACCCGCTACCAGCTGCTCAGCGAGCGGCTTGAGCGGATCCTGGTCGAGCTCAAGGACGACTGGGACCAGCAGCTGCTCGCGTTCAAGAAACTGATGACCGACATCAACGAGGACCGGCGGGACAACCCGCACGGCTTCGGCCCGGCCGAGAGCGCCCTGTACGGCCTGCTGCTGAGCGAACTGGCCACCTCCGCCGAGGACATCGAGGACCCGCGGTTCGTCGATGCCTGCCGGGAGATCCACCAGACGGCGGCGCGGACCATCCATCGCCGTGACTTCTGGAAGAAGAGAACGGATGTCGAAGATTTCCGGAAGGAGATCTTCGAGATTCTGGTCACCCGGAATCTGGGAGACTTTCACCAGCTGGACCAGGTCGCCGACAAGGCATGTGACGTGATCCGGAACAACCAGGCGGATATTCCGGGGGCCTGATGCTGGCATGCTGGTGACCGTGAGTGATTTTCCTGGAGTCCTGCGGGTCGGTGACCTCGATGTCACCGTCTCGGTGAGTGACCGCCGCAAGAGCGTGCGGCTCACCGTGGAGCGGGACGCCTCGGTCACCGCCGCCGTTCCCCCGCAGGTCTCCCGGGCCGAGCTCACCAAGCTGGTCGAGGCGAAACGGTCATGGCTGTACGGCAAGCTCGCCGAGAAGCGGGATCTCGGCGAGGCCCCGCCGGAGCGGGAGTTCGTCTCGGGTGAGGGGTTCCTCTATCTGGGGCGCTCCCACCGACTGCGCGTCGTCGACTCCGGCGAGGTGCGCCTGATCCGCGGGCGGCTGGAGCTGGCCCGGGGTGGCGGCGCGAAGGAGCTGGTCGACTGGTATCGCCGGGTCGGCGCGCGATGGCTGACCCGGCGGATCCGGCCCTGGACGGCGCGGATGGGGGCCGAACCGGCCGGGCTGCGGGTGCGACCGCTCGGCTACCGGTGGGGTTCGTGCTCACCCGACGGCCAGGTCAACATCCACTGGGCGACCATGCAGCTTCCGCCGAGTTTGATTGACTATGTGCTGGTGCACGAGCTCGCGCATCTCCATCGCGCCGATCACGGTGCCGAGTTCTGGCGGATCGTCGAGCGGGCGCTTCCCGGTCACGAGGACCATCGGGAGCGGCTCCGCCGTACCGGTAATGATCTTTGGTTGCCCGAGAAAGGGCGATGATGCACGACGAGGTCATGGTCAACGCCGCGGACATCGCCCGGCTCGCCGATGTCGGCCGGGCCGCGGTCAGCAACTGGCGCAAGCGGTTCGACGACTTCCCCCAGCCCATGGGCGGGACCGCGTCGAGTCCGGCGTTCTCCCTGGCGGAGGTGGAGACCTGGCTTCGCCGCCACGACCGCTACGTGGAGGTGTCGCCGATCGAGCGGCTCTGGCAGCGGCTGAGAGCCACCACCGACGACCTGAAGCTCGGCGACGCCGTGGGATTCGCCGGAACCGTGCTCCTGCACCAACGGCAGGACCCGGAACTCAACGCGAAGACGCTGTTCAAACGACTGTCCCCGACGGTTCCCGACGGCCTGGACGTCAGCGCCGAGCTGGTCGAGGCGATCGCCGAGGTGGGCCGGGCCGAGGGACCCGTCGCGGCGTTCGACGGCATCTGCGACCGCTATGTGAGCCTGCACTCCCGCCGGCTGCTGACCACACCCCGGGACGTGGCCGATCTCATGGCCCGCATCGGTGACACAGCCGGGCGTGCCGTACTGGATCCCGCGTGCGGGATCGGAACCCTGCTCCTCAGCTCCGCCGGGGCACGGACGCTCGGCCAGGAGGTGAACGAGAGCGCCGCCCGCCTGGCCGGCATCCGGTTGAGACTGCACGGCCACGACTCGCGCGTCGAGACGGGCGACTCGCTGCGCGCGGACGCCTTCCCCGGGGAGCAGGCCGACGTGGTCGTCTGCAACCCGCCGTTCAACGAGCGCGGCTGGGGTTACGAGGAGCTGGCCAACGACCCGCGCTGGGAGTACGGCCTGCCGCCCCGCGGCGAGTCGGAGCTGGCCTGGGTGCAGCACTGCCTGGCGCATGTCCGGCCGGGCGGCCTGGTGGTCATCGTGATGCCGGGCGTCGCCGCGAGCCGCCGGGCCGGCCGCCGGGTCCGGGGCAACCTGCTGCGCACCGGAGCGCTCCGGGCGATCATCACACTCTCCGTGGGCGCCACCCCGGCGTCCAGCGGGGCACCGGACCTGTGGGTGCTGCGCAGGCCCGAGCCCGGCGCCCAGCCGCCGTCCGAGGTGCTGATGGTGAACGCCGGGGAGGACCTCGCCCTGGCCGAAGCTGCCTGGCAGGCCTTCCGCGATGGCGGGGACCTGCCCGAAGGCAGCGACACCGTGCGGATCATCGATCTCCTGGACGAGGAGGTCGATCTGACGGCCAGCCGGCGAATCGCCGTCCTCGACCAGCCGGGTCCGTCGAGCTTCACCGCGCTGCGCGAGAAGGCGATGGCCCTGACCGGGTCGCTGAGCTCCATCCTGCCGCGCCTGTCCGCGGTCCGGGGTCGTGAGCCCGCGATGTCCAGCCTCGGGGAGCTCGCCCGCGCGGGCGCCGTCACCGTCCTTCAGGGCCCGCTCAAGCTTCCCGGCGACGGCGATCTTCTCGTCCTCACCGCGAAGGACCTCCTGCTCGGCCGGGCGCCCACGGGTCGCAGTGCCGACGCGCCCGGCCTGGTGCGGGTGGAGCGCGACGATGTCGTCGCGCCGGTGGTCACGGGCAGCGGTTCGGTCCCGCGGGTCATGACCGAGTCTGGAGCCGTTCTCGGCCCCCAGCTCCTCCTCATCCGCACCGATCCCGACCGCCTGGACCCCCACTTCCTGGCCGGCTGCCTACGCGCCGCCGGTGGCTCCGGCATCCGGCTCGGTTCCTCGATGCGGCTCGATCCCCGTCGTGCGCGACTGCCCAGACTCCCGATCGACGAGCAACGCCGGTACGGCGTGGTCTTCCGCCAGTTGCTCGCCTACGAGGACGCCACCCGTGCGCTCCGCGAGATCAGCGATAATCTTGTGGCGGCCGGCATCGACGGTCTCTTCGACGGAAGCCTGCGTCCCGAGTGATCCCCCCCTGGAGGCATGGGTGACCCTCGTCCTCAAGCGTTACCGGCTTGACCCCGTCCACCTGGGCAGGGGTGGCATGGGCGTGGTCTGGGGCGCCCAGGACGAGAAGCTCGGCCGCCGGGTGGCGATCAAGTTCATCCGGTTCCCCGACGGGGTGCGCGACCCGGAGCTCGAAGCCAGGTTCACCCACGAGGCGAAGATCATGTCGCGGCTCGCCCACCCCGGCGCGCCGGTGCTGCACGACTTCGGCGACTACCGGGATCCGATGCTGGGCGACCGGCTGTTCATGGTTATGCAGTTCGTCGAGGGGACAGGCGTCGACGATGTCGTCGCCGAGCACGGGCCGCTCCCGCTGGGTTGGGTCGCCTCCATCGGCGCCCAGGTGGCGGCGGTCCTGGCGGCGGCACACGGCCTCGGCATCCTGCACCGTGACCTGAAGCCGTCCAACCTCATGCTGCGCCGGGACGGTTCCATCCAGGTGGTGGATTTCGGCCTGGCCCTGATGCAGGACCCTGGGATGACCAAGCTGACCAGGACCGGTCAGCAGCTCGGCACCGCCGCGTACATGTCACCCGAGCAGGTCAATACCGAGCAGCCCACCGAGCGAAGCGACGTCTATTCGCTGGGCGCCGTGCTGCACGAACTGCTCACCGGACGGCAGCTGTTCACCGGCCCCTCCGAGTACAGCGTGATGAACCAGCATGTCAACGCACGTCCCACGGCGGTCGGGCGACTCCGGCCAGACGTGCCGAAGGAGCTGGACGAGCTCATCCTGGCGATGGTGGAGAAGCGCCCTGAGGACCGCCCGGCGACGGCGGCCGAGGTCCACGATCGGCTCATGCCGTACCTCGCGGGGACCGGACCGCTCGGTGACATGACCGCTCCGGGTTCCAGCCCTGGCCGGATGTATTCGCACGCGGTCAGCCGTACTCTCACCGCCGGAGCACAGCCCACGGTTCCCGCCACGGTTTCCGCCACGAGCAACGCCCCGGTGGATGACGACTTCAGCCGCGGTGACATCGGGCGTGCCCGCAGGCAGGCGGTGTCACTGGTCAGGGATTCGCGGTACGGCGATGCGGCAGGCCTGCTCGCGAGGGTCGCCGTGGCGGCGAGCCGGAAGCTCGGCGCCGTCGACACCGAAGTGATCGATCTGCGCGGGCAGCTCGCGGATGTCCTGCTCACGGGTCAGGACTACCGTCGCGCGGCCCAGGAGTTCCGGCGGATCGCCGACGATCTGCTCCTGCGACCAGAGCCCGACCACGAACGGGTGTCCCAGTGCAGGCTGCAGGAGGCGACCTGCCATGTTCACGCCGGTGACCCCGAGCTCGCGCTGCACATCATGCGTGAGCTGCTGGCGGACGAGGGAAGCCGCTTCCCCGAGGACGACGCGCGGCTCCTGGAGTTGCGTCGCCAGATCGGCGAACTGGAAATCAGCGTCGGCGCCGTGGACAGAGGCCGAGTGACGCTCACCAGCCTGTGCGAGGACCTCACCAGGCTCTACGGCCCAGAGCACGGCGCCACCATCCGCGTCGCCGACCTCCTGACCGGCCTGGACGGTTGAATTTCCGTGAGGCATCGCGATGGTCGACGTGGTCCTTGACCATGGAGACCACCGGGACTCGACGCCCGGGATGTGTAGCCCCGGTCCTGCGAAGGCGGGATGCGTCAGAGCGCCTCGCGGCGCACTGGTTGCCCTTGACGACAAACAGGTAGTGGCCGCCGACGAGCGGGGTCCGGTGTGAGGGCGGGCTGCTCGTGGTGGCAGGTGGGGCGCCGGCCGTGAGCACAGCAAGGTAGCCGCAGGTGGCGGCATTGAAAGCGTCGCCGTCCAGGCAGGCGAGGAGCCGCCCCAAGGTGCTGGCGGCCAGCCGTGGTAGCCGGGTAACCCAGCTCGGGCACGCAGGTCTGGGTCATATCCGGCGATGACCCGGGTGATCTTTGTCAGAGATGTTGCTCCACCGAGCACAGCGAGCAGGGATAACGCCGGCAGCGGGCCGAGCCGGTAGCGGCGTCCCCGGCGGCTGCGCGGGGCGGATACCGCATCCGGCACCAACGCTTCGGCCCTGGCCTCTGGAACAGCCCGGGTTTCGTCGGGGGCGGGTGGCATGATCCGTCGATGCCCGAGAACAGTGCTTCGATCGCGTCTTTCTGGGATGCCTTCGCCGCCTCCTTCGACGAGGAGGCCGACCACGGCCTTCGCGACCCCGCCGTCAAGACCGCCTGGGCAAACCGCCTGCGCTCCTGGATGCCCGCCTCGCCCGCCGACGTCTTGGACCTGGGATGCGGCACCGGCTCGTTGTCCCTGGTGCTCGCCGAGCAGGGCCACCGGCCGGTCGGGGTGGATCTGGCCCCGCTGATGATCGAGCAGGCCCGGCGCAAGCTCACGGCGGCCGGCTTCGATGCCGCGATGATGGTGGGTGACGCGAGTAACCCCCCCACGCAAGCCGGGACGTCTTTCGACGTGATCCTCTCCCGTCACCTGTTGTGGACCCTGCCCGATCCGCAGGAGGCATTGCGCCGGTGGATCGGCCTGCTGCGTGCCGGCGGGCGTTTGGTCCTCATCGAGGGGCGCTGGGCCTCGGCCGAACCGGGTGAGGACGAGTCCCACGAGGGGAGGCCGGAGCCGATGCCGTGGATGGGCGGAGTCGAGGCGGAGCGTCTCCTGGCGGCGCTGCGGCCACTGGTCAAGACCGCTCGCGTCGAGCCACTGCCTGATCCCACCCTGTGGGGACGAACCATCCAGGACGAGAGATATGCCGTCGTCGCGTTCGCGTAGCCGTTCGCCTTTCAGGCCGGAGCTCTGAGAGACGTAGCGGTGCGGCCGGCGATCTCGTCGAAGGCCGGCATGCCGAGGGCGATGGTGGCGGTCGGCGGATCCGCTCGGAGAGCTGGGCGAGTTTGGCCTCGGCGAGGTCGAATGCGAAGCCCTTCGTCCTCGCCGCCGTCCGGCCAATCAGGTTGTCAATCACCACCACCATGGATCTCTATGGTCATCCGTCCCGCGGAGGGAACCCTAATCAGCGCGCGGGTGTGGACTGCCGTCTGGCCAGCAGTCCTTCGGCATCTCCACCACGCACAGTGCGGCCAGTGCCGTCAACTCTCATCAGGACCCATTCAAGGGGGAGGACCTACCATGACATACAGCCGTGCCCGGGGTCCCCGGGCACACGTGTGCCTCACATGTTCTCGGCGCCGGCTTTGATGGCTTCGCGGATACGGGAGTAGGTGCCGCAGCGGCAGATGTTGCGGAGGCCGTCGAGGTCGGCGTCGGTGATTCCGCGGCCTTCGGCGGCGGCGCGGCGGACCAGCGCCACGGCGGCCATGATCTGGCCGGGCTGGCAGTAGCCGCACTGGGCGACGTCGTGGTCGAGCCACGCCTGCTGCATGGGGTGCAGGTCCTTGCCGACCGTGGCCGGAAGTCCTTCGATGGTGGTGACTTCGTCGGTCGGCTGGAGATCCGCGACGGGGATCGCACAGGGGTTGACTGCTTTGCCGTTGATATGGCTGGTACACGCTTTGCAGACATTGATGCCGCAACCGTATTTCGGGCCGGTGATGCCAAGAATGTCGCGCAGGACCCACAGCAGGCGCACGTCGCCGGCGACGTTGACGGTGACCTGCTCGCCGTTGACGCGGAAGGTGTGCTCAGGCACTCAGATCTCCTTGTTTCAGCGGGCGTGGTTCAGGCCGTCGGTCGGGGATGGGGGAATGGGCGGGACGGTCGGTTTGGGGGTGAAGGAGAGCGTGCCGTGGTTGATCGGGAAGCTGGTGGGCATCGTCCCGGTCGCGCGGCCGTACGCACAGGCGACCGCGGCCATCGACGCGGCGACGCCCAGCTCCCCGGCGCCGCCGGGCTCCTCCGAGGTGCTGGGCATGACGACGATCTGGAGTTCGGGCGGGGTGTTCCACTGCCGGGTGTAGAAGTAGTTGTCCCAGCTCGCTTCGAGGAAGTACCCGTCGCGCAGGTGCAGGCTGGAGGTCAGGGCCAGCGCGATGCCGTCCATGGCGCAGCCCATCATCTGTGCTTCCAGACCTCGCGGGTTGACCGCAAGGCCGACGTCCACCGCGATCACCACCTTGGTGACGCGCGGTCCGGCCACGCCGTCGCGGATGGGACGGTTGACGGTTCCGGGCCGGCAGTCGATCTCCACCAGTACGGCGCTGACGGCCTTGTACTCGGCGTGGAACGCGATGCCCTGTGCGGTGCCGGCCGGCATCGACCGCCCCCAGGCGCCGACCTCGGCCACCTTCGCCAGCACCGCCCGGGAGCGGTCATCGCGGAGAAAGTCGTGCCGGAACCGGTAGGGGTCCTTGCCCATCCTCGCGGCGAGCTGGTCGACGATGAGCTCCCGGGCACAGGTGACGTCGGGTGAGTAGACGTTGCGCATGCTGCCGGTGTTGAAGCTCTTGTCGGTTTCGCTGAGCAACTGGCTGCCGGCGCCGAAGTTGTAGGACATCGCCTGACTGAGGTGGAAGAACGTCTGGGAGAAGCCGATGTCGCCCACCGGAAGCCTCGCGGCCATGGCGGTGATGATCTCACCGAGTCCGTGGCCGAGGTCCGTGGAGACGCTGGTGTGCCGCTGCTTGTAGCTCAGCACGGTGTTGCCGAGGTAGGCGGCGCGTACCCGCGAGGTGGCCATCGGGTGGGTGCGGCCCTGGCGGGAGTCGTCGGCGCGGTGCCACATGAGCTTGACGGGTTTGCCGATCCGCTGGGACACCTCGGCGGCTTCCAGCGCGGCGTCGAAGAACAGCTTGCGCCCGAAGGAACCACCGCCTTCGGTGACGTGCACGGTGACACTGCCGACCGGCAGCCCCAGTTTGGCGGCGATGGCCTGCTTGGCGACGAGCGGCGATTTCAACGCCGACCAGATCTCGGCGCGACCGGCCCGCACGTCGGCGATCGCACAGTTGGGTTCCAGCGCGCTGTTGCTGCGGAAGTAGAAGGTGAACTTGCCTTCGACGGTCGGAGTCAGCGGCTTGAGCCCGAGCGGCAGCTCCGCGGCCTCCAGTTTCCGGAGTACGGTCTCGTCGGATTTTCCTTCCGCGGTACCGGCTTTCCAGGAGACTCGCAGGGCGCGTACGGCGTCGATGCACTGGCCGAAGGTCTCGGCGCGCACTGCCACCCCGGTGGAGATCGTCACGACATCGGTGACGCCCGGCATGGCGCGGACCTCGGCGAGGTTGGCCACCGAGCCGACTTTGCCGTTGATGGTCGGCGGACGGCACACCATCGTCGGCTTCGCGTCCGGGACGTCGAGGTCCATCGCGAACTTCTTGCGCCCGGTCACCGCGTCCCGCGCGTCGATCCGGTTGTGTGGTCTGCCGATGACGGTGAAGTTCTCGCGTGCGGTGAGCTCCACCGACACCTGCTGGGTGCGCGTGCTCGCGGCCTTCTCGGCGAGCGCACCGATGTCGACGCTGCCACCGGAGCGATTGGCGATCACCCCGGCCTTCAGCGTCAGATCGGTGACCGCGGAACCGAGTTCGGTCGCCGCGGCCGCCAGCAACCGGAGCCGGGCGATGGCGGCGGCGACCCGGATCGGGACATAGGTGGCGATGGTGGTGTTCGACCCGCCGGTGAGCTGGTTGAACACCAGCTCCGGCCGGGCGTTGGCCAGCGTGACACGCACCCGTTCCAGCGGCACGGCCATTTCCTCGGCGATCAACATGGCCGTCGAGGTGGTGATGCCCTGCCCCACCTCGGCCCGCGGCAACGCGAACGACACCGTGCCGTCCCGGTTGACCTCGACCGAGATCAGGCCCGAGGTCGGCAGCGCCGCAGCGGTCATCATGTCGTTGAGGTCGAGCAGTTCCGTGAGTTCCGGCGTAGGCAGCCGGACATCGGGCGCCGGCGTCAGGCCGAGTTCGGCGGCGACCACCAGGGTCGGGGCCGCCACCACGTACCCAAGGAACCGGCGCCGCCCGATGGCCTCGTTCAGCCCGCCATCATGTGATCCCGTCATCATTCAGCTCAGGCCCGGACGGTTGGTCGTGGGGATCTCGATCTTGGTTTCCTGGGCCTTGGTGAGATAGAACAGAATGTACTTCCGTACGGCTTCATCGAGGACCCAGGCGGTCTCGGGTACCAGTGGCAGCGGGATGAGACCTTCGCGGAATCTCACCAGTTTCGGCCAGAGGGTGGGGATCAGCAGATCCCACACCGGCTCGCGCTTGATGCCGTCCCAGTCGGACACCTGGTCGCCGACCAGGTACCGGGCGAGCGCGTTGCACAGCGGCCGGCTGATGCCTGTGGGACTGGTCTGCTCGGCGAGCTGGCCCAGCAGGATGTCGGTCAGTTCCACGCCTTCGGGGGTCGGCCCCATGTTCCGGGGCAGGATCTGGTCCGACTGGGCGTTGGCCGCGGCCCAGGTGGCGGGGATGTATTCGTCCTTGATGCCGAGCATGTGCGCGGTCACCTGCCACACGTGCAGGTACGCCTCGGAGTGGGCGGCGCTGATCGGGACCTTCCATTCGAGCATCTTGCGCATGGCGAAGGTCGGCAAGGTGTGCCAGGTGACCAGCATGTCCTCCTGGCTGATCGGGATGTCGCCGGTCCAGTGGGGGGATTGCCGCAGTAGGTGTCGTACCGCCGCGTGCACCAGCCGGGTCTTCACGGCCTCGACCACGCAGGAGCCGTCGGGCCGGTACGCGTTCAGGGCGCCGACGGCGAATCCCAGGATGCTCGTCTTGGCGACGCGATCCTCCATGTCCGCGCCGCCCTTGGAGTAGTAGACCGAGAGGGCCTCCTTGGGAATGGCGGTGCTCAGCATGCCGCCCCCCACACCGTTGAGCAGGTTGAGGTACAGCCCTCTGGACTTGTTGAACTCGGCGGCGGTGTTCAGCTTGCCCTGGTTTGCCCACGACGGCAGTTGGCGTGCTCTCTCCATGAAGTCCCGCAGGTCCGCCGGCAGCCCTGCGGGTAGGGGCTGGTCGTTACGGGTCCAATCCCACAGCAGGCCGTTGACCTCGGGGACGGCGCCGCGATCGATCAGCGAGGCGACCAGCGGGTCGGCTTCCTCGTCCCATATCCACCGCGGATCGGTGCCGGCGCCGGCACCCGCGACCGAACCGCCCGGCGCCCAGGTCCAGGGCGTCGCCCGAGCCGGGAACGACACCCCCAGCGCTCCGAGCGCCCCCAGGGCTCCACCTGAGATCAGCATCTTGCGCCTGCTCAGCTCCGCCATGCCGGACTCCTCCTGAGTTCCGCGAGCCGATGATACGATGATACATATCAGGTTTACTTGTATCTCAACAAGAGGACGAGCCGATCGGAATATCTCATTGCACTAGTCACCGGCCGCGAGCTTTCAGACGTGTTGGACCCTGTTTTGGGTATTCGTGACCAGATTCGGCATACCCAGAAACCGGTCAATACGGGAACTCGAACGGGCGCGGCAGAAGGCCTGGGGCCCGGACTCCGCTGGATTCCGGGCCCCAGTGCGGTGACCACGAACCTTTTCCGGGCGTCCGGGACGGCCCTGGCCGAAGTCGTCTCTGAGACGGTGTGCCGTCGAACCCGGCGAACGTACGTGGACACCGCACTAGGCCTTCCGGCCCGCGGAAAGCAAGCCAGGCCTTCTGGGCCGAGGGTCCGGCCCAGGCGGCCCCGATCAGGAGTCCGGATAGTTCGGGTTGTTGGTCAGCGGAATCTCGATGCTGATCTGCTGTGCTCCGGACAGGTAGGCCAGGAGCACCTTGCGAAGAAGCTCATCAAAGAGCCAGTAGGTGCTGTCCGCCCCCGGGAACACCTTGAGCAGGCCTTCGCGGACGGCGATGAACGGCCCCCAGAACGTGTTGAGAAGCCCGTCCCAGAGCGGATACCTGGGGATACTCAGCCACCCGGCGATCTTGTCGCCGAGCATGAAGCGCGTCAACGAGCCGAGCACGCGCTTGGTGAGGAGGCCGGCGTCGATCGTGGCGCCGAGCTCCAGGAGAATGTTGGCCAGCTTGATACCCTCGGGCGTCGGGGCCAGCACGGGGTCCAGGACCTGCTTGGCCTGGGAATTGGCCTCGGCCCACGACGCGGGGATGTACTCCTCCTTGATGCCGAGCATGTACGCGGCCAGCTGCCAGGTGTGCAGGAAGGCCGCGGAGTCAGCGGCGGGCATCGGCACTTTCCACGCGAGCAGATTCTTCATGACGGTCGTGGGCAGGCTGTGCCAGGTGACCATCATGTCCGCCTGGCTGATCGGAATGTCCTCGTCGGCGGACCCCTGCCAGTGCGGGGACTTCGGCAGCAGGTGGCGCACGGCCGCATGCGCCAGCCGGGTCTTGACGCAGGTCACGATCATTTCGCCATCGGCGTCGTAGGCGTTCCGAGTCCCGATGTCATACCCGAGTTTGGCGGTCTTGGAGATGCGGTCCTGCATGTCCGCACCGCCCTGCGAGTAGTAGACCGCCCGCGCCTCCTTGGGGATGACCGTGCTCATCATGCCGCTGGCGAAGCCGTACAGCACGCCGGTGTAGAGTCCCCGCCTGTCGTTGAAGTCGGCCGCGGCGGCGATCTTGCCCCGGTCGGCCCAGGCCGGCAGTTGACGGGCCTTCTCCATGAAGGCCTTGAGGTCCGCCGGCAGTCCGGCCGGCAACGGCTGACCGTTCTTGGTCCAGGTCCGCAGCAGAGTGTTGACCCTGGGCACCTCACCCCGGTCGATCAGCGAGGCGACCAGCGTGTCGGCCTCCGGGTCCCACACCCATCGCGGATCGAGGCCTGCCCCTGTGCCCACCACCGAGCCACTGGGCGACCACGTCCACACGCGCGCCTCCGCGGGGGTCGCGATGCTCAGCGCACCGAATGCGCCCAACGTCCCGCCCGCCCGGAGCATGTCGCGCCTGCTGAGTTTGTCCATGCCTTCGTCCCTTCTCCTCGTGAGGTCGAGAGCATTGCTGATACGATGAAACATAAGTTGAGTCTGAGTATCACCAATACAGCACACGGTGTCGGACATCACAAGACCGTGACAGCGATTGTCAGGGATTGAGGCAGAATCAAGCGCAGGAGGTGATCGTGGAATCTGCACTGTCCGGGCTCATGGCGCCGTCGGACTCGGAGTCACTGTTGGAGCGCGCGTACATTGATGCCGTCGAACAGGTTGACGACACGGACGAGACCCGTTCGCGCATACTCGATGCGGCGTATGAGCAGTTCTGCCGCATGGGTATCCGGCGGTCGACCATGGAGGACGTGGCCCGCAGGACCGGGGTTTCGCGGATCACGGTCTACCGGCGGTTCGCCACGAAGGACGCGCTGGTCGAACACGTGGTGCGTCGGGAGTTCCGCCGGTATTTCGACCAGTTCCTCGTCGACATCGAACAAGCTCACACCGCCGCCGATCGGGCGGTTCTCGGCTTTGTGAGCTCATTGCGCGCCATCCGGCGTAACCCGTTGATCGGCGGCCTGATCACCTCGGAGCCGGATCTGGTCGTACCCTCCATGATCAGCGACGGGGGCCGGACCCTCGCCACCGTGCGGCAGTTCGTCGCGGGCCAGCTCCGCCACGAGCAACGCGCGGGCAACGTGTCAAGGGACCTGGACGCCGACGTCGTGGCCGAACTGATGGTCCGGATCTCCGCCTCCTTCCTGGCGATCCCCAGTCAGATCATCGACCTCGACGACGACGAGCAACTGGCCGCGGTGGCCCGGCAGTTCCTCGTGCCCATGCTGGAACCGACCGACCACCCGGATTGACCGCCGAGAAGAGCACATCGTGGAGCAGCGGCGAGGCACTCTGCTCCACACCAGGTCAGAGGTTTAAGGGCGGGCGAGTCGGCCTATAGGCCGGGTTCTAATTCCGCCTGCCTGCAACCTGCGACGGGATTCGCGATCAAGCTCCTGAACTGTAGGAACGCTTTCGTCGTTTGACGTTGCCTGCTACCACCTGCAGATGCAATGTGCCCCCGATGTGCCCTCAGTCGGGCTCTCATGCAAGGTGATCGCTATGGTGTAAGCACTCAGGAAGACCTGCATTTCATAGCTGTAGACGCCGACGCCTGCCCGGAAGGCTTGAGGCACCTCAGACATCGAGTAGCGCTGGCGGGAAGCATGTCCCGGAGCGCCGTGGACTGGGTAGGGAGATATCGCCGACGTGGAAACAACTGGACGTCGACTTGATGAGAACCAGCCGAGTCCACCCGAGCTCAAAGCGCTGTAAGTCCTGAGAATCTACAACCGATCAAGAATTTCTTGATCTTTTTCTCAAACGTGATCCCAGCCGCCATCACTACGACCACCAGATCAGCACCGCTAGGCCGATTATGGGCACCAGGACCAGGAGTAGGAAACGGCTTCGTATCCGCCGCCACTCCGCCTCCCCGGCGGTCCGCGCTGCCGCAGCGGTGGTGGGATCAAGAGCGGGCACCTGACTGCCGTCCAGGCCTTTGGTCTCGCCACCTCGGCACCGCTCGGCGGAGCCCGCGCCGGGATCTTTCGCGGCGGAAGGCCATGGCCGAGTGACGGGGTTCGGGCCCTGGTTCGAGCGCGGGGATGGGGATGGGGGTGGTTGGTGGGTGAGGGCGGTGAGCGCCCGGGCGGCCTGGTCGGCGCTGAGGCGCTGGGCCGGATCCTTGCGCAGCAGCCCGGCCAGCACCGGCGCCAGCGGGCCGGCATACACCGGCGGCGCGGGCTCCTGACTCAGCAGCGCCGACAAGATCACCATCACATTGGTCCCGGCATACGGCGGGCGGCCCTCGACCGCGGCATACAACGTCGCCCCCAGCGACCACAGATCACACGCCCCGGTCACCGGTAGACCATGTGCCTGCTCCGGCGCCATGAACGCCGGCGTGCCGATCAGCATCCCCGAGGCGGTCAACGTGACGTCACCGGCCAAGCTGGCGATCCCGAAGTCGGTGATGACTACCCGGTTCCCCATCAGCAGCACATTGGCCGGCTTCAGATCACGATGCACGATCCCCGCCGCGTGCGCCTCACCCAACGCCTCCACCATCATCGCGCCGAGCCGCGCCACCTCGACTGGGGCCAGCCGCCCCTGCTGGGCTATCTGCTGATGCAGGGACAGACCGCGGATGAACTCCATCACGATCACCGGGACGTCGTCGCGGGTAATCACGTCGTAGACGGTGATGATGCCCGGGTGATTCAGCCGGGCCGCCGAACGCGCCTCACGCATCGCCCGCTTACCGAACACCTCCCGCTCGCTGGCGTCCATACCGTGCGGAAACACGATCTCCTTGACCGCCACCTCGCGATCCAGCAACTCATCGCGGCCCCGCCAGACCCGGCCCATCCCACCGGCCCCGACCGGCTCGAGAAGCCGGTACCGCCCGCCGATAAGTTCACCGCCCGCATTGGTCACCATCGGCACGATACCCACCGCTGATCACAAAGCAGCACACGCTGTACAGTCCCGCGCTGTGCGTCGAAGGAGGTGACAGATCGATGAGAAGAACCGGCCGACAAGCCGATGAGAACCCTCTGTCGTTCCCCGGTCAACGCAGGGCCCCGGCGTTGATTCGCTATGTCGCGCTTCTTCGGGTTGATCAGATGGCATAGACGGCGAAGGCGTCATCGTGGTTGAGGAGGTCGCGGTGGGCGTGGGCGATGTTGGCGCGGCCGGCCAGCCGGGCGGTGCTGATCGCCAGATTTCTGAAACCGGCGAGCGCTCTGGGCGCAGTTCCCGTCCTGACCTGGGAGTTATCCTCCCGGCAGGTAACGTCCCTGACCCAATGGAGACGGTTTTCCACTCCCCGGTGCGCCCGTTCGTAATGGTTGAGGTGGTCGGGTGGGGCCAGGGTGGCGGGCAGGCTGGTGATGCCGTACACGATCTCCTTGCTGGTCCAGACACCGTCCAGATCGCCGACACCACGGCGAAGCCGGAAGGCCTGGCGGGCGCCGGGGAACAGGGTGTCGTCTGCTTCGGTGGTGCGGATGGTGCGGCGTTCGGTGCGGCCGTGCCCACGATCGCACTCGACGGCGGTGGTCGCGCTCCATTCGGAGTCCGGGCCACTCAGCAGGGCTTGGGCCGCGGCGCGGGCCAGCGGCTGGTTGCTCTTCAAAATGAGGATGTAGTGGGCGTTCAACTGCTGGGTGATCAGGCGGGCGGTGGCCTTGGTGGTGCGCAGGGCGTCCAAAGTCAGCACCATCTCGGCCACGTCCAGCCGGGTCAGCAGGGCGCGGGTGGCGGTTCCCTCCCCGCGTTTGTCGGTGACCTGGCCCTGGCCCAGGATCACGCCGTGCTCGTGGCTGATCGCCCCGATGAGGAAGACGCGCCCGCCGTTGGCGGTCCGGGCTCCTCGGCTGGCCTTGCCGTCGAGGACGGCACCGGCCGGCAGCCCGTCCGGGGCGGGATGGGTGAGTTGGCGTCGGGCTGCGCGGCGCTGCTCACGCTCGATGGGCCCGGGGATGTCGGGGATCTGCGGCACCGAGGCCGCCTGACTTAGTACGTCGGCCACATAGCCGCTGATCGCGGTGTCCAGTGCGTCGGCGTCCAGGCCGGCCAGGACCCGGCGGAAGGTCGGCTCGCTGGGCACGATGAACCGGCCGGTGAACGGATCGCGGTGGGCGCCCAGCCGCTGCAGTACCTGTTGGGAGGTCCGGGCGGCCCACTGCCGGATCGCCGCGACGCTGTCACCACCGACGACGAGCGTCGCGCACGCGGTCAACGTCAAGATGGCCGTCAGTCGATGCCGCAGCCCGCAGCCCGAGCGCTGATCGGGCACCGTCGCCAACCAGCGCATCAACGCCGATTCCATCGCGACCGGATCGGCCGTCAGTTCGGCTTCCCGCAACGCCAGGTCAGCGAGCTGGTCAAGAGCGGCCGCGGAAGGAGAGCCGGTCAGGGAAGATGGGGACACGAGCGCGACTCCTGCGGCGATCTTAGGATTAGAGACCTGAAAGATCAGCAGAAGTCGCGCTCTTTCGCCTTCCACCTGGCCAAACGCTCAACGTCGCCATACCGCATCAGAACCCGAGAACGCCGGGGCCCTGCCCAGCTAAGGGGTCTCAGCCGTAAGCTGACACCGCATTACTAAGAGAGGCGTCGCCGCCTTCATCGGTTGCATGAAGCCGACGACGCGAGCCTCAACTCAGCGCTGGACCCATGAAGTGGGCGAACTCGGCGTCACTCATGGCCGGGAGCGGCCTGGCGATGGTGAAGCCGACATGAGGCCCGTCCGGCCGCTTGTGATCGGCCGGAAAGACAGCGCTGGCGATGCGCTCCAGCATGGTGATGCAGGCGTCCTCGTGCCGGGAAACGGCGCCCCGACTCTGTCCCGAACCCCTCTCGGACGGCTGCTGCGTCTCGACCATGAGCGGGCTGAAGTCCAGGTCATGCAGGTAGGCGTCGACCGCCCCGGTATTCCAGCCGCACCGGGCGGCCGGGTCGGCCTTGTCGAAGTCGTCAGGGTCGAACCCGACCTCCAGTCTCCCGTTGGAGGCGTAGGCGAAGTACGCGAATAATGCCCCCGCTGAGCGCCACGGATCCATCCTGGAGTGGGTTTTCGACCACGGGGCGATCGAGAGTCCCCACGTCAAGCAGACGGCCAGGTGGCCATCGCGGGACAGGGCCCTCATGACCTCCTGGCGGGCACCTAGGGGGCTGTAGTAGGGATGTGTGACCAGGATCCCATCACCCCAGCGCATGATGGTGACGGTGCTCTCGTTGTAAGCCTTTTCGGTACGGTAGTCCACCGTCAGAGGGACTGCACCGATCAGCGACGCGACAGTCCCGATGTCGTCGTGGGTGGTGAACACGGTACAGAAATCCGAAACTGGGGAATAGAGCATTGTCACGTGTTCCACTCCCCTGGGCCGTACGTCGCGCTTCATTCTGCCATCCAGCGCAGATCAGCGAATGCGGGCAGTGGTCTACCCCTATGACGAGAGCGAAGTGGCGTTGCGCTGGGAGGCGTCGCGGACCTTCACCGTTGACAGCGGTCACGTGGAACTCTTGATCAGCGGACAGAAAAGTCACGATATCCCTGAAGGCTACGAGTTATTCCTCTGCAAGCCCTAACCCCGTTACCTTCGGGTCAGTCCAATGCGAGAGTGCACCGCCTCAAGCCAGTCAGCGGCCATGTCTGTTTCCGTTATGCGGCCGATCAACGCCAGGGCCGAGCTGATGCTCTCGTCCTCTTCCACGGGGTTGTCCTCTTCACTGACCTGGAAGCGCAGCCCATCCATCAGGTGATCGAGCGCGTGCGGGTCGCTGCCGTGCTTGGAGTCGGGCCAGGTGGGTCGGAAAGAGACGATGGTGTCCCCGTCCCGGATGTACTTGAAGCGGTCATGGCCGTTGATGTCCATGCTGAAGCGGAGGGCGTGATGGCCTCCTTCGGTCAGCGACAGCAGGAAAGCATCGTCTGAACGTGCCGGCAGGATGCCCGTCCAACCTCCGGCCTCGGCTACCCAGAGAGAACCGTCGTCGCCGTTGTGGTCGAGGATTTCGCTCAAGTGGCTCGGGACGCGGGTGGAAAGGTCCAAGGAGAAGGCCTGAGCGAGGGTGTCGAGATCCGCTCCCTTGATCCAAAGGGCGCTGAATCCCAGCGACCACAGATCCATGTCGTGATCGAGTTCATCGTTGAAGAGAGTCGAGACCAGAAGGTCGTGCAGGTACGTCGGCGACCGCATGATCACCTCTCGATTGTAGGTGCGCCAGGAGGGGCATCCTGGAGACGCCCCCTCCTGACTGTGGAGTTATGACGGTGGCGCGCCCGCGCGGATTCTGACCCAGAAGGCATTGGACGGCCAGTTGCCCGCGCCGCCTTCACGGGAGCTCGAAGTGAAGACGCGATAACGGGAGTAGAAAGCTCCCAGATCGAAACCGGCGGCTCCGTTGTGCGCCTCGCTCACCATGCGAAGTGAGGCGTTGAACGTAGGCGTCCAGACATTGTTGACCATTTTGCCCTCGACGCCGAGCGCTTGGAAGGTGGAGCGGAACAGATACTCATCGCACTGCTTGCCCGGGCCGTTCCCGCTGAGGTTCGGGCAGTACCAGGTCATCTGGGTGCGGTTCTTCCCGTTCAGCAGCACGCCGTCGGGGGCGAGCTCGCTGTTCGCCCGCCTGGTCAAGGGGGGCCTGGGTATCACGTCGTAGTTGCCGGGGAAGTTCTTGGTGATGGGCTGGCCTTACCGATCCAGCTTCGGATCGGTCGCCTGCGGGTTTTGGAAGGCGTCCCTGTTGTGTCTCGCCACCTCTCCACGGAAGAGATCCTCCGTGTACATGGTGTAGACACGGTCGGCGCCGAGAATTCTGCATCCGCCGGTGTGGCCGGGCCAATAGAATTCGCCATTGGACCTGCGCGCCGGATAACTGAGTCGAATGCTGTCGCAGCGGGCGACGAAGGGAAAATCGCCTTTCGGCCGGTTGGGGATTTGCTCGGTCCCGAGGTGGTGCCACAGCTTGAACGGATCCGGATCGAGGAAGTCGATGCTGACCCCCGGGTAGAGCTTGGGGCGCAGTGTGCAGTTGCCCCACTTGGAGCCCTGGGACCGGAAGACGAATGCGGTCTGGCCGTTCTGCTTGAAGTTGCCGATCGTGGCGACTCTCTTTCCGTCTTCAGGGCCGGCGATCATGTCGCAGTCGGAGTTGTCGGACCCTGCGGCCTCCACCCTGACCGTGATGTTGCGCCCGTCGAGCGCGTTTGTCTGAACGCAGTCGGCGCCCACGACGATGAGTTCGCTGATGTTGATCCAGATACTGATGTCTCTGGCCTTCAGCTCAGGGTTGTTCTGCCCGTGGACGACCGGCCCGTCCTTGGTGGTGCCGAGGTTGGTGTACATGATGACGTTGACAGTCATCCTGACGCCTTGGGACTTCGGGCACGGCGACTTCGGTGCCCCGGTGTAGAGGTCGGCCTCCCGGTCGCCCCATCCTGCGATTCGGCTGTAGCAACCGGTATAGGGCCGCAGGACAGTCCAGCCGAATCCGTGCCAGGGGCGCGGTGACTTGAGACGCTCCGCGTTGCAGTCCGCGGGGCTCATGCGCTGGTAGTCGAACGGACCGCTGGTGTTCGTGTCCGGTGACGCGGCTGCCACTCCGGCCGGAGCGGCTTTCGCCGTGGATCGGGCGGGCGTGGAAGTGGCCACGCTCAGGGTGTGCCAGGTGGTCCATGCGCCGTTGACACCGGCGGCGGTGGCACGGGCGCGCCAGCGGACCTTCCACCCGTTGGTGAGTTTGCCGCTGGGCATGAAGATACCGGTGTAGTTACCCGAAGGGGTGGGCGTGGTGCTGGTTCCGGTCCAGATGGCTCCGACGCCCTGACCAGGCATGCTGGGATCGTGTTCGACCTGAACCGTCAGCGTCATGGACCGGCCCAAGGGGTCGGTGACCTCGGCCCGGAACTCGGGGGTGAGCGTGGTGACCGCTCCCGCGGTGTTGGCCGGCCGCACGTACTCGCTGGCCACCGTCGGTGAGTTCGGCGGCGGTGGGAGTTCCTTCGTGGTGAACGACCAGGTGTGCGACGCCATCACGTTGCCCGCGTCGTCCTTGGCGCCGGCCACCTCAACCGTGTACTTGGTGAGCTCGGCCAGTGGCTGAGCGGGCGTGAAGGACAGGACGGTCGTGGAGTCCGCCGCGAGCGTGCCGGCCACGAGGCCGCCCGCCGGATCCTTGACCACGATCTGGCCCTCGGACACCGGCTCACTGAAGGTGGCCTTGATCGGGCCGCCGAGAGCCACATCGACGGCGTCGGGTTCAGGGCTTGACGCGGTGACCGTCGGCGCGACGGTATCCGGCTGGGCGGTGGTGAAGGACCAGGAATGCGGTGCCATCACGTTTCCGGCGGGATCCTTCGCCCCCGAGACACTGACGGTGTGGACGGTCTCGGCGTTCAGGGGACCGCCGAAGGTCAAGGTCCACGTCGTGTTCGCAGCGTCCACAGCGACGTCACCGAGAACCGGCGCTCCCGCCGCGTCGGCAGCGGTGATCTGAGCGTCCGACACAGCCTCGGAGAACGTCACGACGACCTTGGTTTTCACCGAGACACCCGTGGCGCCGCTCGCCGGACTGACCTGCGCCACCGTGGGCGCGGCGGTGTCCGTGACCGTCGCGAACGACCAGGAGTGCGGAGCCATCGTGTTCCCTGATGCGTCCTTCGCGCCGGACACCTGCACCGTGTAGGTGCCGTTCCACGCCAGCGGAGCGGACGGCGTGAACGTCCACAGCTTGTCGCCATCGGTGGAGACGATGCCCGGCACATCCGCGCCGCTGCCGTCCTTGACCCCGATCACCGTGTCAGTGACCAGTTCGCTGAAGGTCACCTTCACCGCGGTTTGGAGCGGCACGTTGACAGCATCAGCAGAAGGCTCCGTGGATGTCACGGTGGGCGGGGTGACATCCGCCTCCGTGGTGAACTGCCAGAGACGTGGAGCGACCTCCAGGCCGTCCAGATCCGTGGCGCCGGTCACTTCCACGTTGCAGGTGGTCGCGTGCCGTAGCGCTTGAGCTGGGGTGAAGGTGAGCACCTTCTTGGCGGCGTCCAGGGCCGCCGTCCCTTGGACCGCTGTCCCGGCCGAGTCCTTGAGGGCGAGGTTCGCTCCCCAGACTGGTTCGCTGAAGGTAGCGGTGATCGCGGTGTTGACCGGGACGCTGGAACCTTCTGGCTGGGTTTCCGTGATCGTGGGCGGCGTTTGGTCGATCGGGGTACCCGCCGGGATCTCGTCCGGATCGAGCTCGGACGGATTGGTCTCGGCGTCGCCCCCCAACGGCTGTAGTTTGCTGGACGTGACCTCGGCGGCGACGCCGATGCCGAGCTTCTCGATCGCGTCGGCCTCCGCGTTGTCCACCGCCCAACTCGCGGTGGTGTCCCACGGCTGAACGACGTTGGCCTTGGCCTGGTCGTACGTGGGGAACGCCCCGGCGACGTCGTCCATCTCGAACTGCACCCACTCGGTCTTGGTGGGTGCGGGAGCGTCGTACTCGACGAAGAAGTAGGGGTGGTGGCTGCCGTCCGGGGCCGTCTCCGGGTAGTTGCCGGACAGGTACTGCCGCCAGTTGTTCGAACCCGATTCGGCTACGGCACGGACCATGACGCCGTGGTTGGGTGATCCGTTCGACCAGGCCTGGGTGATCTGCTCGATGGAGTACCAGAGTTCGCCCTCGGCCATCCAGTCGGAGCAGCTCTGGTCCTTGCCGTACGGATTGACCACGTAGCCGTCCGCCACGGCAAGGGGCTGGTTGGACCAAGTCAGAGAGGTGGGAGTCCAGTCGCCGGAGATGCGGTGCATGGAGATGTCACCGACGTTGCCGCACGCGCTGGAGAGGTAGTTCCACAGAATGATGTTCGCATCCAGGATCTCCGCCCGATGAACGGTGCCCCGGTGAGATTGAACTTCAGGTAGGAACGATAGTTGTAGCCGTCCCGGCGCCCGGCGAACAGCGCGTTGGAGTTCGCCGAATAGCTGCCGTTGACGTAGCTGCCGCTGTTGGCGATGAAGGTGTCGGCGGGAGCGCCGGCCCTGTGCCAGGGGGTCGGATTGGCGGTGGCCACCGTCACCGGATAGGTCGTCGCGGGGTCGGCCAGAAACGCGGCGTCGGGAGTGACGACGAGCGCGGCGTCGTCTCCGCTTCCGGTCAGTGCCGTGGTCGCCGTGCCCGCCTTGCCGGTGCCGAATGCGACGATCTCCTTGGCGTCCAAGAGCGGTAGCGCCGACAGGTCGGCGACTTCCTTGCCGGCGGCGAGAGCCGCAGGTTTGCCGTTCGATGATTTGCCCAGGCTCATGCCGGAGGGTGGGTCGATCAGGACGGGCAGCTTGAGACGTTTGCCGGGCCGCTCGCGGATCACGATCTGATGCTGGTACCCGTTCGGGGTGACGGTCACGACTAGATCCGCGCATGATCGAAGCGAGTCGTTTCAGCACGGAGGCGAAGTCCTGCTGCGATGTCTTGTGGGTCAGAGTGCGGATCTTCGCCCTCACCAACCGTTTGGCCCGGTCGGCGATGAAGGTGTAGACGTACCACTTGTTCGAGCCCCTCTTGCGTTTCCACCGGATGCGGAAGCCGAGAAAATCGAACCCGCCGCCCATGTGAACCACCTGGGTTTTGGCTGGTGACAGCCGTAACCCAAGAGGTTCCAGCACGCTGGCGACGTCCTCGCGCAACGCCTGGGTATCGGCCTGCGAGCCGTGCACCAAGATGACGAAGTCATCGCAGTAACGCACGATCCGCCAGGCAGGCCGTCCCCGCGAGCGCCGATAGGCGCATTTGCCTGAGGTCGACATCAGCCCATCGTTCTTCCACGGAGCCATCACATGCTCATCGAGCACGCTCAGCACCACGTTGAAGATCAGCGGAGACAGGATGCCGCCCTGCGGCGTACCGGTGTAGGAGTTCCGGTGTTCGCCGAGTTCGGTGAGGATCCCGGCTTTGAGGAACGCCTTGACCAGCGCCAAGACGCGCTTGTCCTTCACCCGTAGCCGCACCCGATCCATGATCGCCGTGTGCGAAACGTGGTCGAAGGCCGCTTCGATGTCCGCATCCAGCACCCAGCGATAGCCGCGGGTGCCGAAGTGGTGAATCTCCGCGATCGCGTCGTGGGGCCGCCGCCGAGGCCGAAACCCGTAAGAGACCGGCAGGAAGTCGGCCTCGAAGAGGGGTTCCAGCACCAGTTTGAGCGCCGCCTGGACGACCCGGTCCGCGATCCGGGGTATGCCCAGCGCGCGAACCCTGCCCGATCCGCCCGGCTTGGGGATCCTGCGTTCCCGCACCGGGAGCGGCCGGAAGATGCCCGTCTTGAGCTGGGCCCGCAGGTCGTCCAGAAACCCTGGGACGCCGACTTCCTCCTCAACGCGTGCGACCGTCAGGCCGTCCACGCCGGGAGTGTTGGCTCCCCGGTTGCCCGCGACCCGGTCGAACGCCACCAACAGCGTCGCCGGATCGTGCACGAGGTTGAACAAGTCATCGAACCGGCGGCCGGGGTCGGCCAGCGCCCAACGGTGAAGCTTGGTCTGCATCTCCGATACCTTCCGGCGCGGCCCCATCTCGCTGTCGGGGATCTGCTCCGGCCAGGCGTCCCCGTTCGAGGGCGCGTCTTTCGGCATTACAGTCTCCAGTCCTTCTCGAAACCGCTGCCGCCCTTCCCCATGTGCACGGGCTCTCCCCGGCTCGGAGTACTACGGCGGCTCCGCCCCGCCCCGGACCGATCAGCGGTCGATGCGCTCAGCCCGGCCACCCCGCTGGAGGCGGAGGACCTGGCGAGACCCGGAACGGTTCCCGTGTTCACTGTGAGTCACTCGACGGAGGAGGAGCCCGACTATGCCCCTGCGGCATCGCTGTGAGTACGCCGCAGACCTTCCTCACAGCCTCCCCAGCGGCTCATACATACCGCCATAAGAGTTCCCCGCCCGTGATGAGGGGCGGGGTGCGCACCGCTTCCAGCCCATATCCACCAGGTTCGAGCTGGCGCCTGATCAAGGGGGTGTCACACGCCGGTTCCTCGCGTACTCCTTTCCGTCTCGCTAGCCGGACCCGGACCATCTGGTAGTACTGGCCCGTCCCGGCGTTGTCAGGGCTGCTCCCGCCCTCCCCGGCACCACCCGGATCAGGCTGCCCTCAGCTCCGCCTCCCTGCTGCGACAAGGGCAGCGGTGAAGGTCTTTCACCTCCACTCAACTCACAGCGCCTCACGGCGCACCCACGATCTTCGGCACACTTTCGCCAGTACGGCGCTCGCCGAAGGCGTGCCGATCTCCGAGGTGTCGCGGTGGCTCGGGCACGAGTCCATCACCACGACCGTGGACCTGTACGGGCATCTGGTCCCGGAGGCATCTAAGCGGGCGCGGACGGCGCTGGACAATGCCTTCGCCTCGGCCCTCGGGTCCGCGTAATGTGCCCCCGATGTGCCCCCTCAAGGATTCGATCTTCCTGAGCGAGGGTTCCGCCGCAGGTCAGGGGCGGGAAAGGCGGACGAGTCGGCCTGTAGGCCGGGTTTTGTTCTTCACTTGCGTGAAGAGGCGACCATCCATCTAGGGCCGTCGTTGCCGGCGGCCTCAAGCGGTCTACCCGCGCGGCTCGGGCGGGCAGCCCTCAAACGTCGCGCGCGGGACGCTCCGGAGAGCGCCCCTTCTTGACCTTGCTCCGGGTGGGGTTTACCAAGCCGCCCACGTCACCGTGGGCGCTGGTGGTCTCTTACACCACCGTTTCACCCTTACCCCCTCTTGCGAGGAGGCGGTCTGTTCTCTGTGGCACTGTCCCGCGGGTCACCCCGGGTCGGCGTTACCGACCACCCTGCCCTGTGGAGCCCGGACCTTCCTCGGCGGATCTCGCAAGAGACCCGACGCGGCCGCCCGGCCGGCTCGTCCGCCGTGTTCCAAGCCTAACGGGTCCCAAGTGGGCTCCAACCGAACGGCAAGTCATCTGCGCTGAAATATGAATCAAGCGGGACGGGACAGACGAGCATCAGGGGAAAGCGATGAGAGCAAGGATGGCCGGTCCCGCGCGCTGCCGGGATCCGCACCGGTGTGATGGGATACGGCCGTCACACAGGGTGTGGACGCGCGCACCGATACGGGAGGCGAGTGTCGGCTGTCTCCCGTATCGGGCCCGATCGGCGGCCGGAGGCCCGGCACCGTACCGCCCTTCGCGCCGAGATCCTTCGGACGCGAGACCGACGGTTCAGCGCAGGTGGGAGGTGTCGTTGAACGCCTTCACCACCGCCGGACCGTCGGCGTAGTACTCGATCAGGGACAGGGCTGACAGGTCGAGATGCATGCGGTACAGCGCGCTGAGGGGAGCGAGCAGCGCGAATCGCAGCAGCATCTTGATCGGCGTGACGTGCGAGACGGCGAGGATCGTCTTGCCCTCGTAGCGCTCGATCAGCAGGTCCCCGGTCGCCTGGACCCGCCGCGCCGCCTCCCCGAAACTCTCCCCACCCGGCGGCGCGGCGGACGGGTCCGCCAGCCACGCGGCGAGCTCGTCCGGCCAGCGACGCTGGATCTCGGTGAACGTGTGGCCCTCCCAGTCACCGAAGTCGGCCTCCCTGAGCCCCTCCTCGACGACGACCTCAAGACCGGTCCTGGCCGCGATGATCTCCGCGGTGGCACGGGCGCGCTTCAGCGGTGAGCTGACGATCACCTGGATGCCGTACGGCTCCCCGGCCAGCTTGGCGGCGGCGGCCTCGCCCTGGGCTATGCCGTTGGGCGTGAGTTCGGGATCGCCGAGCCCGGAGAACCTGCGCTCGACGGAGAACGGCGTCTCACCGTGCCGGAGCAGGTACAGCGAGGTCGCGACCGAGGTGGGCGGACGCCAGCCGGTGCCGCGCCCGGTGGGCATGGTCGTCCGTTCCGCCTGCTTCGCCGGCTCCTGGGTGACGACACCGGCGCCGAGATCGTCAGTGTCGAAGTCATCGGTGTCGAAAAGGAGAAGGTCCTCTGCGGGCCCGCCACCGGTGAGGGTGGCGGGGGCCCCGCTGCCGGAGGTACGGATCTCGGAGACGGCACTCCCCGAAGCGCTGCTCCCGGAGGCAGCACCGCCGGAGGTGCGGCCGCCGGTCGCTTCCTCGACGGGAGAGGAGGAACCTGAGGAGCGCCAGGTGCGGCCCTTGGCCGCGGCGTCCATGGCCTCGTTGGCCAGGCGGTCGGCGTCCTTGTTCTTCTCGCGCGGGATCCAGCGCCAGGTCACCTTCAACCGCCTGGCGAGGGCCGCGGCCTGTAGGGCGAGCGGGCGCAGGCCCTCGTTCTTGACCTTCCACCGGCCGGCCATCTGCTCGATGACCAGCTTGGAGTCCATCCGGACCTCGACCTTCGCACCGTCCCCGGCGAGGGCCAGCAGCGAGGTCAAACCGGCGATGAGCCCGCGGTACTCGGCGACGTTGTTGGTCTGGGTGCCGATCGACTCGGCGGTCTCGGCCAGTATCTGGCCGTCGGCGGCGTCCTTGACGACGGCGCCGTAGCCGGCCGGCCCGGGGTTGCCCCGCGAGCCGCCGTCTGCCTCTATGACGTACGAGGTCACAGGCCGGACTCCGCAGTGCGGACCAGGATCCGGCGGCACTCCTCGCAACGGATGACCTCGTCGTGGGAGGCGGCCTTGATGCGGTTGATCTCGGCGATGGACAGGCTGGTGCGGCAGCCGAGGCAGCGGCCGCCCTGGAGCATCGCGGCACCCACCCCGAACTGCTCCCTGAGCTTGCCGTAGAGGGCGAGCAGATCGGCCGGTATGTCCTTTTCGACCCCGGCCCGCTTGCTCTGGACCTCGTCTTTCTCCTTGTCGAGCTCGGCGAAGGCCGCGTCCCTGCGGTCCTCGGCGACACTGCGGGTACCCGCTAGCTCGTCGCGCTCGGCCACCAGCTTGGCGGCCTGCGCGTCCACCGCCTCACGGCGCTCCATGATCTCCAGCACCACCTCCTCCAGGTCGCCCTGCCTGCGCGTCAGGGAGGCGATCTCCGACTGGAGGCTGGCCAGGTCCTTCGGCGAGGAGACCTGGCCGGAGTCGAGGCGCTTCTGGTCGCGTTCGGCGCGGATGCGGACCGAGTCGACGTCGGCCTCGGCCTTGGTCTGCTCGCGGGCGAGGTCGCCGGACTCGGTCTCGGCGGCGATCACCTGGGGCGCGATGCGGGCGACGCGAGCGGAGAGCTCGTCGATCTGGGCCAGCTCGGGCAGGGTGCGGCGGCGGTGGGCCAGCCGGTCGAGGGCGGAGTCGAGTTCGGCCAGGTCAAGCAGACGCTTCTGGGCCGCAGGGGCTGCTTTCACGTGAAATCCTCGCACTTTGCTGTTGTTTTCCAGGCGTCCGTGACCGTCTCGGAAACGCGCGTCTCAACAGTAATCCCCCTGGCGGCCAATGCGGACGTCAGATGGTGCGCCGCGTCGGCGAGCCATGGCCACTCGGTGGCCCAGTGGGCGGCGTCGATCAGCGCGGGGCCGTCGGCCTCCATGAACTCGCTCGCCGGGTGGTGGCGCAGGTCCGCGGTGAGGAAGACGTCGACCCCGGCGGCACGGGCCACCCCGAGCAGGGAGTCTCCGGATCCCCCGCTGACCGCGATCCGCTGGACGGGGCGGCCGGGGTCCCCGGCGACCCGCAGGCCGCCCGCCGTGGCGGGGAGCCCGCGCGCGGCCTGCCGGGCGAACTCGGCGAGGGGGACGGGGGCGGGCAGCGAGCCGATCCGGCCCAGGCCGCGCCCGGGGTCGTCGGCCGCGGGCATGAGCGGGACGAGCGGGCCGGTCAGGCCGACGGCGCGGGCGAGCGCGTCGGAGACGCCGGGATCGGCGACGTCGGCGTTGGTGTGGGCGGTGAAGAGCGCGATGTCGTTCTTGATCAGTGTGTGGATCAGGCGGCCCTTGAAGGTGGTGGCCGCGACGCTGGTGGTGCCGCGCAGGTAGAGCGGGTGGTGGGTGACGATGAGGTCGGCGCCCCATTCGAGGGCCTCGTCGGCGACGGCGGCCACCGGGTCGACCGCGAACAGGATCCTGCGTACCTCCGCGGCGGGGTCTCCGCAGACGAGTCCGACCGCGTCCCACGACTCCGCCCAGCGTGGGTCGTAGCGGGTTTCCAGCTCTGTGACGATGTCGGCAAGCGTAGGCACCCGCGCAGACTATCGGCCTATTCCCCGGCGCGAACGGATCACCTAATGTAAGTGGATACTGACCCATCGGGGAGCGGTGGATTCCAGTATTTTTCGCAGCGCTCCCGGCGTATGAAGGGATGTGGAGTTGGGGAGACGTGGACGCAGGCGGCAGCCGGAGTTTGAGGACGTCTACCGGCGCCTGATCCCTGCCGGCATCGGGAACCGCTGCCGTGACGACACCACCCGGGGGGCGTGCGCGTGAGACCGACCATCGCGATCATCGGTGCCGGATTCGGCGGGCTGTGCATGGCCATCCAGCTGGAGAAGGCCGGCATCCGCTCGTACACGATCTTCGAGAAGGGGGACAACGTCGGGGGCACCTGGCGTGACAACACCTATCCGGGGGCGGGCTGCGACATCCCCTCGCACCTGTACTCCTTCTCCTTCGAGAAGTACTCCAGCTGGACGCGCCGCTTTCCCGAGCAGCCGGAGATCCTGGGCTACCTGGAAAAGTGCGCCGACAAGTACGGTGTGCGCCCCCGCCTCCGGCTGAACACCGCGGTCGTCGCCGCCACCTTCGAGGAGTCGCTGGGGAAGTGGCGGGTCCGCACCGCGGCCAGGGACGAGCTGTTCGACGTGGTGGTGTCGGCGGTGGGACAGCTCAATCGCCCCCAGCTGCCCGACATTCCGGGAATGTCAACGTTTAATGGCACGGCTTTCCACTCCGCCCGCTGGGACCACTCCTTCGATCTGACCGGCAAGCGGGTGGCCGTGATCGGCAGCGGGTCCTCGGCGGCGCAGTTGATCCCGAAGGTCGCCGAGGTGGCCGACCACCTGGACGTCTTTCAGCGGACCCCCAACTGGGTGATCCCCAAGGCGGACGCCGTCTTCGGCGCCGGCGCCAGGGCCGCCTTCCGTCACGTGCCGTTCCTGCAGCGTGCCTACCGCGAGTGGATCTACCGGTACGTGGAGAGCACCCTCTACCCGGCCCTGGCCGGAGGCTGGAGCTCCGGCCCGCTCTGTAAGCGCGCCCTGGACCACCTGCACGACCAGGTCCCCGACCCGCTGCTGCGGGCCAAGCTGACCCCGGACTACCCGATCGGCTGCAAGCGGGTCGTCGCCGATAGCAAGTTCTATCCCGCACTGACCCGCCCCAAGGTGGACGTCGTCACCGACCGGATCACCCGGATCGTCCCCGGCGGGGTGGAGACCGCCGCCGGACTCCGCGAGGCGGACGCGATCGTCTACGCGACCGGCTTCCAGACCTCCGACTTCCTGGCCTCCATCCAGGTCACCGGGCGCGGCGGCCGGCACCTGGCCGAGGAGTGGAAGGACGGCGCGGAGGCGTACCTGGGCATCGCCGTGCCGCACTTCCCCAACCTGTTCCTGCTGTACGGCCCCAACACCAACCTCGGCCACAGCTCGATCGTCTTCATGATCGAATGTCAGGTCCGGTACATCATGGGCTGCCTGCCGCAGCTGGCCGCGCGCGGGCCGATGGAGGTCAGGCCGGAGACGATGGCCACCTGGCGGCGGAACCTGGAGGCGGCCATGGGACGCATGGTCTGGCAGGCGGGCTGCACGAGCTGGTACAAGAACGCGGCCGGCCGGGTGACCAACAACTGGCCGGGCACGACGACCGCCTACCGCCGCATCACCAGGGCCCCACGCCCGGATGCCTTCCAGTTCTCGCACTGACCCGCGGTCTCCCACGAGGCGCGGAGGGCGAAGTGCCGATACCGTCGTGGCGAATGAGAGCCGTACGCGTAGAAGGGCCCGCCGTGTCCGCCGACCTCCACCGCGACTCCGTGGTCGCCGATACCCACAACGACCTGCTGATGGCCGTCACCGCCAGACCCCCTCGGCGGTGGGCGTCGTTCTTCCGCGAGCGCTGGCTGCCGCAGCTGCGCGAGGGCGGGGTGAACCTCCAGGTGCTGCCGGTCTTCGTTGACGACCAGTACCGCCCCGAGGGCGCGCTCCGGCAGACGCTGCGCATGATCGAGTGCGCCCACGTGCTGGCCGAGGGCAACGCCGACGCCGTACGGCTCTGCCTGGACGGCACGCAGATCGACGAGGCGCTCGCCCAGGGCAGGATCGCCCTGGTCCTGGCGCTGGAGAGCATGCCAGGGCTGGACTCGGCCGTCGAGCTGGTGCCCACGCTGCACCGGCTGGGCGTGCGGGTCGCCTCGATCGCGCACTGGGGCCGTACCGCGCTGGCCGACGGCAGCGGCGAGGACGCCACCGGCAGCAGGCTCACCGCGGCGGGGGTGGAGACGGTCGGTGAGATGGAACGGCTCGGCATGATCTTCGACATCTCCCACCTGGGCGCCTCGGGGGTGGAGCACGTGCTGGAGCTGGCGAGGAGGCCGGTGCTGGCGACCCACTCCTCGGCCCGTGCGCTGCGCGACCACCACCGCAACCTGACCGACGAGCAGATCCGCGCCGTCGCCGCCGGCGGCGGCGTGGTCTGCGTCAACTTCCTGCCCGCCTTCCTGACGGAGGACGTCACCGAGTACACGGTGGACCGGCTGGTCGACCACATCGAGCACGTGGTGAGTGTCGGCGGGATCGACCACGTGGGGCTCGGCCCGGACTTCATCCGCGAGGTCATGCACGACGTCACTCCCCCGTGCTGCGAGGAGCCCGGCTACAGCGGCATCGACGTCGGCGCGACCCTGCCCGGCCTGTCCGGCCCGAGCGGCCTGCCCCTGGTCACCGAGGCCCTGCTCAAGCACGGCTTCGCCGACGAGGAGATCGTGAAGATCATCGGCGGGAACGTGCACCGGCTGTTCCGCGCCGAGCTGGGCAGGCCCGCCTGAGCCGAAGTGGGACGGGGGGCGGCCGCTCCTCCGCGAGATGTCGGGCGGCCTGCCGCAGGGGGGTGACCGGCTTCGGCCGTGAGACGGGTCACCCCCGGCACGACGACGCCCGACACGACGACGGCACCCGGCACGACAATGGAATCCGGTGCGACGAATGGGAGAAGGAAGCTTGAAGATCACCGGGATCGAGTTGAGGCGGGTCGCGATGCCGCTGGTCACGCCCTTCCGTACCTCCTACGGCACGGAGACCGAACGCGACGTGCTCCTGCTCCGCGTGGTCACCCCCGAGGCGGAGGGCTGGGGTGAGTGCGTGGCCATGTCCGACCCGCTCTACTCCCCCGAGTACGTCGACGCCGCCGCCGACGTGCTGCGCCGTTTCCTCATCCCGGCCCTGCCCGCCCACCTCGACGTCCATGGCGTGGGCCGCGCGCTAGAGCCCTTCAAGGGCCACCGGATGGCGAAGGCGGCCCTGGAGAGCGCGGTCCTGGACGCCCGGCTGCGCGCGTCCGGTCAGTCCCTCGCCTCCTTCCTCGGCGCCGCCGCCGACCGCGTCCCCGCCGGGGTGTCGATCGGGATCACGAACTCCGTCCCCGAGCTCCTGGACACCGTCACGGGCTATCTCGACGAGGGCTATGTCCGGATCAAGCTGAAGATCGAGCCCGGCTGGGACCTGGCACCGGTCCGCGCGGTACGGGAGCGCTTCGGCGACGACCTGCTCCTCCAGGTCGACGCCAACGCCGCCTACACCCTCAGCGACGCGCCCCACCTGGCCAGGCTGGATCCCTTCGGACTGCTGCTCATCGAGCAGCCGCTGGCCCATGACGACATCGTCCAGCACGCCCGGCTGGCCGGCCGGATCGCCACCCCGATCTGCCTGGACGAGTCCATCGAGTCGGCCGCCGACGCGGCCGCCGCCATCTCACTGGGCGCCTGCTCCGTGGTCAACGTCAAGCCCGGCCGGGTCGGCGGCTACCTGGAGGCCCTGCGCATCCACGATCTGTGCCGGGCCCACGGCGTCGCCGTCTGGTGCGGCGGCATGCTGGAGACGGGCCTCGGCCGCGCCGCCAACGTCGCCCTGGCCGCCCTGCCCGGCTTCACGCTGCCCGGCGACATCTCCGCCTCCCGCCGCTACTACACGACGGACATCACCCCGCCCTTCGAGCTGAGCGACGGCCATCTGGACGTCCCCCGCGGGCCGGGCATCGGCGTCGAGCCGATCCCCGACGTGCTGCGGGAGGTCACCACCTCCACCGAGTGGATCACCCTCTGACCCCGGGCTCCGGCGAAGCGGCCGGCCCGGTCACGGAGAGGCGACCGGTCTCACTTCGCCGCGGCTTGCTGGGCGGTGGCGGAGATGAAGCGGGTGATGCGCCGCCAGGCGTCGGCCGAGGCGTCGGCGAAGCCGGGAAGCCGATCATCGAAGAAGCCGTGCGGCGCGTCCGGGTAGGTGACGAACTCGTGCCCGACCCCGGCGGCGGTGAGGGCGTCGTCGAAGGCGGCCACCATGGCCGGCGGAATGTTCTCGTCGCCGCCTCCCCACAGGGCGAGGACCGGCGCGGTCATCAGGTGGGCCAGCTGAATGGGGCCGGGAGCTCCGTTGAGCTCGCCGGGAAAGCCGTACAACCCGATGACCCCGTCGAGGCCGAACCGGGGGACGGCGGTGTTGAACGCGAATCTGCCCCCCATGCAGAACCCCAGGGAGACCACGGCGTGGCAGCTCTCGCGGAGCCTCTCGACACCGGCCGACATGTCGGCGGAGAGTCCCTCGGAGGTCAGCCTGGCGAGATGGTCCGGCATGAGCGTGGTCATGTCGGCGAAACTCTCGGGCCGGTCGAGGTAGTCGGTTCCGGCGGTGCGCGCGTAGTAGTCGATCGCGACCGCGGTGTGCCCCAGCTCCGCCAGCCGTACGGCGAGCTGCTGGTAGAAGCCCGACAGTCCGCGATTGTCGGGGAGGATGAGCACCCCCACCCCTGACGGCTTCTCGGGCCGGGCGAGAAACGCTCCGACGCGCGTGCCGTCACCCGAGATCAGGGTGGCCTGCGCGGCCTCCGCCCGGGTGGTCGGGGAATTCGGCACAGGCGGGGTGGCAGCTGCGTCGTAACACACGGACGACACTCCTTCGAAGTGACTGGAGTTTACGCCCGAAACATTAGCCGCACTTATCCGGCAATTTTTAACATGATATCATGACTAAATTAATTATTAATATACAAATGATTAAACAGTGGTCACGAAAAACGCTTCAAGATTGATTCGCGCCTTTTTCGCGCGGCGGCCCGGCACGGGCGGATCGGGGAGCCCCTCTCCGGCGTCCCCGTCGGCCGGAGGCGAGCGCCCCGGTCCGCCGGGCGTACGGACACGGGACCGTCAGGAGGTCAGATACTCCTCCCTGACCTTGGAGCGGGAGAGCTTCCCGGTGGGTGTGCGGGGCAGCTCGTCGCGGAACTCGATGACCCTGGGGTGCTTGAAGCGGGCGATCCGCGGGCCGAGGTGTTCCAGCAGTTCCTCGGGAGAGGGGCGGGGGCCGGGCACCGGCTGGATCAGGGCGACCACCCGGTGGCCCCACTCCTCGTCGGGCACTCCGATCACCACGACGTCGGCGACCGCCGGGTGCTCCAGGATCGCCGCCTCGATCTCCGCGGGGTAGATGTTCACCCCGCCGGAGATGATCAGGTCGGTGCGGCGGTCACAGAGGAACAGGAAGCCGTCCGCGTCCATGAAGCCGATGTCACCGGGGGCGTACCAGTCACCGCGCATGCTGGCGGCGGTCTTCTCCGGGTCCTTGCGGTACTCGAAACCGCCGGTGCCCGACCTGACGTAGATCATGCCGGGCTCGCCCGCGGGGAGTTCCTCTCCCTCCGCGCCGAGGATCTTCGCCTCGAAGGTCGGGGCCGGGCGGCCGACCGTGCCGGGACGCTCCAGCCAGTCGTGCGGTTTGACGGAGAAGGCGATGGTCGTCTCGGTGGAGCCGTAGTACTCGTACAGCACCGGGCCCCACCAGTCCATGATGCCCTTCTTGACCGCCACCGGGCAGGCCGCGCCGGTGTGCACCACCTGCCGCAGCGACGACACGTCGTAGCGCGCCCTGGCCTCCTTCGGAAGCTGCAGCATCCGGTGGAACATGGTCGGCACCATCAGCGCGTTGTCGACCCGGTACCTGTCGACCAGCTCCAGGATGGTCTCCGGCTCGAACCTGGGCGCGATCACCAGGGTGTGCCCGAAGTGGAGGGCGAACATGGTGTGCGCGCACGGCGCGGAGTGGTACATCGGCGAGGTCACCAGGTGGATCCCGTCACCGGCCCGCAGGTCGCAGACCTCGCCCAGGAACCAGGTGTAGAGCGGCAGGATCGCCTCCGGCTCCTGGCCGGAGAGCGGGCGCTGCACGCCCTTGGGGAACCCGGTGGTGCCCGAGGTGTACCACATGACGGCGCCGCCGGAGCGGTCCTCGGGGGCGGTCGTGGGCTGCCCCTCGGCCAGCTCGGCCACCCCGACGGCCTTCTCCACGGAGTACGACGGGTCGGCGACCACGACCCGGGCGTCACAGTCGGTCAGGATGTAGTCGATCTCGGCGGCCGTGAGGTGCCAGTTGACCGGTACGTAGTACAGCCCCACCTGACCGGTGGCCATCAGCATGACCACCTGGTCGATGCCGTTGGGCAGCACCCCGGCGACCACGTCGCCGGGGCCGAGCCCGCGGGCCCGCAGGCCGTGTGAGACCTGGTTGACCGTGGCGAGCAGCTCGCCGTAGGTCGTCACGGTGCCGTCGGTGTCGATCAGGGCGCGGCGGCCGGGGTCGGCCTCGGCGATCCGGTAGAAACTGGGCAGCCCGCTGATGTCGGCCATGGGTTCCTCCTTCAGAGCTCCAGCAGTCCCGCGAGGCGGGTCCGGTGCGTGCGGGGCGGACCCAGCAGCACCTCGTCGGCCTTGGCCCGCTTGTAGTAGAGGTGCGCGTCGTGCTCCCAGGTGAAACCGATGCCGCCGTGCAGCAGGAGGTTGTCCCTGGCTACCTCGAAGCAGGCCCTGCCGACGTAGGCCTGGGCGAGCGCGGCGGCCGAGGAGAGCTCGTCGGGCGCCTCGTCCGCGGCCCATGCCGCGTAGCGGACTATCGACTCGGCCTGCTCCAGCTTGCAGTGCATGTCGGCGAGCCGATGCTTGACGCCCTGGTAGGAGCCGATCAGGCGGCCGAAGGTCACCCGGAGCTTGGCATAGCCGACGATGGCGTCCAACGAGGCGCGCAGCACGCCGAGCTGCTCGGCGGCCACCGCGACCGCGAACAGGTCCCTGGCCCTCGCCACGCCCTCCGGCGAGGAGGCGATCTCCTCGCCCGCGCCCAGATCCACCTTCGCCTGCCTGCGGGTGATGTCCAGGGTGGTCAGCGGGGTGCGGTCGCCGCCTCTGATCGCCAGGACCCGCGGCCCCTCGATCGCCAGGACCACGTCGGCCTCGGCACCGTTGAGCGCGCGGCCGCCGTCGAGGGCGACGGTCACGAGCGTGGTCCCCGCGGCGATGCCGGGCAGCAGTTCCTTGTCGCCCACCTCGGTCAGCAGGATCGTGGCGAGGGCGGTGGCCAGGAAGGGGCCCGGCAGCAGCGCCGCGCCGGTCTCCTCCAGGACCAGCGCGAGCTCGGCGTACCCGGCTCCCGCGCCGCCGTGTTCCTCGCCGACGACGAGACCGGCGAGCCCGAGCTCACCGTTGAGCCTGCGGTAGACCTCGGGATCGTGGCCGGTCTCGGATTCGACGGCCCGCCGGACCTCGGGCAGCGGCGAGGCGGCGGCGAGGAAGGCGCGGACCGCGCCGCGCAGTTCCCGCTGCTCCTCGGTAAGCACGAGCTTCATCGAAATCCTTTCAGCGTGCAGACCCCCGCCTTTAGGCGTTGGGAGGAAGTCAAGTGTTTCGGCCTTTCTGCGCGAGCCCGGAGGTCACCCGTTCACCTTGAGGTCCTTGAACGGCACGTTCTTGTCCACCCGCGGCTCGGGCGGCAGGTTGAGCACCCGGTCGCCGATGATGTTGCGCATGATCTCGTTGGTGCCGCCGCCGAGGGCCATGGCGGGAGCGAGCGAGATGGCCTCGGCCAACCGCCCGCCGCCCTCCTCGTAGGCGACGGCCCCCGGTCCGGCCAGCGAGGTGGCGAGGTCGGCCTGGAACATGGTCAGCTCGGCCAGCAGCAGCTTGGCGGCGCTGCCCCTGGCCCCGGGGAAGACACCGGCCTTGGTCTCCTGGGAGAGGCGCTCGTTGAACAGGGCGAGCGCGCGGGAACGGATGTGCAGCTCGACGAGCTGGTCCCGGACCACCGGGTCGGCGGTGTCGGCGGTGTGGCGCAGCGCCTCGAAGGCGACCGGGTTGTCCCTGCGGCCGCCCATGCCGACGCCACTGGAGATGGACAGTCGCTCGTGCAGGAGTGTGGTGACCGCGCAGCTCCACCCGTCGTTGACCTGGCCGACCAGGTTCTCCGCGGGGATGTGCACGTCGTCGAAGAAGATCTCGTTGAAGTGGGCGCGGCCCGTCATGTCCCGCAGCGGGCGGACCGTGACGCCGGGGGCGCGCATGTCCACGATGAACATCGACAGGCCCTTGTGCTTGGGCGCGTCCACGTCGGTGCGGGTGAGCAGCAGCCCGTGGGAGGCGTGCTGGGCGACCGAGGTCCAGACCTTCTGCCCGGTGACCGTCCAGCCGTCCTCGGCCGGGGTGGCCCGGGTCTGCAGGGCGGCGACGTCGCTGCCGGCGCCGGGTTCGGAGAAGAGCTGGCACCAGATCTCCTCGCCACGCAGCAGCGGACGCAGGTGCCTGGCCTTCTGCTCGGGGGTGCCGAGGTCGACGAGGGTCGGCCCGCACATCCCGAGTCCTATGGAGAAGACGTAGGTCGGCAGCGTGAAGCCCGCGGCCTCCTCGGCGAAGGCCCGCTCCTCCGCCTGGGTCAGCCCCTGGCCGCCCCACTCGCCCGGCCAGCTGATCCCCGAATAGCCCGCGTCGTACATCCGCGCCATGAAGGCCTTCGCGGCGGCGACGCCGCCGGCGTCCGGGGTGCCCTCGGCCTCGGTGTCCTGGGCGTTGGCCTCCAGCCAGGTCCTGGCACGCCGCCGGTACTCCTGAAGATTCATGTCCGCTCCAATCAGTGCTCACTTACTCTAGCCAGCACCCGATCAGCCGTACAGAGCAATGCTCTACAGGGGAAGATGAAAGGATATTTGCCCATTCTTGGCCATCAATCACCAGTAAACGGCAATTAATCCGTCTAATGGTCCTATTTAGCGCCGAGGAGTGAAGTGTTCTCGGGGAACGCGTGGTCGGTACGGCGTCGGCTGACGCTCACCGCCGTCACGACAGCCATCGTGACAGGGGGCGCCGTCTTCACCATCGCGACACTCAGGGCCGTGAAGACGGCGCTCGTGCAGGTCAAGGCGATCAGACGCGAGCTGGAGGAGATCACCGCGACCGACATCGGCCGCCGGGTGCCGGTACCGGCCGCCCAGAACGAGATCAGGCAACTGGCCGAGACGATCAACCAGACGCTGGACCGGCTGGAGGCCGCGGCCGAGCAGCAGCGCAGGTTCGCCTCCGACGCCTCGCACGACCTGCGCAGCCCGCTCACCGCCATGCGCGCCCAGGTGGAGGAGGCGTTGCGCTACCCCGACGACGTCGACTGGAAGACCAAGGCCCACGCGATGCTCGCCAGCCTGGACCGGCTCCAGGCGATCGTCTCGGACCTGCTGACACTGGCCAAGCTCGACTCCGGGGTTCCCGCCCATTACGAGCGGATCGACCTGAGCGCACTGGTCTGCGATGAGCTGGACCGGCGCAGGCGCAATGTCCGGATCGACAGGAATCTGCAGCCGGGGGTGGAGATCACCGGCGATTGGCTCCGGCTGGCCCGGCTGCTGACGAACCTGCTGGACAACGCGGAACGGCACGCCGACTCCAAGGTCTCGGTGAGCGTGACCAGGGACGACGGAACGGCCGTTGTGGAGGTGTTCGACGACGGCGCCGGAATCGCGCCCGAGCAGCGGGAGCTGGTCTTCCAGCGGTTCACCCGGCTGGACGCCTCCCGTAACAGGGACGCGGGAGGCACCGGACTGGGGCTCCCCATCGCCAGGGAGATCGCCCGCACCCACGGCGGCATCCTGAGGCTGGAGGACAGCCCCCGGGGCGCGCGGTTCGTCCTGCGGATCCCCCTGCACCCCGACCAGGACGGCGACCCCTGACCCGCTAGTGTTCCCTTGTGGCAAGGGGATTTGGGCGATTACGTCGTGAAGATCTGCTCCGAACCGCCTGCGATGTCATCGCGGCCCAGGGGTTCGGTCATACCCGAACCGCGGACATCGCACAGGCGGCCGGCGTCAGCCAGGCACTGCTCTTCTACCATTTCGAGACCAAGGAGAAGCTGTTCGCCCAGGCCTTCTCCTACGCGGCCCAACTCCATCTGGACGCGCTCGCCAAGGTGGAGGGGTCGGGTGGCTCACCCCTCGACCGGCTGCGGGCCCTGCTCAGGTTCTATCCCCCCGGCGGAAAGACCAAGTCATGGGCCCTGTGGATCGACGCCTGGGCCGAGTCGATGCGCAACTCCGAGCTTGAGGAGACGTCCCGCAGGATCGACATGCGGTGGAAGGAGGCGCTCCACGCGATCATCGATGACGGCGTGGAGGCGGGAACCTTCGTCTGCGCGGACCCCGAGGGCTCGACCTGGCGGATCATGTCCCTCATCGACGGCCTGGCCACCCAAGTGACGGTGCACAGGCGGCTGCTCTCCCGGGCGCGCATGACCGAGTTCATTCAGAGGGCCACCGCGGCGGAACTGGGTCTCTCCCCCGCCGAACTGAGCTGAACAGCCCCCTGGGCAGCACGACCAGGAGCATGGCGAGGGCGATCAGTCCTCCGCCGAGGAAGACGCTCAGGGTGAGCGACTCCCCGTACAGTGCGACGGCCAGGACGGTCACCCAGAGCGGCTGTGTCGACAGGATCACCGCGGCGGGCACCGGTGGCACGTGGACCTGGCCCCACGAGCGGGCCAGGAAACCCAGGGCGCAGGCCACGATCGACAGGTGGCCGAGGAGCGCCCAGTCTCCCGGCGTGGCGGGCAGGGTCAGGCCGTCCGGCACGGCGAGGACGCCCGTCATCACGGCGATGGCGCCGAGTTGGATGACCGTGACCGCGTAGGCGTGTCGCCGCGCCTCGGCGGAGTCGCCGAGCACCAGCGTGTGGGCCGCGTACAGAACGGCCGACACCAGGGTGGCGACCAGCGCGGGCGGGGAGATGTCGCCCTCCACCCCCTTCAGCAGGGTGAACACCGTCATCGCGACGGTCGCCAGCGCCACCGCGACCCATATCCTGGCCGAGGTCCTGGCGCCGAGCAGGACCAGCCCGAGGACCGGAGTGATCACCACGTACGAGCCGACCGTGAACCCCGAGACCGACGAGGGCAGGTCGTGCAGCGAGACCGCCTGGACCGTCTGGCCGACGCCGAACAGCAGGCCGAGCAGGATGCCGACCAGCCAGGTGCTCTCGGAAAGCCCCCGCAGGCTACTCGGACGGAGCGCGACCAGCACGACCGCGGCGATGCCGTACCGCTCGGCGAGGAGGTCGGCCACGGGCATGCGGACGATGAGGTCCTTCATCAGCGGGAAGGCCGACCCCCAGGCGGCGCTGACGAAGGCCAGGAGCGCGATTCCCAGGAGGGGCCGGGGGGCTGCGGGCACTGCCATAGTCGAAGGGTTACATCACCTGCAGCGACGGACAGGTCACCGACCGGAGCGGGAGTGGTCCTGATACCACGCTGAGTGAAGGACGTCACACCGGCGCGAGGGACCTCATACCTCCGCGGGTCTTTCCGTCTTATTGGATGCTTCGTACAATTAGCGCAGACATCCGATGGGAGGGCAGCGATGACACCGGCCCCGAAGACCGCCGCGGACAGAGAGGGTGACCAGCAGGTCACCGAGAGACGTGCGTACGAGGCGGTCATAGAGCGCCTCTCGAAGGCATCCGTCGACAAACACTGGGAGCCGTACGTCGACATCCCCTGGGACGAGAAGGAGTTCCTCGTCTTCGCCGACGACCCGCGCTGGGAACTGCCCGAGGTCGACAGGCTGGGCGGCCACGCCTGGTACCGGGCACAGCCCCCCGAGATCCGCGCCAGGATCGGGCTGTGGCGGGTGGCGACCGCCATGAAGATCGGCCTGCAGTTCGAGAACCTGCTCAAACGCGGACTGCTGAACTACGCCTACCGGCTGCCGAACGGTTCCCCCGAGTTCCGCTACGTCTACCACGAGACCATCGAAGAGGGACATCACGGGATGATGTTCCAAGAGTTCGTGAACCGCACGAAACTTCCAATAAAGGGCATGCCGGGGCCGCTGAGCCTGCTCGCGCAGATCACCCCGTGGATCCCGCTGATCTCCACCGAGCTCTTCTTCGTCTTCGTCCTCGGCGGCGAGGACCCGATCGACCACGTGCAGCGCAAGATGATCAAGGCGGGCAGGACCCGGCATCCGCTGGAGGAGACGATCATACGGATCCACATCGCCGAGGAGGCCAGGCACATCTCCTTCGCCCGCCACTACCTGCGCCGCCGGGTGCCCCGGATGCCCCGCTACCGGCGCTTCGCCCTGGGCCTCGTCTCCCCTGTCATCCTGGGCATCATGGCCCGGATCATGCTCTCCCCGCCAAGCTCGATGATCAGGGCGTTCGGCATCCCCGAGGACGTCGTCAGGGAGGTCTACACCGGCAACCCCGAGATGGCCGCGGAGATCCGCGACTCGATCGGCAAGACCCGCGAGCTCTGCGCCGAGCTGGGCCTGACGAACCCTCTCCAGCGCCGGGTGTGGAAGGCGATGGGCATCTGGGCGCCCCCGGCGCCCGGCGCCACACGGACCGGAAAGGCGGGCGGATGAGAACGGCGATCGTGACGGGGGGCGCCTCCGGCATCGGCCTGGCCGTCTCCCGCGAGTTCGCCAGGCGCGGCGCGCACGTCGTCATCGCCGACCTGGACGGCGCCGGGGCCGAGCGCGCCGCCAAGGAGCTCAACGGCTCGGCCGCGACGCTCGACGTCTCCGACGCGCGAGCCGTGGCCGACCTCGTCGAGCGGGTGGCGGCCGAGCGGGGACGGCTCGACGTCGTCTTCAACAACGCCGGAATCGCGGTCGGCGGCACCGTCGACGAGCTCACCCTCGACCACTGGAACCGGACGATCGACGTGAACCTGCGTGGCGTCGTCCACGGCGTCCACGCGGCCTACCCGATCATGAAGCGGCAGGGCTTCGGGCACATCGTGAACACCGCTTCCCTGGCCGGACTGGTCCCCGCGCCACTGATGGCGCCCTACACGGCGACCAAGCACGCGGTGGTCGGGCTCTCGCTCGCCCTGCGCGCCGAGGCCGCCGCCCACGGTGTCCGGGTGAGCGTGGTCTGCCCCGGGTTCACCGACACCCCGCTGCTCGACAACGCCAACCCCGGCCTGCCGCAGACCCCGACCGGTGCCGGCGCCCGCGAGTCGGCGAGCCGGACCACGGGCCGTCTCTACTCCGTCGACGCGCTGGCCGCCGACATCATCAGGGGCATGGCCCGCAACCGCGCCCTCATCGTGGCACCCGCCACCGGCCGCCTCGCCTGGCGCGGTACCCGCCTCTCCCCCTCGGCCGCCGTCCGGGTGGCCTCCCTCGCCGTCCGCCGCCTGAGCGGGCGCTGAAAGGGCGCCGACCGGCCGGTCGGCGCCCGTACGGTCAGGGCACCGAGCGGATCTTCCAGACCAGGGCGGCGCCGAGCAGGGCGAGGGCCGCGGAGGTCAGGTAGAGGACCGGGTAGCCGCCGAGGCCGGCCACGATGGGACCGGCGATGACCGGGCCGAGCACCTGGGGTCCCGAGTTGGCGATGTTGATGACACCGAGGTCCTTGGCACGTCCCTCGGCGGCCGGCAGGACCTGGGTGACCAGTGCGTTGTCCACCGAGAGGTAGATGCCGAAGCTGATCCCCATGATCGCGGCACCGACCGTCGCCACCGGCCACTGCGGCCAGAACGCGAGCATCACCGCGGGAACCACGCTGATCAGGCCGGAGGCCGTGACGAGCGCCCTGCGGCGACCGAGCCGGTCGGAGACGACGCCCGCGACGACGGTGGTGAGCACGACCGTCGCGGTGTAGATCAGGATCAGCACGAGCAGGCCGTCCTCGGCCCTCTCGCCGGGGAAGAGCCGTTCGTAGCCGACCTCGTCGCTGAGGAAGTACAGCAGGTAGAGCGTGGCGATGGCGTTGCCGAGCTGCATCAGGAAGCGGGTCAGCCAGGCCCAGAAGAAGTCGGGGTGGGCGCGGGGACTGATCCAGAAACCTCTCAGGAAGGCCCCGGGCTCGAAGGGCGGCCTGGCCGGCAGGCGGGGGTCGGAGGTGGTGAGAACAAAGGGGAGCACGCAGAGCGGGATCAGCACCGCTATCAGTAGATATCCGGATTCGGTGGTGGTGGCGACCATGGTGACCAGGACCACCGCGAGCACCACCCCCAGCGACTGGGGAATCCCGATCCAGCCCGACACCTCACCTCGCTGGCTCACCGGCACATGGTCGGGCACCCCGGCGTTGAGCGCGGCCTGCATCGCGTTGAGCCCGGCCTGCGCGAGGCACCAGCCGACCGCCATGCCGGCGATCGACCCCTGCCCCGCCAGCAGGACCAGCGCTCCCGCACTGACCAACGCCCCGGCCAGCGACCACGGGTGCCTGCGTCCGAACCGCCCCGCCGTGCGATCGGACAGCGCCCCCGCGACGGGGTTGAGCAGCATCGCGACGGCGGCCCCCACCCCGGTCACCAGCGCCAGCGCCCCCTCCTTGCCCGCCGGGTCGATCACCGCCACCTGCGAGGGAAGCAGGACCTGGAGTGGCCCGAAGTACCCCATCCAGAGCGCCAGATTGGCCAGCGAGATGCCGGCCACCCACCAGGGACCCACCCGGCGCGTCGGCTCCGCGAGCGCCGCCCTCGGGTCGGGAACGGGCTGGACAACGCTCATGGGGCCTCGCATCTTCGTGACTCACGACTCCGAACAAGCGCCCGACAACACGAGGCGTGCCCGGATGCTACGCCGTCTCACGCCCTTGTCGACAGCCCCCGATCGACACCGGATTCCCGCCGGGAGCGCGCCGGAGAGCGCCACCGGCGAGATCAGGAGTGGTCGGTGCCCGCGAGCAGATCCATGGCCTCCTCATCGGTCAGCGCGTCCAGCTCCCTGATCAGCAGTTCCTCCAGCGCCTCGGCGAGCGAGGCGACGGTGCTCATGGCGAAGACGGTCCGGATCGGGACCTCGATGCCGGTGGCCCGCCTGATCCGCGCCGCCACCCGGGTCGCCAGCAGGGAGTGCCCGCCGAGCGCGAAGAAGTCGTCGAAGACGCCGACCGCCCCCGTGCCGAGCAGTTCGTCCCAGATCCCGGCCACCAGCCTCTCCGCGTCCGTGCGCGGCGCGACCCGCTCGGCGGAGGAGACTACGGCGGCGGCCGGTTCGGGGAGCGCCGCGCGGTCGATCTTGCCGCCCGGGGTGAGAGGGAACGCCTCCAGGCTCACCCAGGCGGTGGGGACGAGCTGGCTCGGCAGCGAGTGCCCCAGGTGCTGCCTGAGGTCCGCCGGATCCGCGGTGCCGGTGACGTAGGCGACGAGCTCCTCGCCCCGGCCGGTCACGAAGGCCTGACCCACCTGCGGATGGGCGAGCAGGCGGCTCTCCACCTCACCCGGCTCGATCCGGAAACCCCGGATCTTCAGCTGCGCGTCCAGCCGCCCCAGGAACTCCAGCCGCCCGTCGGAGCGCCACCGCGCCCGGTCCCCCGTCCGGTAGCGGCGCGCCCCCGGGGCGCCGTAAGGGTCGGGGACGAAGGCGCCGGCGGTGAGCGCCGGCCTGCCGAGGTAGCCGCGGGCCACCCCGGCCCCGCCGATGACCAGTTCCCCGGCCGCACCGGGCGGCAGAGGCTCTCCCCGGTCGTCGAGCACCCGGACGGTGGTCTCCGCGATCGGGCCGCCGATCGGCGGACGGCCCACGACGTCGCGTGCCCCGAGGTCGGCGGCGGTGGCGATCACCGTCCCCTCGGTCGGGCCGTAGGTGTTGACCAGCCGGACCCGGTCGCCGAGCAGGCCGCGCCAGCGCTCCACCGCCGCCGCGGAGACCTGCTCGCCACCGAGGATCACCAGGCGGAGCGAGGCGGGCCAGGCGGTCTCGCCCGGTTCCTCGGCCAGCGAGTGCCAGTACGCGGTCGGCAGGTCGAGCACGGTGACCGCCTCGCCCTCCGGTGCGGCCAGCAGGTCGGGCAGGCTCGTCGCCCCGTCGGGGAGGAGCACCAGCGTGGCCCCCGCGGCCAGCGCCGGGAAGACCTCCTCGACATGGGCGTCGAAGCTGAGCGAGGCGAACTGTACAACCCGGTCGCCGGAGGTCAGCCCGTAGTCCGCGCGCATCCACCGCACCCGCGCGGCCACCGCGCCGTGCTCCACCAGCACGCCCTTGGGCACACCGGTGGAGCCCGAGGTGGTGATGACGTACGCGGCGTCCCGCGGCACGGTCGCGTCCTGGAGGACAGCGCGGGCGCCACCGGCAAGCGCGGGGGCGACGGCGACGCGGCCCGGCGGCGGTTCGCGCAGGGTGATCAGGTGGGTGGCAGAGCTGTCCGCCATCGAGAAGGCCAGCCGCTCGTCCGGGACGTCGGGGTCGAACGGCAGGTAGGCGGCACCCGCCCACCAGACGGCGAGCAGCGCGGTGATCGCCTCGATCGAGCGGGGCAGGCAGACCCCGACGACGTCGCCGCGGCCGACCCCGCCCTCGCGAAGAACCCCGGCGAGCGCGCCCGCGCGGGCCAGCAGCTCGCCGTACGTGACGCTCTCCCGCCCGCAGACCACGGCGACGGCCTCGGGCGCCCGCCGCGCGGCCCGGCGGATCATCTCGGGGACCAGGACGTCCCCGGCACCCCCGACGACCCCCGCGGACAGGGCGCGGGGATCGGACGGTCCGGCTGACAGGGTGTGGATGTCGGCACGGTCGGCGTCGGTCCAGATCGGCAGCTCGGAGAGCGGGGTGTCGGGGCGGGCCGCGACCGATTCCAGGAGCAGGGCGAACCTGGCGGCCAGGCGGCCGACCTCCGCCGCCTCGAACAGGCCCGTGTCGTGGCAGAAGGAGAGCCCGAGCCCGTTCTCGTCGGACCACGCCTCGACGAGGAGGTCCACCTTGGCCTGCCGGAACCCGGCGTCGACGTCGGTCACGGTCAGCTCGCCGAACGCCCGCCGGGGACCGGCGTCCTGGTTGTGCAGGATGAGCATGGAGGACAGCAGCGACTCCACCGGGTGGCCGAGCTGCTCGAAGGGGACCGAGAAGTTGCCCAGCGCGGCGAGGACCTCGCCACGGCTGCGGCCGATCAGGCCGGTGAACGGCGGGTCACCCGACAGGTCCCCGCGGAGGATCACCGTCTGGGAGACGTATCCGACCATCGGTTCCAGCTCGACCCGGTCCCGGCCCGCGACGACGGTGCCGACCAGGACGTCGGTCTGCCCGGTGTGCCGCAGCAGCAACGTCTGGTAGGCGGCGACCAGCACGGTGAACAGGGTGGTGCGCTGCTCGGCGGCCAGCCGCTCCAGCCTCCGCGCCGTCTCGGGTGACAACCGGACACGCTGGAACTCGCCCCGCCCGCTCCCCTCCCCCTCCCGGCGGAACGGCAGCTCGACCGAGGGCGGCGCGGCGAGCCTCTCCCGCCAGTACGACACGGCCCGCTCGGCCCTGCGCCGCTGCCAGCGCGCGTAGTCGCCCGCCTGGACCGGCAACGGCCGCAGCCGGGGTTCGGTCCCGGCGAGGCGCGCGGTGTAGCAGTCGGCCAGGTCGTCCAGGATGACGTTGAGCGACCAGCCGTCCGAGATGATGTGGTGCATCGTGACGCAGAGCACGTGCCGGTCGTCGGTCATCCGGATCACCGCCACCCGCAGCGGAGGCCCGGCCCCCAGGTCGAACGGCTCGTTGGTCCGCTCGGCCACCAGGCGTTCCGCGTCCTCACGGCTTCCGGAGCGCAGCCACTCGATCCCGGGTGCCCCCCTCTCCACCACGGCCCAGGGGACGCCGTCCTCCTCGGTGAACCTGGTGCGCAGGCTCTCGTGGCGGGTCAGCACGTCGGTGAGCGCCCAGATCAGCGCGGCCTGGTCGAGGGGGCCGCGAAGCAGGCGTACCAGGTACATGTTGTAGGAGGCGTCGTCCGGATCGACGCGCTGCAGGATCCAGAGCCGCTCCTGCGCCGGGGACAGGGGCGCCCTCATGCGCCCGGCCCCAGTTCGTCGAAGATCGCCGCCAGTTCCTCGGCGTCGAGGCCGTCGAGCCGCTCGCGCAGCGCGGCGATCTCGACGAGGTCCAGGTCGTCGTCGTCCAGGCGGTCCAGCTGCCGGGCGAGCCCGGCGACGGTCGGATGCTCGAAGAGCGCGACCAGCGGCACGGCGACACCGAAGCGCGACTGGACCCTGGCGATGATCTGGGCGGCCGTCAGCGAGTGCCCGCCGAGCTCGAAGAAGTCGTCGTCGACCCCGACCGGCCGCTCGATTCCCAGCACCTCCTCCCACATCGCGGCGAGCTCGTCCTCCACCGAACTCGACGGCGCCCGGTAGGGGGCCGTCGAGGCCCATGCCCTGTCGGGTGCCGGCAGCGCCGCGCGGTCGAGCTTGCCGTTGGGGGTGAGCGGCAGGGCGTCGAGGGTGACAAGGCGCGCGGGCACCATGTACTCGGGCAGGCTCGCCCGCAGCCGGGTGCGCAGCGCCTCCCATGCCCCTTCCGGCACCGCTCCCTCCGCGGCGGCCAGGTACGCCACCAGCGTGGGCAGACCGTCCGGTCCCGGATGGACGCCGACTGCGGCCTGGCGCACCCACTCCACCGAACGCAGGACCGTCTCGATCTCCTCCAGTTCGATGCGGAACCCCCGCACCTTGACCTGGCTGTCGGCCCTGCCCAGGTACTCCAGGCGGCCGTCCGGGGTGCGCCGGACGAGGTCGCCGGTCGCGTACATGCGCGTCCCGGAGCCGGCCGCGAAGGGGTCGGGCAGGAAGCGGGCGGCGGTCAGGGCGGGCATGCCCCGGTAGCCGCGGGCCACCCCGGCCCCGCCGATGTGCAGTTCCCCGGCCTCGCCGTCCGCGACCGGCAGGCCGTCGTCGCCCAGGAGGTACAGGGACGTCTCGGAGATCGGCTCCCCCAGCACGATCCGGGCCGGTGCGGGCGCGACGATCCCCGCGGTGGACCACACGGTCGTCTCGGTCGGCCCGTACACGTTCCACAGGCTCGTTCCCGGGGCGAGGAGCGCGTCGGCGAGGTCGCGCGGCAGCGCCTCTCCCCCGCAGAGCCGGGTACGGATCGTCTCCGGCACCCCGCCGGCCTCCAACAGGATGCGCCAGGTGGCCGGGGTGGCCTGCAGCGCCGTGATCCGCTCGGCGACCGCCAGTGCCCGCAACCTCTGGCCGTCGGCCGCCTGGCCCGCGGAGGCCACGACGACCCGTGCCCCGCACGCCAGGGGGAGCAGCAGCTCCAGGACGGAGATGTCGAACGACAGGGTGGTGACGGCGAGCCAGCGGTCCTCGGGCGTGAGCTTCAGCCGTTCGGCGAACGAGCCGAGCAGGTTCTGCACGGCGCGCCTCGGGACCTCCACCCCCTTGGGCCGCCCGGTGGAGCCCGAGGTGTACATCACGTACGCCAGGTCGCCCCGCGGTCCCCGCGGCGCGCCGCGGCGGACGGTGGGGGCGGTGCCGTCCGGGGCGAGCACCAGGATCCGGGGGACTCCGGCCAGCAGGCGCCGGTCCACACCGGCCTGGGTCAGCACCAGGCCGATCCCGGCGTCCTGGCGCATGAGCCGCAGCCTGTCCTCGGGGAAGGCGGGGTCGAGCGGGACGTACGCGCCTCCGGCGGCCCAGACCGCCAGGAGTGCGACGACCATCCCCGTGGTGCGCTCCATGCACAGCCCGACCGGGACCTCGGGGCCCACCCCCCACTCGCGCAGCACCGCGGCGAGGTCGTCGACCCGCCGGTGCAGCTCCCGGTAGGTCAGCTCGCCTCCCTGCCCGCTGACCGCCACCGCGTCGGGCGCCGTCTCCAGCCGGTCGCGGATCAGGTCCGGCACCGTCACCATGCCCTCCCGGCGTGGGTCTGGTGCCGTGAGGCCCGGCTCTCGCGCCGGGGAGGACATCACCACGGTCGTACACCTCTCAGGTCGGACAGCCGGAGGCCCGGGTCGGTCCCGGCCCGCTCCACCACGTCGGTGAAGGTACGGGCCAGGCGCCGCGCGGTTCCGGCGGAGAACAGGTCACTGCTGTAGTCGAGGACGCCGCCGAGGCCCTCGGGCCCCCGCCAGGCGTCCACGGACACCTCGGCCTTGGTACGGCCCGTCGCGGGGACGGGGTAGACCTCGGCCGACAGGTCGCCCATCGTGGTCCGCAGCAGGTCGTCCTTGGGCAGGTTGTGCAGGTTGAACATGGCCTGGAAGAGCGGCGGCCTGCTCAGGTCACGGGGCAGGCGCAGCGAGGCGAGGATCCGCTCGAACGGCGTACCGGCGTGCTGGAGTCCCCGGAAGAGCGTCAGCCGGGTGCGTTTCATCAGTTCGAGGAAGGTGGGGTCGCCCGACAGGTCGGCGCGGAGCACGAGCGTGCCGGCGAAGTAGCCGATCAGCGGCTCGGTCTCGGTGCGGTCCCGGCCGGAGACCGGCACCCCGACGCACAGATCCCGCTGCCCGGAGGCCAGCGAGAGGGTCGCCTGGTAGGCGGCGAGCAGCGCCATGAAGAGCGTGCAGCGCGCCCCCCTGGCGACGTCCTCCAGCCGGGTGATCACCTCGTCGGGCACGAGCAGGCTCTCCTGCCCGCCGCGCCCGCTCCAGCGGGCGGGACGAGGATGGTCGGCGGGCAGGTCGAGCGCCGGCACCCCGGCGAGCGTGCGGGTCCAGTGGTCGAGATGGGAGGCGTCCTCGTCCCGTTCGGCGCGGCGCCTGTCCTCCTCGGCGAGCTGCGGGTACTGCGCCGGGAGCTCCGCCAGTGCCGGCGGCCTGCCCTCGCGGTGCGCGGCGTAGCACTCGGTCACCTCCCGCATGAGGACGTCCAGTGACCAGCCGTCGACGACGATGTGGTGCAGGACGATGCAGAGCAGGAAGTGCTCCTCGCCCAGCCGCAGCAGCGCCACACGCAGCGGCGGGCCGCCTTCGAGGTCGAACGGCCGGTTCACGAACTCCACGACGGCCGGGGCCGGGTCGCCGGTGACGTCCGCCCGCTCCACCGGCACCGGCGCGACGGGCGCGACGATCTGGACGGGACGGTCGCCTGCCAGCCGGAACCGGGTGCGCAGCACGTGGTGCCGCTCGGCGACGCCGGTGAAGGCGGCGGCGAGCGCCTGCACGTCGACCCGGCCGCGCAGCCGCACGCACCAGGGGGTGTGGTAGGTGGTGTCGTCGGGGTCGAACCTGCTGAGGAACCAGAGGCGTTCCTGCCCGAACGACAGGGGCCACCGCCTGCCTCCGTCCCGTTGGCGCGCCTCTGCCAGCAGCGCCGCGCGCCGTTCCGGCGACAGCCGCGCCAGCCGTTCGAGCAGTTCCTCGCGCCGGTCCCGCGCCGGGTGCTCCCGTGGGGCGGGGTCCGGCGCGGGCTCCCGCACCGCGAGGTCCGTCTCCGCGGCGACGCGGGGGTCAGGCGTGGTCACCGGCCACCTCCCTGGATCTCACCGTCGCCGGGCCGCTCTCCGGCGTACCGGGAAGAGCCGCCTCCCGGACGGCGGGGCGCTCGATCGGGACGATGCCGCACAGCTCGGCGACCTCGTCCAGCGCCACCTCCTCGGCCACGGCCCTGACCAGCAGCCTCTCCACCCCGCCCAGCAGCGCGTAGGCGGTGGAGCGCGGCAGGCAGCCGGTGTCCGTCAGCAGGTAGAGCTGGCAGTTGTTCGTGGCGGGACCGGTGGCGAAGAAGGCGGTGGCGTCCACCTCGGCCCAGGCTCCGACGAGGAAGAACCTGGTCCGCTCGGTGAGGGCGGCGACCGCGGCCGGGTCGCCCGCGGGTTCCACCCCGGGCAGGTTGGGCCAGTGGGCGACGGTCCGCGTGTCGTTGAAGTAGGCGGACAGATCGACCGGAGTGCCGCGTTCCCTTCCGATCTCCTCGCGCAGCGCCATCATCCGGTACGGGTCGTAGTGCGCGTTGCGGTAGGCGATCAGCGCCCGCCGGTGCCCGGCACGGACCGCGTCGGCGAACGTCCCGCCGGGCAGGTCGAGGACGAGGAGCCCGTCCTGCACGGCGGTGCCGACCATGGTCGCGGTCCTGGGGTCGTGCCGGTTGGCCACGATCAGCTGCATGACCACCCGACGGTGCCCGGTGAGCGCGCCCAGCAGCACCGCGCTCGCCGTGGTCAGCACGCTGGCCGTGCTGACCGACCACCGCTCGGCCAGGATCTCGGTGGCGGCGGCGACCGCTGCCGACTCCATGCCGACCCGGACGAACCTCGGCTCCTCCGCCGTGATGCGGGGAACGTCGAACATGGTCTCCGGCACCCTGGAAAGCTCCGCGCGCCAGTGCCGGAGTGCCCGCTCGCCGCGGGCCGATCCCGCCTCCCCGTGCTCGAAGGCGGCCTGGTCGAGCGGCTGCCACCCGGGAGCGGGCAGTTCGTCGCCGGCCAGCAGCGCCCGCCAGTCACCCGCGATCAGGTCCAGCGCCCAGCCGTCCACCGCCAGGTGGGACAGGGCGAAGGCCAGCGCGCGCGGGCGGCCGTCGACGGTCACGACGGCGCAGCGGAACGGCAGCTCGACCGCGTACTCGAATCCCCTGGCGGCCAGCTGGGCGGAGACCCTCCTGGCGGCGGCGAGCGGCTTGTCCTCCCCCGCGTCGACCACCTCGACGTCGAACCGGCCCCGGCTCGCCACCCGCTGGACAGGTCCGCCGGCGGTCTCCTCGCAGGTGGTCCTGAGGGTCTCGTACCGCTCGACGAGGCCGCGCAGGGCACCGATGACGACCTCAAGGGAATGCCTGCCGTAGACAGGCAGCACCCAGGGCATGTTGAAGTACGGGTCGCCGTCCTCAAGCCACCGGGTGAGCCTCCAGAAGGCCAGCTGGCCCCAGGTGAGCGGAGACTCGCCGCCCCGCGCGCCGGAGAACTCGACGGTCACCGTCGATGACCGTCCGGATCGGGCCGTCATCGGGCCCTGGCTATCTCTTCGGCGACGCCCTCGACGGTCGGGGAGTCGATGAACACCTCGAAGGAGAGCTCGACCCCCATCCCGTCCCGGACGCGGGCGATGATCTGGGTGATCGTCAACGAGTGACCGCCAAGGTCGAACAGGTCGTCGTCCGGCTGGACCGTGTCCACGCCGAGCACCTCGCACCAGATCGCGGTGACCTGCCCGAGGAGCTCGGCGTCCTCTCCCCCGGCGTCTTCGCCGCCGGAGACCGGACCGGTGACGGCGCCGTGACCGTCCTGACCGTCCAGGACGGCGGGGCCGACAGGGACGGCGGGGACGGCCCGGGGAGGCAGTGGCAGCTCGTCGAGCGGGGCGCCGGGGCGGGCCGCGATGCCGGCGAGCAGGATCCGCAGCCGCTCGGCGACGTCCTCGCAGGCGGCGCGGTCCAGGATCTCGGGGTTGAACCGCAGGCGGGCCTCGGCCCCGTCCGTGCCGTCGGCGCCGTCGACGACCTGCAGGTGCAGGGTGTTGCGGACCGCGCCGTTGGACGCCGTCCAGTCCACCGAGGCGTCCAGTCCCGCGAAGGAGGGGTCGCCGGCCGGGCGTCTGCGGTAGCTGACCGAGACGGGGGTGAGCGCGGAGCGCGGGCTGATCCCGCCCAGCGCCCTGGCCAGGGGAACCTCGCGATAGCGGTAGATCGCCCGCAGCTCCTTTCTGATCGACAGGGCGAACTCGGCGAACGTGCCGGCCGGGCTGGAGGCCACAGGCAGCTCGTTGACGAACGCCCCCACGTGCTCGCGCGTCTCCTCGGTCCTGGTGGACAGGTCCACCGCCACCGTGACGCGGGTGTTGCCGTACCCGTACAGGAGCGTGTGCAGTGCGGCCAGCAGGACCTCGAAGCGGGTCAGGCCCAGGTGGGCGGCGATGGCGGCGACCTCGCCGCCGAGGCGGAACTCCACGGTGTCGCCGGGCGCGGCGCGCAGCGAGGTACGGGTGAGGCCGGGCAGCAGCAGGTCCCGCCCGTTCTGCCATCTCGGCCGCCAGAACTCCGCCGCCTCCTCCAGCGCGGCGGCGACCCGGCCCTGCTCGGCGCGGGCGATCTCGTCGCAGGACAGCGTCAGGGGGGCGAGGGCGGAGCCCCCGTAGGCGGCGGCGATGTCACGGAGCAGCAGGTCCTTGGAGACGCCGTCGAAGACGGCGTGGTGGGCGACGATCTGCAGCAGGTGCCGCTCGGCCCCCAGCCTGAAGAGGGTGAACCTGGCCGGCGGGCCCGACTCCAGGTCGAAGGGGCGGGCCACCTCGTCCTCAAGCCGGCCGGGCCCGGGCGGGGTCTCCTCGAAGCGGATCGGCGGGACCGCCTTGCCGGGGAGCAGGCGGACCTCGCCGTCCCGCTCCGCCAGGACCGCGGCGAGCACGGGGTGTCGCTCGACGGCCGCGGCACAGGCGGCGAGCATCGCGCCGGTGTCGAGCGGGCCGTCGAAGCGTACGGTGAGCGGCATCGCGTAGACCCGGCCACCGGCGCCCATCCGCTCGGTGATCCACATCCCGTGCTGGGCGAAGGTCGCCCGGTCCCATCCCGCTGTGAGCGACATCGACATTTTCACGTGCCTTCCGTCTGACCTGTCGCGGCGGCCTCGAACAGGCCCCGCAGCTCCCTTTTGACGACCTTTCCCGACTGGTTCCTGGGCAGGGTGTCGACGACGAGCACCCGTTCGGGGAGCTCGTGCCCGGCCAGGCGGTCCATCAGGAAGGCCCGTAGATCCCCGCCGGAGGTCCCGGTGGACCGCAGCACCACCGCCGCGGCGAGCACGCTGCCGAGTACCGGGTGCGGGACACCGAGCACCGCGGCCTCCGCGACGGCCTCGTGTTCGTGGAGCGCCGCCTCCACCTGGAGTGTGGAGACCTTGAACGCGCCCGACTTGACCACGTCGCTCTCCCGGTCGACGAGGTGGAGGTAGCCCTCGGCGTCCAGGCGGCCGATGTCCCCCATCCGCACCCAGCCACCCCTGAACGCCTCGGCGCCCGCCTGCTCGTCCCGGTAGTAGAAGCGGGTGGTGGTGGGTGAGCGCATCCAGACCTCGCCGGTCTCGCCCGGGGGCAGCGGGTCGCCGTGCGCGTCGGTGATGCGCAGGGCCCCGCCGAACGCGGGCCGTCCCAGCGCCCCCGGCCTGGACGGATCGAAGATCATGATGGTCTGGGCGGGAGCGGCCTCGGTGGAGGTGTAGTAGTTGGCGATCGTCGCGTTGGGGAAGGCGTCGGCCAGGCGCGCGGCCACCGCGGGCGGCAGGGCCGAGGCGGCCGAGCCGAGCAGCAGGACGCTCGACATGTCGTGGCGCTCGTGCAGGCCCGCGTTGAGGAACTCGATGGCCATGGCGGGTACGACGAACACGGTGCCGACCTGGCGCGACTCGATCAGCCGGGCGAGGCGGCCGGGAGTGAAGCGCCCGAGGGTGAGCATGGCCGGGCGGGCGTCCAGCGCGTTCATCAGCATCGTCTGACCGGCGTTGGTACCGATCGGGAAGGCGTGCAGCAGGTGGCGCGAGTGGCCGAACCTGCGGCGGTTGGGGCGGGTCTCGCAGCCGAAGGCCAGGTTGGCGTGGCTGGCGCCCACGCCCTTGGGCAGCCCCGTGGTACCCGAGGTGTAGAGGATCTGGGCCAGGTCCGCGGGTTCGACCCGCACCCCGGGCGGCCCCGCCGTCCCACCCTCCAGGTCCGCCACAGCCGCGCCCCACCGGTCGCCCTCCGGTGGGGTGAGGTCGCGCCCGCACAGCAGTGCCGAGGCCGAGCAGTGTTCCAGCATGTGCCGCACCTCGGCGGGCGCGAGCCGGTCGGAGAGTGGCACGGCGACGGCGCCGGCCTTCTGCACCGCGCAGTAGGCGACGGCGAAGTCGACCCAGTCCCGGCTCCCGAAGAGCAGCCCGATCCGGTCGCCCCGCCGCACGCCGCGGTCGAGCAGCCCGTGCGCGACGGCGTCCGAGCGCCGGTCCCACTCGCCGAACGTCATCGACGCGACCCCCTCGACGATCACCGCCTCCCGCTCGGGGTCCTGCCCGGCGCGGAGCGCGAGCATCTGCGGCACGGTCCCCGGGCTCACGAGGTCCGCTCGCTCACGTAACCGACCAGCAGCGGGAAGCTGTCGAGGTAGGCGGCGCCCCCGCCGAGGTCGAGGGCGACGTCGAACTCGTCCTCGACGGCGTCGATGAGCCGGAGCAGCGCCAGCGAGGTGACGCCCAGCGCGGACAGGGAGGCGTCGGAGCCGACGATCTCGTCGGCGGTGAGCCGCCCGTCACAGGCAACGGAGATCATTCCGGCGATCCTGGAGGCCAGCGGGTCGGTCATGCCCCCTCCCCGCGCGCGCTGAGCGGGCGCATGTCCGTCCACACCTCGTCGATGTGGGCGAGGCAGTCCTCCCTGTCCCCCTCGAAGCCCTCGGCCCGCCACCCGGCGGGCAACTCCCTGCCCGCCGGCCAGATCGAGTACTGCTCCTCGTCGTTGAGCACCACCAGGAAACTCATGACCCAACCTCCTCTTTCTTGCGGGTACGGCTCCGCAGAGCCTCGAAACCGACCAGGTCGTCGGGGAGCGCGTCGGGTACGTCGGCGTCGAAGCGGGCCAGCACCCGCACGCGCATGGCGACCAGCGCGATGGCGGCGATGGCCAGCCCGAAGCAGGCGTACATGAAGCCGATGCCGCGGCCCTGGCCGGTGCCGATCAGCAGGCCGACGGTGCCGGCCAGCGGCCCGTCGGGGGCGAGCAGCGGCTCGAACAGGGCGCTGCCGTACGGGGCGACCAGGCCGAAGCCGATCGGCAGCGTGGACCAGGCGACGAGGGTGTTGAGCGCGATGACCCGGCCGTGGAAGCGCTGTGCCACCTTGACCTGGATGATCGTGGCGTAGACGCCGTTGAGCAGGGTCAGGCAGAACGACATGCCGAACGAGCCGACCGCGATCAGGGCGAGATTCTGCTGGAATCCGGTGAGCACGCAGAACACCGCCAGGGCGAGCGTGGCGAGCAGCACCCCGTACAGGCGCCGCCTGCGGGGCCCGCCCCAGACGGTCATCAGCAGGCCGCCGAGGAAGACCCCGAGCCCTCCCGCGAACGCGACCCTGCCGACGTCGTCGAGCGTCGCGAACGACAGGACCAGCGGGGAGATCATCAGGAAGAGCGGCGACAGGAAGACGTTGAGTACCGCGAAGAACACGAGCATGCCGCGGAAGCCGGGGTTGCCCCACGAGTGGCGGATGCCGTTCGCCATCTCGGCCAGGACGCTCTCCCTGCGCCGCCAGGGCATGGCGGTCGGGAAGCGGACGAACAGCAGGACCAGCGTGGCGACCAGGTAGCTGGCGACGTCGATGAGGAGGATGCCCTCCAGCCCGATCGTGGCCATCAGCCCGGTCGCGATCAGCGGCACGACGAGCTGGGCGGTGCCCGTGGCCATCTGGACGACACCGTTGGCGTGGCCGAGGAACCGCTTGGGGACCAGCTGCGGTATCGCCGAGCCGTAGGCGAACCGCTGGAAGGTCAGCGCGATCGACAGGCAGACGAGCAGCGGATATATGTGCCAGATCTGCAGATTTCCGGTCCAGAGCAGTACGCCCAGCGCGAGCTGCGTGCTCCCGGCGCCGATGTCCCCGCACAGCATGACCCTGCGCCGGTCGTAACGGTCCACGATCGCTCCGGCGAGCGGCGCCACCAGCATGCCGGGCACCAGTCCCAGCACCGCGAACAGCGCGAACCTGGCCAGCGACCCGGTGGTCAGGTAGATCCAGATCGGGATGGCGAACTCGGTCAGCGCGGACCCGGTGATCGAGACCAGCTGCCCTACCGAGACCAGCAGGAACCGCCGCATGCCGGGCGGAGGCCCGCCGGGGGCGGTGACAGGTTCGTCGGGGCGGACTATCCGCAGGTCGGGCCGCGTGGCGCCGCCCGCACCCGTGGCGCCGGAGTCGGGGACGAGGGCGGGGGACGCGTCGGAGTGGTGGAGCTCACCGGAAACACCCTGGAGCCACCAGGTGGAGTCCTCGGTGCGCTCCAGCGGCGCGGTCCGTCCTCGGGCCAGGGCCAGGTGGGTACCGGTGAGGATGTCGGCCAGTTCCCGCGCCCGGTACTTCACGAAGAAGTGCCCGGCCTCGTCCAGCACCACGCAGGCGGCGGTGCCGGAGAGCCGCAGCCACTCGCGGTAGCGCTCCTGGTAGAACTCGGTCGCCGGGTCCCGCTCCCCCACCACCGCGATGACCGGTGCCGCGAAGGGCCGGGCGTCCTCCTCCTCGAACAGCCGGGTGAAGTAGCGCTCCGCCATGCGGGTGCCCTGGCGGCGGTTCTCGATGATCAGTCTGAGCTGGTCGCGCTCGAACTCCTCGACGTCGAGCCCCGCCGCGGAGAGCGCGTTGATCCTGCCCTGGTCGCTGGTCATGCGGTCCATCAGGGTGCCGAGCCAGCCCAGGCCGCGCCCCGGGCGGGCGAAGGGGAACACGCCGCCGAGGTAGATCGCGTCGACCGGGCGGCCCGCCGCCTCCAGGTGCCGGGCGATCTCCACGATCAGCATGACACCGAGCCCGCAGTGCCCGTAGAGCACCAGCGGCCCGCGCACCCCGGCGAGGATCTCCTCGGCGCACTCCCGGGCGACCTCGTCGAACGGCCGTGACCGCTCGCCGAGCTCGTGTCCCGGGACCGCGACCGAGTACAGCGCCCAGTCGGCGGGCAGCGCGTCGGCCAGCGGCTGGTAGACGACGGCGCTGCCGCCGCCGAACGGCACGCAGACCATGGTGGCCTTGGCGGCGCGGGGCGGGGTGAGCCGGTGCAGCAGCTCTCGCCCGCCGTCGCCGCCGGTCTCCAGCAGCCGGGCCAGTTCCCTGACCGTGCGGTTCTTGAACAGCTCCAGCACGGTCACCGCCCGCTCGGGGACCTGCGCGCGCAGCCGGGCGATCACCCGCATGGCGAGCAGCGAGTGGCCGCCCAGATCGAAGAAGTCGTCGAGCGCGCCGACCCGCTCCACCTCCAGGATCTCGGCCCAGATCCCGGCGACCGTCTCCTCCAGCGCGGTCTCCGGCGGCACGAACCCCGCTGCCGAGACCTCGGCGGCGGGATCCGGCAGCTTCGACCTGTCGACCTTGCCGTGGGATTTCAGCGGCAGCTCGTCCAGCCACACGTAGCGAGCCGGGATCATGTAGTCGGGGAGCCGCTCGGCCAGCCAGGACCGCATCTCGGCGGCCTCCGGGGCGGCCTGCCCGACCAGGTAGGCGACCAGGCGCCCGCCTCTCAGATCCACGACGGCGCCCGTCACCCCCGGATGCTCGGAGAGCACCGCCTCCACCTCCGCCGGCTCCACCCGGTAGCCGCGGACCTTCACCTGCAGGTCACGCCGGCCGAGGAACTCCAGCTCCCCGCCGGGCAACCAGCGGCCGAGGTCGCCGCTGCGGTACATCCGGGCACCGGGGGCGCCGTACGGGTCGGGCAGGAAGCGGTCGGCGGTCAGCCCGGGACGGCCCAGGTAGCCACGGGCCAGGCGGTCACCGCCCAGGTAGAGCTCGCCGGGAACCCCGGCCGGGACCGGCCGCAGGTTGTCGTCGAGCACGTGTACCAACGCCCCGGGCATGGGCGATCCGATGGGCAGCGCCGTCCCGGCCCCCGAGGCAGGGGCGGCGCCGTCCACCGCGGCGCCGGACGCGGCTCCGGGCTCGACGGGGTAGGTGGTGACGCCGACGGTGGCCTCGGTGGGGCCGTAGTGGTTGATCACCCGGCACCGCCCGGCCGCCGCGAGCTCCGCGGCCCAGGCGCGCGGTGCCGCCTCGCCGCCGAGGATCAGCAGCTTGCCGGGGAGCAGCTCGTCCGGGGTCGCGTCGGCGAGCAGCGCCGCCAGGTGGGATGGGGTGATCTTGAGATGGTCGACGCCGTGCCTGCGGAAGTAGGCCGCCAGTTCCGGTGCGGCCGTGCGCGGGGGGATGAGGTGCAGCGCGCCCCCGGTCATCAGGCACAGGTAGAAGATCGTCACTCCGAAGTCGAAGGCGAGCGACTGGAGCAGTCCGAACACCCCGCCCGGCTCGATCTCCAGCCGCTCCCGTACCCCGGCGAGATAGACCATGACCTGTCGGTGCTGCACGGCCACGCCCTTGGGCCGCCCGGTGGTCCCCGAGGTGTAGATGACGTACGCCAGGTCGTCGGGGGTCACGCCGCTCTCCACCGGCCCCGCGTCCGGCCCGCCGGAATCCTCGGCGCCTTCCGGGTCGGCCGAGGCGGGGACTCCGACCGTGGGCAGCCCCTCCGGCAGGCGGTCGCGGAGGCCGGGCGCGGTCACGGCCGCCCGCGCCCCGGCGTCGGAGAGCACGTAGGCGATCCGGTCAACGGGGTGGTCGGGCTCCAGCGGGAGATAGGCGGCACCCGCCTTGAGCACGCCGAGTACCGCGACGGCCGTGTCCGCCGACTGCTCCAGGAAGACGGCGACCCGGTCGCCACGGCGCACGCCGGCCCGCCGCAGCAGGCGCGCGAGTCGCTCCGCCCGCCCCTGGAGCTCCGCGTAGCCGAGTGAGGTGCCGCCCGCCACGACCGCGACGGCGTCCGGGGTGAGCCGGGCCCGCTCGGACACGGCCTCGTGCAGCAGCCCGGTGCCGAAGGGGGTCACGGGGGTGGACTCGCCGAGTGCCAGGACCCGGCGGCGCTCGTCCGGCGGGAGGATCTCAAGCCCGGAGATCGGCGCGCCGGGGTCGGCGACGACCGACCTCATCAGGTTCTCGAAGCACGCCGACATCCGCTCGGCGGTGCCGGGGTCGAACAGCGCGGTGCTGTAGGTGAGGTGGCCGGCGATCCCGTGGGGGGTCTCGAACAGGTAGAGGGCCAGGTCGAACCGGCTGGCCGTGGCCTTCACCGGGTAGGGGGTCATGGCCAGGCCCGGAGTGTCCAGCGGCCTGGAGCGGTAGTTCTGCAGGGCGAACATCACCTGGAACACCGGTGACCTGCTGACGTCCCTCTCCACGCCCAGCTCGTTGACCAGCCGGTCGAAGGGGAGCTCCTGGTGGGCGTAGGCGTCCAGCGCCGTCTCCCTGACCCTGGCCAGCAGCTCGGCGAACGTGGGGTCGCCGGACAGGTCCGCGCGCATCGGCAGCGAGTTGACGAACACTCCGACCACCCGCTCCAGCTCGGGCAGGTCCCGCCCGGAGACGGGCGAGCCGACCGCGAAGTCGTACTGCCGCGAGTAGCGCGAGAGCAGCACCTCGAAGGCGGCGAGCAGGATCATGTACGGGGTGGCGCCGTGGGCGCGGCCCAGCGCGGTGACCGCCGCACTGAGCTCGGCGTCCAGGGCCACCCCGCAGGCGGCGCCCTCCCAGCTCTGCTCGGCGGGACGCGGGCGGTCGGCGGGGAGCTCCAGCGGTGGCAGCCCGTCCAGCCGCCGCCGCCAGTAGCGGATCTCCTCGGCGTGGTCGCGCTCCCGCTGCCAGTGCGCGTAGTCGCCGTAGCTCACCGGCACCGGCGGCAGCTCCGGGTCGCGGTCCGCACGGTACGCGGCGTGCAGGATGAGGAGTTCCTCCATGACGATGTCGCACGACCAGCCGTCGGTCATCGCGTGGTGCATGGTGAGCAGCAGTACGTGCTCGAACGGTCCACGCCGGACCAGGAGCGCCCGCAGCGGCGGGCCCGCGGCGAGGTCGAAGGGCCTGGCAAGCTCCTCGTCGATCTCCGCGAGGTCACCGGTGGTCCGCAGCACGACCGCGGGCGCGTCGTCGACGACGACCGCGGGACCGCCGTCGGGGGTGGTGACCAGCCGGGTGCGCAGGCTCTCGTGCCGGAGTGCCACCTCGGTCAGTGCTCGGGCGAGTGCCTCGGCGTCGATCTCCCCCTCCAGCGTGGCCGCGAAGGCCACGGTGTAGGCGGAGGTGCCGGGGGCGTACTGCTCCAGGAACCAGAGCCGTTCCTGCGCCGGGGAGAGCGGGGGCTCCGCTCCGGAAGGGCGCGGCGGAATCGCCGCCGCGACGACGCGGCCGCCCAGTCGCTGGGCGAGCAGTGCTTTCTTGGCCGGTGAGAGGCCGGTTCGCGTCAAGACACCTCCGTACTGGCGAAGAGGAACCCGTGAGCGTTCCCCCGCGGCGGGGAACGGGATCGCCCGAGTGTGCGATCCCATGTCGGCCGGCCGGATCGGCGCGGCCAAGAGGACCTGCGCGGCGCGGAGTCACCCCGGCGCCGAAAGATGTGAGCGTTCGGGCGAGATGGAGGCGCCCGACCGGGCGCCTCATGTCACCGCGCGGATGCACGGCGTCGTGGGAACGCTCCCACGGAGGAGGCTAGAGATCTCCCGCCGAATTCGTCAAGGTTACAGCGCTGTTTTCGAGCCCGATAAACCCAAACAAACCACCTTTTAGGCCATTTTTGCAGATGAATGCACCTATTCTTCATTTCTTGAATATCTGTCATCCGCACAGTCATTGACTCTCATTCGTACGCCTCCTACGCTCCGGATGGGAGCGCTCCCATGCCGCCTCCGCCCCAGTGGCCGAGCGTGTTCCCCAAGATCGTTCGATGCCAGGAGCGCACACGTGGTCGTCACCGCCCCCATCCCCCCGTGCCTGCGGCAGCCGCCGTCCCCGCCGCCGAGAGAGGACCTGGAGCTCCTCCTGCTCATCCGGCACTTCGAGTTGACCCTGCTCAGGCTCTTCGAGGCGGGTGAGCTGAGCGGGACCACCCACACCTGCCTGGGCCAGGAGTACATCCCGGTCGCGCTCTCGCCGCTGCTCCACGATGACGACTTCGTCCTCAGCAACCACCGCGGCCACGGGCACTTCCTGGCCAGGTACACCGAGCCGCACGGACTGCTCGCCGAGATCATGGGTCGCGAGGGCGCGCTCTGCGCCGGGGTCGGTGGCAGCCAGCACGTCTACCACCGCCGCTTCCTGTCCACCGGCGTCCAGGGCGAGAGCCTGCCCGTCGCGGTCGGCGTGGCGCTGAAGCTCACCGAGACGGGCGCGCTCACCTGCGCCTACGTCGGTGACGGCACCTGGGGCGAGGGGGCGGTCTACGAGGCGCTCAACATGGCGCGGCTCTGGAAGGTCCCGCTGCTGGTCGTCGTCGAGAACAACGGCATCGCCCAGTCCACCCCGACGTCGGCGCAGATGGCCGGGAGCATCGCGGCCCGTGCCGCCGCGTTCGACATCCCGCACCACCGGGTGACCTCCACCGAGGTCGGCGAGATCCGCGCCGAGCTGGCGCCCCTGCTCGGCGTGGTCCGCGGGGAGTCGCGCCCGCTGGTGGTCGAGTTCGTCACCCACCGGATCGGCCCGCACAGCAAGGGCGACGACACCCGCACCCCCGAGGAGATCGCCCTGGCCGCCGCCCACGACTGGTACGCCCGCTACGCGCGGGACTTTCCCGAGCACTTCGCCGCCCTTGACCTGGCGGCCCGTGAGCGGGTCGAGCGGATCGCCGCCGAGGTCGCCGCCCGCCCCCCGTCGGTCTGGGAGCGCCCGTGACCCGCGTCTCCGAACACCTCAACCGGGCACTGCACGACCTCATGGAGGCCGACCCGCGCGTACACCTGCTCGGTGAGGACATCAGCGATCCGTACGGCGGGGCTTTCAAGGTCACCAAGGGCCTGTCCACCCGGTTCGGCCGCCGCGTCCGGTCCACCCCGCTGAGCGAAGGGGCGATCGCCGGGATCGGCGCGGGCCTGGCGCTGGCCGGGGACCGCGCGATCGTCGAGATCATGTTCGCCGACTTCGCCGCGCTCGCCTTCGACCAGCTGGTGAACTTCGCCGCCAAGTCCACCGCCATGTACGGCAGGAAGGTCCCGGTCCCGCTGGTCGTCCGCTGCCCGTCGGGCGGCAACCGCGGCTACGGCCCCACCCACAGCCAGAGCCCGCAGAAGCACTTCATCGGCGTGCCCGGCCTCTCGCTGTTCGAGATGACCCCCTTCCACGACGCGGGCGAGCTGTTCGCCCTGATGTTCGCCCTGGAACAGCCCTGCCTGTTCTTCGAGGACAAGGTCCTCTACACCCGGCGCAGGTACGAGGACGGTGTCGTGGACGACCTGTTCCGCTACGAACTGACCGACGGCGTCGCCCGGGTCTTCGTGGACGGCGTGACCGAGCCCGACTGCACGCTGATCGTCCACGGTGGCATGACCCACCGGGCGCTTGACGCCATGCGCGCCCTGCTGATGGAGGAGGACGTGGCCTGCGAGCTGCTGGTCCCCGCGCGGCTCTACCCGCTACCCACCCTCCCCGGGCTCGACCGTGCCCGGCACGTGTGCGTCGTCGAGGACGGCTCGGAGGGCGGCACCTGGGGCGCCGAGGTGGCGCGGGTGCTCCACCCCCGGCTCTGGTCCACCCTGCGCCGCCCCATCAGCCTCATCAGCGCGGCCGACAGCGTCATCCCGGCCGCCCCCCACCTGGAGCGCGAGATCCTCGTCCAGTCCGGCCGGATCCGGCACGCCGTCGCGGAGGTCCTGTCTTGACCGAGGTCCGGGTACCCAAGCTCAACAACAACGACGCCTCGTACCTGCTGGTGGAGTGGGAGGCGAAGGACGGCCAGGCCGTACGGGCCGGGGAACCGCTCGCGGTGCTGGAGACCTCCAAGGCGGCCGAGGAGCTGACCGCCGAACGGGACGGGACGCTGCGGCACCTGCTTCAGGTGGGCGCCGAGTGCTCTCCCGGCCAGGTCATCGCCCGCCTGCTGCCCGACGGCGAGGACCCCGGAGACGATCTCGCATCCGCACCCGCCGAGACCGGCGCGGAGCCGGAGGAGATCGTCATCACCGCCCCCGCCCGGCAGGCCATGGCGGAGTACGGCATCTCCATGGATCAGGTCCGGGCCCTCGGCAGGAAGGTGGTCAGGCGGGCCGACCTGGTCCCGCCGCACACCTCGCGGGCCAGAACGGGCGGCGCGGTGAGCGTCACCCTTCCCCCGATCGAACCGATGAGGGGTACCGCCCCGCTCATCCCGCCTGACCAGGACGACTCCCAGCTGATCGAGCCGTCCAGGGCACAGCGGCGTACCGCCGAGGTGGTCGAGCGGTCGCACCGGGAGATCCCCGCCTCCTTCACGGTCATGCGGGTGGACGTGACGGACGCGCTGCCCTTCGCCCGAGCGGAGACGAAGCGGCTACGTGCTCTCATCGGCCTGCCCGAACTGCTCGTCCGGGCGACCGGGCGACTGCTCGACCGCTTCCCCCTCTTCTTCGCCACCCCCGTCGACGGCCGCCGCGCCCGCCGCGCCACGACGGCGGAGGTGGGGGTGACCGTCGACGTCGGAGGCGGCATGTACGTACCGGTGGTGCGCGACGCGGGCCGGCGCCCGCTCGACGAGATCGCCCGCGACCTGGCGGGCTTCCGTAAGACCGCGCTGAGCGGGACCTTCAGGGAACGCGACCTGGTGGGCGGCAACATCATGCTCACCCTGCACACCGACACCTCGGTGATCACCGCGATCCCGATCGTCTTCCCCGGCCAGATCTGCGCGCTCTCCCTCGGCGCCCCGCGCCCCGAGGTGGTGCAGACCCGCGAAGGCGCCTTCGTCACCAGGAAGGTGGTCTCCCTCGGCCTCGCCTACGACCACCGCTTCGTCAACGGCCGCGACGCGGCGGAGTTCCTCGGCGCGCTCAGGTCCGCCCTGGAGAAACCGGGAAACGGCGACGTCTGACGCCCCGGCCGCCCCTGCCTCCGGACGCCGTTCCCCAGCGCGAGGTGAAGGTGGGAACATGTCGAGGTCATGAAGTACCCAACGGAAGGCCACGACCGGTGAGGCGGCTACTCACGGTCCTGTTGCTCGCGTGCGCCGCGCTGCTCTGCGCGGTCCCCCCGGCTCAGGCCCACAACGTGCTGATCGACAGCGACCCCAAGGACGGTGCCGAGCTGGCCACCGGACCCGAGACGATCACGCTCACCTTCGACCAGCCCGTCCGGCAGGGCTTCGCGCAGATCAGCGTGACCGGTCCCGACGGCACACGGTGGGAGGACGGCAAGACGGCGGTCGACAGGACGAAGGCCAGCGTCCGCGTGAAGGCCCTCGGCCCCGCCGGGGAGTACGTGGTGGGCTACCGGATCCTCTCCGCCGACGGCCACCCGGTCTCCAGCAAGATCACCTTCACCCTGACGGCACCCGGCCCGGCCTCCTCCGCGCAGGCCGGTACCGGGCAGGCACCCACGGACCCGGCACCCACAGACCCGGCCGCCGCAGCTCAGAGCCCCGATCTGGGCGCCCAGGCCGCCGAGGCCGCGCAGAACGGCGGGGCCGGGATGGCGGTGCTGTGGATCGCCGCCTCCATCGTCCTGCTCGGCGGGGCCACCGTCGTGGCGATGCGCCGTACGAAGGAGGGGGGCGCGGGATGACCGTGACCACCGAGCGGGTCCCCGAGGCCGGCACCGCCAGGAGGCTGGTGGCCGGCGGGTTCGTGTCGGGGGGCGTGCTGGCGGTGCTGGCCGCGACCGCGTTCACCGCGCAGGAGGCGGTGCCGGGGATCGTCATCCCCGGGCCGCTGGTGGAGTACGGCCTGCCGGTGCTGCGGGTGCTGCTGGACCTGGCGACGGTGGCGGTGGTCGGGCTGAGCCTGCTGCCGAAGATGCTCGGGTTCGACGACCCCGAGCGGACCGAACCGGTGATGCGCCGGGCGCGGCCGATGGCCGTGACCTTCGCCTGGGCGTGGGCGCTGCTGGCACTGCTCATCATCGTCTTCCAGACGGCCGAGCTGAACCCCGGGCTGATCCCCACCCCGTCGATGATCGCCGAGTACGTGGATGGCGTCGGTGCCGGGCAGGGCATGCTCTTCAGCGCCGCCTGCGCGCTCTCCTACGCCGGGATCGGGCTGCTGGCCGTACGGTACGGCGAGAAGGTCCCCGCCGAGCTGCGGATCGTGATCGCCTTCTTCGGGCTGCTGCCGATCCCGGTCACCGGCCACGCCGTCAACTCGGTCTGGCACGACCCCATCATGATCTCAATGGAACTGCACGTGATGGGTGCGGCGGCCTGGACCGGCGGCCTGCTCACCGTCATCCTGCTGGTCGCCGCGGACCGGGAGCTGCTGGCGCGGGTGCTGCCGAAGTTCTCCAGGCTGGCCACCCTGGCACTGGTCCTGGTCAGCGTCTCCGGGCTGGTGACCGGGCTCGCCACGATGGCCCTCACCCCCGGGGTGGAGCTGCCGGGGGCGCTGCTGAGCGGTCAGTACGGTCCGCTGGTGGTGGCCAAGGTCGCCTGCGTGGCCCTGCTGATCCCGTTCGCCGCCCACATCCGCTTCCGCCTGCTGCCGCACATCGCGGAGCGGCGGGCGACGGCGGTCGTCGCGTGGGCGGCGGCCGAGATCACCGTGATGGGACTCGCCTACGGGGTGGCGGTGGCGCTGACCACGGCCTCCCTGTCCTGAGCCCGGAGCGTGTAGCGGCCACACGCCCATTCGAACGCCAGCCACAGGACGGCCAGCCCCGCCCCCCCGATCAGCATGGTCGCGGGGGGCACCAGCGGGGGCGCCATGAACATCGCGTGCTGGAAGCGGAGCGCCTGGTCGACGATGAGGGTGACGCCGAGTGCGCCGACCAGCGCCCTGACCACGGGCATTCTGATCAGGAACGCCAGGTCGACGGCGAGTGCCCCGGCGATCAGGAAGACCGGCACCGCCGAGCGCGGGAAGTCGACGACCGCGAGCAGGGGCCAGATCAGAGTGCGGAAGACCACGTAGGCGCCGACCACCGCGGTGGCGGAGAACATCCGGCCGATCATCGCGCGGGCGCAGACGGCCACCAGCATGGCGGCGATCACGGCGTAGAGCGGGTAGAGCTGGTCGGGCACGGGCAGCGTGAAGTGCAGCGCCACCGCCCGGTCGTCCACCGGCAGGCCGATCTGGTCGGCGGCGAACCTGATCAGGATCGGCTCCGCGTCCGGCTCGCCCCTGTCCCAGGCGGCGAGGCCGTAGACCCCGTACTCCTGGTGCTGTTCCGGGAACCAGACGTTCTCGAAGAGGAACACGAAGAGCCCGCCGAGGACCAGCGTGCGCGTCCGGCCGGGAACCGCCCGGATGAACCAGCCCCAGGTCACGCCGCAGAGCATGAAGAGCGTGCCGATGTAGAGCATCAGGTGGGACGGGCTCCACGAGGTGATGTCGAGCCCGTTGACCCGGTGGTTGATCAGGTCGAGCGGCACCGCGATCAGGAAGATCGCCGTACCCCAGGCGATGAGGCGCTGCGCGAGCTTGTCGACGCCGTAACCGGTGTAGATGTGGATGATCGTGAGCGCGAGGGCGATGGCGGTGCCGACACTGTTGAGCAGGTGCGGCGGGGCCAGGTCGTCACGGAGCCACTTGAAGTGCCAGGAGACGTCCCAGGAGGCCCCGAGCACCTTGAAGGAAAAAGCCACCAGCCACCCGAAGTAGAGGAGCCTGAACAGGTCCTCCGGGGTCTCCCTGCCGGCCTTTCCTCGCGTCCAATACGGCAGAGCCCACTCGATGACCGGAGTGGCTCTTCTTCGGAGGCTTTCTACTGGCTTCACGTGTCGAAATGATGCCGCTCCTTCACCTCGGTCCGCAATCAGGGACATCCCCGAGTGATCGGGGCGACCGCCCACCCTTCCGACACAGGCGATCGTCCTTTCCCGGATGACCGGCGGGGATGCTCCTGAGAGTCGTCTCAGGAGCATCTCAGCCTGGATCAGTAAGCTCCCGTGACACCCCTCCCTCTTTCGAAGGGGGGATTCCCACGCTCAAGGAGAACCGGTGAAACGTGCGGCAAGGTGGGTCACCTGGATCGCGGTGGTCACCGTGCTGGCCGTCGGCGTCGTGGCCTGGCTGGTCTGGCCGTCCGCACCGGACGTACGGGCCCAGGAGCAGATGATCACAGTGCTCGACGGGCCGGGCGACGACCAGCGGGTCACGCTGGACGCGAGTTTCTTCCCTCCCGCCGGAGGCGGCAGGGCTCCGGCGGTGCTGCTCGCGCACGGCTTCGGCGGCAGCAAGCAGAGCGTCAGGGACGCCGCGGTGCGGCTGGCCCAGGACGGTTACGCCGTGCTGACCTGGTCGGCGCGGGGCTTCGGCCGCTCCTCGGGGCAGATCGCGCTGAACTCCCCCGACTACGAGGTCAAGGACGTGCGCCAGCTGGTCGACTGGGTCGCGAAGCGGCCCGAGGTCCGGCTCGACGCGGCGGGCGACCCGCGGGTGGGCATCGCGGGCGGCTCGTACGGCGGGGCCATCGCGCTGATGGCCGCCGCCCACGACCCCAGGATCGACGCGATCGTCCCGCAGATCACCTGGTACGACCTGGCCGACGCGCTGTTCCCCGACGCCACCGGGCAGGGGCCCCAGAACGGGGTGTTCAAGCGCATGTGGGCCGGGCTCTTCTTCAGCAGGGGCGGCCCCGCCCCGGCCGCCCTCGGCCCCGGCCAGGGGGACGGTGAGGGTGAGGAGCGGCCGCTCACCGCCGAGGAGGTGCGCTGCGGCCGGTTCCTGCCGGAGATCTGCGACATGTACCAGCAGGTGGCCCAGAGCGGCCGGGCGACGGCGAGCGCGGTGGAGACGCTGCGCAGGTCGAGCCCGATCTCGGTGCCCGGGAAGATCAGGATTCCGACGCTGCTGCTGCAGGGGCAGCGCGACTCGCTGTTCCCGCTGGGCCACGCGGACGCCAACGCCAAGGCCGTCGCCGCCACCGGCGCCCCGGTGCAGGTCGCCTGGTTCGACGGCGGCCACGACGGCGGCAACGGCGAGGTCGACTGGCTGCACGAAAAAACGCTCGGCTGGTTCGACCGCCACCTGAAGGAGATCGGCGACGCGGCCCAGGCCGGCGGCGCCTTCACGGTCACCCGCGACGGCGGCCGCGATCCCGGCACCCGCCGCCCGCTCCAGCTGCACGCCACGGCCGACGGCTACCCCGGGCTGTCGGGCAGCGGCCAGACCTCCGTACCGCTCAGCGGCCCCGACCAGCCGGTGGCCAACCCTCCCGGCGGCTCTCCCTCCTCGATCTCCGCGGTGCCCGGCTTCGGCGGCCTCGCCGGTGGCTCAGGTGTGAACCTGTCCCTCGACATGGCGGGGCAGAGCGCCACCTTCGACTCCTCCCCGCTGACCGCCCCGCTCCAGGTCACCGGCAGCTCGACGGTACGGGTCCGGGTGACCTTGGAACCCGTGCCCGACGCGCGGACCGGGAGCGGCGAGGCGAAGAGCACGGCGGGCGAGGTCACCCTGTTCGCCAAGCTCTACGACGTCGCGGGCGCGACCCAGGCGCCGGTCCTGCCCGAGGGGCTCGTCGCCCCGCTCAGGATCACGACCGGCGCGGACGGCTCGGGCGAGGCCACGGTGACCCTGCCCGCCGTCGACCACAGATTCGACGTCGGACACCGGCTGCGGGTCGCGTTCACCACCACCGACCTGGGCTACAGCACCCCGGCGGCCCCGGCCGTCTACCGGGTCGCCCTGGCCTCGCCGGCCGTGACCGTCCCCACCCACGCAGCTCTGCGCACCCCCTCGACCAACCCCGCCTGGTGGATCTGGGCGCTGCCGCTGGCATCCCTCGTCGTCGCGACCGTCCTGCTGCTCGCCGGGCGCCGCCGCACCACCGACGAGCACGATCCCGAACTGGCCTCCGTACCGCTGCGGATCAGCGGGCTGACCAAGGCGTACCGGAACGGCGAGCGCGCGGTGGACGACCTGTCGTTCACCGTGGAGCACGGCCAGGTGCTCGGCCTGCTCGGCCCCAACGGGGCGGGCAAGACCACCACCCTGCGCATGCTGATGGGCCTGATCCGGCCCGACGGCGGCGAGATCCGGATCTTCGGTCACCGGGTGGTGCCCGGCGCACCGGTGCTGTCCAGGCTCGGCTCGTTCGTCGAGGGCCCGGGTTTCCTGCCGCATCTCAACGGCCGCGAGAACCTGGAGCTGTACTGGAAGGCGACCGGGCGGCCCGCCGAGGACGCCGGATTCGCCGAGGCCCTGGAGATCGCCGGGCTCGGCAAGGCCCTGGACCGCGCCGTCCGCACCTACTCCCAGGGCATGCGCCAGCGCCTGGCCATCGCCCAGGCCATGCTCGGCCTGCCCGATCTGCTGGTACTGGACGAGCCCACCAACGGACTCGACCCGCCCCAGATCCGCGAGATGCGCGAGGTCCTGATCCGCTACGCGGAACAGGGCCGCACCGTCATCGTCTCCAGCCACCTGCTGTCGGAGGTCGAGCAGACCTGCAGCCGCGCGGTGGTCATGCACCGCGGGCGCCTGGTCACGGCCGGGACCGTGAGCGAGCTGCTGGCCAGCCGCACCCCGGTCAACGGCTCGGGCACCCGCCTGGAGGACGTCTTCCTGGACCTGATCGGAAACACGACATGAGCGACTCCAACGCCGCCCTCACCGTCCCGGCCGGCCTCTCGCGGAACGGCTCGGCGCGCGGGTACGCGCCGGGCCGTACGTTGCCGCTCGCCGTGGAGATCGTCCGCCAGTTCAAGCGGCGCCGCACGCTGGTGATGTTCGGCCTGCTGCTCGCGCTGCCATGGATCCTGGTGATCGCCTTCAAGGTCGGCGCCGGGTCGGCGCCGCCCGGCACCTCGCTGCGTATCTCCGACCTGGCCGTCGAGGGCGGCCTGAACTTCGCCGCGTTCGCCCTGTCGGTGTCCGCGAGCTTCCTGCTGGTCATCGCGGTGGCGCTGTTCTGCGGCGACAGCGTGGCCAGCGAGGCCAGCTGGTCGTCGCTGCGCTACCTGCTGGCCTCCCCGATCCCGCGCGACCGGCTGCTGCGGCAGAAGCTGGTCGTCGCGATGGGCTACTCCGCGGCGGCGGTGGTCTGCCTGCCGGTGATGGCGTTGCTGGCCGGCACCCTCGCCTTCGGCTGGAACGACGTCCGGGTGCCGGGGACCGGCGAGACGATCGCCGCGCTGGACGTGCTGCCCCGGTTCGGCGTGGTGATCGGCTACGCCCTGGTCAGCCAGTTCGTGGTCGCGGCCCTGGCCTTCCTGCTCTCCGTCAGCACCGACTCCCCGCTGGGCGCGGTCGGCGGCGCGGTCGGCCTGGTGATCGTCAGCAACATCCTGCAGGCGGTCGAGGCGCTCGGCTCGCTCAGGGAGTTCCTGCCGACCTTCTGGAACAACGCGTGGCTGGACGCCCTGGCACCCCAGCCCTCGTACGAGGGCATGCTCAAGGGGGTGGCCGTCGCGGTCACCTACTCGGCGATCCTGGTCGCGTTCGCCTTCCGCCGCTTCCGGAGCAAGGACGTGGTCTCCTGAGCCCTGTCCCGCGGATCCTGCCGTGGTGAGGATCGGTCAGGTGGGTCTCGCAAGGCGAGGCGCCGCCTGACCGACCGCGGCGGGCAGAGGGTCCAGGGCCTAGCCCCAGTGCGGGGGACGCTCCTCGATCAGGCGGGCGTCGTCGTCGGCCTCGCGCCACTCGCTCCAGCCGACGTCGGTGTCGTCGGCGGTCTGGTCGGGCAGGACCGGCAGGCCGTCGTCGGCGAGGTCGACGGGACGCAGGTCGTCGGGACGCAGGTCATCGGGTTCGAGCACTGTCACATGCCCATGCTAGCCATCCGCCCCGCCCCTCTTCTCTCACCGCGGGGAAGAGGGGCGGGGCTTGTCTCTCCATGGAGAAGAGCGGCGGGGCTTGGCGACGCCTGAGACAGCCGAAAGCCCAGCGGGTACGATGCGAGGGCAGGTTTCCGCGACCCCCGTGAGGCGCCATGACAACGCCAGCAGGATGGCGGCGAGACGGCAATCTCCCCAACGAGCTGACCAGCTTCGTGGGGCGCACCAGGTTGCTCACCACGCTCAGGCAGCGGTTGGGCGAGCACCGCCTGGTCACGGTGACCGGTATCGGAGGGGTCGGCAAGTCACGCACCGCCCTGCGGATCGCGCACCTGATGCGCAGCCAGTTCAAGGACGGCGTCTGGTTCGCCGACCTGGCCCGCCTCCAGGACTCGGGGATGGTGCGCCACACGATCACCTCGGCCCTCGGGATCGCCGACCAGTCCGCCCGCTCGGCGGACGAGACGCTGATCGAGTGGCTGGGCGACCGCGAGATCCTCCTGATCATCGACACCTGCGAGCACCTGGTCGACGCGTGCGCCGCGCTCTTCGAGGACCTGCTCCGCAGCGCCAAGGGCCTGACCATCCTGGCGACCAGCCGCCAGTCGCTGAACGCCAGGGGCGAGTACACGGTCACCATCCCGCCGTTGACCGTCCCCGGCGACTCCCCGGGCGAGGACGTCTTCACCAACGAGGCGGTTCAGCTCTTCGTCGCGCGGGCCAGTGCGGTGGTGCCCAACTTCATGCTGGACGAGGGCAACATCGGCCCGGTGGCCGAACTCTGCCGCCGTCTCGACGGCATCCCGCTCGCCATCGAGCTGGCCGCGGTCCGGATGCGCGCGCTCTCCGTGGAGCAGATCCTCGGCCTGCTGGCCGACCGGTTCAGCCTGCTCGCGGGGGCCAGCCGCACCGCACTGCCCAGGCACCAGACGCTGAGGGCCGCGATCGGCTGGAGCCACGAGCTGTGCGAGCCGGCCGAGCGGCTCCTGTGGGCACGGCTGTCGGTCTTCGCGGGAGACTTCGAGCTCGATGCCGCCCGCTACGTCTGCTCAGGGGACAGTCTCCCCTCAGAGGACATCATGGACCTCATCTCCAGCCTGGTGGAGAAGTCGATCCTGCTGAGCAACGGCACGCCGTCCGGGCACCGCTACCAGCTGATCGACACCCTGCGGCAGTACGGCGAGGAGTGGCTGGACAAGCTCGGCGAGCGCGACCGGATCAGGGAGAAGCACCGCGACTACTACCTGCAGCTGGCCTCAAGGAGCGAGGACGCCTGGTCGGGCGCCCGCCAGGTCTACTGGTACGTCAGAATGCGCCACGAGCACGACAACATCCGCGTCGCGCTCGACTACTGCCTGCGCACCCCCGGCGAGGTGCAGTCCGGGCTGAAGCTGCTGTCCTCCCTGTGGTTCATGTGGGTCGCCTGCGGGCTGGCCCGCGAGGGCAGGCTCTATCTGGAGAAGACCCTGGATCTGGCCCGCCAGCCGAGCACCGAGCGGTGCAAGGCGCTCTGGGTGCTGTCCTACATCAACAGCGCGCAGGGCAACATCAGCGGTGCCATCGAGGCCGCGGAGCAGTGCAGCTCGGACGCCGTCAGGGTCGGCGACTCGGGCGCGGTCATCCTGGCCACCAAGATGCTCGGCACCGCCGCCTTCCTCCAGAACGACCTGCAGAAGGCGAGCGCGCTGCTGGGCGTGGCGATCGAGTTCCACAAGAGCGGGCGGGAGCTCAACCCGGGTCTGCTCCCCTCGATCGTCGAGCTGTCCATGGTGCTGCTCATCCAGAACGAGCCGGCCGAGGCCGAGGTGCTGCTGCGCGACTGCATCGCGGTCTGCACCCAGCGCGGCGAGCTGTGGCTGCGCTCGTACGCCATCTACGCGCTCGCCAGCGTGTGCCAGGCGATGGGCCGCTCGCCCGAGGCCACCTCGAACGCCCGTGAGGCACTCCGCCTCAAACGCTACTTCCACGACGTGCTCGGCATCGGCCTGGCGATCGAGGTGGTCGCCAGGCAGGCGCTGGAGGACGGCCAGCCGGTGCTCGCCTCCCTGCTGATGGGCGGTGGTCAGGCCAACTGGCGGACCTTCGGGATGCCGCAGATGGGCTCCCCGTTCTTCAACTCCGAGCACGACCGCTGCGTCAAGGAGTGCAGGCGCATCCTCGGCGACGAGGCACACGAGGAGGCCTTCTCCCGGGGCAGGAAGCTGAACCTGGAGGAGCTGATCGTCCTCGCGCTCGGAGACCACGAGGACGGTCAGGTCTCCGGGTGAGTCACCCGGCGGGCTGTTCCTCCTGCTGCCAGGCCGTCGTATAGCGGGAACTGGTCAGCGAGTAGTCGACGCTGCCACTGATCCAGAACTCCAGGCCGCGCACGTAGGCGAGCACCGCCTCGGAGCCGAGTCTCTCCAGGGAGGGGCGCAGCGCCACCATGTCGGCGATGGCCCGGTTGCGCATGGCGCCGATCGCCTCCATCGCCTGCTGCCGGGAGTAGCCCCGGTGTCTGGCGAGCACGCTCACCAGGTTGTTTCGGGAGTTGACCCCCTCGCTCTCCTTGGCGTAGGAGATGAGGTCGTTGTCCCAGACCACCACGTCGTTGGCGCTCTCGGTGATCGCCTTGACGTCGGGGTGGCGCCACTCCTCGGGGGTGAGGGCGCGTCCGCTCGCGACGTCGATGAGGGCGAAGACCGTGAGCATGGCACCGGTGCGCCGCCGCATGAAGAGGTAGTCGTCCACCTGCGGGACCACATCGGCCTCGCAGTTGGCGGCCTCCCACACCTGGGCGAAGAGGTAGTCCTTGGTAACGGAGCACCAGCGGTCGAGCTGGTCGTCGTCCCCGTATTTGGCGATCCTGCCCTTGATCTCCAGGAGCGTCCTGGCGAAGACGTCGTCGACCTGCTGCCCGGCCTCCAGGTCGTCGAGGACGGTGAACAGCCGGGGCAGAGCGCGGGTTATCTCACCTGCGCCGCGGCCCGACTCGCAGAAGGCGTCGTCGAAGGCGAACAGCCACACGCACCAGTCGGTCACCAGGCGGAGCATGTGGTGCTCGGCGTAGGGATACGTACGGGCCCCCAGCCAGCCGTACTTCGCCCGCCGATAGCGCTCCACGGTCTCGGCATCCTCCAGGATGCCGGTGCCCACCAGCCAGTCGAGGGTCTCGGCGTTGACCCTTTCGACATGTGGGCTGACCTCGCTGGGAAAGGGACAGGGTAAAGGGGGGACGCGAAGCGGTAGGCCTGACCTACGCGTAGTAGTAGTTCCCACTCCTCAAGGATGGCTGAAGGACGATAGTTTTCCTATACATCGGTAAACACCTGGATATCGCAATTTTCAGGTTAATGACCGAACCATTTCAGATATTCGTCCTGGCCGAATATCCGGGCCGTGTCCGTCGCCGAGGGAGTTCTGGCATCCGGGTCGGCACCGGCCGAAAGGAGCGCCCTGATCACGTCGGGCTCCTTCTTGAAGACCGCACCCGCCAGCGGCGTCTGCCCCCGGTCGTTGGCCCTGCCTGGGTCGGCGCCCAGCGCGGCGAGTGCCCGGACCGTCTCGGCGTGGCCGTGGTAGGCGGCGAGCATCAGCAGTGTGTCGCCCTTGTCGTTGGTGAGGTCGGCGGGAACCCCTGCCTCGACATAGGCGCGGAGCGTCTCCGTCTCACCGGCTCTCGCCAGGTCGAACAGACGGGTTGCGAACCCCTCAAGCTCAGGGTCAGGCTGCATGTGACCCATTGTGCCCCGATAGGGTGCCTGTGATCGCCGAGGGCATCCGGAATTCAGCGGGCCCCCCGTGGGTTGGGCTGAAGAGACGATCGACGAAAGGCTGGAAAACGGTGTTCGACCCGACGGATCTCTACCGGCTCAGTGGAGACGTCCCTGAGCTGACCGATCCGGTGCTGCTCTACCACTTCGACGGGTTCGTGGACGCCGGTGGCGCCGGACGGCTCGCCATCACCCATCTGCTCGACGAGCTGGAGCACCGGGTTGTGGCGACCTTTGACGTGGACCGCCTGCTCGACTACCGCTCCCGGCGGCCCACCATGACCTTCGACAGCGACCACTGGGTGGCCGTGGAGAGCCCCGAGCTCACGCTGCACCTCGTCCATGACAGCATGGACACACCGTTCCTGCTGCTCAGCGGCCCCGAGCCGGACCGCGAGTGGGAGCTGTTCACCTCTGCCGTCGAAATGCTGGCCACCCGGCTGGGTATCGGCAGACTGGTGACCTTCCACGGCATCCCGATGGCCGTCCCGCACACCCGCCCGCTGGGCGTCACCGGACATGCCAGCCGGCCCGAACTCGTCGCCGGTCAGACCAGCGCCTTCGGCAAGGTCCAGGTGCCCGGCAGCGTGACCGCGCTGATCGAGCTCCGGCTCGGCGCCAAGGGGCACGACGCCCTCGGCTACGCCGTGCACGTTCCGCATTACCTGGCGCAGGCCGAATACCCCTCGGCCGCGGTGACCGCGCTGGAGGCGGTCACCAAGAGCACCGGGCTGGTGTTCCCGCTGGAAGGCCTGCGCGAGGCCGCAGGGAAGACCGACGCCGAGATCGCCGAGCAGATCGAGGCCTCCCAGGAGCTGTCCACCGCCATCACCGGCCTGGAACAGCAGTACGACGCGTTCGCCGCGGGCGCCGAGCGCGAGAGCCTGATGGCCGAGTCCGCGGAGATGCCGACCGGCGACGAGCTCGCCGCCCAGTTCGAGGCGTTCCTGGCCGAACGCGACGAACATCGCGGTGACTGAGCTGCGCGTCGGCCTCGTCGGGTACGGCGTGGCGGGGGCGTTCTTCCATGCCCCGCTGATCGCCGCGACCCCCGGTATGCGACTGTCCGCGGTGGTCACCGGTGACCCCGGCCGGGCCGCCGAGGCCTCGGGGAAGTACGGTGCGCGGGTGGTCGGCGACGCCGCCGACCTGTGGAACGGCGCCGACCCGGTCGACCTGGTCGTGATCGCCTCCCCCAACCGCACCCACGTCCCGCTGGCGGAGGTCGCCCTGAGGGCCGGCCTGCCGGTCGTGGTGGACAAGCCGCTGGCCGCGACCGCCGGACAGGCGCGCGGCCTGGTGGAGCTGGCGCGCGCGAGGGGCCTGATGCTGACCGTGTTCCAGAACCGGCGCTGGGACGGCGACTTCCTGACGCTCGGACGGCTGGTCTCGGCGGGCGAGCTCGGCGAGGTCACCCGGCTGGAGTCGCGCTTCGAGCGCTGGCGGCCGGTGCCGAAGGGCGGCTGGCGCGAGACGGGCGGCACCGACGAGGTCGCCGGACTGCTCTACGACCTCGGCAGCCACCTGGTCGACCAGGCTCTGCGCCTGCTCGGCCCGGTCGTCGACGTCTACGCCGAGTCGGACGTGCGGCGCCCGGGGGTGACCGCCGACGACGACACCTTCATCGCCCTGTCCCACTCGGGCGGGGCCCGCTCCCACCTGTGGGCCGGCGCGGTCACCTCCCGGCTGGGCCCCCGATTCCGGGTGCTCGGCTCGCGGGCGGGCTACCTGAAGTACGGGCTGGACGTGCAGGAGGAGCAGCTGCGCGCCGGTCTCACCCCCGCCTCTTTTGGCTTCGGTGTGGAGCCTCCGGAGCGGTGGGGCACCCTCGGCACCGACGACGACAACCGCGCCGTCCCCACCGAACCCGGCGGCTACGCCGGGTTCTACCCGGCCGTGGCCGCCTGTCTGCGCCGGGGCGCTCCGCCGCCGGTCGGCCCCGAGGAGGTCGTCGAGGCTCTCACCGTGCTGGAGGCGGCCCGGCGCTCGGCCGCCGAGCGCCGGGTCGTCACCCTCTGAGGAGACCTGACGACGCACCACCGCTCGACATCCGGAGGCGCGGGCCGGTCGCACGATCTGACAGAGGTCCTCAGTCGCGCAGGCGGGCGCGGAGGAGACCGGAGTCGTTCTCGCTCCAGCCGTGCGAGGCGAGCCATTCGAGCGGGCCGCCGAACCGGTTGTCCAGGACGTGCAGGAACTGCTCGATGTACTCGGGCCTCGGACGGTGGTCGTCGGCCGGGCGGTTGTCGAGGTCGTCACGGTAGGTGGCGCTGGAACGCAGCCGGGCCAGGATGCCCTCCAGGCGGTCACCCGTGGCGATGTAGTCGGCGACGATCGCCTCACGGGTGGCACCGGCGACCTCCAGCGCGAGGGCGCTGACGACACCGGTGCGGTCCTTGCCCGCCGCGCAGTGCACAAGGGCCGCGCCGTCGTCGCGGGCCATGGCGCGCAGGGCCGCCAGGACCGAATCGGGACGGTCGCGGAGGTAGGCGTAGTAGTAGCCGGTCACCCGCAACTCGGCGAGGTCCTCCTCGTCCCGCGCCGTCCAGGGCAGCACCCTGTCACCCTCGATGGTGTCGGCCTCGACATCGGTGTATCTGCCGCCCTCAGCGAACAGGGTGAGGTGGTGGATGTTCACCTCCGGCACCCCGGTGAGCGGCCCCGGCCCCTCCAGGCGCACCTCGGGACCCGAGCGCAGGTCGACGACGTTGCGGAGCTTCAGGTCTGCGACGAGCAGCTGAATGTCCCGCTCGGTCAGATGCTGCAGGTTGTCGGCCCGGTAGATGCGGCCGAAGCGTGTGGTCTCGCCGTCCACCGTGGCGAGCCCGCCGAGGTCGCGTACGTTGACGGCACCTTCAAGATCAATCCAACGCGTGAAGTCGTTCATCGCCGCCAAGTTTATACGCCCCTTTACGTATGGCCAGTTAACACATAGGACCTATTTCCGTAATTGCCGATGTCCATGTACCGCGTCCGTAAATGCACCGCATTTTTCTCGATGAGGAAGAGTGAGGGTGCCCGTCCGTGCCCTGATGCAAGGAGGTCGCGTGGATCCGAGGAGACGCTCCCCGCATCTGCTGATCGATCCGGCTCTGCCCGACTCGATCTCCTCGGTCCTGCGCGCCGGCCCGCAGGCGCTGCGCGCGGCCCGGCTGGGACAGGTCCCCCGGGCCTGGATACCCGATCCCGTCAAGGCCCTCGCGATCGCCGGGCTCATGCTGCTCATGATGTGGCTGAGCAGCACGGGAGGCTTCCTCGCCGCCCTCATCCTGATCTTCATCGCCGCGCTGCGCGGCCTGAGCGACGACCCCCGGAGCCTACGCGAGCGGCGGCGCGTCCGGCTGGCCGTGGAGCACGGCGACCGGTTCATCCTGCCCGAGGATCTCGACGCCGACTGCGGCGACCTGCTCCGCCGCGCGCAGGACGCCACCAAGACGGTGCTCGACTCCTGGATCAACCGGGCGGGACTGCTCGACACGATCGACAACATGGTGACGCTACCCGCCCAGACCTGGCAGATCGCCACGAGACTGGTGCGGTTGTCAAAGCTGAGGGCCGAGCACCACCGGCTCGTACCGGACGCGCCCCCGCCGGAGGTGGCCGAGGCGTTCACCCCCTATGTCGGGGCGATGAAGGCCGCCGAGAGCTCGCTGACCAGGCGGATCCGCGCGCTGGAGGAGTACGCCAGGCAGGTCCACCGGGCCGACGGTCTCTACCTCGCCCACCGGCAGCTTCAGGTGCTCGCCGAACGGACCCCGCAGTACGAGGCGCTGGTCGCCGAGACGGCGGAGGACGCGCCGGCCATCCCCGACCTGGAACGCCTGACCGAGCAGGCCCGGCAGATCGGCGAGTTGTTCCACCGGAGCATCGACGAGGCCCGCGACGCCGCCAGGCACCTGCTGACGGCCACCGACTCCTGAGGCCCCGGACGCGCTCTCGGCCCGATGAACGTACGCCGGGGGACGCTCAGCCCTCCGCCCGGCGCAGGAGTTCCAGGGTGCGGCCCATCCCCGACTGGTTGCCGAGGCTGCGGTAGATGTCCTGGGCCTGGCGCAGGGCGTCCAGCGCGGCCTGCCGCTCACCCGCCTCCAGATACGCCTCCCCCAGGTAACGCAGGCTCCTGGCCATCCACCAGCGGTCACCCAGCTCCTCGAAGTCGCGCACCGCCCGCAGCAGCGACTCCTGTGCCTCCCGCGTACGGCCGAGCCGCCCGTGGGCGCGTCCCGCCGACAGCTCGGCCCTGGCGACGCCCCACGAGTCGCCGAGCGCGGTCAGCATCTCGGTGGCCCGGCGCACGTAGGTGAGCTCGCGGAGCGCGTTGGCCGGGTTGCCGACCTCCCCTGCCGCTCGCAGGCACCTGGCCTCCTCCCACAGCTCGCCGCGGAGCCGGAACATCTCGGCCGCCCGGTCCAGGCTGAAACCGGCCCTGGCGAAGTCCTCCTCGGCGGCGTGGCGATCCCCCTCGGCGAGCAGCCCCCTGGCCGTCACACCGAGCACCTCTCCGTAGGCACGCAGCGTCTGCGCCTCCGAATAGCGGTTGCGGTCGCGCTCGAACACCCCCAGGGCCTCCTCCAGCAGTTCACGTGCCTCCTCGGGCCTGCGCTGGGCGAGCCTGAGTTCCGCGAGGTTGCGCCGGGTCCTGGCCGTCCACCAGCGGTCCTCCTCTCCCTTGAAGGCGGTGACCGCGCCGATCAGGTAGCCCTGCCCCCGGTCCAGGTTGCCGTTGTTGAACAGGGTCATGCCGACCGTGCGCATCGCCCGCGCCGCCCACCAGGACTCGCCGAGGTCGGTGAAGATCTCCAGAGCCCGTTCGGCGTCCGCCGCGGCGCTGTGGTGGCCGCCCTGGCCGCCCGCCACCGCCGCCCGGTCCAGCAACGCGATGCCCAGCGCCCGCCGGTCGTCCATCCGCTCCGCGGCCTCGCACAGGATCTCGGCGACCACCCGCCAGTCGGACCAGTAGGCCCGCAGCGAGTGGCAGAGCGAGCAGAAGGCCCGGCCGAGCCCCCAGGCCAGCTCCCACATCTCCATGCTCCTGGCCTGGCCGATCACGGCGACCAGGGTCAGCCGCTCGGCGTTGAGCCAGTCGGCCGCCGAGACCTGGGCCTGCGTCGTCCCTCCCGGCCCGGCGGCCCTGACCCTGCGTCCCCAGTCCTGTGGCCAGCGGGCCACGGCCGCCGCCTCCGCGCGGCGGCGGTAGCCGGACAGGACCCGTTCGATGGCGGCCCGGCGGTGACTCTCGTCATCGTCGGAGAACGCCAGCTCGCGGGCGAAGATCCTGACCAGGTCGTGCAGCCGGTAGCGCATCACCCCGGAGAGGTCGGTACCCGAGCACTCGGCGAGCTGGGCGTCGATGAGCGCCTCCAGCTGGTCGGCGCCCTCGGGTTCCGAGGTGGCGAGCAGTTCCCCCGCCACCCACCCGGGCACATCGGGGGCGCTCAGCAGGCTGAGCAGGCGCAGCAGGCGGCGCTGCAGGCCGGTGCAGTCGTCGTAGCTCAGCTGGAGGGAGGCCCGCACGCTCTTGTCCAGCCTGCGGGCGAGCTCAAGCTGGTCCAGGCGGCGGCGCTCGTCCCGCAGCCGGTCGGCGAGCCGGCGCAGCGTCCAGTTCTCCCGGGTGGCCAGGCGTCCGCCGCAGATGCTGATGGCCAGTGGCAGGTGGTCGCACATCCGTACGATCTCCTGGGCCGACCCCAGGTCCGCGGCGACCCTGTCGTTTCCGGCCAGCCGGGCCAGCAGCTCGACGCCCTGCGCCTCGCTGAACACCGACAGCCGCTTGTCGTAGGTGTTGAGCAGGAACAGCGGCTGCCTGGAGGTGATCAGGACCGCGCACCCGGGCTCGGCCGGGATCAGGTCCTTGACCTGGTCGCCGTCGTGGGCGTTGTCCAGGCAGATGAGGATGCGCCTGCCCTTGGTCCAGGTCAGCCAGAGCGTGCGGAGCTCGGCGAGACCTCCGGGGTCGGTGGTGAGCCGGACGCCGAGCGCGCGCAGGAAGCCGATCAGCACCTCCTCGGGACCGACCGGAGCCTCCACCTCGCCGCGCAGGTCCGCGTAGAGGCGGCCGTCGGGAAAGCTCCCGGCGATCTCGTGGCCGAACCTGGCGGTGAGCACGGACTTTCCCACCCCGCCCCTGCCGTACACCGAGACGACCAGCGGCGAGGCGTTCTGCGTGTGGTCCCTGGAGCGGCGGCGCGCGGCGAAGACCTCGCGCAGCTCGGCCAGCGACTCGGTACGGCCGGTGAAGTGCGCGGAGACCGGCGGCCACTGGTCCGGCGGCCGCCACGGCGCCGTGGCGGCCGCGCCCTGCTCCTCGGACTGCCTGCCGGTCGTCGCCCAGGTGAGCAGTCCGACCAGGAGGCCGGCGACCGCGGTGACGCCCACCTTGGCCTCGGTGGGCAGCTCCCACACGTCCAGCGAGGTCGCCAGGACGCTGGCCACGGCCGCGGCGATCCCCGCCACCGCGGGCGCCGCCAGCGGGATCCGGCGTCTCGGCGCTCTGGAGCCACGCCGATCAGGCACGTTCGACGGCCCGGCCATTCGCACCCCTCGTAGGAAGACCACGACACGCCCTGCGAACGACCGTCCGGTGGCCGGGCAACCCCCGGCAACCGGACGGTCAGTTCCATTCTCCACGAGGAACGCTTTGTGCGCCCTCGCTCCGGACACCTTCCGCGTCACCCCCACCGGGGGGTGACGCGGTCCGGGCCTCAGCGCCCCAGCACCTGGCAGGTCGCCTTGGCGGTCTTGGCCGGATCACTCTCCGAGGTGGCGGTCAGGGTCACCTTCGCGAGGTGGCTGCCGCCCGCCGCCCGCAGGGCGTTGACGGCGACCAACGTGCTCTTACCCGAGTCCGCGGTCGCGAGCTCGTTGGGCAGCGAGGCGGTCCAGCCTCGGCCTTCGACCTTCGCCGATAGCCGGTAGACGTCACTCTTGAGATAGGCGCTCACGTCCTCGGGGTGCTGCCCGGCGGCCTGGGCGGCCCTGCCGGTGTTGAACAGCGGGAAGCGGCAGGTGGAAGGGCCGTCGCCGGACGGGAGGCCGACGGACGGGAGCACCTTCACCCCGCGCCTGTTCGGGCCGGCGCCGTCCAGCGAGCGGATCGCCACCGTGTAGGAGAGCACGCCCTTGCGGTCGCGCTTGAGATCCAGGACGTAGAAGTGGAGCCGGTTGGCCTCGTCCACGTACTCGAACTCGGAGCCCGAGCCGGTGCCCGCGTGGAACAGGGCGTCCGACAGCTGGCGGTAGTCGCCGACCGTGATGGGTACGGCGGTGCCGTCCGGCAGGACGTAGTCGGTCATGCCGATGTCCTGCGGGTTGGCGTCGATCACCCACTCGAAGGGAGCCCGGTCCTGGTTCTTCGTCTTGGCCAGCAGGACGCCGGAGTCGGGGGTGAAGGAGTCGGCGCCCATCCTGTCGACGACCTCGACGGTGTAGTTGTTGTAGCCGCCGCCGTCGCACAGCGGGTCGGCGTTCACGTCGCAGGCCGGGCTGCGGTCGCCGTCCGCGAAGGCGATGTTCACCCCGGACAGACCGCCCGGTCCCGGCTGGGCGACGCGGGCCGTCACCTTGGCCACGACGAGCCCCGACTCGGCCAGGGCCTCTCTGGACAGGCGGAGCACGTTGGCCTCGTCCACCATCTCCAGCTTGGCCTTGTTGCGGAGCATGTGCTGGGCTCCCATGGAGCCGCCGGAGGTGGGCGGGATCAGCCAGCGGCTGTGCGGGCCGCCGGGGCCGTTGAAGCTACCCCGGCTGAGCATCTCCCAGACGCCGGTGTACGCCCGGCGCGGCGGCACCCCGAACGGGTTGTTGTAGTTGTCGCCGATGCCGAGGATGTGGCTGAGCTCGTGCGCGTAGACGCCCTGTCCCGAGCTCTCCGCCTGGGTGGAGGACCCGCCCCCGGCGTTGGGCCAGATGGAGGAGGCCGAGGCCCAGGACGTCCACTCCACGTAGCGGGTCTTGGCCCAGTTGGGCAGGGCCGGGTCGGGCGGGCCGAAGTCGTCGGTCACCGCCTCCTTGGTGGGGAACTTGATCGGGCCGAACTCCTGCCAGGTGGCCGACTCGTCCTGGCCCGCGCTCAGGTAGAAGACGAAGTCGAAGCCCGCCGGAACCTCCTGGCCGACGTCGCCGACCCACGCCGCCCGCGCGTCGGTCCTGATGTTGCGGTTGCAGGCGTCACCGGCCGGGCAGGCGGTGCCTCCCTGGAACTCCATGGCGTACTCGTGTGACTTGCCCGGCATCTGGTAGGGGCCGAACGCGGTCAGCTCCACGCCGTAGCGCCCCTGCGAGTCCTCCATCCAGTACTCGTGGATGGTGTGGCCCCGGTTGAGGTCGTTGGGGGTGTTGAGGAAATCCCGGTAGAAGCCGGCGACCTGGTCCCGGGGGACGTCGTGGGCCTCGGCGCTGGGGTTTCTGAAGACCGTCGAGCCCTTGGGCTGGGTGACCACGAACGGCTGGTTGGGATAGTCGGCCAGGACGAGCGCGCCGCGGAAGGTGCGCTTGGAACCCTTGACCGCGGGGTCGGCCCAGTTGGTGCCGGGGGGTTTGCGGTAGTCGGCCCACGTCATGTGGTCCGGGTTCTTCCAGTTCTGCGGGTCGATCGGTGCCGGGGTCGCGGGTTCGGCGCGCCGCGCGGCCGAGGCCTCGGGGGCGTCCTGCTGCCAGGGCTGGGTCTGGGGCCAGTGTTCCAGGCGCCAGGGGTGCTCCGGGTCCGGAGCGGGGTCGGCGGAGGCGGGCAGGGAGGCGAGACCGATAGGCATCAGTACAACTGCGGCGATCAGCACTTTAAGCAACTTGGGGGGACGAGTCACGCTAAATGACGTTATAGATCACTTTCGGATAGATCAACGATTCGCCGTCAGGAAAGTTGCCGATCTTCTCCCCACCTGGAGCCGGGAGATTCCCAGCCTCACGGGTCAGGTTTCCCGCACGAACGGCCGACGGCGACATGTTCGAGTGCGGGCCGCTTCCCCCGCCCCTCTCCCACCGAGCGGACTCCTCCACGAGTCGACTGCCCGAGAAGGGGCCTGACCAGCACAGTAATCTCTAGTTCAAGCAAACTCCAGAAGGGAGTTCCATGACGGAACAGACCAGAAGTGTCGAACGGCACGAAAACCCTCGTATGACCGACGATCCCCCCGCGGACGAAGCGCCTCCCGAAGACGAGGCATCCCCCGCGAACAGTGAGCCCCGCGCGCCGCTGCGGCGCGTCGTCGGCCTGTTCCGCCCCTATCGGGGCCGGCTGATCATCGTGGGCGCCCTCATCGGAGCGTCCTCGCTCGTCTCGCTGGCCTCGCCGTTCATGCTCCGCGCGGTGCTCGACGACGCCATCCCGCACGGTCGGACCGGCCTGCTGACACTGCTCGTCCTCGGCATGGTCGCGGTCGCCGTCGCCACCAGCGTGCTCGACGTCATCCAGATGCTGATCTCCAACGGGGTCGGCCAGCGCGTCATGCACGACCTGCGCACCGCCGTCTACGGCCACCTGCAGCGCATGTCCATGGCCTTCTTCACCCGCACCAGGACCGGCGAGGTGCAGTCGCGCATCGCCAGCGACATCGGCGGCATGCAACTGGTGGTCACCTCCACCGCCGCCGCGATCGTCTCCAACCTGACCACCGTGATCGCGACGGTCATCGCAATGCTCGTGCTGGACTGGCGGCTGACCGTGGTGTCGCTGCTGCTGCTCCCGCTCTTCGTCGGCATCAGCCGCAGGGTCGGCCGGGAACGCAGGAAGATCACCTCCGAGCGGCAGCGGAAGATGGCCGCCTTGTCGTCGATGATCCAGGAGTCGCTGTCGATCAGCGGCATCCTGCTGGGACGGACGATGGGCCAGGGCCCCGAGCTCACCAGACGGTTCTCCGTCGCCTCGGACGAACTGTCCGTCCTGGAACTCCGCTCCAGCATGGCCGGGCGCTGGCGGCAGTCCACCATCCAGATCATCATGGCGGCCATGCCCGCGATGATCTACTGGGCCACCGGACTGACCTCGGCGATCTCCATCGGCACCGTCGTCGCCTTCACCACCCTGCAGCTGAACCTGTTCCGCCCCTCGGTGTCACTGCTCCGGCTCGGTGTCGACGTGCAGAGCTCTCTGGCGCTGTTCGCCCGGGTCTTCGAGTACCTGGACCTGGCCGTGGACATCCACCCCGGCACCCACACGCCGAAGAGCGTACGCGGCGAGATCCGCTTCGAGCACGTCGACTTCTCCTACGGAGAGACCCCGACCCTGTCGGACATCGACCTCGTCGTTCCCGCGGGCACCACCCTGGCCGTGGTCGGCGAGACCGGCTCGGGCAAGACCACGCTGAGCTACCTGCTGCCCCGGCTGTACGACGTGACCGGCGGGCGGATCACCATCGACGGAGTGGACGTGCGCGAGCTGACCTTCGAGGCCCTGGCCCAGACGGTCGGCGTGGTCTCCCAGGAGACCTACCTGTTCCACTCCTCGATCGCCGACAACCTGCGGTTCGCCAACCCCTCGGCCACCGACGAGGAGATCGTCTCCGCCGCCCGGGCCGCCCGGATCCACGACCACATCGCGTCACTGCCCGAGGGGTACGAGACCATGGTCGGCGAGCGCGGCTACCGCTTCTCCGGCGGCGAGAAGCAGCGCCTGGCCATCGCCAGGACGCTGCTGCGCGACCCGCCCGTACTGGTCCTCGACGAGGCCACCAGCGCCCTGGACACCCAGACCGAGCGCGCCGTCCAGGAGGCGCTGGACACCCTGTCGCGCGGCCGGACCACCATCACGATCGCCCACCGCCTGTCGACGATCCGCGACGCCGACCAGATCGTGGTCCTCGACCGGGGCCGTATCGTCGAACGCGGCAGCCACGACGATCTCCTCGCCGCCGGCGGCCCCTACGCCGCCCTGGTCAACCGCGACCGCTCCCTCACCACGGCCTGACCGGGGTGAGCGGCGGCCCCCGTTAGATTTGACCCCACGGCGTCGGACGCCTCGCCATCCCCATCGACTGTTGAAGGACAATCCGCATGAACAGCCTCTCGCGGACCGCCCAACCGACCTTCCGCGCCGCCACCGACGCGGACGTCATCCCCCTGGTCTCCCTGGTCGAGTCGGCCTATCGGGGCGAGTCGAGCCTGGCCGGTTGGACGAGCGAGGCGAGCCTGCTGGGCGGGCAGCGGACGGACGCCGGTGGCGTGGCCGCCGCGGTGCGGAACCCGGACGGCCGGGTACTGGTCGTGGAGTCGGAGGGCGAGATCATCGCCTGCTGCCAGGTGGAGCACCGGGGCGGACACGCGTACTTCGGGATGTTCGCGGTACGCCCCACGCTGCAGGGCGGCGGCCTCGGTAAGGCGGTCCTCGCCGAGGCCGAGCGTCTCGCCCGCGACGAGTGGGGGGTGGACGAGATGCGCATGACGGTGATCTCGGTCCGCGAGGAACTGCTGGCCTGGTACGTGCGCCGGGGCTACATCCGCACCGGCGAGACGGCCCCCTTCCCCTACGGCGACGAGAGCTTCGGCCTGCCGACCAGGGACGACCTGGAGTTCGAGGTGCTGGTCAAGAAGCTCGGCTGAGCGAGAGAGCCGTCTGTCCGGATGCGGACGACCGGTGACGGCTCGGCGGGCCTTGCCCGTGACCGGCGGCTCGCGGCGGTAGCGTGGCGAGGGTGAGCAAGCCCTACCTCGACCCCGTCACCTGGTACGCCACCCTGCCCACCGTGTTCACCTGCGCCTGCCTGCTGATCACCGACCCCGAGGACCGGGTGCTGCTGGTCAAGCCCAATTACCGGCCGACCTGGGACTTCCCCGGTGGGGTCGTGGAAGAGGGCGAGGCGCCCCACGCGTGCGCGAGGCGCGAGGTGACCGAGGAGCTCGGCGTGCCCGTCGAGGTGGGTGAACTCCTCGTGGTCCACTGGGCGCCACCGTCGGGGGAACGCCCCCGTTCACTGATCCACTTCGTGTTCGACGGCGGGGTGCTGAGCGATCCCGGCCAGATCAGCCCGGAGGCCGAGGAGCTTGACGAGGTGGCGTTCCTTCCGTGGCACACCGCCGCCACCCTCCTGGAGGAGAACGCCGCCACCCGCCTGAGCACCGCCCGCCTCGCCCGGCGCGAAGGACGTGCCGTCTATCTGTCGGACGAGTGACCGACGGGCCGGGCCTGACGGGCCGTCGTCGCGTTCAGGCCCCTCGGCTCAGGTGCCGGAGAAGTCGAACTCCCCGTCCTTGACGCCGCCGACGAACGCCTCCCACTCCGCGCGGGTATAAACGATCACTTCACCATCAGGCCGACGACTGTGCCGCACCGCCACCCGCCCACTACCGTCAGGCAACGGCCCGGCCTCCACACAGCTTCCGCCACCGTTCTCGCTCTTCGTGCTGATGTGCCAGGCCACACCGGCCAGTTCAGCGGAGCTGGGCTTGCTGTGCTCTTGCATCGCGTTCACCGCATTTCTTCTGCTATTGCGGAGATGAGCTCGGCCGAGTCTTCAGGGCCGAGGGCGAGCTTCTGTAAATTATCGTACGTCAGCATGAAGCTCTCAGCATCGGGTGATTCCACGTAAATAGCACCCTTCGGGGTCTCCGCATAGGCGACCTCAGGATAGGGATTCCTCATCGCCAGTATTCGGAAAGCACCTGTCGGGCTGGCATGCGCACCAGCACTGAACGGGAGCACTCGGATCTCGATATTCGGGCGGGCGGCGCACTCGATCAGATGACGTAGCTGCGCCATCTGACATTCCGGACCACCGACCTCACGGTGCAACACCGCTTCATCGATGATCGCTGACAGGCGTGGAGGGTCGTCACCTCGGAGGATCTCCTGACGAGTCATGCGTAACTCGACCCATCGCTCGATCTGCTGTTTTTCGGCACCGAACTCCGCCGCCGCAATCACCGCCCGCGCATACTCCTGCGTCTGAAACAACCCGAGAAGCAGTGTGTTGTCAAAGGAGCGGATCTCGGCCGCGCGGGACTCCAGCCACACATAGTCAACGAACGCACCGGCGACCTCGTTGGCGTACCCGTCCCACCAGCCCTTCTGCCAGACCTCCTGGCTGAGCTTCATCAGGCTCTCGCGCCGCCTGCCGTCGGCCACGCCGTACAGATCAAGGAGAGCCAGCAGGTCCGGGCGCCGGATCGGATACTCCCCCGATTCGAAGCGGCCCGCGGTGGACGGGTCTCGCTGGAGATACTCGGCCACATCCTTGAGCAACAGGGAGTTGGCCTCACGCAACTCTCGGAGTTGCTGGCCGAGCCACTGCGCTCGGAGCGTCACCCACTTCGGAGCAGCCATACCCACCTTCCAGGCTGGGCTGTACAGGCCAGAGCTTCGCCAGCCTGGCAAATACAGCTTGTGAACTTCGATAACCGCGTGTCTCTATACCCAACGTAGCCGCCCGCTCACAGAGAGCGCAAGAAATGGCAGCGTCCGACCACGGGACGGTCACGTGGTCACAGGAACACCAGGGAAGAGCAGGAGACCGGGGCGAGCCTCGCTGACAGGCCATGCCCGCCCCGGCCCCGATGCCGGAAGGAAGCACCCGAGATGGAGCACTTCAACGGTTCCGACTACCCGACTGTTTACCACGGCATGGCCTCGTGGCACGGCGAGACCGGAGGAGGCGGAGGCGGTTTGTCCTGGCAGTCCGATTCGCCGCTCAGCAGGGAGAAAGTGCGGGCACTGGCCGGAGGGCTGCCCCGCGTGTTCGCGCTGGTCCGGGAGGCCGAGGACGAGGAGATCATAGCGCGACTGGTGGCCTACGGGCTGGCCCTGCCGGGTGGCGACGCGGCCACCGTCGGCACGCCCCGGGGATTCGGTCGGTGGAAGAGCCCGCAGAGCGCGGCGTACCGGCTCGGCTCCGACCTCGTCTGGCTCGGCGACGGCGACGGCGACGGGTGACCGTACCCGCTTGGCAGGGGACGGCTCGGCGACTGAAGAGGCGGCCGCCGGGCCATGCTCCGACCTGTGGGTTTTCGGGCGCAAAACGGGTAGGGCCGGAATATGAGTCAAATGCCCCCGGACCGTAAAGGTCTAAGCGACGAGCAAGCGATCGAAGTCGAGGAGTGGACCGATGACCTCGGTCTTCACCACGAGATCCGCCCGGACGATCCCGGACATCAGGACACGCTTGACGAACGTCTCTGGCGTGAGGCCCCGAACCACGAACGGCGGCCCCCACGCGAGGAGGACCGCCTGGTGGCGCCCAATGAGGGTATCGGCCCGGACGAGACATCCGAGGAGTACGCCCGGGATGTCGGCCCCGACAGCGGAGACCTGTCAGCCGAGGAACGCGCCATCCACATCGAACCCGACTGATCCGGCTCGTTAGGGAAGTCCTTCGCGGTGTCCTCACCGAGGACGCCGTCAAAGCCATGTGTCCGGCTCCGCGAAGCATCCACGACCGGGTAGCCGATTCCGCGCAGGCACATGGCCCGATGTGCACGACCCCGCCCCCTGCTCCGCGAGCGGCCCGCGATCAACCTGCGACCCCGCCTCCCAGTGCCGCGACGAGGCCGGGGAAGTCGTCGATGACGTGGTCGGCCTCGGCCGCCTCGGGGCGGGCGGCGTGCAGGTGACCCCACGGGCCCCGGCGGATCAGCGCGGTCCACATTCCGGCCGCGCGGGCGGGCCGGACGTCGTTGTCGAGCCGGTCGCCCACGTAGAGGATCTCGCCGGCCTCCCGCCCCGACACCGCGACGACCTTCGCGAAGAACCCCGGATCGGGCTTGGAGACACCCCAGCCGTCGGAGGTGTGGATCGCGTCGACGGGCAGATCCATCGCGGCCAGCGCGTCGTAGGCCTGCGGCGGCTGGTTGCCCGCGATGATCAGCTCGTATCCGAGGTCGCGCAACGCCGCCAGGCCGGGCCGTACGTCCGGATAGAGGTCATCGGCGTCGAAGTTCACCCGGAGCCCGGCGGGGTCGTCCCGCTTCCACGCCTCCTGTTCCGCCTCGACGTCGAACCCGGGCCGCAGCAGCCCGAACGCGTCCTCGAACGACCGGTCGAGCGCGGCCATGCCGCCCAGCACACCGAGCATGGTGAACCGGGTGACGCCGAGCCGGTCGGCCCAGCGCGACCAGATCCGCGTCTCGTCGATCAGCGTCTCACCCACATCGAACACCAGCGCCCTGACCACGCCGCCCCCCTTCCCGAACCCGTCCGAATCCTAGCCCGGCCCAGCAAAACGGACACCCGGGGACCACTCCAGGGCGAGCACCCTCGTACGAACGCGCCCGGACACCGGCACCACCGCCCCTCTCGCCAAGCTGATCCATAACCGGAGGGCATGTGTCCCGGATCCAAAGAGAGCCCATGCGACACTTAGTGTGCTTACTCGAACACGGAGGGAGATAAGTCGATGACGGCAACGACACGGGGACGTCCCTCACACCATGTTTCCCCGAAGGATCCGCCACCCGCTCGCACCGCGCGGGATCTCCTCGAAACGCTGCCCCCCACCCCCGGCTTCCGCGCCGAAGTCATCGACGGGAGTCTGATCGTGAGCCCCGTGGGCACCCCCGAGCACAGCTGGAGCGCGACACTCCTCTCCTACGCATTGCAGCCGGTCGTCATGAAGCGCGACTGGCGAGCACACGTGGGCGGGGTGAACATCTGTATCGACGGCCCCCGGGACAGCCTCACCCCCGACTTCGTCATCGCCCCCGCGGACTGCCCGCGTTGGGGTGCCCTGGAGCTGCGCTCCTCCGATTTGATCATGGTCACCGAGGTCGTCTCCCCGGGGAGCGCCCGAACCGACCGCGACGACAAGCCCCGCATCTACGCCACGGGCGGGGTGCCGATCATGCTGCTCGTCGACCCGATCGCCACCCCTGGGACGGCAACGGTGCTCAGCGACCCCGAGGACGGCGCCTACCGGACCGTCACACGCGTCCAGCTGGGCAAACCGCTCCGGATCCCCTCCCCCGTCGACTTCGACCTCGACACCTCGATCTTCCTCTGACGTCCTTCCCCACCCGAAGACCGGAACACCGGCCCGCATTTCGGTGGCGAAAGGTCAGCGAGGTCCCGCGACAGCGGCATCACTCCCGACCGCGCCGCAGCCGATCCATCATCGCCGCGCATTTCTCTCATGACCGACGGCGCCCCATGGAACACTTAGAGTGCATGTTCGGACACGAAGGGATACCGGTTCATGGTGATGACAGCGTCTCAGCGATCCGCCCCGCGCACCGCGCCTCAGCCGCCCGCTCAGCCCGCCGCACCTGAGGACCGTCCACTACCTCGCACCCCGAGGGAGATCTTCGAGTCCCTTCCCCCTATCCGTGGCCTACGGGCCGAAGTCATCGACGGGAACCTGATCGTGAGTCCTTCCGCGACCCCCCGGCACGCGCGTATAGCACGATGCCTCAGCAGAGCCCTGATTTCCGTGGAGGACAAGAACAGCTGGGAGAGTTTCTCCGGCGATGTCGACATCTGCGTCGAAGGTCCACGAGACACCATCGTCCCTGATTACTGCCTGGTCCCCGTGAACGCTCCCCTCTGGGGAGATCGGGAGATCCTCTCCTCGGGGCTGATCCTGGTGGCGGAGATCGTCTCGCCCGGCTCCATGGAGATGGACCGCGGCACGAAGCCCCGGATCTACGCGGGCTGCGGCATCCCGATCATGCTGATCGTCGACCCCGTCGCCTCGCCGCCCACGGTCACCGTCCTCAGCGATCCCGAGGACGGCAGCTACCGGACCATGACCCACACCGAGATGGGCAAGCCGCTCCGGATCCCCTCCCCCGTCGACTTCGACCTCGACACCTCGATCTTCCTGTAACGACACCGACTCGACCTGCCCCACCCAGCGAGGGGTCGGCACCGGGATACGGCGCGGCGGAGCCACCAGCGGGTGAACACGTCTCGCTCCTGTCCGATGTGCCGGGGGCACCTCAACCTGACTTTTTGGCGGTATGTGGTGGTGGGGTGGGCAGTTGAACGACGATACGGAGTCCGCCCGTAGGACGCGGGACGATAGTGAGGGATCCGTCGTGTACTTGGATGATGCTCTTGACGATTGCCAGGCCCAGTCCGACGCCTGCGTGGTCATTGCGTATTCTTTCGGTGCCGCGCTGAAAGGGTTCGGTGAGTGTCGAGACCAACTGCGAGGAGAGCTTCTCGCCGCTGCTTTCGACAGTGAGCACCGCGGTCTCGGGGCGGACGCTGGTCTTGACCCACACGGTGCCCCGCTCGGGCAGGTTGTGCACGATGGCGTTGTGCACAAGGTTCGTCGTCATCTGCAGCAGGAGCGCTTGCGACCCGATAGCCGGGGTGATGTCACCGGAGGCATCGATGGTGACACCGCGTTTCTCGGCGAGCGGGAGCAGTGTTTCGACGGCCTCTTCTACGAGTAGGGACAGGTCGACAGGTTCTCGGGTGAAGGACCTCTGGTCAGCGCGGCTGAGCACGAGTAGCGCCTCGGTGAGGTCGATCGCCTGGGCGTTGACGGCACGAAGGCGGCCGACGAGTTCTCCATGGTCGTGTGTCGGATCGTGGCGGGCCACGTCGAGAAGTGCCTGCGAGATCGCAAGCGGGGTGCGCAGTTCGTGGGAGGCGTTGGCTGCGAATCTCTGCTGTTCGGCGACGTGTGCTTCGAGCCGTGCGAGCATGGCGTCGAAGGCGTCGGCGAGTTCACGGAACTCGTCTTTGCGGCCCTCCAACTGGATCCGGTGGGAGAGTGACCCGTCCGCGGCCATGCGGGTGGCGTCCGTGATGCGGGCCAGCGGGGCGAGCATGCGGCCGGCGAGAATCCATCCTCCCAGGAGACCGAACACCAGCATGAAGACCAGCACCGTGCCCATGGCCGGCGCGAAGTCGTGCAGGAGGATGAAGCGTTTGGGAACTAACCCCGCGATGATCCTACGCAGGAACACCCACACCGCCACGAGCAGCAGGGCTCCGGCAAGTATGAGGAATCCGGCATAGCTGAGGGTGAATTTGAGGCGAACGCTCAACCCGGGCGCTCTATCCACGGTCCCCCTCACCTCCGGTGTCTGGTTGAGTGCCGATGCGGTATCCGGTGCCGGGTAGCGTGGTGATGATCCAGGGTTCGCCGAGCCGTTTGCGCAGTGCCGAGACCGTGATGCGCACGGCGTTGGTGAACGGGTCTGCGTTCTCATCCCAGGCCCGCGCCAAGAGTTCTTCGGCGCTGACGACACCGCCTTCGGCGGCGACGAGGACTTCGAGCACGGCGAGCTGCTTCCTGGTCAGCGCGACGTAGCGGCCGTCGCGGTAGACCTCTCGGCGGAACGGATCCAGTCGCAGACCTGCGATCTCTCGCACGGGCGGCCTGTTGTACGCGCGCCTGCGGTCGAGTGCTCTGAGCCTGAGCACGAGTTCCTGGAGTTCGAACGGCTTGGTGAGGTAGTCGTCGGCGCCGAGCTCGAACCCGGTGGCCTTGTCATCGAGACGGTCGGCAGCGGTGAGCATGAGGATCGGCATGCCGCTGCCGGAGGCGACGATGCGTTGGGCGATCTCGTCGCCGGAGGGTCCGGGAATGTCTCGGTCGAGGACGGCGATGTCGTAGGCGTTGACGCTCAGCAGTTCCAGAGCGGTGTCGCCGTCACCTGCGATGTCTGCCGCGATCGCTGCCAGGCGTAGGCCGTCGCGGATGGCCTCTGCCATAAGGCGTTCGTCCTCAACGATCAACACACGCATGCTCCGAGGCTACGAGCCGGCGCATATCGTCGGCATATCGAAAACCACATACGTGCCGGCAACACCACGCTGCCTTGACTGGCGGCATGACGACCACCACCCGGCAGGCCGCCAGCGCGCGAGGCCTGACCAAGACCTACGGCCGGGGCGATGCCCAGGTGCATGCCCTGCGCGGCGTCGACCTCGACCTCCCACGAGGCAGGTTCACCGCGATCATGGGGCCGAGCGGATCGGGCAAGTCCACGCTGATGCACTGCCTGGCCGGACTCGACCAGGCCGGCGGCGGCACCGTCACCGTGGCCGGCATCGACCTCGGGTCACTCGACGACGACGCGCTCACGATCTTCCGCCGCGAGCACGTCGGCTTCGTGTTCCAGTCGTTCAACCTGCTGCCGATGCTCACCGCGGGAGAGAACATCATGCTCCCGCTTGAGCTGGGCAGTCGCCGGATCGACGACGCGGCGCGGGAGCGCGTGCACACGCTCGCCGATACCCTCGGCGTGGCCGACAGGCTCGGCCACCGGCCCGCGGAGCTGTCCGGCGGCCAGCAGCAGCGGGTCGCGATCGCCCGGGCACTGGTCACCCAGCCGGACCTGCTGTTCGCCGACGAGCCCACCGGAAACCTGGACAGCACTACGTCGGCGGAGGTGCTGGACCACCTGCGCCGGTCGGCGCGCGAACTCGGCCAGACCGTCGTGATGGTCACCCACGAGCGGGACGCGGCGGCGTACGCCGACGACGTGGTCACCATGCAGGACGGGCGGATCGTCTGATGCGTACCGTCTTCCTCGCGTCGCTGCGCACCCACCTCCGCAGGTACGTCGCAGCGGTGGTCGCGGTCGCCGTCGCCGTCGCCTTCGTCGTTGTGGTCGGTGTGCTCACGTCCGGGGCATACAGCGGACTCATGGACGGCCTGGGGGCGCCGTACCGCAATGCCGACCACGTGGTCTCGGCGGCGGGGTGGCCATCGTTCGAGCTGGACCCGGAGGCCGCGATCGCATTCACCGAGCGACACGGTGAGAACGCGGCCGCGACCGGCCGGGCAACGCTGCCGGCGCGCGCGAACGGCCGGCGGCTCTCCGAAACGACCGTGGGGCCGATCGCCATCTTGGAGGAGTGGCGCTGGCAGGAGCTCAGCTCGGGTCGCTTCCCAGCGAGCACGGGCGAGGCGGTGGTGGACGTGTATTTCGCCCTGGCCGAGAACATCGCGGTCGGCAACCGGGTTCGGATCGGCGAGGGCGCCGCCGCGCGCGACGTACGAGTGGTCGGTCTGGTGGAGTCGCCCTCACCCCCGGCCCAGGCCTCGATGTACGTCACCTGGCCGCAGTTGCTGCGGTGGCGCGACCACCTCCATCTGAACGCGGTGGCGGTGCGCGGGGAGGTAGGTCAGCTCCCGGAAGGTGCGAAGGCGCAGTCGCCGGAGGGTTTCGCCGCGGAGCGGCTGACCTATGTCCAGAACAGGGTGAACAGCTTGTCGGTGATGCTGCTGTTGTTCGCCGGCATCGCGCTCTTCGTCTCGGTCCTGGTCATCGCGAACACGTTCTCCATCCTGTTGGCGCAACGACTCCGCGACTTCGCGCTGCTGCGCTGCGTCGGCGCGACCCGGCGGCAGGTGGTGCGTTCGGTACGCCGCGAGGCGGCCGTCGTCGGGGTGCTCGCGTCACTGGCCGGGACACTGGCCGGCGTCGGTCTCGGCTACGGGCTGATCGCCCTGATCGGCACCCTCGCGCCGACCGTCCCGGTGGGTGCCGCCGAGTTGCCCACGCTCTGGCTGCTGGGCGGGTTCGCCATCGGCCTGGCGGTCACCATGGTCGCGTCCTGGTTGCCGGTCCGGCGTGTGGTCCGGGTGAGCCCGCTGGCGGCGTTGCGCCCGGATGCCGCGGTCGACGTACACACGGCCACCGGCCTGGTGCGGCTGGCGCTCGCTACGATCCTCCTGGTCACCGGGCCGGCCCTGCTCGGGGTGGCGATGGCCCAGGACAGTACGGCGCTCATGGTGGCAGGCGGAGGATCGGTGTTCACCGGCGTACTCCTCTTCGGGCCGGTGCTCGTTCCCCGCCTGGTCCGGATCATCGGCGCGCTGCTCGGCCCCGCCGGGCGGCTGGCGACCAAGAACGCTGTGCGCAATCCGCGGCGGACCGCCACCACCACCGCCTCCCTGCTGGTCGGCGTCACCCTGACGACCGCCGTACTCACCGGGATGACCACGTGGCGTTCGTCGTTGGATGAGCAGATCGGTAGGGACCACCCCATCGATGTCGCGCTCACCTCGCCCAAGGAGCCGGTCACCACTGACCTCCTCGACCGGGTACATCACACTCCCGGTGTGGAGCAGGCCGTTCCAGTGGGCGGCGCCGTGGCCCGGGTGACCGGGCTCGACGAACCGATCCTGGTTGTCACCGCGCCGGCCGCGATGCACGTGGCCCGCGACGGCGGGGCGTTCGCCCGGGTGGAGCCGGAGAAGATCAGAGTCGATTCCGAGGCCTTCGGCAAGGACCTGAGTCTCCGGCCCGGTGACCGGGTCACGGTGCGCGTCGGCGACCGGCAAGCCCGGTTGCAGGTCGCCGTCGGCACCGGCTGGGGCCCGGCGGGCGTGGTCGCGCCCGAGACACTGGCGACGCTCACCGACGCCCCCGAGCCGCATGCCATCTGGATCCGCGCCTCCTCCGGCGCCGATCCGGCTCGACTCGGCAGTGATCTGGACGAGCTGGCCGATCCGGTTGGTGCGACGATCGAGAACGGGTTGCGGACCTGGGAGTCGCTGGACCAACAGCTGGGAATCTACACCTGGTCAGCGCTCGGCCTGCTCGGCATCGCCGTCGTGATCGCCCTGATCGGGATCGCGAACACCCTGGGGCTCTCCGTGCTCGAACGCGCCCGCGAACACGCGATGCTGCGCGCGCTCGGGCTCACCCGCAGGCAGCTGCGGCGGATGCTGGCGACCGAGGCGGTGCTGCTGTCGGTGGTGGCCACCCTGCTCGGCACCGTGATCGGCGTCGGGTTCGCCTGGGTCGGCTACGAGACGTTCGTGACGCGGGCTCTCAGCGACGCCACCATGCGGGTCCCCTGGCTCTCACTCGGCGTCGTCGTCCTCATCGCCGCCCTGGCCGGACTCCTCGCCGCTGTTCTCCCGGCACGCCGGGCCGCCCGGACGACTCCGGCCACAGGGCTGTCCCTCGACTGAAACTCCTCGTCGATCGCCTGGCCGTCGGCTGAGGAAGTCCGCCATGCGCGGCACCGGGTATGGACGAGTTCCTTCTTGATCGGATTCACTGGCGGCCGATCTTGTCGAGTTCGGCGAGGTCCTCGGGGGAGAGCCGGAGTCCCGCGCCGGTGACGTTCTCGCGCAGGTGCGCCGTTGACGAGGTTCCGGGGATGAGCAGGATGTTCGGCGACCGCTGCAGCAGCCAGGCCAGGGCGACGGACATCGGTGTCGCATTCAGCCGGTCGGCCATGCTGGAAAGCGCCGAGGACTGCAGGGGGCTGAAGCCGCCGAGTGGGAAGAAGGGCACGTAGGCGATGCCCTGTTCGGCGAGCTCGTCGATCAGCTTGTCGTCCTGGCGGTAGGCGAGGTTGTACATGTTCTGCACGCACACGATCGGCGCGATCGCGCGTGCCTCGGCGACCTGCTCCGCCGTCGCGTTGCTCACGCCGAGGTGCCGGATCAGGCCCTGCTGCTGGAGCTCGACGAGTGTTTCGAAGGGCGCGGCGAGCGAGCCGGGCTGGGGTCCTTGAGCGTCACCCAGTCGGAGGTTGACCAGATCGAGCACGTCGACGCCGAGATCTTCGAGGTTCTCGTGGATGGCGCGACGCAGATCCTCGGGCTTGCGGGCCGGGGGCCAGCCGCCCTGCTGGTCGCGGTCGGCACCGACCTTGGTCACCATGTGCAGCGCTTCGGGGTAGGGGTGCAGCGCTTCACGGATGAGTTGGTTGGTGAAGCGCGGCCCGTAGGCGCCTGCGGTGTCGATGTGCGTGATCCCGAGGTCCCTGACCTCGCGGAGGACTGCGAGTGCGGCGTCGCGGTCAGCCGGCGGACCCATGACCCCGGGGCCGGCGAGCTGCATGGCGCCGTAGCCGAACCGGGAGACGGACAGGTCGCCCAAGGTCCAGGTGCCGCCGGGAAGGGAGCGGGAGGGCATGTTCGTACCTCTGTCTTTCGTGGTGTGCTGCGAAGGTGCCACCCAGCCTGGGGGAGTAACCTTCTAAAGGGAAGTAGGCACCTAAAAGTGCGTAGGGCACCTTAAGGCAGCAAAGGAGCCGGCAGTGGCGACAACGACGGCGGCCCGGCAGCGGGCACAGTCCAAGGTGGAGTACGACGCTTTCCTGGCGGCGTGTCCGAGCCGCGAACTGCTCAACCGGATCTCCGGCAAATGGGTTGCACTGATCCTCGCTGCCCTCGGCAGCGACGGCCCGCATCGGCCAGGTGACGACTGCGCCGGCGAGCCCCGGTCGATGCGCTACTCGGAGCTGTCCCGCATGCTGGCGGGTGTCAGTCAGAAGATGCTCACCCAGACGCTGCGCTCGCTGGAGCGCGACGGACTCGTCAGCCGCGCCGTGGTGCCCACCGTGCCCATCACGGTCACGTACGAGCTGACCGACCTGGGCATCTCGCTGCATCGCATGATACGCGGCCTGAAAACCTGGGCCGAGACCCACATGGACGACGTGATCGCCAACCGCGCGACGTACGACACCAGGGCTGACTGAACGACGCCCCGGCGCCGACATCGTGAAGGCGTTCAACCAGTTTCCCGCGGATCCGGGGCAGGCCACCGCCACGCTCTGTGCCCGGCTGGGAACCACCCTCTCCCAGGAGGAGTGGACAAGGCTGATCCCCGAATCGTCCTACCGGGAGGTCTGCCCGAATGCCACAGTCCCGGGGACCCGCTGAAGACGACCGCGTTGCGGTGCACAGCACTGTGGCACGACAGCCGCTCCCCCGCCCAGGCGGGCGAACCGGCTCAGAGTTTCTCCATCGCCTTGCGGATGCGCTTGTCGGAGATCGAGTACGGGGTGCCAAGGGTCTGGGCGAAGTAGCTGACCCTGAGCTCCTCGATCATCCAGCGGATCTGCCGGACGTCGTCGTCGGAGCGGCGGGCCGGGGGGAGCTTCTCGACCAGCTCGTGGTAGTCGTCCTCGATGTCGTGCACCTTGTCCATCCGCTCCCCGTCGCGGAACGCGTCCTCGTGCACCTTCTCCAGCCGCCGCTCGGCTCCCTTGAGATAGCGGAGCAGGTCGGGCAGGCGCTTGTGGCCGGTCTCGGTGACGAAGCCCGGGTAGACCAGGTTGGCCACCTGGTCGCGGATGTCCTCGATCGCGGGCGTCGAGCGGGACTCGGGCAGCAGCGTCGAGACGGTGTGCCAGACCTTGAGGATGCTCTCGACCCTGGCCACCACCTCTGCCGTGGTGTCGAAGAGTTCGGCGCGCACCTTGTCGCGCAGGGCGGTGAAGGCGGACTCCTCCCAGACCGGCCCGCCGTACTCGTTCATGAGATGGTCGGCGGCGCAGGCGATGCAGTCGTCGAAGAGGGCGACGGCGCCGGCGTGCGGGCTCCGGCTCAGGGCGAGCTTGGACTGGTTGCCGAGGCGGCCGAGCACCCATTTGGCCGGGGACGGGGTGTTGAGCAGCAGCAGCCTGCGGGTGCCCTCCCACATGGCCCGGCGCTGCTCGGCCTCGGTCTCGAACATTCGTACCGCCACGGTGGCGCCCTCGTCGGCGAGTGCCGGATAGGCCTTCATCCTGCGCTGCTCGAACGTCTTGGGCAGCGCGCCCACGGTCCACCCCGTCAGACCGGTTCTCTCCAGGCCGTCGGCGGCCTTGGAGAGGGTCTGGCGGAGTTTGGGGGCGAGGCGCCGCTTGAGGTCGGCCAGGTCCTTGCTCTCGGCCAGCTTCTGCTTGCGGCCGTCGATCACCCGGAAGGTGATCTTGAGGTGGTCGGGGACCAGGTCCGGCTGCCAGTTCTCGCGGGTCACCTGGAAGCCGGTCAGGTTGAGCAGCTCGCGCTCCAGCACCGCGAGCAGCGGCTCCTGGGTGGGCTCGGCCCGCTCCAGGACCTTCTTGGCGTAGTTGGGGGCGGGGACGAAGTTGCGCCGGATGTTCTTGGGCAGGCTGCGGATGAGCGCGGTGAGCAACTCCTCGCGCAGTCCGGGGATCTGCCAGTCGAACCCTTCGACGTTGACCTGGTTGAGCAGCGCGAGCGGGATGTGCGCGGTGACGCCGTCGGCGTCGGTGCCGGGCTCGAACTGGTACGTCAGCGGGAAGCGCAGGCCGCCCTGGCGCCACACGTCGGGGTAGTCGCGCCGGCTGACGTCGCCGGCCGACTCGCTGATCAGCATCGACTTCTCGAAGCTGAGCAGGTCGGGCTGGTCGGCGCGGGCCTTCTTCCACCAGGAGTCGAAGTGCCGGCCGGAGACGACGTCGGCGGGAACGCGCTGGTCGTAGAAGTCGAACAGGGTCTCGTCGTCGACGAGGATGTCGCGGCGCCTGGCCCGCTCCTCCAGTTCCTCGACCTCTTCGAGGAGCTTGCGGTTCTCGGCGAAGAAGGCGTGATGGGTCTCCCAGTCGCCCTCGACCAGGGCGTGCCGGATGAACAGCTCCCGGCTCAGCTCGGGGTCGATGCGGCCGTAGTTGACCTTGCGCTGGGCCACGATCGGCACCCCGTACAGGGTGACCTTCTCGTACGCCATCACCGAGCCCTGCTTCTTCTCCCAGTGCGGCTCGGAGTAGGTGCGTTTGATCAGGTGCGCGGCGAGCGGCTCGACCCACTCGGGTTCGATCTTGGCGTTGACCCGGGCCCAGAGCCGGGAGGTCTCCACCAGCTCGGCGGACATCACCCAGAGCGGCTGCTTCTTGGCGAGCGCGGAACCCGGGAAGATCGCGAACCGGGCGTTGCGCGCGCCGACGTACTCGGTCATCGGCCTGCGCGGCTCGTTCGCGCCGCGGCGGGCGCCGGGCTCCGCGGTCTTCTTGTCGATGTCCTTGACGCCGACGTGGGAGAGCAGGCCGGAGAGCAGGGAGATGTGGATCCTCTGCTCGTCGCCGGGGGTGCTGTTGAGGGCGATGCCGAGGGTCTTCGACATCTGGCGTAGCTGGCCGTAGACGTCCTGCCACTCGCGGACCCGCAGGTAGTTGAGGAACTCCGCCTTGCACAGGCGCCGGAACGCGCTGGAGGAGAGCTCCTTCTGCTGCTCCTGCAGGTAGTTCCACAGGTTCAGGTACGAGACGAAGTCGGACTCCTTGTCGGCGAACCGGCGGTGCTTGTCGTCGGCGGCCTGCTGCTTGTCGGCCGGGCGCTCGCGCGGGTCCTGGATCGACAGGGCGGAGGCGATGACCATGACCTCGCGGACGCAGCCGTTGTGGTCGGCCTCCAGCACCATGCGGGCCAGTCGCGGGTCGACGGGAAGCCCGGCCAGCTTGCGGCCGAGCGGGGTCATCTGCCGCCCCTGGTCGAAGGCGCCCAGTTCCTGGAGCAGGTCGTAGCCGTCCCTGACCTGGCGCTGGTCGGGCGGCTCGACGAACGGGAAGGCCCCGATGTCGCCCAGGCCGATCGAGGTCATCTGCAGGATGACCGAGGCGAGGTTGGTACGGAGGATCTCCGGGTCGGTGAACTCCGGCCGGGTGACGAAGTCGTCCTCCTCGTACAGCCGGATGCAGATGCCGTCGGAGACCCGGCCGCAGCGGCCCTTGCGCTGGTTGGCCGAGGCCTGGGAGATCGCCTCGATGGGGAGGCGCTGGACCTTGGTGCGGTGGCTGTAGCGGGAGATGCGGGCGAATCCGGGGTCGACCACGTACTTGATGCCGGGCACGGTCAGCGAGGTCTCGGCCACGTTGGTGGCCAGCACGACCCGGCGCCTGGTGTGCCGCTGGAAGACCTTGTGCTGCTCGGCGGCGGACAGTCTGGCGTACAGCGGCAGGATCTCGGCGTCCTTGCGCTTGGCGAGCGCCTCGGCGGTGTCGCGGATCTCCCGCTCGCCGCTGAGGAAGACCAGGATGTCGCCGGGTCCCTCGGCGCACAGCTCGTCGACGGCGTTGCCGATCGCCTGGATCTGGTCGTCGTCCTCGGCGATCGGCCGGTAACGCACCTCGACGGGGTAGGTCCGGCCGGAGACCTCCACGATCGGCGCGTCGCCGAAGTGCTTGGAGAAGCGCTCGGGGTCGATGGTCGCCGAGGTGATGATCACCTTCAGGTCGGGGCGGCGCGGCAGGAGTTGCTTGAGGTAGCCCAGGATGAAGTCGATGTTGAGGCTGCGCTCGTGCGCCTCGTCGATAATCAGCGTGTCGTACTGGTCGAGGTCGCGGTCGTTCTGCAGCTCGGCCAGCAGGATGCCGTCCGTCATGACCTTGACGAGCGTGCCGTCGCTCACCTGGTCGGTGAAGCGCACCTTGTAGCCCACGGCGTCGCCGAGCGGGGTGTCGAGCTCCTCGGCGACGCGCTCGGCCACGGTACGGGCGGCGATCCGGCGGGGCTGGGTGTGCCCGATCAGCCCCCTGACGCCCCGGCCGAGCTCCAGGCAGATCTTCGGCAGCTGGGTGGTCTTGCCCGAGCCGGTCTCGCCGGCGACGATCACGACCTGGTTGTCGCGGATCGCCTCCAGGATGTCGTCCTTGCGCTGGCTGACCGGCAGCGCCTCCGGATAGGTGACCGTGGGGACGCCGGCGCGACGCCGGGCGACCCGGCGCTCGGCCCGCTCGATGTCGGCGGCGATCTCGGCGGTGATCTTCTGCTGCGCGGCCCGGTTTCTGACCTTGCGGGCCCCGTCGAGCCTGCGTCGTAACCGCCGCTGGTCACGGAGCGTGAGCTCGGGCAGGCGGGTGTGCAGCTCGGAGAGCGGAGATGTCAAAGGAGGCGTTCCCATACTGAAACCCAGGATACTTTCGGCCCGCGCCTGACGGCTCACGCGTGCCCTTCGAAGGCCCCCGTGTGAAGCCCCAACCGTCCATGCTGCCCGACCCGCCGCCTCCCCGCATCCCAATATCCGCCCCGCCGGAAAAGAGAACGGCTCCGCCGCCCCCGGTGGGGGCGGCGGAGCTTCGCAGGTCGGGCCCCGCGGGGGGCGGGGCCCGGGATCAGCGGACTACGGGAGCGCCGGGTAGGCGTTCTGCAGGAGCTGACGGAACTGGGCGGAGAACCACTGGCCGGAGATCGGCGCGTCGGCCAGGGCACCGCTCATGCTGTTGCCGTTGCGCGCGTTGCCGGTGTAGGTCGGGTCGCACATCCGGTCGAAGCCCTTGCCCTCGTTGTTCGGGATCTCCTTGCTGGAGCCGTCGGACTCACCCGGGGGCTTGATCCAGACGTAGGCGTCCAGACCGGCGGCGGGGCTGGCCTGCGGGCGCTCGCCCAGACCGGCACCGCTCTGGTTGCACCAGTTGCCGGCGTGGATCCGGCGGTCCACCCTCGACTCGTTGACGAAGGTGTTCACGACGGTGGAGGTGCTGGCAGCGGCCGGGCGGGCCGAGCCTCCCCAGCCGTTACGGGAGGTGTCGATCAGCATGCCGATGTTCGACTTGAAGCCCTTCTGGATGAGCGTGTTCCGGAAGCCCTGGGCGAAGGAGAGCTCGTCGACGTAGAAGTTCCAGTCGACCCAGCTGGACTGGCGGACGCTCTGGCCGTTGACCAGGGTGTTGATGGTGAAGTGCGGCTCCTTGAGAGCCGAGTAGTTGGCGGTGTTGGTGATGAAGCCGTCCACGCTGTCGAAGCCCTTGACGGTGCCGGAGACGGTGCTCGCGAACAGGTCGGCGGACGGGCCGAAGTTGGTGTCCCAGCCGAGCCAGCCGTGGTGACCGGCGTCGATGTAGGTGTAGACGTTGCTGATCGCGTGCAGCTTGTCCAGGGCGTAGCGGACGCCGTTGACGTAGGCGCCGCTGTCCTTGGCCTCCTGGCACTTGGCCAAGTTGAGGTTGGTGATCAGGTTGGGCAGCGAGTCGATCTCGACGATCGACACGATCCGCAGGGCCGCGTACTTGGGCTCGGCCATGATCGCGGCGATCGGGTCGATGTACTCGGTCTTGTAGCGGTTCAGGCCGTTCTCGGCGATGAGCAGCTCACCGTTGGAGGCCAGCGCCGAGCAGTCCCGGTTGGGCAGGTTGTAGATGACGAACTGGATCGTCAGCGGCTTGCTGCCGTTGGCCGCGTCCTGGCGGAGCGCCTCGTCGAGGTGGGCGCGGAGGCCCATGGCCGAGGAGGAGCCGGCGATGGCGGCGATGCGGTCCAGCCACACACCGGTGGAGACGTTGGCGACCGCGCTGCCGCCCGGCTCGGCGGCGGCCTTGGCCGACCAGTCGGGGTTCACATAACCGGTGGCGTCGGCGTACGGGTTGTCGACGTGACCGACCGGCGGGTTGCCGTCGTCGTCGGCCTCGGTGGCGGTGACCGTGGCGCCGGTGTAGCCGCTGGCGGCGGCCGTGATGGTGGCGGTGCCGTTGGTCTGGTCTGCGTCCTGGGCCGCCGAGACCGTCACGTTCTGCGCCGTGTTCCAGTTGGCGGTGGTGAAGCTCAGCGTGGAGGGCGAGATGGTGATGTCGCTGTCACCGGTCTTGCTCAGGTTGACCGTGACGCCGCCACTCGGTGCCTGGCTGAGCTTGAAGCCGACGGTCGCGGAGCCACCCTCGGGGACGCTGACGGAGGTCGGGGAGGCGACGATCGACGGGGTCGAGGTGCCGGCCACGGTGAAGGGGACCGCGGCGGTCTCGGTGGACAGCGCCGGGGAGGCGTTGTCGTACGCCTTGGCCTTGGCGGTGTGGGAGCCGGCCGCCAGGCCCGTGGCGGAGTAGGAATAGGGGGCGGTGGTGTCGGTGTCGACCAGCGCGTTGTCGACGTAGAACTCGACCTTGCTGACCGCGCCGTCGTCACTGGCGGTCGCCGTGAGCGGTACGGCGGCACCGCTCTGGTAGGAGGCGCCCGAGGCGGGGCTGGTCAGGCTGACCGTGGGCGGCTGGTTGCCGGGGGTGGTCCCGCCACAGGCCACACCGTTGATCGTGAAGGAGCTCGGCTTGGGGTTGGTACCGGACCAGCTGCCGTTGAAGCCGATGCTGGTGGAGGCGGCCTGGCCGCTCTGCGCCCAGGTGGCGCTCCAGCCCTGGGTGACCTTCTGGGTGGTCGTCGGGAAGCTGAACCCGAGGGTCCACCGTGGTCGCCGCCCGATTACGCCAGGCGTGGCGACGCGAATTGACTCTCATACGTGATCATCTCCAGGACGATGGTGGGAGCGCTCCCATAGTCCGGATGTTTCACCCGTGTGTACAGCTTGTTGCACGTTGGGGCCCCTGAATTAGGACCGCCCCGGCCCCTGACCTCACCGAACGGGTTTCTAACCCGATGAAAGTTTCAGAGCCCTGTTCACGACCGGTCCGGAATGGTGCGTGGATCTCCTTGCCCACCGCGACCGCCCGGACGGCGCCCCCGCCGCGTCGCCTCCGGTCTCCGTGGCCGGAAGGAGACCGTCCGGGCCGGTGCGCCGGCCTGCTCAGCCCGCGGGGCGGTCGCCGCGCTTGGCGCGCTGGATGAGCTCGTAGACATGGGCCCGGAGCTCGGCGAAACGGGGCAGGGAGCGGGTGGTGAGCTGGTCGCGATCGTCCGGCAGGTCGACGGCGACCTCTTCGAGCACGACCGTCGGCGAGTTGGACAGCACGATGACGCGCTGGCCGAGATAGACCGACTCGTCGATGTCGTGGGTGACGAACAGCACGGTGACCCCGAGGCGCCGCCACAGAGTGCGGACGAGATCTTCGAGGTCGGCGCGGGTCTGCGCGTCGACGGCGGCGAAGGGTTCGTCCATCAGCAGGATGTGCGGCTCGTAGGCGACCGCACGGGCGATGGCCACCCGCTGCTGCATGCCGCCCGACAGCTGCCAGGGGTGGGCGTTGTGGACGTCGGCCAGGCCGACGGCCTCCAGCGCCTGTTCGACGAGCCGCCGGCGTTCGGCCTTGGGGACCTTCTTCTCCTTCAGCGGGAGTTCGACGTTCTGCCGCACGGTCATCCAGGGGAACAGGCTTCGGCCGTACTCCTGGAACACGACGGCCATTCCGCGGGGCGGGCCGGTCACCTTCTCGCCGTCGAGCACCACCTCGCCCGCGGTGCTGTTCAGCAGCCCGGCGACGCATCTCAGCAGGGTGGTCTTGCCCGCCCCGGAGGGCCCGACGATGCAGACCAGCTCTCCGGGCGCGATGCTGAAGGTCAGGTTGCGGACCGCCTCGACACTGCGGCTCCCGCCGCTGTACACCTTGCGCAGGTCACGTACGTCGAGCAGCGCGGTGGCGCCGATGGGTGTGGTGGTCATGTCAGCCCTTTGTCCGTTGCGACATGCGCAGACCGGTGTACCAGCTCAGTGCCCGGCTCTCCACCGCCCGGAAGATCACCGAAAGGACGACGCCGATCAGTCCGAGCATGATGATCCCGGTCCACATCTGCGGGATCGCGAAGCTGCGCTGAAACTGGATGATGGTGAACCCCACGCCGTTGCTCGCGGCGAACATCTCACTGATCACCATCAGGATGATGCCGATGGACAGTGCCTGCCGCGCTCCGGCGGCGATCTGCGGGCTCGCTCCCCGCAGCACCAGATGGACGAGCCTCGATCGGGGTCGCAGCCGGTAACAGCGGGCGGTGTCGCGCAGTACCTCGTCCAGGGCGCGCACTCCCTCCACCGTGTTCAGCAGCACCGGCCAGACACATCCGGAAACGATGACCAGCACCTTCATCTCGTTCCCGATACCGGCGAACAGCATCAGGATCGGTACGAGCACCGGTGCGGGGATCGCCCGGAAGAACTCCAGGACCGGCTCCACCAGGGCCCGCAGCGTCCGCCAGGACCCGATCTCGGTGCCCAGCCCCACCCCCAGCGCCACGGCCACCAGGTAGCCCACCAGCAGCCGCGCCAGGCTGGGCAGCACATCGGCGGTGAACCTGCCGGTGAACCAGGTCTCGCCGAACGTGCGAAGTATCTGCTCCAGCGGCGGCCAGAAGAAGTTCGTGCTGTCGGCCGTCGTCAGCCACCAGGTCGCGACCAGCAGCACCGGCAGAGCCGGTAGCAGCAGAATCCTCAGGCCCCTACCCGGATCCCTCACTACGGCACCTCCGTACGGATCGAGGGGTGCCAACGCAGCGACCGGCGTTCACCGGCGCGCGCGATCACGTTGACCACCACACCCACCAGACCGACCACGATGACCAGGGCGTACATCGACGCCACCGCACCCGAGGTCTGTGCCACCGCGATCTGCCTGCCGAGCCCGGGGGATCCGATGATCAGCTCACCGGTGATCTCCAGGATCAGTGCCACCGCGGCCCCCAGCCGGAACCCGGTCATCACGTACGGCAGCGCGGTCGGCCAGATCACCGTGCGGACCTGGGTCAGCGGACTGAACCGGTACGAGCGCGCGGTCTCCCGCGCGACCGGGTCCACGTCCCGCACCCCGTACAGAACCTGCACCAGCACCTGCCAGAAGGCGGCGTACACCACCAGCAGCAGCGTCGAGCGCATGTCCGTGCCGAACAGGAGCACGGCCAGCGGGATCAACGCCACCGAGGGGATCGGGCGCAGGAACTCGATTGTCGAGGTCATCGCCGCCCGCAGCAGCGGGATGCCGCCGATCAGGATCCCGAGCACCACACCCGCCGCCATCGCGACCGAGAGGCCGATCGCCCAGCCGCGCAACGTCTCCAGCAGGGCCTGCCAGAATTCCGCCGTCCCGGCCTGCGCCGCCAACGCCGAGAGCATGTCACTGAACGGCGGCAGGAACCGCTCGTCCACCAGCCCGGCTCTGGGCACCAGTTCCAGGATCGCCACGAACCCTGCCAGACCGATCAGGCCCAGCAGCCAGACGGGCAACGGACGGCGGCGGCCCTCGTCCCGTCCCCGCATCGTCACGGCAGCAGCTCGTTGACGTTCGGCGCGGTCTGGATGAGGCCGTCCTGCAGAGCGAGCTGGATCAACGTCTCCAGCGACTTGGTGTTGATCTCCGCGGGGAAGGTCGGGAGCGTGAGCGAGCCGGTCAGCGCCGAGTCAATCTTCGTGTACGTGAGCAGCACCTTGCGCGCGGCGTCAGGGTTGTCGGTGGCGTACTTCAGCGACTTCTGCATCGCGGCGGTGAAGCGCTTCACCAGGTCGGGCTTGGCGGTGGCGGTCTGCTCGGAGGTGAAGTACCCGGCGATGGTCAGCCCGGGAGCGGCGTCCACGTAGTTCGACGCGATCACGCGGTCGCCGTTCTTCAGCGCGGTCGCCAGGAACGGCTCGACGATCTGGACCGCGTCGACGTTTCCCGCCTCCAGGGCCGCGAGCATGTCCGGGAAGGCCAGCTCGACGAAGTTCACGTTCTTCGGGTCTCCGCCGGCGGCCCGGATCGAGGCCCGGACCGTGGTGTCGTTGATGTTGCCCAGCGTGTTGACCGCGACGCGCTTGCCGACCAGGTCGGCGGCCGACTTCAGCGGGCTGTCGGCCTTGACCACCACCCCGCCGAAGTCCTTGCCCTGCTCCCCCGTCGACCCCGCGCCGGGTGCGACGACCTTGAGGGGAAGTCCCTTGGAACGGGCGATGACCAGCGAGGTCAGGTTGCTGAACCCGAACTCCACCTGACCGCTGACGACGGCGGGCACGATGGCGGCACCGCCCTGGGCGGGCGCGAGTTCCAGCTTCAGGCCTTCCTCCTCGAAGAAGCCCTGCTCCACGCCGAGGTAGATGGGGGCCACGTCGACGATGGGGATGACGCTGACCTTCACCGAGGTGGGGCCGGACGAAGCACCGGCGGCGGGTGCGCCCGACGGTCCCGCCTGCCCTCCCCCGCATGCCGCGAGGAACAGGACTGAGGCAGCTGCCATGGCTACACGGAATCTGATCACGGTACTTCTCCAGGACGTCGGTGAAGTTGGGGGGAATTGACGTCGGCGCTCGTCGTGGTCGCGGGAGGCACGTCGGCTGGGCGAGTCTTCCCTCACCGTCCACCGGCGGGCGGCGACGCGGAAACCTCCGGACCCGTACGGGTTTCGGTAGCGGTGCTACCGCACTGAGGGACGACAACCGACCGGCGGCTGCTCTCCCCGACCATAAGGCTGCTTTATGAGGACGACGCTATAAATCATGTACGCGATTGTCAACGATTTTTTCACCAAACGGCGAACCAAGCTTGTGAGCAGTTTGGGCGGACCTTCGTGCGGGCATGCCGAAGCGGGCCTGGACACCGAGAACAGGCCCGAGGGTGTACGCGGCGGATCAGGCCTCGGCGAGCACCGCCACGTCGACGTCGGGGGTCTGGAATCGCGAGATCTGCGTGATCACGTCACGTAGGTGTGCCCGCATCGCGGCCTCGGCAGCGGCCGGGTCACCGGCGACGATGGCATCGACGATCTTCTCGTGCTGCCCGAGGGAGACGGTGGACCGCCCGGGTTGCAGCGACAGCCGGAACTGGTGACGGACGAGCTGGCCCTGCAGCCGGACGAGGATGTTGCGGACGGTCGACTGCCCCGCGATCTCCTGGATGAGCGCGTGCAGTGCGGCGTTGAGATCGGAGTAGGCCAGCGGGTCATGTGCCGCCACCCTTTCGCGCATCGCCTCTTTGATTCCGAGCAGTCTCTCGGCCTGTTCGGGCGTCACCCGCTCCGCCGCCTTCGCCGCCAGCAGGCCCTCCAGCACCATCCGCACCTCGGTGATCTCCACCGCCTCGGCGGTGGAGATCATACGGACCCGCGCTCCCTTGTTGCGCTGCACCTCGACCAGGCCGTCGGCGACGAGTTCACGCAGCGCCTGCCGCACGGTGGACCGGCTGACCTGGTAGAAGTCACACAGCTCGGATTCGATGAGGCGCTGCCCTGCGGCGAACTGCCCGGTCAGCACCGAGCGGCGGATCTTCGCGACCAGATCTTGGAGATCGTCCGCTCCCATGACCTTCCTCCCATTTCGGTCACCGTAGGGCGGCAACTGAAGGCGTCAACATTATAGGTTCCGAAGCCGGCGACATGATCTGTACGCCCTCGGCCCTCCGGGAATGCCGGGCGCATCACTCGATCACGGGGGTGCCGTGGGTGTGGAACGAGTCGATGGTCTTCAGCCCCCATGCCTGGCCCTTGGCCCGCTCGGCCTGGGTCCAGGTGATGACCTCCCAGTCCGGGGCCAGGATCAGCCGGGCACCGGCGTTGCACAGCTCGATGCGGTTGCCTCCGGGCTCCCAGACGTAGAGGAAGAACGTCTGCTGGATGGCGTGCTTGTGCGGGCCGGTCTCGATGTGGATGCCGGCCTCCAGGAAGACGTCGGCTGCCCGCAGGATGTCCTCCCGGGTGTCGGTCGCGAACGCCACATGGTGCAGGCGCCCTCGCGCACCGCGCCAGTCGGAGGTGTAGACGAGGTCGTAGGACTTGTTGCAGACCGAGTACCAGATGGCGGCGATCTCACCGTCGTCGGTGACGATCTGCTCGGTGGGCCGGGCCCCGAGCACGCCGGACATGAAACCGGAGGCGGCCGGCACATCGGCGGCCAGGTAGTTCACATGGTCCAGGCGCCGGACGTTCGCCCCTCTTCCGGGAAACGCCGAGGCCTGGTTCTTCAACGACGGCCGGTGCTCCGGGGTCGCGACATACCGCTCCGTCTCGTAGTACAGCCCCATCTGGTGGCCGTCCGGGTCGGTGAAGAGGTAGACGGGCCCGAGCCCGAACTCCGACTCGCTCCACCCGGCGCCGAAGCCGGCCCTCTCGACGGCCTCGACCCGGCGCCGCAGGGCCTGCGAGCTCGCCGCCCGCAGGAACGTACGGCCGACGCCGGCCCGGTCGGCGCCGGTGACCTTCACCGTGTACCGCTCGTAGTCGTCCCAGGAGTGCAGGTAGATCGAGTCACCCTCCCGGTGGACCTCCTTCATCGCCATCAGGTCGACGAAGAAGTCACGGGTCTCCTCCGGCACCGAGGTGAAAAGCTCGACGGATCCCACATGGGCGATGTCGCGGAACGCTTCTGACTGCATCGGATCTCCTCAGGGTAGGTGGGCCCGCGGCGGCCTCGTGCCGGAAATCACGGCCGCGGGGCCGGTGGTCAGGGCCGGCGCGGCCAGGTGAGCCCGTCGAAGAGTTTGCGCGCGGTGCGCAGCACTCCCGACCGGTGCACGCGCAGCCGCGCTCCGCTACCCGACACCTCGATCGAGGTGTCGAAGAAGCCGGTCGGATGCTCGATCCGCAGGATGTCTCCCGGTGGCCCGCTCACCGCGATCTCGGCGGCGACCGAGCCCTCAAGGAGTACGGCGGTGGCGACCGAGACCGCTCCCAGCACTCCGATGGAGGTGTGGACCCGGTGCGGGATGAACGTCCGGGTCGAGATGACGCCTCCGTCGCGGGGGGCGGCCACCAGCGACATCTTGGGCACCGTGGTCGCGCGCACGTCGCCCAGTCCCATGAGCGGGCCCGCCTGGAGGCGAATCTCCTCGACCTTCGCCCTCAGCGCCGCGTCGCCCTCCAGTTCGGACGGCGACTCGTATCCCGTCACCCCGAGCGCCTCGGCGGCCATCAGCACGACGGGCATGCCGTTGTCGACGCAGGTCACCTCCACGCCGGCGATCCGGTCCCGCACCGACCCGGTGGGCAGCAGGCTGCCGCACACGGAGCCTTCCGTGCCCTCGAAATCGAGGGTCACCGGTGCCGAGCCGAAGGGTACGCCCGAGATGAGTGTGCTGCCCGCGTACCTCACCCGGCCGCCGCGGGTGTCCACGGTGGCGGTGGCCATGCCGCCGCCGTTGACGATCCGGACGCGCACCCGGGTGGTGTCGCCGTCCACCGGAATCAGTCCGCGCTCGATGGCGAACGGTGCGACGCCGGCCAGTAGGTTGCCGCACGTCTGCTGTGCCGAGACCCGGGCCTCGGTGACCTGCACCTGCAGGAACAGGTAGTCGACGTCGGCCCGCGGATCGGCCGAGCGCGACACCACCGCGACCTTGCTCGTCAGCGGGTGACCGCCGCCGATCCCGTCGACCTGCCTGGTGTCGGGCGAGCCCATCAGCCGGAGCAGCAGGTCATCGCGGCGGGCCTGGCCGGCGGGCAGGTCCTCCGCGAGGAAGTAGGCCCCCTTCGAGGTTCCGCCGCGCATCAGCATGCACCGGATCCCCGCGTCCTCGATCTCCTCCACGGTGTTCACGGCGCCGTCTCGAACCGTGGAACCCCCTGGCCGGGCACCGACTTCAGGACCTCGGCGGTGGCCAGGGCCATCGCCGCGGGCTCCCCCGCCGCCCTGGCCATCGAGGCTGCCGCCTCCATCTCGGCCACCCGGCGTACGCTGTGCGCCACGGTGCCGTCGAGAAGCCTGTGGACCACGTCACCGTCGAGCTCGGTCAGGGTGTCGACCAGATGGTCGTAGCACCACTGCCCCAGCCCCTGTGACTCCGCCACCCGCAGCGACTCGACCATCAGGGCGGTCAGGCCCTTGACCACGATGCTGCGCAGCAGCTTGCGCGCCGCCGCCTCGCCGACCTCCCCACCGAGCGGGGTGACGTCCATCCCGCAGGCGCAGAGCAGCTCGGCGGCCCGCCCGGCACCGGGGCCCGTGGCCAGGACGGGGGTCCTCACCAGCAGCCGGAGCACCGGCGCCATCAAGACCCCCTCGGCGAAGGTCAGCCCGTGCGCGGTCGCGGTGGCCGCGAGGTCGCGTTTGAGATCCGGACTCGCCGTCGACAGGTCGAGGTAGATCGCGGTGTCCGTGGTCCTGCCGAGAACGGACTCCAGCGCGCCGGGCGCGTCGACGGCCGCCGTGAGCGCGATGACCACGTCCGCGCCGGCCACGGCCTCGGCGGCGGAGGCCGAGGCGGTGAACTCGGCCGGGCGGCCCGTCCAGGCGGGGTCGAAGCCGGTGACGTGCGCCTGGTCGCTGAGACCCGAGGCGATGGCGTAGCCGGCCTCACCGAGTCCGAGAAAGGCGACCCGCGGTCTCACAGGGCACCCTCGGGGTGTTCGTCGACGTACTCGACGCCCAGCCGGGTCAGCAGCTCGCGCAGGCCGTACATGTCGACGCCGAGCACGCCGGACCGCAGGGCCGCGCGCTTGTCCCGTTCGGCCGCGATCCGGGCCCGTGACCTGGCCAGTACCTCCGCCGCCGACCGGGCGGGCACGCACATGACCCCGTCATCGTCGGCGACCACGACGTCGCCGGGCCGCACCACCTGACCACCGCAGACGACGGGCACGTTGACGGAACCGGGGGTGGCCTTGACGGTGCCCCGCGCCGAGACGGCGCGTGCCCAGACGGGGAACCCCATCTCTCGCAGGGCGGCGATGTCGCGCACACCGGCGTCCGTCACGAGCCCCACCACGCCGCGGGAGAGCAGGGACGCGGCGAGCAGGTCGCCGAACATGCCGTCGGTGGACGGGGACGTCGTCGTCACCACCAGGACATCGCCCTCCTGGCACATCTCCACGGCCGCGTGAATCATCAGGTTGTCGCCCGGATGGCTCGACACCGTCACCGCGGGGCCCGCGATCACCGCGCCGTCCTGGCGGGGGCTGACATCCGAAGAGACCAGCCCGGTACGCCCCGCCGCCTCGTGCGCCGTGGCCACCCCGGCTTCGCGCAACCCCTTGACGACGTCCGGGTCGGGACGCGTCACATTCCGTACGACATAGTGCCCTGCCACGCGAGTCCTCCTAGTCCAGCTCTGTGGTGACCTGCGGGTAGACCCGCTGGTAGGCCTCGGCGAACGTCTCCACGGGCAGTCCCAGGTTCGGGCCGCTGTTGCGCTTGGCCTGCACCCCGCGCCGGCGTGCCAGATCGCTGTAGTACTCCACCAGGTGGCCCTGCGCGCCGAGGCTCCGCATCGCCGCGAGCTTCTGGTCCCACACCGGCGTGATGTCCAGCAGGACGTCGGGCCGGAAGTCGCACACCTCGGGCTGGTGCGGCTCGAAACAGAACACCGGAGGAGCCCCGATCACCTCGCCGTCACCCGGCACACCGGGCGCCTGAGCGAGGATTCGCGTCTTGCGGGCGATCTCTCCCGCGACCGGGTGATCGATGTTGTACGGGTCGTTCGGCGCGTGTGTCAACACGACGGTCGGCTGCAGACCCCGGTACAGGTCGATCAACGAACGGGTCAGCTCCGGCGTCTCGATCAACGGGTAGTCACCGGCGTCGAAGAAGCGCACTTCGGCGCCCAGCGCGGCGGCGGCCTTCTCACCCTCCTCGCGCCGGACCGCCTTGACCTCCTCCAGCCCATGTCCCTGGCGCCACAGGCCGGCGGACTCACCGCGCTCGCCGAAGCTGAGACAGGCGATCACCGCGCGCTGCCCGCTCCGAGTGGCCAGGGCTATGGCCCCACCCGCACGCCAGACGAAATCACCTGGATGAGCGGTGATGACCAGCAGAGGGCCCTTGGTCGGCATACCCGTCCTCCTCATACCCGAGACGGCGACCCGGCCCGGCTGTCCGCTTGATCGTCAACACTCCACCGGAATGGCGCCCGAGCCGCCAACGTAATTAGTTACGAGATTGTCAACAATATCCCTAACCATCCTTCCAGACAACCGGGCGGGTGGATCCCGGTGCCCGCCCGGCGGGCGGCGCTGAAATAACCGCGGCACCGGTGCCGTTGAACAGCACTCGAAGGAGGGCACGCTCCTCCCTCCCCGCGACGAAAGGCTTGCTTCCCATGGCTCCTCCACTCTCCATCCTTGATCTGGCGCACATCGGCGAGGGAGAGACGGCCGCCGACAGCCTGCGGGCCAGCGTGACCCTGGCCCAGCGCGCGGAGGAGTGGGGCTACCGGCGGATCTGGTACGCGGAGCACCACAACATGCCCACCATCGCGTCCTCGGCGACCAGCGTCCTCATCGCCCACGTGGCCGCGCACACCCGGACGATCCGCCTCGGAGCCGGCGGCGTCATGCTCCCCAACCACTCCCCACTGACCATCGCCGAGCAGTACGGAACCCTCGAAACGCTGCACCCGGGACGTATCGACCTGGGTCTCGGCCGGGCGCCGGGCAGTGACCAGCAGACCGCACGGGCCCTGCGCCGCACCCCGATGGCCGCGGACGACTTCCCGCAGGACGTCCTGGAACTGCAGGGATACCTGACCGGCGAGTCCCGGATCCCGGGCGTCGACGCGACGCCGGGCAAGGGCACCGACGTGCCGCTGTACATCCTCGGCTCCTCCCTGTTCGGAGCCAGGCTCGCCGCCGCACTCGGGCTGCCGTACGCCTTCGCCTCCCACTTCGCGCCGAACGCGCTCCAGGACGCCGTCTCGCTCTACCGGCGCGAGTTCAAGCCGTCCCGGCAGCTGGATCGCCCGTACGTCATCGCCGGCGTCAACGTCCTGGCGGCCGACACCACGGCCGAGGCGCAGGAGCACTTCCTGGCCATGAAGCGCAGCCGGGTCAGCCTGCTGCTCGGCCGGGGCCGGAAGTTCACGCCGGAGGAGGCGGACGGCATCCTCGCCTCCCCCGCGGGGCAGCAGATCCTCCAGATGGCCACCTACTCCGCCATCGGGACCCCGGCCGAGGTGACGGACTATCTCCACCGCTTCGCCGAGAACTTCCAGGCCGACGAGCTGATCACCGTTTCCGCCTCCCCCGACCGGAAGGCCTGGTTGCGCTCCTTCGAACTCCTCGCGGAAGCCCGCGGCCTCCTCGCCACCTGACATCCGGCACGTTCGACGGCGGCGTGGACCGCTCCCCGTCGAGCCCGGCGGCAGCGCGGTGTCAACCGCCGGGCTACCGAAACCCGGCTCGCGCTAGGCGGGCTGGTTCTGCTGCTTTCGCAGGGCCGCCATGGCCGCGCCCACGATGCCCGCCTCGTTCTGCAGGGCCGCGGGGACGATCGGGGTGCGTATCCTGATCCGGGGCAGGAACCTGTCGGCCTTCTTGCTGACCCCGCCGCCGATGACGAACAGCGAGGGAGAGAAAAGCACCTCAAGGTGTTCGAGATACTCGGTCACCCGGTCGGCCCACTCGTCCCAGCCGAGATCGTGTGCCTCCCGCGCGTGGTCGGAGGCACGCTTCTCCGCCTCCTTTCCCCTGATCTCCAGGTGGCCGAGCTCGGTGTTGGGCACCAGCCGGCCGTCCATGAGCAGGGCACTGCCGATCCCGGTGCCGAAGGTCAGCAGCATGACCACCCCCGGTCTGCCCCTGGCCGCCCCTGCCTCCACCTCGGCCAGGCCTGCCGCGTCGGCGTCGTTGAGCACCGTCGTCGGCAGGCCGGTCTCCGCGGAGAACAGCTCTCGCACGTTCGTGCCGATCCAGTCCTTGTCCACGTTGGCGGCCGATCCGGCGACCCCGTCGACCACGACTCCGGGAAAGGTCACGCCCACCGGCCCGTCCCAGTCGAAGTGCCGGACGATCCGCACCACCACCTCGGCCACCGCTCTGGGCTTGGCGGGCTTCGGTGTGGGAATGCGCAACCGCTCTCGCGTCAGCCGCCCCGTGGCGACGTCCACCGGCGCGCCCTTGATCCCCGACCCGCCGATGTCGATTCCCAGCGCTTCCATGTGCCCACCTCCTGCCGGTCCCCCTTCCCTCTGATAGGCGGCTGATACTCGTTTGCAGACGGCGGTCAACCCGGTTGAAAGCAGCCCATCTCACACTGTGGGCATCGCAGCCGGAAAGGAACCCCTCCCATGACGATCACCCGTTCCCTGACGGGACTCGCCCTCTCCGCCATCCTCATATCGATCACTCCGGTGGCCGCCCAGGCCGCGACCGGCCCGGCCACCGAGGACGCGGCGGCCGCGCAGAGCGCCACCCAGGGCACCATCCAGTGGGGTGTCCGGTACGCTCCCGGCCGGAAGGCCAAGACGCACGGCTCACTGACGGTCTCCGGCGAGGACCACGCCGACATCCCGGCCGCCGCGACGAGCCGGATCTCCGGCAAGGTCTACGACCTGACCAAGGGGTCCTCCTGCGGCTGGGCGGTCTTCCGCCTCACCTACCGGACCGCGGACGGGAACCTGCCGTTCAAGCACCGCAGTGTCGTCGACTGCTCGTACGGCACTCCGAAGTCGTTCGCGTTCACCCAGCGCGACCTCTACGAGCTCGAACTGAAGGTCTGTTCGGAGGCCAAGGCCGCCAAGCCCTCGCTGAACTGCCTGTACGAGGGCACCTGGAAGGTCCTCTACGTCGCGAAGTGACCGGCGGCCGGAGCCGCCTCCCGGGAGAGAGCGTCAGCTCACCGGGGAGGCGGCCCGGCGCCTGCGGCGCACCATGAATCCGAGTGCCGTCGCGGGCAGCACGACCAGTCCCGCGATCAGCCCCGCCATCGGCAGATAGTCCTGATCGGGCGTGACGGACGGGCCCGTGCCCGTCGCGGGGAAGGTGATGGTGGCGGTGACCGCCCGTTTCACCATGCCGCTCATCAGGGTCAGCTTCACCTTCCAGGGGCCGTTCGGCACCTGCGGGTCCAGGTTCACGATCACCGGAGCGGCGGCCCCCGGAAGCAGCGTGACTCCCAGATCGGCGGGAAAGGGCCCGGCCTGCAGGCCACTCGGCCCGTCCGACAGTGTGAGCGTCCCGCTCATGTCCAACGTCCGTTTGCCGGTGTTACGGACCAGTGTCGCCAGCTGCGGACTACCGTCCGGGCCGCGCATGGGTGTCAGCTTCTCGATCTGGAAGTCCGAGGGCGGGTCGCCACCGGGCCCGATGTCGAGGTAGACACGGATTCCGACACGGTTGATGACGCGCACGGGGTTGGTGGCGTCGGGTTCGGCCACGCTCTCCGCCCAGACGACGCCGTACCGCTCGCCACGCGAGGCGGCGGGCGGCACTGTGATCTTTACTTGCGCGACCTCCTTGCCGCCCGGTGCCACGTCGATCGACGGGCGGTCGAGTGATATCCAGCTCGCCAGCTCGTTCCGGACCTGACCCGGCGGCGCGCTGAAGGTGTTCCGCACGATGTCGGCGCTGGCCGGATACAGGCGGATTCGCTGGGTCCTTTTGGAGGTGTTGGAAACCTCCAGCTTTCGCTGAATGGTGGTGCCCGGGTGGAGATGGTCGACGATGTAGGAGAGCGCGCGCGGGTCGTTGCGGTGGCTGACCGGCGCCTCAAGGAGGCGGATGCCGATCGTGCCCCGAGGGTCGGCGGTGACCGGGCTCGCGCCGGCCGCGCTGGAGAACAGCGCGGCCAGCAGCGTCGGTATGAACGCTCCAGCGAGCCGGTTAAGCCACCTGATGTGTCACCGTCCCGCTGTAGGCGCCCACCTCGGCCGTGATGGGGACGTTGACGATCAGGCTGGGGTTCCAGGTGGCCGTGCTGCCGCCGGTGCCCCCGGCATGGCTGAAGGCCGTCACGGCGGTATCCTTCGTACCGGTCAGCGCGACGGCGTCGCCCGCCGTGAGCTGACCGGGAGCGAAGGTGCCGCCACCGCTGGTGGCGGTCGCCGGGCCGGACCAGTACTGCACCGCGGCGAAGGGAACGGTCAGGTCGTCGACGGTGAAGTCCGTGGCGAACACCGACGCGGTCCAGGCCGAGGTGACCCCGCCACGGGTGTCGGAGACCGACACCGGGCCGATCTGCCCGGTGACCGAGCCGGCGGGCGCGGCGGAGCCGATGTTGATCGGACCGGCCGTCGCGGTGATGTCCAGGCTTCCCGGTGTCACGCTGAACGTGACGATGGTGTCGGCGCTGGGGACCGCCACCGCCGGTGCCGCCAGGATGAACAGCAGGGCGCCCGCCCCGGCCGAGGTGAGTGCGGCGAATCTCTTACGCAAGGTCTCTTCCTTCCGAATGACGGAGTCTTCGGGGGGATGAGCAAGTAATGGATCTTCCACACCCGCTGCGATCACCTTAAGAGATCAGCAACTACGCAGCGCGACCGAAACGGTAAAAAGGCGGCCCACAGATAACCCGGCAACCACCAAAGTGCCAGACGAGCCCCATGACGCCCCAGAGTGAGCACATCGCCCTCCAATGGGCCGATCGGTAGTGGAGGCGAACACCTGAGGCGCAAATTTCAGAAATTATTGAACACTAAATCCCTCTCTTAAGGCATGTTTCCGCAAGCCTTTAACACAGATAAGAAAGCTAGTGACAAATGATTGTGAAAACAGCGAGTTCCCTCAGCGTTTCACCGGGCCGGTCGAGGCCCTGACCACCAGCTCGGGCTCGAACAGCAGCTCGTCGGCCGGGACCAGCGCCTTGTCGATCTGGGCAGCGAGGAGATCGACGACCGCGCGCCCCATCGCGTCGATCGGCTGGCGCAGCGTCGTCAGCGGCGGGTCCGTGCAGTTCATCAGCGCGGAGTCGTCATAGCCGATCACCGAGACGTCACCGGGCACGGAGAGTCCCGCCCTGCGGGCCGCCCTGATCGCACCCAGAGCCATCACGTCGCTGGCGCAGATGACGCCGGTCACGCCCTTGCGGATCAGCCGCGCGGTCGCCGCGTGCCCACCTTCCAGGGAGAACATGGTGTGCTCCACGAACTCCGGATCGAGCCCCGCCGCGTCCAGCTTGCGCCGCGAGGGCACGTGATCGGGGGGGCCGAGCACCATGCCGATCCGCTCGTGGCCCAGCGACCGCAGATGGCCCAGCGCCATCTCGGCGGCGGCCACGTCGTCGCAGGAGACCTGCGGGAAGGCGAGATGCGCGACCGCGGCGTTCACCAGCACGGTCGGCAGGCGCCGCTCCCGCAGCAACTCGTAGTGCTCGTGTGAGGCGTCCGCCTGGGCGAACAGGCCCCCGGCGAACACCACCCCCGACACCTGCTGCTGGAGCAGCAGATCGACGTACTCCGCCTCGGAGACGCCGCCCAGCGTGCGGGTGCACAACACGGAGGTGAACCCCTGCTGAGCCAGCGCCCCGCCGACCACCTCGGCGAAAGCGGGAAAGATGGGATTCTGCAGCTCGGGGAGGACGAGCCCGACCAGCCTCGCCCTGTCCCCCCGCAACTGGGTCGGCCGCTCGTAGCCGAGCACGTCGAGCGCGGTGAGAACGGCCTCGCGGGTCGCCTCGGACACCCCGGGCTTCCCGTTGAGCACGCGGCTGACCGTCGCCTCGCTCATCCCGACCTTCTTGGCCACTTCTGCAAGCCGTCGCGTCATGATGAAACTATAAGGCAAGGGAAGCAATTATTTGCGTAAACTTGCGAAATTTACGTCAAAAGTCAAGGGGCCGACAACCGTCCCGTTCAGCTCTCGGTGATCCGGCCGACGTCGACGTGAATGCGCCGGGTGGTGTGCACCGCGTCCAGCATCCGGCGATCATGGGTGACCAGCAGCAGCGTACCGGGATAGGAGGCGAGTGCGGACTCCAGCTGTTCGATCGCGGCCAGATCCAGGTGGTTGGTCGGCTCGTCGAGCACGAGCAGGTTCACCCCGCGCGCCTGGAGCAGCGCCAGCGCGGCCCTGGTCCGCTCCCCCGGTGACAGGGTGGCGGCCGGGCGCGGCACATGAGCGGCGCGCAGCCCGAACTTGGCCAGTAGTGTACGGACCTCGGCGGGGACCATGTCGGGCACGGCGGCTCCGAAGGCGTCCACCAGGGGCTCGTCACCGAGGAACAGCCCGCGCGCCTGGTCCACCTCGCCGACGACCACGCCGGGACCGAGTGAGGCGGCTCCCTCCTGGAGCGGGATCCGGCCCAGAAGCGCGGCGAGCAGCGTGGACTTGCCCGAGCCGTTGGCACCGGTGACCGCCACCCGGTCGGCCCAGCCGATCTGCAGGTTCACCGGACCGAGAGTGAACGCGCCGCGCCGGGCCACCGCCCCGCGCAGCGTCGCGACGACGGCTCCGGAGCGGGGGGCGACCGCGATCTCCATCCGGAGCTCCCACTCCTTGCGGGGCTCCTCGACCTCCTCCAGCCGCTCGATCATCCGCTCGGTCTGACGGGCCTTCGCGGCCTGCTTCTCGGTCGTCTCGGTACGGAAGTTGCGGCCGACCTTGTCATTGTCCGGTGCCTTGCGCCGCGCGTTCTTGACGCCCTTCTCCATCCAGGCACGCTGGACCCCGGCGCGCTGCTTGAGGCCGGCGACGGTGCCGGCGTACTCCTCGTACTCGTCGCGGGCGTGCCGGCGGGCGACCTCACGCTCGGCGAGGTACGCCTCGTAACCACCGCCGTGCAGGCGGATCAACTGCTGGACGAGGTCGAGTTCGACGACCCGGTTCACGGTCCTGGCCAGGAACTCGCGGTCGTGGCTGACCAGGACGGTTCCGGCGCGCAGACCGGTGACGAACCGTTCGAGCCGCTCCAGCCCCTCCAGGTCGAGATCGTTGGTGGGCTCGTCCAGCAGGAAGACGTCGTAGCGGCTGAGCAGCAGGGAGGCCATGCCCGCCCGCGCCGCCTGCCCCCCGGAGAGCGCCGTCATCGGCCGGTCGAGCTCCACGGCGAGGCCGAGTTCGGCGACCACCTCCCCCGCGCGGTCCTCCAGGTCGGCACCGCCCAGGGCGAGCCAGCGCTCCAGACCCGCGGCGTACTCGTCGTCGGCACCCGGACGGCCCTCGACCAGCCCCTGGGTCGCGGTGTCCAGAGCGCGCTGCGCGGCGGCCACCCCGGTGCGGCGGGCCAGGAAGTCCGCGACCGTCTCGTCCGCCCGGCGCTCGCGCTCCTGCGGCAGGTAGCCGACCGACGCCGAGGGCGGGCTGAGCCGTACGGAGCCGTGCTCGGGGGGCAGCAGCCCGGCGAGGATCCGCATCAGGGTGGACTTCCCCGCGCCGTTCACCCCGACCAGGCCGACGACATCGCCCGGGGCGACCACCAGGTCGAGCCCGGTGAAAAGCGCTCGGTCGCCGTGTCCGGCGGCCAGGTCCTTGGCGACGATGGTGGCACTCATGCGTAAACGTTATCCGTCCTCGGCGACCACCACGCCACGCCCGGTATGTCTGGTTCGAGGGCGAGCCGTCCCAGACGGGCGCCGCACGCCCCCCACCCCTTATTCCCGACAAATCGGACATATCTCCTTTTCTGGAAAAAACTTTTCTGGGGGTGGCGATCGGCTATTGACCTGCCCATTCCTTCAGAGAAACGTTACCTTACGGAGACTTAAAGCTATTTTTTTTGGGACTTTGAGCAACATCGCTTACTTCTGGGCCGTCTTATAGGGAGGAGGCGGTCACTCCCGACCGTCTCTGCCAACGGGGAGAAAAGGAAATAATCTTGATGAAACGAATCGCCATCGGCCTGCTGTCCGCAGCCGTAAGCGGCTCGCTGCTCATGTCCGCCGGAACGGCCTCCGCGGAGCGAGTCGCCCTCAGTGTGCACATCGACAGCATCAACCCCAATCCGGTCGTCGTGCAGGGTGACGACGACACGAGGGTCACCATCGAGGTCCGCACCACCGAGGCCGAGCGCGTCGAACTGCGTCTCAAGCCGGTCTCCGACCAGCTTCGCACCCAGGACGCGCGCGAGCCCCGGATCCTCCACCAGGGCGACCTGTGGCGTTTCACGACCAGCTTCGACGAGTCCGACTTCGAGGGCCGCTGGGTCGCGATCGCCGACGCGTACGACAAGAACGGCAAGAAGGTCACCGACGAGGTCAGCTTCTCCGTCAAGCACGAGCAGAAGGAGAAGGCCGAGACCCGCGTCTACCGGTTCTCCGCCAGTCCCGAATCCGTCCGCAAGGGCCGCTGGGTCTACTTCACCGGTCGTCTCCAGGTCAACGACCGCCGCTGGAGGGACGTGCGGGGCGAGGAGGTGGAGATCTACTTCCGCAAGCGCGGCTCCAGTGCGTGGAAGTACGTGACCTCCGCCGACACCGGCTGGAAGGGCACGTTCCGCGCCAAGGCCCGCGCCACCAAGAGCGGTGAGTACCGTGCGATCTTCGACGGAACCGACGACCTCTCCGAGAGCAGGAGCCGGTCCGACTGGGTGCGCGTGTACAGCTACCACCGGTAGTCCCGCCTGACGGCGGTCGAAGCGGAGGCCCGGGGCGACCCGGGCCTCCGCCGTCGTCTCCCGACGGTGATGGCCCGGTCCGTGGTCTGTGAGTGGCGTCACCGGTTGATCCCCCACCTCCTGGGCAGGTGAGCGGGCACGACGACCGGAGGGAAGCCGCGACGATGACGACCGGTGATTTCTACGACTACTCCGAACTGCTGGAGAAGCACGAGAAGGAGATCCTGCTCCGGGTGCGGGAGTTCATGGCGAACAAGATCGCACCCATTGCGAACGAGGCGTGGACCAACGCGCACTTCCCCCACCAGGTGATTCCCGATTTCGCCGAACTCGATATCGCGGGCCTGCCCTATCGGGGTGCGCGGAGCCTGCTGACCGGGTTCGTGGTGCTGGAGATGAATCGGGTGGACCCGTCCATGGGCACTTTCTTCGGCGTCCACAACGGCCTGGCGATGGGCAGCATCGACCGGCTGGGCTCGGACGAGCAGCGGGAACGGTGGCTGCCGCCGATGGCGGCGATGGAGAAGATCGGAGCGTTCGCGCTGACGGAGCCCGAGGGCGGTTCCGACGTCGCGGCGGGGCTACGCACGACGGCCAGGCGCGAGGGCGACGTGTGGGTGCTCAACGGCGCCAAGCGCTGGATCGGCAACGCGACCTTCGCCGACCTGATCGTGGTCTGGGCAAAGGACGAGGCCGACGGCCAGGTCAAGGGATTCGTGGTGGAGAAGGGCACGCCCGGCTTCGCCGCGACGAAGATCGAGAACAAGATAGCCCTGCGGACCGTGCAGAACGCCGATATCGCGCTCACCAACTGCCTGGTGCCGGAGATCAACCGGCTGGAGAAGGCGAACGGCTTCCGCGACACCGCCACGATCCTGCGGCAGACCCGGGGAGGCGTGGCCTGGCAGGCGGTGGGCTGCATGATGGGCGCCTACGAGCTCGCACTGGAGTACGCCAAGACGCGTGAGCAGTTCGGGCGGCCGATCGCGGGGTTCCAACTCGTACAGGACCTGCTCGTGCGGATGCTGGGCAACGTCACCTGCTCGCTGGGCATGGTGGTGCGGCTGGCACAACTTCAGGACGCGGGCGTCTACAAGGACGAGCACTCGGCCATGGCCAAGGCGTTCTGCACGGCACGGATGCGCGAGGCCGTGGGGTGGGCGCGGGAGATCCTGGGCGGCAACGGCATCGTCCTCGACTACGACGTCGGCCGGTTCGTGGCCGACTCCGAGGCGATCTACTCGTACGAGGGGACACGTGAGATCAACAGCCTGATCGTGGGGCGGGCGATCACCGGTATCGGCGCCTTCGTCTGAGCCGCGGGCGCCGTCAGGGTCCGTCCGGACGCGGGTGTCCCGCAGAGGTGTCCGGCCCGGTAGAGGCGCCGACCGGCGGCCACGACCGTGCCGGGACCGTGGAACGGCTCCGGCCCACGGTCCCGGCAGGTGATGTGAACCTGTGCCGGTCCCGGTCAGCGGTCGCGGCGGGTGACGAGACGGGCGAGTGCGGCCAGCTCGGCGGCGGGCCGGGGCAGCGCGCCCGCGGACCCCAGGTGACGCAGGGCCCGCGCGAGCAGCTCATCGGCCTCCCGCTGGGTCCAGGCTCGCCCCCCCGCGGTCTCGACGAGCTCGGCCGCGCGGACCAGGTCGGCGTCGGAGAGCGGCCGCTCCCGGTGGTAGAGACCGGCCAGCTCATGTCCGGCGGGGGTGCCCGAGGTCAGGGCGGCGACGACCGGGATGGACTTCTTCCGGCTGCGCAGATCCGAGTGGGCCGGCTTGCCTGTCACCTCGGGATCTCCCCAGATGCCCAGCAGGTCGTCGACGAGCTGGAACGCCAGCCCCAGGTCCCTGCCGAAGGCGGTGAGGTGCTCGACCTGTTCCGGGCCGCCGCCCCCGAACAGGGCGCCGAGCCCGCAGGCGCACCCCAGCAGGGCGCCGGTCTTGCCGGCCGCCATGCCCAGGCACTCGGCCGGCCCGACATCGTGACGTCCCTCGAACGCGACGTCCGCGCTCTGGCCCTCAAGCAGTTCCTGGACCGCGGTGCCGAAGACCCGGGTCGCCTCGGCGGTGATCGCGTGCCCGCCGGTCGCAAGCACGCCGAAGGCCAGCGTCAGCAGCGCGTCACCGGCCAGGATCGCCGGGCTGACCCCGAAGACGGCCCAGGCCGTGGGACGGTGGCGGCGGGTCCGGTCACCGTCCATCACGTCGTCGTGCAGCAGAGAGAAGTCGTGCACCAGCTCGACCGCCGCCGCCGGTCGAAGCGCCAGGGCCGCGGCACCCCCGACGGCCTCGGCCGACAGCAGGGCCAGCGCGGGACGGAGCGCCTTGCCGCCGCCTGCCGTGGACGGTCGGCCCCGCTCGTCCCACCAGCCGAAGTGATAACCGGCGATGCGCCTCATCGGGGCCGACAGCGTGTCGATCGCCGGACGCAGGGTCGCCTCGACCGTGTTCCGGCTCCAGGTCAGCACCTCGTCCGCGGACCGCCCGTCCGTCCTCATCTCAGTGGTCGTCATGCCTGCTCTTCCTCGCTCGGCCGTTCCAAGAAGCGATGCGGCCAGAACGGCCGAGGTGCCGGGCCCGGGCGGGCCCGCGGGAAACGCGTCCGTCGGGATCGGAGATCCCAGCCTCAGTGGCCGATCTCGACGTCTTCCAGGATGCCGAGCGCGTCGGGCACCAGAACGGCCGCGGAGTAGTAGGCGCTGACCAGGTAGGAGATGATCGCCTTCTCGCTGATGCCCATGAACCGGACCGACAGGCTGGGCTGGTACTCGTCGGGGATGCCGGTCTGGTGCAGGCCGATGACGCCCTGGTTGTCCTCGCCGACGCGCATGGCCAGGATCGACGTGGTGCGGGTGCCGGTGATGGGGATCTTGCTGCAGGAGAAGATGGGAACGCCACGCCAGGCGGGCACCCCGCTACCGCCGACGTCGACGCCCTGCGGGTAGAGCCCGCGCGCGTTGCACTCGCGGCCGAAGGCGGCGATGGCATGCGGGTGTGCCAGGAAGAAGCTCGTGCTCCGGCGGCGGCTGAGCAGCTCGTCGAGGTCGTCGGGGGTGGGCGGCCCGCTGCGGGTGTGAATCCGCTGCTTGAGGTCGGCGTTGTGCAGCAGCCCGAACTCACGGTTGTTGATCAGCTCGTGCTCCTGCCGCTCGCGCAGCACCTCGATCGTCAGCCGGAGCTGCTGCTCGACCTGGTCCATCGGGTCGTTGTAGAGGTCGGCCACCCGGCTGTGCACCCGCAGGACCGTCTGCGCGACGCTCAGCTGGTACTCGCGCGGGCTGAGCTCGTAGTCGACGAACGTGCCCGGCAGGTCGGCCTCTCCCGCATGCCCGGCGGCCACCTCGACGGCGGCCTCGCCGTACTTGTTCTGCGGCCCGCTGGTGGCGGTCTCCCGCCGCCGCAGGTGGGCCTGGAGCTCCTCGGAGCGCTCGGCCAGCTCCAGGAACGCGTGCCGGGGCAGGACCATCGCCGTGCCGCTGGTGACCGCCCTCGCGGTGAACGGCCACTCGCCGTCCGCGCCGACCAGCGTCTCGTCGCCGAAGTGGTCGCCCGCGGCCAGCACCGTCAGCACGATCTCGTCGCCGTACGGCCCGGTGCCGACCTTGTTGACCTTGCCATGTGCGATGATCACCACCTCGTCGGCCGGCTGCCCCGACTCCGCGAGCACGTCGCCCGCCCGGAACTCCCGCTGGACGAACCGGCCCGCCAGCGCGTCGAGGGTGTCGGAGTCGTCGAACCCGCGCAGCAGGGGCAGCTCGCACAGCTCGGCGGGGATGACCGCCACCTGCGACCCGGAATTGGTGAAGCTCACCCGCCCGTCGCCGATCGTGTAGGTCAGCCTCCGGTTGACACGGTAGGTGCCGCCCGACACCTGCGTCCAGGGAAGCATCCGCAGCAGCCACCGCGAGGTGATCTCCTGCATCTGGGGAGTCGACTTGGTCGTCGTCGCCAGGTTACGCGCGGCGTCCGTACTCAGACTCAGCTGCGACCGGCCAGCCTCGAACTCCGTCACAACACACACCACCGATCCGTGCTCGTACCAACAGGGGAAGCGAAGACATGAATCAACCAGGAGGAAACGTCGGTCAACCGCGACAGAAACGGCAGAGCACCGACCTCCCGATGCGCGGATCCGAATTCGACCCGCCATCATGGACGCCCCAATTTTGGGTTGCCCTTAAATATATTGTCAAGCATTGAATACGATCGAGCCAACAATAAACAAAGACTCCATCGTCAAATGCCCGAAAAATATTAAATGTCTTATTCTCGACACCCCGGCTCGCACCGGAGTCCCGACAGGTCGCGGATCCGCCTCGATTCCCCTCTGCTGTCAGGCCTGCTGATATTTCTCATCTCAGGCATGCATCCGTCATTTACCGACAGAACAGGGAAAACATCAAGAAGCGCTCCCGATCGACAGGGCCTGCGGCATGGGAGTCACCTTCATCCTTTAGCGCCCTCGCAGCAGGGCAGCTGCGAGGGCGCTAAAGGATGGATTTTTCCCTAAATTCAGCAGAAGCCAGCAGATCAGGTCAGCATGACTGTTTCGACCCTCGATCCAGCAGTTCGGCGAATAGTTTCTCCCAGAGCGGCATGACCGTTTCGGGGGTGTATTCGTGCGCGGCGACGGCCGCGGCCGCTCCCATCCGCCGCCGTAGCTCCCGGTCCTCGATGAGCCGGACCATCGCCGCCGCCAGCGCGTCGACGTCGCAGGGAGGGACGAGCAGCCCGTCGACCTCGGGGGTGAGCACGTCGGCCGGGCCGGTCGGGCAGTCGAAGGCCACGACGGGCAGCCCGTGGGTCATCGCCTCGATCATCACCATCGGCAACCCCTCGAACCGCGAGCTGAGGACGTAGAAGGATGCCCTGGCCAGCTCCTCGTCAAGCCGGCCGGTCCGTCCCATCAGGGTGACGTTGTCCCCCAGCCCGTGCTCCTTCAGGAGCTCGCACAGCTGCCCCTTCTTCTTGCCGGTGCCGTAGATGCGCAGCCGCCAGTCCGGATGACGGTCCACAACCCGCCGGAACGCGGGGATCAGCAGGTCGAAGCCTTTCTGCCCGACCAGCCGCCCGGCCGCGACCACGAGCCTGTCGTCCTTTCGGGAGGGTGTCCGGCGCACGGAGCAGACCGCGTTGGGGACACGCTCGACACGCGTGCCGGGCAGGAGCTCCTGGTACTCCCTCCTGTCGGTCTCGGTGAGCACGACCACCGCGTCCAGCTTGCCGTAATGGCGGCCGATCTCCGAGCGGACCGCCTCGGGGTGGGTGGCCAGGTTCATGTGCTCCTGCCCGACCTTGACGATGCCGGCGGGAGCACGACGGGCCGAGATGAGGTTCAGGGCCGGGCGGGTGGTCACCAGGACGCCGCCGGTGAGCGCGGAGACGTAGTCGATGACGGCCCGCTCCACGCGTTCGGTGAAGTAGGAGGCCGCGAACTCGCCGGCGGGCACGATCCTGCCTCGGATCCACCGCCACACCCGCCGCCCCGTGGAGTCGACGGGCCTGCCCTCACGCTGGTCCGACAGCGTCAGGAGACGGATGCGCGGGTCGATCTCGAACTGGGGTCTCTCCCTCCGCCGTACCACGCTGACGATCTCGACCTCGTGGCCGGCCGCGGCCATCGCGTTCGCCTGGTTGATCACCGTGCGGATCGTCCCGCCCATGCCGTACGCGTGCAGCAGCAGGTAGCGGATCCTCGTGGTCTCCGGCGCCGTCATGTGGGCTCCGTGACAGCAGGCAGATATCCCCAGCTCTCGCACATCGACCGGAGCGAGTCGGGTATCTCCTCCGGCCCCGGCAGGTCGCGCCCTGGCTGCACACGCCCCGACCGGATCTTGTCCTTCCAGTCGCCGAGCCCCTTCTCCAGCACGGCCTGCTCGCCGTAGGCCAGCATCTCCGACTCCCAGGGAACGTCCAGGAAGTCGCAGACGCGGCGCGCCTCGGCCTCGGGGGCGGCGGTCAGGTCCTCGTAACGCACGGTGCACCCGCTGAGTGCCCCCCGGGCCCGCTGCACCGCCTTCATGTAACGCAGGGCGTCGAGTGCCGCCTCCTCCGGCGTCCGCCTGCCCGCCCCCGCCTCGTACCACGACCTGGCGATGGACGCCGGGTGGCGCAGCAGGAAGACGAATCTGGCGTCCGGCCAGCACGCGGCGACGCGCTGGTAGGCGAAGGCGTTGGCCGGTGTCTTGTCCACGAAGAACGTCTTGCCGCTCCTGACCAGCTCGCGGTGGAGCACTCGATCCCACAGCAGGTGTTCCAGGTCGGCCCGGTTGTGGCCGAGTGCCCTCATCGCCCGCTCCGCCAGCGAGGTGCCGAACTCCACCCTCAGCCGCCGCACGTGCGGCTCGTGCGGGGCGTGCAGCATGGAGTGGGCGTTGAGCATCGCCCTCAGGAGCGTGGAGCCGGACCTCACCGGCGAGAGGACGAAGATCGGCGCCACCAGCAGCCGGTCGACTTTCGGGTCGGCGGGCGGGCCGAACGGCTCCTCCACGGCCGGGACCCCCGCATCCGCCGACGAACCGGTTTTCCCTACCCGGTTAAGTTGGAATCCGGTGAGCCCGACAAGGGCGTCATTGGCCTTACGCTGCCACTTCATGCCCAGGCAGGCTACCCATCTTTCCTGGCATTTCACTGTGTGTTCAGTTTGGATCACCATCCGTTCCCACCGGGCCCCGGTGGGCACCGGCCCACGGCCGGATGGCAGCGCGCCAGGGTTCCGCCGCGCGGACCCGACGGCGAATCGCCGTACAGTGTGAGCCATGGGGATGGTCAAGACCGTGGGACTGGTGCTGCATCCGCAGCGCGATTCGAAGGTGGCCATCGACACGATCGTGGAGTGGGCCCGCGCCCGCAGCGTCACGGTGCTCGGGCTGCCCGACGAGGTCGGGCGCATCGACTGCAGCGCGGTGTCCGTCGACGGCGCCACCCTGGTCGACCGCGCCGACCTGCTCGTCAGCCTCGGTGGCGACGGCACGATGCTGCGCACCATGCGGCTCATCTCGGGGCGGCGGACTCCGATCCTCGGCGTCAACCTCGGCAGGCTGGGGTTCCTCGCCGAGATCGACGTCGACGAGCTGCCCTTCGCGCTGTCGGCCATCGACGACCACGCCTACACGATCGAACCCCGGATGGCGGTGCGGGCCACCCTGCCCGACGGCACCTCGGTGACCGCGTTCAACGACATCGCCCTGGTGCGGATACCGGGCCACGGGCTGTCCGCGATGTCGATCGCCGTGGAGGGGCACCCCTTCGTGCGTTACGCGGCCGACGCGGTGATCGTCGCGACCCCCACCGGGTCGACCGCCTACAGCTTCTCCGCGGGTGGCCCCATCGTGTCGCCGACGGTCGAGGGCTTCCTCGTGGTCCCGGCCGCGGCGCACTCGTCGTTCAACCGGGCCCTCGTGCTGTCGGCGGACGAGCAGGTCGTGCTCGGCCTGCTGCCGACGAGCGGCCGGCTGGCACTGGAGGTGGACGGCGCGGTGGGCGCGCACCTGTCGCCGGGGGACGAGCTCACCGTCACCGCGATGCGCGCCGCCGCGTGGGTGGTCCGGCTCGGCGCCACGAGCTTCTACGAGCGTGCCCGCCGCAAGCTCCGCGTCAACGGCAGCGCCGAGGTCGACTAGGCCCCGCCCCCGCGGTGACCGGTGACGCCCCCGAGGCGCGGTCCGGCCGGCCGCGGTAGGCGGAGGGCGCGAGGAACATCCGGGCGCCGCCACCTCCTCCGCCGGTCACGGAACGTGACGGCGAACGATGCGGCAACAGCATCCGTCATGAAAGTTCCACCGGCGGGTTGACAGCGGGAAAGCGCTTACCTAGCTTGTGGATTGTTCGCTCACATGTCTGCGGATCGCATGTGTGAACGGCGAGTGCTCGCTGGGGGGATTCCGAAACGCAGGCCGCACCGGCCTGCCGGACCAGCAAGGAGCTCAACTGTGCGGTACAGACTGACCAGAAAAACGGCCGGCGCGGTCATCGCCGCCGCGGCCCTCGCCCTGTCCGGAACGGTGGCGGGCGTCTCCGCCGCCGCGGCCGCCGTTCCCGCCGCGGGAAACTACACTCTGGTGAACGACGGCAGTGGCCTCTGCCTGACCGTTCCAGGGGGCAGCTCGTCCGACGGCGTCCAGCTCACCCAGAGCGGCTGCGGCGGCGCCGGGCAGACCTGGGCCGTGTCCGGGGGCAGCACCCAGCTCAAGGCCACGCACAGCGGCAAGTGCGCGGGCGTCAAGGACGCCGACACCTCCGCGGGCAAGGCCGTCCAGCAGGAGAGCTGCTCGGGCGCGTCCTCCCAGACCTGGAACCTGACCGAGTCGGGGTCGAACTACCGGGTGGTCAACGCAGGCAGCGGCAAGTGTCTCAACACCGCCGACAACTCCACCTCCTCCGGCGCCCTCGTACAGCAGAACTCCTGCGACTCGGTGGCGACCAAGCAGTGGCGGCTCGTCCCCGCGGGCGGCTCGAACCCGACGCCGACCGTCACCCCCACCTCCACTCCCACGACGCCTCCGCCGAGCAGCCAGACCGGTCTGGTCGGCTGGGCGACCCAGGGCGGCGGCACCACCGGCGGCGGCAACACCCCGGCGACCACGGTCAGCAGCGCCTCCGCGCTGACCAGCGCGCTCTCGGCGAGCGGCGCGGCGGTCATCCGGGTGTCGGGCACGATCTCCTGCTCCGGGATGCTCAAGGTCGCCTCCAACAAGACGATCCTCGGCAACTCCGGCGCCACCATCGCGGGTTGCGGGTTCAACATCTCCGAGGCGTCCAACGTCATCGTCCGCAACCTGACCTTCCGTGACTGGAACGACGACGGCATCCAGGTCCAGTACTCCACCCGGGTCTGGATCGACCACAACTCCTTCAGCAACGGCTACGACGGAGCCGTGGACGTCAAGCGCGGCAGCGACTACGTGACCGTCTCCTGGAACAAGTTCTCCAGCCACGACAAGACCATGCTGCTCGGCCACGACGACGGCAACGCCGGCGAGGACACCGGGCACCTGCGGGTGACCTACCACCACAACTGGTTCAACGGCACCAACCAGCGCCATCCGCGGGTCCGCTTCGGCAACCCGGTGCACGTCTACAACAACTACTACGGCAACGTCGGCAGCGGCGGCGGGTACGGCGTGGCGTCCACGAAGAACGCCGGCGTCCTGGTCGAGGGCAACTACTTCGAGAACACCCCCGACCCCTACCACCGCGGGGAGGGCTCGTCCCCGGCCGGCAACCTGGTCGCCCGCAACAACCACTTCGTCAACTCCGGTGCCGGGGACGCGGGCGGCAGCGTCGCCTCCATCCCCTACTCCTACTCGCTCGACACCGCCTCAGGCGTCAAGTCGATCGTGACCGGCGGCGCCGGCGCCGGCCGGATCGCGGTCTGATCCGTCCGCCCCAGGTCCGTCCTGACCCGGACCTGGGGCGGAGCAGCACATGCGGCTCCCGCGGGCGATGCCCGCGGGAGCCTTACGCGTTACTGGTGGGTGAACTGGGTGAGCGCGGGCAGCGCCCGGTCGGAGAAGTCGAACAGTGCCTGGTTCTCCCAGCCGTTGCCCGAGGACGGATCGGCCGGGTCCCAGCCGTTGCCGGGCACCGCGGTCCAGGTGGGCTCCCAGTACACGACGCCCAGCCCCCGGCCGTTCGGCACGGCCTGCACCACGCTCATCACGTCGCGCAGCATCGCCGACTGGCCCGCGGCGGAGGCCGGGTAGCCGGGATACGGCGTCGCCGCGGTGATGATGTTGGTGAGGCCGTCGTCGTTGCCCGTGGTGAAGGGGTAGGCGGTCTCGACGACCAGGACCGGCTTGCCGTACCTGGAGGCGATGTCGTTGAGGTTGGTCTGCAGCGCGCCGAGCGTGCCGTGCCAGTAGGAGTAGTAGGAGACGCCGATCACGTCGTAGTTCACGCCGTTGGCGGCGGCGCTGTCGAACCACCAGCGAAAGAGTGAGTTGTTGCCGCCCTCGGCCACGTGCAGCACGACCCTGGTCGAGGCCGAGACCGCCTTGACCGCGCTGTAGCCGGAGTTGAGGAGCTGGGCGAGGTTGCCGAAGGTGGAGCTGCGGCCCTCCTCCCAGAGCATGCCGTCGTTGATCTCGTTTCCGACCTGGACCAGGTCGGCGGTCGTGCCCTGCGCCTTCAGCGCGTTCAGCACGTCGTAGGTGTGGTTGTAGACGGCGGTCTTGAGCTGGGCGAGGCTGTATCCCGCCCACGCGGCGGGCTTGTACTGCTTGCCGGGGTCGGCCCAGGTGTCGGAGTAGTGGAAGTCGATCAGCAGCCCCATGCCCTGGGCCTTGATCCGCCGTGCCAGGGCCAGCACGTGCGCCTTGTCGTTGTAGCCGTCGGCCGCGTTGACCCAGACCTTCAGCCGGACGTGGTTGAGCCCGGCCGCGCGCATGATGGCCAGTGCGTCGCCCCGCGTGCCGGTGGCGGTGCGGTACTTTCCGCCGAGGGCCTCGGACTTGGGCAGGCTGGAGGTGTCGGCGCCCCTGATCGCCAGCGTCGCCGACCCTGCGGCAAAGGTGACGTCGTCGAAGTTGGCCCAGCCGCCCGCCGCGGCGGCGGAGCCGAGGCTCACCGTGCACTGGCCGCCTGTCACGGTCTGGGTGACCGCGATCTGGATCCATTCGGACGAGCTGACCGGCAGGTAGGTCCTCTGCTCGGCGGGACCGCAGTTGCGCAGCGCGATCCAGCTCTGGCTCGCGGCTCCCGACCTGACCCAGGCCCGGAGCGTGTAGGTGCCGGAGGTCAGGCCGGTCAGCGTCTGGTGGGTCTCGACGGTGTAGGCGCCGGTGGCCCAGTGGGACAGTCGGTAGGAGCCGGTGCGGCCACCGGACTCGGTGAAGTCGGCGGCGGCCGAACCGGTGGTGCTCCAGCCGGTCGGCGCGGCGGTCGCGCCTCCGGTCTCGAAGCCGCCGTTGGTGACCGTCGAGGCGGCCAGGACGGCGGCCGGGGCCGCCAGGGGTGTGAGCGTCGCGGCGGCGCAGAGCAGCAGCGCCACCAGGGTCTTCCTCATGTGTCCTCGCTCTGGGATGGAGTGGTGCGGACAGTTCCCCGAAGACCCCCGGTGACGCGCCGCGGTCAGGTGGCCGGCGCGGCACCGGGGGAGCTCATGCGTCCCCCGCCAGCTCGACGACGGTGACGCCGCCGGCCGCTACCGTCGCCGAACCCGCGTGCTCGGCGCCGTCGAGAACTCCGGTCCCGCTCACGCCGGGAACGGTGACCGGCTCGTCGCCGTGGTTGAGAAGGAAGAGGTGGCGGCCCCGCCGCAGGATTTCGAGGGTGTCGGGCAGGCCGCGCGGGCGGGACACGCCCGCGGCGTCGAGGACCGTGCGCAGGATCGCACGCAGGTCTTTCTCCGTGTCCTGGCCCACGCCGGGGTCGAGGGCCGTGGCGACGTACCAGGCGGTGCCCGCTCCCAGCTCGTGGCGGGTCACCGCGGGATGGCCCGCGTCCGGTCCGCCGGTGAAGGCGCGCACGGTACGCGCTCCGGCCAGGCGGACCCGCTCGGACCAGATCCGGCCGGTCAGCCCGTCGTCGCCGACGGCGACCGTGCCGTTCTCCGGCAGCGGGTGGAATTCCTCCACCGACAGGCCGAGCACGTCGCGCAGCGCGCCGGGGTGGGCACCGGGGTGGATCGTGTCGTTCTCGTCGACGATCCCGGAGAAGCAGGAGACGACCAGGTGGCCGCCGGCCTCCACGTGGCGGTGCAGGTTCTTGCCCGCGGCCTCGGTGAGCAGGTAGGAGCTCGGCACGACGACCATCCGGTACGCCGAGAGGTCGGCCGCGGGGTGGACGAAGTCGACGGTGACGTGCTCGCGCCAGAGCGCCTCGTAGTACGCCTCCACCCGCTCGCGGAACCTCAGGTCCACCGAGGGCCGCCACTCCAGTTCGAGCGCCCAGTACGACTCCCAGTCCCACACCAGCGCGACCTCTGCCTCGATGCGGGAGCCGCGCACCGGCGCCAGCTCGCGCAGCTCGGCGCCGAGGGCGACCACCTCGCGCCAGAGCTCGGAGTCGGTCCCGGCGTGCGGCAGCATCGCCGAGTGGAACTTCTCCGCGCCGTAGCGGGAGGCGCGCCACTGGAAGAAGAGCACCGAGTCCGATCCCCTGGCGACATGGGCGAGACTGTTGCGGCGCATCTCCCCCGGCCGCTTGGCGAGGTTGCGCGGCTGCCAGTTGACCGCGCCGGTGGAGTGCTCCATGAGCATCCACGGCCGGCCGCCCGCCACCGAGCGGGTGAGGTCCGCCGCCATGGCGAGCTCGATGTGGCCCTCGGCCCGCCCGGCGTCGAGGTAGTGGTCGTTGGAGACGACGTCCACCTCGCCCGCCCACCGCCAGTAGTCCATCGGCTCACAGTTGGGGATCATGAAGTTGGTGGTGACCGGCAGGTCGCTGAAGCGGCGGATGGCGTCGCGCTCGCGGCGGAAGTTGGCGATGTGCGCGTCGACGGAGAAGCGCGCGTAGTCGAGCTGCAGGGCCGTCAGCTGGCCGACCGGCGCGAGTCTCGGGGGTTCCACCTGGTCGAACGAACCGTAGGTCAGCCCCCAGAACGTGGTCCCCCACGCCGCGTTGAGCGCCGCCACGTCCCCGTGCCGCTCGCGCAGCCAGTCGCGGAACGCCTCCGCGGAGGTCTCGCAGTAGCAGCGCGCGTTCGCCCAGCCGTACTCGTTGTGGACGTGCCACATGACGACCGCCGGGTGCCCGGCGTAGCGGGCGGCGAGCCGGTCGGCGATCCGTTCCGAGGCGGCGGCGTACTCCGGGGAGCTGGGGCAGAAGCTGTGCCGGGAGCCTCCGGCGATGACATGGCCCGCGCGGTCGACCAGGTGGCTGCCCGGGTGGGCGGTCCGAAACCAGGTGGGCGGGGAGGAGGTCGGTGTCGCGAGGTCGACCCTGATGCCCGAGGAGCCGAGCAGGTCGATGATCCGATCCAGCCGGCCGAAGTCGTAGACCCCTTCTTCCGGCTCCAGCAGGCTCCAGCCGAAGATGCCGAGGCTGACCAGGTTCACCCCGGCCTCGCGCATCAACCGGACGTCCTCGTGCCAGACCTCCTCCGGCCACTGCTCGGGGTTGTAGTCCCCTCCGTACGCGATGCCCTCCGGCAGGACGGGATATCCAGGCAACTGCTCCCCCTTGGCTCATCTCTGTGAACGTGCACAGTAATCGAAACCCGACATCCAGGGAAGAGTCGCCGCAGGAACACCGAGGCGGTCAGGCGATTAACAAGAGCGTAACGAGCATTGACAGGGCGACATCTCGGATTTCAGTCTGTGAACGTTCACAGACACTTCCGCACAGCGGGCCCCACACCCCGACTCGGCACCCCCGATCCAGCACCCCCGATTCAGCACCCCCCGACACGGCATCCCTGACACGGAGGAACCATGCAGAGAAACCGGCTCGCAGTGGCGGCGGCCGCGGCTCTCGCCGCCACCCTGGCCGCCGGATGTTCCGGCGCCGCCCAGGAGCCGGCCGCCCCGGCCGCGCAGAGCTCGGCCCCCGCGGGGCCGGTCAAGCTCACCTACTGGACATGGGTTCCCAACATGGACAAGATCGCGGCGGCCTGGAACAGCGCCAACCCCGACATCCAGGTCACGGTCAGCAAGCAGGCCGGCGGTGACGACGCGGCCGCCAAGTTCCTGACCGCCGCCAAGGCGGGCAACCCCCCCGACCTGGTCCAGGCCGAGTACCAGATGCTGCCCTCCTTCGTCGCCGCCGACGCGGTGGCCGACCTCTCCGGTGACGTGGCGCAGGCGAAGGGCGAGTTCGGCGAGGGCATCTGGGGGCTGGTCACGCTCGGCACCGACGCCGTCTACGCGCTCCCCCAGGACAGCGGCCCGATGATGCTCTACTACCGCCAGGACCTGTTCGACAAGTACGGCATCGAGGTCCCCAAGACCTGGGACGAGTACGCCGAGGCCGCCCGTACCGTACACAAGAAGGACCCCAAGGTCTTCCTGGGCACCTTCTCCAGCAAGGACCCCGGCGCCTTCGTCGGCCTCGCCCAGCAGGCCGGCGCCCAGTGGTGGTCGATCAGCGGCGAGTCCTGGAAGGTCGCGGTCAACGACGACGCCACCAGAAAGGTCGCCGACTACTGGGGCGGCCTCGTCAAAGAGGGCGCCATCGACGACCAGCCGTACTTCACCCCCGAGTGGAACAAGGCGCTCAACGACGGCAAGCTGCTGACCTGGCCCTCGGCCGTCTGGGCGCCGGGCGTGCTGTCCAGCAACGCCCCCAAGGCCAAGGGCAGGTGGGCGATCGCCCCGCTGCCGCAGTGGGGCACCGGCGAGAACGCCAGTGGCTTCTGGGGCGGCTCCTCCACCGCGGTCGCCGCCAAGTCCCCCAACCGGGCGGCCGCCGCGAAGTTCGCGACCTGGCTCAACACCGACCCCGAGGCGCTCGGCCTGCTCGTCAAGGAGGGGGCGGTCTACCCGGCCGCCGCCAAGGGCGGCACCATGCTCGGTGAGGCCCCCGACTACTTCTCCAACCAGCCGGACTTCTGGCAGCGGGCCGCCGCGATCTCCGCCACCGCGCGTGGCTTCACCTTCGGGCCGAACGTCAACGTGACGTACAACGCCTTCAAGGACGCCTTCGACAAGGCCGTACAGGACAGGTCCGCGTTCTCCGAGGCCGTCGGCAAGATGCAGGAGGCGACGGTCGCCGACATGCAGAAGTCCGGATTCCAGCTCGCCCAATGACCCCGATGACAAAGCGGCCCGGCGGCGCCCGCACCGCGAGCGCCGTCCCCTACCTCTTCCTCGCACCGGCCATGGCGCTGTTCACGCTCTTCATGGCCGTCCCCATCGGCTACACGGCCTACCTCAGCCTGCGGCGCACCAAGGTCTCCGGGCTGGGCCTGGGCAAGGGCTCGCGCCGCGAGGTCTTCGCCGGCCTCGACAACTACACCGCGACGCTCGCCGACGGCGAGCTGTGGGCCGGCTGGCTGCGCGTCCTCGGCTACGGCCTGCTGGTGCTCGTCGTCATGCTCGGGCTCGCCCTGCTCTTCGCGCTGCTGCTGGACTCGGCGCACGTGCGGCTCGCCCGCTTCTCCAGGATCGCCGTCTTCCTGCCGTACGCGGTGCCCGGCGTGGCCGCCACCCTGCTGTGGGGCTTCCTCTACCTGCCGAGTCTCAGCCCGATCCGCCAGGTGCTCGACGTCGACCTGCTCGGCTCGGGCACCGTGGTCCTCTCCATGGCGAACATCGCGGTCTGGGGCGGCGTCGGCTTCAACATGCTGGTGCTCTACACCGCCCTGCGCGCCGTCCCCAGGTCCTACTACGAGGCCGCCAGGATCGACGGGGCGAGCGAGATCCAGACGGCGCTGCGGATCAAGATCCCGATCCTGCTGCCCGCGATCATCCTGACCACCGTGTTCTCCATCATCGCCACGATCCAGGTGTTCACCGAGCCGACCACGCTGCGGCCGCTGACCAACACGATCAGCTCGACCTGGAGCCCGCTCATGAAGGTCTACCGCGACGCCTTCGTCACCGGCGACCTCTACTCGGCCGCCGCCACCTCGATCGTCATCGCGGCGATCTCCCTCGTCCTGTCCTTTGGTTTCCTGCGCGTCGTCCGTGACCGCGCCTTCGGGGAGGGCTGATGGCCACCACGACCCTCACCGCGAAGGGACACCTGAGGGTGGCCGCGCGACGCCGCCCGTACGGGATCGCACCGACCGCGATCCTGCTGCTGGGCGCGCTCTACTGCCTGCTGCCGGTCAGCTGGGTGCTGGTGGCCGCCACCAAGTCGAAGGCGGAGCTCTTCTCCACCTCGACCTTCGCCCCCGGCACCGGGCTGCTCACCAACCTCGCCGACCTGGCCGCCTACCGCGACGGCGTGTTCTGGCTGTGGATGCTCAACACACTGCTGTACGCCGGCGGCGGCGCCCTGCTCTCCACCGCCGTCTCCGCGGTCTCCGGCTACACGCTGGCCAAGTACCGCTTCCGGGGCCGGAACCTGATCTTCAACCTGCTGATCGGCGGCATCCTGGTGCCCGCTGTGGTACTGGCCATCCCGCAGTACCTGCTCTTCTCCCGGATCGGGCTCGCCGACACCTACTGGTCGGTCCTGCTCCCGCAGATCCTGCACCCGTACAGCATCTATCTGGCGCGCATCTACGCCACCGCCGCCGTCCCCGACGCCCTGCTGGAGGCCGGGCGCATCGACGGCGCCGGGCACTGGCTGCTGCTGCGCCGGGTGGCGCTGCCCCTCATGATCCCGGGCATGGTGACCATCTTCCTGTTCCAGTTCGTCGCGATCTGGAACAACTTCCTGCTGCCGTTCATCATGCTGGGCGACGACCAGATGTTCCCGCTGACGGTCGGGCTCTACACGCTGCTCGCGGCCGGCGCCAACCAGCCGTCGCTCTACAACCTGATCCTCACCGGCACGCTACTGTCGATCATCCCGCTGATCGCGCTCTTCCTCACCATGCAGCGTTACTGGCGGACCGATCTGGCAGGTGGGGGCCTGAAAAGCTAGTGGCCGGGTCCGACCGGGCCTCGCCCGGTCGAGGGGAAAATGGGAGCATGGCGAAGCGTCCGACCATTCATGACGTCGCGGCGGTGGCGGGGGTCTCCCGGGGAACGGTCTCCCGGGTGCTCAACGACGACCGGTACGTCAGCCCCGCGGCGTACGCCGCGGTCAAGCGTGCCATCGCCGAGACCGGCTACGTGCTCAACCGGGCCGCCCGCAGCCTGGTCACCCAGCGGACCGGTTCGGTGGTGATGGTCCTGTCGGAGCCGCAGGAGCGGCTGTTCGAGGACCCCAACTACAGCGTGCTGCTGCGCACCGCCACCCGACGGCTCGCCGAACGGGACATATCGCTGGTGATGATGATCGCCGGAAACGACGGCGACCGCGACCGGGTGGTCCGCTACCTGCGGGGCGGCCACGCCGACGGGGTCTTCCTGGTCTCCACCCACGCGGGCGACAGGCTGGTGGACGCGCTGGTGGACATCCCGGTGGCCGCCGTCGCCCAGGGGGCGGTCATCGGCAGGGAGAACGTGATCCCCTACGCCGCGGCGGACGACCGCGAGGGTGCCCGGCAGATGACGCGCTACCTGGTCGAGCGGGGCCGCAGGCGGATCGCCACCATCACCGGCCCGCTCGACACCCCCGGCGGCGCGCTGCGGCTGGAGGGCTTCGCCGACATCCTCGGCAGGAAGGCGAGCAGGAAGCTCATCGAGCACGGCGACTACACCCAATTGGGCGGGGAGAGCGCGATGGCCCGGCTGCTGGAACGTGCCCCCGACCTCGACGCGGTGTTCGTCGCCTCCGACCTGATGGCCGCGGGCGCGCTCGCCGCGCTGCGCGCCGCCGGACGGCGGGTGCCCGAGGACGTCGCGGTGGGCGGCTTCGACGACTCGGCGGTGGCGCTCAGCACCCATCCGCCGCTCACCACCATCCGCCAGCCCCTGGAGCGGGTCGCCGAGGAGACGGTCCGCCTGCTGCTCGCCCTGATCGACGGCGCCGAGCGGGTGGAGCCGGTGATACTGCCCACCGACCTCATCGTGCGCGAGTCGACCTGAGCCGGTGAGCCCCCGTCCGCGCGTCGCGGCCGGGGGCTCACCGTTCGGTACGGGGGTCAGCGGGCGGACGAGCCGTTCACGGTCAGGACCTGCTCGGTCTCGATGGCGGGGAAGGTGCCGGTGTCGATGATCCCGTGCTCGTGGAAGGCCGCCTCCAGCAGCGCGTGAGCCTTGGGCTCCAGTTTCCACAGCGCCCGGTACTCCCGGGCGGTGGCCAGGGAGACGCCGGTCTCGTGGGCGATGTCCGTCGCCCGGGGCACGAACCTCCGCTCGATCTGCTTGTCCCAGTACTCCCGCGCGGCCCGCATCAGGGCCGCGCGCTGCGCCGTGTCGACGACCGGCGGCGGGCCGTCCAGCACCTGGACCTCGTCGTCATCGTCGTCGATGACCGACCGCCCCGCGGCCACCGCGGGGCGCATCGGCTCGGGCTCCCACGGCACCGGCGGGGTGAGGTCGATCAGGGCGGAGGTGTTGTAGAGGGCGCCGATCTGGGAGAGCAGGGCCTCCTGGCGTACCGAGTCGACGGCCAGGCCGGTGTGCTCCACCGCCCGGTCCATGGCACGGTCCAGCTTGGCGAGGGCCACGCGCATCTTCCGGTTGGACGCCCCGGACTCGCGGAGCGCGCGGGCGCGCTTGGCCGCCAGCGCGACCCGGGTCAGCCTGCGGTGGGCGTCGACCTCACTCGCGGTACGGTCGCTGACCTCGGCCAGCCCGATGCGGACCAGCGCCCGCTCGGGGGTGAGCCGCCAGTTGATGCGCGAGCGCCCGCTGATCCGGTGGCGTTCGATCGCCATGCCGCGCTCCCAGAGCCACGCCGCCACCAGGGGCGCGGCGAGCCGGAAGATGGCCTCGGCCATGCTGCGGGCGTCCATGCTGGACAGCACCGCGGTCAGGCCGGTGAGCGCCCACACCGCGATGCCGTCGATGCCGGCCGAGAAGTTCTCCCGCATGTTGCGGCGGGCCCGGACCGCGCTGGTGATGACGGCGACCTCAATGAAGGCGAAGAGCAGCAGCCGCAGCGGGCCGTCGAAGCCGAGCACGTCACCGGAGAAGCGCCACATGCCCTGGGCGGAGACACCCGTCGCGATGCTGGCGGCGACGACGGTGAGGATGTCCTCCACCGGACGGGGCGCGACATGGGAGTGGAAGAAGCGGACCGCCATCCGCTGGACGGCGCGGAGCACGAAGTAGGCCGCGACCAGGAGGACGAGAGCGAACACGCCGATGATGATCGTTAACACCGGCTGGTCGGATGCGAAGGTGGTGATTTGATCGATGGGGGGCATCAGTCACTGTCCGTCAGTCTCGATGTCCGACAGGATATCTACGCGATCATTCCAGAATGTCGGCGTCCTGTTCGCCAAACGGGCGCTCACCCGAGTGACAGAAGAGAACACAGTTGTGGTGGAGACGGGTAAGGACCTCCGGCCGGCCCCCGCGTCACCCCCTGCCACACCGGCCCGTCACAGGCCCGTTCGCCATTGTGACCAGCACTGTCAGTGGTTACCAAGTCAACTTTCAGATGATCGCAAGAGCCGGTGGCTAGCGTCTTCGCCGTAAGGGAAGACACCGGGCGCCGCACTCGACGAGGAACACCGCGCCCGATCCGCGGAGGGGCCGGGCATGTCCAGGATCGATATCGACGAACTCCCGTTCGAGGGTGCCGAACCGGGCGAGGTCGTCGGCGGCCGGTGACCCTGTCCTGGCGCGACGGCCAGGGCCAGGTCGGCGAGTGGTGGGTCGGCCGACAACAAGCTCGCCGCCCCGGATGGGAACATACCCCGTCCAGGGCGGCGCTCCACCTGCCGAGGATGCCGGAAGGTAGGTCAGGCGTCCGGGAGAGAGACCTCTCCCAGGGTGCCGAACCCGCCGGAGGTACCTCGGCCGACAAGCGCCTTCCTTTCGGAAGGTGCCGAACCGGCCGGGGCCGGGAGGGGGGAAGGCGCGGCACACGCCCCCCTCCCGGCCCCGGCCGGTCGGGCATTGATCGCCTGGGCGCGGCGGAGCGGGATTCCCGTTCCGCCGCGCCTTCATGACGAGACGAGCTTGATTTCCCAGAGCCAAGGCTCGGGTCTCCACACTGGAGGTATTCGATGAGTGACCTCGGAACGACGCTCGCCTCCGGGATGCGGCTGCTGCGCGGCCTACCTCGCCTCCGCGCAGAGGTGCCGCAGGCCCGGCGGTCGGCCGCCGCGTGGGCGGCCGACCACCCCGAGCTGAAGGCGGAGCTCGTCGTCGACGAGCGTCCCGGCACCTCGGTGGTCGACTTCCACCTGCTGCTCCAGGATCCGGAAGGCGGGACGGTCGCGCTCACCACGCAGGCCGACGACGGCGTTCCCCAGCTGATCGGCCATTCCACGCATCGGGCGGCGGGCCGGCTGGTCAGCGTGGACGAGATACACCTGTCGGCCGCCCAGGCGCTCACCATGATCCGCTCGCTGTCACACCGCGACGCGACTCCGCACGACGAGATCGTCGACCAGTGCCTGATCCTGAACGAGATCCGGCACGACGACACGCCGGTCGGCGACGAGGAACTGCAGGCCGCGGCGGACGAGTTCCGCCGCCGCAGGGAGGCCGAGCTCGGCCCGGCCTACCTGGCCGCGCACCCCAGGAAGTTCGACCGGGTACGCGCACTCTGGAGCATCGGATCCGAGCAGCGCCTCGCGGACATGGCCGGCGATCCGATGGAGCTCCTCGGCGCGGCCTTCAGCGGTCCCAACGACGAGATCGAGACGACGATCGCCGAGCGCCTCGCCTTCGAGCTGCCCGAGCCGCTGCGTGACGCCGAGCCGGGAGACGTCGTCGGGCCGGTGGCCCATGCCGGCACCTTCCTCACCGGGGTCGTCCTGGGGCGCGCGGACGCGTCGGCGGACGAGCGGACCCTGGCCGCGGCCGGGCGGGTGGCGTTCACCGAATGGCTGGCCGAGCGCCGCGCCACGGCCTCGATCGAGTGGCACCGGTCGTGACCGACGGGTTTCCCACGGCCGTCGGCGACGCACGGAACCAGGCCTCCCGCGAGGAGACGCTCCACCAGGTCGCGTCCCGGCGGGAGACCGGGCCGCTCAGATGCCGGTGACGCCTGGCGTCGGCGGTTCGATCAGGGAGGGCGTCGCGCTCGACGCCCCCGGCACAAGGTCAGGCCACCTGTGCCGCCGGCGATTCCAGCGTGATGACGGCGGGCACCTCGGCGCACAGGCGGCGACTGAGTGATTCGGGCGTGGAGACGACCGTGACGTGCACACCGCACTCGGCCAGCCAGGCTGCCAGGTCCGCGAAGTAACCGTCGCCCGAGCCGATCACGACCCGGTCGAACCGCTGGTCCATCCGGTCGCCCCGGGCGGCCTCGGCCAGGGCCTGGTCGGCGCCGTCGGGGCCGGAACGGGCCAGCAACTGCACACCGTGAAAGGCGATCCCGACCGCGACGAGCGCGCCGTGGTTGACCGCGACGACGAACTGGTCCATCGGGCCGATCGGGACGATCCGCCGGTAGAGGGTCATGACCTCGGCGACCGCGGGGGTGGTGGGGCGGCTGGCCCCCGTCAGGTTCTCGATGTCCAGCAGGTGCACGGCCCGCCCGGAGCGGAGGCGCCGCCTGCCGCGTGACGCGCGGGCCTGGAACCGGTCGATGCGCGTGGTGGGGGTGATCACGTGGCATCGGTTCCTTCCATGAAGATGTTTAGTATCCAATGAAATTCAGTAAAACACGTGTTGATGGAATCGACCAATAACTTTGAGGACGCTGTATGGAGGTGACAAACTCAGGTACGTTCCCATCGACACGGACACCGCGCCCGAAGAATCGGCGAACGGGACGATCGGGCACGGTGAGACCGATATGAAGGAGCCGATGGACAAGGATGTCCAGATGACCGCGGCGGATAATGGGGAGCCGGTGGACAAGGGCGTCCAGGCGACCGACACGGAGGACCAGGTGGACAGGGACGTCCAGGTGACCGCGGCGGACATCGCCCGGCTGGGTGATGTGGGCCGGGCCGCGGTGAGCAACTGGCGCCGTCGGCACGACGACTTCCCCCACCCCGTCGGCGGCACCGCGACCAGCCCCGCCTTCTCCCTCGGCGAGATCAAGGAGTGGCTGCTCGGCCACAGCGAGGGCAGGGTGCTCCCGGCGCGCGAGTGGCTCTGGCAGGACCTGCGCGCGGGCGTGCCGGAGGAGGATCTCGCCGACCTGATCGCCGACCTCGGCGCCTTCCTGGTCTACCTGGACCGGGAGGGCGACGACTGGGCGGCGCTCTCCGCCGCCGACGACGCGGCCGTGGCCGCCGTGCTTCCCGAACGGGTCCTGGCCGCGTGCGCCGCGCCGATGCGGAACCCGCCACCGACGAAGTGCCTCATCCGGGGGCGGCTGCCACTGCTGCGCCGGGTGGCCACCCTGGCCGCCGAGGACGGTGCCGGGAAGACCTTCGCCTTCCTCCGCGAGCGCTACTTCGAACTGCACACCAAGCGGATGTACGCCACCCCCGAGCCGGTCGCCCGGCTCATGGCCGAGCTCTGCGGCCCTTCCCCCGAGGTCGTCCTCGACCCGGCCTGCGGTTCGGGGGCGCTGCTGAAGGCACTGCGCGACCATTCGGATCGCGGTGTACGCCTGCTCCTCGGCCAGGACGCCGACGAGGCGACCGCCCGGCTGACCGCCGCGCATCTCGCGCTGCACGCCGCCACCGTGCGCGTCTCCTTTGGCGACTCCCTGCGGCAGGACGCGTTCCCCGGCACCCTGGTGGACGCGGTCGTGTGCAACCCGCCGTTCAACGACCGCGCCTGGGGATACGAGGAGTTGACCGCCGACCCCCGCTGGGAGTACGGCCTGCCACCCCGGATGGAGTCCGAACTCGCCTGGGTCCAGCACGCCCTCTCCCACCTGGGACCCGGCGGCATCGCGGTCATGCTCATGCCGCCCGCCGTGGCCAACCGCAGGTCCGGTCGCCGGGTCCGCGCCCAGCTGATCCGCCGGGGAGCGCTCAGGGCGGTGATCACGCTCCCGCTCGGCAGCATCCCCAACATGGCGGTCGCCCTGACCCTGTGGATACTGCGCAGACCCGCGGACTCCGGCACTCCGGGTCACGTCCTGATGGTCGACACCTCCGACCGGCAGGAGGGCTTCGCGCGGGTCGCCGTGGACGCCTGGGAACGCTTCGAGGCCGGTGCGGACGTCGACGAACCGGGGGTGAGCCGGGCCGTCCCGGCCATCGACGTGCTCGACGACGACATCGACCTCACCCCCGCCCGGTACCTCGCGCCACCGCCCGCGGACCTGTCGCCCGAGCGGGTCACCGGGCAGCGGAGCCGGATGGCCGACCTCCTCCGCCTCGTCGCGGAGCTGGTGCCGGCCGTCGAGTCCTCCCGGGGACCGAAGGACCTCCCGATGGTCCCGCTCGCCGAACTCCTGCGGCGCGGCATGCTGACGATCCACCACCAGAGCCCGGTGCGACCCGGCGAGCCGTCCGAGGTCCCGGACGGCCTTACCGTCCTCACCGCCGAGGACGTCGTCGACGACACCCCGCCGAGCGCGACCACGCCGGACATCGCCGTACAGCACGAGATCATCGTGCGGCCCGGTGACGTACTGGTGCCCAATGTCACGCGGCGCCCGGCGGCGCGGGTCGCCGGGGAGGGCGCCCCCGTCCTCGGCCTGCGCCTCTCCCTGCTCCGCCCCGACCCCGCCCTGCTCGACCCCCATTTCGTGGCGGGCTTCCTGAGCGGCTCGGTCAACCTGCGCAACTACGCCACCGTGGGCAGCCGCGCCCAGATGGACGTACGCCGCGCGGAACTCCCGCTGCTGCCGATCGAGGAGCAGCGGGAGTACGGCACCTTGAACGAGAAACACACCAAAAGCGATCCCCTAAATCCACATTCGCGTGTTCTCGACGCCCGGCAGGATCACCTGGATATCGGACGGCTCCGCGCAATTTCCGGGACGTCGTCCGCCGCGTTCCAATCGGCCGCCGTATCACGCACGAATCGGCGAGCCGAGGCGACGTTTCTAGGGTCGCACGGTATCCACTTTCCTCCAATGGAGAAAATGCCGGATTCATCGTATAGCGGCATTCGGTCAGTGCCGCACTCGCCTTGATGGCCTCTTCCATGATTTTTCTTCCTGTCTCGGATTTTGTATGTTCAGGGTGCCGAGACATGGCTACGTTTGGTAGTCGAACGATTACGAAGGCCGCGGGTTGGAGTTCACAAGGCTTTTGTTGAACTCCGGTTAGGAGGGCATGGTGGCCGACCTTTACACGCCTCAGGCAATATGGGGCAGGGAGCTCCGTTATTACCGGAAGGCGGCGGGCCTCACTCAGGGAGAGCTCGCCGAGCTGATCCACTTCAGCGAGTCCCTGATCAGCGGGGTGGAGACGGGCCACCTCCCGGCCAGCCCCGAGTTCGCGGAGGCATGTGACGCCGCCCTCGACACGGGCGGCGCCCTCCTCCGGCTCCTCGACTGGAGAAAGGGCCAGGTCTTCCCCTCCTGGTTCGGGAAGTGGCGAGACAAGGAAAGCGTCGCCGTCACGCTCCGGACCTACCAGCCGCTAATGGTCCCCGGACTGCTCCAGACCGAGGCATACGCACACGCCCTACTGGGCGACAACGAAGCCGTTACGGCCCGCCTGGGGCGTCAGAACATTCTGACCCGCGAGAAGCCACCGACTCTCCGCTGTGTAATCAGCGAGACGGTCCTCAACCTGCTGGTAGGAGGTCCCGATGTCATGCGCGAGCAACTGGAGCACATCGCCGCGATCGCCAGTCCCCAA
>NZ_JOEQ01000024.1 GCF_000721075.1 Streptosporangium amethystogenes
ACCAGGAACGACAAGAGCCGTGTAACGAGAGATTGTTACGCACGGTTCTGTGGGAGCCCCGGGCTGAGACGCCCGGGGCGACCCGACCGGTGGCACCCCTGGATCGCCGTGTGGCGCTCCGTACGGGAAGGCGGCGACACCAAGACCCGGAAGTCACGGAGATCTCTCGCGCTGCCTCGTCGCTGCGTCGAAGCCCTCCGGGAGCACCGGACGCAGCAGGCCAAGGAGCGGGAGACGGCGGGCGCGAGGTGGACGGAGAACGATCTCGTCTTCGCCTCCCTGGTCGGCACTCCCCTGGACTCCCACAACGTACGACGGGCGTTCCGGAAGATCGCGAAAGACGCCGGGCTGCCCGCGAAGGACTGGACGCCTCGGGAGATGCGGCACGGCTTCGTCTCGCTGCTGTCCGACTCCGGCGTACCCCTGGAGGACATCGCGCGGCTCGTCGGCCACAGCGGGACGGCGGTCACGCAGGCGGTCTACCGAAAGCAGATCCGCCCGGTCCTGCCCGGCGACGCGGAGACGATGGACCGGATCTTCACGTGAAGAAAGCGATAGTCACTCAGAATGCAGAAAGGGTGTCTCCCTTTCGGGTGACACCCTTGCCGACCAGCTGAAACCTGGTCGGGACGACAGGATTTGAACCTGCGACCCCTTGACCCCCAGTCAAGTGCGCTACCAAGCTGCGCTACGTCCCGGTTGTGCTGCGCACCTCTCGGGTGCACGTCATAACCTTAGCGCAGATCGGGTGGGCTTCGCACACGGCGACGTCCGTCAGGACAGGCGATCGCGCGAAGGGTGAGGGTGCGTGGGGCGCAAGGCGTTGATCGATCAGGAGGAGCTGCGGCGGCTGGCCGGGCGGGGGCTGTCGAACGCGGAACTGGCGGCGCGGTTCGGGGTGAGCGAGTCCGGGATCTTGCAGGCGAAACGGGCCGCCGGGCTCTCGAAGCCGATGCTCGATCACTCGCGGGCCATCCCCTGGAAGCTGGACCGCGCGCACAGTCAGTCGGGCCCCGCGACGAACCTGCGGAACCTGTCGTCCGTGGCGCAGGGGCGGGCGATCCCCGCCGAGAAGCTCAACACCGCGCTGCGCTGGGCCGGGCGACTGGTCGCCGCCGGGCTGGACATCTCGTACGAGTCCGGCCGGGGATTCACCGAGGTTCCCGCCTCCACCGATGACTGGCTGGCCGCCAGGGTGCTGGCCGAGGCCCGCAGAGCTCTCGATCTCTCCGAGGAGCAGGCCTGACGGGAGTCAGGGCATGCCTGGGCCCTCATCCCCGGCCTGCAAGCCGGGCACCGGCCCGCGCTCCGGGAGCACAGGATCGACCTGGCATCGAGCACCCGTTCGTACTCCGGGAGGCAGGCCCATGGGCCGGGTACCGATTCATGCCCCGGGAGCACAGGCTTGGCCTGAGGGCCGCACCGGTCCCACACCGAGGGGTGCGGATCCGGCCCCCACAGGCCGGTGAATCGGAGGTCCCGGGATTCCTGCCATGGGAATTCATACGCGGCCGCCGAAGCCGGAAACCGCATTCGAAAACGCGGTAAAAGAATATCCAATACCCGACAGGACCTGCTAAAACATCAAAATTAGAAGAAGTGGCGGGGAGGCAATAAATGTCGGCAGTCGGTTTCGAGGCCTGACCCCAGGGCAGCGCACGGGGACAAGCGCCTACACAACCGGAGGCAGACATGTCCACCGTGATCTGGGTGGCCGTCGTCGTGGTCGCGGTGGTGGCGATCGTCGCAGTCGGCTATCTCGTGCTGCAGCAGCAACGCCGGCATCGACTTCGTGACCGCTTCGGCCCCGAATACGAACGTACCCTGCAGGAGCGTGACAGCAGGCGCGACGCCGAGCAGGAGCTCAGAGCCCGCGAGCAGCGCTTCAGCTCCCTCGACATCCGCGCCCTGGACGCTCAGACACGCGAGATCTACGCACGGAAGTGGATGGAGGTCCAGGAACGTTTCGTGGACGCTCCCGGTTTCGCGGTGACCGAGGCCGACCATCTGGTGACCTCCGTGATGGCCGAGCGGGGCTACCCGACCGAGGACTTCGAGCAGCGGCTCTCCGACCTGTCCGTCGCGCACGGCCGCACTCTCGACCACTATCGGCAGGCCCACGAGATCAGTAGCAGGGCCGCCCACAAGGAGGCCTCCACCGAGGAACTCCGGCAGGCCATGGTGCACTACCGCGCCCTGTTCGAGGAACTGCTCGCGGCTCCCGGCAGTGAGGTCAACGGTGAGCGGAGTCCCCAGCACGCCGATCTCGCCGACCGCGACCCCCATCACCATGACCCCAGGCAGACGAATGCCGCCGCCCCCGAGACCACGGACGGCAACGAGCGAGCCTACCGACGCGATCCCCAAGGACGGTGACCCGACGTGAACAGTCGATTCAACCCGGACAACGACCGGCTGGTCCACAAGACCGACAAGGACGACCTGAACGCACCGCGGCACACCGAGGGCGTGGCACCCGAGTTTCAGGAGCCACACCACGGTGACGCCTCGCGCATCACCCCGGACGCCGACATGCGCGATCCCCTGACCGACGACCAGGACGACGTCATCACCGGCGAACCGGTCGGCGACCGGCGCGGCGTGCCGGCCGACCTCGACGACGGCGAGCCTCCCCGTGACCCGGCCGCCACCCCGGGCACACCGGTGACCGGCACCGGCGCACACGACACCGTGCCCGCCACCGGCTCCCCGGTCACCCCCGGTCTCCCCGGAAGCGCCGCGGGCCAGCAGGGCGACGTGCTCGACGAGGACGCGGCCCTCGTCGACGCCGAGCGGACCGACCGGGCGCCCGCCACGGCCGAGACCCTCTTCGGCCATGACTCCGACGATGTGCTGCGGCGCTGGCAGGAGGTCCAGGCCGGGTTCGTGGACGACCCGCGTGACGCGGTTCAGCGGGCCGACTCCCTGCTCGACGAGGTCACGAGCTCCTTCAGGAACGCTCTGGAGGCCCGGGCCACCGAGCTCCAGGGACGCTGGAAGAACACCGAGAGGAACGACACCGAGGATCTGCGGACCGCCCTGCGCGACTACCGCACGACCCTGGAACAGCTCCTGAACATCTCCGCTGGGACGAGGTGACCATGCTCGCCATCGCCGCCGCCGTCGTGTTCGGTCTCGGACTCCTGCTCGACCTGGTCAACACCAGGATCGGCGGGATCAGCGGGACGACCTTCCTGCTCCTCGGACTCCTGCTCCTCGCTCTGCACCAGGCCGGGATCGGCTCGGCCGGCCCTCGGACCACCACCGGGGGCGGAGGCTGGCGCCGCAGGCGCTGACCTCCGGGGTACGACCGCCGGACGGGAAGGGGCCCGTCCATATGGACGGGCCCCTTCCCGTTCGAACCTTGAAGAACGGTTCGGGGCGTCAGCCATCAGGAAGTACATCAAGCATCAGAAAGCGCCCGGACGGCGTCCGGGCGCAGACGGAAAAGCCGTTCCTCCCGGTCCGGAACGGCCGGGAGGAACGGCTAGACGTTGAACGACATGGTGATGAACGTGCCCGCGGCCCCGGTCTCGAACTTGATGTCGGAGCTGACCATCCGGGCCACCCACAGGCCCATGCCGCTGGTCGCGTGCGGCCCGGGGGGCGTCTCCCCAGGGGACGGTCCGGGGTCCCACTGACCCTCGTCGTGGATCTCCACGACGAGGGTCCGGCCGACGGTCCACATCCGCAGCATGGCCTTGGCACTGGTGTGGCCGTGGGTGACCGCGTTGGTGGCCACCTCGTTCAGCGCCACCAGGAAGTCGGCGAGTCCGTCCTGTGACATGCCGCTCCGCACGGCCTGGGCGGCGGCGAAGTCGCGCACGTCGGGAAGGTCGGGAAGGCAGAAGGCAAGTTCGGCCACGGTGGTCCCCGCGGGAGAAACCCGGGAACGGGCGCCACTCGCCGTGAAGCGAGCCGGACGAACACCGTCCTCGTTCACCCGAGATCCGCCTCCCCTGTCCCGGTCCGCTGTCGTCCTCAGCATCCGGGATTCGTTCAAACGCACCTTACGCCACGTCTGTTGTCGCCGACTGGGGTGCCCGGTAACAGACTGTGTATTCAGCATTCGGCGACAAGTTCCGCACGGAGCTGGTCGAGCACCTTTCGCAGGATACGGGAGACATGCATCTGGGAGATCCCGAATTCCGCGGCGATCTCGGCCTGGGTCATGTTTCCGAAGAAGCGCAGCAGCAGGATGTTCTTCTCCCGCGCCGGCAGCTTGTCGATCAACGGCTTGACCGCCTCGCGGTCCACGAGGGTGCCCAGCGCGTCGTCCTCCTCGGGGATGACGTCACCGAGCGCCGCCGCGTCGTCGTCGGCGCCGAGGGGAGCGTCCAGCGAAAGCGCGCTGTAGGCGGCGGAGGCATCGAGGGTGAGCAGGACGTCCTCTTCGGAGATGTGCATCTTCACAGCCAGCTCGGCGACCGTGGGGGCACGGCCGAACTCCTGGCTGAGGTCGGCTACCAGGCGGTTCAGCTCGGCCCTGCGCTCCTGGTAGACGCGGGGGACGCGAATGGCCCAGGTGCGGTCGCGGAAGTGGCGCTTGACCTCACCGGTCATGGTGACCACGGCGTAGCCGCGGAAGGGGTGCCCGAGGGTCGGGTCGAAGCCGTTGATGGCCTTCATCAGCCCCACGTACGCGGCCTGCAGGAGATCCTCCATCGGCTCGCCACGGTAACGGTAGCGGCGGGCGATCTCCATGGCGAGGTGGCGGTGCATCTCGACGATGCGCTCGCGCAGGCGCTCGGCTCGGTGGTCGGAGACCTCGGGCAGGGACATCTCGGCGAGGAGATCCTCAGCGGTCATGTCGGTGATGTCGAGTGCCTGAACAGACATTGCTGCTCCCTGGTATTACTGTCGGGCGAGCCGACCACGGAGCAACGTCCGGGCAGACGGCATCGCCTCGACTGATTTTCGAGGCGAGGCCCTCTGCTGGACCTCTGGTTCCACTATTCCCCTGAATCCTGGAGTATTACTCGCCCGCAGGTAACAGTAAGGTTGCTAATCGAATGGTGCGAGGAGGCTCTGAGTGACGGTGTCGGAGAACGGCGAGAGATCTGCAGCCCTGACTCTCACGTCGGCGCTCGTCAGTGGGATCAACGTGATCCGGGTGACGGGCCTGCTGGACGCGACGACAAGGGACCAGTTCGCCGACTACCTGGCGGCGCAGACGGGCGAGCACGGCCTGGACATGGCACTGGATCTGGGCGGCGTGACCTTCATGGACTCGCGGGCGTTGGGACTGATCGTCCACCACTGGCAGCTCAGCACCACCGCCGGGGCCAAGTTCGCGCTCATCGGAGTGGAGTACGCCAAGACCAAAGTGATGTGGATCACCGGCCTGGCCCAGCGGCTGCCCCTCTACGACACGATCGACGACGCGATCGCCGCCTTCGGCTAAGGCGTTCTCTGTGGATCCTTCCGCCTCACGGGGCCTCCGGCGGGCCGGGCGCCCCGTCTGGTCACCCTGACGGCGTCACCTCGTCGACCAGCCCCCACGACAGGGCGGTCGCAGCATCGATGGGCTCGCCGGTCATGGCCAGGTAGAGGGTGCGCCAGCGGCCGACACGCCGGGGAATGCTGACCGTGCCGCCCGCGCCGGGAATCAGCCCCATGCCGATCTCCGGCAGGCGGAAGGTGGCCCCGGGGTCGGCGATCACGGTTCCGGCGAAGGCGGGCAGCTCGATCCCGGCGCCGACGCAGCTACCGTGCAGGCGCACCTCGACCCGGTCCGCGAGCTCGTGAACGAGCCTTCCCGCGCCGCCGCGGGTGCGCACCAGATGCGCGGTGGTGAGATCAGGAGTGGTGCCGAACTCGTCGAGATCGCCCCCGGAGCAGAAGGACGGCCCGGCACCGTCGATCACCACCCGGGTGACGGTGTCGTCGAGCACCGCGAGGCGCATGGCCTCGACCAGGGCGTCACGGACCTCCCGTCCGTAGGCGTTGCGCCGCTCCGGCCTGTTCAACGTGATCAGCAGGCGGTCGTCGACCCGGTCGATCAGCACCGGCGGTGCCACCGTCGCCGGCACCGCCCGGCGACGGCGGCCATCAAGCCAGTGGCGGAACTCGGGGCCGCCGAGCAGGGTCGAGTAGGCGAGGGATTCGACGTCCAGCGCTGCGATGACCTCCAGCGCCTCCGTAATCCTGAGGAGGGCGCCGAAGACGACGGAGGCCTGCGGATTGCGCCGCGCCGCGCTGTGCACGGCCGTGAGCCGCTCCTCGAGGTCGGGAACGGCGACGCACTCACGTCCGGCCGGCCCGGTCGGCCCGGCAAGGGTCAGATCCAGCGCGTGCGTCAGATCCACCGCCTGTGCGGGCAACGGCTTCCCGGCGATCCCGATCAGCAGCCGGTCGCAGGCACGTGCCCGCGTCACCGCCCGGTCCAGCGTCGCCGCGTCGGCGCCGCCGTCCAGTTCCACCCCCACGATCGGCTCGCACACCCCTTTGGACATGTCGAGCAGGGGGCCGTCGGCGGCACCGTCCGCCAGTTCGGCGACAGAGACACGCAGCAGGTCAGCCACCCACTCCCCCACTCCGTCGACGGATCACCGGCTTCCCTTTTCCCTGTCCCGTGGGCAGCCCCTACAGCCCACCGCCTCAGCCGGTTTTCTCGCCCTGATTGCGCTGGTGCTCGTCGACCAGCAGCCTGGCCAGGTCCGCGACCTTCACCTGGTGGTGCTGGGAGATGCGGCGCAGCTCGTCGAAGGCGGCCTCGGCCGAGCAGCCGCTGGACTTCATGATGATGCCCTTGGCCTGGTCGATGATCGCCCGGCCCGCCAGGGCCTCCTGCATCTGGGCGGCGTCGGTACGGACCTCGTCGTAGTCCCACAGGTTGGCGAGCGCCACCCCTGCCTGCTCGGCGAGCATGTCGGCCAGCGGTGGGATGTTCCTGGCGGCGAAGACACCGGGGCGCACACCGTACAGGCCGAGAACCAGGACGGCGTGCTCGATGGTGATCGGCATCACCAGAACCGAGCGGACGCCGCAGCGGACCGCCATACCGACGTACGCCGGCCAGCGGGACTCGCGCAGGATGTCCTGGACGACCACGTGCTGTCCGGTGGCGCGGGCCTCGGTCGAAGGACCCTCACCTAATTCCTCCTCGCCGTCGAGGAGCACGATGAGCTCGCTGTGAGAGGCTGAGACGACCATGCGTTCCTGGCGCCAGAGTTCGGCGGACCCGCCCGCGCAACCGGGCACACCGCCTGCGAGGGTGGCTGTGAGCCCACGTAGCACGCTCTCGCTCGACGTTTCCTCGCTGACCCTGCCGAGGGCCGCCAGGTCCCGGGCCAGAACGGGAGTGACCATGTCCATCTCGCGACTCCCCTCCCTGTGTCACTAACTTAACCACTATCCGACCACGGATCGATCCGACCTACCGGGGTGGCGTACCGTCTACGACGGGACCAGCCCACTCCGGCCCCTGACGAGGACGAGCATTGACCGACGCCATTGGCCTTCAGAGCCTGGAACAGGCGCTGAGCGCGCTGAGCACCAGGGTCTCCTCCCTACGCGAGGCGAAGTCCGCATACCCCGCCGACCCCCGGTCCACACTTGACGCGGCGCTGGCGGAGCTCGACACCGCCCGCGAGCTGCTGGAAACCTCCATGCGCGAGCTGCGCAAGGCGCCCAGGCGATCAGGCCAGCGGGAGAGCGGATCACAGCGGGAACTCAAGCTGCTGCGGCAGGTGTTCCGCACCTTCCCCGTCCCGGTGGTGGTGCTGGACGCCTCGGGTGTGGTCCGGCGGATCAGCGCCGAGACCTCCCGGATGCTCGGCAGCCCTGCGGGATATCTGATCGGCCGCTCGTTCCCACTGTTCGTCGACGTCTCCCGTCGGGCGGCGTTCCGCTCGCACCTGACGGCGGTCCAGCAGGGCGGTCAGACCGCGACGTTCCAGACACGGTTGGCCCACCAGGGCCGCGCGCACACGGTGCAGCTGGCCGTCACCCGGCTGACGATGCCGGGCGAGCCGCAGGAGATGGTCGCGGTCATGATCCTGCCGCTGGAGGCGCAGGTGGCGGGTCCGCCCCCCGGTCCCGCCGACCGGTCGGACGCCACCCTGGTCATGGCCGCGGCACGCCGGCAGGAACTGCAGGCCAGGATGACCCGCCTGTTGCTCGACGAGGAGAGCCTGCGCCAGCCGGTGACCGTCACCAGGGCCGCGCGGCTGCTGGCCTCGGAGTCGGCCGACTGGGTGATCGCCGACGTGATCCGCGACGGCGTCCCCGCCCGTGCCTGCGTGCTCGGCCCGAGCGACAAGCCGGTGACCCAGCTGGTCCGCCTCGCCGAACAGATGAACCCGCTGACCGCACCGGCCATCGCGCACGTGCTGACCGGCGGCTCGGGCGTGGTGCACGAGATGCTGGAGGACGAGGGGCTGCTCGGCGACGTCCCCGGCGGGCCGCCCCTGCTGCGGGTGATGGGTGCCGCCTCGGTGCTGATCGTGCCGATCGGCGGCGAGGACGGCGTACTGGGCTCCCTGACCCTGGTGCGCCTGCGCGACCGGGAGCCGTTCTCCCTGGCCGATCTGGGGGTGATGGAGGAGATCGGCGTCCATCTGGGGCTCGCTCTGCGCGCCCGGCGCAGCTTCCAGACCCGCTCGCGGGCCGCCGACGCGCTGCGTACCAGCGTGGTGCCCCGGAGCCTGCCGGACATCCCCGGATTCGAGGCCGCCGCCATCTACAATGCGGGCTCCAGCCCGGTCGGCGCCGAGTTCTACGACGTCTTCCCCACCCATGACGGATGGGGTTTCGCCCTCGGGGGCGCCGTCGGCAAAGGCGAGGAGGCCGCGTCGGTCAGCGCCATGGTCCGCAACGGACTGCGCGTGCTCAGCGTCTGGGAATCCGACCCCGGCGAGGTGATGCGCAAGCTGAACCAGGCCCTGATCGCCCAGCACAACGGCATGTTCGTGATGGCCGTGACCGGCTTCATCCGGGCGCGCAAGATCAGGCTGGCCAGCGCGGGACACCACCCCGCCGCGCTGCTGCAGCCCGACGGCGGGGTGCGGTTCACCGCCGGCGGCGGCGTGCCGCTGGGCATCGCCGCCGAGGCCGAGATGTTCACCGAGGAACTCACGCCGGCCTCCGGCCAGACCCTGGTCTTCTACTCCGACGGCCTGGTCGCCTCGCAGAACGAGCTCGGTGAGTCCTATGGCGAGACCAGGCTGGCCGACGTACTGGCACGCTGCGTGACGCGCTCTCCCGCCGAGATCGTCAAGACGGTGGAGGAGGACCGGCACGCGTTCTCCGGTGGGAGAGTTTGGGATGAGATCGTGATACTCGCCCTGCGTGTCGTATGACGTGGTCGGCTCGGTGCGGCCTGCCGGTCTCACCGGGCGACGAGGGACCGCCCCCGGCGGCGCCCGTACCCGGCCAGGTGGGACGAAGAACGAAAGCCCGACGGGCTTTCATGACCTCCGTCCACCAGACCGCGCTCCACGGCTCCGGCCGGCGCTCTCCGCGCCCGGATGACCTGGCCGTACGACACCGGGACCGCCGGTCAGGCGGTGGTCGCCGTCGCGGGCGCCAGGGCCGGGGAGTCACGGCGGAGCAGGAGGTGTAGAAACCCGCGGGTTTGGCTCCGGCTGAGATCGGGGTATGGTTAGGGCAATGCAGACGTGTGCCTAAGACGCAGGCACCCCTGAAGGAATAACAGGCTTTCCATGCCTATCTCCTCCCAGAGGTGTGCCGTGAACATTGCATTCGTCTCCTCCGAGACTCTCTCCTCCACCCAGGACGAGTCCGATCTCGCCTCCCAGCGCGCTCACCTGATGGCCGTCGCCCGCGAACTCGGCCGGGACCACAAGGTCACCATCTACACTCGGAGAAACTCCGATCTCGACAAGCCCAAAGTACGCGTGTCGCAGGGTGTCACGCTTGAGCATCTGACCGCCGGGCCCGCGCGGGACCTTCCGGAAGACGGCGTGCTGCCCTACATTTCCGACCTCGGCGACCAGCTGATGCACCGTTGGGGGCAGGACCGCCCCGACGTCATCCACGCGCACTCCTGGACCGGCGGGCTGGCCGCCATCGCCGGTGCGAACGGTCTGAACGTGCCGTTCACCCAGACGTTCAGCAGCGAGCACCCCCGCGACGCCAAGCGGGTGCGGCTGCAGCGGGCCATCGGGCGCCGAGCCAGTGCGGTGATCGCCGGGTGCGGCGACGAGGAGAGCTCGCTGATCCGGCTGGGCGTGCCGCGCCGCAGCATCTCGGTCATCCCGCGCGGTGTCGACGTCGAGCGGTTCCGCCGTCAGGGTCCGGCCTCCGCCCGCGGTACCCGCCCCCGCCTGCTGCACGTCGGGCCGCTCACCGCGGAAAAGGGCGTGCACACCGCGATCCGCGCCCTGGAGGGCATCCCCGACGCCGAGCTGATCATCGCCGGTGGCCCGGCGACCGCGGACCTGGAGCACGACGCCGACGCGCGCCGCATGATGCTGCTGGCCAAGGAGATCGGCGTCGACGACCGGATCACCGTTCTCGGGCACATCCCGCACTCCGCGGTCGCCAAGCTGATGCGCAGCGCCGACGTGGTCGTCTCCCTGCCCCAGGAGGCTCCGGCCGGCGTCGTCGTGCTGGAGGCCATGGCCTGCGGCGTGCCCGTCATCGCCTCCGCGGTGGGCGCCCACCTCGACTCCGTGGTGGACGGGGTGACCGGCCTGCTGGTGCCCGCCGACCGTCCCGCGCAGACCTCCCGTCTGACCCGCGAGCTCCTCGCCGACCCGACCCGCCGCACCGCGCTCGGCTTCGCCGGCGCCGACCGCGCCCGGTCCCGCTACTCGTGGGAGCGGATCAGCCAGGAACTCGTCCATGTCTACGAGGTCGCCCTCTCCGGTTCCCCCCGCTGACCGCGCCCGCCGCGACGGCCGGGCGCCACCGGCCACCCGTCATATGTGAAGGACCGGGACTCCCGCGGGAGTCCCGGTCCTTCACATATGACGGGTCCGTGCCGGAAGGCGGCCCTACGGCTGGAACGCGCGGCGGTGCAGCACGACCCCGAGGCCGCTCGCAGCCAGCAGGACGGCCCCGGCCAGGACCAGGATCACCGCGCCGTCCACGGCCCCGTCCGTCCAGTCCCAGACGGCCTCGGGAACGGCGAGTGTCAGCCCGGCCACGCCGCTGACGATCAGCACCCAGGTGCGCCGGCGCCCGTACAGCGACAGGCAGGCCAGCGCGATCACCGCGGTCAGCCAGTACCCCCAGGCCTCCCCGTCCCACAGGACGGGCCACTGGCCGCCGAAGAGCGCGATGGCCGCGCCCATGCCCAGCCCCAGATCGTGCGGGACGAGCTGACCGGCGAGGGCGAGCGCCAGGATGAGCACCCCCAGCGCGACATAGGCGAGGCCCCAACCGGCGCCCTCCCCTCCGACGGAGAGATCCAGCAGGCCGGTCACCGTGACCAGGGCGAACCCGCCACAGGCCAGCAGGCCGATCGCGGTGGGCAGCAGCGCGTAGGCCCCCGCCGCGATCGCCAGTCCGGCCGCGCCGCCGATGAGCCCCTCGTAGTGGTCGGCGGCGACCCCGGCGCAGAGGGCGGCGGTACCCGAGCCCAGCGCGGCGAGCGTGGCGGCGACCCTGCCCTGTACGGCGGCCGTCCTGCCGGTCGCGGACCGCGCGGCCCTGCCGAGCCCCACGGCCACCGCCAGCAGCAGGACGGTGACCACGGCGAGAACCGTGATCCTTGTCGGCTGGGTCATCCGCTCCCAGCCCAGGGCGACGAATGCGGCGGCACCGGCCAGGACGAGTCCCCCGCCGACGTACGCGAGGATCTCGCTCCATCTGACCCGATTCCCGGCGTCCCGGTCGCGCAGTGCCTCGTTCACGGCGAGGGTGACCGGCTCCACCTGCTCCGCCTGGAGTTCACCGGACTCCACCAGCCTGGCCAGTGCCCGCCGTATGGCGTCAATGTCACTCATGTCCGAAATCGTGGCACAACTTGCTCGGAGTAGCACCCTCCGGATTCGTGGGACGGATGCGAAAACGGAATACCACTGTTACTGGAGTGCGATCGTTGCTTTGATGGGCCCATGTCAATTCGTGGCACGTTCCTGGGCATCCTGGCCACCGCGCTGGCGCTCTCCGCACTGCCGGTACAGAGCGCGTCCGCCGAGCGCGGTTGGGGCGCCCCCGTCCTGGTGGAGAACTTCGACGGCACCCGGGTAGACGGCCGCAGGTGGGTCGTCTACCACTCCCCCAACGCCGAGACCAACCCGCGCACCGGGCGGGCCACGAGCGTGGCCGACGGCATCCTGCGGCTCAAGGGCGGCATCGTGTCAGGCCGGGACCTGTCCGGTGGCATCGCGACCCGCTCGGCGCAGCGGTACGGGCGCTGGGAGGTGCGGCTGCGGGCCGAGCGCGGCGCCGGCTACACCCCGGTGGCCCTGCTCTGGCCGTCCGACCAGGGGGACGGGGAGTACGCGGAGATCGACTTCGCCGAGATCATCGACCCGGCCCGCAGGGCGGGCGGGATCTTCGTGCACCGTGGCGACGGGCCCCAGGCCCAGCGGCAGATGAGGGCCGACTTCACCCGGTGGCACACGGTCGCGGTCGACTGGCTGCCCGGACGGCTGACGTTCTGGCTGGACGGTGAGAAGGTGTGGGACTACCGGGGGCCGAACGTGCCGACGGGTCGCTCCATGCACCTGGCGCTGCAGAACGACGTGACGTGCAACGAGTGGTCGCCGTGCCGCAACCGCTCCACTCCGCCGACGGTCAGCATGTACGTGGACTGGGTGAAGATCTACCGGGCCGCCGTCTAGAGCAGGCGGATCGCCTTGAGGGCGAGGTGGACCAGCAGGCGGTTCTCGCCGTCGGCGAGGTCGCGGCCGGTGAGCCTCTCGGCCTTGGCCAGCCGGTAGTAGAGCGTCTGGCGGTGCACGCCGAGCGCGGCGGCGGTCTGCTGGACGTGACCCGCGCGGTCGAGATAGCTCTCCACGGTCCTGACCAGTTCCGGGTCCCGGGCCAGCCCGGCGACCTCCTCCGCCAGTTCCCGCAGCCCGGCCTGGGACATGCGGGCGAGCAGCCGGTAGACCCCCAGCCCCGACCAGGCGGCGACGGGCCCCAGCGCGGGCACCCGGCCGGCGACGCCGAGCGCGTGCACGGCCTCCCGCCAGCTCCGCCAGGCCTGGGCGAGATCGTCCCGGGGGGCGCCGACACCCACCACCGTGCCGTACATGCCCTGGATCCGGCCCGCCAGCTCCCCCGCCTGGCCGGCCGGGACCAGCAGCGCGACCAGCGATTCGTCCCCGGCGGGGAACGCCGGATCGGCGAGCACGCCGCGCGGGAGCGTCCAGAGGGCGGCGACCCGGTCCGGCGAACTGCGGGCGGCGATCGCCGCCACCGGACCGCGCAGGTCCAGCCTGGACAGCCCCCAGGAACGCTCCTCGGTGTCGGAGGAGAACAGCCTCCGCAGGCTCGCCCCCATGTCCTGGCGGCTGCGGGCCTCCTGCGCGAGGGCCGCGGCGGCCCGGGAGACCAGGTCGCCGACCGAGGCCAGAACGTCGTCGCCGAGTGTGCCGTCGTCGAGCAGCCACAGGTAGCCGTAGGTCACCTCACGGTGCCGCAGCGGCACGCACACCCGGGCGAGCACCCCCAGGTCGGCGTCGGCGGGGATGCGTACCGGTCCGTGGGCGCCGGCGATGCCGTACCCCTCGAAATAGGCCCGCACCTGGTCGGTCGCGCGGCGCCGCAGAATGGACTCCTGGCGCACCATGTCGATGTCACCGCTCTGCGCGGCATAGGCCAGGAGCTGGAACGAGCGGTCCTCCAGGGTGGCGGAGGCACCGAGCCTGGCGGCGATCTCGTCGACTGTCTCCTGTAACACCTCACCATTGTTGTACATGTGTATGAACACTCTTCCCGCCGGTCGTGGCAGATGCACATGATGGTCGGCCTGAGCAGGGTTTTAGGGTGAAGACATGCTCGGTTCTCTCCTTCTCGGCGCGTCCCGGTTACCGCTGGTACGGCGCGCGGTCTCCGGCGTACCACTGACACGCAAGGTCGTCGACCGCTTCGTCGCGGGCGAGACGCCCCAGGACGCGGTGGAGGCGATCCGTCACCTCGCCGCCGCGGGCCTGGCCGTCAGCGTCGACCATCTGGGTGAGGAGACGAAGGACGCCGCTGCCGCCGCCCAGACGGCCAGGGCGTACGCCACCCTGCTCAGCCCCCTGGGCGAGCTGGGGCTCGGCGACCGCGCCGAGGTTTCGGTGAAGCTCTCGGCGGTCGGTCAGGCGCTGGGTGCCGACGGTGACAAGATCGCTTTGGAGAACGCGCGGCAGGTCTGCGAGGCCGCCCGCGCCTGCGGGGCGAACGTGACCCTCGACATGGAGGACCACACCACCGTCGACTCCACGCTGGAGACGCTGCGGGCCCTGCGCGAGGACTTCCCCTCCGTCGGCGTCGCGGTGCAGTCCTACCTGTTCCGCAGCGAGGCCGACTGCCGCGACCTGGCATATCAGGGCTCCCGGGTCCGCCTGGTCAAGGGCGCCTACGCCGAACCCGCCTCGGTGGCCCACCAGCACAAGAACGAGGTCGACCGGGCCTACGTGCGCTGCCTGCGCATTCTCATGTCGGGTGCCGGCTACCCGATGGTGGCGACGCACGACGACCGGCTGATCTCCATCACCGAGACGCTCGCCGACCGGTTCGGCCGCTCCCTTGGTGACTACGAGTACCAGATGCTCTACGGCATCAGGACGGACCGGCAGCAGGCGCTGGCGGGCGCCGGCCATGTCATGCGCGTCTACGTCCCCTACGGCGACGACTGGTACGGCTACTTCATGCGCCGGCTGGCCGAACGCCCGGCGAACATCGCCTTCTTTCTTCGTGCCCTTGGAGGCAAGTGATGGATGCCATCTCCGCAGTTCCCGCCCCGATCAACGAGCCGGTGCTCGGCTACGCGCCGGGCAGTGCCGAGCGCGCCGCGCTGGAGGACCGTGTCAAGGAGCTGGCCGGGGCCCAGCTGGATCTGACGATGACGATCGGCGGCGAGCAGCGGATGGGCGGCGGCGCCCCGATCGACGTGGTCCAGCCGCACAACCATGCCTCCGTGCTCGGCCGTACGGCCGACGCCACCGCCGGCGACGTGCGCGCGGCGATCGACGCCGCGCTGCAGGCGGCGCCCGCGTGGCGCGCCATGCCGTTCGACGAGCGGGCCGCGATCTTCCTGCGGGCCGCCGACCTGCTGGCCGGCCCCTACCGGCAGACACTGAACGGCGCGACGGTCCTGGGCCAGTCCAAGTCCGCGCAGCAGGCGGAGATCGACGCGGCCTGCGAGCTGATCGACTTCCTGCGCTTCAACGTGGACTTCGCCCGCAGGCTCCTCAGCGACCAGCCGATCTCCTCGTCCGGCGTGTGGAACCGGATGGAGTACCGGCCGCTGGAGGGCTTCGTCCTGGCGATCACCCCGTTCAACTTCACGGCCATCGCCGGGAACCTGCCGTCGGCTCCGGCCCTGATGGGCAACGTGGTCGTCTGGAAGCCCTCCCCCACCCAGCAGTTCGCCGCGCACTTCACCATGCGCCTGCTGGAGGAGGCCGGGCTTCCGCCGGGCGTCATCAACATGGTGACCGGCAACGGCGCCGCCGTCTCCGAGGTCGCGACGACCCACCCCGACCTGGCGGGCATCCACTTCACCGGCTCCACAGCGACCTTCCAGCACCTGTGGTCCACGGTCGGCGCCAACATCACCTCCTACCGGTCCTACCCGCGTCTGGTCGGCGAGACCGGCGGCAAGGACTTCGTGCTGGCCCACCCCTCCGCCGATCCCGGTGTGCTCACCACCGCGCTGGTCCGCGGCGCCTTCGAGTACCAGGGGCAGAAGTGCTCGGCCGCCTCCCGGGCCTACGTGCCGCGCTCGGTCTGGTCGGTGATCCGCGACGAACTGGTGGGCACCGCCGAGTCGCTGACCGTCGGCGACGTGGCCGCCGACCTGTCGACCTTCATGGGCGCGGTCATCGACGACCGGGCGTTCGCCAAGCACAGGGCCGCGATCGACCGGGCCCGCTCGCTTGACTCGATCAACGTGCTGACCGGCTCGTACGACGACTCGACCGGCTACTTCGTGCGGCCGACCATCCTGGAGTCGGCCGATCCCACCGACGAGATCTTCGTCAGGGAGTACTTCGGCCCGATCCTCGGCGTGCACGTCTACGACGACGCGGACTTCGACGCGGTGCTCGACCAGATGGAGGGCGTCTCCCCGTACGCGCTGACCGGCTCGATCATCGCCCAGGACCGCTACGCGATCACCTCGGCGTCGGAGCGGCTGCGCTTCGCGGCGGGCAACCTCTACATCAACGACAAGCCGACCGGCGCGGTCGTCGGCCAGCAGCCCTTCGGCGGGGCCCGCGCCTCGGGCACCAACGACAAGGCCGGGTCGATCCTCAACCTGACCCGCTGGGTCAACGCTCGGACGATCAAGGAGACGTTCGTCCCGCCGACCGACCACCGTTACCCGCACATGGGCTGACATCCGGCGGGCTGGACGCGCCATCCCGGACGGTTGTCCGTACGCCCTGGCGGCGAGTCACTCCGGCCAGGCCCGCACGGCGCATCGGCCCGCCCGCTCGCTCGCGCCGCGGATCCACGCCGAGCTCGGCCACCTTCTCGACGACGACGTCGCTCAGCGGGTGCGCCGGGAACGCGTCGATCAGGGTGAGCGATTCGACCCGCCGGCCGGCCCGTTCCAGCTGGGCCGCCATCGCGTGCGCGACGACACCCCCGAACGACCAGCCCAACAGGCGACAGGGCCCTTCCGGCCACACCTCGATGATCTGGCTTACGTACTCGGCGGCCATCTCCTCGACCGAGGCCGGCAACGATTCCCCGCCCTGCAGGCCGCGGGCCTGCAGGGCGTACACCGGGACCCCGGGGTCGATGTGCGGCAGGAGCGACGCGTACGGCCAGCTGAGACCGCTCCCGGGATGCACAAGAAGAGCGGCGCCCGGCGGCCCGCCGGCCGCGCACGACACCGCCGGATGTGCCGACACGTCCGGAAGCGTGTCCCGCAGCACCACCGCCGGGGCGGCGTCGGCCAGCATGAACTCCTGCCGCCGTAGCGGATAGGCCGGATCCACCGGCACGAACACGCCGCCGGCCTTGGTCACGGCCAGCACCGGTTCCACCGAGCGTGGCAGCACCAGCGCCACCCGCGACTCCGGCCGCACCCCCCGCTCGCTCAGCCACCGCGCGAGCCGGTCCGACCACTCGTCAAGCTCCCGGTACGACACCGAGCGGCCGTCGGAGACGATCGCCGCCGCTTCAGGGGTCCGAACCACCGAGGCGGCGAACAGCTCCCCCAGCGACGCGCCCGCCAGGAGATCTCCGGTGGGCATGTCGTCGATCGAGATCCTTGTCATGGCAGCTGCCCTTCGTCTCGTCGGCACGGCCCGGTGTGCCGGTCATCGGTAGGCGGGCATCCCGGTGATCGCCTCGCCGAGGACCAGGGTGTGGATCTCGTGCGTGCCCTCGTAGGTGGAGACCGACTCCAGGTTGGTCATGTGCCGGATCACCGGGTACTCCAACGTGATCCCGTTCGCGCCGAGACAGCCGCGCGCCTCGTGCGCGACGTCGAGGGCCTGCCGGACGTTGTCCAGCTTGCCGAAGCTCACCTGGGCCGGCACCAGCCTCCCCGCGTCCTTGAGCCGCCCCAGGTGAATCGCCAGCAGGATCGACCGGTTGACGCTGACCGCCATCTCGGCCAGCTTCCGCTGCACCAGCTGGAAACCGGCCACCGGCTTGCCGAACTGCGTGCGGGAGACGCTGTACTCCACGGCCGCCTCGTAGCACGCCCGTGCCGCGCCGGCCGCGCCGAACAGGATCTCGAACCTCGCCTCGTTCAGGCAGGACAGCGGGCCCTTCAGCCCCACGACGCCGGGCAGCACCGCGTCCTCGGGCAACCGCACGTCCTCCAGCACCAGTTCGGAGGTCACCGAGGCCCGCATGGACAGCTTCCCGTGCACGTCCCGGGTGCTGAACCCCGGCGTGTCGGTGGGGACCACGAAGCCCCCACGGTCCCGTCCGCCCGGACGGTCTGGAACAGCACGTCGGCCCCGTCCAGCCACAGGCGGACCTCCAGTACCTCCCCGGGCACGACGATGCCGCGGAACCGGCCGCCGATGGCGGTGAGCAGATCCGGATCGCCGCCGCAGGCGGCCGCCACGACGGCCCTGCCGGTGAAGCCGTACGTGCACATCCCGTGCAGGATCGGCCGGTCGAACCCGCCGCGGGCCGCGAACGCGGGATCCGAGTGCAGGGGATTGCGGTCACCGGTCAGGCGGTACAGCAGCGCCTGTTCCGGGCGGGTCCGGTAGCGCACGATCTCGTCCGGAGAGCGCGTTGGCGGCTTCCAGTCGTCGGCGGACCCCCGGGGGCCACCGAAGCCTCCCGCGCCCCGGATGAAGGCGGCCGACCGGGTGGAGAACATCGGCGCACCGGAGGTGGGGTCGACCGCGCGGACGCCGGTCCACACGATCGCCCCGCTGCCCTTGTCATGGATCGCCAGCACTTCGGCGGTCAGTCTCGTCCGGCCGGTGACCGCCAGCGGGGCCGCCAGCTCCAGGTGCTGCTCGGCGTGGAGTAGCCGGCTCCTGTCGTACGAACCGATGTCCGGCCTGGAGACCCGCTGGCTGAGCAGCGCACCGAAGGTCGGCAGCACCCGCTGGCGCAGCTTCTCGCTGTTCTCCGTGGTCACCGAGAGCTCGGCGCCCGGATCCTGCCCGGCGCCGATCGAGACGGCGTAGAGCAGCGCCTCGTCGGATCCCCATGAGACGTCCACCGGCTCGCTGGTCCGGCCGACCGAGTCGAGGTCTAGGGCCATGTCAGGCTCCGTCCAGCTGGGGCAGCCGGGGGTTTTGCACGGACTGGGCCAGCAGCTTGCGGACCGCTCCGTCGATCTCCTCGGCGTGCCACAGCCGGGGCAGTTCCGCGGTGGGGCCGACGTTCCAGCCCTCGTACACGCTGAGCAGTCCTTTGCTGAAGCCGAAGACCTGCCCGGTGACACCGGCGGACCGTTCGCTGCCGAGCACGAGGCGGCCGCCGGACAGGATGTCGAGCAGCGCGGCGTCCTCGGCGATGCGAAGCGGGTCGTGCAGCGGGACGACGACCACTGCGGTGCCGATGGTGATGTTGCGTGTCCGTTCGGCGATCGCCGTGCCCAGCATCAGCGGATTACCGAGGATCCCGTAGCGCGAGAAATGGTGCTCCGCCAGCCAGCACGAGTCGAATCCCAGCTCGTCTGCGATCTGGATCTCCTCGATGGTGTCTCGCAGCACCTGCGCGTCGTCTCCGTCACCCTCGGCCGGAAACAGATTCATCACACCGAATTTCATGCTTCAACCCCCTCGTTACATTCCGACCAGTAGGTATGTTACGGATAGCGAACTGAGATCGTCAAGGTCCGGATGTCCAGGCTCCCGGCACTTCCCCGGCGGACGGCACCGGCGTTCGCGGGCCGTTCCACGGCCTCCACCGAACGGCGTCAACGCCGAGGTCAGCAGCACCATGGGGCGTCCTCAGAGGCGCGGTCGTCCGAGCGCGCCCCCCGGGTCCTCCGCCCCCGACGGACATCCCCGGCCCGGTGGGTAACCGGGCACGCGACGGTGCCCATTTTCTCACACCGACCGGTCGGGACGTTATTGGCTGGAAGAAGCCCTGCTCGCCGGTGAGGTCAGCCCCTCCAGAACCAGCTCGGAGAGCTGGTCGGCCACTTCGGAGACGGCCAGCAGACCGTCAGGGCGGTACCAGTTGTACGCCGAGGTCAGCATGCCGAGGACTCCGAAGCTGGCGATACGCGGCTGCAGGGCCGGATTGAAGACCCCTTCTTCGATACCCTGGCGGATCACCGACTCGTATATCGCATCGAGCTCGTCGCGCTTTTTCTTAATCGCGGCGAAGCGTTCCTCGGTAAGGAAGCGACGCTCCTGAGTAAACACGGTGACATGGGCCCGGAACTGGTCGATGGCCACCAATGACTCAAGGATGAGCTGCCGCAACCGGTCAGTCGGGGTCTCGAACGACTCTAGAATGCGACGGCAGTTCCGGAGCCGGTCATCGATGTATTCCTCCTGTATCTGCTGAAGGATCTCCTCCTTACCGGAGAAGTGATGGTACAGGGCTCCCTTGGTCAGGTTGGCCTCCTTCACGATGTCCTCGACGGACGTCGCGTGGTAACCGCCGACCTCGAACAACTTCAGTGCACTCGCCAGCAGCGCCCGCCGCGTCTCCGCGGGAGAATAGGTGCCTCGGGGGCCACCTCGTGATGCGGTACGTGCCATGGTTCTCGTCCCCCTTACCTAGAACGGTTTTCCAGTGGTTATCTGCCACACAGGGTAGGGCGTCCTCCGTCACGGTGCGCGAGGTCAGGAGAGGAGCGTCGAATCGGTTTTCTGCGAGGATTCCCGTAGCGCCCGCTTGAGCACCTTTCCCGAGGGATTGCACGGAAGCTTGTCCACGAAAGCCACGGATTTCGGCGTTTTGAAGGACGCGAGACGTTCACGGCAGTAGCCGATCAGATCGTCCTCCGCCAGCGTCGCGCCGGCCTTCAGCACGACATACGCCTTCGGCACCTCCTGCCAGCGCGGATCCGGCACACCGATCACCGCCGTCTCGGACACGAGAGGATGAGTGTAGATCACCCGCTCGATCTCCTGGCTCGCGACGTTCTCCCCTCCGGAGCGGATCATGTCCTTGAGCCGATCCGTGATGTGCAGGAAACCATCCTCGTCCACCATTCCGACATCACCCGTGTGGAACCAGCCCCCCCGCCATGCCTGAGCGGTCAGTTCCTCGTCACCCCAGTAGCCGGGCGTCACCTTCGGGCCGCGGAGCACCACCTCACCCTGAACACCCGGACCGGCGTCGTTCTCGTTCTCATCGACCACCCGATACTCCACGAAGGGCACGGCCGTGCCGACGGAACCACGCTTCGACACGACGTGTGCGGCGTCCATGTAGGCGATGGCGCTGCACGCCTCCGTCATGCCGTAGGCCTGGAACAGGCGGGTCGCCCGCAACATCTCCCGGACCTCGCGGTACAGCTCTCCGGCGGCCGCGCCGAAGATGATCCACTTGAGCGAGGAGAGGTCCCGCGAGCCGTCCGAGGCCGACCGCAGGCTGTGCAGAATCGCCTGCACGAAGATACCACCGGTGACCTGGTGCTCCTCGATGAGCCTGAGTGCCAGTGGCGCGTCGAACTTTCGCATTATCACCAGCGCCCCGCCGTTGAGGAACGCACCGACGCCGGGTGAGTCCCAGGCCGCGACGTGGTACAGCGGGGACGAGACGAGAAGCCGGTCCGCCGAGGAGAGGCCGAACTCGCTCGTCTGGGCGAGGACGTTCAGCGCGGCCATGCCGTGCGTGATGATCACGCCCTTTGGCCGGCTGGTGGTCCCCGAGGTGTACATGATCCGTTGCGGGTCGTCGAAGACGACCTCCGCCGGCGGGACCTCCCGGCCCGAGTAGTCGGTCAGCACCTGGGAGAGCCGCGACCATCCGGGAGAGCCGCAGCCGTCACCGTCGAGCCGCACCAGTGCCCGCAGGCGCAGGTCCTCGCAGATCTCGTGCATGACCTCCACGAACTCGCTCTCGCAGATCACCGCGACCGCCCCCGAGTCGGGGACCAGGAACTCGAGTTCCACCCGCTGGAGCCGGTAGTTCAGCGGTACCGCGATGGCCCCGAGCCGGTAGACGGCCAGCACCGCGCAGACGTACTCCGGCGAGATTGGGCAGCATGTGCCTGAGCAGGATCCGCAGGGTCGGCACCCCGGCGCAGCGCAGGCCGAGTACGAACGGACGCTCCCGTAGCGACAGCGTCTCGGCGCGGATCACCCGGGCGTACTGCGCCCAGCCGATCAGAGCCAGTACGAGGATCAGCACGGCGAGAGAACGTCCGTGGCTGGCGATGATCGCGATGGCCAGCAGGATGAACGGCAGGGCGAGCTGCGCCTCGACGAACCGGGAGATCACCGCGTCGGCCGCTCCCCGGTAGAACCCGCTCACCAGTCCGGCCAGCGTGCCGGGGATGGCCCCGGCCAGCATGCCGACGATCGCGATGACGAAGGTGAGCTGGCCGCCATGGACGATCCGGGACAGGACGTCACGCCCGAGGTGATCGGTGCCCAGCGGATGCGACCAGTTGCCGCCGTCCATCCAGACCGGTGGCTGGAGCACGTCTCCGAGCGTCTGCAGTGCCGGGTCCGGCAGCGGCAGCAGCGGTGCGGCGAGGCAGATGAGACCGATCACCGCCAACGGCAGCCCGCCGGAGAGTCGCCAAAGACCTCCGGTCGGGGACGTGAGCGTCCGGCCTGGTCGGGCGCGCTCAGCCGCATCGGCTGAGCGCGCCCGGTACCACGCCGGATCTCATCCGGCGAGTTCGACAGGGACGCTCAGGGGGTCGGGGTCGGGGTCGGGGTGTCCGTCATCGTGGGAGTCGGCTCGGCCGTGGGCACGGCCGGGGTCTCCGTCGGCACCGTCGGGGCGTCCGTGGGCGTCGGGAGTGGCGGAGCGGTGGGAGTCTCGACGGGCGGGGTGGGGCAGGGGGCAGGGTTGGGGGTACGCCACCTGCCGTCCGGCCGCCACTGCCGGGGGAGCCACCAGCTGTCACCGCGCCAGAACTTCTTACTGGGCCGCGACAGGTCGAAGACGTAGGCGGCGGTCGCCGTCTCGCCCTGGGTCGTGGCGGTCACCGACACCCAGTCGCCCTGCCTGACCACGTTGCCCCGCCGGCCCGCGAGGGTCCGGGTGGAGTCATTGATCGCGTACGCCCTCTCGAAGCCGTCCTGGCTTCTCACCGTGATCGAGTCCTCCGCCAGGGCGATCGCCTCCCCGGTCTGGGCGAACACCGTGAAGCCGCAGCCGTCCTGCGCGGGCAGGACGAACTCGCCGTGCAGCGCGCCGGGGAATGCGATCAGGGGCACCTGCGGCGCCGTGGTGGCGGTGGGCGTGGGAGTGGGAGTCGGCGTCTCCGCCCCTGTCGGTGAGCCCGTCGGGGACGCGGTCGATGACCCCGTCGGGGACGCCGTCGGGAGCACCGTCGGGGACACCGTCGGGGACACCGTCGGGGACACCGTCGGGGACACCGTCGGGGATTCCGTCGGGACGGGCGGTGGCGCTGCCGCCGACGCCGCGGACACGCCGACGCCGCCCGAGGCCGCCAGCACGGCGGCGGTGGCGAAGACCAGCGGACCCGAAATGCGCCGCCGTGGTCCGCCCGCTCCACTCGACAGGGCTTCGTTGGGCCTTTCAGGGTTTGTTGGCGTCACCTTGTCCTCCATCTGGCTTGATCCGGAACCGGCGGCGGCGTCCGAGGGGTGCTTCCGCCTGCCGCCGAGACCGAGGACCACTGCCCGGTCGTGATCCTCCGTCGATGGGCGCGGAGAAGACTGCCCGCTTCCATCCCACCCATGCCGACAAAACAGCCGCTCAACGCCCGAATCCGGATATCCCACCAGGTCGCTGCGGCATTTCGCGGATCAAACAAATCGGCCGGGACCGCGCCTCGCGGGAAGGCGTCGTCGAGCTCCTGGCCGGGGAATCCTCACATACCACCCCAAAATGGGACTCTCCCCCGGCGCCCGCGAGCACGGAGGCGCGCCAACTTTCTCCATATAGAGTATATTTCGGTTATTAGCTAACAAGGGAACAAGATGTGAATCGGGTCTACGAGGCGCTCGCACATCCGACTCGCCGCCAGATTCTCGCGCTGCTACGGCAGTGCGACCGGTCGGCGGGCGAGATCGCCGACCATTTCGACATTTCCAAGCCCACCCTGTCCGGCCACCTCCGCCTGCTCCGCGAGGCCGGTCTGGTCTACGGCGAGCGCAGGGGAACTTCGATCATCTACCACCTGCACGTATCCCTGCTGGAGGAGTCCCTGGGCGCACTGCTCGATCTGTTCAGGATCGGAGACGCCAGGCCACCCGATCCCGTCCAGCCCTCATCGCCCCCCCGCCACGACCACGAATGAGAGGGACATCGATGACCGAGAACATCACCGACGACAGGACCGTGAACCCGCGTCCCGGGCTGATCGGCGGCGCCGTGGCGCTGCTCGTCTCGGCGGGCGTCTCGATCTGGGGTTGGACACAGATTCCCGCCGACGCCCTGCTGCCGGTGCACTGGGGTCCTTCCGGTGAGGCCGACCGGTTCGCGGGCAAGGTCGAGGCTCTGGGCCTGCTCCCGCTGATCATGCTGGCGCTCTGCGTGATGTTCGTCGTGCTGCCGCGTCTACTCCCCCGCCGGCGGCACCTGGCGAGTTCGGCCCACACCTACACCGCGGCCTGGATCGGCTCGCTCGCCCTGCTCACCGGCATCCACACGGTCAGCATCGTCAACGCCACCGGGGGCGACCTCCCCGTCGTCCGGTTCGTCATCGCCGGAACGGGGGCGCTCTTCCTGGTGCTGGGCAACTACCTGCCCAAGACCCGCAGCAACTGGGCCGTGGGGGTGCGCACTCCCTGGACGATGCAGAGCGAGCGCTCCTGGCAGCGTACCCACCGGCTGGCAGGACGGCTTTTCGCCGCCCTCGGCGTGGTCCTGCTCGTCGTCGCGTTCCTGCTCCCGATTCCCGCGCTGTTCCCGGTCGTGCTCGCCGGGGCGGTCATCGCGAGCCTGGTCCCGCCGGTCTACTCGTGGTGGGTCTGGCGTGCCGAGCGGAGCGGATCGGCGGACACCGGAAGGTAGGGACGGCAGGGGCCGATCAGGCGTAGGCGGCGACCATGCCGACGACGACACCGACGAGCGAGACGGCGGTGAGCATGGAGCCGAAGACGACCGCGCCACGCCTGCCGCGCCGCACCTTGGAGACGTAGAGGAGCACGTACGGCAGGAAGGCGAGCACCCCGACACCGAGGAACGGCATGGTCAGCGCGGCCAGGATGCCCGAGGTGCCGGTCGCGACGGCACGGTCGCCCTCGGGGGTGAGCTGTGCCCGCCTGACGTCACCGGCCGTGGAGTCGGGCGAGGCGTCGACCGGGATCGTGTCACCACCGCCGTCGGGCGCGAAGCTGCCCTTGCAGTCGTAGCGGCCCCGGCCCAGTTCCTCGCACGAGACGACCGTGAGGGTGCCGGGGGTGCCGACGGAGCCGGTCGCGAGCTTGAGGCCGGAGACCGCGAACACGAAGGGCGACACTCCCAGTCCCACCCAGAGGAGGAGCAGGATCGCCATGCCGACCCGCCCCGGTGTGCGGCCGGGACCGGGGGTCGGCACCGGCTGGAAGGCGTTCACCACGTCGTCGAATGCGTTGCTCATGCGAACAGGTTGGGGCATGCCACTTGCGAATTACCTGCTCATGACTTGTAGAGGATGCTCATGGTTCGCGTACCTTGTCCCGGTAAGCGATGGCCTTGGCGTGGCGCACGGCATCCGGTACGCGGGTATCAGCCATGGCCCCGTACCGGTTCTCACGACTCGCGCCGGGACGCCCTCTCCTCCGCCTCCTCGGCGTCGAGCTTGGCCGCCTCCTCGGGAGTGGGCGCGGTGCCCCCGAGGTGGTGGGGCTGCCACCAGACACCCTTCGGGATCTCCGGGTAGCCCCGCTGCGCCTGGTCGAGCATCTCGCTCATGCGCCCGCGCAGGTCGGCGGTGACGGCGTCGTAGTCGTCGCCGCGCTTGGGGTGCATGGGCTCACCGACCCGGATCGTGATCGGCACGTGCCGCTGCAGCAGCTTCTTGGGGTGGCCCTTGGTCCACAGCCGCTGGGTGCCCCACAGCGAGACCGGAATCATCGGCACCTTGGCGCCGACGGCCATCCGGACCGCGCCGTTCTTGATCTCCTTGATCGTGAAGGACCGGCTGATCGTGGCCTCGGCGAACACGCCGACGACCTCTCCGCCCCTGAGCGCCTTCAGCGCCGCGCCGAACGCGGCGGCACCCGCGGCGCGGTCGACCGGGATGTGGTGCATGCCGCGCATCAGCGGGCCGGAGATCCTGTGGTCGAAGACCTCCTTCTTCGCCATGAAACGCACCAGGCGCCTCGAAGGACGCGCGGCCAGGCCCGCGAAGATGAAGTCGAGATAGCTGATGTGGTTGCTGACCAGCACGGCTCCGCCGGTCCGCGGGATGCGCTCGGCCCCCTCGATGCGAATCTTGGTGTCCAGCGCGCGGAACAGGGTCAACGCCGCCCCGATGACCGGGGGGTACACGATCTCAGCCATGGCTGAACCGTACCTCAGCCGCTCCTCCCTCCCACACCCGCGAGGAGAGGGAGGCGGCTCAGTGTCCCCGGAACGCCTCCTCCAGCCACCACGAACCCCGCGCACGGCTGACGTGGGCGTGGATCAGCAGGGGCCGCTCCCTGGCCCCGTCCAGCCAGCGGGCCACCTCGGCGAGATCGGACCTGTCCCTCACCGTGACGGCCTCGCAGCCGAAGCCGCGGGCGATGGCGGCGATGTCCACGGGCGGGAAGGTCACCGTGTCCAGGGGGTGGCCGTCCGGCCCGAAGTGGTGCACCTCGGCGCCATAGCCGTCGTCGTCGTACACGACAATCACCATCGGAAGACCGAGCCGCACGACGGTCTCCAGTTCGGTTACGCCCATCAGCGCGCCGCCGTCGCCCAGCGCGGCCACCGGGAGCCGGTCCGGCTGGGCCAGGGCGGCACCGATCGCGGTGGCCAGGCCGAGACCGATCGACTGGAACGCCTGCGTGAAGCAGAAGCCCCGCTCGTCGGGAACGTCAAGGAACATCGACGGATATCCCATGAAATTTCCGGAGTCGATGGAGAGGACGCGTTCCGCGGGGAGCAGGTCGTCCAGTTCGATGGTCAGCGTCCTGGGGTCGATGCGGCCGTCGCCGCTCTCGTCGGTGTAGGGCACGTCCCGCCAGCGGTTCTCCCCGGCGATCCGGGTGGCCAGCGCCGCCGAGCGGTAGCCGGTTCTCGTGTCGTCGCCGAGCAGCCGGGTGACCTCCCCCGCGGTGCGGGCGACGTCACCTGTCACGCCGAGGTGGACCGGGCGGTGGGCGCCGAGCGCGGCGGCCTCCAGGTCGACCTGGACGACCGTGGTGTCGCGGCCGATCAGCGTGCCGTGGCGCGTCGTCCACATGTTGAGCGCGCACCCCCAGCCCACCAGCACGTCGGCGTCACGGATGAGCTCGGCGGTGAGCGGCGAGGCGAAACCACCGCTGACGTCCAGGTCCCACCGGCTGCCCCGGAAGAGCCCCCTGGCCACGGCGGAGGTGGCCAGCAGCGCTCCGGCCCGCTCGGCGAGCTCCTCAAGTTCGCGCCGCGCCTCGCGGGCACCACGTCCGGCCACGAAGACGGGGCGGCGTGCCGCCGCGAGGATCTCCGCCAGCCGGGCGACCTCCCCGGCCTCAGGTACGGCCGTCGGAGCGTTCCCGCCCGAGGCACCCGCAACCGAGGACCCCGGCACGTCCGGGACGTTTCGGCCCTGGACCTCCAGTGGGAGGTTGAGCAGGACCGTGCGGCGGCCTTCGCCGGCGACGCGGAACGCCTCGGCGGTGTCGGCGGCGGCGGTCTCCGCCGAGGAGATCCGCAGCGGAACGGCACCCACCGCCTCCGCCAGCGCGGCCTGGTCGACGAAGAAGTTGGAGCGGGGCTTCGTCACCTCTCCCGCCAGCACGATGAGCGGGGTACGGCTCTTGGCGGCCTCGGCGATGCCGGTCATCGCGTTGGTGAGCCCCGGCCCCTGGTGGACGCTGAGCACGCCGACCCTGCCGCTGAGACGCGCGTAGGCGTCGGCCATGGTCGCCGCGCCGCCCTCGTGACGCGCGGCGACATAACGCGCGCCGTACGCGACCAGGGCGTTGGTCACGTGGAAGTTGCCGCTGCCCACCACCCCGAAGGCGGTGTCCACGCCGAGCGAGGCCAGGGTCCGGCCCACCACCTCCGCGACGTTCACCTCTCGACCAGTGCCAGCACCCGCAGCGGGCTGCCGGAGCCTCCCACGATGGGCAGCGGCGACGCGACGACCACCGCGCCGGTCACCGGTAGCCGATCGAGGTTGCGCAGCTGGGTCAGCCCGTACTTCCCCGCGCCCAGCAGGAAGGAGTGGCACGGGAAGGCCGGGTCGAAGCCGTGCGCGGCGCCGGCGTCCGTGCCCACGGTCTCCACGCCCAGCCCGGCGATCGAGGTCTCCTCGGCCAGCCAGCGGGCGCACTCGACCGAGACTCCGGGCGTGTGCGGGCCCGTCTCGTTCGCGTTCAGGAAGCGCTCCTGGTCGTGGGAGCGGGCGTCCCAGCCCGTGCGGTAGAGCAGCCATCCGCCTTCGGGCAACGGCCCGTTGGCCTCCTCCCACGCCTTGACGTGCGCGATCTCCAGCAGGAAGTCCGCGTCCCCGGCCGCCTCCGCGGCGAAGTCGAGGACCACGGCCGGGGCGATCAGCCGGTCGACCGGAACCTGCGAGACGTCCTCGCCGTCCTTTCCGGTGACCCAGTGCACCGGGGCGTCGAAATGGGTGCCGGTGTGCTCTCCCGTCACGATGTCGTTCCAGTACCAGGCGGGGCCGCGGTCGTCGTAGCGGCTGATCTCCTTGAGTGTGAACGGGACGGTGTTGCCGAACGGCTCCGGCAGTCGCAGGATCGGCGTCTCCGAGGACAGCGGAGCCGTCAGGTCGACCACCTCGATTCCGCCGTTCCGGATGCTCTCCACCAGGTTCCGCAACACCGACATGACGCCTCCAACACGGGTTGAGATCTGGGCAGATCTTCCTACAGCGCCACCGTCCGCCGCCACCTCTCCCGGCGCGTGGCCTCGCCGTGGCGAGGTCACGCGGCTTACCGGGACTCCGTGCGGGTCCCGGTAAGCCACGCGGCCGGGCTCCTCGTGAGGGACGCCCGTACCGGCATGTGCGAAGCGGGACTAGCGCGTGGCCAGCAGGCCCTCCAGGAGGCCGAGGACCGCCTGGATCGGCGGGGGTGTGGTCCCGAACTCCACGTCGGTCCCGCTGACGGAGTCCATCACGGTGACCGAGTTGGGCGGCAGGCCCCAGCGCTCGCCGCCGTCGTGGCCGACACCGACCTCGATGCCGGCGAAGGTGACGTACTCCCAGTTCTTGAGGTCCCTCCTGAGTGCCTCGTGGCCCTGTCCGGTCGCCCACTTGGCGACGGCCGCGAGGATGTCACCGAGGGTGTTCTCGCGCTCCTTCAGATCGCCGGACTGGAGTTCCTCGATCAGACGGTCCAGTTCGGCACGCTGGGCGAGAAGTGCCTTGATATCGCTCATGAGGGGCCTTTCGAAGGAGGTGAGGGTACCCGGATGACAGCGCTGAACTCGTCGGAACATCGTTCAAGCCGTAATCGGGCCGCCGCTCGGGCACCCCCGCCGCGATCCGCGCCCTGCCGAAGGCTCCACCGATCGCCGGAGAGGGCATTGCTGTCATGCGTCACATAATGGTGCCGCACCCGCCCGCCCGCCGTCGATCCATAAATATGGGCTTTTAACAGCCCAGAATCATTGAGGCGGAGTCATGCCCGGAGAAACATCGGAAAACGGCGTCGCGCACGCGGACGGTGAGGCCGAGGCACTCCTCGCGACCCAGCGTCCGGGCCTCGAAGCCGAGACCGTGCCGTACGGCGAAGCGGTGCGCGTCCTGCGGCGGCCGCCGTACGGGAAAGTCCGCCGTTAGGGCTTCGACGTCTCCGTGTCTTTTTCCGGAGGCGCATCGGGGTCGACAGGCGGTGGCCTCCGGTGCGGTAGGTCGTGCCGTACCGGAGGCCACCCCTATCGGGGAGCCACCACACCTGGTAGGGGCTGATGATCAGCGTCTGCCCCTACCGGGTGTGGGTCATCTGGCCCAGGTCCACTTCTGGTTGTTGCCGCCCGAGCAGGAGTAGAGCTGCACTTTGGTGCCGTTGCCGGTGCCCGCGCCGACGGCGTCCAGGCACAGTCCGGACTGGACACCGACGATGGATCCGTCGGAGTTCAGGCGCCACTTCTGGTTTGGTGCTGGAGTTGGGCACGTCCAGGCATCGGCCGGAGGCGACGCCCCTGATCGGTCCGCTACCACCACCGGGCGTGGGTGTGGAGGTCGGGGAGCTCTGGTCGAGGCCGAAGAAGCGGATCGCGTGGATGGCCATTCCGGTGTGCGGCAGGTCATGGCCGGCTCCGGAGACGGTGTACGCCTCGACCTGGCTGGACCCGTAGGCCCGCTTGGTCCACCCGGACTGCGGGGTGGTGGTGGAGGTGGGGGTCTGGCTCAGCCCCCACACGTTGGTCCACTGGTCGACCTCCTCCTGCAGCATCGTGTAGTTCAGCACGGAGTCGTTGGTGCCGTGCCAGGCCTGCACGCGCGGCCGGGACCCGGTGTAGCCGGGGTAGGCGTTGCGGGCCAGGTCACCCCACTGCTGCGGAGTCTTGTCGCCGCACCCGGCGGGCCCGAGGCAGCCGTAAGGCACACCCGAGAACGGCGCGCCGGCCTTGAACACGTCCGGGTAGGTGGCGAGCAGGTTGTTGGTCTCCATCGCCCCGGAGGAGAAGCCGGTGGCGAACACCCGCTGCGGGTCGCCGTTGTAGCTCTGCAGCACGTGGTTCACCATGGAGACGATCGACACCGGGTCACTGCCACCGGCGTGACGCAAGGCCTCGTTCGACCACACGTCGAAGCAGTTCGACAGGCCGTTGGCGCTCTTGTTCGCCTGCGGGTAGATGACGATGAAGCCGTACTGGTCGGCCAGCCTGGCGAACTCGGTGCCCTGGTAGAAGGCGGTGGCCTGACCGTTGCAGCCGTGCATCGCCACCAGGATGCCCGGACGGGGCGCCACGTTGTTGGGGACGTACAGGTACATCTGGATGTTGCCGGGGTTGGACCCGAAGTTGGTCACCTGGGTCAGGGACGCGGCCATCGCCTGTGGCACGGGAGCCGCGAGCATGGACAGTGCGGTCACCACGGCGGTGCCCACAGCCGCGATCAGGGCCGCAACGATGCCGGTGCGTTTTGTCGTATGCCGTTTCAATGTTCTGCTCTTTCTACAGGGGACGCGCCTGGCCACGGCTGTGTCGGCGGATTCCGTTTCCCGCCGAGAAGCCATCAAGCGGGTTTCAGAACGTCATCGGGGTCGGCAGGTGGTGGCCTCCGGCGCGGCTTGGGGGATACACCGGCTCCGGGTCGCACGGGTCCGGCTCTCGCCGAGGCGGCCGGCTGGGGCCGCCGCCCCGGCGGGGGATCGTGGTCAGACGCGGGTCCAGCGCTGGTTCGCGGCACCGCTGCAGGACCAGACCTGCAGTTTCACGCCGTTGGCGGTGGAGTAGTTCGGCACGTCCAGGCACTTGTTCGCACCGACCGCGGTGATGCTCCCGTCGCTGTTGAAGCGCCACTTCTGGTTGCTCTGACCGTTGCAGTCCCAGATCTGCACCTGCGTGCCGTCGGCGGTCCCCGCGCCGAACACGTCCAGGCACTTGCCGCCGTACACGCGCAACTCACCCGTGCTGGTCAGTGTCCACTGCTGGTTGGTCTGACCGTTGCAGTCCCAGATCTGCACCTGCGTGCCGTTGGTCTGCGAGACGCCGGTGACGTCCAGGCACCGGCCCGAGCCCGCCCCACGAATCGCACTGATGGGCAAGGACGTCGGGGTGGGGGTGGGGGTGCCGGATTGGCCGACGCTGCCGGGAACGGACTGGAGTGCGGTGTACCAGGCGGCGGCCATCTTGTCGTAGCCGCCGGCGGTGGGGTGGATGCCGTCGATGAGGTCGGCGGTGGTCAGTTTGCTGTGCATGTCGACCAGGTGGACGCGCTTGCCACCGTTGACCTTGCTCTGCACGATGCCGGGGATGGCGGCGTTGAAGGTGCGGGCGGCGGCTTCCTGGCCGGTGTTGGACAGCGGAATGACGGTGGCGACGAACACCTCCGCGTTGGGGGTGGTCGTGGTGATGTGGTCGATGAGTGTCGAGAGCCGCTGGGGTGCGGTGGAGAGGTTGTAGTTCTGCAGGACGTCGTTGGTGCCGATGTGCAGTAGCACCGTGCGCGGGTTGTGGGTGCGCAGCCAGTTGGTGATGTTGGCGTCGATCTGGTCGATGCGCCACCCGGGGTGTCCCTCGTGGTCGTGGTCGCCCAGGTTGCCCGGCCCGTTGTACTGCGACCCGACCAGGTCGACCGTGTAGCGGGCGGCGGCCAGGCGCTGCCACAGTCCGATGCGGTATCCGCCCGGCACCTGGGTGCCCTCTGTGATCGAGTCACCCAGCGGCATGACCCGCACCCCGCCGTTGGACTCCGCGCCGGCGACCCCCGCCCCCAGCATCGTGCCCAGCACCACCGCGGCCACGGCCAGGGGCATCGCGGCTAACCGTCGTCTCCACCTACGCATGCTCAATCCCCTCGGGCGGCTGCGAGCAGGTCCAGCCGGCAGCTCGTGTTATCGCTAGCATTTTCAGAACCAGCTTTCTCATGAACGAACGCTGTGAGGTAGTGCGCCTTCGCGGCCGGACATGGGGGTCCGACGCACGGCCGGATGGCCGACTGTTCTCTGCGGGTCACATCGGCGCAGACCATGCGCCGGCCGCTCCGGCTCTCCTGGTGCGCGAAAAGCCGTCCATCAAAGATCGGTGGCCGCGAGGGGCGGATCGCAGGGATGGGGTGCCCATCCGGATCTCGCCACCCCCGGTCATCGGTGCACCTCATGAGTCAGGGCGACGATTTGTTAACGTTAACAATAAGCGTGCGGACTGTTCCCCTCTCCGTTGGGTGACTGGAGACGGTGGTGGGGCGAAGCAAATATGAGACGACAGAGCGCTGTCAAGGAGCTGGGTCAAAGTTTTTCGACGGGCGCGATGGCCGAGCACGGCTCACCTGGCATTACCAGGGTGGCCGCACCGGCCCGGCGAGTACGTGGTGATGGAAGTTTCATCGACATGTCCTCGGGTGAGGTGACAGGACCACCGTGGTGATTCATCGCGCCGATGCCACCGCAAACTTTCAGGGATTGATACAGACGTTGAAGCACGTGTAAAGCATCTTCATAGAGCAGCGTGGCCGAAATTTTCTGTGAGTCCTTGACACATTTCGGATATGTTTCCACACTGAGTCCCCAAGGCGGCCTTCCCTGCCGGCTGGTGGTGCTCTGCAGGGGGCGCCGTTCGCGACGCCCTCGCGGTGTGCGCTCCCCCTCTGGGGCGCGGCGTCGATTCCGCGGGATGTCTTCGCGTGTCCCCCTTTTTCCGCGACTCAGTTATGGAGGCTCAGGCATGGGCTCTACCGCCTTATCTCCGCCTGGAACCCGTCGGTCCTTCCGTGGTTTGCGCCGGGCCTTGGTCGCCGGCGTTGTGGGCGTGCTCGGCACGGTCACGGCGCTGACGGTGCCGGCCCCCGCCGGTGCGGCGGCGAGCACGCTCGGCGCGGCGGCTCAGCAGAGCGGCCGGTACTTCGGCACCGCGATCAGCGCCGGCAAGCTCGGCGACTCGGCGTACACCACGATCGCCAACCGCGAGTTCGACATGGTGACGGCCGAGAACGAGATGAAGATCGACGCCACCGAACCGAACCGGGGGCAGTTCAACTTCACCAACGGTGACCGCGTCTACAACTGGGCCGTGCAGAACGGTAAGCGGGTACGCGGTCACACCCTGGCCTGGCACTCCCAGCAGCCGGGCTGGATGCAGTCCCTGTCCGGCGGCACGCTCCGCCAGGCGATGATCGACCACATCAACGGCGTGATGGCCCACTACAAGGGCAAGATCTACGCCTGGGATGTGGTCAACGAGGCCTTCGACGACAACAACGGGGGCCGGCGTAACTCCAACCTGCAGCAGACCGGCAACGACTGGATCGAGGTCGCCTTCCGCACCGCGCGCGCCGCCGATCCGGCCGCCAAGCTCTGCTACAACGACTACAACATCGACAACTGGACCTGGGCCAAGACCCAGGGGGTCTACAACATGGTCCGCGACTTCAAGCAGCGCGGTGTGCCGATCGACTGTGTCGGCCTGCAGTCGCACTTCAACAACAACAGCGCCTACAACAGCAACTACCGCACCACCATTCAGAGCTTCGCCGCCCTCGGCGTCGACGTGCAGATCACCGAGCTGGACATTCAGGGCGCCCCCGCCTCGACCTACGCCAACGTGGTCAATGACTGCCTGGCCGTCCCCCGCTGCACCGGCATCACCGTGTGGGGCGTCCGCGACAGCGACTCCTGGCTCTCGACCAACCCGCTGCTGTTCGACGGCGGCGGTAACAAGAAAGCCGCCTACACCTCGGTCCTCAACGCCCTCAACGCCGCGAACCCGAACCCCACCCCCACCCCGACCGTGACTCCGACGTCTGGCGGCGGTAGCGGACCGATCAGGGGCGTCGCCTCCGGCCGATGCGTGGATGTGCCCAACGCCAGCACCACCGACGGCACTCAGCTACAGATCTGGGACTGTAACGGTCAGACCAACCAGCAGTGGACCCGCACCTCCGCCGGCGAGTTCAGGGTGTACGGCAACAAGTGCCTGGACGCCGCCGGTACCTCCAACGGGGTCAAGGTGCAGATCTACTCCTGCTGGGGCGGCGACAACCAGAAGTGGCGCCTGAACAGATCCAGCGGGATGAGAAATCCCGGCTCCAAAAGGGGTAGGGGTAGGTCTCCGCAGGTCGGAGACCTACCCCTGCTACTTGTAGCGGAATTATGCGACCAGCACGCCTACCAGGGCCAACGCCCATAACGATCAGCCAGAGGGCACAACCAGGGCACTCGACACATCCGCAGTGCCCTCGGCGAAGAAGGCATCCATAGCCTTCCGAGCCCGGTCCGCAGCGTCCGGCATCAGGTGCGTGTACGTCCGGAGCGTGAACCCCGGATCGGTGTGCCCGAGGTATTCGGCCACCGTCCGGATGTCGACGCCGGCGCCGAGCCAGGCCGACGCCGCGGTGTGCCGAAGCGCGTGGCACCCGTGTTCCCGGTACGTCTTGCGCCTCTCCCCCGCGCCGGGCGGCGGGACGATTCCCGCGACCTCCAAGCCCAAACGCCACGTGTAGTTGAAGGTGTTGCGGTGCAGCGCTCCCCCGCGCGGGCCGGTGAAGAGCAGGGCGGCCGTCGTCGGCTCGCCGTCCGGCGTCCGCCAAGGCAACGTCACCTCGACCGGCGGGTGTGCGGCGATGTGCGCGCTGAGCCGAAGCGCGACCGACTCGGGCAGCGGGACCGTCCGCGTCTTGCCGCGCTTCGGCGGAGCGAACACGAGCTGACCGCCGATGATCCGCACCTGACGGAGCACCCGGACCGCCCGGCCGAGGAAGTCGACGTCACCCAAGGCGATGCCGAACAGCTCGCCCTGCCGGTGTGCGCACCCGGCGCCGAGGTAGGCCATGGCCCGGTACGGGGCCGGGAGCGCCTCGCCCATGGCCTCGACCTGACCGAGCGTCCAAGGGACGACCTTCTTCGGCGCGCGCGCCGGCGGCCGCACTGACTTCGTGGCGCACGGGTTCCGGCCGATGATCTGGTCGTCGATCGCGGCATTGAAGATGGCCGACACCGTGCCAACGACGAGCTTGATCGTGGACGGCTGAAGTCCGGCGCCCTCCATCTCCTTGACCCATGCCTGCACGAGGGATGGCCGCTTGGCGAGCATGCCCATGGTGTGTGCGCTGATGCTCTTGCCGAACACCCACTTAGACATGCGGCTATCGATCTGCGCCAGGGTGCCCGGGTCGGAGGTCAGGCCGTCGCGCCACTGCTTCGCGTACGAGGCGAGGGTGACCTGGCCGGCCTTCGGGTCGAGGTAGTCGCCGCGGTCGAGGCTGGCCTTGATCTGTGCGTCCTTGCTCTGCGCATCGGGCAGCTTCTCGAAGTTGAGCTTCTGCGGCACGCCCGCGTCGTCGCGCCATCGGACCTGCCATCGCTTGCCCTGGCCGTGCTCGGCGGTCGGTACCTTGGCCGGCCTGCACTTGCATTTGGCTTCGCCCGGCTTGGGCCGGGACTTGTGCCAACGATCCGCGACGGCCATTACTCCCCCTCTGGGTACGCTTCGCGATCAAGCTTGCGCATTACCTCAAGGGACGATGCCTCTCCTGTCGGGTCGCCCGCGTTGATACGTCTGGCGATCTCCAGGTCTGCGGCCCGCTTCCTTGCCAGCTCTTCCTCGGTGCGCTCACCTGGCATGTAGTAGCGCCGTCTCCCCTTGGGACGCGCGTGCATCTGGAAGTCCGCCAAGTCGTCTTCATCGAACGACTTCTTTAGAGGCTCCCGTCCGTCCGCCCAGTTCCACACCTTCCCTGCTGGAAAGCTGCCGGCGGCTGTCACTTCGACCTCGGTCGAGTCGGCCACGGGAGGCAGGAGCAGGGCGTTCGGGTTCACGCCCAGGACAACCGCCAGAGCCACGAGGTCATCAGCGTCCACTCGGCGCGTGCCGGTTCCCCCGCCTCCTGCTGCATTCTCGATCTTGTTGAGCGCATCGACGCTCAGGGGTCGCCCTGTCTCGGTGACCAAACGAGAGAGGTCGCGAAGGCTGAGCCCACGAACCCCCCGAATGCGCTTCAAGTTGATCGCCACGGCGCGCCCAGAAGGGCCGATCTCGATTCGTGCTGTCGACATAATCGCGACGCTACCACCACAACTTGCGGACGCCCAACACCTCCCATTACTGTCGATCTAATCTCGACGCTTCGTCGAGAGAATCACGACACTGGAGTAAGTATGGCTATCACCTATAGCGAGGCTGCTCGGCGGAACCTCGCCAAGCCGTCCGAAGTCGCGGAGTTCTTAGGCGTGCCCGAGAAGACCCTGACCGAATGGCGCTATCTCCGGAAGGGTCCGCCCTACGGGAAGGTAGGGCGCTACATCCGTTACAGCTGGCGGGATGTCGAGTCCTGGTTCGCCGAGCAGGTTCGCGGCGGTGCCGCCTGATGTCCACCAAGCAAAAAGGTCCCGGCGGGAGCAGCCACTCCCACCAGGACCCGAACGACCAGAAGGCCGCCAACGACAAGGCACAGCCTAGCGCCCGCCGATTCGCCCGTCATGCCGAACAGGCGGCTCTCTTCCTGACTGCGACGGCCTACCCGCTCGGGAGCGGCCTGCAGACCATCACGGTCATGATCGACACCGAATGCCAGTGCGGCGACTGGCACCGGCACACGATCAAGCCGCCCGTGCCGCGGCTGCTCCGCCGGCGTGCCCGATGCGGCACCCGGTATGAACTCGCCCTGCACGCGCCCAGAGCGACCCGTCGCGGAAAGCGGGCCGCGTGATGCCTGAGCTGATCATGCTCGCCGCCGCCTTGGCTCTCGTGGGCCAGGGCATGCCGGTGTTCCCCTGTGTCCCGAACGGGAAGCGCCCCCTCGGCAGGCTTGTCCCGAACGGCTACCTCGACGCAACCACCGACATTGAGTTGGTCACGCGGTGGTGGACGTCCTACCCGAGGGCGAACGTCGCGGTCCCTACCGGCTCGACCACGTTCGACGTGCTTGACGTCGACATCAAGCCCGCGGGTAGCGGGTATCCGGCGTTCAACCGGATGAAAGCCGCCGGTCTCCTGCCCGTACCGTTCGCGGTCATCAGCACACCGGCCGGCGGGCTGCACTGCCGGTACGTCGGCACCGAGCAGGCGTGCGGGTCACTGTCCCGCCACTTCATCGACTGGAAGAGCAGCGGCGGCTACACCCTGGTTCCGCCCTCGGTAGTCGACGGGCGGCCGTACACGCTCGTATCGGAGCGTCCCCAGGAACGGCACCAACTCAACTTTGGGGCGGTCCGGCAGTTCCTCGACCCGCCCAAGCCCATCACCTCGGCGCCCCGCCGCTCGACCAGCGGAACCGGCATCCCGCACCTCGCCGCATGGCTGGCCGACAAGACCAAGCCAGGCCGCAACCAGAGCTTGTTCTGGGCCGCGTGCCGAGCCGCGGAGAACGGCGCCACCGAGGCCGAGCTTCACGCCCTGTACGCCGCCATGCAGTTCGGCGACGGATTCGACGAGCGACAGGCAGCCCGCACCGTGGGCGACGCCTACCGCACCACCCGAAGGAAGAGCGCATGACGGATGATTCTCTTCCGACAGTGTCAGATTCGAGCAAGCCTGTGAGCAGGGATTCCGACACTTCTTACACTCCTGACACGGGTCTCTTGGGTGGGCTGCGAACAGGAAAGTGGCTCGACGAGCAGGTCTTCGAGCCCATCCATGAAGTGGTGCCTGGTCTGATCCCTGCAGGGTTCAGCCTGTTCATCGGCAAGCCCAAAATCGGTAAGTCGTGGGCGATGGGCGGGATCCTGCTCGCCGCGGCGAGCGGCGGTCTCGCCCTCGGCGTGATCCCCGTGGGTGACCCGCAGACCGTCATGTACTTCGCCCTCGAAGACGGCGACCGGCGCATGCAGGACCGATGCCGCGCGCTCCTCGGCGAAGGGGTACCGATCCCTGAGCGGTTCAACTACCTGACGACCGTTCCGCCCGGACAGATCGTGATCACCATCGAGGCATACCTTGCCTCCTACCCGGAGACCACGCTCCTCGTGCTGGACACCCTGGGAAAGGTCATGCCGAACGCCAGCCCCGGCGAGAGCAGCTATCAGCGCGACTACCGCATCGGCGGACAGCTCAAGCGGATAGCCGACATGTACCCAAAGCTCGCCCTGGTCGTCATCCACCATGACCGGAAAGCCGAGTCCAGCGACTTCATCGACGCCGTATCCGGTACGCAGGGACTCGCCGGGTCGGCTGACACGATCATCCTGCTGTCCCGCAAGCGGCAGTCCACCGACGGTCTGATCAACGTCACCGGCCGCGACGTCGCCGAGGGCGAATATGCGGTGACCATGACCGATGGCCGGTTCTGGAAGCTCGACGGCGAGACCCTCAGTGAGGCCGCGAAGAACGTCCGTAAGCGGGAAGAGTCCGCCGGACTGTCGGAGACCTCGAACAGCATCCTCGACTACGTCGGCCAGCATCCCGAGGGCGTACAGGCGAAGGACGTCGTCGAACGGTTCGGTAAGGACGCGTACACCTACCTCGATCGTCAGCTCAAGGCGGGTCGGCTCGTCAAGCCGAAGCGCGGTCTCTACCTGGTACCACCTGTGTCAGAAGTGTCAGAAGTGTCGAAATCCCAGGTCAGCGGGCATGACGAAACTGACACTGAGGAAATGGCGGAAGACGTCCCGCAGGCTGCCGAGGTGGTGGCGCCGGTTCATGAGGATCAGCTGACTGTCCCTGACATCCCGCCCATCGAGGACCCGCCCGAGCCTGCTCCCGGGCGTCCGCGGACCACCAAGCCCAAATGCGGATGGTGCAAAAAGGCATTCACGCCCGCCCGGAAAGGCACCGCGTACTGCTCCCGTAACTGCCGGCAGAACGCCAACCGGGCCGCCAAGAAGAAGGAGGGACGGTAATGCCCGAAGAGACTCGCGCCCACCTCGCCGAGGCGATCGTCTTGGCCTGGGTGACGAACAACTACCACGCAGCCGTAGGCATCCACTACATGCGCGACGTCGCCAGCGGACAGACGCTCCTCGCGAACCTGTACGGACGCGCCCTCGTCAACTCGTGGATGACCAGCGAGTAGCCGGTGACGACGAAGCGCCACGGAGACGGCCCGCTTGCTCTGGGGGCCGTCTCCGCTTTCGACGCATGGGTCATCCGGCACGCCCACCAAGACAAAGCCGTCGGACTCCCCATCCCGCGTGAAGTCGTCGACATCGTCCGCCGAGTCTTCACCCCTACTTCCGCTGACGGAAGTAAATCCGGCGCCCCTGAAATCCTTGTAATGAGCACGTCGCAAATGGCGGAACGCATGGGCTGCTCGGCCCGCTGGGTCCGCCACCTCTGCGAAACAGGCCAAATGGCCGGCGCCCACAAAGAAGGCCGGTCATGGGTGGTGATCAGAATCAAGGAGACCCATGGGCACGACGAAGACGAGAACCGCGGCTGAGACCCTCGACGCCCTCAAGGCGCGCATCCTGGCCGGAGACGAAACCGTCACAGCTGAGGAACTCGCCCAGACCACCCATGCCGCCGAGCACGAGAAGCTGCTCCAGCAGGCCGCCGAGATCCTCGCCGCCGAGCAGGCAGAAGCCGACCGCCTCGACCGTGTTCGCGCCATCGCCGAGCAGCTCCTCACCGCGTACGACGACCCCGGAGAGAACGACGACATCGAGGCGCTACGGGCCGCGGTCGCCTCGATCGTCCGCCGAGCAGACCGCCGCAAAGAGGCTTTCCGCGAAGCGTACGGAGCGCTCGCCCGTGAAGGTGTCCGCATCGGCGACGAACCCACAGCCGGCATCAGCAGACGCGAAGCAGCCATGGGAGTGTCTGACCGCGTCGTCGTCGGCGAACAGACCATCACCTACGTAGCGCCAGGCCGGACCATCGCCGACGCGATCTCTTCCGCCCTCGGCGACCTCGGCAAGAGCGACGGCATCCTTGCCCCTGGCCTCCTCGTGCGGGGCAAGCGCGAACCCCGGCAGGAGACCGCCGAGCAGGCACAGCGCCGGGAAGAGATGCGACAGGCCATGCTCGCCAAGATGCGCCAGCAGGAGCAGACCAAGTGAGCCGAGACCCGATCCGAGAGCGCTTCCCCGCCCTATTCGGAGTCAGCAGCCCGGAAAAGACCAACGACAGGCCGCAAACCCTCGGCACACCGACCGTCCCCGGCGAACCTCCCATCGACCCCATCCGGGAATGGTGGCAAGCCACCCGATAAGCCCGACGTCGCCGCGAAGGACCCTCCTCCTCAGGCGCGGCAACGTCGACCAGGCCCCGGCTCGAACGTGTCGGGACGGGCCGGGGCCATCACACACCAGGAGAACCATGGCTAGGCGGATACAAGCCAACCCCCGAGACAGAGTCGAGACCACACCAGGCAGGAGAACCAACCCTCTCCCCGTCGACTGGCCAGCACGACGCGACGCCATACACCGGCGAGACAAGACCTGTCGATGGGTCACAGACGGCAAGGTCTGCGGATCAGTCGAACGCCTCGAAGTCGACCACATCGGCGACCCTCGCGACCACGACCTGATGAACCTTCGTCTGCTGTGTCATTCACACCACGCATTCAGGACAGGCCAGCAGGCAGCAGCAGGACGACAAGCCAAGCGCATCCCGAAGAAGCGACCCGACGAGCCTCACCCCGGTCTGATCGCATGAATCAGTGTCCGATTCATCCCGATGTGGGTGGGGGGGTCCCTCGATGTCCGATAAAAGCGGCACCGGTACGTGATAGCGCTCGGCCCTCACCGTGCATGACGAAGTTCCTAAGGAGACCTAGTGCGCAGTGTCAGACAGCTGAAGACCAGGCCGCCGCAGCCTGCACCGCCGGGGCTGGCTGAGCGCGGCTTGGATGCGTGGAACAAGCTGACGGTTGAGTACAACTTCCGCACGGACGAGCTGCATGTGGTGCGGGAGTTCTGCCGGACTCTCGACGTGTTGGAGCGGCTGGCCGTGGAGCTGGAGGACGCGCCCACGATGGTGCTCTCTCCGTCTCAGGGGTTGGTGCCGAACCGGTTGTTCGCCGAGGTTCGTCAGCAGCGGCTCGCGTTGCGCGGGTTAGCGTCGTCGCTGGCTTTGCCTGGTCTGGCCGATGGTCGCAGTGGTGACGGGATGACGGTGTCGGAGAACGCGCGGAAGGCGTCGCGGGCGAGGTGGGACCGTGGCGCGTAGGTGGGTCGAGGTCGACGACGACCAGGAGCTACTGACTGAGGCGTGCGAGATGGTGACGCTCTCGCAGTACGCCTCGATGCTCTCCCCGGATCTGGAAGAGATGGCGTGCACGTCGTATGCGCGTCTGGTCGAGCTGGCCGAGGAGTTGGAGATGCCGGCGCCGCCGCCTCTGGCGGAGATGGGGCGGAGCGGGGCGTTCACGGTGCTTGATGCCTGGGTGGAAGACAGCGGCCTGTACCACGTCGATGCTCGATGGTGCCATCTGCGGGACGGCGGCCATTGGGCCCATCAGTGCAGTTGAGGAAGTAGGAGTTCATGGCGGAATTCGTAGCTGGCGAAGTTGTCGTTCCAGTCATCCCATCAGCGGATGACTTCATTTCGCGGTTGAAGAAGCAGGTTCTTGGCCCGGCGTACAAGCTGGGGCTCGACGTCGGCAAGGAGGTTCACCGCGGCCTGACCGAGCAGGCTCAGCGCGCCGTGCAGTTCGCTGTCGGGGCTGACACGAAGACCGCCTCCACTGCGTTGGAGCAGGTGCGTAAGGAGGCTCAGCAGCTCGCACGGGAGCGCGCCCACGTCGGGGTAGACGCGGACACGGGAGCGGCTCAGACGGGACTGCGGGAGCTGCTGGCGTCTTTGTCGCGGGTCAACGGTCAGCGGGCCGCTGTCTCGGTGAATGCGGATATCGGCGCCGCGGTGTCGCAGCTGACAGCGGTGGACGCCGAGCTGTCTCGGGTCGATGGCCGCACGGCGCATGCCCGCGTGGATGTCGACGTCGCCGGCGCCCTGGCGAGTCTGGGACTGGTCACCGCTGCCCTGGCTGCTTTGCCTGCGGTCGCTGCGGTGTCGTTTGGCGTGGCGGGTGTGGCGGGTGCCGCGGTCGCCGCTGGTGTGGGTATCGCCGGTCTGGCCGCGGTCGCGGTGCCGTCGCTGTCTCGGATCGCCGAGGCGAGCAAGGCGAACGAGGCCGCGATGAAGGCCGCCCGCTCGGCGGTGTCGGGAGCGGCGGGTGCGGCTCAGCAGGCCGCGATTCAGTCGCTGAACCTGGCCAGCGCCGAGGAGAGGGTTACCGACTCCAAGCGGGCCGCTTTGGTCGCCGAGCAGGAGCTGACGCGCGCCCGGGTCGATGCGAAGCGCGCGGCCGAGGATCTGGCGCTCGCGTCCCGGAATGCGGCCTTGTCCGAGGAGGATGCCCTGCTCGGTGTCGAGGAGGCTCGTCAGCGCCTGGCCGAGGTGTCCGCGGACCCGAAGACGTCGGAGTTGGAGTACAAGCGGGCTGAGCTGGCGGTGCGGCAGGCCGAGCAGCGAGCGAAGGAAGCGACCCTTCGGAACAAGCGGCAGCAGGCTGAGCAGAAGGCCGCCGATAAGGCAGGCATCGAGGGCAGCGCCCAGGTCGTCGCCGCCAAGAACAAGATTGCTCAGGCGAACAAGCGGGTTGAGGACGCCGAGCGCCAACTCAGGGTCATGCAGCTGCAGCAGGCCGCCGCAGCCAAGCAGCAGGCCGCCTCGACCGGCGGTGTGGTCGCCCAGATGGTGAAGCTGTCGCCGGCAGCGCAGACCGCGGCCAAGCAGATCGAGGCGTTCAAGTCGGCTTACCTGGCGTGGCAGCAGCGGTTGGAGCCTGCCGTACTGCCCGCGGTGACCGGCGGGCTGAAGGTTCTGCAGGGCTTGTTCAAGCCACTGGAACCGCTGATCACTGGCTCGTCGAAGGCTCTGGTGGGGCTGGAGAAGTCCGCGAGCAAGGCGCTCGGCGGGAAGTTCTGGACGTCGTTTTTCGACGATCTGTCGAAGGCCGCCCCTACGGCGATCACTGGTCTCGGTAAGAGCTTCGGCAACATCACGACCGGTGTAGCCGGGATGATCAAGGCGTTCTTGCCGTTCGTCCCGACGATCGTCGGCGGCATCGAGAAGATCACCGCGAAGTTCTCCATCTGGGGGCAGAACCTCGGACAGTCGCAGGGCTTCAAGTCCTTCGTTGCGTTCGTGAGAGCGAACTGGCCGACCGTCCAAACGCTGTTCTCCAACGTGGCCACGGCGGTCAAGAACCTCATTGTCGGTCTGGCTCCGCTGGGGTCCGGCGCCCTGTCGGGGCTGTCTTCCCTGGCGGGTGTGATCGCCAAGATGTCGCCCGAGGTGCTCGCCGGCATCGCGGTCGCGATCGGTGCAGTCGCGCTCGGCGTGAAGGCGTGGGGCATCTCGCAGAAGATCTTGAATGTCGCGCTGAGCGACAACCCCATCGGGTTGATCATCACGGCGCTTGCCCTGCTCGCTGCCGGGCTGACGTACGCCTACCAGAACAGCGAGACGTTCCGGCAGATCGTCGACACGGCATTCAAGAAGATCAGCGAAGTCGTGTCGTGGGCATGGAACACGGTCATCAAGCCCGCCCTGAATGCTCTGTGGACGTTCACGAAAACGGTGCTTGCCCCGGCTATCTCGTGGCTGTGGGAGAACATCATCAAGCCCGCGTTCACCAGAGCAGGCGAAGCGATCAAGACCGCGTGGACCGTCGTCATTCAGCCGGCGCTCAAGGCGTTGTGGGAGTTCATCACGACGGTCCTGGCGCCCAAGATCTCATGGCTGTACGAGAACGTGATCAAGCCCGCGTTCTCGAAGATCGGCCAAGCGATCGACGACGCGTGGAACAAGGTGATCCTTCCGGTTTTCAACTTCCTGAAGGACGCCGTCACCAAAGACATCCCGAACGCGTTCGACAAGGGCGTGGGGATGATTCAGACCGCGTGGGACAAGGTCAAGGACTACGCGAAGAAGCCGGTTAACTTCATCATCGGCACGGTCTATAACGGCGGCATCGTCAAGCTGTGGAACACAGTGGCCGATGCTCTTGGTCTTGACGTGAAGCTGAAGGAGATTCCGCAGCTCGCCACGGGCGGCATCTACCCGGGGTACACGCCAGGTCGTGACATCGGCTTGGCCGCGGTGTCCGGCGGTGAGGCCATCATGCGCCCGGAGTGGACGCGCGCTGTTGGGTCTGGGTTCGTCGACCAGGCGAACAAGGCCGCCCGCTCTGGTGGAGTGTCCGGCGCCGCCCGGTTCATGGGTGGATTTGCCGGCGGAGGCATCATCGGTGACCTGCTCGCCTCCGGCGTCAAGGCAGGCAGTGAGGCGTTCCTGAATCCGCTGCTCGACAAGGCCGCCGCAGCCATGGGCAACAGCCAGTGGGCGAAACTCCTCGTCGGGGTGCCGAAGAAGATGGTGGCCGACGTCGTGGCGTTCCTCACGAAGAAGGACGCCGAAACCGGCGGGCTGTCCGGCGGGAAGGCCGTCGCGTACGCCCGTCAGCAGATCGGTAAGCCGTACGAGTGGGGAGCTACCGGCCCGAACTCGTTCGACTGCTCCGGTCTGGTGATGCGCGCCCTACAGGCCGCAGGTGTGCAGGGTGTACCTCGGGTGACGCAGGATCAGATCAACTGGGTCACGCCGGTAGCCAAGCCCCAGGCCGGAATGCTCGGCTTCCCGCACAACGGCCATGTGTGGCTGTACTCCTCACCGAACACGATCATCGAAGCACCGCAGACCGGCCTGAACGTTCGGGAGGTCGCCGCGCGTGCGGCTCAGGTGATCGGTCGGCCGCCGACGTACGACGATGGCGGCTATCTGCCGACCGGCCACAGCCTTGTCTACAACGGCACCGGCCGCCCGGAGAGGGTCCTCACCGATCAGCAGTGGAACGCCATGACGCAGGGTGGCGCGAGCCGCGGTGGTGATGGGCCGCTGGTGTCTATCGGCGAGTTCCACGCGACGCAGAGCCAGACGCCAGCGCAGATCGCCCGGGAGCTCGCTTGGATGTCGAGGTCCCGCGGCGGTAGGTGAACATGACGGTGGCCGCGTCCCCTCCAGGCCGCGGCCACCGTTTCCTTCGGGGCCTCCTGGTAACGCAGGAGTGTGAGCATGCCCGGAAGGAAGATCAGAGACGGAAGCGGTCGCGGAAGATCTCGCCCCGCAGGTCCCGGTAGTAGTAGTCAAGCTTTTCGAGCCAGGTGGCCCACCGCGCCATCTCTTCGACGCTGCCGCACTCCTTCAGGGCTTCCTGGCGAAGCTTGTCCAGCTTCTTAGGGTCCGCGCCGCGCTTCACCGCCTGGGCATGCAGCTTGTCCATCTCTTCGGGGGTCATAGCGGCGCCTTCTGCATGGCCAGGGGGAGCCGCTCGCAGTGGTCGAGCTGGCGGCACAGATCCCCGGGACCGTCAGCGTGCAGGGTTCGCGAGCACATGCTGTTGGGGTACGAGCCGGCCGCGTACCACCACCCGTTCAGGTGCCATACCGCCCACCTGGGGAAGGCGTGGCCGATGGTTGAGGCGAGCGCCGTAGCTTCGTCAGCAGTCAACGCGGCGCGGTTTATGGTGCCATGCTCGTGCATGGGTCGGACCCTCCCGTCCGATCAAGACCCCGGTACGGCGTTACAGCGCCTGCCGGGGTCGTCACTTTCGGTGAACCTACGGTTTGACCATACGATGCCCTTGTCTACCTCGTCTAGGACGTTGCCCATATGAGCGAGGTAGGCGACGTCTCTAGCGTCTAACTCATGGAGATCGACCGTTTCGACCCGACGCCCATCTACCAGCAGGTGGCGCGAGTCGTCCGTGACCGGATCAAGGCCGGTGAGTTGAAGCCGCGCGATCCCATCCCGAGCGAGTCGAGCATGGTCGCCGACCACGGCATAGCCCGCGATACCGCGCGGGCCGCGGTTGCCCTGCTCCGCGAGGAGGGATGGGTCATGACGCTGCCGCAGCGAGGATCATTCGTCGCCGACCGCGAAAACTGGCCGGCTGACGAGACGTAGCAGGTCGGGAAGTGTCCGACCCGTACGCGCGGGGAACCGAATCCGAGGGTGAATCACCCTCGATTTCTGATGACTGTCCGACCAGTACGCGCGGGAAACTCCGGCAGATCTGCCGGAGTTGCACTACTCACCGCACCCGCCGGCGACTCTCCGCCTCCTTTGACTGTCGCAGATCTGCGACAGTTATTTCACTAGGGGTGATCTGCGCTTTCGTAGAGTCACCGATCGGCCGGCCGACCTACGCGGCGACCTCGACCAGCCGCCCGAGGTACGCCTGAAGGCGACGCGCCCTATCAGTTCCCACTGACATCCTGGTCTTGATCGTTCGGACGCTCGGAACCTCGCCCTCGGCGACGTCGCCGAGGAAGTTGCTCAAGGCCAGCGGGTACAGCGGGTCATCGGACTCAGGTACGGTCTCGGGCTGTACCTCGACCTCGGGAACGATCTCCTCGGTCAGGTGAGTAACGACGCGCCCATTAACATCGCTACTCGCCGCCACCTGCGGAGGTACAGGAGGAAGGTGTACCTCGACCTGCTCGGCGACCCTCAGAAGTTCCTCGACATCGCGCCATGCTTGCTCGACCTCGGAGACCTCGACCCCAGGTGTCCAACTTTGGACAGGTGTAGATTCTGCACCCCTGCGGATCATGCCCATCAGAAGCTCGTACGACAGCACCAGGGCGAGCGCTGGCCAGGCCGCGACGATCGACCCCACCACGCCATGCGCCCACCCATGAGCGACGTTCGCGGCGAGGGTCGCGAGGATGCCGAGGCCGAGAGTCCAGCGGGCGAGGGCAGGGACAGGAAGTCCCCGGCGTGCCGCATCGAGCAGCACCATGGATGAGGCGAAGATCGCGCCGTCGACCGTCAGCGGCGCCAGGATCGCGGTGAGACCGGTCTCCCCGTGGGCGGTGACGAGAGCGTAGGCGTGCTGGTAGCTGACCACCGCGGCGATTCCGGCGACCAGGACGACCGCGACGGTCGTAGCGAAGCGGATCACAGGGAACCGCCCATCTCCCGGTAGGACGCGACCAGGCACGCGGTGACGTCGGCCAGCTCCTGCACGCGGATCGCGCTGATGAAGTCGCCCGTGTCCGCGGCCATCTGTGTGGTTCGGTACTCGAAGGTGCGCTCGGTGCCGTCGATGTGGTGGACGACGCGCACGAACGGGTCGAGCAGGACGCCGGCGTCCTCGCCCTGAACCCAGATGATCGACAGGCCGGTGAAGGTGAACTCAGCGGCGTGCACCGTGCGAGTCTCGCCGGGCTGGTGGTCGATGCGGCACCATGCGGGGCATCGCGCCGGCGGGGTGGTGGACGGTAGGTTCGTACTCACGATCTCGTCTCCTGCTTCGATCAGGGGTTGGGGTCCAGGCCCCGGGCCGGTGTGCAACCACCGACCCGGGGCCGTCTTGCTATGAGGAAGCGCCGCGGGCGAGCGCCACCCGAGCGAGGATCGCGAGCGCGATCCGCTCGGCGTCCTCGACCGGCAGCGCGTCGCCGTCGACGTAGAAGTGGATCGTGTGGGACTCGCCCTCGGTGTACGACAGCTGAACCGCGCCCGGCTCGTCGGAGGGGGCCGACCAGCAGATCACGTCAGAGTGGTCGGTACACCACGGCTGGTGGACGCTCACGCGGTCACCTCGCACATCAGGCAGCCCCGGTTGTCGCACTGCTCGGATGCCTGCCGCCGAGCCAGGACGCCACGGAACGCCCTCGACATCTCGGCGATGTCGAACTGCGTCAACTCCTTGCGCGCCATCTGCAACATGACCCGCTCGGCATCGGCATAGCCGACCTCGTCAACCGTTTCGAGACCGAGGCTCATACCGAGCGACATGGCCAAAAGGAGAACCCTGTCGCTGATCTGCTCCGGTTCCTCGGCAACGGGCACCCAGGTGCCGCCCGAGGTGCGGGACACGATGACCGCATCCGCCTCGATGCGCTGACGCTCCTGCACGCCGAGCAGGTCGCCCAGCAGGCCGGCCGCCTCCTCGCGGGTGCCGTCCCTACCGGTGTAGGTCTTGACCTGCTCGCCCTCGGCGGTACGGATGGTGCCACGCACCCCGAACTCGGTTGCGACGGTGTGGGACGTGCAGGCGAAGAGCTGGCCGTGCTCGCCCATGCCCGCGGGAACCATCGGCGCGTCGACTGCTCCGCAGCGGATACAGGCGAGGCCGTCGAGTTGGTCGCCGCTCAGGGGTGCGGTGTCCTCGGCGACGTCGGCCATCTGGATGGGGGCGAGCTTCAAGCAGTGCCCGCAGGTGATCGGCTCGTTCGTCTCGGCGTACGGGTTGCCGTCGACGGCGCGGGCACGGGCCGGGCAGAGGGGGTAACCCGGGGTGATGCTCGCGTGGATGGTGCCAGTGGAGCGGGTCCGCAGGTTCGCGGGAAGAGCAGAGGGGACGAGCGAGGGCTTGGTACTGTGCATGGTGGATCTACTTCCTGTTTGCGCAGGTGGTGATCAAGGGCCCGTTCCGGTGGTGACACACCGGGGCGGGCCCGTTTTCGTTGGCGTCTATCTCCACCTCGAAGGGTGGTTAACCACCAACATAGAGTGTTAACCTCGGGTGGTCAACCACCTTTGGAGGGAACGTGCCGAGCCAGCACAAACACAAGCTCGTGGGAATCCGGGGAGCACCCGAGGAGCTCGTTGAGAAGGTGCGCAAGAAAGCCCCGGACGGGAACCTGTCGAAAGTGACCATTGAGCTATGGCACCAATACGTCAGCGAGGACGACGCGAAGCCACCAAAAAAGGACTCATGATCAGGGCACACAGAGGGCACATCACGCCAGGATCGCCCACGATCTAACGGGATCTGGCGAGACAAGAAATCCCAGTTCAGAGGGGATTTAGGGTAGGTATCCGCAGGTCGGAGACCTACCCCTGCTACTTGTAGCGGAAGTAGACGAACAGGCGGCCGTGGTTCTTGGCGTCCTTGTCGATGCGGTGGTAGAGGGCCTTGATCTCCTTCTGCTCCAGAAAGCGCAGGACCTTCTTCTTGAGCTGGCCCGAGCCCTTGCCGGGGATGATCTCGACCTCGGTGGCCTTCTTCCTAATGGCCTCGTCGATGATGCCCCGCAGTGCCTTGTCGATCTCTCCGCCCCGGTTGTAGATGGGGTGTAGATCAAGCTTGAGCTTCAACCGGGCCTCCCACGTGTCATCTTGGGTCAGTCTACGCACGGTGGGCCATCGCACCCCTCCGCCGGCCACAAGTGCCTCGGGTCTGGAGAGCGGCTCCGCGATAACCAGAACACCCGGCGCAGTCTGCAATGAAATTTGACCAATTCCAATGATGATTGTGTCAATTTCACGATCTAGGCAAATAAATGGTCTCTAGTTAGGCTGCCATTCATGATCGGCCGCCTTTACCGGGTGGCCGATCGCGTGTCACCCGACGGGGAGGGTCACGGCCTTCCCCGGCATGCCCTGCCCCGGGCGCACCGACGGCCCCCCTCCCTGCCACGTGAGCTGCTCATGTGTGCCGACAGGGAGGTCTCGTTGACCAGAAAGCCCTACTTACCGAGGATCAGACGCGCGGCGGTGCTCGCCGCCGGCCTCGGGCTCGTCGCGGCGATGGCGCCGCCCGCGAGCGCGGATCCCACCCCCACCCCCGCACCGTCCGCCAAGTGGACGGCGACCCCCTTGACCGGGGGTGAGCCGGTCCAGGGCGCGAAGTCCCCCACCGGCAAACTCGCCCGCAGTGACGAAGGGCTGCTGAAGTCGACCTCGGGCGCCACGGTCAACGTGATGGTCAAGCTCGACTACGACTCCTTCGCCGCCTATCAGGGCGGCCTCGAAGGGCTTCCCGCGACGAGCCCGGCCAAGACCGGTAAGGCTCTTGACATAAAGAGCGGCGACGCGAAGAAATACCAGAAACACATCGAGGACGTCGAGAACGCCTTCCTCGCCGAACTGGCCAGAAGCGTTCCGGGCGCCACGGCGGGCCAGAAGCTGCGAACCGTCTACGGCGGCATCGCGCTGCGCATCCCCGCCAACAAGGCGGCCGCGGTGCTGAAGCTGCCCGGGGTGGCCGCCGTCCAGGAGGACAAGCCCGAGCAGCTGCTGACCGACTCCAGCCCCGAGTTCATCGGGGCACCCGCGATCTACAACAAGCTGGGTGGCAGCTCCTCCTCCGGCAAGGGCGTCGTCGTCGGCATCCTCGACTCCGGTGTCTGGCCCGAGCACCCCCAGTTCGCCGACCCCGGCACGCTGCCCGCCGTACCGGCGACCAAGGACGGCACGCCGCGTGTCTGCAACTTCGGCGACAACCCGCTGACCCCGGCGGCCGACCCGTTCGTCTGCAACCGGAAACTCATCGGCGGCGCCCCGTTCCTCGACACCTACAACGCGGTCTACCCCGGCGAGTACTTCCCGACCAGCGCCCGCGACTCCAACGGCCACGGCACCCACACCGCGACCACCTCGGCGGGCGGTCCGGTCGCCGACGCCAACCCGCTCGGCATCAGCCGCGGCCCGATCCACGGCATCGCCCCGGCGGCGCACGTGTCGGTCTACAAGGTCTGCGGCGTCGAGGGCTGCTTCCCCTCCGACTCCGCCCAGGCGGTCGGCCGAGCCATCCTCGACGGCGTCCGCGTGATCAACTTCTCGATCTCGGGCGGTACCTCCCCCTACAGCGACCCGGTGGAGCTGGCCTTCCTCGACGCCTACGCGGCCGGCGTGCTCGTCTCGGCCTCGGCGGGCAACGCGGGTCCCGGCGCGGCGACGGTCAACCACGTCGCCCCGTGGGTGACCACGGTCGCGGCCTCCACCCAGCCCAGGACCTTCCAGTCGACGATCACGCTGTCCGGTTCCGGCGGCGCGACGGCCACGCTGAAGGGCGCCTCCATCACGGGAGGTGTGCCCTCCGCGCTGCCGGTGGTGCAGGCCTCGGCGCCGCCGTACTCCAACGCGCTGTGCACCACGCCCGCGCCCCCGGGCCTGTTCACCGGGAAGGTCGTCCTCTGTGAGCGCGGTCCCAACCGGGTCCTGAAGAGCTTCAACGTCAAGCAGGGCGGCGCGGCCGGCATGATCCTGTACAACTCCAGCCCGCTCGACGTGATGACCGACAACCACTGGCTCCCCACGGTCCACATCGACAAGCCCGATACGGACGCGCTGCTGGCGTTCCTGTCGGCCAACCCCGGCGCGACCGCCTCGTTCACCCAGGGCACCAAGGCCACCTGGCAGAGCGACAGGATCACCACGTTCTCCTCGCGCGGCCCCGGCGGCGACTTCCTCAAGCCTGACGTCACCGCCCCCGGCCTGCACATCGTGGCCGGACAGACGCCGGTGCTGGAGGGACCGGCCGGTGGCCCGCCGAACAACCTGTACCAGGTCATCGCGGGCACGTCGATGTCATCGCCGCACGTCGCGGGCTCCGCGGCCCTGGTGTTCGCGCTGCACCCGGACTGGACCCCCGGTCAGGTGAAGTCCGCGCTGGAGACGACGGCCAAGACCTCGGTCACCAAGCAGGACGGCGTCACCCCGGCCGACCCGTTCGACACCGGCGGCGGGCGCATCGACCTGACCAAGGCCGGTGACCCCGGCCTGACCCTGGACGAGACGGGCGCGAACTTCCTGGCCGCGGCCGGCGACCCGCTGAACCGCATCGACCTGAACCTGCCGTCGGTGAACGCCCCCATCATGCCGGGTCTCATCACCGCCAAGCGGACGGTCACCAACGTCACGGACAAGACGCTCACCTTCGCCGCCACGGGTACGACCGTGGCCGGCGCCAACATCTCGGTGCTACCGCCGCTGGTCACCGTGAAGGCGGGCAAGACCGCCAACTTCAGCGTGGTGATCACCGCGCCCGACCTGCCCGAGGGGCAGTACTTCGGCCAGGTGAACCTCAAGCAGGTGGGCGGCTCGCGCAACCTGCACCTGCCGGTCGCGTTCGTCCGCAAGCAGGGCGCCGTCCCGGTGGAGCAGACCTGTGCCCCGGCCAGCATTCCGCGTAACACCGGCGAGTCCACCTGCACCGTCACGGTGCGGAACGACACGCTCCAGGACGCCGAGGTCACCGCGGTCAGCACGCTGGACAGCAAGCTGCGCCTGAACTCGGTGACCGGCGCCACCAAGGTCAGCTCCCAGATCGCGACGGCCAAGACCACCCTCGCGGCCAGGCAGCCGGACCGGCCGGGCATCGCCCCGGGCATCGGGCCGGCCCCGTACCTGCCGCTTGACGCCTTCGGCATCACACCGGTGCCGATCGGCGACGAGCAGGCGATCAACTTCACGGTCCCCGCGTTCCAGTACGCGGGCAGGACGTACACCAGGATCGGCATCGTCTCCAACGGCTACACGATCGCCGGAGGAAGCTCGGGGTCGACGGACATCTCGTTCGAACCGCAGACCCTGCCCGACCCCTCGACCCCGAACAACGTGCTCGCCCCCTACTGGACCGACCTGGACGGCACCGGCGCGCCGGGCATCTACGCCGGAACGCTGACCGACGGCGTCAACGACTGGCTCGTCATCGAGTGGCGGGTCAACCCCTACGGCACGACCGACACCAAGGTGTTCCAGCAGTGGATCGGGCTGAACGGGACCGAGGACATCACCTACACCTACGACCCGGGCAACCTGCCCGGCGACGCCCCGGCGGGCTACGGCCTGACCGTGGGGGCCGAGAACGGTGACGGCACCGCGGGCGGCCAGATCACCGGCCCGCCGACCGAGGACCTCCGGGTGACCAGCACGCCCGGCGCCCCGGGGGGCAGCCTGACCTACACGATGAAGATCAAGGGTGTCAGTGCCGGGACCGGGAAGGTGACGACGGGAACGTCGACACCGCAGGTCAAGGGCGTGACCATCGAGGTGGACAAGATAGACGTCCAGTAGCGGGAGGGGACATCGGACCGATGGGCCCGGCGCGTCGCGCCGGGCCCATCGGGTCTTCACGGGAACTTCGGGGAACGGGCGCTCAGCGGTGAAGGTAGTCGACCAGGTGGGCCTTCTCCGTCTCCAGCGCCTCGATGGAGCTCTTGACCACGTCACCGATGCTCACGATCCCGGCCAGCCGGCCCGCGTCCACGACCGGCACGTGCCGGATGCGGTGCGTGGTCATGGTCTGGCGGAGGTCGTCGACGTCGGTGTCCGGGGGGCAGGTGCGGACCTCGGTCGTCATGATGGACGACACCGTGTCCTCCAGCACGCGCGCGCCCCGGTCGTGCAGCCGTCGTACCACGTCGCGCTCGGAGACGATGCCCTCGATGGAGGAGCCGTTCTCGGACACCACCACGGCACCGATGTTCTTCTCGGCCAGGATGGCCAGGAGTTCCGTGACCGTCGCACTGGGGCGTACGGTCGCCACCTCTGTTCCCTTGCCTTGCAGAATCGTACCGATCAGCATTGACACCACCTCGGTTCAGCCTGGCGCGGGTATCCCTTTTCTCTGCCCAATCAGGCCTCACGCTAAGCCACCGAGACGGCAAAACGGGTGACCTTCATGTAACGGGCAGCAGCCGGACCGCGTCGAGGGCCAGGGTGAGCTCGACGATGTCGAGCGGACGCGCCAGGGAACGGCCGGTGAGCTGCTCGATGCGGCGGATGCGGTTGAAGACCGTGTTGCGGTGGCAGTACAGCTGCCCCGCGGCGCGCATGGCCGAACCCTCGCAGCGCAGCCACGCCTGCAGAGTGCCGAGGAGCACGTCCCTGTCCGCCTGGTCGAGGGCGAGGATGGGCCGCAGCACAGCTCCGCTGAGGTGGCCCGCGAGCTCGGGCTGGCTGACCACCAGGGCGGCGGGCAGCCTGTCCTCCAGCCTGGCGATCTCCGGGCCGTCGCCCACGCACGTCCGCAGCGCGAGCTCGGCGAGCCGCCTGGCGCGGCCCAGCTCGGCCAGTCCCTCGACGATCGGGCTGATCCCGGCGCAACCGGTGACGTGCGGGCGCAGTTCCTCGGCCAGCTGCTCCATGTCCGCGTCGTGCAGCAGCACCACCGACACCTCGTAGTCGGGACGCATCCGCCACAGCAGTCGCATCGTGCCCAGGGCGGTCGGCCGTGGGGCGTCGTCCCCGTGGTCGGGGCGGCCCGGCAGCCGGGTGATGACGACGGCGTACCGGCCCAGCTCGGGCAGGTCCAGCGCGGCGGCGGCACTGCGGACCAGGGCGGCGTCCGCCCGGTCCTCAAGGAGCGCGTCGAGCAGGGCCTGGACCCGCTCGGCTGTGCGGCCGAACATCTCGGCCTCCCGTCTTCGGTAGGCCTCGGCGGCGGCGATCGCCTGCCTGTCGATGGCGTGCCACACCTTCGTGGCGCTGCGGATCAGGACCGGCAGGCTGTCGGCCTCCTCCTCGGTGACCACGTCGATGAGGCCGCCCCACATCACCTCCGCGGAGAGCCGGTAGCTGCGCAGCAGGGAGTCCATCGGCAGGCCCTGCTCCGCCCTGCGCCGGGCGGTCCTCTCCGCCTGCGGCAGGTCACGCCGCTCCGGGCGGGGTAGCAGGATGGCGCCGATGCCGTCCCGCATCGCCTCGTAGACGCTCTGCCAGTGGTCGTCGGTGGGCACCATCCTGCGGTACGCCTCATCGGTGTCACGGATCTTCGCGACGAGTTCGTCGGTGAGCTCGGGAAGTCTCAGCAGCAGCCGGCGGGCGGCCAGGCGCATGATCCTGCGTACTTCGTCATCCGTAACCGGCCGGGTCCCCATCTGGGAATCGTGTCAGCAAGTCCGGCAGTGGAACAAGGTTCTGTTCTGTTTCGTGATCCGGGGTTGTACTCGCGCACAACCGCGCCCCGCCCAGTATGGGCGCCCGCCCCGACTTCACCCGGCCCTCTGGACGCCGGTGAACCACCTCGGTTGGGTGCGTTCATCGGCTGTACAGGAGGAACACATGGACGTGCACGCCCCTCGCCCGCCCGGGGACTCCGGGCTGGTCGTCAGGGATCTGGCGGTGAGTTACGGCCCGGTCCTGGCCCTGCGGGGTGTCTCGCTGGACGTCCCTCGCGGTTCGGTCGTCGCGGTGCTCGGCGGCAACGGCGCGGGGAAGTCCACCCTGCTGCGCGCCGTATCGGGCACCCTCAGGTTCCACCGAGGCGGGATCACCGCGGGCGAGGTCACCTTCGGCGGGAAGCGGCTCTCCGGCGCCACCACCTCTGCCGTCGTGGCCGGCGGCGTCGTCCAGGTACCCGAGGGCCGCCGGATCTTCGCGCGGATGACCGTGGAGGAGAACCTGCGGGCCGGCGCCCTCGGCGCGCCCGGCCGGCGGTCGGCGGCCAAGGCGAAGGAGCGAGTGCTCACGCTCTTCCCCGTGCTCGCCGAGCGCGCCGGGCAGCGCGCGGGACTGCTGTCCGGGGGCGAGCAGCAGATGCTCGCCATCGGCCGCGCGCTGATGGCCAGGCCGAGGATGCTCCTGCTCGACGAGCCCACCCTCGGCCTGGCGCCGATGATGGCCTCCCGGATCGCCGACACCGTTCGCGAGATCAACGCCGGGGGGACCACGGTGCTCCTGGTGGAGCAGAACGCCGCCATGGCCCTGTCCCTGGCCTCGCACGCCTACGTGCTGGAGGTCGGAGAGGTCGTCCTGTCGGGACCGGCCGCCGAACTCGCCACGAGCGACGAGGTGCGCCGCCGCTACCTGGGCATCGAGGACGCCCCCGAGGCCGCGGCCGGCGCCCGTCCCGTGCTGGCGAGGTGGTCCACGTGAGCGGCACGGACACCTCCGTTCCCCGGCTCGACGTGCGCGAGGTGACGGTGCGCTTCGCCGGGCTCACCGCGCTGGACGCGGTCGGCTTCACCGTCGAGCCCGGCAGTGTGCACGCTGTGATCGGGCCCAACGGGGCGGGCAAGTCGACCTGCTTCAACGTCCTGTCGGGCGTCTACCGGGCCACCTCGGGCAGCGTGCGGTTCGGCGACGCGGAGCTGACCGCCCTGGCCCCGCACCGCATCGCCGCCCTGGGCGTGGCGCGCACCTTCCAGAACATCGCGCTGTCGCCGATGCTGTCGGTCCGGGACAACCTGATGCTCGGCCGCCACCGGCTGACCCGCGCCGGGTTCCTCTCCGCCGGGCTGCGGCTGCCGTCGGCCCGGCGCGAGGCCGCCGCGCACGGCGAGCGGGTGACCGAGATCGCCGCGTTCGTCGGGCTCTCCGAGCATCTGGCCACGCCCGTCGGACTCCTGTCGTACGGCGTGCAGAAGCGCGTGGAGCTGGCCCGGGCACTGTGCATGGAACCTCGGCTGCTGCTGCTGGACGAGCCGGTCGCCGGCATGAACGGCGGCGAGCGCCGCGACATGGCCGAACTGATCGTCGCGGTACGGGAGAGCCTCGGCATCTCGATCCTGCTGGTCGAGCACGACATGGGGATGGTCATGCGGCTCGCCGACGCGGTGACGGTCCTGGACTTCGGCAGGCGCATCGCGGACGGCCCGCCCGGCGAGGTGCAGAACGATCCCGAGGTTGTCCGCGCCTACCTGGGCGCGGCGGCCGAGAGCACGACCGTGAGCGGGACCGAGGAGGTCACCTCATGATCACCTTTCTCGAACTCCTGGTGAACGGCATCTCCGTCGGAGCGGTGTACGCGCTGATCGCCCTGGGCTTTGTGATCATCTTCAAGGCGACCGAGGTGGTGAACTTCGCCCACGCCTCGCTGCTGCTGGTCGGCGGGTTCGTGATCGCGAGGCTGCACCCGCTGATCGGCTTCTGGGCCGCGCTGCTGCTGGGCATCGCCGGCGCGGCGGTCGTGGGCGCCCTGATCGAATTCCTGATCATCCGCAGGGCGAACGTCATCTCGCACAGCGTCCTCGCGATCGTGACGATCGGTGTCGACATCGTGCTGACCACCGAGCTCACCAGGCAGATCGGCACCGACGTGCTCGCCCTGGGCGACCCGTGGCGCGACCGGGTGCTGCACCTGGGAGGCGTCAGCATCGCCGAGACCCGGATCGTCGCGCTGGCCGTCGCCGCGGTCCTGATCTCCGCGTTCCTGCTGGCGTTCAAGTACACGAACTGGGGCATCGCCATGCGCGCCACCGCGGAGGACACCGAGACCGCCGCGCTGATGGGCGTGCGGCGCGGGCGGATCTCGATGGGGGCCTGGGCGGTCGCCGGGGCGCTCGCCGCCGTCGCCGCGCTCTTCCTGTGCGTCTTCCCCACACCGGGTCTGGATCGCAGCACCACCTTCGCGGCGATGAAGGCGTTCCCCGCGGCGATCCTCGGCGGCCTCGACTCCACCACCGGGGCACTGGCCGGCGGGCTGATCATCGGTGTCACCGAGGCGATGATGAGCGGCTACCAGAACGACCTGGTCTTCCTCGGCCGGGGTATCGGCGACGTCGCGCCGTTCCTCGTGATGATCGTGGTCCTGCTCATCCGCCCCGCGGGGCTGTTCGGGACGAGGGAGCTGGCACGTGTCTAAGAAGGTCATCCTCTCCTGTGTGGTGCTGGTCGTGGCGGCGGTCGCCATACCGTTCTACCTGGAGGGCTTCTGGCTGCAGGCCGGACTCTTCGCGATGTCGGCGGCGATCGGGGCGATCGGCCTCAACCTGCTGACCGGTGCCACCGGCCAGCTCTCCATGGGCCACGCGTTCTTCCTCGCGGTCGGCGCGTACGCCTACGTCTACTTCGCCGCCGAACCGGAGGGCGGCACGCACGCCCTCGGCGGCCTCGGCCTGCCCACGCCGGTCGCGGCACTGTTCGCGGTGCTCACCGCGGGCGTCGCGGGCGGGGTGTTCAGCCCCATCGCGGGACGCCTGAAGGGCGCGTACCTCGGCATCGCCACCCTCGCGCTGATCTTCGTCGGCCAGCACGTGCTGTTCAACGCCGAGCCTGTGACGGGCGGCTACAACGGGCGGGCGGTGCCGCCGATGGAGCTGTTCGGATTCGTGTTCGCCGACTCCCCCGAACTGGTGGTCGCCCAGGTGCCGTTCGGGTCGCTGGAGCGCCTGTGGTTCCTCGGGCTGGCCGTGCTGACCTGCGCGGCGCTGTTCGCCCGCGGGGTGCTGCGCGGCCGGCCGGGACGGGCCATGAACACCATCCGCGACCACGAGATCGCGGCCGGGGTGATGGGCGTGCCGGTGGCCCGCTACCGCGCCGGGGTGTTCGTGCTGTCGTCGATGTACGGCGGGCTGGCCGGGGTCCTGATCGCGCTGGTCTTCCAGCGCACCGTGCCCGACTACTTCGGCCTGCTGCTCTCCCTCGACTACCTGGCGATGATCATCATCGGCGGCCTCGGCTCCGTCGCGGGCGCGGTGATCGGCGCGTTCTTCATCTCCCTGCTCCCCCAGTTGCTCAGCCGCTACAGCGACGCCCTGCCGCTGGTGGCCGAGCCCGGCTCAGGCGGGGTCTCACCCGCCGAGGCGTCCCGCATCCTGTACGGCGCCGCCGTCGTCGTCATCGTCCTCTTCCTGCCCGGCGGACTGCTCGGCCTCGCCAGGCGCCTGCGCCTCGCCGTGACCCGGCGGCTCGCCCCGGTCCACGCGACGAGGAAGACCCCGCTCTCCCCCTCTTCCACCCCCTCCCCCGACACAAGGAACTGACAATGGGAATCCCAAGAACCCCGGTCCGACGAATCGCGGTACTCGCCCTCCTGGCCCTGGCCGTCACCGCGTGCGCCAGCGAGAAGGCCACCGGGGGCAGCGGGGGCGCCGCCCCCTCCGCCGTCGGGGGGGACGGCGTGAAGACCGGTCCCGGCGTCACCGCCGACAAGATCACGATCGGCCTGATGACCGACCTCACCGGCCCGTACGCCTCCTTCGGCAAGAGCCTGACCCAGGCGCAGCAGCTCTACTTCGAGCAGACGAACGCGGCGGGGGGCGTGTGCGGGCGGCAGCTGGAGGCTCTGGTCCGTGACCACGGCTACGACGTGCAGAAGGCGGTCGCGGCCTACACCGAGATCTCCCCGAAGGTGGTGGCCCTCGCCCACGTCGTCGGCTCGCCCATGGTCAACGCGGTCAAACAGCGCATCGAGGCCGACGACATGCTCACCATCCCGCAGGCGTGGGCGACCGGGCTGCTCGGCAGCAAGCCCATCCAGGTCACCGGGACGACCTACGACATCGACATGATCAACGGGGTGGACTTCCTCACCAAGGAGAAGGGCATCAAGTCCGGCGACAAGATCGGCCACCTGTACTTCGAGGGCGACTACGGCGAGAGCGCGCTGAACGGCTCCAAGTACGCGGCGGAGAAGCTCGGCCTCAAGCTCGTGGAGCAGAAGATCAAGGCCACCGACCAGGACATGAGCGCCCAGGTCGCCGCCTTCAAGGCCGAGGGCGTCAAGGCCATCCTGGTCTCCGTCGGCCCCAGGCAGACCGCCTCGCTCGTCGGCGTCTCGCTCGCCAAGGGCATGGACGTGCCGTTCGTCGGCAGCAACTCGGCCTACTCCCCGCAGCTGCTGCCCACCCCGGCGGGTCCCGCGCTGCTGAAGGACTTCTACTACATCACCGCCGGCACCCCGATCAGCGCCGACCAGCCGGCCATGAAGAAGCTGGCCGCCGACTACGCGGCGAAGTATCCGGACGCGGCCATCGACAGCGGTGTCTCCGCCGGTTACTCGGCGGCGGCGATCGTCGTCGACGCGCTCAAGAAGGCCTGCGAGGGCAAGGACCTGACCCGGGCCGCCGTGGTCGCCGCGCACCGCGGCCAGTCGGCCTGGGGTGCGGAGTTCGGCACCGTCATGGACTTCACCACGTTCGACAAGCCCGCCTCGCTGCTGTCGTACGTCGCCAAGCCGGACAAGGACGCCCTGGGCGGCGCGGTGATCTTCAAGGACGCCGCCACCTCCGACCTGGCCAAGACCTACCAGGTCCCGGTGGGCTGATCCGCGGTTCACGACGGGCCCCGCACCCCCGGCGAGGAAGGTGCGGGACCCGTCGCTCCGGGCTAGCGTGGCAGGGACCGTAAACCTTCGCGCCCGGGGACACAATGACCCAGAAGCTCAATACCGGCAGCCACGACCTGCCGGTCTCCGACGCCCTCGCCGAGTTCATGAACACCGGCTGGGCCGACACCCACCGCGACGACCTGGCCGCGCTGCCACAGGCCGCCTACACCGCCAAGCGGCGCGCCGCACTCGCCGCCCGCTTCCCCGGCGAGCGGCTGGTCGTCCCGTCCGGCACGCTCAAGACGCGTAGCAACGACAGCGACTACCGGTTCCGGACGCACAGCGCGTTCGCCTACCTCACCGGTGACCAGGAACCCGACGGCGTGCTGGTCGTCGAACCCTCCGGGGAGGCCGTCCTGTTCCTGCGCCCCCGCTCGGTGCGGTCGGCGCCGGGGCCGGCCGGGCAGGACTTCTACCGCGATCGCCGCCACGGCGAGTTCTGGGTCGGCCGCCGCCCCGACCTGACCGAGGCGGAGGCGCTGTACCAGATCGCCTGCGCGCCGATCGACAGGCTCGACGACGTGCTCGACGGGCCCGCGCGGGTGCTGCGCGGGGTGGACGCGTCGGTGGACGGGCGAGTCGCGCCCGGCGACGGGGACGAGGAGCTGGAGACGTTCCTGTCCGAGATGCGGCTGATCAAGGACGACTGGGAGATCGCGGAACTGCAGTTCGCGGTGGACGCGACCAGGCGCGGGTTCGAGGACGTGGTGCGGGCCCTGCCCGCCGCCCTGGGGCACCGGCGCGGCGAGCGCTACCTGGAGGGGATCTTCGGCCTCCGCTCCCGTCTGGAGGGCAACGCGGTCGGCTACGACAGCATCGTGGCCTCCGGCGCGAACGCGTGCGTGCTGCACTGGATCCGCAACGACGGGCGGCTGAACGAGAGTGAACTGCTCCTCCTCGACGCGGGCGTGGAGACCGACCACCTCTACACCGCCGACATCACCAGGACCCTGCCGCTTTCCGGACGCTTCGACCCCGTCCAGCGCCAGGTCTACGAGCTGGTGTACGAGGCCCAGGAGGCGGCGATCGCCGTCCTGCGGCCCGGTGCGAGCTTCCGCGACTTCCACGGTGCGGCCATGCGGGTCATCGTGGAGGGGCTGCGCGACTGGGGCGTGCTGAAGATCAGCGCGGACGAGGCGATGGAGCCGGACAGCGGCCTGTACCGCCGCTACACGCTGTGCAGCAGCGGCCACATGCTCGGCATGGACGTGCACGACTGTGCCAGGGCCCGCGCGGAGGTCTATCTGGACGGTGTGCTGGAGGAGGGCCAGGTGCTGACCGTCGAACCCGGCCTCTACCTGCAGCCTGACGACCTGACGCTGCCGCCGGAGCTGCGCGGCATCGGTGTGCGCATCGAGGACGACCTCGTCATCACGGCCGACGGCGCCCGCCTCATGTCAGGTGGCCTGCCCCGGCACCCGGACGAGATCGAGAAGTGGATGCAGTACTAATTGCGACGCTGACGCGTCGCGGTTCGGGCGTACCCATGGCGACGCTAACGCGTCGCGGTGAGGCCGCTCTTACCCGGCTCCTTCCCTCGTCGACCGGGGTCGCTCGTTCCTCGCGACCCCGGTCTCCTCAGTCCAGTCGCCGGCGCGGCCTCACGGGAGCCCGTAGGTAAACGGCCTCACAGGAGCCCGTAGATGAGCGGCCTTGTGGGATCCGTAGGTGAGCGGCCTCACGGGGAGTCCCCTGCGCGGCCTGTTGGGCCCGTAGGGGAGGCGGTTCTCGTGGGGGCGCGCAGGGGGCGCGTTCTCACGAGAAGGCGGGAGGAAAATGTGAGGGGCTGACAAGTTGAAAGGCGGTGGTCATACCTTTTCATCAAATTACTTGAGAAGCATCGACTTACTGGAATACCCGTCAGTAGCGTGGCTGATCCATGGTCGGAGTCGCTAGTTCCGAGGTGGTCATGGCTCAACGGACGGCGGGTTGATGGCGGTCGGCGGGCGGACGAGGGTCACCGGTTACGTGATCCGCCGGACGACCGGCGTACTGGACCGGGTCGGCGACATGTCGGTGATCGCCCTTGAGGGCTTCCGCCGCACCTGGGACGTCAGGACCTGGTTCTGGGAGTTCGTCCAGCAGTGCTGGTTCCTGGCCCGTGTCACGAGCCTGCCCGTGCTGCTGGTCTCGCTCCCGCTGGGCGCGACCGTCGCCCTGCAGGTGGGCCAGCTGGCCTGGCAGCTGGGCGCCTCCTCCGCCACCGGCGGCGCGGTGGTCGTCGGCCTGGTCCGCGAGGTCGCCCCGATGGCCTCGGCCCTGCTGATCGCCGGAGCCGGGGGATCGGCCATGACCTCCGACATCGGCGCCCGCAACATCCGTGACGAGCTGGCCGCCATGGAGGTGATGGCGGTCAACCCGATCCACCGCCTGGTCACCCCCCGGCTCTGGGCGGCGAGCACGGTGGCGGTGCTGCTGGTACCGCTGGTCATCGTGGCCGGGGCGGGCGGCGGCTACTTCTTCAACGTCATCGTCCAGGGCGTCACACCCGGCGCGTACTTCGACGGCGCGGTCTCGCTGCTGGTCACCAGCGACCTGCTGGTCACACTGCTCAAGGCCTGGATCTTCGGCTTCATCGCGGCCATCATGTCGTGCTACTTCGGCATGACCTGCCAGACCAGCCCGGTCGGCGTGGGCCGCGCGGTGAACCAGTCGACGGTCGTCACCTTCATGCTGGTCTTCGCGGTCAACTACGTGATCACCATGATCTACTTCCTCGCCTACCCGCCGAGGGCCATGTGATGGCCGCCGCCCCGGAGGTGCACAGCGCGGGGGTTCGCAGCGTGGGGGTTCGCGCGTACGGGCTGATCCGCGACGGCGCGGACCGGCTGGCCTCGCTGTCGGACTGGCCGCTCTTCCTGTGGAAGGTCGTCTTCTACTCGGTCAGGGACATCGTCCTGCGGCTGAAGTTCTCCAAGGTCGTGCTGCGCCAGGTCAGCGACGTGGTGGTGGGCGTCGGCGCGACGGTCATCGGCGGTGGCATGGTCTTCGTGGTGTTCACCATGGCCTTCGCGGTCGGTGCCACCGTCGGCCTCCAGGGCTACCAAGGCCTGCAGGCGATCGGCGCCGAGTCCTTCATCGGGCTGGTGGGCAGCTTCGCCAGCGTGCGGGAGATCACCCCGATCATCGCGGCGGTCGCGCTCGCGGCCCAGGTCGGCTCGTCCTTCACCGCCGAACTCGGCGCCATGCGGATCTCCGAGGAGATCGACGCGCTCGAGGTGATGGCCATCAACGCGTTCACCTACCTCATCTGCACCCGGGTGGTGGCCGCGCTGATCGCGCTGATCCCGATCTACCTGATCGCGCTGTTCGCCAGTTTCTTCGCCACCCGGCTGATGTGCACCGTCCTGTTCGGCATGTCGCCGGGCGTCTACGACTACTACTTCTACCTCGGCCTGCCGGTGATCGACATCGTCTACAGCGTGATCAAGGTGGTCGTCTTCGCGTTCGCCGTGGTCAGCATCCACTGCTACTACGGGTTCAACGCCACCGGCGGCCCGGTCGGCGTTGGCGTCGCGGCCGGGCGGGCGATCCGGCAGTCGATCGTCACGGTCATCCTCCTCAACCTGCTGCTGTCCTACCTGTTCTGGGGTGGCGGCAGCAGCCTGAAGCTGACGGGGTGAGCCGGATGGCGACCAGGGGTGAGGTGGCACTGCCGATCAGGCTGGCGATCTCGATCGTCGTGCTGCTGGTCCTGGCCGTCTCCATCACCTTGGTGGTGCGAAGCGCGTCCGAGGTGAGCGGCACCCGGCTGGCCGCGGTGTTCACCCGTTCGGGCCAGGGTCTGGACCCCAACTCCCCGGTCAAGATCCGCGGCATCACGGTGGGCGGGGTCAGTTCGGTCACCCTGGACCGGCAGGGCCGGTCCGTGGTCGCCATCTACGTGGACCCCGGAGTCAGGGTGCCCCAGAGCGTCACCGCCACGATCGAGCCGAGCTCGGTCTTCGGCCCCAAGTTCGTCAACCTCGTCCCCGGCTCCGGCGAGACCTCCGGCCCCTACCTGCTCAGCGGCGCGGTCATCACCAGGACCGAGGCGCCCTCCGACCTGTCGGACTCCCTCACCGACGCGTACGAGGGGCTGAAGGCGATCAACCCGCAGGACGTCACGACCATCGTGCACACCCTGGGCCGGGGCCTGGACGGCAAGGGCCCGCAGCTGCGGGCGATCGTCGGCGACGCCGGAAAGGTCATCGACGTGGCCCACCGGCACCGCGCCGACTTCCAGCGGTTCATCGGCGACGCCGGGGACCTCAGCGCGGCCCTGGCCGACAAGGGCGACGAGCTGGTGTCCATCTCCGCGGACACCAATGTGATCACTCCCGACCTGCTGAAGCGGGCCGACAAGGTACGCGCCCTGCTCAAGGAGTTCGACGACGTCTCCCATCTGACCGCGCACGGCCTGCGCAAGCACCGCCGCGACCTCAAAGCCGCCGTCAACTCCGGGGAACGCCTCGTCTCCCTGCTGTACGCGCAGCTCGGCATCGTCGGAGACGGGGTGCGGGGGCTGAACCAGTTGCTCACCGCGCTCAACGACCTGGCCTCGGGGCAGGGCCCGAACGGCACCGCCCAGATCAAGATGGAGACCTTCATCTCGACGGACGTGTGCGAGCTCTTCGTCGGCGCGTGCGGCTCCACGAAGGGCGGGTGAGCGCGTGGCCGGATCCGTGGAGCAGATTCAGCGCCGCTGGACGCTGGGCAAGTTCACACTCTTCCTCCTGGTGACGGGCGCACTGATCATCCTGATCGGCGGTCAGATCGCCCGGGTGAACGTGGACGCCTCCTACCGCCTCGTCGCCACCTTCGACGACGTCTCCGGGCTGCACGAGGGAGACCAGGTGAAGATCGCGGGTGCGCCCGTCGGGCAGGTCGACACGATCGAGGTGGTCGCGGGCCGGGCCGAGGTCACGCTCAGCGTACGGACGGATGTACGGGTTCCCTCCGACAGCTCGGCCGCGATCCGCTGGCGCAACACGATCGGGCAGCGGGTGGTCTATCTGGAGCCGGGCACCGCCGGGGAGATGCTCGGCGACGGCGCCCGCGTGGAGCGGACGAGTTCGGTGGTCGACATCGGCGAGCTGGTGAGCGACCTGGGCCCGCTCACCCGCAGCCTCGACCCCGAGCAGATCAACCAGTTGCTCACCGCGGCGGGCGAGGCGCTGGACGGCAACCAGGAGAACATCACCGAACTGGTCGACAACCTCGACGACCTGACCGGCACGATCGCCGAACGTAAGAAGGTCATCCAGGGGCTGCTGGAGGACTACGCCACGGTGACCGACGTCGTCGCCCGCCGGGACCGGCAGATAGCCCAGCTGGTCGACAACCTGGTCACGCTGACCGGCGCGTTCGCCCGCAACCGCGAGCTGGTCGACGACGCCCTGGTGGAGCTGTCCACCACGGTCAGGGTCAGCGACCGGGTGCTCGGCGCGAACTCCCAGGAGCTCGGCCGGGTGGTGGACCACCTGACCCGGTTCACCGGCGGCATCCGGCGCAACATCGGCAGCGTGGAGAAGCTCCTCAGCTCGCTCCCCCAGCCGATGGGGCGCTCGTTCCAGGTGACCGGCCAGGGCAACTTCGTCACCGCCTACGTGCCCTGCCTCGCACTCGGCCCGCTGCCCTGCCCGTACCCGATGAAGAGCCCCCCGCCGCTGCGCGGCTCCTTCAAGCTGTCCGACACCGGTGACCTGCGCCGGGTTCTGGTGGGGTCCTGATGGCGCTCAAGTCGTTCCGCGACCGCAACAGGACCGTCGTCGGCCTGGTGTCGATGACGGTCCTCGTCATCGTGCTCGTCGTCACCTTCCTCATCGGCAACCTGGGGCTGCTGGAGGGGGGATACACGATGTCGGCGGTGCTGCCCGACTCGGCCGGGCTGCGTTCCGGTAACGACGTCCGGGTGGCGGGGGTGACGGTCGGCAAGGTCACCGAGGTCCGCGCCGACTACTCCCGGGGGCACGTCGTAGTGACCTGGAGGGTGGACGACGGGATCAGACTCGGCCCGCAGACCCGGGCCGAGATCGCCCTGTCCAACCTGCTGGGCGGGCGCTACGTCAGGCTCACCGGGCCGGTCACCCGCCCGTACATGGACGAGCTGCCCGAAGAGCAGCGGCGGATCCCGATGTCCCGGACCAGCACCCCCGTGCTGATCACCGACGCGCTCAAGGACGCCACCAGGCTGGTGCAGCGGCTCGACACCGACTCCGTCGACAGGCTCCTGACCGAGCTGGCCGAGCTCAAACCCGCCCGCCAGGGCAGGGTCAGCAAGCTGCTGGACAACATCGGCGAGCTGTCGGAGATCATCAGCGAGAGTGAACCCCAGCTGCGGCGGCTGCTGGACAACGGCAACAAGATCATGGACGTGCTGGAGAAGAAGGACGCGCAGATCGGCCGCCTGATCGACTCGATCGAGATCATGCTCAACGAGCTGCGACTCCGCCGCGACGAGCTGAAGTCGCTGCTCGGCGACGGCAGCGACCTGGTCAACAGCATCACCACCCTGGTCAACCGGCACGAGAAGGACCTGATCACGGTGCTCGACGACGTGACCGCCATCAGCAACCGCCTCGACTCCACCAGCCGCAAGAACCTCAACTCGGTGCTCGCCTGGGTCGGCCCCACCTTCTCCGGGCTCGCCACGACCGGTGGCCACGGGCCGTGGGTGGACGCCATCGCCACCGGGCTGGGGCCGATCAACCCCGAGGTGCTCGCCGCCATCCGCAAGGACAGGAACAGCCGTTGACAGCGCAGGGACAGCAAGGAGCGAGCCGCCCGCACCGCGCCCGCACCGCGGCGCGGTCCCCGGCGCGGTCCCCGGCGCGCAGGATGATCGCGGCGCTGCTCGCGGGAGTGCTGCTGGCCTCCACCGGGGGGTGCTCGCTGCTGCCGGGCGGGGCCGGCCCCTACCGGCTGACCGCCTACTTCAGCGCGGCACCTTCGCTGTACGAGCAGGCGAAGGTCAAGGTGCTGGGCCTGGACGCGGGGACCGTGCAGAAGCTCACCGTCGAGGGCGACAAGGTCCGGGCGGACCTGCTGATCGACGGGGGGATACCGCTGCCCGCCGATGTCAACGCCATCGTGGCCGCGCAGAACACGCTGGGCGAGCGGAACGTGGTGCTCCACCCGCCCTGGACGCCCGGCAAGCCGAAGATCGCGCCCAACACGGTGATCCCCCTGGAGCGGACCGACCTGCCGGTGGAGATCGACGACGCCCTGGAGGCGTTCACCAAGCTCACCGACGCCCTCGACACCGACAAGATGGGCGATGTGGCCGGCAACCTGGCCGACACCGTCAGGGGCCGGGGCAAGCAGATCAACGGCGCGCTCGCCGACGCCGCCTCGCTGACCCGCACCCTCGCCGGGCAGGACGAGCAGCTGATCGAGCTGGCCAGGGGCCTCAACCGGATCGCCACCAACCTCAACAGGCGCGAGAAGCAGGTGAAGACCACCATCGACGCCTTCGCCGAGGCCGGCGCCACCCTCGCCGACGAGCGGCAGCGGATGAAACGCTTCGTCGCCGGCCTGGCGGAGCTCGTGCAGCGCGGTGACGTGCTGATCGAGGCGTACCAGGAGCGGCTGCCCAAGGGGGTGGCCAACCTCGCCGAGCTGGTGCTGACCCTCAAGGTCAACAGCGAGTCGGTGGCCAAAGGCATCACGAGCACCAGGAAGTTCCTGGACAACATGATCCTGTCCTGGGACAGGAAGAACCACGTGCTCAAGATCCGTGTGGTGCTCAACGCGCTGACCCGGGTCTGGCTGACCCCGCTCTTCGAGGCACTGGGCCTGGGCAAGGTGCCCTGTCTGCCGGGAGAGCTGAGCAACTGCCCCTGGCAGGGAAGCGGGAAGGGCTGATGGGCGCGGGAGTACGGGAGCGGACGGAGACGCCACCGGGGACACCCGCGGGCGCGGGCCGGTGGCGGCGGTGGACCCGCCCGGTCGCCGGGCTGGCCGTGCTCTGGCTGAGCGCGGCGTGCAGCCTGCAGACCCTGGGCGCGCCGACCGGGGAGCTCACCCTGACCGCGACCTTCGACGACGTGCAGAGCCTGGTGGCCGGACACAGCGTGCAGGTGTCCGACGTACGGGTGGGCAGCGTGACCGACATCCGGCTGGAGGGCTACCGGGCGAAGGTCACCATGTCCATCGAGGACGGCAACCAGGTGCCCGAGGGGACGAGCGCCATCGTCGCCAAGACCTCGATCCTCGGCGAGAACTACATCGAGCTGGATCTTCCCGAGGGGAGGGACATGACGACGGGGCCGTTCATGCGGAGCGGATCGACCATCGCCGTGACCTCCGTCAAACCCGACATCGAGCAGGTCACCGAGCGGGCCGGGCCGCTCATCGACGCGCTCGGCGCCCAGGACGTGAACGCCGTCCTTGACGCGGCGGCGACCGGGATCGGCGGCAAGGGCAAGGACCTCAACCGGCTCCTGCGGCAGACCACCGAGGTCACCGCCGCCTACGCGGAGTCCCGCCAGGACCTGGCCCGTACCATCGACGGCCTGGCCAGGCTCGGCGACGAACTGGCCAAGGGCACCGCGGAGCTGGACCGGCTGCCCGGCACGCTCACCGACGCCACCGCTCGCCTGAACCACGGCCGCAGGCACATCAAGAAGACCCTCAGGGAACTCACCGCGCTGGCCCGTGAGGTCAACGACACGATCTATCCCCGGCACGAGGCCCGGTTGCGCACCCTGCTGCGCGAGCTCGACGCGGTCTCCGCCTCGGCGGTACGCGGCAAGGAGGACCTGAAGATGCTGGTGAGCCGGGTGCAGAGCTTCCTCGACCAGCCACCACTCGTGGTGAACGGCCAGTTGCTGATCTCCGTATGGCTCAAGGGGCTGCTGCTGTCCGAACCGAAGAAGAGCGACAAGCCCCGCCTGCCCAACTCGGTGGACGACTTCCGCCTGCTGCTGGGGCCGCGATGAAAAACCGCATCTGGATCAACCTCGGCTTCTTCGCGGCGCTCGGCGTCGTGATGACCGTGTGGGCGTTCACCACCATCATCAAACTGGACTTCGTCGAGCGGCCGTACCGGATCAACGCCGAGTTCCTCTCCTCCCCCGGCCTGGTGGAGGGCTTCGACGTGGCCTACCTCGGCGTGCGGATCGGCCGGATCAGCGGCGTGCGGCTGGCCCCCGGAAAGATCGTTGTCGCGCTGAGCATCGATCGCGGAGTACAACTGCCCCGGGACGTCACCGCCGAGGTGCGCCGCAAGTCCGCCATCGGCGAGCCGTACGTGGAGGTCTCCCCGCCCAAGAGCGGAACCGGCGGCGCCACCCTGGCCGCGGGCGCCACCATCCCGCTGGCCAACACCTCGGTGCCGCTCGACTACCGGAAGCTGTTCGACGGCGTCGGCAAGCTGCTCGACGCGGTGCCCGCCGATGACGCCCGGACCATCGTGGGGGAGCTGGCGACCGGCCTGGACGGACGGACGACCTCGATCCGGGAGATCGTCGACAACGCGCACGACCTCACCGCGACCCTCGCCGAGAACACCGACGTGCTGGACGAGTTGTCGGTGCAGCTCACCCGGCTCACCGGAACCCTGGCGGGCCGGCGCGAGAAACTGTCCGAGGGGGTGGAGGACCTGGCCGGGGTGACCCAGGCCATCCGCGAGTCCCGCAAACAGCTGAACGTCGCCCTCGACCACGGACCGAGCTTCTTCCGACAGGTCAACACCCTGCTCACCACCGCGCGGCCCGGCCTGTCCTGCCTGCTGACCGCCGGAGGCATCAAGCCCGGCAAGATTTTCGGCGGCGCTGCCCCCGACAACGTCAACCGCCTGCTCCGCAACATACCCACCGCTCAGGCGCTGCTCGCCGACGTGAGCGACAGGCAGGCAGACGGCCTGTACGGCAGGACCGCGTTCATGTTCAGCGTCCCCGGCGGCCCCAAGGCCGCGCAGGAGTACCGCAATCCGCTGGCTCCCCCGACGATTCCCAAGCTCCGCACCTGCCCGAAGGGACCCGCGAGCAAGGTGGCGGTCGGAAAGGACGAGAAGGCTCCCGACGACGAGAACGCCGACGACGAGTCCGCGGACGGAGCGACCGCCGAGCCCGGCGACGCGACACCGGCGCCCGAGGAGAGCCAGGAGCCGGTACCGGCCGCGGACACCGACCGGACCTCGGAGTCCTCCCAGGACACGACCCCCCTCATCGTTGCGATCTTCGCCGCGGTCGTCATCTCCGGCGGTGTGCTCGGCTGGATCGCCGTCGGCCGAGCCTCCCGCCGCCGTGAACAGGAGTAAGCCCTTGACCCCCACCCCCCGCACGTCGGAACAGCGCCGGCTCGACCCCGCCGAGGACGCCCCGGCTCCGGACCAGGACCAGGAGACCACGGCGGAAACGGAGGCCGGACCGTCCGCCGAGGCGAACCCGGAGCCCGAGCGGGAGGACGGAGCCACGGACCGGAAAAAGAGCGGATTCAGCACGTGGCGCGGCAGACTGGCCGGTGCCGTCGCGGCCATGCTGTTCGCGGCGACCGCGACCACCGCGGTGCTCCAATGGATGGCCGCCGACCGGCTGGCGCAGGAGAAGGCCGACCGCGGGGCGGTGTCCACCAGGGCGGGCGAGTTCGCCGTGGCCCTGCAGACCTACGACCACACCAACCTGCAGGCCTACCGCGACCGGGTCTTCGCCATCTCCGGCGAGGACTTCGAGAAGACCTACAACGAGGCGTTCAGCCCGCTCGAAGGCGTGATCATTACGATGCGGGCGAGCTCTTCGGCCTCGATCCGCGGCGTCTACGTCTCAACGGTCGACGAGGGCAGGGCGAAGGCGATCACGGTGGTCGACTCCCAGGTCACGAGCACGGCGGGGACCCGGCGCATGCTCGGCACGTACATGGAGCTGAGCCTGATCAAGACGGGAGGCCAGTGGAAGGTGAATGCGGCCACGGTGATGGGCGCCGCCGAGGAACTGGTCACCGACCCGAACGGCGAGACCGTCGAGCCGTCCCCGACATCATCCCCGGCACCGTCGCCGAGCAAGAAGGCCGGTTGACGAGACCCTCCGGCCGCGCTGACGCCGCCTACCACGAGTGATCGGTGCCTTCTGAGGTAGGTTCTGATCCATGACCCTGCAGCAGGCCTCGCCCGGCGAACGGAGTGGTCGGCCGGGGGGCGGACCCGCCGGCGCGGGGAACGAGAGTGGTGAGCGACCGGTGAACGACGAGACGCCTCGCTGGCTGTCGTCAGTCGAGCAGCGCGCGTGGCGTGCCCACCTCGCCGCGCACAAACTCCTCGAACACCGCCTCGACCGCGAACTCCAGCCCTTCGGGCTCTCGGTGAACGACTACGAGATCCTGGTGAACCTGTCGGAGACCCCCGGGCACCGCATGCGGATGAGCGACCTGGCGGACGCCACGATCCAGTCCCGCAGCCGGCTGTCGCACCAGATCTCCCGGATGGAGAAGGCCGATCTGGTCGCCAGGGAGAACTGCGCCGATGACCGGCGCGGCACCTTCGCCGTCCTCACCGAGCACGGCTGGGACACCATCAACAGGGTCGCGCCGCATCACGTGGCCGGCGTACGCCGGCATTTCATCGACCTGCTCACCGACGATCAGCTGATCGACCTGGAAATCGCCTACGCTCCGGTGGTGGAGCATCTCAAAAACATTCGCTGACGCGAAACCGATACCGCCCGTACTCCCTTACTAGACCACGCTGTCGTTACGATCCGCCCATGTCTGCTCGCCGGATCTTCATCGCCGCGGTGCTCACCGCGTGCTCCCTGGTCACCGCCTGCAGCGGCGGCGACGCCTCCGACGCCACGACGGCCCTCCCCAGCGGAGCCGAACTGGTCAAGAAGTCCGCGGAGGCGACACGTGCCGTGAAGTCGGCGAGTTTCTCCATGGAGACCGAGGGCGCTCCCGCGGTGCCGGTCAAGAAGGCCTCCGGCCGCCTCAGCGGGACCGGCGACGCGGACGGCACCATCCAGATCGACGTGGCGGGCAGCCTCCAGGAGATCAGCTTCGTGCTGATCGGGGAGACCGTCCACTTCAAGGGGGTGACCGGGGGCTTCCAGAAGATGTCGCGGAGCCAGCTGGCGGCGATCTACGACCCGTCCGCCATCCTCAACCCGGAGAGGGGCGTCGTGCAGTTGCTGAGCAACGCGCTGGACCCGAAGACCCAGGCGGCCGAGAAGGTGAACGGCGTCGACTCCTACCGGGTCTCGGCGACGCTCTCCCAGCAGGTGCTCGCCACGATGGTGCCCGGCCTCGCGCAGAGCGTGAACGGCACGCTCTGGATCGACAAGGCCACCAGTCGCCTGCTCAAGGCGGATCTGCCACTGACCGGCGGCAAGGTGATCGTGGTCTTCAGCGATTACGACGTGCCGGTCCAGGTCACCGCTCCGGCTCAGTGATGGCGACCCGCACCCTCCCGAAGGACGGGGGCCGGACCGCCCGGCGGCGGGCCGCTCTCGGCGTCGGCGGCACCGCGGTGCTGCTGGCGGCGCTGGACGCGTACGTCGTGGTCACGGTCCTCATCGACATCGCCAAGGACGTCGACGTCCCGCTCAACCACATGGAGCGGGCCACCCCGATCGTCACCGGCTTCCTGCTCGGCTACATCGCGGCCATGCCGCTGCTCGGCCAGCTCTCCGACCGGTACGGCAGGCGTCCGCTCATCCAGCTCTGCCTGGCGGGCTTCGCGGTGGGCTCGGTGGTCACCGCGCTGGGTGAGACGGTGCCCTGGCTGGTCGCCGGACGGGCCCTGCAGGGGGTCGCGGGCGGTGCGCTGCTGCCCATCACCATGGCTCTGATCGGGGATCTGTGGGATGAGGACGAGCGTCCGGTGGCGCTCGGCGCGGTGGGGTCGGCCCAGGAACTCGGCAGCGTGCTGGGCCCCCTGTACGGCGCGGCCCTCGCCGCCCTGGTCCCGTCCACCCTCCAGCTCGGCGGCGTGCAACTCGGCGGCTGGCGGTCGATCTTCTGGCTGAACATCCCGCTGGTGGCCCTGGCCGCGGTCGCCGTACAGCGGTCGGTGCCGCCACCCGGCCGGGATCGGACCGGCGCCGCGGGCAGCCGCGTCGACGTGGTCGGCGGGCTGCTGCTGGCGCTCGCGCTCGGCCTGCTCGTGGCCGGTCTCTACAACCCCGACCCGAGCGAGGCGGTCCTCCCGCCCTGGGGTCTGCCGGCGATCGTCTGCGGGGTCGTGTCCGGCGCCGTGTTCGTCGCGTGGGAGACGCGCGCCAGAACCCGGTTGATCGACATGGCGGGGGTGCTGCGCGGCCCGTTCTTCGCCACGCTCGGGGTGAGTTTCCTGACCGGCGCCGCGCTGCTGGTCACCCTGGTCGACGTGCAGCTCTCGGCCCAGACCCTGCTGCGCCTGGACACCCTGGACGGCGCCCTGGTGCTGTCGCGCTTCCTCGTCGCGCTCTCCGTGGCCGCTCTGGTGGGCGGCCTGGCGTCCCGCCGGTACGGTGAGCGCACGGTGACGGTGATCGGGCTGGCACTGGCCGCGGTCGGCTACGTGCGCATCGGCCAATGGCCACTGGACCTCGCCTCGGCCGGGTACCGGATGGACGCCGACCTGATCGTCGCCGGTCTCGGCCTGGGGCTGGTGATCGCACCGGTCTCCTCCGCGGTGCTGCGTGCCGTCCCCGCCGTCCAGCACGGGGTGGCCTCGGCGGCGGTGGTCGTGGCCCGGATGATGGGCATGCTGCTCGGTGTCGCCGCGCTGTCCGCCTGGGGTTTCCACCGCTTCCAGTCCCTCACCGCGGACCTGGACACCCCGCTGCCCTTCGGCGTGGACCCGGCCGTGTACGCCACCCGGCTCGCCGAGTACGAGGAGAAGGTCAGGGCGGCGCTGCACACCGAGTACAGCGAGATCTTCCTGATCACCGCCGCCCTGTGCGGGGTGGGCGTGCTGGTCGCGCTGCTGCTGCCGAGCGGGTCCGGGTCGTCCGACCCGGTCTGACCTTCTCCGCCCCGGGCGGTGGCTGCGCCCACGCCGTGTCCGGCCCGGTGTGCAGGAACCTGCCCTCGGCCGCCACCCCCCTCTCCGAGTACACTCTGGCCTCGCCACGGGTGACGTGCGGCGCGCTCCGCCCGGCACCGGGAGAGGGCGCCCCCCGCGGCGGTACGCCACGGGGATCCTCATCGGGGGAACGTACCGACGACCATTGGGGTGACGTGATGCTTGTGGGAGCCACGCGGCCGGACCTGGCCCGGCTCGGCAAGGGGTTCGACGCGTTCTGGCATGAGCGGCACCTGTGCACGCTGACCACCGTCCGCTCCGACGGGACACCGCACGTGGTGCCCGTCGGGGTGACGCTCGACGTCGGCACGGCGACCGCCCGGGTCATCACCTCGCGCGGGTCGCACAAGGCCCGGCTGGTGGCCGCCGCGGGTCCGGCGGGCGCGCCGGCCGCCGTCTGCCAGGTCGACGGGCGGCGCTGGTCCACCCTGGAGGGGCGGGCGGTGCTCCGGGACACCCCCGAGGAGGTCGCCGACGCCGAGCGCCGGTACGCGCTGCGCTACCGCGCCCCCCGGGTGAACCCCGACCGTGTCGTGATCGAGATCCAGGTGACCCGGGTGCTCGGCAATGTCTGACCTGGGACATCTCCCGCTCCCCCGCGTCCCCGGACTGCCGGACGAGGCGTTCGAGCACGACGGGCAGCTGACCAAGCGCGAGGTACGGGCGGTCACCATGTCCCGCCTCGCGCCCGTCCCCGGCGAGCTGCTGTGGGACGTCGGCGCGGGTGCGGGGAGCATCGCGATCGAGTGGATGCGCTGCCATCCCGCCTGCCGGGCCGTCGCGGTGGAGAGCCGCCGGGACCGGGCGGAGCGGGCCGCGCGCAACGCGGCCACACTGGGAGTGCCCGAGCTGGAGATCGTCGTCGGCGCGGCCCCCGGCGCGCTCGCCGGGCTGGCCGCGCCCGACGCCGTCTTCGTGGGCGGCGGCGCGACGGTCCCCGGCGTGCTGAGTACCTGCTGGGCGGCGCTCAGGCCGGGCGGCAGGCTGGTGGTCAACGCGGTGACCCTGGAGTCCGAGGCGGTCGTGGCCGACTGGTACGGCAGGCACGGCGGAGACCTGGTGCGCCTCGCGGTCGGCCGAGCCGCCCCGGTCGGCGGCTTCACCGGCTGGCGGACGATGATGCCGGTGACCGTCTGGTCATCGGTCAAGGAGGAGGAGTCTTGACGGCCAGGGTGCGTTTCGTCGGAGCGGGCCCCGGAGCCGCCGACCTGGTCACGGTGCGCGGCCTGCGGGTGATCGCCTCGTCCCCGGTGTGCCTGTACGCCGGATCGCTGGTGCCGCGCGAGCTGCTGGACGACTGCCCGCCCGGGGCACGGCTGGTGGACACGGCCGGGCTCACCCTCGATGAGATCGTCGCCGAGATGGCCGGTGCGCACGCGGCCGGGCTGGACGTCGCCCGGCTGCACTCGGGCGACCCCTCCGTCTTCAGCGCGATGGCCGAGCAGATGCGGCGGCTGGACGCGCTCGGCATCCCGTACGACGTGGTGCCGGGCGTCCCGGCCTTCGCGGCCGCGGCGGCCTCGCTGAAGCGGGAGCTCACCGTGCCGGGAGTCGGGCAGTCCATCATCCTCACCCGTACGTCCGCGCGTGCCACGCCGATGCCGGAGGGCGAGGACCTGGCCACGCTCGGCGCGAGCCGGGCGACCATGGTGCTGCACCTGGCCGTGCAGCGGATCGAGGCGGTCGTCACGGAGCTGCTCCCCGCCTACGGCGCCGACTGCCCGGTGGCGGTGGTGGCCCGGGCGAGCAGGGAGGACGAGGTGATCCTGCGGGGCACCCTGGCCGACATCGCCGAGCGGGTCAGGGCCGCCGGGGTGCTGCGGACTGCGGTGATCGTGGTCGGGCGGGTGCTGACGGCCTCGGCGTTCCCCGACAGCCACCTCTACTCGACGGACAGGTGCCGGGATTGACCGGCGACCGGCCCCGGCCCGCCGACATCGACAGGCGCACCGCGTCGCCTGGCGATGTCGGCGGGGACTCCGCACGGCCTGGCGGCGGGCGGCGAATGAGACGCCTGCTGATCCTGGGTGGCACCGCGGAGGCCAGAGCGCTGGCCGCCCGGCTGGACGGGCGGGCGGATCTGCACGTGGTGTCCTCGCTGGCGGGACGGGTCGCCAACCCCAGGCTCCCGGTCGGCGAGGTGCGCGAGGGTGGATTCGGTGGCCCCGAGGGGCTCGCCGACTGGCTGCGAGAGCACGCGATCGACCTGGTCGTCGACGCCACCCACCCGTTCGCCCGGCGGATGACCGCCTCGGCCGTCGCGGCCTCCGCCGACACCGGGGTGCCGCTGCTGGTGCTGCGCCGTCCCGGCTGGCACCAGGGGCCGGACGACGACTGGCGCTGGGTGCCCACGCTTGAGGCCGCCGCCCGCCTGCTGCCCGAGCTGGGCAGGCGGGTCTTCCTCACGACCGGCCGCCGGAGCCTGGCCGCGTTCACCGGCCTTGACCTGTGGTTCCTGGCCAGGTCCGTCGATCCGCCCGCCCCGCCGCTGCCCGGCCGGACGGTGGTCGTGCTCTCCCGGGGGCCGTACACCCTGCGCGGAGAGCTGGAGCTGATGCGCGAGCACCGCGTCGAGGTGCTGGTGACCAAGGACAGCGGCGGCGAGATGACCACCGCCAAGCTGGCCGCCGCGCGGGAGCTGGGGATTCCGGTGGTCATCGTACGACGGCCGCCGGTTCCCGGCGGTGTCACGCTGACGGACACCGCCGAGGCCGCCGCAGCCTGGGTGGAGGCTCAGGCCGGGTAGCGGCGCGGGGTGTAGACGACGGGCCGTCCCCCGCGTTCGGTGAGCCGGGTGGTGGACGAGCCCACGATCAGCAGGCAGCGCATGTCGATCTCCGCGGGGTCGAGGTCGGCCAGCTCCACGACGCGCACGCTCTCCTCTGGGCCGCCGACATCCCGCCCGATGACGACGGGCGTGTGCGGGGAGCGGTGTTCGAGCAGCAGGTCGCGCATGGCGGCCACCTGCCAGGTCCGGCTCCGCGAGGCCGGATTGTAGACCGCCAGCACCAGGTCGGCCCGCGCCGCGGCGGTGATCCGGTCCGCGACGACCTCCCACGGTTTGAGCAGGTCGGACAGCGACAGCACGCAGAAGTCGTGGCCCAGCGGAGCCCCGGCGCGACTGGCCACCGCCTGTGCGGCGGTCAGGCCGGGCAGCACGCGTACCTCGACGTCGGCGAACCTCGGCTCGGACGCGACCTCTAGCACCGCGCTGGCCATGGCGAACACCCCCGGATCGCCCGAGGAGACCACGGCCACCCGTGATCCGGCGGCGGCCAACTCCAGCGCGTGCGCGGCGCGCTCGGCCTCGACCCGGTTGTCCGTGGGGTGGCGGCGCTGGCGCGGGTTGGGCGGCACCCGATCGAGGTAGGGGCCGTAGCCGATCAGTTCGTCGGCTCGGGCGAGGGCGTCCTGCACCTCGGGGGTCAGCCACGGCCGCCCGGCGGGGCCGAGCCCCACCACGACGACCTCGCCGCGCCGCTCGTCTCCGGGCTGCTCCTCGCGGTCGGCCACGGCCTTCGCGGAGAACGGCGTGAGCGGGCTGGGCAGCAGCGCGAGGGAGAAGTAGGGGACCGAGGCGGGGTCGACGTCCGCCAGCGGCTCGATGCGCTGCTTACCGGTGGTGGCCCGCTCGACGTACCAGGCGTCGTCGAGGCGACCGGCCTCGGCGAAGGCGGCGCGGACCTTCTCGAAGGTCCTGCCGAGTTTCAGCACCGCGGCCGAGTCGGCGGCGGCCAGCCGTTCGGCCAGCACGTCCGCCGGGAGCGTGCCGGGCAGCACGGTCAGCGTCTCGTCCCGCTCGACCAGCGGGCGGCCGAGCACCGCGGCGGCCCCACTGATCGAGGTCACCCCCGGCACCACCTCGGTCGGGTACCGGTGCGCGAGCCGCTTGTGCATGTGCATGTAGGAGCCGTAGAAGAGCGGGTCGCCCTCGCAGAGCACCACCACGTCGCGCCCGGCGTCCAGATGCGCGGCCAGCCGTACGGCGCAGTCGGCGTAGAAGTCGTCGAGCGCGCCCTGGTATCCGCCGGGGTGGTCGGTGGTCTCGGTGGTCACCGGGTAGATCAGCGCCTCCTCGACCTGGTCTCCCCGTAGGTAGGGCAGAGCCACCGATTTGGCGATGCTCCGCCCGTGCCGGGCGCTGTGGTAGGCGATCACGTCGGCCGCGCCGAGCAGCCTGGCCGCCTTCACCGTCACCAGCTCCGGGTCTCCCGGCCCCAGTCCGACCCCGTACAGGCACCCGAGATTCCCACTCAACCCGCTCACTGCTCCTCACTCGCGACCGCGTCGACGGCAGCCGCCGCCATCGCGAGCCCGACCCCGTACAGACACCCGAAAACCCCACTCAACCCGCTCACTCCTCCTCGCTCGCGACCGCGTTGACGGCGGCCGCCGCCATGGCGCTGCCGCCCCTGCGTCCGTGCACCACCAGGTGGTCGAGTCCGGCCGGGTGCTCGGCCAGGGCCAGCTTCGACTCCGCGGCCCCGATGAAGCCGACCGGCACGCCCAGCACCGCGGCCGGGCGTCCGGCCCCCTCCTCGACCAGTTCGAGCAGGCGGAACAGCGCGGTCGGCGCGTTGCCGATCGCGACCACCGCGCCGTCGAGCCGGTCGCGCCACAGTTCCAGCGCCGCGGCACTGCGGGTGGTGCCCAGCCGCAGCGCCAGCTCCGGGACCCGTGGGTCGCCGAGCGTGCAGATCACCTCGTTCGCCTTCGGCAGCCGTCGCCTGGTGACGCCGGAGGCGACCATCATGGCGTCGCACAGCACGGGCGCGCCGTCGCGCAGCGCCTCGCGCGCCGCCGTGACGACTCCCGGCGACCAGGCGAGGTCGTCGACGAGGTCGACCATGCCGCAGGCGTGCACCATGCGGACCGCGACCTGCGCGACGCCCGGCGGCATGCCGCCGAGGTCCGTCTCCGCGCGGATGGTGGCGAAGGAGCGGCGGTAGATCTCCGCCCCGTCCCTGATGTAGTCGATCACTTTCCCTCTCTGGTCGCCGCCACCGCGGCGCTCGTCTGCTCGGCGTCGGCGAACGTACGGCTCACGCCGTCCGCCTCGACGCGGTATCCGTCTCCGGTCGCGACCACGTCCACGACCCGGCCGCGCGGACGTCCGCACCGCCGCTCGCATCCCGACCAGTGCACGGGGAGCACGCGGCTGCGGCCCCGCGAGGGGCGGACGTCGTCAGGACAGCCCGCACCGGACTCGGGACCGGTGCCGCCGTTCGCGTGCACACCCGCGCGGACGTCGGCGTGGACGTCGGCGAGGGCCTTGGCGCATCCGGGCCGGCCGGCGCAGGCGGTCAGGCCCAGCCACGGCGACGCCGGGTCACAGACCAGGCCCGCGTCGGTGAGCGTCGCCCGCCGGCCGTCGACCTCCTGCGGCGGCAGATCGGGGACGACGACCGTCCGCCACGGCGTCACCCGGACCTCTCCCCCGCCGTGCTCGGCCACCTGGGCGAGCGCCTCCAGCTGGGCCGCCGTGAGCCGCCCGAGCGCGGCGAGAACGGTGAGGGCCGACCTTCCGTCACGCTGCGCGATGACCCCGATCGTGCCGCCGTCCGCCGTCCGCGCCCGTCGTACGACGGGGACGGACAGCCGGAGAGCCGGCTCCGCCCCGAGAACGCGGGCCGAGACCCGCCCCGGGCCGTCGGCCAGCTCGGCGAGCCGCCACGCGCCCGCCCCCTGCTCGGCGCGCTCGGCCAGGAACGCCTCGGCCACCGCGAGCATGCCGGTGACGGCGGAGGAGACGGGCGCGCGCAGCCCCTGGTCGGCACCGGCGAGCAGCAGCGCCACCTCGGAGACGTCCGTCGAGGCGTCCACCGGATCGACCGGCAGCAGCGTGACGTCCGCGCCGAGAGCCGCCATGTCACCCGAGCCGTCGTCGAGCGCGAAGAGGAACCGGCCGGGCAGGTCGGCGAGCGCGGGCCGGGCGCGGAGTTCCCCGTCCAGCTCGGACACCAGCGGGCGGACGTCGAACAGGCTCGCGGGTGCCCGCCCGGCCAGGGGTGAGGCCACGATGTTGCGTACCCGCTCATGCGTGGCCGACGGTAGCAGCCCGGCGGCGACCAGTCGCATGGCGAGGTCGGATACCGGAACGCGCACGTCGTCGCGTGCCGGGTCCATGGCAAGGGGCTCGCCGTCCTGCGGCGGGAGGCCGCGCACCTGGAGGTTCGCCCGGGAGGTCAGCTCGATCACGCCGGATCCGAGCTCCCGGGCGGCGGCGGCGACCACGCGGAGCTGACGCGCCGTGAGCACCCCGCCGGGAACCCTGATCCGTGCCAGGCCGCCGTCGGCCGCGGCGTGCACCTGGAGCGCTCCGGGACACGCGTCGGTCCGGGCTCTTCCGGGAGGGTCGGTTATTGACACGCAGTGGATGGTAGCTCCCATTTCTTTACGGATGTCCGCCTGGCATAGTGTGACCCAGACGATGGCGCAGGGAGGAAGCCGGTGTGAAGCCGGCGCGGTCCCGCCACTGTAACCGGGGAGCGAACCCCACCGAAGGCCACGGTCCGGCAACGGACGGGAAGGCCGGGGTGAGCGTTGATCCGGGAGCCAGGAGACTCCTGCCGTCGTGATGACGACGACCCGGGGCGAGGACCCCGAGGGAGGACTTCCGTATGCGTTCCGTGCCATCCGCACCACTCGCGCCACCCACCGTCCTGCTGCTGTCGACCTCCGACACCGACCTGCTCAGCGCGCGGACGAGCGGCGCGAACTACCGGCTCGGCAACCCGGCGAGGCTGTCCGCCGAGGACCTGCCCGCACTGACCGAGGGCACCGATCTCGTGGTCGTGCGCCTGCTCGGCGGACGCAGGGCATGGCAGGACGGGCTGGACGCGCTGCTCGCCGACCGGCGGCCCGTCGTGATCCTCGGCGGCGAGCAGGCCCCCGACGCCGAGCTGATGGAGCTGTCCACGGTGCCCGGCGGGGTCTGCGCCGAGGCGCACGCCTACCTCGCACACGGCGGTCCGGCGAACCTGGCCCAACTGCACGCCTTCCTCTCCGACACGGTGCTGCTCACCGGGTACGGCTTCGCGCCGCCCGCGCCCACTCCGGGCTGGGGCCCCCTCGAACGTGTCGCGCGACGCACCGAGGGCCCCGTCATCGGCGTGCTCTACTACCGCGCGCACCACGTCGCGGGCAACACCGCCTTCGTCGAGACACTCTGCCTGGCCATCGAGGAGGCGGGCGGCCAGGCCCTGCCCGTCTACTGCGGTTCCCTGCGCAGCGCCGAACCCGACCTGTTCGACACGCTCCGGGCCGCGGACGCCCTGGTGGTCACCGTGCTCGCCGCCGGGGGCACCCGCCCGGCGACCGCCTCGGCGGGCGGGGACGACTCCGCGTGGGACGTCGGCGCGCTCGCCGAACTGGACGTGCCGATCCTGCAGGGCCTCTGCCTGACCACGGGAAGGGACGCCTGGCGGGAGAACGACGACGGCCTGTCCCCGCTCGACGCGGCCTCCCAGGTGGCGATCCCCGAGTTCGACGGGCGGATCATCACCGTGCCGTTCTCCTTCAAGGAGGTCGACGACGAGGGCCTGACCGTGTACGTGGCCGATCCCGAGCGGGCCTCGCGGGTGGCCGGCATCGCGGTACGGCACGGCCTGCTCCGGCACGTCCGGGCACCGGAACGGCGGATCGCGGTGATGCTGTCGGCGTACCCGACCAAGCACTCCAGGATCGGCAACGCGGTCGGCCTGGACACCCCGGCCAGCGTGGTCAGGCTGCTCACGGCCATGATGGAGGCCGGGTACGACCTCGGAGACGGTTTCCCCGGTGTGGCGGAACGGGACGGCGACGCGCTGATCCACGCGCTGATCGCGGCGGGCGGCCAGGACCGGAACTGGCTCACCGAGGAGCAACTGGCCGCGAACCCGGTGCGGATCCCGGCCACACGCTACCGGGCGTGGTTCGAGACGCTGCCCGAGGACCTGCGGCACGGCGTCGAGGCGCACTGGGGGCCGCCGCCGGGCGAGTTGTTCGTCGACCGGAGCCGCGATGCCGACGGCGAGATCGTGCTGGCCGCGCTGCGCGCGGGCAACCTGGTGGTGATGGTCCAGCCGCCGCGCGGCTTCGGGGAGAACCCGGTCGCCATCTACCACGACCCCGACCTGCCGCCGAGCCACCACTATCTGGCCGCCTACCGGTGGCTGGCCGACGACTTCGGCGCGCACGCGATCGTGCACGTCGGCAAGCACGGCAACCTGGAGTGGCTGCCCGGCAAGTCGGCGGGGATGTCGGCCTCCTGCGGCCCCGACGCGGCGCTCGGCGACCTGCCGCTGGTCTACCCGTTCCTGGTGAACGACCCCGGTGAGGGCACCCAGGCCAAACGGCGGGCGCACGCCGTACTGGTCGATCATCTGGTGCCGCCGATGGCCCGCGCGGAGACCTACGGCGACATCGCCCGGCTGGAGCAACTGCTGGACGAGCACGCCTCGATCGCGGCCATGGACCCGGCCAAGCTGCCCGCCATCCGGGCGCAGATCTGGACGCTGATCCAGGCCGCCAGGCTCGACCACGACCTGGGCGTCGACGACCGGCCGCAGGACAGCGGGTTCGACGACTTCCTGCTGCACGTCGACGGATGGCTCTGCGAGGTCAAGGACGTCCAGATCCGCGACGGCCTGCACGTGCTCGGCGACGCCCCCGAGGGGAAGGCCCGCGTCGACCTCGTGCTGGCCATGCTCCGCGCCCGCCAGATCTGGGCCGGTCAACAGGCACTCCCCGGCCTTCGTGAGGCCCTCGGCCTGGCCGAGGACGGCGGCGCCGCGAGGGTGAGCGTGGACGAGGCCGAGTCGCTGGCCCGCGCCCTCGTCGAGGGCATGGAGGAGCGCGGCTGGGACCCGTTCGCCGTCTCCCCGGTCACCGCCTCCGTCCTCGCCGGCGGGAGTGACCGCGACTCCGGAGTCGTGGCCGTCGTGGAGAAGGTGCTCGGGTTCGCGGCCGAGGAGATCGTGCCCCGGCTCGCCAGGACCACGGACGAGATCGGCGCGGTGCTGCACGCGCTCGACGGCGGTTACGTCCCCGCCGGGCCGAGCGGGTCGCCGCTGCGCGGGCTGATCAACGTGCTGCCGACCGGGCGGAACTTCTACTCCGTCGATCCCCGGGCGGTGCCCAGCAGGCTGGCGTGGGAGACCGGGCAGGCCATGGCCGACTCCCTGCTGGAACGGTACCGCTCCGACACCGGTGAGTGGCCGCGCTCCGTCGGGCTGTCGGTCTGGGGCACCAGTGCCATGCGCACGGCGGGCGACGACGTGGCGGAGGTGCTCGCGCTGCTCGGCGTGCGGCCGGTCTGGGATGAGGCGTCCCGCCGGGTCAGCGGCCTGGAACCGGTCCCGCTCGCCGAACTCGGCCGGCCCAGAATCGACGTGACCGTCCGGATCAGCGGGTTCTTCAGGGACGCCTTCCCGCACGTCGTCACCATGCTGGACGACGCGGTACGGCTGGTCGCGGGCCTGGCGGAGCCCGCCGGGGAGAACTACGTGCGGGCGCACGCCGACGCCGACCTGGCCGCGCACGGTGACGAGCGGCGGGCCACTCTGCGGATCTTCGGCTCCCGTCCCGGCGCCTACGGCGCGGGCCTGCTGCCGCTGATGGAGAGCGGGAACTGGCGCGACGACGCCGACCTGGCCGAGGTGTACGCGGTCTGGGGCGGCTTCGCCTACGGCCGCGACCTCGACGGGACACCGGCGCGGCAGGACATGGAGAGCGCCTACCGGCGGATCGCGGTGGCCGCGAAGAACGTCGACACCCGCGAGCACGACATCGCCGACTCCGACGACTACTTCCAGTACCACGGCGGGATGATCGCCACCGTGCGGGCGCTCACCGGCCGGGCACCCGCCGCGTACGTGGGCGACAGCACCCGTCCGGACGCGGTGCGGACCAGGACCCTGCACGAGGAGACCGCGCGGATCTTCCGCGCCCGGGTGGTCAACCCCAACTGGCTGGCGGCGATGCGCAGGCACGGGTACAAGGGCGCGTTCGAGCTGGCCGCCACCGTGGACTACCTGTTCGGCTACGACGCCACGACGGGTGTGCTGGCCGACTGGATGTACGACAGGCTGGCCGCCGCCTACGTCCTGGACCCGGAGAACCGGGCGTTCATGGCCGCCTCGAACCCGTGGGCACTGCACGGCATCGCCGAGCGGCTGCTTGAGGCGGCCGACAGGAAGATGTGGGAGCATCCCGACCCCGAGATCATGGCGGCCCTGCGGGGGGCGTACCTCGCCGTCGAGGGCGACCTGGAGGACCGCTGACCCGTTCCATCTCCCCGGGGGCGGTACGCGGTCACCGCCCCCGGACTCGGGACCGCCGGACAGGTCAGGCGATTCAGGCACGGCCCAGCCGACGGCCCGCCAAGTTCGGAACCAGCGGACCAGTAGCACGGTTCAGCCGATGGCCGCGATCAGGCGTTCGGCCAGCTCGGGGCTGCCGGCCCAGTGCAGGTGCAGGTAGGAGGCGGCCAGCAGGGGCTCGGCGAAGCCGTCGGCCGCGCCCCTCCAGCGGAACAGCGGCGGCGTCGCGTGCCCGGGGTCGGTGGCCGTGCGGTGGAACTCGTGGCCCCGGTAGCGCTCGCCCTCGCGGGTGAGCACGGACGTGGCGGTCGCCACGGCGTCGCGGTAGCCCAGCGTGAGCCGGCCGGTCATCGTCGCGGTGATGTCGAGCCTTCCGCACATGGGATGGCCGTCCAGCTCGCGCGCCAGGTAGAGCAGCCCGGCGCACTCGGCGACGATCGGGCCGTCGAAGGCGGCCACCCGGCGGCGGAGCGGCTCGTTGGCGGACAGCTCCGCCGCGTACATCTCGGGGAAGCCGCCGCCGATGACGACCGCCCCGGCGTTCTCGGGCAGGCACTCGTCCCCGAGCGGGTCGAAGGTCGCCACCTCGGCCCCCGCCGCCGCGAGCAGCTCGACCTGCTCGGCGTATCCGAAGGTGAACGCCGCCCCGCCCGCCACCGCCACCACCGGCCGCCCACCGGATAGGGGGCCGGTCGTGGCCGGGGACAGGGCCGGAGTCCAGGGGCGCGCGGGCAGCGGCGGCGCCGAGCGCGCCAGGGCCACCAGTCCTTCGAGGTCGCAGGAGCCGGCGACCAGGGCACCCATCCGCTCCACCGCCGCCACCGCGTCCCCGCTGCGCTCGGCCGCCGGGATCAGCCCGAGATGGCGGGAAGGGGTCGCCACCCCGTCCACCCGCGGGATCACGCCCAGTACCGAGATGCCGCTCTCGTCCAGCGCGGCGCGGCAGATCTCCTCGTGCCGCGGCGAGCCAACCCGGTTGAGGATCACCCCGGCCAGCCGGACCCGGGTGTCGAAGGAGGCGAAGCCCTGCACGAGCGCGGCCACGGACCTGCCCTGCCGTGCGGCGTCCACCACCAGGACCACCGGCGCGCCGATCAGCCGGGCGACGTGCGCGGTGGAGGCGAAGTCCCCGCTCCCGGCACCGTCGTACAGGCCCATGACCCCCTCGACCACGGCGATGTCCGCGTCCCGCGCGCCGTGCAGGAGGAGCGGCGCGACCCGGTCCTCACCGGTCAGCCAGGGGTCGAGGTTGCGTCCGGGGCGGCCGGTGGCGAGCGCGTGGTAGCCGGGGTCGATGTAGTCGGGTCCCACCTTGTGCGGGGAGACGCGCAGGCCCCGCGCGCGCAGTGCCGCCATCAGGCCGGTCGCGACGGTGGTCTTCCCGCTGCCCGAGGACGGCGCGGCGATCACCAGTCGCGGCACTACCATTCGATGCCCCTCTGGCCCTTCTGCCCGGCGTCCATCGGATGTCTGACCTTCCCCATCTCGGTCACCAGGTCGGCGACCTCGACCAGTCTCGGGTCGGCGTCCCTGCCGGTGATCACGACGTGCTGGTTCCCTGGCCGCGCGGCCAGGGTGGCGACCACGTCGTCCACGTCCAGCCAGCCCCATTTCAGGGGGTAGGTGAACTCGTCGAGTACGTAGAAGCGGTAGGTCTCCGCGGCCAGGTCACGTCTGATCTGCTCCCAGCCCTCGCGGGCGTCGGCGGCGTGGTCCTCCTCGCTGCCCGGCCGCTGGATCCACGACCAGCCCTCGCCCATCTTGTGCCAGGTCACGCTGCCGCCCTCGGCGGACTCGCCGAGCACCAGCAGCGCCCGTTCCTCGCCGATGCGCCACTTGGCCGACTTGACGAACTGGAACACCCCGACCGGCCAGCCCTGGTTCCACGCGCGCAGCGCCATCCCGAAGGCGGCGGTGGACTTCCCCTTACCCGGCCCGGTGTGCACGATCAGCAGCGGCCGGTTGCGGCGCTGGCGCGTGGTGAGCCCGTCCTCGGGCACCGTGTCCGGCTTGCCCTGCGGCATCTCAGATCGCCTTCCGGTAGTCGGCCCGGTGGTCACGGACCAGCCCGCCGAGCCCGCCGCCCTCCGCGAGCGCGTCGAGCCGTACCGCGGGTGCGCCCAGCCTGGCCGCGAGGTCGAGGGCCAGGGCGAGTCGCACCGGACCGCTCTCGCAGTCGACCACGACCCCCGCCGTACCGGCGAGCAGCGCGGCGGAGGCCGCCACGTCGGATCCCGAGGTGGCCCGGCCGTCGGTGACCACCACGAGCAGCGGCCTTCTGGCCGGGTCGCGCAGCCGCTCCACCCTGAGCACCTCGGCGGCCCGGCGCAGCCCGGCGGCCAGCGGGGTGCGTCCGCCGGTCGGCAGTTCCCGCAGCCGGGCCGCGCCGACCTCGACCGAGGAGGTCGGGGGCAGTACCAGGTCCGCCGTGGATCCCCTGAAGGTGATCAGCCCGACCTTGTCCCGCCGCTGGTAGGCGTCGAGCAGCAGGCTGAGCACGGCGGCCTTGACCTCGCGCATGCGCTGCCGGGCCGCCATGGAACCGCTCGCGTCCACCACGAAGAGCACCAGGTTGCCCTCCTTGCCTTCGCGGACGGCCTCGCGCAGGTCGGTGTCGCGTACCAGCAGGCCAGGGCCGGTGCGGCCGCGCTCGCGCTGGTACGGCGCGGCGGCGCGGAGCGTCGCCGACAGGTGCGGCCGCTGGAGCCGCCCGGCGGGAACCCGCGATCCGGTGGTCCGCCCGTTGGGGGTCCGGGCCCGTGACCGCCGGCCCGAGGCGCCGTCGCCCAGCCCGGGGACCTGGAAGGGGCGCACCCGGTACGGTTCGGCGGCGGCGACCACCCGCTCCGCGGCGGGAGGGTCAGGCGAGGCGCCGTTCCCGTCGGAGGCACCTGGAGCACCGTCGGACAGGTCGCCGTCGTTGGAGCCGTCGGGGCCGTCGGCGGCACCGTACGGGCCGCTCTCACTGGAAGCGCCGGCCTCGGGAGCGGGCCCGGAGTCCGCGGGCCCCTCGGGACCGTGCGAGTCTCCCGGGCCGCCGGAGGTGCCCGGCCCTCCGTCCGGGTCGTCCGGCTCGTCGTCGCCGTGTTCCGCCAGCAGGTCGTCGAGCCGTGACTCGTCAAGGCCCGGCGCGTCGAACGGGTCTCGGCGGCGGCGGTGCGGCAGCGAGAGACGGGCCGCCTCGCGCACGTCCTCGGCCGTGACCTCGGCGCCGCCGCGCCAGGCCGCGTGCGCGATGGCCGCGTTGGCCGTGACCAGGTCGGCCCGGAGCCCGTCCACCTCGAAGGCGGCGCACACCGCCGCGATCTGGCGCAGCCGGACGTCCGGCAGCACGACCTGCCTGACCCGCTCCCTGGCCTCGGCGATCCGCCGTGCCAGGGCCGCCTCCTCCCCCGCCCATCCGGCGGCGAAGGAGGCGGGATCGGCGTCGAAGGCCAGGCGGCGCCGTACCACCTCGGCCCGCTCGTCCGGATTCCTGGACGCCCGCACCTCGACGGTCAGCCCGAAGCGGTCCAGGAGCTGGGGCCGCAGTTCGCCCTCCTCCGGGTTCATCGTGCCGACCAGCAGGAACCGTGCCGCGTGCCGTACCGAGACCGACTCGCGCTCGACGAAGCAGGTGCCGAGTGCGGCGGCGTCGAGCAGCAGGTCCACCAGATGGTCGTGCAGCAGGTTGACCTCATCGACGTAGAGGACACCGCGATGCGCGGCGGCGAGCAGGCCAGGCTCGAACGCCCTGACCCCCTCGGTGAGCGCGCGCTCGATGTCGAGCGCGCCGACCAGCCGGTCCTCCGACGCGCCGACGGGCAGCTCCACCAGCGCGGCCGGACGCTCCTGCCCACTTTCGCCCGCGCCGTGCGGATCGTGCGGGCCGTCGGGGCAGGACGGATCAGGCTCGGCCGGGTCGCAGGAGAAGCGGCAGCCGGCGATCACCCTGACCGTGGGGAGCTGTGCGGCGAGCGCACGGACGATCGTGGACTTGGCGGTCCCCTTCTCCCCTCGGACCAGCACACCGCCCACCCGTGGGGAGACCGCGTTGAGTATCAGCGCGAGCTTGAGGTCGTCGAGACCGACGACGGCACTGAACGGATAGGCACCGATCACAAGGGTTCTTTCTGCGAGATCCTGCTGACGTGTCCGACCCGCCGAACGTTCAGTTCGGGGCCGCCGCGAACGCGTCGCGGCGGACGGTGCGCCGCGCGGCGACGCCGTACAGGGCGCCGATGGCCGACCAGAGCACGAGTTGCGTGCCGAGGGAGGACACCCGGAAGTCCCACAGCAGCTGAGCGGGGAAGCCGTCGGGCACCTCGTTGACCGCCGGCAGCACGAACAGGGTGACGATGACGGGGACCAGGAAACCGGCCGCGCCGGCGAGCCAGGGCCTGTCCGGCACCTTACGGGCGCAGGCCACTCCCACCGCCACGGACAGCAGACCGATGGCGACCAGGACCAGGTACAGCGTGGTCCGGCTGCCGATGGTGTCCGGGTCACCGACGGCGGGCGGGTTGGCCGGGTACTTGACGAACGGCACCAGCACGATCGCGACGAACGCGGTGGCGGCCATCGTCGCGGCCAGCAGCGTGTCGGAGCGGGGGCCGATCCGGCCGCGCAGCCCCGCGAAGACGAGGGAGAAGATGCCTCCCACGGACATCCCGTACAGGGCCATGGCGAGGAAGAGCCCGGCCTGCTGGCCGGACCGGCTGACCAGGGCCTCCTCCCCGTGGGAGTGCCCGACCTCGGCCTGGGCGTGCGCGGCGGCCTCTTCGAGTGCGATGGCCTGGTCGATGTTCGGCTCGCCGAGCAGGTAGGCGAACACGGCGGCGATCAGCCCGGCGACCAGCCCGACGAGCAGGCCGCGGAGCAACAGGGTACGGATCACGACGCGGCCTAGTGGCACGGAACGCCGAGCAGGTGGCGCCCGTCGTGCATGAGTTCGTGCAGATAGTCGCCCGCCTGCGACACGGCCCCCTGGTCGAAGGTGACCAGGTAGGCCACCAGCAGGAGCAGCGGAACCGCCACGAGCCAGCGGGCCAGGTGGGAGAGGGGAACGGGCGGTGAAACGGACAGCTCACGCATGAGTAGCCTCCTTGGGGATGACGCGTCCCGACAGATGAGGACGCGGCGGCCAAGTAACCTGGCTCCCGGAACGCACGTTCCGGATACAGTGGCGCGACCGCACCGGCTTCTCACCGGACTTCCCTCGGACCACCGCGAAATCGCCCGCACTGTAACCTTTTTTAGAGCGGGCCGTCAATGTGGGGTATCTGTCACGGCACCGCGGACGCCGTTCCAGTCTGGTGTCCCCCATCTCTCCAGCGGAACGCACCGCGCGGGCTGCGTCACCGGCGCAGCCCTCGAATCCGAGACAGGACACGACTCACGTGGTGACACCGGTACTCAGGACCGGCGCACCGGGCGCCCTTGATCAGGTCTCTGAAGCCCGCTTGAGCAGCCCGGTCTCGTAGGCCGCCGCCACCGCGGCGGCCCGGTCCTTCACCCCGAGTTTGGCGAAGATGTGCAGCAGGTGTGTCTTGACCGTCGCCTCGGTGATGAACAGCTTCGCGGCGACCTCGCGATTGGTGGCGCCGCGGGCGATCAGCCCGAGCACTTCGAGCTCCCGCCGGCTCAGCGTCTGCCGCTCGGGGGCGCGTACCTTCCGCGTGAGCAGCCCGGCCACGGCGGGGGACAGCACCGTCTCGCCGCGGGCAGCCGCCTGCGCGGCGCGGAGCAGCTCGACACGCGGGGTGTCCTTGAGCAGGTAGCCGGTGGCGCCCTGCTCGATGGCGGGCAGCACGTCCGCGTCGTTGTCGAACGTGGTCAGGACCAGCACGTTGATGCCCGGCGTCTGCTCGCGCAGCCGGCGGATCAGCTCGGTGCCGCTCATCTTCGGCATCCGCAGGTCCATGAGCACGAGATCGGGGTTGGTCAGCCGCGCCAGGGCGAGAGCCTCCGGCCCGTCGGCCGCCTCGCCGACGACCTCGAAGGCCTCATCGGTGGAGAAGATCTCGCGTAGCCCGTCGCGGACGACCGGGTGATCGTCCACGACGATGATACGAATCGGCATGCCTCACACGTTTCTGGAGTCGGCGGGGATGGCGGGCACCGTAGCGGAGACGCCCGTTCCCTGGCCGGGAGCGGTCTCGATCTCGAAGTCACCGGCCAGCCGGGTGACTCGCTGACGCATCGCGATGAGCCCGAACCCGCCCGCGACCGACAGGTTCACCGTCCGGGGGTCGAACCCGGATCCGTCGTCGCGCACGTCGAGCACCACCACATCCTCCATGTAGGACAGGGTAACGGCGACCCTGCTGGCAGAGGCGTGCTTGCCGACGTTGGCCAGAGCCTCCTGAGCCACTCGCAGCAGGGTCATCTCCACCTCGGCGTGCAGCGGTCTGGCCTCGCCGGTGACCGACACCGGAACCGGCATGCCGGTCCTCTGTGACCAGGTGGCCGCGACGTCCTCGAGGGCGGCCGAGAGCTGGGCCTCCTCCAGCGGAGCAGGGCGCATCGCCAGAACCGACCGGCGGGCCTCGTTGAGACTGTCCCTGGCCAGCGTGCGTACGGTGTTCAGCCTGGAGCGGGCGGCAGGCACATTCTCAATGACGTTCTCGGCGACTTCGAGCTGGGTGAGGATGGCGGTCAGCCCTTGGGCGATCGTGTCGTGGATCTCCCTGGCCATCCGCTGGCGCTCGCCGAGCACGCCCGCCTCGCGGGCGCTGGTCAGCAGTTGCGCCTGCAGTCTCGCCTTCTCCTCCGCCAGCTCGACCAGTTCGGTGCTAGCGGCCTTCAGCTGCGCGATCATTTCCTGGCGCTGCCGGCTCTGCTCCGAGATGGTCTGGATGAACAGGCCGACGGTCGAGGTGATCAGGACGGCGAGCAGGAAGGAGAAGACCATCTCGCTCGGCGGCCGGGGATCGGGGCGGACGCCGACCAGCACGGCGGCTGTGGCGGCCACCCCCAGGTAGGCCATCCACCCGCGCAGCAGGGCGAAGGACTGGACGAACGCGCCCAGACCGGCCACCGTGAACAGCGAGTCGATCCTGACCAGCACCGCGACGAAGGCGAGCATCACGATGAAGTAGACGATCGCCATCGCCGGCCGCTCGATCCGGCTGAATCGCGAGGAGACCATGAACCAGTGCCAGGCTCCGACGAACACCGCCAGGACCACCACGTCCAGTCTCCAGTCCCGCAGCAGGGCGAAGACCGTCGGTAGCAGGATGAAGAGGTACGGCAGGACCGGCCAGGCGCGGTCCCATCGCGAGACGTCGGGTTCGGTGCCTGTCACCAGCGGAACGCCTTCAGCGCGGCCCCGCCGGCGACGATGAAGATCGCGGCCATGACGGCGAGGGTGAGCGGAGAGACGGGGTGGCCTTCCCAGCCGGCGCGGATGGCTTGGACGGCGGGTGCCATGGGGGTCAGGTCGCCGATGGAGCGCATCGACTCCGGCAGTGTCTCGCGGGCGCTCATGGCGCCGGAGACGAAGACCATGGGGAAGAAGACGGCCAGGCCGATCACCGTGGCGGCGCGACCGCTGGGCACCAGGGCGCCGATGAGCAGCCCGATGGAACCGAGGCTGAGGGCGCCGAGGACCCAGGCGAGGACGACGTCGGCAAGGTTGGCCGGCCCGCTCAGGCCGTAGGCGGCCAGGCCGATGACGGTAAGCAGAGCGGTGCCGAGTACGGCCAGCAGCATGTGCGCGGCCCACTGGGCGCCGAAGATCATGGTGGAAGAGGCCGGGGTGGCGCGCAGCCGCTTGAGCACGTGGCGTTCGCGGTACTGGGCCAGGGTGGCTGGCAGGACGACCAGGGAGGCCAGGCCGACGACGAAGACGCTGAGCATCGGGACGAGGGCGTCGATGGCAGGCAGCCCGCCGGGCAGCGTGCCGCCGTTGCGCATCTTCACCCACAGGATGACCGCGGGGAAGGCCAGTGCGAAGAAGGCGGCCATCGGATCGCGCACGGCCAGTTTGAGTTCGATCGCGATGACGTTGCCGAGTCCCTTCATCACACGGTCCTCTCGATGAGTGTGAAGTAGGCGTCCTCGAGGGAGTCGGCGTGACTTCTGTCGATGAGCTCGCCGGGGCTGCCCTCGTGAACGACACGCCCCTGGTCGATTACGGCGATGCGGTCGCAGAGGGCCTCCGCCTCGTCCATGAAGTGGGTGACCAGCACGACGGTGACGCCGCGGTCGCGCATGTCGCGGATCAGTCCCCAGGTCAGCCGGCGGGCATCGGGGTCCAGGCCGGTGGTCAGCTCGTCGAGGAAGACGACCTCGGGGTTGCCGACCAGGGCCAGCGCGATGAACAGGCGCTGCTTCCAGCCGCCGGACAGACCCGCGAAGCGGGCGCGCTTCTTCTCGGCCAGTCCCCATTCCTGCATCAGTGCGCGCCAGTCGGCAGGCTTGTCATAGAAGGAGGCGTACATCTGCAGTGCCTCGCCGACCTTGATGGCGTCGGGCAGGGCGGCTTCCTGCAGTTGGGCGCCGATGCGCTGGAGCAGCTCACGTCGCCGGGTCCGCGGGTCCATGCCGAGCACGCGCAGGGTGCCGCCGTCGGGCTTGCGCAGTCCGGACGCGCACTCCACCACGGTGGTCTTGCCGGCTCCGTTGGGGCCGAGGATGCCGAAGATCTCGCCTCGCTCGACCGTCAGGGTGACGCTGTCCAGCGCCTTGTGTGTTCTGTAGCTCTTCTGCAAGCCGTTGATCTCGATGACTGCCATGTTCCGAGAATCCCCGTTCCGCCGGATCTCCGTAATCCACCGAATGGTTGATGGCGGCTGTCCAACCTGCGGGATGGCGCTTCAGCCTGTTGATCAGGCACGGTCACGGTTGTGGTCGCCGTCATCTCGATCATCATGGCCCAGATGTGCGGCCTGCCGGGTTTGTGACCGCGCCGGCGGATGCGACGTGAAAAGGTTCGGGGCCGATACCTCACCCGCGTCAGTGAGCGGTCATGACGTCCCCGGTCCGAATCGGACGAGGAGGCGGAAGCGGCTTTCGTGGAGACATGTCTGAATCATGGCAGGGGGAATCTGTCGGTTCCGGCTGATATCCATGATCACCCAGCGTTTCCGATCATCAGTGGAGCCATGTCATGACGTCAGCGGGCAGATGGGACCACATGGACCTGGCCACGAGGGCCGCCTACCAGCGGTTCGACGAGCTCACCGAGCAGGGACTCGGCCCCGGCCCCGGCGTCGACTGGCGGGTCTACGGCACCTACGCGCAGATGAGGCTCTGGCTGGGGCCGGAAGGCGGCCACGACTACGACGAGCGGGTGCTGCGCGTGGTCCGGTCGGTGGCCGAGCGCGACATCGACTTCACCTACCGGGAGGCGCACCACCTCATGGACCGGGCGGGGTACTGGGTGCGGCAGGGGCACACCCGCTACGAGGAGCTGTTCCGGATCCCGCTCGCGGCGGCCCGCCGGTTCGACTACCAGCTGCGCCGGGACCTGCTGCGCTGGCTGACGTCGGGACCGTGGCTGAAGGACGCGCGGGCGCTCCTGGCCGAGCAGGTGACCGAGCTGCTCACCGAACCCGCCGAGCACGGCCCGGCCGGGGTGGTCCGGACCGAGATCGGGGACACCGACCACTTCGCCCGCATGCTGGCCGAGGAGTACGGCCCGCGCCTGGTCGAGGTGCTGCCGCTGTTCCGCCACTGGAACACCGCCCGCTCGACCAAACCCAGCGCCCGGTGGCTCAGGAACGCCGCGCGGATGCTCACCCCCGGCGCGGTCGCCCTGGTCCGTGAGCTGCTCACGCGGCTGGTGGCCTACCGGGGCGGAGACTGGGTCGTCCGCTATGACGACGAGGAGTGGCGGGACAGGGTCTTCCTCAAGGAGGACACCATCGTCGTGGTGCGCGGCATCCTGTGGACCTGCCAGGTCATCGACGAGCGCTGGGTGACCTCGCTCGTCACCGACGTCGCGATGACCTGCGGCACCGGCAGCAACGGGATGGGCTCCACGTGCCGCTGCGAACCCGTCACCAACGCCGCCGTCGGCGTCCTGGCCCGCAGGGGCGGCCTCGACGTGATCGTCCCGCTGTCCAGAATCCAGGCGAAGGTGCGCGCGAGGTCCGTACAGAGGAATCTGAGCCTCGCCCTCGACGCGGTGGCCGGCGAGAACGGGCTGACCCGCGAGCAGCTGCTCGACCGGACGGTCCCCACCTTCGGCCTGGACACCGGCGGCGTCCGCGAGGAGAAGATCGGCGACTACCGGGTCAGGCTGTGCGCCGACGTACCCGCCCTGCGCTACGTGAACGCCACCGGCAAGACCGTCAAGTCGCTGCCGAAGGATCTGCGCGCGGAGCTGTCCGATCTGCGGGCCATCCTGAAGGAGCTCAAGCTGACGCAGGCGGCCGAGCGGTCCCGCCTGGAACAGGCGATCGTCCATGAACGGACGTGGCACTGGCGCGAGGTGACCGAGTACTTCCTCGACCATCCCGTCACCGGCCCCTACGCCCGCACCCTGGTCTGGCAGATCGCCGGCGGCCCGGCGGCCCTGCCGGTCAAGACCGCCGACGGCTGGGAACTGGCCGGCCACCGCCCCGCCCCCGACGCCGTGGCAGGCCTGTGGCACCCGATCCACGCGACCGCCGACGAGGTGGCGGCGTGGCGCGACCATCTTCTCGAGGGTGGTGTACGCCAGCCGTTCAAGCAGGTCTTCCGCGAGCTCTACCTGCTGACCCCCGCCGAGGAGCGGACCGGCACCTTCTCCAACCGTTTCGCCGGCCACATTCTGCGCTACGGCCAGGCCCGGACCCTGCTGGGCCGGCGCGGCTGGACCGGCCGGTCGATCGGCAACTGGGACTACGAGAACGGCGGCGACCAGGGCGAGGTGGTGCGCGACCTGGCGGGCTGGCAGGCCCGCTGGGCCATGCACATCGTCTCCGCCCCCGGGGCCGAGACCACCATGCTGTGCGCCACCGAGAGCATCACCTTCCACCGCGACGGGCGACCGGCGTCGATGGCCGATCTGCCGCCGCTGGTGCTGTCGGAGATCCTCCGCGAGGCCGACCTCGCCGTGGGCGTGGCCTCGGTCGCCCGCGACGACCAGGCGCTGATCGGCCACGAACGCTATTGGCGCTCCCACGGCTTCGGCGAGCTGACGGAGACGGCCAGGACCCGGCGCGAGGTACTGGCACGGCTGCTGCCGAAACTGAAGATCGCCTCCCGGGTGGAGCTGACCGACAGATTCCTTCTTGTACGGGGTGATCTGAGGACGTACAAGATCCATCTGGGGTCGACGAACATCCTGATGGAGCCCAACGACGCGTACCTGTGCGTCGTCCCGGCGAGCGGGCGCGCGGCCGGATCGGTGTTCCTGCCGTTCGAGGACGACGGGGGGACGCTGTCGGTGATCCTTTCGAAGGCGTACCTCCTGGCCGACGACACGGCGATCACCGACCCGACGATCACCCGGCAGCTCGGCTGAACGACCACTCGGACACCGTCGTATCAGATTCCCGGGAGTCACCAGACGCGCGGCGGCCGGTGCGGGCCGCCGCGACGAACGCTCAGCGAGACACCCGGCGGAGCAGGTAGGTGTCCATGATCCAGCCCTTGCGTGCCCGTGCCTCGGCACGCAGCTCGCGGATGCGGTCGGCGACCTCGGGCACCGGTCCGGCGACCAGGATCTCGTCGGGGGTGCCGACGTAGGCACCCCAGTAGATGTCGAAGTCGGCTCCCAGATCGGCGAAGGCGCAGTGCGCGTCCAGCATGACGACGACGTCGTCGGCCGAGGGCCCCTCCTCGGCGAGACGTCGGCCGGTGGTGACGTGCACCGGCCGGGCGACCCGGGTCAGGCCGACCCGGTGCCGGGCGGTGAGTGCGGACACGCTGCTGACACCCGGAATCACCTCGTGCTCGAACCGGACCGAGCCCCGCTGGTGAATCTCCTCGACGATGGCCAGGGTGCTGTCGTACAGGCCCGGATCGCCCCACACCAGGAAGGCACCCGTCTGCCCCTCGGCGAGCTCGTCGCGGATGAACCGCTCGCAGACGTCGGCGCGGCGCGAGCGCCAGTCCTCGACCGCGGGCGCGTAGTCCGGAGTGGTCCGGTCCCGTTCGGGATCGCCGGCCTCGACGATCCGGTACGGCGGGCGGGCGTGCGCGTCGACGAGGTCGTGCCGCAACTGGACGAGGTCGTGCTTGGCCTCGCCCTTGTCCAGGACGAAGAACACGTCGGTACGGGCGATGGCCTTGACCGCCTGGAGGGTGAGATGGTCGGGATCACCGGCACCGATGCCGATGATGAGGATTCGCTTCACCCGACAGAGTCTGCCCGTACCGTCCCGAGATCCGCCACAGGGGCCCCAAGTGGCGGCGCAGACAACAGCAAGAGCCTGCCAAGCGGTGAAGGTGATCCTTGGAACGTCAACCTCCCCCGGCCTACACTCCAGGGAACGTTCCATGCGCAAGGTCTTCCTCGGCTCCGCCGCGCTCCTGCTGCTCGCCGTGATCGCCCAGTTCTACCTCTCCACCTTCGGCGCCTTCGAGCGCCCCACCCCGAGCCCGGGTGCCTCCAGCGCCATCACTCCGCACGCGATCAACGGGGTCGCGGTGATCCCGGTGCTCTCCCTGATCACCGCGATCGTCGCCGCGGCGGCCCGCGTCGGCGGCAAGATGATCTGGCTGAGCCTCGTCCCGCTGGTGGTCGTACTGGGCCAGCTTTTCGTGATCTTCCCGCTGGTCGAGCTGTCCGGCGCCACCAAGGAGCAGACCAACACCTTCGCCCACATCGTGTTCGGCTTCCACGCGGTCCTCGGCCTGGTGCTGCTCTGGGCCTCCGTGGTGATCTTCCGCGAGGCGAGGACTCTGGCCTCACCCGCCGCCCTCGCCAGGAGCCGGACCCACGACCTGGCCTCCTCCCCGTTCTGACCTCGCCCGCCCAGACTTCCCGGCCCGCTCCCGCATCTCCCCTCCCCCGGCGTCCCTGGCCGCCTCTCACGGTTCTCCGGCGCTTCCGACCTTCCCTGAAAGATCATGAACACCGCGCAACTCCTCGCCCTGGACCGCATCCTGCTCGTTCTCGTCGCCGCGCTCTGGCTCGGCGCCGGGGTGAGCACGGTCATGGCCCGCCGTGACCGCCGTACCCGCCTGATCGCCCTCGGCCTGACCCTGGCGGCGCTGGCCGCCACCGGCCTGCGGGTCGGACTGGCGGTCGCGCTGAGCCGTTCGGGCTGGTGGTTCGCCGCCGACAAGCTGACCCTCGCCCTGCCGCTGGTCGGTGTCCCCGCGCTGGTCGCCGCCGTCGCCGCCCTTCCCCGGCTGCTCCGCCCGTCACCGTCCCCCGCCACGGCCGTCCCCGCGCTGACCGCCGGGTACGGAGCCCTGGGCGGCGTCATCGCGGCACTCACGATCTCCCACCCCGTCCCTCCGGTCATGGCCGGCGTCCTCGTCGCCCTGGTCGTCGTCGGTGCCACGATCACCTGGCGGCTGCTCGGCGCCGTCTTCCGTACGGAAGATGTGGAGACCGCGAACGGAACCGTGGCGCGCGGGAGGTGGAGCACCACGGCGGGGACGGCGGTGCTGTGCGCGGCCCTGGTCTGGGCCGGTCTGTCGGCGTGGTCGAGCCGGATACCCGCGACTCTGGATCTCGGCGCCCACCATCGGGACGGCGCCCAGAGCACCGCCCGGCCCGCCGCCGCGACCAGGGCGGTGACGGACCTGCGCGGTCCGGCCGCCGGTGCGAAGGTACGGCGCTTCACCCTCACCGCCAAGCCCGCGACCGTGTCCCTGGCCTCCGGCCGGCGGGTCGAGGCGTGGACGTTCGACGGCACGGTGCCCGGTCCCACCATCCGCGTCCGCCAGGGGGAACTGGTCGAGGTGCGGCTGCGCAACGCGATGCCAGGCATCGGGGTGACCCTGCACTGGCACGGCTATGACGTCCCGGTGGGCGAGGACGGCGTCGCGGGCGTCACCCAGGACGCGGTGAAGCCGGGAGGCGAGTTCGTCTACCGCTTCCTGGCCGAGGACCCCGGCAGCTACTGGTACCACAGCCACGACCTGTCGGACCCGGCGGTCCGGATGGGCCTGTACGGCATGCTCGTCGTCGACCCGGCGGCCACCGGCGAGGGCACCTCCCCTCCCGGCCTTCCGGACCCCTCGAATCCGCCCGGCTCCCCCTCGGGTGCCGCGGGCGGACCACTCGGTTCCGGCTCTTCACCTGATGCCGTGGCGAAGGTGTCGGACCACACCGTCTCCACCCATGTGCTCGGCGGCGTCCAGACGGTGGCCGTCGACGACGAAGGCCCGGTGGACGGCCTGGCCCGGCTCGGAGTCACCCCGGGGACGCCGGTCCGGCTCCGCGTCACGGCGACCGACAACGTCCGGCGGACGCTGGGCCTGAGCGGCACACCGTACCGGATCGCCGCCGTGGACGGACGGGACCTGTCACGGCCCGGCGAGATCGGGGACCGGCGGGTCCAGCTGGCCGCGGGCGGGCGCTACGACCTGACCTTCACCATGCCCGCCACACCCGTCCTGCTCTCGGTGGACGGCCGTTCCGACCTCGGCCTGCTGGTCACTCCCGGCTCGGGCACCGCTCCCACGCCGGCCGCCGGCCCCCTGTTGGACATCGCGACGTACGACTCGGACGACCCCGCGAAGCCCGGCCGACCCGACCGGTTCGACCGGGAGGTCACCTGGATCCTGGACCGGGGTCTGGCCATGCTGGACGGGGTCCCCACCCTGGCCCACACGGTCAACGGCGAGGTCTGGCCGCGCATCACCACCCCGGTGCTGCGCGAGGGTGAGCTGGTGAGGATCACGGTGGCGAACCGGAGCGGGGACGTCCACCCCATCCATCCGCACGGCCACCACGTCCGTGTGCTTTCCCGTAACGGCGTACCCGCCACCGGAGAGCTGTGGATGGACACCTTCGACGTCGGCCCCGGAGAGGTCTGGGAGGTCGCGCTGCGCGCCGACAACCCGGGTATCTGGATGTCACACTGCCACGACCTGGGCCACGCGGCCCTCGGCATGACCTTCCACTTCGCCTATGAGGGCGTCACCACCCCCTACGACGCCGGTCACGCCTCCGGGAACAACCCCGAATGATCATCTCCCCCTGCCCAGACCAGGCAGGAGGCGACAAACCAAAACCAGGGGAACAACCCCGAATGATCATCTCCCCCCGCCCAGACCAGACAGGAGGCGACAAACCAAAACCAGGGAAACAACCCCGAATGATCAGCCGTCTCCGCCCAGGCCGGGCGAGGGCGTGGCGAGTTGGAACCAGACGCTCGTGCTCCCGGGGGATCGGTGGAAGCCCCAGCGGGCCGCCAGGGTGTCGACCAAGGCGAGACCCCGGCCGCTCGGGGCCTCCTCCGCCGCCTGTCTCGGGTACGGGATCCTGGACGAACCGCAGTCCCGGACCGCGACCAGCACGCCGCCGGTCACGAACGCCAGCGAGACGAGGAACTCCCGCTGGATCGCGTGCCGGATCACGTTCCCGGCAAGCTCGCTGGTGAGCAGGACGGCGTCGTCCCTGCGCGGATGCTCGTCCCCCAGCAGGTCCGCGACGAAGGTGCGGGCGGGCCTGACCTGCGAGGCCGTGGCCGCGAACCGGCGGGAGAAACTCGGGGAGGCGGACAGCACGTCCAGCGCGAACAGCTGCCAGTCCAGACCGGAGAACCTCCGATCCGCACCGCCGAGACGCCCGCCCCGGAACAACCCGGAGATCCCGCCGACGATCAGAGCACGCGAACGCTTCACGATCATCCCTGTCCCTTCCCTTGTCCACGGCACCGATCGGCCCGGGAACGTTCCATCGCCGCCTGACACGGCCCGACCCCATGGCGGTACGCAACCGCAGATCCCCACAGCCATCACCTACCGTGACGAGACCTGCGGCACCGGCGCTTCGAACGCCGAATCCGCCATCAATTCCAACTACCAACCGTTTTTTGTCGATCACCTTCGGTAATCGATCGCCGAGCCTATAGTGGTCCGCGAGATTCTGATCCGCAAGCTGCTTCGGTGAAATTCTTACGATGAAGAAAGCTTCATCAAGCGCTCGATCACTGACCCAGGAAAGGGACATGAGACCAGAAACACCATCACTCCGACAACGTTGGTTCGGCGCCAAGCTGGCGGAACTCCGACTCCGGGCGGGCCTCACCTCCCTTGCCCTCGCCGCCGAGAAATGCGGACGTTCCACAGGCTCACTCAGCCGCATCGAAAACGGCATCGTCGGCATTCCGCCCCGCGATGTACCTCCGATCCTGGACGCGTATGGAGTCACCGACCCCAGCATCCGAGACAAACTCATGATCGTCGCGGGAGAGGTACAGCAGGAACGACGCGGCTGGTGGGTCGAACACAGTGACGCGTTGTCACCCTCATATGTGGACCTGATCCGGCTTGAAGCAACGGCGACCGAGATCTGGACATACGAGATGCATTTGATGCCCGGCCTTCTACAGACAGAGGCATATGCCCGTGCGTTCGTGTCCGCCCTGGGAGAGCTTGGCAGCGTGTCGAGGCTTGACGAGTTCATCACCGTCCGGATGAACCGCAAGGCCATCATCAGCCGCGACGAACCGGTCACACTGAAGGCCGTGATCAGCGAGGCCGCCCTGCGCCAGCCCATCGGCGGGCCGGAGATCTTCCGAGATCAGCTACAGCATCTGCGCGAATACATGACTCGGCCGAACGTCACCTTGCAGGTCCTGCCGTTTCTCGACCGCCCCAATCCGGGACTCTTTGGCGCCTTCAGCGTCCTACGTCTCCCCAGCCTGGATGTTGCCCATGTCGAGACCATGAACACCGATGCCTACATCGAGGACGAACACAGCGTCGAGCAGTACCTCCGAGCTTTTGAGCGTCTCACCGCCCTCGCCCTGAGCCCTGCCGAATCAGACTCCTTCCTTCGAGAAATAGCAGTTACGCTCTAATCGGCACAATTCATCCAAGAAAGGGTGCCGAGCATGGCTGGCGATCAGAATTTGGGCGGTATCTGGCGTAAAAGCGCTCGCAGCGGCGTCCAGAGCAACTGCGTCGAAGCCCGCTTCGACGGCACCGTCGTCTGGCTGCACAACTCCAACAACCCCTCCCCCCAAGGCCCGACCATCGCCATCACCCCGGAGGACTGGCTCGCTTTCCTCGACCGCGTACACGCCGATGATCTCGCCCCGCAGAGGCTAGGCACCCCCGCCCTCTTCGCGGGCCGCCTGCTCATCGGTTTCGACGGCGACCGCGTCACGATCCAGGACAGCGATGCCCCGCCCACATCCGCCATCACCTACACCCTCGGCGAATGGCACGCCTTCCTCGACGGAGTGACCCACGACGACGAGTTCACCCTCACCTGGCTCCTCTCCACCCCGGCCAAGGTGCTCGCGGCCCGGGGATGACCGGCCCGGCCGTGGTCAGCGCCGCCCGGTGACGGCGATCCGGACCAGGTCGCGGCCGCACCGTCAGTCGGTGATGGAAGCCCGGAAGCGGTAGCGGTCTCCTCGGTAGACCTGCACCGTCAGTTCGAGCGGCCGCCCGTCCTGGTTGAAGGAGAGCTGCTCGGCGACCAGCACCGGAGTCCCATCCTTGATCTCCAGCAGATCCCGCTCCCGGGTCTCGGGCTGCCGTGCCTCCACCGAGTAGTCCGCGACCCGGGGGAACTGCGCCGGATCGGCGCTTCGCAGGGTCGCGTAGAGCGACGCGGCGGCGAAGTCGGTGTCGGCCAGCGCCGGACAGAGCGTCAAAGGCACCCGGTTGTGCTCCAGTACGACGACGAGGTCGTCGAGGAAACGCAGTCGTCGCATCTCGAACAGCGCGGCGCCCGGGCCGATGCGCAGCGTCTCGGCCTCATCCACGGTCGCCGGCCTGGTTCCCGATTCCAGCACTTGGCTGCGGGTGGCCAGGCCGTGCTTCAGGGCGTAGTCGGCGAACCCCTCCACCGTGTGCCCACCCGTCGGCGTGACGGGCTGGCCACTTCCAGCGACAAACCAGCCGCGGGCCGCGGCGGACTCAAGCAGGCCCCGGCCCGCCAGTTCGGCCAGAGCGGCGCGCAGGGTTTCCCTCGACACCTCGTATCGCGTGGCCAGACTCCGCTCCGATGGCAGCCGGTCCCCCGCCCTGGCACCGCGGGCCGAGATGTCATCCCAGAGCCGTGCGGCGACCTGGACGTAGCGGGGCAGGGCGTCATCGCTCAGCAGGCCTTTGGGGAAGGAGGGTACATCCGAACGATCCATACCAGTACCGTACCAGATTCTGACCATTGACGACCAAAAACCGGACCAGTACTGTGCCAGCGTGTCGCCGGCTGTAAGAACGCGCCGCGCCCCGGAACGTAGGGCAAGAACAGGAGCGGATCATGTGGAGTTTGTTGGACGAGGTGGTCCAGCGTCAGAAGGCAGGTGAGCCCAGGGGCATCGCCTCCGTCTGTTCGGCGCATCCGCTGGTGATCGAGGCCGCTGTGCTCCAGGCGCGCGAAACCGGGAGGCAGGTCCTGGTGGAGGCGACCTCCAACCAGGTTGACCAGTACGGCGGTTACACGGGCATGCGGCCCGACGACTTCCGCGACCTGGTGTACGCCATCGCCGCCGAACAGGGTCTACCGCTGGACCGCGTCATCCTCGGCGGTGACCACCTTGGCCCCAACCGGTGGCGCGCGCTGCCACCGGATCAGGCGATGGAGCGGGCCGAAGCCCTTGTCACCGCCTACGTCTCGGCCGGTTTCACCAAAATCCACCTGGACTGCAGCTTCCCCTGCGCGGGCGACCCCACGCCGCTCACCGACGACGTGGTCGCCGAGCGCGCCGCCCGGCTGATCCGGGTGGCCGAGGACACGGCGGGGGAGCACGGCGCCGCCCGGATCCGCTACGTGATCGGAACAGAGGTGCCGACGCCCGGTGGCGCTCACGAGACGTTGAACGAACTCATGCCCACCTCGGCGCGGGCCGCACGGGTGACCCTGGCACGTCACCGTGAGGCGTTCGCCGGACACGGACTTGAGGACGTCTGGCCCCGCGTCATGGCACTCGTCGTCCAGCCGGGCGTGGAGTTCGACCATCAGCGGGTGATCGACTACCGGCCGGAGAGGACCGCGGAGCTAGGAGCGGTCCTCAACGAGGAGCCCACCATGGCGTTCGAGGCGCACTCGACCGACTACCAACTGGCCGAAGCACTCACGGCACTGGTCAAGGACCACTGGGCCGTCCTCAAGGTCGGTCCCGGTCTGACCTTCGCGCTCCGTGAGGCGCTGTTCGCGCTCGCAGCCATCGAGGACGAACTGGTGCCCGTGGGCGAACGGTCCCGGCTGCCCGAGGCCGTCGAACAGCGGATGCTCGCCGAGCCCGACCACTGGGAGGGCCACTACCCGAGCGACGACACTGAGCGGCGCCTCGCCCGGCGCTACAGCTACAGCGACCGGATGCGCTACTACTGGCCGGATCCCGAGGTGACCGAAGCGCAGGAGCGACTCCTCGGCAACCTCGCGGCGCGGGACATTCCTCTATCGCTCCTCAGTGCCTATCTGCCCAATCAGTACGCGCGCGTTCGCCGCGGGGAACTCGCCGCGAAGCCGCGGGCGTTGGTGATCGACCGCATCCGCGATGTGCTGCGCGACTACGATCGCGCGTGCGATCCCCACCACAAGGAGTATTCGTGACCGGCCTTCTCGGCACCCTGGCTCGCGCCCCCGGGGCCAGTGACACTGCCCGTGAGATCATGCAGCAGCCCGGCATCTGGCGGGATATCGACGGTATCGTCGCCGCCTCCCGGGCCACGCTCGACGACTTCCTCCAGCCGCTGGTGGCTCGCGACCACCTGCGCGTGGTGCTCACCGGTGCCGGTACCTCGGGCTTCGCGGGGCAGGTGCTCGCCACGACACTGGCTCGGCGGCTCGGGCGGCGAGTCGACGCCGTGTCCACCACGGACATCGTCGCCGACCCGCGAGGCTGCTTCGCCGAGGATCTGCCGACCCTTCTCGTCTCCTTCGCCCGGTCCGGGGACAGCCCGGAGAGTCTCGCGGCCACCGGACTCGCCGGGCAGTGCCTGTCGGATGTGCACCACCTCGTGATCACCTGCAATGAGGAGGGGCGGCTGGCTCGGGAACATTCCGGGAGGACCGCCTCGTGTGTGCTCCTGATGCCGCCCGCCTCCAATGACCGTGGCTTCGCGATGACATCGAGTTTCACCGGAATGACGCTTGCCGCCCTGCTCGCCCTCGGTGGAACCGCCTACGCCGGTGTCGCGGAGCGACTGGCCCGGGCAGCCGAGCGGATCACGCAGGACGGCGTCTTCGACAAGAACATCGGCGCGCTACTGGCCCGCGATCCCGAACGGATCGTCTACCTGGGCAGCGGGGCTCTCCGGGGGCTGGCCGCGGAGTCGGCACTGAAGGCGCTCGAACTGACCGGCGGGACGATCACCACGACCTCGGATTCCGCCCTGGGATTCCGCCACGGCCCCAAGGCCGTGCTGAACGAGCGCACCGTCGTGATCGTGTACGTGTCGAACGACCCGTACACCCGCCGGTACGACCTGGACATCATCGCGGAACTACGCTCGACCATGGCGCCCGGCAGTGTTATCGCGATCGAAGCCGGGACCGACGGCACGCCGGACGAGGGGAACTGGCTGCTCCACGGTGTCGAGGACATCGAGGACGCGGCGCTGGCCCTGCCCGCCGTCGTATGCGCCCAGCTCATCGGACTCAACGCCGCTGTGCTCCGAGGAACCCGGCCCGACAACCCGTTCCCTTCGGGCGAGGTCAACCGAGTGGTGCGAGGTGTCACCCTGCACCGGTTGCAGCACTGACATCACAGCAGCACGGCGTTGACCGGGCCCCTCGCTCCCCCTAACCTCCCGAGGCGCTCCCCAAGGATCGACAACCCTTGACGACACGAATCGCCCAAGGTAGCGACCTGTGTCGCGCCTCTGACGGCACCTCGTCGAACGGGAACAGGGCGAACGATTCCCACCAGTGCGCAACGGAACGGTCACCCGGAAGCCGTTCACGAGCGCGGAACCGGCTTCCGGCTCAAGATTGAAAAGCTGCGAGGAGCACGGCGAGGCGTCCCCCTCGCGTCGACGGGGCGGGCAGAACCTGGTGACAGGACCTCGGAAACGACGAACGGCCCGGCGTGGCCGGGCCGTTCGTGGTGGGTCATTTCTTCTTCTGTCCCTGCCCCTGGCGCTTCTCGCGGATCTTCATGGTGACCTCGATGGGAGATCCGGCGAAGCCGAACTCCTCGCGGATCCGGCGCTCGATGAAGCGGCGGTAGGTCTCCTCCAGGAAGCCCGAGGTGAACAGCACGAACTTCGGCGGTTCCGTCGACGCCTGGGTGGCGAAGAGGATCTTGGGCTGCTTGCCGCTGCGAACCGGCGGCGGGGTGGCCGCGACCAGGTCGGTCAGGAAGGCGTTGAGGCGGGCGGTGGGCACCCGGGTCGACCAGGAGTCGAGCGCCTTCTCGATCGCCGGGACGAGCCGGTCGACGTGCCAGCCGGTCTTGGCGGAGATATTGGCCCGCAGCGCCCACGGCACCCGGACGAGCTGGCGGTCGATCTCCTTCTCCAGGTAGTAGCGGCGGTCCTCGTCCAGCAGGTCCCACTTGTTGAACGCCACGACCATGCACCGGCCGGACTCGATCACCAGCGAGATGATCCGCAGGTCCTGCTCGGTCAGCACCTCGCTGGCGTCGATGAGCACCACCGCGATCTCCGAGCGCTCCAGCGCGGCCCTGGTGCGCATGCTCGCGTAGAAGTCGGCGCCCTTGAGCTCGCGGTCACGCCGCCGGATGCCGGCGGTGTCGACGAAGCGCCAGGTCTTGCCACCGAGCTCGACCAGTTCGTCCACCGGGTCGCGGGTGGTGCCCGCCATCGGGTCGACGAGCACCCGCTCCTGGCCGGCGAGCTGGTTCAGCAGCGAGGACTTGCCCACGTTGGGCTTGCCGACCAGGGCGACCCTGCGCGGCCCGCGCTCGGCGCCGAACCGCTGCTCGGGCGTTTCCGGCAGCTTTTCGAGGATCACGTCCAGCAGGTCACCGCTGGAGCGGCCGTGCAGCGCGGAGACCGGCTGCGGCTCGCCCAGGCCGAGAGACCAGAGCCCGGCGGCCTCCAGCTCCATCTGCTGGTTGTCGACCTTGTTGGCGGCGAGGATGACCGGCTTGCCCGACCCGCGCAGCACATGGCCGACGATCTCGTCCGCGTCGGTCACGCCCACCACGGCGTCGACCACGAACAGGATCACATCGGCCAGCTCCGCCGCCACCTGGGCCTGCTCGGCGATCTTCAGCGCCATGCCGGTCGCATCGGGGTCCCAGCCACCGGTGTCGACCACCGTGAACCGGCGCCCGCGCCAGGTGGCGTCGTAGGTGACCCGGTCGCGGGTCACCCCCGGCACGTCCTCCACGACCGCCTCACGGCGGCCGATGATCCGGTTGACCAATGTGGACTTGCCCACGTTGGGGCGGCCCACCACGGCCACGACCGGCTGCGGGGCGGTGTCCGGCCCCGCCTCCTGAGAGCTGTGGTCGGTCCCTGAATCGGCGAGCTCCGCGTCGATCCAGCCGTTGTCGTCGTCGTATTCCCCGGTCACGCCTTTTCCTTAATCACACGCAGTATTTCGGCGATGACCTCTTCGAGGTTCAGCGCCGTGGTGTCGAGCTCGACGGCGTCGGCCGCCTTCGCCAGCGGGTCTGCCTTCCTTGTCGAGTCAAGGGTGTCCCGGCGGGCCATCGCGGCCCGCTGTGCCTCCACCGTGGTGCCGGTGAGCTCCGCCGTGCGGCGCAGCGCCCTGGCGTCCGCGCTCGCGGTCAGATAGATCTTGACCACCGCGTCGGGCGCCACCACCGTGCCGATGTCACGGCCCTCGACGACGATGCCGCCGGAACCGATGATCTCACGCTGCTCGGCCACCAGGCGGCGCCGTACCTCGGGTACCGCGCTGACCGCCGAGACGGCCGCGGTGACCTCGGCGGTGCGGATCGGCCCGGCGGCGTCGACACCGTCGACCGCCACCGTGGGGGCGTCGGGATCGGCGCCCAGGGTGAGGATCGGGTCGAGCGCCCTGGCCGCGATCGCCTCGGGGTCGGCGAGGTCGACGCCCCGCTCAAGCATCCACCAGGTGATCGCCCGGTACATCGCCCCGGTATCGAGATAACGCAGCCCCAGCGCCCGCGCCACCCCTCGTGACGCGCTCGACTTGCCCGATCCCGAAGGACCGTCCATGGCGACGACCAGTCCGGTCACGACGCCTTCTCCCTTGCAGCCCGCTTCAGTTGTCCGTACGAGGCTACCGGGAGCCGGGCGGGAACCGCGCATCGAGCGAGCGGGCCCGTGCCCGGAGTGTGGCAGGCGCCTACGGCAGGCGCCTACGGCAGGTGCCAGCCATGCGCGCGCAGGGCCTCGGACAACCTCGGCACCGCCTCCGGCTGCACCGAGAGATCGGCGGCTCCCAGCGGCAGGCCGGGGGCGTGCTCAAGCCGGACGTCCTCGATGTTGACGCCCGCCTCCTTGGCCACCTGGAACAGCCGGGCCAGCTCGCCGGGGCGGTCACCGATGATGACCTGGACCGTCGCGTAGGCGCGCGCGGGACCTCCGTGCTTGCCGGGGATCCTGCCGGTGCCCGTGACGCCTCGGTACAACAGTTCGGTGACGCGGGCCATGGCCTCGGGATCGGCGGCCTCCCTGAGCGCGGCGGCCGCGGCGGCCAGGTCGGCCGCCACCGCCTCCAGCACCTCGGCCACCGGCAGCGCGTTGCCCGACAGGATCCCGGTCCACAGCCTCGGGTCGCCCGCCGCGATACGGGTGACGTCGCGCACCCCCGGCCCGGCCAGGCCGAGCGCGGTGGCCGGCGCGTCCGCGAGACGGGCGGCCACCGCGGAGGCGGTCACGTGCGGGGCGTGCGAGACGATCGCGACGGCCCTGTCGTGCTCCTCGGCGCCGACCCTGACCGCCTCGCCGCCGCAGAGCTTGACGAGGCCGTACATGGCCTCCACCGCGTCGGGCGAGGTCTCCTCGGTCGGGCAGAGCGCCCACGGGCGCCCGAGGAAGATGTCGGCCCGCGCCGCGGCGGGCCCGGAGCGCTCACGGCCGGCGAGCGGGTGCCCGGCGACGTAGCTCGTCAGGTCGCAGCCGAGGCTCGCGGCCTCTCTGAGCGGAAGGGCCTTGACGCTGGCCACGTCCGTGTAGAACCGGGCCGCGCCCTCCTGCTGGAGGGCGGCGAGCCGCCCCGCGACCGCATGGGGCGGGACCGCGATGACCGCGACGTCCACCCGCACGCCCTCGGCCCACTCCACTCCGGCGCCCAGCTCGCGTGCCAGCCGCAGGGAGCCCTCGTCCCGGTCGGCCAGATGAACGGCGACACCCTGCTCGCGCAGGGCCAGGGCGATCGAGGTGCCGATCAGCCCGGTACCGACGACCAGGACGCTCTCCAGACCGCTCACACCCACTCCCCCGAGATCATGACGCCTAAAGGACTCATTGGGCGATGTCCACCCGAAGGGCGACCGCGCCACGCAGGTAGACGTGCTGGACCTCCTGGCGGGGCCGGTCGACCTCGACATGGGCCATCAGCCGGACCACGCGGGGCAGGGCACCCGGCACGTCGATCTCGGAAGCACAGATCAGCGGGACATCGTGGAAACCGAGCTTGCGGGCGGCCAAGGCGGGAAACTCGGCGGTGAGATCAGGCGTGGCCGTGAAGATCACACTGATCACGTCCTCGGTGGTGAGCCTGTTGCGCCCCATCACCTCCGTGACCAGTTCGGTGACTCCGGACAGGATCGCGTCCCGGTCGTTCGCCTCGACCTGAATCGCACCGCGGATCGCCCGCACCATCGTCGTTCCTCCATATCCACCCGCGCCGGACCACCCCGAAGGGTGGTCCGGCGCGTCCCGAACGTGCGTGTCAGGGAAGGTTACAGCCCGACTGCGGCGTAGAGTTCCCCGACCTCCGTTAGGGTGAGCGCACGGAGGGTGCCCGGCTTGAGACGGCCGAGCTTGACCGGGCCGAACTCGATACGGGCCAGGTCGATGACCGGGTGCCCGACCTCCTCCAGCATGCGGCGGACGATGTGCTTGCGGCCCTCGTGCAGCACGATCTCGACCAGGGCCTGCTGGCCGTGCTCCTGGACCAGGGTGAAGGAGTCGGCCTTGGCCAGGCCGTCCTCCAAATCGATGCCCTTCTTCAGCCGACGGCCGAGATCGCGCTCGATCCGGCCGGGGACCTTGGCCCAGTACTTCTTCTGCACGCCGTAGCTCGGATGGGTGAGCCTGTTGGCCAGCTCACCGTCGTTGGTGAGCAGGATCAGGCCCTCGGTCTCGGTGTCGAGCCGGCCCACGTGGAACAGGCGCTCGGTGCGGTCGGCCACGAAGTCGGCCAGCGAGGGGCGACCGTCCGGGTCGGACATGGTGCTGACGACGCCGATCGGCTTGTTGATCGCGAAGTAGACCAGGTCGGGCATCGTCGGCAGGCGCTTGCCGTCGACGTGGATGACCTGCTTGGCGGGGTCGACCCGGGCGCCGAAGCGACGGACCACCTGGCCGTCGACGGTCACCCTGCCGTCGCCGATCATGTCCTCGCAGGCCCGGCGACTGGCGACGCCCGCCTGGGCGAGGACCTTCTGCAGCCGGACGCCGTCCGGGACCTCGGTGGTGTCGCGCTCGTCGACGTAGTCACGGTCGTAGAAGTCGGAGTCCCGCTTGGGCTGGCGGGCGGTCTTGAACCGGTCGTTCGCGATCGTGCCGGGCCGCAGCGGGGCCTTCGCCGCCGGGGCGCGGCCGCTGGAGCGGTCGGCGGGAGCGCGACGCTCGCCGTACGCCCCGGCGCGGTCGCCGCCGATGGTCTGGACGTCGTCCCGGCGGCCGGTCCTGCCGAAGCGGGCACGGGAGCCACCGGCGGGCGCGCCGCCGCGGCCGCGGTCGGAGCCGGGCCTGCCACGCGAGCCATCCCGGTCCGCGCGGAAACCACCCTGCGAACCACCACGATCGTCACGGCGCGGGGCGTCGGACCGGAAACCGCTCCGCGAACCGTCACGGGGTCCGCCGAACGACGAACCACCGCGGTCGTCCCGGCGCGGAGCGTCGGAGCGGTAGCCGCCCTGGGAGCCCTCGGAGGGCCTGCCGTACCGGCTCCGTGAGCTGTCGCGAGGTCCGCCGAACGACGAACCACCGCGATCATCCCGACGCGGACCGTCGGACCGGAAACCACCCTGCGAACCACCCGAGGGCCTGCTCCCGGACGAACCACGCGAACCATCGCGCTCAGCACGGCCGGAAACCACCCTGCGAACCACCCGAGGGCCTGCTCCCGGACGAACCACGCGAACCATCGCGCTCAGCACGGGACTGCGAGCCCCCACGGGGATTACCACCGCGCGGGGCTCCGCCACGGCCTTGACCGCGTCCATCACCGGACGGGGTACTACGGCTGTTGTTCACTGCTTCTGCTCCTCTAGGGATTCCATGTCGTCGGGCAGGAAAGGCGCCAGTTCTGGAAGCTCGTCGAGCCCCCGCAGGCCCATCCTCTCGAGAAAATACGAACTTGTCCGGTAGAGCACGGCTTGGCTCTCCGGTTCGGTGCCGGCCTCCTCGACCAGCCCCCTCGTCACCAGCGTGCGCATGACGCCGTCGCTGTTGACACCGCGGATGGCCGCCACCCGGGCCCGGCTCACCGGCTGCCGGTAGGCGACCACGGCCAGGGTCTCCAGCGCGGCCTGGGTCAGACGCGTCTGCTGGCCGTCGCGGACGAACCGCTCCACGAGTGAGGCGCACTCGGCCCGCGTGTAGAAACGCCAGCCGCCCGCGACCTCTCTCAGGTCGAAACCCCGCCCGGCTTCGGTGTATTCCGCCGAGAGTTCCCGGAGCACCCTGCCGACCTCGTGGACGGGCCGCTCCAGCACCTGGGCGAGGGTCACCTCGGCGACGGGCTCGTCGACCACCAGCAGGATGGCCTCCAGCCCGGCGCGCAGGTCGGGACCGGCGCTCAGCTCAGGCTCGGATGCCACGTCAGTCATCGGCGGGTTCTCTCTTCGAGGTCTCGTCGTAGTCGTCGGCCACGGCGACATCGCCGTCGTCGCTGCCGGTCCAGGTCACGTACAGCTCCCCGAGAGGCTCAAGTTGCTCGAAGGAGACGGCCGCCTCCCGGTAGAGCTCCAGGACCGCCAGGAAACGAGCGACGATCTCGAAGGTGCCGGCGCAGTCGGAGGTGAGTGCCCGGAAGGTCGCCCGGCGTAACCGCCGCAGCCGCTCGACAAGGATAACCGCCTGATCGCGGACATTGGCGAGTGGTTGGTAGATGTGGGCCACGGAAACCGACGGGGGCACCTTGGGGGCGAAGGCCCGCCGGGCGATCTCAGCGAGACGGTCGGGGCCGATGCCGAGGACCAGTTCGGGCAGCAGGCCTGCGAACCGGGCCTCCATCGGCACGGTACGCGGGAAGCGCAGCGCCTCCTCGGCCATCCTGGCGGAGAAGACCTTGACGACCTCCTTGTAGGCCCGGTACTGCAGGAGGCGGGCGAAGAGCAGGTCGCGGGCCTCCAGAAGGGCCAGGTCCTCCTCGTCGTCCACCTCGCCGGCGGGCAACAGCCTGGCCGCCTTGAGGTCGAGCAGGGTCGCCGCGACGAGCAGGAAATGGCTCGTCTGGTCCAGGTCCCACTCCGGGCCCCTGGCCCGGATATAGGAGATGAACTCGTCGGTGACCTGGCTGAGCGAGACCTCGGTGATGTCCAGCTTGTGCTTGGAGATCAGACCGAGCAGGAGATCGAAAGGGCCTTCGAAGACCTCCAGATGCACCTTGAAGGTGTCATCGGCGGTCTTCGGCTGCTCGGTCATCCCTCCATTGTCCCGTACCGGCAGGTGGGATCACCGCTCCAGCGCGGCCCACCTGGCAAGAACTTCCCTGGCGAGCTCGCGGTACGCGCTGGCGCCGAGCGAGGAGGAGTCGAAGCTGGTGATGGGCTCACCGGCCACGGTCGCGTCGGGGAAGCGAACCGTCCGATTGATCACTGTGTGGTAGACCTTGTCGTCGAACGCCTCGACGACCCGGGCCAGCACCTCGCGGCCGTGCAGGGTGCGCGCGTCGTACATGGTGGCGAGCAGTCCCTCGATGACCAGCTCGTCGTTGATGCGCTCCTGGACCTTGATGATGGTGTCCATGAGCAGCGCGACACCGCGCAGCGCGAAGAACTCGCACTCCAGCGGCACCATAACGCCGTGCGCGCAGGCCAGCGCGTTGATCGTGAGCAGTCCCAGGGAGGGCTGGCAGTCGATCAGGCAGACGTCGTACTCGGGCAGGAGGGGCTTGATGACCCGGCCGAGCACCTGCTCGCGAGCGACCTCCGTGACGAGCTGGACCTCGGCGGCCGACAGGTCGATGTTGCTGGGCAGCAGGTCCATGCCCTCGACGCCGGTCTCCAGCAGCACGTCCCTGGCCGTGATCTGCCGCTCCATGAGGAGGTTGTAGACCGTCAGGTCGAGCTGGAGGGGGTTGATCCCGAGACCGACCGATAGGGCGCCCTGCGGGTCGAAGTCGACCAGCAGAACCTTGAGCCCGGCCTCCGCCAGCGCGGCGCCCAGGTTGATCGTGGTGGTCGTCTTGCCGACGCCGCCCTTCTGGTTGACCATGGCGACGACCCTCGCCGGTCCGTGCACGCTGCGAGGGGGCGGGTCGGGGAAAACGGGGCGGGGACGCCCGGTCGGGCCGAGGACTCCCCCACTGCGAGGGGTCCCGGCGGTCTTGGTGTCGCCCCAGGGATTCTCGGGGTTTGCCGGGGCCGCTCCCCGGATAGAACCGTCGGTGGTCACAGTCACCAGTCGAACCTCCCTGACGGCCTCTAACCGGACCGTCCGGACGGACACTATGGCGTCAACACGTATGCGGCAAGGCGGCACGCCCGGACATAAGGAAGGTCAATCCCGCGTGCGCGGATGCGCCACGGCATAGACCTCCCGGAGCCTGTCGACCGTGACCTGCGTGTACACCTGGGTGGTGGTCACCGAGGCGTGGCCGAGTAGTTCCTGAACCACCCTAACGTCCGCACCGCCGTCAAGGAGGTGGGTTGCGAACGAATGTCGCAACATATGTGGCGACACTCCTTCGAGCCCGCCGCGCTCGGCGGCGCCCTGGAGCACCTCCCAGGCCCCCTGCCGGGTGAGCCGGCCACCCCTGGCGTTGAGAAAGAGCCCCGAGGTGCCGCGGCCGTGGGAGGCGATGCGGGGGCGGGCACGGGTGAGGTAGGCGCCCAGCGCCTCTCCCGCGAAGCCGCCCAGGGGCACCAGGCGGGTACGTCCGCCCTTACCCCGCAGACGCACCCGCTGGGCCTCCGTCCCCAGCTCGACGTCGTCGACGGTGAGCCCGACCGCCTCGGAGATGCGCGCGCCGGTGCCGTACAGCAGTTCGAGCAGTGCCCGGTTGCGCAGGGTGAGAGGGGCGCCGTCAGGCCCGGAGGCGGCGATCAGACGCTCCACGTCGCGGACGCTGATCGCCCTGGGCAGCCGCCTGAGCTGGCGCGGCGGGCGCACCTCGTGGGCGGGGTCGTGGCGGCAGAGGCCCTGGCTCAGCGCGAAGCGGTGCAGCCCGCGCACCGCGGAGACGGCCCGCGCCGCCGAGGCGGCGACGAGGGCCTGATGCTCCCCGTCGCCCTCCCTGAGCGCCGCCACGAAGGCGGCGACGTCGTCCTCGGCGACCTCGGCGAACGTGACGCGACCGCGGTGCTTGAGGTGCTCCACGTATCGCAGGAGATCACGGCGATAGGAGGCCAGTGTGTTGGCTGCCAGACCCCGCTCCCCCGCCAGGTGGGCAAGGTAGCGCAGGAGGACGGCCTCCGTCTCGCTCAGGGTGTCCTCCTGTCATGCCTCCGGTGCGTCGGCGGACCGCAGCGAGGCGAATCCATCCGCCGAAGCGGCGTATGCGGCGAGAATACCGGCCACGGCTTGGGAATTGTGGATCATTCCCGCCATGGCACGCCGAACCGCGTCGGACAGGGGAATCCAGACCACCGGCATGTCGGCCTCCTCGTGCCGGTGGACGAAGTCCAGCTCCCCCTCGGGAATGGGGGCGACGTCCCTGGCAAGGAAGATCCGGGTGCGCTCGTCGGTCATTCCCGGCGAGGTGAAGGCGTCGACGAGGGTGTGCCAGGTGCCCGCCCGGTAACCCGCCTCCTCGGCGAGCTCGCGGGCCGCCCCCGCCTGCAGGGACTCTCCGTGAACGTCGCGCAGCCCCGCGGGCAGTTCCCACAGCAGCCGCCTGACGGGGTGGCGGTACTGGCGGATCATCAGGACCCGCTCCCGGTCGTCGAGGGCGACGACGGCCACGGAGCCGGGGTGGATCACGTAGTCACGGTTGGCGACCTCGCCCTCCGGCATGACCACCGCGTCGGTGACGGCGGTGATGACCCGGGCGCGGAAGTGCTCGGTGGAGGAGGTGACCTTCCACTCCTCGGGGACGTCCAGGACCTCCAGGACGCCCTCGCTCCGCCCCCCTCGCGTGTCGCTCACTTGCCCCGCCCTGCCTTGGCGACGGTGCCACGGGTCTCCGCGTACGCCAGGGCGGCGCCGACCAGGCCCTTGAACAGCGGATGCGCGCGGGTCGGCCGGGAGCGGAACTCCGGGTGCGCCTGGGTGCCGATGAAGAAGGGGTGGAGATCGGTGGGCAGCTCGGCGTACTCCACCAGGCGGCCGTCCGGTGAGAGCCCCGAGAAGACCATGCCGACCTTCTCCAGCTGCTCGCGGTAGGAGTTGTTGACCTCGTAGCGGTGGCGGTGGCGCTCGTCGACCTTCGCCATGCCGTACAGCTGGCGGGCGAGGGTGCCCTCACCGAGCCTGGCCGGGTAGAGGCCCAGCCTCATGGTGCCGCCCATGTCGCGCTCGCCGGAGACGACGTCCTGCTGGTCGGCCATGGTGGAGATGACCGGGTGGGTGGTCTCCTCGTCGAACTCGGTGCTGCCGGCGTCCTCGATGTCCGCGAGGTTGCGGGCCGCCTCGATGACCATGCACTGCATGCCCAGGCAGATGCCGAGCAGCGGAATCTTGTTCTCCCTGACGTGCCGGATCGCGCCGACCTTGCCCTCGATGCCGCGCACCCCGAAGCCACCGGGGACCAGGACGCCGTCGACGCCGTCGAGTTCGCGGGCCGCGCCCTCGGGGGTCTCGCAGTCGTCGCTCTTCACCCAGCGGATGTTGACGCGGGCGTCGTTGGCGAAACCGCCCGCGCGCAAAGCCTCGGTGACCGACAGGTAGGCGTCGGGCAGGTCGATGTACTTGCCGACGAGCGCGATCGTGACCTCGTTGGCCGGGCGGTGCACCCGGCGCAGGAGCTGCTCCCACTCCTTCCAGTCGACGTCCCTGAAGGGCAGTCCGAGGCGGCGCACCACGTAGGCGTCCAGGCCTTCCGCGTGCAGCACCTTGGGGATGTCGTAGATGCTGGCGGCGTCCGCGGCGGAGACGACCGCGTCCTCGTCGACGTCGCACATGAGGCTGATCTTGCGCTTGATCGCGTTCGTGACCGGGCGGTCGGAGCGCAGCACGATCGCGTCGGGCTGGATGCCGATGCTGCGCAGCGCGGCGACCGAGTGCTGGGTCGGCTTGGTCTTCAGCTCTCCGCTCGGCCCGATGTACGGCAGCAGCGAGACGTGCAGGAAGAACACGTTGTCGCGGCCGACCTCGTGGCGGACCTGGCGGACGGCCTCCAGGAAGGGCAGCGACTCGATGTCGCCCACGGTGCCGCCGACCTCGGTGATGACCACGTCCACTTCGGGGCCGGCCATCGACCGGATGCGGTCCTTGATCTCGTTGGTGATGTGCGGGATGACCTGCACGGTGTCACCGAGATACTCACCGCGTCGCTCCTTGGCGATGACGTTGGAGTAGACCTGGCCGGTGGTCACGTTGGCCGAGCCGTGCAGTTCGGTGTCGAGGAACCGCTCGTAGTGACCGACGTCCAGGTCGGTCTCGGCGCCGTCGTCTGTGACGAAGACCTCACCGTGCTGGAACGGGTTCATGGTGCCGGGGTCGACGTTGAGATAGGGGTCGAGCTTCTGCATGGTGACCCGCAGGCCGCGCAGCTTGAGAAGACGGCCGAGGCTTGACGCCGTCAGCCCCTTACCCAGACTGGAGGCGACGCCGCCTGTGACGAACAGATGCTTGGTGTGTGCGGCGCTGCGCAAGAAGGCTCCCGTGGTCGTTGAAGATCAGTCGGCACACCCTTGTGAATGGCCTACAGGTCCACGGGCTCTCAGAATATCAAACGGTACCGGCGAAGTGCCCGAACAACCCCCACCCGCATTCCTACCAAACCCAACCAAGCAGTAACTTGATCCGTTATGTCACTTCGTGGGGTGGTACGGCGTGCTGTGGGCAGCCTGATCCACCGACTCTGGGCGGCAGCCCGTGCGGCCGGCACCATCAGCCCCGCCAGTCCTGCCGGATACCGGTTCCGGCGCCTCGGCGAGGGCGCCTGTCTGTCGTTCCCGGTCGGAGCCATCTTCGGCGAGGCCTGGGTCGAGATCGGCGACCACACCCTGATCGGCGAGCGGGTCTCCATCTCCGCGGGCATGGGCCCCGGGGTGGACCTGGGCCCGAACTCGATCGTACGGATCGGCGGAAGCTGCTCCATCGGCCGGGGCAGCCACATCGTGGGCCACCAGTCGATAGACATCGGCGACCACGTCTTCACCGGCCCGTACGTCTACATCACCGACCAGAACCATGTCTACGACGACCCCGAGATGCCGATCGGCCGCCAGTGGCCGCGCAACAACCCCGTCTCCATCGGGTCGGGATCATGGCTGGGCACCGGTGCGATCATCCTGCCGGGCACCCGGATCGGCAGGCAGTGCGTGGTGGCGGGCGGGGCCGTGGTGCGCGGGGAGTTCCCCGACCACAGCGTGATCGCGGGCATCCCCGCCAAGGTGGTACGCCACTACGTGCCCGGCGAAGGCTGGCTGCCACCTCACCTCGGCGGCGCGGAGCCCCCCGGCCCGGAGACCCCTGGCGACCCGAAGACTCCTCACGGCCCGGAGACCCCTGGCGACCCGGAGGGCGAGACCGCAGAGCCGACCGGCGCCCTGGCCGGACCGGCCGTACCGCCTCCCCCCGCCGACCCCGTCCACACCGCCTGACACCCCCCGCAACGGAGATCGCGACCACCCGGCTCCACGCCCGGTCGCGGCACTGGACCGAACAAGGTTCTGTGACTTACGGTCACCTCATGCGGACCATGATCTGTGAGAGATTCGGCGTCGAGTTCCCGCTCTTCGCCTTCAGCCACTGCCGCGACGTGGTCGCCGCGGTGACCAACGCGGGCGGGTTCGGCGTGCTCGGCGCCGTCGCCTACTCCCCCGAGCAGCTCGACACCGAGCTGAGCTGGATCGACGAACACGTCGGCGGCCGCCCGTACGGGGTGGACGTGCTCGTTCCCGGCAGGATCGACGCCTCGGCCGCCAACCGGAACACCAGCCTCACCGACCACATCCCCCAGCGGCACCGCGACTTCGTGGCACACCTGCTCGGCAAGTACGGCGTGGGCGGGGCCGAGGCGTTCACCCGCGCCACGGCCGACTACGCCGACGAGATGGGCCGCCAGGTGACCGCCGAGGGCGCCATCGGGCTGATCGACGTGGCGCTCAAGCACCCGATCGGTCTCATCGCCAGCGCGCTCGGCCCGCCTCCACCGGAGATGACGGCCAAGGCCAGGCAGGCCGGGGTACCGGTCGCCGCGCTGGTCGGTACCGTCGAGCACGCCCGCCGTCAGGTCGCCGCCGGAGCCGACGTGATCGTGGCCCAGGGCTCCGAGGCGGGCGGCCACACCGGCGAGATCTCCACGATGGTGCTCGTCCCCCAGGTCGTGGACGCGGTGGACGTCCCGGTGCTGGCGGCCGGCGGCATCGCGGGAGGACGCCAGATGGCCGCCGCGCTCGCGCTGGGCGCCGAGGGGGTGTGGTGCGGTTCGGTCTGGCTGACCACCGAGGAGGCCGAGACCCTGCCCCTGGTCAAGCAGAAGATGCTGGCCGCCACCTCCTCCGACACCGTGCGGTCCCGGTCGCGGACCGGCAAGCCCGCCCGGCAGCTGAGATCCGCCTGGACCGACGAGTGGGACGGGGCCCCGGAGAGCCCGGGCGCGCTGCCGATGCCGCTGCAGATGCTCCTCGCCGAGGGGGCGATGGCCAGGATCGGCAAGGCCGCCGAGAGCGGCTCCCCCGGCGCCGGGGAACTCGCCACCTACTTCGTCGGGCAGGTGGTCGGACAGATGAACCAGATCAGACCGGCCCGCCGGGTGGTCCACGACATGATCGAGGAGTTCGCCACCGCCGTCGAGCGCCTCGACCGCCTCACCGGCACCTGACCGGCTCCCTCACCTCCCTCACCTTCCCTCCTCGCCCCTCCTCGCCCCTCCGCTCTCTCCCGCTCTCCCCCTCCTCCGGCTCCTTCTGTGTCAGCTGTTTCAGCGCGCCCCGGTTTCGGTGGACTTCCCGGCCTCGGTGACGCCCGACGGACTCCTTCCGTATCCCCCGGTCACCCGGGACCCTCCCGGCTCACCGAAGCGGCCACCGAGACCGGAGTGATACCGGGAGAGGGAACCGGGCGGGATCGATCAGCCGCCATGAGACGTTGGAGGGGGCAGAGATGACAATGGAGGTGCGATGCTCGCGGCACTGACGGGCCTTGGGCTCTCCACCGCGGCCGGGCTCAACGCCTACATCCCGCTGCTGGTGGTCGGTCTGCTCGCCAACTTCACGGACCAGGTACGGCTGCCGCAGGAGTTCGCCTGGCTCTCCAACGGCTGGGTGCTCGGGATCATCGGCGTGCTGCTCCTGGCGGAGTTCGTGTTCGACAAGGTCCCGGTGGTCGACAGCGTCAACGACATGATCCAGACCGTCGTCCGCCCGGCCTCCGGCGGCGTCGTCTTCAGCGCCACCGAGGCCGCGGCCCGGCTGGACGGCTCGACCTGGATGAGCCACAACCCCTGGCTCAGCTGGGTGCTGGGCATCGGGATCGCGCTGGCCGTGCACATCATGAAGACGACCGCCAGGCCCGTGGTGAACGCCACCACGGCCGGGGTGGGCGCGCCCGTGGTCAGCACCGTCGAGGACGCCGGGGCACTGGGCATCAGCCTGGTGGCGATCTTCCTGCCCGTCCTGGTCATCCTGGTGGTGGCGGGGCTGGCGCTGCTCGCCTGGTGGACGACCCGCAGGATACGGCGACGGAGGCGGCGCCGGGCAGCCGAACCGAGCCTGCGATGAGGCCGCGCTCGCGGACTATGCTCTAGACATCTCGTCCAACCCCCATGGGGAGGTGGTTCCGATCGGCGAATTCCTCATGATCCTGCTGATGATCCTGCTGTTCTTCCTTCTCCTGGGAGCAGCCGGGATCTATCTGCTGGTCAAGATCGGCAAGAAGGCCACAAAGAAGGCCAAGAGCGTCTCCACCCGGGTTGCCTCCCAGATGGCCGCGATGGGCACCGGTGACGCCGCGGAGACCGAGCGGATGCGTCTTGACCTGCGGCGCGAGGTCTCCCTGACCCGCCAGGCGGTGGACCACGCGCTGCGCGACGGCTGGGGACTGGGCGATCTGCCTCAGCTGGTGGGAGAGATCGCGACGCACGCCGAGCAGCTCGACGCCCAGCTCGCCCACTACGCCCAGGAGCGGCGGGTCTCGCCCTACATCGACCACACGGCGCTGGGCCGCCTGCGCGAGCACCACGCCAAGCTGACCACGTCCTGTGCCCGGATCAGGGCCGACCTGCGCAACGACCAGATGGCGCACTCGGCCGGGGGCATCGACCAGATCCAGGACCGCACCGACCTGGAGATCGAGGCCCGCCGCCGGGCCCCCGACCCGCTGGACCAGATCGACGAGCTCTACAAACGCACCACGATCAACCGTTCCCTCCCCGAAGACCTCCGCTGACCCGGCGCGTGCCGTCGCCGCTCACGGCGGAGACCTCGGGTGGGGTCATCGGCGGCTCAGCCGCCGGCGTGCCCCGTACAGAACGGCCCCGATCACCAGGACCGCGCTGCCGGTGAGCACCGCCGTCGGCGGGAGGCTGAAGGCCAGCGCGACGCAACCGGCCAGTCCGAGGACGGGAACGGCCCTGGGCGGGCGGCCTTCACCGGGGGGCAGGGTCCAGGCGGAGGCGTTGGCGATGGCGTAGTACACCAGGACACCAAAGGAGGAGAACCCGATCGCGCCGCGTAGGTCGCTGGTCAGCACGAGTACGACGACGATGACGCCGACGGCGAGTTCCGCCCGGTGCGGCACCTTGAAGCGCGGGTGAACGGCGGCCAGGGCGGGCGGCAGGTACCGGTCCCTGGCCATGGCCATGGTGGTGCGAGAAACCCCGAGGATCAGCGCGAGCAGCGAACCCAGAGCCGCGACCGCGGCGCCGGCGCGGACGACCGGGACCAGGGCCGGCAGACCGGCGGCAGCGACCACCTCGGCCAGTGGCGCGGAGGTCTCGGCAAGGCGCCGAGGACCGAGGACGGCCAGGGCGGTGGCGGCCACGCAGACGTAGACGACCAGGGTGACGCCCAGCGAGATGGAGATCGCCCGGGGAATGGTGCGAGCGGGATCCCGCACCTCCTCACCCAAGGTGGCGATGCGGGCGTATCCGGCGAAGGCGAAGAACAGCAGGCCCGCGGCCTGTAACACCCCGCCCACGCCGGCCTCGGAGACGACGCCCGGCAGGGCGGGCCACGCGGGCCCGCTCATCAGGCCCGCCGCCACCACGGCGGTCAACACGACCAGCACGACCACGACGATGGTGCGGGTCAGCCACGCGGCCTTCCGTACCCCGGTGTAGTTCAGCGCGGTCAACATCGTCACCGCGGCCACGGCCACCTCCCGCTGGTGCCCCGGCCACACGTAGAGACCGACGGTCAGGGCCATCGCCGCGCATGAGGCGGTCTTGCCGACCACGAAGCTCCAGCCCGCCAGGTATCCCCAGAAGGGTCCCAGGCGCATCCGGCCGTACAGGTAGGTGCCGCCGGAGGCGGGGTAGCGTGCCGCCAGCCGTGCCGAGGAGGTGGCGTTGCAGTAGGCCACCGCCGCCGCGAGCGCCAGCCCCAGCAGCAGTCCCGATCCGGCCGCGGCGGCCGCGGGGGCCGGCGCGGAGAAGACCCCGGCTCCGATCATCGCGCCCAGGCCGATCACCACCGCGTCACCCAGCCCCAGGCGACGCTCCAGCCGTTGCTGCCCGGCTCCGGCCGATACCTCCGCCATGGCACACGCTCCGTCCGGCGCAAAACGAAACTCGATATCGGTTCACGATATCGAGTCGAGCCGTGCAGGAATCCCCCGGCCCCGGAACCGGCCGGCAAAGCCGTGACCGCGATGTGCGCAGCCGACGGGAGCATTGCCAAGGTCATCGCGTGAGGTCCTGCCCCACGGGAATGACCCGGAGGCAGGGACGGTGAGACAGCGGCCGGAAAAAAAGGGGGCCCGATGGGAAGCTCACACTCGCCCGAGGTGCGCCGACGTGACCTACTGGGACTGTCCGCCGCCATGGCGGGAGGTCTCCCCCTTGCCGCCTGCGGCGGCTCGGCGAGCCTGGTCGAAGCCGGGGCGTCCCCGCCCCCGTCGGGGTCCGCCGCCCAGGAGCAGGAGGTGCCGGTGACACCACCGGAAGATCTCATGCGTGAACACGGGGTACTCAAACGCATCCTGCTGATCTACCGGGAGGGGATCCGGCGGATCGAGGGTGGCGAGCCACTGCCGGCTCAGCCGCTGAACGCCGGGGCACGCATCATCCGCGGCTTCATCCAGGACTACCACGAGCATCTGGAAGAACAGTACGTGTTCCCGCGGCTGCGAGAGGCCGGCAAGCTCACCGACACCGTCTCGGTTCTACTGCTTCAGCATCAGAGAGGTCGCGTCCTGACCGATCACATCCTGCGGGCCACCGGCGCATCCGCCACACCGCAGACGCGGGCTCGCCGCGAACTGGTCACCGCCATGGCCGCGTTCATCCGAATGTACGAGCCACACGAGGCCCGCGAGGACACTGTCGTCTTCCCCGTCTTTCGCGACGTCGTCCCTGCCAGGGAGTTCCTCCGGCTGGGAGAGACCTTCGAGGACGAGGAGCACCGCCGCTTCGGCCAAAGCGGATTCACCGGCGTGGTCGGCCAGGTCGCCGACATCGAAAAGGCTCTCGGGATCTACGACCTGGCCCGGTTCACCCCGCGGGTGTGAAACCCGTGCCGGCCGCCATCCCCATGATCTAGGGCCGCCACTCGGCCTCGGTGAGGAGCTCGCGAGCCAACTCGGCCAGCGCGGCCCGGTCCTGCGTGAGGGCGGCGCGGCCCGCCCGGGTCGCGCGATACACCCGGCGCACTCGCCCCTCGACGGTGCGCTGCTCAGAGGTCAGCAACCCGTCCGCCTCCAGCCGATGCAGGGTCGGATACAGCGTGCCAGGGCTGATCGCATACCCGTGCCGCTTCAGCTCCTCTGCCATCCACGCACCGTGGATGTCCTGTTCGGCCGCGTGGTGCAGGATGTGCAGCCGCACCGCACCACGGAGAAACTCCCGCATCCGCCCCCCTGCCTTCCGCGTCGCCGGTGAACGCTCGGCGACAGAGGAATGACGATACCGATATCGGGAGCCGATACTAATCTCTCCCCGCCATACCGCGTCAGATCGCCACCATCGGGACTCATCGGAGACGGTTGAGATCGAACGTCGTCGCCGGCGAGCCGTTCGCACAGCCGTTTTCACACCGGCCCGGCCGCCCGCCTCGTCTCCCCTCGCTCTCCCGGCCCGGGTCGCCCACGCGGCGAGCCACCGGTGGGTCCGTGGTCGAGGTACGCGTGCACGCCACCTCGACCACGGGTGCATCAGGAGACGCCGGCCTCGCGCATGTCGCGGACCTCTCGCTTGAGCTCCTTGATCTCGTCACGGAGCCGGGCGGCGACCTCGAACTGGAGGTCGGTGGCGGCCTGGTGCATCTGCTCGGTGAGCGACTCCATCAGCGCCTCCAGCTGGGCCCTGGGCATCTCTCCGGCGATCGCCCTGGCATGCTGGCCCGCCTGCTTGACCGCGAACCCGGGGACGGGCGCCTTGCCGCGCGACTGCTGGCGACCGCTGCCGCCGAGAAGCTGGGCGGTGTCGGCGTCCTCCCGGTTGAGCGAGTCGAGGATGTCAGCGATCTTCTTGCGGAGCGGCTGCGGGTCGATGCCGTTGGCCTCGTTGTAGGCGATCTGCTTGGCCCGGCGGCGGTTGGTCTCGTCGATCGCCCGCTCCATGGAGGGGGTGATCCGGTCGGCGTACATGTGCACCTGGCCGGAGACGTTTCTGGCCGCGCGGCCGATGGTCTGGATCAGGGAGGTCTCCGAACGGAGGAAGCCCTCCTTGTCGGCGTCGAGGATGGCCACCAGCGACACCTCGGGCAGGTCGAGGCCCTCGCGGAGCAGGTTGATGCCGACCAGCACGTCGAACTCGCCCATCCGCAGCTCGCGCAGGAGCTCGATGCGGCGCAGGGTGTCGACCTCGCTGTGCAGATAGCGGACCCGGATGCCGAGTTCGAGCAGGTAGTCGGTGAGATCCTCGGACATCTTCTTGGTCAGCGTGGTGACCAGGACCCGCTCGTCCTTCTCGGTGCGGACGCGGATCTCGTGGATCAGATCGTCGATCTGCGACGTGGTCGGCTTGACGATCACCTCGGGGTCGATCAGGCCGGTCGGCCGGATGACCTGCTCGACCACGTCTCCCTTGGAGCGGCCCAGCTCATAGGGGCCGGGAGTGGCCGACAGGTAGACCGTCTGGTCGATCCGCTCCAGGAACTCCTCCCACTTCAGCGGGCGGTTGTCCATCGCGGACGGCAGGCGGAAGCCATGGTCGACGAGCGTGCGCTTGCGAGAGGCGTCCCCCTCGTACATCGCGCCGATCTGCGGGACGGTCTGGTGGGACTCGTCCAGGACCAGCAGGAAGTCCTCGGGGAAGTAGTCGAGCAGGGTGTTGGGCGCGCTGCCCGGTTCGCGGCCGTCCATGTGGCGCGAGTAGTTCTCGATGCCGGAGCAGGTGCCGATCTGGCGCATCATCTCCAGGTCGTAGGTGGTGCGCATGCGCAGCCGCTGGGCCTCAAGGAGCTTGCCCTGGCGCTCCATGGTCTCCAGCGTCCCGGCCAGCTCGGCCTCGATACCCCGGACGGCGCTCTCCATCCGCTCGGCGCCCGCGACGTAGTGGGAGGCCGGGAAGATGTAGAGCTCGGTGTCCTCGGTGATCACCTCGCCGGTCAGCGGATGCATGGTCGAGAGCTTCTCGATCTCGTCACCGAACATCTCGATGCGGACGGCGAGCTCCTCGTACTTGGGAATGATCTCGACGGTGTCGCCGCGCACCCGGAAGGTGCCCCGGGTGAAGGCCATGTCGTTGCGGGTGTACTGCATGTCGACGAGGCGGCGCAGCAGGCTGTCGCGCTCGATCTCCTGGCCGACCTTGAGCCTGACCATGCGGTCGACGTACTCCTGCGGGGTGCCCAGGCCGTAGATGCACGAGACCGAGGCGACCACGATCGTGTCACGGCGGGTCAGCAGCGAGTTGGTCGCCGAGTGGCGCAGCCGCTCGACCTCCTCGTTGATCGAGGAGTCCTTCTCGATGTAGGTGTCGCTCTGCGGGACGTACGCCTCGGGCTGGTAGTAGTCGTAGTAGGAGACGAAGTACTCGACCGCGTTGTTGGGCATCATCTCGCGCAGCTCGTTGGCGAACTGCGCGGCGAGCGTCTTGTTGGGCTGGATGACCAGGGTGGGTCGCTGGAGGCGCTCGATCAGCCAGGCGACCGTGGCGGTCTTGCCCGTACCCGTGGCGCCCAGCAGGACGTTGTCCTTGTCACCCGCCTTGACGCGCCGTTCGAGCTCGGCGATCGCGGTGGGCTGGTCGCCCGAAGGGGTCATGTCGGTGACGACCTCGAAGGGAGCCACCTTGCGCTGCAAATCTGTTACCGGCCTCACCTGTTCCACTGTAGGCGGCGTGACCGACAATCCTTCTCCGTACGGTCCCCCGCCGGGGTGACCGGCTTAACCGCACGGCAAGTGAACCGCAAGCGGGGTCCCCTTTACTAACCGGCGTGCCCGTGTTCACAAAGCGTGATATATCGAGCTTTTGACATACGACTACCTCGGAGGTGTGATGTCCCGGCCAAGAGAAGCCATGCAGTACGCGAGGGCCGCGGCCCAGACGATAGGGCAGGGCGGCGACATGCGCCAGGTGGTCGGGCAGGCCGTCGGACAGTTCGCCGGCCAGATGACAGGGCAGCCCAACGACGGACCGGGTGACTCCGGAGGCTCGGGGAACGAGGGTTTCGCGCTCAACCCCTTCGACTTCGCGGCCGCCCGTGACCAGGGCGCCTCCCTGGGCACGGTCATCGAGGCCCGTAGCGCGCCGCTCAACGAGGCCGGCGAGATCGTCAACCGGAGCTTCAGCGGCAAGGGCCAGCACGGCGAGCCCGTCCACGTCATCTCCCCCGTGGTCATCCCCAAGAGCGGCGCCGCCAAGGTGATCATCCCGCTGGTGGTGCTGGCCGGCCTCGGCCTGGTCGGGCTGGTCGCCACCGGCCTCCCGGACGGGGCACGGGTGCTGTTCGGCCCGCACTACTGGGCCGTGCTGGTGCTGGCCGCGGTGTTCCTGTGGTGGCGCCGGAGTGTGGTCATGGTGCCCGAGGGCTGCAAGGCCCTGATCACCAAGTTCGGCAAGCTCGTGCAGATCGCCGAGCCGGGCCGGGTGACGCTGTTCAACCCGTGGAAGCGGGTCAGCTACATCGTCAACACCACCCGCGAGTACCCCTTCAACGCGCCCATCCGCGAGGCTCCCACCCAGCAGGGCGTCAAGGCCAGCGTCGATCTGTTCCTGCAGTTCCGGATCGAGGACCCGGCCGAGTTCATCTTCGTGCTCGGCTCGGTCAGCGGCTTCCAGGCCAAGCTGCAGAACGCCATCAGCGAGGTCACCCGCTCGCTGATCTACTCCCAGCGCGCCGAGGAGATCTACGACCTGGTCGGCGAGAGCACGATGGGCATGCTGGACAACCTCAACCAGCAGTTCCTGCCCGCCGTACGGCTCACCGACGTCAACATCACGCACGCCGAGCCGTCCAGCCAGGAGTACCGGATGGACCTCGCCGCCCCCGAGATGATCAGGGTCGCCAAGGAGGCGTACACCTACGAGTACGAGCTCCAGCTGCGCAAGGAGCAGAACGAGGGCGACCTGATCAAGGAGCTGGCCGGCCTGCAGGAGCAGCTGTCCGCCATCCACGCCGACATCGCCACGTACCAGGCCCAGATGGACACCGCGCTGGAGCGCGCCTCACACCAGGCGAAGGCCCAGGCGGGCCAGCGGCTGGTGGAGGCGGAGTCCACCGCCAAGGCCAACGCGGCGCTGCTGGAGGCCCAGGCGCTGGACATCCGCGCGCTGAGCGCCGCCGAGGCGCCGGAGATCCTCGACTACCGGTTCCAGCAGGACCTGCTCGACAAACTGGAGTCCGTCGCCTCGCACCTGCCGCGTCTGGTGCAGGTCGGCGAGGACGTCGACCTCGACCTGCTCGCGCTGGCCAGGCAGCTGGTCGGCAGCCGCGAGGCACAGCTGTTCTCCGAGGCGGACATGGCCGCGATCAGGGCCCGGATGTCCGAGATCGGCGGTCGCGTCGAGGGGCGCGGGGCGGAGATCGCCGCCCTGCTCAATTCCCCCGCCGACGTCGCCGCTCCGGTACGAGACGAGGACTGACGTGCACCGGAACGGACCACGAGGCGAACGAGGAACGGTGAGGACCCAGTGAGCAACGGAGAATTCTCCAAGATCAAGGAATCCCTGGCCTCCTGGTCGGAGATCCGCCAGCTGCTGCGCGGCGGCGAGTCGGGCCAGCTGGTCCCGGTGGTGATCCCCAAGGACCGGCGCGGCTTCGCCTGGGTGACGCTGCTGTTCTTCGCCCTCTATCTGGCGGGCACCGCCGTGCTGGCCGACGGGGCGTTCTCCCTGCTGGCCGCGGTCGGCGCGGTGTTCTTCCTGGTGGTGGCGCTGATCTGGCTCTGGCGCCGGGCGATCATCGAGATCGAGGAGGGCACCACCGGCGTGCGCAGCCGGTGGGGCGCGATCGTCGGCACGCTGCCTCCCGGCCGCCACTACCTGTGGCTGCCCTGGGACCGGGTGGACGCGGTGGTGGACACCTCCACCGAGATCCCCTACTCCGCGCCGATCGTGGCCTGCCCGACCGCGGAGAACGTCCCGCTCAAGTCGATCGAGTTCTTCCTGAAGTTCCGCATCGTCGACCCGGTGGCCTTCGTCCGGACGATCGGCGCCGGCAACTTCGACCTGGTGCTCAGCAGCGCCGTGCAGGACGCCATCCGCCAGCGCAGCCGCCTGGTGCGGACCGAGCGCGCCTACGACCTGCGCGGCTCCGACGTCGGCGACATGCAGGAGCTCCTCACCCGCCAGCTCGGCCGGTACGGCGTGCGGATCACCGGCGCCAACATCCCCGACGTGCAGTTGCCCGACCAGTACCAGCAGCACCTGGCCACCCGGGAGAAGGTCGCCAAGGAACTGTCGGCCTTCGAGCGCGAGTGGGAGCTCACCCGCAAGCGCCGGATCGACACCCTGCTGATGGAGATCGAACGCTCCAAGAAGACGCGTGACGCGCGTATCGTCGAGGTGCGCGCCGCCGCCAACACGGCGCGTAAGGACGTCGCCCGCATGCTGGAGGAGCACGAGACCGAGGCTCAGCGAGTGCGCTGGGAGATCGAGGCCAAGGGCCGGGCCGAGCTCACCTCCGCCGAGAACGAGGCGAAGGGGCTGCGCAGGCTGGCCGACTCCTACCGCGACAACCGCGCCGTGCTCCAGTACGAGCTGGCCCGCCGCAGGCTCGACGTGGGCGCCAAGCTCGCGGAGAGCGCCCCGCGCCCCGTCGTCGTCCGCACCACCGGGGCCTCCGGCGACACCTCCGCGCTGTCCACCCTGCTGCTGGCCCAGCTGCTGCCCCAGCTGGGCAACGATCACATCCAATCCCCCTGAGAGAAATCTGGAGTCACAATGGTGTTCCGTAAGCTGATGGCCGCGTTCGGAGCGGGTGTCGAGGTCGACACGGTCCTGCAGAACTCGCACGTACGGCCCGGCGAGGTGCTACGCGGGCAGGTCAACTTCCGCGGCGGCGGCTCCGACTACCGGGTCGAGGGCATCTTCATCGACTTCACCGCCGTCGTCGAGGTCGAGAGCGGCGACAACGAGTACAAGTCGACCTACAGCTTCCTGCGCCAGCAGATCACCGGGCCGTTCCACCTGGCCGCGGGCGCCCCGCAGTCGGCCCCCTTCCAGATCCAGGTCCCCTGGGAGACCCCGATCAGCGCCATCAGCGGCCACCCGCTGCGCGGCATGCAGCTCGGTGTCTCCACCGAGCTCTCCCTGGCCGGCGCGCTCGACAAGGGCGACCTCGACCCGTTGTTCGTCAACCCGCTCCCCGCCCAGGACCACCTGCTCGGCGCGCTGGACCGGATGGGCTTCCGCTTCAAGAAGGCCGACCTGGAGCGGGGCACCCTGCACGGCTCGCGGATGCCGTTCTTCCAGGAGATCGAGTACTACGCGGGCGGCGAGTACCACCGCCACTTCAACGAGCTGGAGCTGACCTTCATCTCCGGTCCCCAGGCGATGGACGTCATCCTGGAGGCCGACAAGCGCGGCGGCTTCCTGTCCTCCAGCCACGACAGCTACAGCCGCTTCACCGTCCACTACAACGACCACCCGGGCCAGGTGGAGCAGTCCCTGCGCGCCGGCCTCCAGGCCATGGCCCAGAGGCGCGGCTGGTTCTGACCTTTCACGCGAAACGGCCGCGCCCCCGTCATCGAGGCACGGCCGTTTCGCGTTTCTGAGGGCCCGTCCGGCTCGGCGACACCATGGGGCACGCGTTCGCTCTCCTGTCGGATGCCGGCGCTTCCCCATCTTTCGCCGACTTGCGATGACCCCACGCACCGGCGGCTTACCGAATACCGCTATATGGCCTAATGTCCATGACCATGAAAATTCGCGCGATCATGACGACGGTCGCCGCCTCCGTTCTCCTCCTCCCCGGTACGGCCACCGCCTCGGCATATCCGGTCGAGGACGCCCCGCTCCTGACCGGCAACCCCCTTTACACCGCCGGCAGGCTCCCCGCCGCGAACTGCGCCGGGAAACCCGCCAAGGGCAGCAGCCTCGCCTCGGTCAAGAGGCACGTCAGCGCGCTCATCACCTGTATGAACGACACCTGGCGCCCCTAGACGCCGACGAGATCTCCGAGCAGATCCGCCGCTACAACCTGCAGGCGAAGTGCCTGGGCGGAATGACCGCGAAGAGTGTGTGGTCCGCCGTCGGTTACTCCGCCAGGGACGCCCGGCGCCTGCCGGGCCTGGTCAGGGCCGATGCCGCCGCCAAGAGCAAGATCCGCGATCTCGGCAAGGGCACCAACCTCGTCTACTGGACCAAGCGGGGCTACTCCACCGCCGACCCCAGATCGTGCAAGACCTGGACCGCCCCCTCCAGTAAGGTCTCGTAGCCCGCTCCCGGGCTCCCACGCGATCGGCACGTGCCATGATCATCAAATCCTCGGAAAGGATCCGCTGCGTGAACGACCGGCCCCCGCTCTTCGAGGAGCCCTTCGACAGTGACGATGCCTCCGACGCCATCGCGGAACTGGAGGGGGAGGAAGACGTCGCCGCGGCGATGGCGGAGGCGCTTGACACGTTCGTCCGCGACAACGAGGAGTACGTCGAGGAGGGCGCAGTGGAGGAGGCCCTGGCGTTCGCCTGCCTGGTCGCCGCTCGGATCTCCGGGATCGCCCCCGACGAGTCCGCCCATCACTGGCTCGATCGCAATCCGTTCACCGTCTCCGGCGACCTGCGCCGGCTGGCCGCCGCCGCGTTCGCGCTGGCCACCCGGCCGCGGGACAACTGGTTCAACGAGGTCCAGGCGGACTGGCAGGGACTCCTGGAGCACCTGGAGCCCTACCGCAAAGCTCTGCACGGTGAGCCCCAGGAGGCTCCCGCCCCGTTCGTCCCGGACCTCTCCCGTCAGAAAGGGCAGTGGCTGCGAGCGTTCTGGAGTATCGCCGAGCGAAGCCTGCCAGACGACACCCCTTACGCGGACGCGGCGGAACGCCTCGTCCTGGCCGTCAACGAGGCGCCGGACTGGCTCGCCTGGTGGCGCCCCGCCAATCTGCAGGAACTCCTTGTTTTCGGGCAGCTCACACCGGGCGCGTACACGGAACGGATCTCTCGTGGCCGCGCCACGGCCGAGGCATGGATCGACTTCGGTCACTCCCACGAGGTTTCTGACCTGACCCAGGTCATCGACGATCTCCAGCGGGCCCTAACCGCCGCAGGCCGCCATCTCGGCCTCGACCCCGTACCCGCGCTTCCCGCCCTGCCGGGGTGACCGTTCGGTTTCTAGAGCGCTTTGCGGGCGAGGGTGAGCAGGTGGCCGCTGATGCCGAGCAGAGAGGGGACCGATTCCAGGCGGCGCTGCGCGTCGAGCATGAGGGTTCGGCGGTCGGGGTCGTCCAGCCAGTCGTTGATGTCGCCGTACAGGGAGAAAGGTCCTTCCAGTCCGTAGCGGGCGGCGTCGGGGAGGCCCGCGTCGGCGAACTCCACCGGGACCTCGTCGGGATCGTGGAGGTAGGCGGTGAACCCCGAGCCCGGGGAGAGCATGACGCCGTCCACCGCGGCCGAGTGCGCCATCTTCCGCTGCTCTTCCAGCAGGTACGACCCCAGGTAGATCGTGTCGTGCATGACCGAGTAACGACTGATGGTCGCGGCGGCCACCAGCCCGCCCGGTCGCACCACCCGGACCGCCTCGGCCAGGGCCCTGACCCGGTCGGCACGCTCGGCGAGGTGGTAGAGCGGGCCCAGGAGCAACACCGCGTCCACGCTCTCGTCGGGCACCGGCAACTCCCTGGCGTCCCCCTGCCTCGCGGTGATCCCGGCCAGCCGCGTCGCCCGCTCCACGTGCAGCGGCACCAGATCGATCAGCTCGACCCGATATCCGTCGGCGGCCAGCCACTCCGCGTGCACCCCGGTGCCGCCGCCCACATCCAGCACCCTGGCCGGAGCCGGGGGCAGCGCCCTGCGCAGCACATCCTGCGTCCGCCACAGCTCCAGTCGCCCGCGCCCCACCCGGAGCCTGTCGTCTTCCCTGTCCTGCCCGTAGTAGGCGAGCAGTTCCGGTGTCGTCTCCATACTCGATCGTGTCCGCCCCCCGGGCCCGCGGGCAAGCGAATTAAATCGCCGGACGAGCGGGATCGGGTTGAGGGCAGCGATTCTCCCGGTTGATTTCAGAGTCGATTCTCGCGCTTCCTCTCGGCTGCCAGGCGGCGCGCCATTTCACCGAGGGTCGGCACGCATATCATGTTGGACAGGTCATTCCTGCCGAGAAACCCCTCGGACAGGCTGTGCCGGCGTACGGCGTAGTAGCCACCTCCGGCCGCCTCGGAGATGAGCCAGTTCCTGTCGTACCGGGCGATCAGGATGGCGATCTCACCTGGCGTCTCGGTCATTGTCGCGGCAGTTGAAACCAGACGATCCGGCCCGCCGCGCCCTCGTGCCAGCCCCAGGACAGGGCCACCTCGCTGACCAGCCAGAGCCAACGGCCACCCTCGGCGTCCTCGTCCGGCTCGACCGGGATCTCGGGCGCGCAGGTGGCGGAGCCCTTGTCGGCCACCGCTATCTGGACGGTCTCGCCGCAGTTCGCGACCACGATCGTCACCAGCCCGCCGACGCGGCCCGACTCCGAGTGTCCTACCGCGTTCGACACCAGCTCGCTGACCAGAAGCTCGGCGTCATGCGTATCCCGCCGGCCCGAGTTCTCCAGCACGCCCCTGACATATCGCCGGGCCGTGCCGACCGACTCGGCCACCCCGGGCAGTTCGACACTGCCCAGCAGACCGAGCACGGGAACCGCTTCAGCGCCCATTGGATCACCGCCATTCCTGCCAGGCGCCATAAATTCGCCTGTCACAATGTCTCCGCTAACCGGGCGAATTATCCATTTAATTCCCTGACATCGTCCGGATAAAAGCACGGAGAACTACGCGAGAGCCGTCTTCCGTGGCGACTTGGCCACCACGGAGCAGGAGGTCGAGGACCAGGTCAGTGCCCGCATGCGGCGGCAAATCATCCTCCGGAGGGACAGTCCGCCCACCCTGTGGGCGCTTCTTGACGAGTGGGTCCTCCGCCGTCCCATCGGAGGTTGGGAGGTCATGTACGAACAGCTCGACCATCTCGCTACCGTCGCCGGTCGGCAGAACGTGAAGGTACAACTCGTCCCCCACGACACCTTCTGCACCGCAGGCCTGATGTCCGGATTCGTGCTCGCCCAAATGCCGGACGCACCGACCACCGTCTCCGTAGAGTCTGCCGGGGAAGGCGAAGTTTCAGCTGAGCACAGTCTGGTAAGTGTCGTCTGGGATAGATACGACCGGCTCCGAACAGAGGCACTTCGTCCTAGCCAGTCGCTAGAGATGATCAAAGAAGCGAGGGACCAGTGGAAGCAACAGACCTGACCGGCCCTGACCTCTCCAGAGCCGCCTGGAAGAAGAGCTCCCTCAGCGGCGGAAGTGGTGGGAACTGCGTCGAAGTCGCCGGCAACCTCCCCGGGGCCGTCGCCATCCGCGACAGCAAAAACCCCACCGGCCCGGCCCTCACCTTCACCCCGACCGAATGGCGCACCTTCCTCAACTCCGTTAAGTCGGGCCACTTCGACTGACCGGCAGGACCGTTCTCCGCAGCCGGACCTCGAATACCCGCTCGGAGATCCGTTCTCACCTTAAAAGCATGCGCACCCGGCTGTCCCAACGGTCGGGTGCCGTTTTAATGTAAGGCACGGCTCCCGGTGATGGTGTTCGATCCATGAAGACAGATCTCTTCGACAGGTCAACACTCCGTCGCGTGGAGAGGACGGTCATTCGTTCATGGCGATATCCACGATCTTCACTGAGCGTACCTGCGGATGATCTACCAGCCGCGTCGCCTGTGGCGGAAGGTTATGCATAACGAATCCATAGATCCTACTATCGCTGGCTCGCCGCCGCAGTTCCTGATAGTCGATCCCGAACTCCTGTAGCGCGGAGGCGTCTTCCGGTCGTAGCAGCGAAACCCACTGGCGAAAAGCCGTGGTCGCCGATTTGCTGCCCTGGCAGAAGTCGAACCCTCTCGTGTCGCAGGAGAGGCCGGCGAACTCCCAGTCCCAACCGATGGGCTTCTGTTCCCCACCGGGCGAAAAGAAAAAAACATCAGGTGTGGACCAAATCTTCTCCACATCCTCTTCCAGCAGAGGCGACTCAAGCTCGACGACAGCCTGTACGTCGATATCTTTGCCTATGTCCGCAGCAAGGAGATCCACGCCCTTCCCTTCTTCTACGATACTGCCTCCACCGAGAGATTTGATGATCCGACTCATCCTCCACTCGTTGATGAAGGGTGCCTTCACCTGACCGAAAGAGTCCTGACCTATTTCACCGGCCGACACAGGATCAGCGAAGGACTTGAAAGGCGTCGACAGTGATCTGGGGGTAAGACCAACGGGGATTCGGGCATCGAAGTCCGAAGCCCCACCGGCACACTTTGGACTCTGCCAGGCATAATCCCAAGAGACCCTGTAGTCCGGATTGGCAACTGCCAAGGCATTCAACAGAACAAGGCGAAGTCGATCACAACTTATATATTCTCCTTCACGTCCGAGGCCGACCGGCCCCCCACTCGTGCATCCAGAAAAGATCACGAAAACGAAGGCCGCCGACAGAACTGGTGCATGAGCTACACCGCTCTTGCATTTCTTATCACGCGCCAAAATTTTCCCCGCCCTCTCATTCGGATGCCAACTTGGTAGCAATCTAATGTTCCACGACGATGGTCTATCGGCAATTGCCCACCGCGTCGATGAACTTCGGTCACACCCGATCAAGATTCCCTCTTGGGCGGTGGCACTGCGAACGAGCGGTTACCGGCGTACCCGAACACGAAGAAAGCCTGCAGAACTCCCAGAGCAAGCAACGGAATGCCTCCCGGTCTGCGGGGAGCCCACTGATCGAAAACAACGACCACCCCTGAGACGATCACCAGGAATGTCGTCAGTGTGGCGAGCAGTCGACCCCAGCGCTCGCTGCGTACCGAATGCCTTCCCCGACGCAGAAGCCACCACAGCAGCAGAGCCTGAAGTAACCCCGGCCAGAGCAACGACACCCACTCCGCGGTACCGCTGGTCAGAAGCTGAGGGGTCAGGCTCTCCATCGCAAGACCTGTGGCAACCTCGGCGATGGATAAAGGTAGTGCCATAAAGCCCATTAAGAGATAACCATAAATATGGTCACCCAGGACTCCCTCCGAGGTAAACACAGCCAAAGAGACCACGGACAAGGCATAGGTCCCCGCGATTTCCTCAGGAATCCAACGCAGCCAGAACGGAGGCTTCGGCTCTCCCCGACGAGAGGATGCGTCTTTCAGGTTCCCTCCACACACCGCAGGTAATTAATGTTCGATCCTGATTATGGCCGATACGAGGTGATCATGGAAGTAACATCCCTAACCGGCCTTGACCTCTCCAAGACCGTCTGGAAGAAGAGCTCCCTCAGCGGCGGCAGCGGTGGAAACTGCGTCGAAATCGCCGGCAACCTCCCCGGAGCCATCGCCATCCGCGACAGTAAGAACCCCACCGGCCCAGCCCTCACCTTCACCTCGGCCGAATGGTGTACCTTCCTCAACTCCGTTAAGTCCGGTTACTTCGATTGACCTGCAGGACCACTCCAGGATTTCGACTTCGTCTTTCTCCGAGGATCGGACGCACCCAATCGTTCCAGCGGTCGGGTGTCGGTCTTTGAGCTTCCCCGTAGGCCCTCCACTCGGGTCCGTGTCATCAGCAGTGCGTAACGCGCGCTCCTGCGGCTTGCGGTAACGTCAAAATCAGTTTCTCTGAGTGGGTGTTTGAGGGATGATCGTTGGGCCGTCTTACCAGGTGGGCATAGGTGAGGCAGGACACGAGACCGGTTTTTACGCCTCTGGCCTGACCGATGAGCAGTGGGCACTGATCGAGCCGCTGCTGCCCGCCCCGCACTGGGACGGCCGCCCGGACAGGCATCCACGGCGAGAGATCATGTACCTCGTGTGCACCGGCTGTTCCTGGCGGCCGCCCGGCTGCCGGAACGTGTAGTCGTGGCGGCGCTGGCCCCTGGGAGGCCAGCGCTCTCCTTCCGCCGCAGCAGGCCCGGCCCGGCGCAACCGGCCGCCCGGCATCCGGCCGCCCCGCACCACCTCGGCGGCCTGGGTACCGGTACGCTCCCGTGCGAACAGGTCGGCCACGTGCGCGGCCGTCCCTTCTCACACTAGGCCCGTCGTCCGGCGAGCAGGCCGCCGCCTCACGCATACCGCATGGACAGGGATGCCGCGGTGGCCCGGCCCTCTCACTGTCCGCAGAACATCACAATGCGAAAATCAGCAGCCGAAGGCGTAGAACTTAGCCTCGAACGAATAATAATAGTATTTCCGCTTTGAGATTTCGGTTGCGCCGCTGAACGGACGGTTGCACTCGACGATGACGTCCTTGGCCTCGGCGAGGAGGTCATCTCCGGAAGTGTCATCCTCCCACACCTGGACCGTCACCTTCTCACCCGGCGAAAACTTGAGAGGGTAATGCGACGGGAATTCGACTATCTGGCCCTCTTCGTCCTCGTTGACGTCGACCGTGCCATCGGTCGGGGCGAAGCGCTGACTTACTCCATTACGCACGACCTTGATGAAGACTTCGTCACCGTTGCTCCAGGCCCCCTCCTCGTCTATATCGTGAGCGTAGACGGTGATACCGAGTTCGGTTTCGACGATGGCGGTGGGGGCGGCGGTGACAGGAGCGGCGCTGGCAGGGGCGGCGGTGACAAGAGCCAGTGCCCCGAGAAGGCCTAGCACCGACAGAACCGCGCTGGGCTTGGAACGCGCGAGCATGGTTTCCTCCTTTTATTCGATCGATTTATCCGATCGATCATGGCCGAGGCTCCCGCAGCATTCTTGGAGGAGGCTTGCAGACAGCTTGGAGTCCGCCCGGTGGACGCCTGACCTCCGGTTTCCCGGAAGCCAGCCGGCTGGCGAAGCCATGGTCGACGAACACCACCTGGCAGCGCTCACTCAAGTACAGCCCCAGCGGGATGGTGGTGGCCCCGACGCGGTCCTGCACCCGGCCGAGTGCACCGTCACCGCCATCAGCAGCCCGAGCGTGCCGGTGATGTGGATGCTTGTTCGGGCCGGCCGTCTCAGTGCGGGGCGGGCAGCAGCGGCTCGATCGGCGCCCACTGCTCATCGGTCAGGCCAGGGGCGTAAAAACCGGTCTCGTGTCCTGCCTCACCTATGCCCACCTGGCAAGGCGGCCCAACGATCACCTCTCAAGCACCCGCTGAGCCACCGCACGGGCGGCTGTTACTGGAGCACCACCGCCTACGCCTATCACCTGTTCGGTTATGGCGACGGGGGCCGGGAGTGGTACTACTTTCGCCGCGAAGAGCGCAGCCGCAACCGTCACCAGGTACGCCGCGAACTGCGCGCCTATGACTGGGGCAGGTCGCGGTCAAGGACCAGCCATCCGCCGAGGGGTTGGTTCACACCCTGCTGATCCGCCGTTCGACCAGTGACCCCGACGACATCGAGTTCTTCCTCGCTCGCGCTCGGCTTCCCGCTCGGCTTCCCGATCGGCTGAGCGCTGAGGAACCCGAGGCAACCGGGGCAGACCCGGGAAAAGCGCCTGTTCCTCAGGAGCGGGTCTACTGACCCCGGCCCGGCTGATTCGGCTCTCCCTCGCTGAAATCCGCCGCGTTCTGGCCCGCCTGCTCGTTCCCGCCGCCGCCGCTGTCGACCACGTGCTGTCCTGGTCATATTTTCGGCTCGTCCATCAGACCCGGGCACTGATCAGCCACTACCGCAGCCGAGTCGATCCTCTGCCTCAAGATCTACGAATGTAATACCGGCATCCCTCCCCGGCTACCGTCCTGCGCATGCTGCGCGAGCACGACGAAGCGGACGCCACGGTGACATCAGTTTCGTGAGCCTGTGTGATGGATACGGGATCCGGCGTTTACCCCGGCCTCAAAGGATGAGCGGATCAGCTACATGACCAGTGCGAACCCCCGTTAACGCCGGATTCCTTTTCAAATCTCTCCGACCCCTGACTCTTGTGAGTTCCCCACGCCGCTCGACGCCATTGAACTCCCTCACACGTTGGCCACTCAGCATCGCTCCGAGCTGACCGCCCGGGCCGAGGAGGCCCGCCCCCAGAGGGACCGGCCCTGCAAAGTCATGGCCGATCAGGCTTCTTCGACTGGCTGTCAATCGCGGACGTGATCATAATGGTCGACCAGATCATCATGGCGCCAATGCATGCTATGCCCAGCACGAACACGATCAGCGTCTTACTTGACGACGCCAGAATGACCGCCAAAAAGAGTAACGCCGCGACTCCGAGGAGAATAAGCGCGCCACAACCGGCAAGTGAACGTTGCTCAGACATTCTCTGCCCTCGATCCTGGTTCGTATGACGGACAGGGGCCGCACCCCGCATCGAATCGGAGATGCGGCCCTTTACCCCACTTATACCTTACAGCTACGGCTTAGGCTCCGGGCCAGGCGTCGGAGATGGGTTTCTTTCGAGCGGTAACAACCATCGGGTTTCGCAGCCGATGGGCACCCTTCCGGGCCGGATCTTCTTGTCCGCGTAGGGAAGGAAAAGTTCCGCGGTGAAGGCGAACTTGAACCTCCGAATATCGCACAGGCCGTTACAGATAATACGCGCACTGTCGTTGCCGCCCGTGGGATAACTCAGCGCCTGAACACCTACAGGATTATCGCTCACCGCTTTCTCCCTGCAGTCCTCCACAGTCGAAGGCGTGAACGCCGGAGGATATGTGACGGTGATATCGCCAAGTTGGGTCACACCACACCAGCGCGGCTTGGCGGATATCTTCATCTTTGTGACGAAATCCTCCGCCCCATACTTCTTGATGAAGGCCTTGGTCATGTACGCCTGCACCCAGATGCGGCTTTTCGCTATGTTCAGCACGGAGACGATCTCGTATTCATGGTCCCGCCATGCCACGACACCCGAGCCTCGGAACGTCAAACCCTTCATGGGCTTGACGCTCTTCTTGTCGAACGGATCCGTCTCGAACCCGGGCTGCGCCTCCAACGTCACGCAGTTATTCCCCTGCGCACGAATGCTCGTACAGAGGCGGTCGTTGGACGGGTCGAAAACGCAGGCACTGGTGGGCGGGTCATCTGCTGCCACTCTGAGGGTTCCGCCAGAATCTCCTGGGAGGAGATTACCGCCGCAGGCATCGAAATGATCCGTCTGGTCCTCATACTGCGGCAGCGGGACGTTGATGATCGTGATGTCCCCGCAGCGGTCGAACACGAACACATCGATACTCGGCTCACTCGGCTCCACCTGACCCCCTGCGGCCGCTGCCGTCGACGTCACCGAGCGCTTGACCTGTCCTGTGCCATCCGTGGAGCCGTCGGTTTCCGTCCAGGTGCGGTTCACCTTGGTGAAGACCATGACGCTACCGTCCGGCCGGGCCCGCACCACGCTGTCGGACAACTCCACCGTGGAATTACTCCGGGTGATGTCACCATCCTGCATCGCCTCTCGGAGGCGAACCAGATTGGTGTTCAGGAGGGAGAGTTTAGCGGTGCTCGACGCTTGGGGCGTTATCCCAGGGGCGTCCCACACCGTTTCCGCGCGACCTTCCAGGACGGCGTCCTGCGCCTGATAATAGGCCGTGACGCGCTGGAGGTACTCCTGCGCACCGGACGCCACAGAAGCAGTCTTCATCTGCGGCGGCTGGCCCCTTTCGAGCACGCACGTCTCGCCCGCGCCCTTGACCGGTGGCGGCGGCACCGCCTTAGGAGTGACCGAAGCGGCTTCCCACTCGCCGACGCCGAAGGCCGTCTTGGCGCGCACCTTCACCGAGTAGGCCGCACCGTTCGTCAACCCGGTGATCGCGGCATACGGGTCTTTGACGTCGATGGTTTTGACGACCGTACCGCTGCTGTCGGTTACCTCGACGTCGTAGCCGTCGAGCATCGCGAGACTGCCGTTGGACTCAGGTAGACCCCAACTTGCGCTGGCTCCGCCATCCCCCGCCTGCACGGCGAGGTTGAGCACCTTGCTCGGTGGCCCGGCCGGGACATAGGTGAGCGCCAAAGACGGCTGCTCGGCTGATGCCGCCTCGCCGAAAGTGATGACCTCGTCCTTGTTGGAGGTGAGCAGCAGCCACTGGTACGCGTTGCCTGCGATGTCGGCCTGAAGAGCCGTCAGCGGCAGCGAGTACGGCGTATCCGTCGTGTCGGCGTCACCCGCCAGATCCGACCCCTTGCTCGCACCGGTCACCGGGCTCTTCAGAGTCGTCACGGTGATCACGGTGTCGGCTGGACACGTACCCGTCGAACAGGTGGGAGTGCCGAGCTTGAGAACGCCCTCGGACACCCTGGCACCGTCAGGGAGTTCGTCGAGCCTGAACCCGATCACCGCTACCGTCTTGTCGGTGCCACTGCCGCCGATCTGCATGGTGGTCGAGTCGGTCACCGTACAGGGCGAACCGTCGCAGGCGGTGGGATCGACCTTGGCGGTCTTGACGACGAAGTTGTCCTTGAGCAGGGTCAGATGCCGGATGTCTTCGGCGGGTGGGTCGGCCGGGGTGCCGGGGGTGGTGAAGCTGACCGGGGTGGTCTTGGCGGTGCAGACCTCTTCGCCGTTCTGGGTTGTGGCTTGGGTATCGGCAGGCGCCGCTGAGGCTGTGGCGACCTGGGCGGCGCCGTTGTAGAGGGTGGTGATCTCCGCTCCGGTCAATGACTTCTGGTAGAGGTGGACGTCGTCGATGATGCCCTTGAAGTAACTGTTCTGAGAACCGTTGGCCTTGGTGCGGCCGATGTGGACGTTACCTGTCGCATCCCAGCTGCTGGTGTAGGCGGTCTCGGCGTTCAGCACACCGTCCACGTACAGGCGGATCTTCTGAGCGGTCGCGTCGTAGACACCGACCAGGTGGGTCCACTGGCCGGCCACCGCGTTCTGGGTGGACAGGGCACGCACGGGGGTGGCACCGGTGGTGTCGGACTGGTACGTGACCATCCGCCACTTCTTGTCACCGGAGGAGTAGGCGAGCTTGAAAGCGCTGTTGACCGCGCCGTCCTGGCTGACTATCGCGTCTTCCCTGGTCGTGGCGTCCAGACGGGCCCACGCGCTGACCGTGTAGCCGGCATTGGTGTGGATCACTGGCCCGTTGGTGGCCCCGTAACCGGAGGTCCCACCCAGTACCAGTCCGCCCTGGCTCTTACCTGTCCCCCACGAGGCCGCGTTCAGCGTGACCGTGCGACTGTTACCGGAGGAATCGGCCGCGGCGGTACCACTGCCCTCGTCGAAGGCCCAGCGTGCCTTCTGCTGAGGATCCACGGTGGGGGTCGGAGTGGGCGTTGAAGTCGGAGTCGGGGTGGGTTCGGGCGTGGTGCTTTCCTGACCCACGCATGCCTGCATCTGCCAGGTGTAGGTCCGGCCCCCCTGGACGATGTTCTCGGGGACTTGGAACGAGGCGCGCTCCCCACCGTTGACGGTACGCCGGCCAAGCGGGCTGGACCCCACAGGGAAACCGCCGTTGTCGTAGAGGAAGTACTTGGCGGTGACCGGGCCGCCCGAGGGACGGTTCACCATGCCCGACAGGATCGGCCTGGTCGGGTCGGCCATGCCGGTCTCGGTGTCGGTGGGCAGCATCGGGGCGTCGCTGGTGATGCGGTAGGCCGGGCTCTCGTTGCAGGAGGGCTGGGTGACGCCGCTGCGGCAGGCCCGGACGACGAACTTGAAGCTGGCCGGGTTGTCCAGGGCGAAGGTCTGCTCGATCACCTGCCCGGAGGGCTTGGCGTTGTAGCTGGTGGCGGCGACCTCGCCGTACAACTTCTTGATGTCCGCCAGGGACAGGGCGCGCTGGTAGAGGCGCATGTCGTCGACGGCGCCCTGCAGGAGGTTGAGGCCCGACTTGTGGCCGCCGACGCGGAACGGGCCACTGGTCACGGTCTCGGACGGCTGATAGTCGGCTTCGCCGGAGAGCACGCCGTCGACATAGAGGCGGATCTTGGAGGCGCCGGCATCGTACATGGCGGTCAGGTGCGTCCAGGTGTCGGCCGTGGCCAGCTTGGCCGAGTCGACCCAGACGCCGTAACCGGTCGTGCCACCGGTTCCGGACACCTGTAGCCGCCACTTCTGGTAGCTGCCGCCGAGATAGTAGATGCTCAGGCCGAACGGGTCGCCGTCCTGGCTGGCGACGTACTGGATGGCTTCGCTGTCCTTGAGGCGGACCCAGGTGCTGATGCTGAAACTGGAGTTCTGGTTCAGCACCGACCTGCTGGTGGCGGCGTAGGAGTCCGGTATGCAGCAGCCGTTGCTGCCGGTCATGTCGTTCAGTTGTAGCGCGCCGCCGAGTTTGCCGGTGGTGGCCACTCTTCTGCTGCCTGTGTAGGTGGCGGTGTGGTTGTTGCCGCTGGCATCGGCCGCGGCGGTGGCCCCTGCGGCCTCGTCGAACTTCCAGTGCGCCACGTGTCCGGTGGGAAAGGCCGGTGGGGGAAGCATCGTGGAGTCGTTGACCGCGACGGTGTAGTCCAGGTTCGTCCCCTCGGGAACGCTGGACTTGAAACCGACCTTGACGCTGGTACTGCGGGCGATCGCGTCGTTGCCGTCCATGGAGTCGATCGACTCGGCGGTGACCGTGGGGATCTCCGGCGGCAGGAAGTAGGACACGGTCAGCTTCGGCCGGGTGCCCCCGGCTTTCTCCGACGAGTGGAAGTAGACCCACCACCCTGAGTTCTGCGCGGGGTCCGTCGTGCCCTTGCCCGACAGCCTGATGCCCTCGTTGGGCTGGCCCGCGGCCCACGCCTGGGCCATCGCGGTGACGCTCCAGGTGAAGGTTCTCGGGATCCAGTTGCCATTGTCGTCGACCGACGACGTGCTCGGGCAGAGCTGGACGGACGAGCCGAAGCTGGTCACGGACGGCTGGTTGCTCCAGCCCACGTACGGTGGCCAGGCCGAGGTCACCCGCTTGGCCTCGATCCCGGCGGGCCCGTACCAGCGGCAGCCCACGAGCTGGTCCGCGTACATGTCCAGCCTGGCGCTGCCGACGGACCTGCCCACCAGCGGTCCGGTGTCGAACTTGAGGAGCGAGTGACTGTAGGTGAGCGTCCCCGCGGAGTTGGTGCGTTCGATGCTCGTCACCAGCCTCTCCGAGGCCGATGAGGTGTCCGCGCCGGCAGCGTTGCTCACCACCAGGTCGCTCTGCAGGGTGAGCGTGGTGGTGGGATCCACCGTGACCGGATACCTGGTCGCCGGATCGGCGAGGAATTTCGGATCGGGAGTGAGGACCAATACCTGGCCGTCCTTCTCCTTCACCACCCGCGTGTTGATTTTTCCGGTGCGCGGCGGGACCACACCGGCGTTTTTGGTTTCGGCGGGACTGGGACCGGCATCAATTATCACCGGCTCGGCCGCTGACGCGACTCGTTTTCCCTTGGCATCGGTGAGTTCGAGTCCGCCTTGCTTGCCTTCGGCGAAGTCGAGTCCGTCTGTCTCGACCGGGATACGGAACTCCACCGGCTCTTTGGGTTGCTCCCGTAACACCACGTCATGCCGGAATCCTGTGGGCAGGGCCGTGACGACGAGATCGGCTCCCTGACCTGCCGCGTTGACAAAGGTCGCGACGTTTCCCTCGACGGTCGGCTTGGGCAGTTCGGTCGGCCAGTTGAATGAGACTTTCTGCCCGTCACCGCGTTCCATGGACGCGAAAGGACGATCCGCGCCGCCCGCGGAGAACTCGACTTTGGCCTTGGCGAGTTTGGGTCTCAGGACCCCGCCCTGCTCCACCAGGGTGGTGTCGATCCAGGCCCACGCCCCATCGGCCTGCTTGAGCTGGGCCGGACCGGCGTACGACTGCGTCGTCAGGTGCCCGTCGGGATAGGCCCAGGTGCGTGACCCCTCGGTGTAGGCGGCTTGGACCTCCACCGGCTTGTTCTGCTTTTTGGCCTCCTCAAGCGCGGCCCTCAGCACCGCGTCGGGATCCTCCGGGCGGGGGAACTCCGTCGTCTTAGGTGCGGCAGGGACGGCCGGGTTGTCGGGTCCAGGGTCTGCCTGTGCGGGGATGGAACCACCGGCCACCAGAAGTGATGCGGCCAGGGCCGAAATAGTCACGACCGTAAATACGGTCCGCTTCGGTGGTTCACGCCGTGGCGGCGCGAAAGGGCGATTCGGTAAGGGGAACCCCACCGACTACCTCCAATGATTGCGGGAGACCGGCCAGGGGTTCGGAAACGGGAACACCTGACCAGATGATCGCCACAAGCATCACGGTTGGTGCTGTTGATCTTGTCATATAAGATGCCTCGATCTTGCTAATCGATTCACCACTGCCTGTTTCCCGCAGGGAATGCGCAGTTGAGCAGAGGTATGACGGTAAATATCAGCGGAATGGTCGGCGAACATCGCCCTGCGGCGACCGTGATCAGTCGGGGGTTGGCATGGAGATTCGCGTTCTCGGTCCGGTCGACGTTTGGCGCGACGGGCGTTCGATCGCGATCGTCGGGCCGAAGCAACGGACCTTGATGGCCGTTCTGGTCCTGCAGGCGAACAAGACTGTCTCGCACGATCAACTTTTGACGGCTCTGTGGGGGACGAAAATCCCGGCCTCCGGCCGACGGTTGTTGCACAATCATCTGTGGTCGCTGCGGCGCCTGCTCACCGACGGTAACGCCATCGTGAGCACACCCACCGGTTACTCCCTGCGGCTGCGGCCGGGCGCCTCCGATCTCGATGTCTTCGTCACCGAGACGGCGCTGGCCCGCTCCGTGCTGTCCACGGGTGACGCCACCCGCGCCTCGGAGGGATTCCGCCGGGCGCTGTCACTCTGGCGTGGCCCCGCCCTCGGCGGTACTCACTCCGAACTGCAGGCAACGGAGGGTGCGGCACTGGAAGAGCAGCGCCTCGCCGCGCTCATCGGTCGCGTCGAAGCCGACCTCACCCTGGGACATCACTCCGAGTTGATCGGTGAGCTGCGTCTGCTGGTAACCGAGCATCCACTGAACGAGAAGCTGCGCGGCCAGTTGATGCTCGCACTCCACCACACCGGTCGTACGGCAGAGGCTCTTGAGGAGTTCAGAATCTGCCGCAGGCACTTCCGCGACGAACTCGGCCTGGAACCCGGCGAGGAGGTCGCCCGGATTCACCAGACGATCCTGTCCGGAGACTCCGCTTCCGGCACCGCCGTGGTGGGACAGACCCCTCCTGCACTACATGTGCCCCGGCAGCTACCTGCCGACGTCTCGCGCTTCACCGGCCGGGTGGAGAAGCTGCGTCAGCTGGACATGCTCCTGTCCGAGGAGGAGGGCACCACAACCATGGTGATCTCCGCCATCGCCGGCACCCCCGGGGTCGGCAAGACCGCCCTGGCGACACACTGGGGGCACAGAGTCTCCGCCCGGTTTCCGGACGGGCAGCTCTACATCAACCTGCACGGCTACTCACGAGGACGGGCCACCACGGCAGGGCAGGCGTTGGGTCGGCTTCTCCGTGGACTCGGCGTGGTCGAGGACGAGATCCCACACGACCTCGACGAACGCGCGGCACTTTACCGGTCGCTGCTGTCGGGCAGGCGGATGCTCATCGTGCTGGACAACGCCGCCACACCGGACCAGGTTCGCCCCCTGCTGCCCGGTTCCTCGCCCTCCCGAGTCGTGATCACCAGTCGCGACGCCCTGCGAGGTCTGTCCGTCACTCACGACGTGCAGGGCATCTCACTCGATGTACTACCGGCCGGTGAGGCGATCGCGCTGCTCACCAACTTCCTGGGCGGAAGCGAGGCGGATGTCATCGCCGAACTGGCTCGGCTCTGCGGGTATCTGCCGCTTGCCCTGCGACTGGCTGCGGCACAACTCGCAGGCGGGTCACCTGCCCGGATCAGGGAATTCGTCGGCAAGCTCCAGCAGGAGAACCGGCTGACCGTTCTGGATCTCGACGAGGATCCAGGGATCGGTGTTCGCACCGCACTCGAAGTTTCCTACCGGAGCCTCCCCGCGCAGGCTCGGCGGGTGTTCCGGGTGCTCAGCCTGCATCCGGGACCGTCCATCGGGCTGGACGCCGTGGCCGCCCTCAGCGGCCTGTCCCCCGAGGACGCCGCCGCGACGGTCGCGACACTGGTCAACGCGCATCTCCTGCAGGAGGACAGTGAGCGGAGGTTGTCGATGCACGATCTCGTGCGTGTCTACGCGGAGGAGCGGTGTGCCGTCGACGAGCCCGCAGACCACCGTGACGACGCCCTGACGAGAACGCTCGACTGGTACCGGCACTCGGTTCTGAAGGCCATGGACCATCTGTCTCCCGTCGACACCACCTCTTTGGCGATCGCTCCGGTGGACGGGACGCCGGACTTCCCGGGTTTCGACGAGGCGATGGCCTGGCTGGAACGGGAGCACCACACTCTCGTGGCCGTGATCGTCCATGGGGCGCGGCGAGATCGACACATCCACGCCTGGCAGACCTTCAGCAGGTTGTCATGGTTCTTCTATGCGAGAAACCATCTTGACGACCTTCTCATGACGGGCGAGATCGCATTGTCCTCCGCCCGCCTGATCGGTGACCGCTCCGGCGAGGCCGAGATCCTGAGCGACCTTGGCTACGCCAAGATGTTCACCGGGCGATACGCCGAGAACCTCAGCCACCAGGAGGAGGCCTTGGAGATCTGGCGTACGTCCGGCGATCGGGCGAGAGAGGCGAAGGCGCTCCGGCACGTGAGTTACGCCCTGCACCTGGCCGGACACCCCGCCAGGGCCATAGAACTCGGTGAGCAGGGCCTGGCCCTCAACCGCAGCCTCGGGAATCGAATCGATGAGTTCGCCACCATGGACACCTTGGCGATCAGTTATTTCACGATGGGCCGGTTCGGTGAGGCGCTCAAGGTCCTGTCGGAGTGCGTGAGCCACTGGCGGGAAACCGGCAGGGAGTACGACGAGGCCTACTGCCTCATCCAACTGGGCCTCGTTCACGCGAGGCTGAAGGAACCGGCGACCGCTCTGGACTGTTTGCAGCAGGCATCGCACCTGGGTCGTAACCAGGGCAACCAGCGCATCGAAGTCGACGCGCTCAACGGCATCGCCACGGTCCTGCGGCAGCAGGACCGTTACCGCGAAGCTCTCGACCACCATGAGCAGGCGCTCGCCCTCGCGAGGAGCCTGCGAAGCAGGCCGGTGGAGGGCGAGATGCTCTGTAGCCTCGCGGAAACCTGTCTCACGAGCGGGGACACCCAGGCCGCCCTGGACCACTACCGGGACGCCGCCCGCTACGCCGACGAGGAAACCGACGCCTACCAGCAAGGGTTCGCCCACGAAGGACTGGGCAACGCGCTGCGAGCCCTCGGACGGACAGCGGAGGCAGCGGCGCACTGGAAGATCGCGTTCGGCATATTCGCCCCCATGGGTGTTCCTCAGGCCGACGAGATCAGGAAGCGGATGCTTGCGGCCGGTATGAGCTGACGGCACCCGTGGGTTTCGGGGCGGACCAGAGCACCTGCCCTGAATGCGCCTCTCAGGCGGTGAGCAGCAGCGCCGCCACGGTGGCCGGGACGGCCACCACGACCAGTGCGGTCCCGGTCAGTACGAAGGTGCGCATCGGTACCCGTACTCCCCTGCGGCGGCACCACTCGAACCACAGCAGGGTGGCCAGGGAGGCCCACGGGGTGATCACCGTGCCGACGTTGGTGCCGATGAGCAGGGCGAGCAGCGGTTCCCGCTGGCCGGTGGGGACGACCTGCTCCACCGCGGTGTAGGCGGGCAGGTTGTCGATCAGGTTGGACAGCACCGTGCCGACGGCCGCCACCCGGTAGGCCCCGTCGCCCGTGTCGGTCCCGACCAGGGTGCTCATCATGGCGGCCAGGCCGTGCCGGCTCAGGGTGGGCACCACCAGGAACAGGCCCACCACGAAGACGAGCAGTTGCCAGGGAAACAGCGCGGGGGTGAGCTTGGCGCGGTCACGCCAGGCGAAGGCCACGACCATCAGGGCCGCCCCGGCCAGGGCGGCGAACTGGATCGGCAGTTCCAGCAGGACCGCGGCGATGAACAGCGCACAGACCCAGATGGCGGTCCGGAACAGCACCGGGTCCGCGACCGGCTCGGGAGCAGGCGGGATGTAGCGCTCGGTGCCGCGCGTACCCCGGCGCCAGAAGAACACCCACAGGAAGATCATGGTGATCGCGATCGCGACGAGCTGGGGGAACCAGAGCCTTGCGGCGAACTCGCGGGCCGACATCCCGAGCCGCCCCACGACCAGCAGGTTCGTCAGGTTCGAGACCGGCAGCAGCAGGCTGGCTGTGTTGGCCAGCCAGAGCGTCGTCATGGCCAGCGGCAGCGCGGCGATCCCGGTCCTGGCCGCCAGGGCGAGCATGACGGGGGTCAGCAGTACCGCGGTGGTGTCCAGGTTCAGGAAGATGGTGACCAGCGACGCGAAGGCCGTGCAGAGCAGGAACAGCGCGGCGTGGTCTCCCCGTCCCAGCATCGCCAGCCGGGTCGCGATCGCGTCGAAGAGCCCGGCCTCCTTGACCAGGTCCGCGAGGACGACCACGGCGGCGAGGAAGAGCAGGATGGGCGCGATCCGCTCCATTTCGCTCCATGCCTCCCGCAGGGGAAGCAGGCCGGTCGCGACGAACAGGAGTCCGAGGCCCAGCAGTCCGAGGCGGATCCAGTCCAGGATGCCCAGTCGTCGCAGCACATCGGCCATGATCGCACGCCCCGCCTGGGCGGATCAGTCCAGGAAGGGTGATCGCGCTCAGGTGGTGAAGACCATCTGAATCCCGCTCGCGCGGGTGACCTCAAATCTTCGCCGGGTCAGCGATACCCGCTCCAGCCAAGCCTCGCCACCGGCGTACCTGGGCGGATGGGATCAGCCCGAACCTCGTTCAGGCGACGGCGCGGGCGGTGAGGTCCTTCCAGAGGCCGTCCATCCTGGCCTCCAGTTCCTCCAGGGTCCCCTCGTTCGGTACCACGATGTCGGCGATCTCCAGGCGCTCCTCGCGGGTCGCCTGGGCGGCGAGCCTGGCCCTGGCGTCCTGCTCGCTCATGCCGCGCAGCTCGATCAGCCGGGCCACCCGCACCTCGTCGGCGGCGTCCACGACGATCACCACCTCGTACATGGGGGCGAGCTTGTTCTCCGCCAGCAACGGGACGTCGTAGATCACGATGCTGCCGGGGGCCGCCTGCTCCTGCAGCTCGGCGACCCTCGCGCCGACCAGCGGGTGGACGATGGCGTTGAGCGAGGCCAGCTTCTCTGAGTCGGCGAAGACGATCGAGCCGAGCCTCTCCCGGTTGAGCGAGCCGTCCTCGTGCAGGATCTCGGTGCCGAAGACCCCGACCACGCGCGCCAGGCCCGGGGTCCCCGGCTCGACCACCTCACGGGCGATCTTGTCGGCGTCGATGACCACGGCGCCTCGGGAGGCCAGCCGCCGGGAGACCTCGCTCTTGCCCGACCCGATACCGCCGGTAAGACCCACCTTCAACATGATCCGCAGCATACGCGGTACGGGCCGCCCGCCGGCAGTGCGGTCCTCGTCTCCTTGCGGCCGAGCCGAGACCGCCCCCGTCGCGCCCCAGACCCTCCGCTGTCGCATCGGGTGATCGGCGTCTCCCCCGTCTCGCACACCCCTGCCGACCCGTCGGCTGACGGGCCGGCCCCCCTTCACCGCAGCCTGCCACCCTGTCGTACGGCCTCGGAAGACCATCTACCGCACCGGAACAAGTCGGTCGGCGTCCCCCTGCCAGGCCACCGACAGACGGGCCGTAACCGCCCTTCACCGCACCGAAGGTGGCGCCTGCCCCTTTTGTGCGGGGTGGCATCGGAGGGCGTCTGAGCGCCCCTACAGCTCCCTGCGCATGTGTACCAGCGTCAGGTGGTCGCTCATCCGCTCCCTGCGGGTCTCGCGGTAGCCGTGCCGGCGGTAGAGCCGCAGGTTGCCCTCCGACAGGTGCCCGGTGAACAGGTCGAAGGCGAGCGCCGCGGCGGCCTCGTCGTGCAGTGCCGCCAGCAGCGCACCGCCGATGCCGGCGCCCTGCCTGTCGGGGGCGACCACCAGGCGGCCGACCAGGCAGGTCGTGCCGGACATCCGGCCCCGGATCGCGCCCACGATCCGCGTCCGGTCCCGGGCGACGAGCACGATGGCCGTCTCGACCGCGCTGCGGACCTGACCGGCCGACTCCACCAGCGGCGCGATGAAGGGGTCGCCGTAGAGCTGGGCCTCGCCCACGTAGGCGGCGCGCTGCACGGTCAGGATCTCGCCCGCGTCCTCGGGCTCCGCCCACTCGATCACAGCCACGGCGCCACCCTATCGGGCGGTCAAGGTTCGCAAAGGTCTTGGAGCGACCGCCGCCGGGGCGTTGTTCGAGGGGACGCGAAACACCGCGTCTCCCCGGGGACACGGCGGAGGGCGGTCACGCGAGACGCCATGCCGGAGGCGGTGTCACCGGGGGCGACCACCCTGACGGGCCCGCACGTGCCATGGGGAGGCGCCGGACCGGAGGACTCGAACAGCCGCGCCGTACCGGAAAAGGTGCCGGGAACGCGGGAAGGGCCCCGCCGAAGCGGGGCCCTTCCGTTGGAACTTCTACCGCACAGGTCAGCTCTGGCCGCCCGCGAGCTTCTCGCGCAGAGCCGCGAGAGCCTCGTCGGAGGCGAGGGCACCCGCCGCCGGAGCGGAGGAGCCGCTGGTGGAGCTGCTGGCAGCGGAGGACGGGGTCTCGCCGGAGTAGGACGTGGGGGCAGCCTCGCCCGCCTCGGCCTCGGCCTTGCGAGCCTCCTCGACCTGCTTCTTGTGAGCCTCGAAGCGGGTCTGAGCCTCGGCGTACTGCCGCTCCCACTCCTCGCGCTGCTTGTCGAAGCCCTCGAGCCACTCGCCGGTCTCGGAGTCGAAGCCCTCGGGGTAGATGTAGTTGCCCGAGTCGTCGTAGGTCGCCGCCATGCCGTACAGCGTGGGGTCGAACTCGACGTCGGCGCCGATCGCACCCTCGTTCGCCTGCTTGAGCGAGAGCGAGATCCGGCGACGCTCCAGGTCGATGTCGATGATCTTCACGAAGATCTCGTCGCCGACCTGGACGACCTGCTCGGGGATCTCGACGTGGCGCTCGGCCAGCTCGGAGATGTGGACCAGGCCCTCGATGCCCTCCTCGACGCGGACGAACGCACCGAACGGCACCAGCTTGGTGACGCGACCCGGGACGACCTGACCGATCTGGTGGGTGCGGGCGAACTGCTGCCAGGGGTCTTCCTGCGTCGCCTTGAGCGACAGGGAGACGCGCTCGCGCTCCATGTCGACGTCGAGCACCTCGACGGTGACCTCCTGGCCGACCTCGACGACCTCGGAGGGGTGGTCGATGTGCTTCCAGGAGAGCTCGGAGACGTGAACCAGACCGTCGACGCCGCCTAGGTCGACGAACGCACCGAAGTTGACGATCGAGGAGACGACGCCCTTGCGGACCTGACCCTTCTGCAGGGTGTTGAGGAACGTCTGGCGAACCTCGGACTGGGTCTGCTCAAGCCAGGCACGGCGGGACAGAACCACGTTGTTGCGGTTCTTGTCGAGCTCGATGATCTTCGCTTCGAGCTCGCGGCCCACGTAGGGCTGGAGGTCGCGGACGCGCCGCATCTCGACCAGGGACGCCGGCAGGAAGCCACGCAGGCCGATGTCGAGGATGAGACCACCCTTGACGACCTCGATGACGGTACCGGTGACGATGCCGTCCTCGTCCTTGATCTTCTCAATCGTGCCCCAGGCCCGCTCGTACTGAGCGCGCTTCTTGGACAGGATCAGGCGGCCTTCCTTGTCCTCCTTCTGGAGGACAAGGGCCTCGACGTGCTCGCCAACCTCGACGACATCCGCCGGATCGACATCGTGCTTGATCGAGAGCTCACGCGAGGGGATGACACCCTCGGTCTTGTAGCCGATGTCGAGCAAAACTTCGTCTCGGTCGACCTTGACGACGGTGCCCTCGACGATGTCGCCGTCGTTGAAGTACTTGATGGTCAGGTCGATCGCTGCGAGGAACTCTTCCTCGGAGCCGATGTCGTTGACCGCTACCTGCGGGGTGCTCGAGGTGGCCTCAGTGCTGCTCGTCATGTGTGGAGTTGCTCCGAACGCGGACAGATGTCGATGTGGCGAACGCGCGGCAGGCTTCTTACCGTCAGCCGGATGAATTCACACCGGCGTGATCGAGCGCGAGCCCACTCCGTCCGAGACACGCGCGAGCCCACAACGCAGCGATCAGCATATGAGACGAGACGGGTATGGTCAATCCGACGACACTACGCTCCCGCGTGCCGAAAGGATAACGATCTCGCCTAATAGGCGTTGATCATCTCTCTCCGGCCAGCCCTGATACTACCCCGAAGCCCCCGTGGGACGGAGATGCGGTCGGGGTCGCCGTCCGCCGTGTAGCGCTGGCGGGGGTGCTTGTTCAGCCACTCCAGCCAGTATTGGGAGCACCATTTCCGGCACTCGCCTTTTTTACCATTGCTCTGGATCCGCTGGATTGATCGCCAGTCGTAGTTCTTGGCGAACGGCGAGACCGACGGCTCGGCACCGGCCAGGAAGACGGCCTTGAACCGGTAGGAGACGCCCTGCCACCTTCCCGACTGCACCGTGGACCTCTTACCTGGCATCGCGCCGAACGGCAGCGCCATCGTCTCCGAGGGGGGCACGCCGAGCTGCTTCAGCAGCCGCTCGACCCTGGCGAGCTGCTCAGCGATCTTCTTCTTGGGCAGGCTCGGCAGGTGGGGATGGCTCCAGGTGTGGTTGGCCACCTCGAAACCCCGCGAGGTCAGCCACTGCACGGCCCGCGCCTGATCCTTGGCGTTCTGCAGGCCGAAGGGCTGCTGGTTGACCCAGAAAGTGGCGACGGGCCGGAAATCCGGGTGTTTCTTTGCCACCTGATAGATGATTCCGACCGCGGTGTTCCTGGCCGGGGTGCCGTCCGCCTCCAGCGCGAAGTGACTGGGGTGACCGTCGTCGAAGGTCAGCACCACCGGGTACTTGCCCGCCGGGATGTCCATCCTCCCGGCGGCGAACTCCCGCGCGGTGACCGGCACGTAACCGTCCCTGGCCAGCATCTCCAGTTCCTTGCGCAACTGGGCGGGCGTGCGGTCGATCGACGCCAGACGCTTGCCGATGATCCGGTGGTACATCAGGATCGGGACCATGCCGGCCTCGTTGGCCTTCACCTGCCGCGCGAACTCCGGCGTGGCGGTGACCGGCGGCGGCAGCTCGGCCGAGGGAAGATCCGGTGTCGGCGAGGGGGTCGCGGACGGCGGAGACGGGCTGGCCGCCCTGCCCGCCCCGGAGGCCCCGGCCGTGCCCGGCGGACCCGGTGGTGCCGGGAGCACCAGGAGCACCACCACCGCCACCGCGACGACCACCACATTGGTGAGCATGATGATCTGCGTCAGGGGGATTGGACTCCGCACAGCACTCCCGCGCCCGTTGAGCTTATCGGCTGGATCACCAGCCTAGAACAGACTCGGACAGGCCCGACCAATCGGCGGAGTTCAGCCCTCCCGAGGGGGTCGCCCGCCCGCCCGGAGGCGTTGTCAGTGCCCGCCCCTCCCCCGGCGGGGCACTGAGCGGGACACTGAGAAGGCCGTCGTCGGCGACCGCCCCCAGCGGAACACCCGAGAGGGCAGGCGGCCTTCATCCGGCCGGTGAGCGGCTCTCGGCAGGGCCCCGGCACCTTGGGAGCGGTCATCGATCTCCGGGGTCGGTAGCCCGCGTCAGTGGCCCGCGTCGATGTCCGGCGTCAGTGTCCGGCGTCCTCCCAGGTGCGGCCGACGCCCACCGAGACGGCCAGCGGGACACGCAGGGCGTAGGCGGCGTTCATCCGGTCCGTGACCAGCTCGCGCAACGTCTCCAGCTCACCGGGGGCCACCTCGAAGACGAGCTCGTCGTGGACCTGCAGCAGCATCCGGGAGCCGAGTGCCGCCTCCTTGAGCGCGCTCTGCACGTTGAGCATGGCGACCTTGATGATGTCGGCCGCCGAACCCTGGATGGGCGCGTTGAGCGCCATCCGCTCGGCCATCTCACGGCGCTGGCGGTTGTCGCTGTTGAGGTCGGGCAGGTAGCGGCGCCGACCCATGATCGTCTCGGTGTAGCCGTCGTTCCTGGCCTGCGCGACGATCGCGTTGAGGAAGTCGCGGACGCCGCCGAACTCCTCGAAATACCCCTCCTTGAGGGCCCTGGCCTCGGAGACGGGGATGTTGAGCTGCTCCGACAGCCCGAAGTCGGACAGGCCGTAGGCCAGGCCGTAGTTCATCGCCTTGATCTTGGCCCGCATCTCCCCGGTGACCTGCTCGGGTTCGGTGTCGAAGACCCGGGCCGCGGTGGCCTTGTGGAAGTCGTGCCCGGACTCGAAGGACGCGATCAGCGCCTCGTCGCCGGACAGGTGGGCCATGATGCGCAGCTCGATCTGGCTGTAGTCGGCGGTCAGCAGGGTCTCGAAACCCTTGCCGACCACGAAGCCCTGCCGGATGCGGCGGCCCTCGGCGGTGCGGATCGGGATGTTCTGCAGGTTGGGCTTCTCCGAGCTGAGCCGGCCGGTGGCCGCCACGATCTGGTTGAACGTGGTGTGGATGCGGCCGTCGTCGGCGATCTCCTTGATCAGGCCCTCGACCGTGACCTTCAGCTTGGCCTGGTCGCGGTGGCGCAGCATGATCGTCGGCAGCTCGTGCTCGGTCTGGGCGGCCAGCCAGGCCAGCGCGGGGGCGTCGGTGGTGTAGCCCGTCTTGGTCCTCTTGGTCTTGGGCAGGTTGAGCTTGACGAACAGGATCTCCTGAAGCTGCTTGGGCGAGCCCAGGTTGAACTGCTCACCGCCCACGGAGGCGTGCGCCGCCTCGACCGCCTGCTTGACCGCGGCGCCGAACTCGGCCTCCAGGCCGCTGAGATACTCCCGGTCGGCGGCGATGCCGGCCCGCTCCAGCTCGGCCAGCACGGTGACGAGCGGCAGCTCCACGTCGCGCATCAGAGCGATGCCGCCCAGCGGCTCCAGGAACGCCTCCAGCGCGTCGGCGAGCTCGCCGACCGCCAGGGCCCGCAGGGCCAGGTCTCGGGCGGCGTCGTCGTCCTGGTCGTCGAAGAGGCTGGCCTGGCCGCCGTTGTCGGCCTCGCCGCGCAGCTCGCGCCGCAGATAGACCCGCACGAGGTCCTCCAGCGGGAACGAGCGCTGTCCGGGCGTCGCCAGGTAGGCGGCGAGCGCGGTGTCGCAGGTGAGACCGCGCAGTTCCATTCCCTGCGCCCACAGCGCGAGCATCGGGCCCTTGGCGTCGTGCACCGCCTTGGGCTTTCCGGCGTCGGCCAGCCACGCGCGCAGGGCCGCCTCGTCGGCCTCGGTCAGCGTCGTCGGGTCGATGAACGCGGCCCCGGCTCCGGCCGCCGCGACGGCGATGCTGTCGACGCGGCCGGTGCCGCTGCCGTAGGTGCCCTTGAAGGCCAGGCCGGCGCGGCCCTCGGGCAGCGCGCGCAGCCAGGGGTCCACCTCGTCGGGGCCGAGGGTGACAACCTCGACCTCGAAGCCCTCCTCGGCCTCCGCCTCGGGCGAGCCGATCGTCTTGAACAGCCGGTCACGGATCTCGCCGCGGAACTCCAGCGTGTCGAGGATCTTGTTGATCTCGTCGCGGTCGGCCGCACCGACCGTCAGCTCAGGGATCTCCTGCTCCAGCGGGACGTCGCGGATCAGCTGGGTCAGGCGCCGGTTCATCAGCACCTGGTCGAGGTGGTCGCGGAGCTTGTCGCCGACCTTGCCCTTGACCTCGTCCACCCGGTTGACCAGCTCCTCCAGCGAGCCGAACTCGCGGATCCACTTGGCCGCGGTCTTCTCCCCCACGCCGGGGATGTTCTTCAGGTTGTCGCTGGAGTCGCCGCGGATGGCCGCGAAGTCGGGATACTGAGCCGGGGTGAGCTCGTACTTCTCCAGGACGGCCTCGGGGGTGAAGCGGGTCATGTTGCTGATGCCGACCCGGGTCATCAGCACGGTGACCCGCTCGTCGACGAGCTGCAGCGCGTCGCGGTCGCCGGTGACGATCAACACGTTCATGCCCTGCTCGGCGGCGCGGGTGGCGAGGGTGGCGATCAGGTCGTCGGCCTCGTATCCGGCCAGCGACAGGTGCGGCACGCGCACCGCGTCGAGCACCTCGTGGATCAGGCTCATCTGGCTGCGGAAGCTGTCCGGACTCGCGCTCCGGTTCGCCTTGTAGTCGGCGTACTCCTCGTGGCGGAACGTCGGCTCGGAACGGTCGAAGCAGACCGCCACGTGGGTCGGCCGCTCGTCACGGAGCACGTTGACCAGCATCGAGGTGAACCCGTAGACCGCGTTGGTCGTCTGGCCCGTGCTGGTGGAGAAGTTCTCCTCCGGCAGGGCGTAGAAGGCCCGATAGGCGAGTGAATGCCCATCCAGCAGCAGCAGACACGGACGAGTGGGGGTCGCTTCGTTCTTCGGCACAGCGAAAGCCTAGTCTCCTGGTACGACAGAACGCCTGACTCACCTGACAGGAGACGTCCTCTTGACCATGACCGATCCCGACGAGACCCGGTCCCTCCAGGAGCAGATGAGCATCGCCCACGCGAACACGCTGGTGGAGCGGATGGGCATCGAGATCACCGAGGCCACCCCGGAACGGGTGGTCGGCACGATGCCCGTCGAGGGCAACATCCAGCCGTACGGCCTGCTGCACGGCGGTGCCTCGTGCGTGCTGGCGGAGACGCTGGGCTCGGTCGGCGCGGCACTGCACGCGGGCCCCGAGCGGATCGCGATGGGCATCGAGATCAACGCCACCCACCACCGCTCGGCCACCTCGGGCCTGGTCACCGGCGTGGCCACCCGGCTGCACGGCGGCCGGACGCTCGCCAGCTACGACATCGAGATCGTCGACGAGCAGGGCCGCCGGGTGTGCAGCGCGCGCCTCAGCTGCATGCTGCGCGACGCGTCAACTTGACCCGGTCCTGAAAAGGATCGGGCTTGGAGGTAGGGCACCACTGGCTGTGGTGTGGCCTCCTCCGTCCAGACCACCTATGGGGTGGCCGGGACGCGTGACTCACGCCCCGCGATCCACGCAGCCTCGCCGCGTGCGGCGATGTTGCGGGATGCATTCCGGTCGGCGTGGGCAACGACCCCGCAGTTCCGGCAGATGAAGAGGGCCTGGTTGACCCGGTTGTTCTTCTCGATGTGGTGGCAGTCGGCGCATTCCTGACTGGTGTAGGCCGGATCGACGTACACCAGCGGGACACCCGCCCGCCGCGCCTTGTACTCAAGGAAGGTCCCGAGCTGGGAGAATGCCCAGGAGTGCAGCGTGACCCGTTGGGGCTTGCGGAGCCGTACCCTCTCCCGGATCCCGCCCAGGTCTTCCAGGGCGATACCGGAGGAGGTGCGTGCGGCCTCGGTCACGATCTTCTTCGAGATGATGTGGTTGACGTCCGCGGCGTGCCGCTGCTCTTTGCGACGGCGGCACTTGAGCCGCCGTCTGGCGGACTCGGTGGCCTTGGCCTGGAGTTTGCGGCGAAGTTCCAGCTGCCGCTTGCGGTGCCGGTTCAGGCCACGTCCGTTGAATGGCGTCATGCCGTCCACGGTGGCGATGTTGACGATGCCCAGATCCACGCCGAGCCAGCCGCCGGGATGCTCGTTGACCGGGGCTTGGGGTACCTCGCACACGGCGATCAGGTAGAAGGCGCCGTCGCGTTCGATCAGATCGGACTCGCCCTTGCGGTGTTGCCGCAGCGTCTTGAGCGCGCCGGCCGAGCAGGCGAAGCGGACACCCTTGATACGCCCGGCGGTGGTCCAGATACTGACGGTCTGAGCGTCGTACTGCCAGCTCAGACACCGGTCGTCAAACGGGTGCGCCGCCTGCGGACGGAAGGTGATCGGCTTGGACTCCGCTCTGGTGCGGCGCCTGGAGCCCTTCTTGCCGAGGTTGCCGGCACCGATGTTCGCCGTCAATGTGGTGTAGGCGTCGCGGACCTTCTTGATGGTGTGCTGAGCGGCCTGTGCCCCCAGCCCCCGCGCCTTCAACTCGGCGTAGGTGTGCTTGCGCAGCTCATACTCACGCGGCACGCCGTGCTCGAACGCCACCACCGACACCCGGTTCGCGGCGTCGTTGACCGCACGCAGGGTAGCCGACAGCGCGGTGGCCTGATCGGCCTGCGGCATCAGCTTCACCTGCACGACGATTTTCACGGGGAGGATCGTATGATCGATGTCACCACGCTGGGAGCCGAACCCCGACATTCGCCAGGGCCCTATGGTCGTTTATCCCCTCTGCGCACATTTGGTCTTCACACCCGGGTACCGGCGCGGACGGTTCAGCGACGAAATCCTCACGCGGTGCGAAGAAGTCACCCGGGCCATCCGCGCCGACTTCGAGACCGAACTGGTCGAGTTCAACGACGAGCGTGATCACGTGCACCTACTGGTGCACCACCCGCCGAAAGTCTCCCTGCCCAGGCTGGTCGGCTCCCGCAAGGGCGTGTCTGCCCGGAGATCGCGACAGGAGTACCCTGACCACCTCCGCGAACACCTGTGGGGTGCCCGCTTCTGGTCACCCTCGTACTTCGCGGCCTCGTGCGGCCGAGCAGCGCTGTCCATCGTCAAGGAACACATCGAGAACCAGAAACGCCCAGGCTGAGCCGCTCTGCGAAAGTTGCCGTCACCGCACCGCTCGGCCCTTGGCGGGCCTCCCGTGCTGCCGCTTCCTTTCGGGCGTGAACACGCCCGGGGTTCCACGACAGATCGCGCTGAACACACCCGGGCCGCCTTTTTGCCATCATCGAGCGACGATTCCGCTACGGTGGGTGACGGCGATGCCCGTGGGGAGGCCGAGTAGAAAACGTACGGGGTCGGGGAAGCTCCGTACGGCGCCAAAGGCCTCCCCCGGGCTCCCTGACCTCGACCTTCATCGCGCGAAAGCCGCGAAGGCCCGCGAAAGCCATGAAGGCCCGCACCGGGCGGGTGCGGGCCCTGCTGGACGAAACTCAGATGTCCGTGTGCGTCGGGTCGAGCACCCGGCGCAGGAAGGTCTTCGTGCGCTCGTGCTGCGGAGCGCCGATCACCTGCTCCGCCGAACCGTCCTCCACGATCACGCCGCCGTCCATGAAGACCACCCGGTCGGCCACGTCGCGGGCGAACGCCATCTCGTGGGTGACCACGAGCATCGTCATCCCCTCCTCGGCGAGCTTGCGCATGACTGTGAGCACGTCACCGACGAGCTCGGGGTCGAGCGCCGAGGTGGGCTCGTCGAAGAGCATCAGCGCCGGGCTCATGGCCAGCGCCCTGGCGATGGCCACCCGCTGCTGCTGGCCACCGGAGAGCTGGGCGGGGTAGGCGTCGCACTTCTCACCGATGCCGACCTTGTCCAGGTTCTCCCTGGCGATCTTCTCGGCCTCGGCCTTGCCCCGCTTCAGCACCCGGCGCTGCGAGATCATCACGTTCTGCAGAACCGTCATGTGCGGGAACAGGTTGAACTGCTGGAAGACCATCCCGATGCCGCGGCGGGCGGCGTCGATGTCGACGTCGCGGTCGGTCAGTTCCACTCCGTGGACGACCACCCTGCCCGACGTCGGCTGCTCCAGCAGGTTCACACAGCGCAGCAGGGTGGACTTGCCCGACCCCGACGGGCCGATGACGCAGACCACCTGGCCAGGGTCGACGGCGAAGTCGATGCCCTTGAGAACCTCTAGCTTGCCGAAGCACTTGTGCAGGTCACGGATCTCGACCGCGTGGTTCACCGGAGTCACCGTCCCTTCGCCTGGCGCTTCTCCAGCCGGGACGCGAGATAGCCCAGCGGGATGGTGACCAGAAGGTATGTCACGCCCACGACCAGGATGGGCGTGGCGTTGGCATGGGTCGAGGCCATGTCGTTGCCGAACTTCGTGAGCTCGACGTAGTCACCGGAGACGCCGAGGAACAGCACCAGCGAGGAGTCCTTGAGCAGGGAGACGAACTGGTTGGTCGTCGGCGGGATCACGATGCGCACGGCCTGCGGGATGACGATGGAGACCATGGCCCGCGTGTACGACATGCCCAGCGAGCGCGCCGCCTCCATCTGCCCCTTGGGCACCGCCTGCAGGCCCGCCCTGAGCGTCTCCGCCATGTAGGCCGAACCGACGATCGTCAGACCCAGGATGCCCTCGCCGTAGGTGCCGCCCGGTACCTGGAAGCCACTCAGGGCCAGGGGCAGGAACAGGATGAGCAGGAAGATCAGCAGCGCGGGCAGGCCGCGGAAGATCTCGATGTAGGCGATCGCGATCCACCGATAGGGCCGCACCGACGACATCCGCATCAATGCGAACAGCAGACCGAGCAGGAAGGCGAAGAAGAACCCACCGACCGAGTAGATGATGGTGTTCTTCAGCGCGATCGTGAACAGCTCTGGAAGCGTCTTCTCCGCGACGTCGAGCCTGGCGAAGTTCTTTCCGAGCTCGCCCCACTCGATGGTCAGGGCCAGGAAGACGGCCACGGCCGCCAGTACGACGTACTGGACGGCCCGGCTGATCTGCTGTCTCTTACGGGGACTGAGCCCACTCCCGGCGGGGGCGTCCCCGCCGGGAGTGGGCTCGGTCGTCGTTGGCTGGTCCGTCATCGGTTAGCCGAGCTCCCCGGGCTTCTTACCGAACCACTTGACGAAGATCTGCTCGTAGGTGCCGTCCGCCTTGGCCTCGGTGATCGCGTCGTTGATCGCCTTGAGCAGGATCGGGTCGGCGCCCTTCTTCAGGCCGACGCCGTACTGCTCGCCGGTGTCGAGGCTGGCGACCAGCTCGAACTTCTCCGCGATCTCGGGCTTCTTCAGCCAGGTCAGGACGACGGGAAGGTCCTGGACGATCACGTCGACCTGGCCGGACTGCAGACCGAGCAGTTCCTTGGGAGAGTCGGCGAACTCCTTCGGGTCCAGGCCCTTGCCCTTGACATAGTCGAGGCCCGTGGTCGAGGCCTGGGCGCCGAGCTTGAGGCCCTTGGCCTTGACCTCGTCAAGGGACGCCGCGCCGGCCCCCTTCTTGGCCAGCAGTGCCTGCGTGGCGTCGAAGTAGGGCTCGGAGAAGTCGATGTTGGCCTTGCGCTCCTCGGTGATCGTCATACCGGCGGCGGCCACGTCACACTTGCCCGCCGCCATCGCCGCACCGCTCTTGATGACGGCGAAGTCGATGTCGACGATCTCCTGCGTCAGGCCGAGCTTCTTGGCCGCCAGGTCGACGATGTCGACGTCGAAGCCGACGACCTTGTCGCCCTCCTTGAACTGGAAGGGCTCGTAGGGCAGGTTGGTGCAGGTGGTCAGCTTGCCTGGGGTGATCACCTGCGGGCCGGCCGCGGCCGCGGGAGCGCTTGCCGAGGCACCATCGCTCGGGCTCGCGCTGGTGGTCTCGCCACCACCGCAGGCCGCAAGGCCGAGCGCACCGGCGACGACCATGGCGCCCACCGTGAACGCACGACGGGAAACAAAACTTAGGCCCACAAAGGCCTCCTTACGGTCAAATGTCGCTTCTTTTATGGATACCTCAGTGCAGGTCATGCTCCATCACCTGCACAATCGTGCAGATCACCGGTATGACACAATTCGGACAACAACCGTGTCAGGAGCCCCCCCATCCACACCCTGCTCCCACCGCGGACCGGGATACGAGCACTTGCAGGATCGTCGACACCGGCCGGGCCGGTCGTTGAACTTCGGGGTCCGACTCGGCTACGTTGCCCGATGTGCGCGCCCCCCTGATCCTGTTCGCCGGTGTCGCTCTCACCGTCACCGTCCTGTCCGGCTGCACCGCGGAAAGACCGGCCGTGTCCGCCTCCGCCTCCACCACCCCCACCTACGAACTCCCGCCGCGCCCGGTACGACCGGGCGAGAGCCCCATCAGGGCCGCGCCGGTGACCGACGGCGACACCCGGTTCCAGGTGATCGGCCTGCAGAAGGGCCTGAGCGGCTTCTTCGGCAGCCACGCCGAGTGGCAGGCCAAGGGCCAGTACGTGGTCGTACGGATTCTCGTGGAGAACCCCGGGCGCACCAACTCACGCTTCGACGCCAAGCGGCAGCGGCTCATCACCGCCGACGGCACCGGCCACACGATCGACAAGTTCGCGCAGGCCATCAAGCGCCAGCCGGACACGCTCCCGCTCGGCGCCCAGGTCAGAATCGAAATGGACCTGTGGTACGACATCCCCGCCGAGGCGAAGGTCGCCGCGATCAGACTGTTCGGCGACCCGCCCCTCGGCGTGGGGGGCACCACCGACGGCGTGCAGGTGCCACTGTCCTGAGCCTCCCCGACATGAGGTGGGCCCGCCGCGCGTCGGCGCGGCGGGCCCACCCTGCCGTGAAAGGCACCGCTCAGGCCGGCTCCTCCGGCGCGGAGGCGGAGCCGGGAGCACCCGCCGCCTCCTCGACCAGGTCGTGTGCCACTCCGCCGCCCAGATAGGCGGCCTGCACGGCCGGGTCGTTGAGCAGCTCGTCGGCGGGCGCGCTCTTGACCACCTTCCCGGTCTCCAGGACGTAGGCGCGGTGGGCCAGTTTCAGCGCCTGCTGGGCGTTCTGTTCCACCAGCAGCACCGTGGTGCCCCGGCGGTTGATCTCCTCGATGATCGAGAAGATCTGCTGCACGATCAGCGGCGCCAGACCCATCGACGGCTCGTCCAGCAGGAGCAGCTTGGGCTTGGCCATCAGCGCGCGGCCGATGGCGAGCATCTGCTGCTCACCTCCGGACATCGTGCCGCCCATCTGGGTCCTGCGCTCCTTCAGGCGGGGGAAGAGCTCGTAGACCTCTTCCAGGTCGGCGCTGAAATCACCCGAGCGGGTGTAGGCGCCCATGAGCAGGTTGTCCTGCACCGTCATGCCCGGGAACACGCCCCGGCCCTCGGGCGCCTGCCCCAGACCCGCGACGACCCGCTGGTGGCCGGGCATCTTGCTGATGTCGTTGCCGTCGAAGGTGATGTTCCCCGACGACAGCGGGCGCAGGCCCGAGATCGTCTTCAGGGTGGTGGTCTTGCCCGCCCCGTTCGCCCCGATGAGCGTGACGATCTCGCCCTCGTTCACCTCGACCGAGATGCCCTTGAGCGCCTCGATCTTGCCGTAGTGGACATGGATGTCCTTGACCTCAAGAAGCATCGGCGGGAGCTCCCAAATACGCCTCGACGACCCGGGGGTCGGTCCGCACCTCGTCCGGCAGGCCATCGGCGATCTTCTGGCCGAAGTCCAGCACCGCGATGCGGTCACTGATGCCCATGATGAGGCTCATGTCATGCTCGATGATCAGAATCGTCCGCCCGGCGTCGCGGATGTCCCGGATCAGCTGCTGCAACGCCACCTTCTCCGCCGGGTTCATTCCGGCGGCGGGCTCGTCCAGCAGCAGTAGCTTCGGGTTGGTCGCCAGGGCGCGGGCGATCTCCAGACGGCGCTGGTCACCGTAGGGCAGGTTCTTGGCGTGGTCCTGCGCGCGGTGCGAGATGCCGACGAAGTCGAGCAGCTCCATCGCCAGCGCGCGCCCGTCGCGCTCGGCTTTGCGGTGCCAGGGAAGCCCCAGCGCCACGCTGACCATGCCCGACCTGTGGTGCGCGTCCGCGCCCACCATGACGTTCTCGATGGCCGTCATGTTGTGGAACAGACGGATGTTCTGGAACGTGCGGGCGATACCCCGCTTTGTGATCTTGAAGCGCTTGACGCCGCTGATCTTCTCGTCCAGGAAGCGGACCTCGCCTTCGGTCGGCTGGTAGACCCCGGTCACCACGTTGAAGACCGTGGTCTTGCCGGCGCCGTTCGGACCGATGAGCGCGAAGATCTCCCCTTCCTTGATGGTCAGGTCGACCTCGCGCAGCGCCGTGACACCGCCGAACCGCATCACGAGGCTCCGCAGCTCCAACATGGTGCGGCCGCTCCGCTCCGCCTGTGCCACCTCCGAGGTCACAGTGGCCGGATTCACCTCGGCGCTCACTTGGAAGCCACCTCCTCAACCTGCGAATCGGGCCCGGGAACCTCGGCCCCGAGCGTACCCATCCCGCCTGTTCCCTCCTGCAACTCCGCCTTGCGTTGACGCGACGGCAGCAGTCCCTCCGGACGGAAGATCATCAGCGCCACCAGCACCGCGCCGAAGATCAGCATGCGGTACTCCTGCAGACCACGGAACCGCTCGGGCAGCCAGGCCACCAGGAAGGCGCCCAACATGACACCCGGCAGGTTGCCCGAACCACCCATGACCACCGCGGCCAGGATCGTCGCCGACAGCAGGAACTGGAAGTCGTTCGGGTTGATCGAGATGGACTTCGCCGCCCACAGCACGCCCATCGCGCCACCGATGGAGGCACCGATCGCGAAGGCGAGCAACTTGAAGCGGAACGTCGGCACGCCCATGACCTCGGCCGCGTCCTCATCCTCACGGATCGCCGCCCAGGCACGTCCGACCCGGCTCTTCTCCCAGCGCTTCACCAGGATGATCACGATGACGGCCAGCGCGACCAGCAGGTAGTAGTAGGGGTGCGTGTTCAAGTTGCCGTACTTGAAGGGATCCACCCCGAACACCTCGGAGAAGTTCACCCCGAAGAGACTGAAGTCCTCGATGCTCGGCGGGTGCGGAATGCCGCGGATGCCGTTCGGGCCACCGATCTCGTCGGTGTTGCGGGCGGTGATACGAATGATCTCACCGAAGCCCAGCGTGACGATCGCCAGATAGTCACCGCGCAACCGCAGCGTCGGAGCGCCCAGCGTGAGACCCGACAGGGCACAGATCCCGATGCCGACCACCAGGATGAGCCAGAAGTTCCAGCCCAGCCGGGTGCCGATCAGCGCCATCGCGTAACCGCCCACCGCGTAGAACGCGACGAAACCCAGGTCGAGCAGACCCGCCTGACCGACCACCACGTTCAGGCCGATCGCCAGGACCACGTACGTCCCGATCGGGAAGAACAGGATGGTCGCCCAGTCGGTGTAGGGCGACATGATAGGGGCGAGACTCTCCGAGGGCAGTAGCAGCGCCCCGACGATCAGGAGCACGTACAGCACCCAACGCTGCCAGCCGGGAGTGCTCAGCCAGCGATCGTGCACGGCGTCGCCGAAGCGGCCAAGACCATCGCGGAAACCTGCCAGGGGATTCTTCTGGTTCATGCGCGCGCCTGCTGGAGTGATTCACCGAGGATTCCGGTGGGGCGGAACATCAGGACCAAGACGAGGATGGTGAAGGAGATCACGTGCTTCCAGTCGGACCCGAAGAAGATGGCTCCGTAGTTCTCCACCAGCCCCAGCGTGATTCCACCTACCAGGGCGCCACGCAGGTTGCCGATGCCACCCAGGACCGCCGCGGTGAACGCCTTGATACCGAAGAGGAATCCGACAAAGTAGTGCGTGTTCTCGTACGAGATCAGATAGAGGGCACCCGCCACACCGGCCATGCCGCCGCCGATGAGGAAGGTCATCCGGACGATCCTGTTGATGTCGACGCCCATCAGCACGGCCGCCTCGGGGTTCTGCGCGGTGGCGCGAATACCCCGGCCGATCTTCGAGCGGTTCACCAGGGCGTCCAGCGCGATCATCATGCCGATCGCCGCGAGGATAACGAATATCTGGTCGATCCGGACGGGGTGCCCGAAGATCGAGAAAAGCTCGCTCCGCTCCATCAGCCGGGGCAGAGCCATCTGGATACGCCCCTGCTCCGGACGGTTGAAGACCTCCGGGATCACCAGGAGCGCGAACAGCTCCTGAAGGAAGATCGAGGCGCCGATGGCCGAGATCAGCGCCGCCAGCCGGGACGCGCCGCGCTTGCGCAGCGGCCGGTAGGCGATCCGCTCCAGCGCGATCGCGGTACCCGCCGAGGCGAGCATGCCGGCCAGGATCATCGCCACCACGACACCGACCAGCGCGATGCCGGTGAGCGGAGAGTTGATACCGAACACGAACGGCACCAGCATCGCACCGAACGTACCGATCATGAAAACTTCTGAATGCGCGAAGTTGATCAGCCGCAGCACGCCGTACACCATGGTGTAGCCGAGCGCGATCAGGGCGTAGATCGAGCCGAAGGCCAGGCCGTCGATCGTCGCCGGCCAGAACTGATTGATGAAGTCATTGAGCACTAGGGTTTACCACTTCTAGCGGGGGTCGCCTGCACTTCCGGGTAGCACACCGCCTCCAGCAGAACCTCGTGGACTCTCTGGAAGTACGTGAGAAGCGGGAACGCACTGCGCGTTCCCGCTCCTCACGCGCCGACTACCTAATCTCCTTCAGCGCCGGACTAACCCAGCTTGGCCTCGTTGGCCTTGCCCAGCAGGCCGATCGCGCCATCCTTGACCTGGTAGATGTAGATGTCCTTCGCCGAGACCTCACCGTTGGCCTCGAACTTGACCTGCTTGGAGACACCCGCGAAGTCCACCGTGGCGATGAACTCGTTGATCTTCTCGGCCGTGGTGTTGCCCGCCTTGATCGCCTCGACGAAGACCGTCGCGGCGTCGTAACCCTCGGCCGCGTAGATGGCCGGGTCCGCGCTGTAGGCGGCCTTGTAGGAGTCGGCGAACGCCTTCACCTTGGCGTCGGTCACATCCGGGGTCGCGATGTAGCACGGGCAACCGACCAGCGCGCCCTCGGCGTTCGCGGCACCGGCGCCGTCGATCAGACCCTTGTCCAGCGAACCGTCACCGGACAGGAACTTCGCGTCCTTGACACCCTTGTCGCGGAGCTGCTTGAGCAGGTTGCCGCCCGCGGCGTAGTAACCACCAAAGAAGATCGCGTCAGGCTTGGCGGCCGCGACCTTGTTCACCACCGAGGAGAAGTCGCTCTCGGTCGGGTCAAGCGAGTCGGTCGTCAGCTTCACGCTCTTGGCCTCAAGCGCGCTCTTGACCGCGTCGGCCAGCGGCTTGCCGTACTCGGACTTGTCGTCGATGACGAAAACGTGCTTCGCGGCGAGACCCGTCGCGATGAAGTCACCGATACCGGGACCCTGAACGTTGTCACTCGGCAGCACGCGGTGCCAGTACTTCCAGCCGTTCGCCGACAGCGCGGCGTTGGTGGCGGACGCCGAGACGCTCGGCAGCTTCGCCTCCTCCAGCACCGGCGCCACCTGGGCGGACTCACCGGAGAACGCGGGACCGATCAGACCGACGATCTTGTCGGTCTTGATAGCCTGCTGGGCCAGGGCGACCGCCTTCGACGGGTCCGCCTGGCTGTCGTACTCGACCAGCTCGATCTTCACAGCCGGGTTGGTCTTGTTGTACTCGTTGATGACGAGCTTCGCACCGTTCCGGGGGGGAATCACGATGCCGGCATTGGCACCGGTCAGGTCCCCCATGAAGCCGAGCTTGATGGTACCGGGGGCGGCAGCACTGGAGCCACCCTCAGCCGGCGTGGCTTCCGTACCACCGTCACCGCAGGCAGCGAGACCGAGGGTGAGCGCCACACCGGCGGCAAGCACTCCACCGAGGCGTGCAGTCTTAGGCCGCAAGGTTGCCTTCCTTTCGCCCGTTCCCTCGTCAGGACCGGGTTCACAGATGCCCTTCCCTGGCGGGTGGCCAGGGGGTTGTGTCGGTTAGTACAGCCAGCCGATGTCACGGGTCGATACAGGACGGCCCGCCGTTACCGTTTCTTTATAACACCGATCCTTTTCGGCTATCAGCCGCAAAAGCCGTGGTCACTGGCAACCTCGCCACCCCCACGGCCATCGCCCCGGCCCTCAGACAAGCCCACATCGCCTCCCCCGCGAGCCACACCCCCGACAGGCACAGGCTTCCAGAAACAGGCGGAGAGTCCGATTCAGGGCTCCTCCGCCCCCATCTCGGCGCCGCCCCCACCCCGGTCCGCGTCCGCGACCACGAGCTGCGCGACCTGCCGCATACTCAGCCTGCGATCCATCGACGCCTTCTGAATCCACCGGAACGACTGCGGCTCACTCCACCCGTGCCGCTCCATCAGCAGACCCTTCGCCCGCTCCACCAGCTTGCGCGTCTCCAACCGCTCGGAGAGCGTCCCGACCTCCCGCTCCAGCGCGGCGATCTCCTGGTGCCTGCTGACCGCCATCTCGATCGCCGGCACCAGATCCGACTTCGTGAACGGCTTCACCAGGTACGCCATCGCACCGGCGTCCCTCGCCCGCTCCACCAGGTCACGCTGCGAGAAGGCCGTGAGAATGAGACACGGCGCGATCCGCTGCGACACGATCTGCTCGGCCGCCGAGATCCCGTCCAGGATGGGCATCTTCACATCCAGGATCACCAGGTCGGGCCGCTGCTCCATCGCCAGCTTGACCGCCGACTCCCCGTCCCCGGCCTCCGCGACGACCTCGTATCCTTCTTCCTCTAGCATCTCCTTGAGGTCGAGACGGATCAGTGCTTCATCTTCCGCGATCACCACTCGCCGCTGCGTACTCACGAGCAAGAGAGTACCGACGTCCGCTAGATTGGGACCACGCGAGTTGCCGAGAGCGATCTACTTCTAGGTAAGCTCTTAGCTGGCACAGCAGAATCTAGCTGGCACAGCAGAATCCGGACAAGTCCGGAAATATGCCCCGATAGACCAATCGGCAGAGTCGATGGACTCAAAATCCATTCAGTGTGGGTTCGAATCCCACTCGGGGCACAGTCAGCTGAGCCGGTCGACGAGATCGACCGGCTCAGCCACTTTCAACGCGATCTGTAGTTACCCGAAAACTGTCGGTAGCGCTTGGCATGGTGGTCCCATGCACCCCCGCGAAACCGTCGACCGCGCTCTCCACCTCTCGACGCTCGGCCTCATCGACCGACAGGTCGCCGAACTCTGCAACGTCTCCATTGGAGCGGTCCAGAAATGGCGTACTGGTTCACGACGCACCAATGACTTCGAAGATGAAAGACGGCATCGCTGCTGTCCTCGGTGCCACGGCCGCAAGTTCGACTCCCAGGCCTACGCTTACCTTCTCGGTCTGTATCTGGGCGATGGTCACATCCTTCTGGGCAAGAAGGGGGTATACCAGCTGTCACTCGCTTGCTGCGCCACATGGCCGGGTCTTACCGAGGCAGCGGGCGCGGTCCTATCGGCAGTCATGCCAACCTCATCAGTGAGTTACAGGACACTGTCCGGATATATCGAAGTAAAGAGCTATTCCAAACATTGGGCATGCCTATTTCCTCAGCATGGCCCGGGGCGCAAGCACGAACGCAAGATTGAGCTGGAGCAGTGGCAGCGGGAGATCGTTGATCTACATGCCGCAGATTTCGTACGTGGTCTGATGCACTCCGACGGCTACCGAGGCATGAACCGTGTGCGCCGCCACTTCAATGGCAGTGATCGCTGGTACGAATACCCGCGTTACCTATTCAGCAACGAGTCCACAGACATCCTCGCACTCTGTGGCGAAGCGCTGGACACGCTTGGGGTGGAATGGCGATACAACAAGCCCAACCAGCTCTCCGTGGCCAAGCGGGCCGCTGTTGAGCGGTTGGACGAGTTCGTGGGGCCGAAGTACTGAGGTGGCCCGGTGAGGGGCGCCCCGGTGGGCGAGTAGGTTGCTCGCAAGACGGTGTGACGGAGGGGGATGCATGGGAATCGTGGAGAACGGCCAGGCGGAGCTGAGCGGTCCCGGTGCCGGGCGGGTGTGCCTCCCGGAGGAGGTGCTGCTCCGCGGGCACGGGGTGGTGCTCCGGGAGTGGGAGGACGGCGATCTGGGGGCGATGGTGAAGCTGTTCGACGACCCCGAGGTGGCGTACTGGACGCCGCTGGTCTCGCCGTTCGATCCGCAGGCGGCACGGGCCTATCTGGACCGGGCCCGGCAGCGGCGGGCGGCCGGGGAGCGGCTGCAGTTGGCGATCACCGTGGACGGGGGTGAGCCCGCAGGTGAGGTGTTGCTGATGTTGAGCGGTCTCGGCCTGGATGTCGCGGAGATCGGTTACAGCGTGGGGTCCGCCTTCCGAGGGCGGGGGCTGGCGCGGGGGGCGGTGCGGGTGATGACGGAGTTCGCCCGTGACACGGTCGGGGTGTCGCGGCTGCTGCTGGAGATCGAAGCGGGTAACGCGGCGAGTGTGTCGGTGGCCCGCTCGGCGGGGTACCGCCTGACGGACGCGCCTCCGGTGCCCGCTGAGGAGAAGGGCCGGCCGATAGCGCTGCGGACGTGGGAGTACGAGGGGACCGGGTGAGGTGCCGTTGAGGATGGGGTTGGCGGCTCCGGCCGGGTGACGAGGAGACGCCCGTGCGGTGAGGGGTGGATGATGGTGCCCCGGGCGGCGGCGGGTACGAGCCAGGGAGGAGACTGTCGGTGCACGTCCGGCTCGGTCACGACAGCCCACCTTCCTCCATCTCGGCAGGAGAATCATGAGCACACTCGCTGACAGGACCATCGCGGCCCTGCGTACCACCCATGACGAGCTGGCGGCCTTCGTCCGCGGCTTGGACGCCGCCGATCTCGATCGGCAGTCGGGCGCCTCGGAGTGGACCGTCGCCCAGGTGCTCAGTCATCTTGGCAGCGGCGCCGAGATCGGCCTGGCGACGTTGCGGGCGGCGCTGGGCGGTCAGGAGACTCCGGGCCAGGATTTCAACCACGGGGTGTGGGACCGCTGGAACGCGAAGGATCCTGAGGCGCAGGCCAAGGATTTCCTCGTCGCGGACGCGGAGATCGTCTCGGCCTTCGAGGGGCTTGACGCGGACGCCCGCGAGCGGCTCCGGGTCAGGCTGGGTTTCCTGCCGGCGCCCGGCGATGTCGCTCTGGTGGCCGGGATGCGGCTGAACGAGGCCGCGCTGCACTCCTGGGACGTGATGGTCGCCTTCGATCCGGCGGCCATCGTGGCGCCGGACACGGCCGGGGTGCTGACCGATCTGTACTCGGGGCCGCTTGATTTCATGGTCGGCTTCATGGGCAGGCCCGACGCCATCGATCCGCGTCTTGCCACGACTCTCCGGGTCGAGACGAGTGACCCCGAGCGGGTGCTGGGTCTCACTCTGGGCGAGACCGTCGGCTTCAGTGAGGCCCCTGAGCCTGCTGACGTCCTGTCGCTTCCGGCGGAGGCGTGGGTGCGTCTGCTCGGCGGCAGGCTGGCTCCGGAGCACACTCCGCCGTCGGTGAGCGTCACCGGCGACGGCGTCTCCCTGGACGATCTGCGCCGGGTGTTCCCGGGGATCTGACGTTCGCCGGTCGTCGGGAGACACCCCTTGGAGACGGGTACGCCTGTTTCCGCATGTGCCGCACGGTTGCAGGTCAGGGGTTATATCTGAGCCAGTGCGCGGGTGATCACCCCAGGTCGATCGGGGTCGTATACGGCCACCGCCGGGGCGGTGGCCGTTCGCGCGTGTGTCGATCAGGTGGGGTTGGAGACCGCCGCCCCGATGGTGTGCACGCGCAGGGCGTTGGTGGAGCCCGCGGTGCCGGGAGGGGCGCCGGCCACGATGACGACCTTGTCGCCCTTCTGCAGGCGTGAGTGGGCCAGTAGCGCGGCCTCTACCTGGCGGACCATGTCGTCGGTGTGGTGGACGAACGGCACCTCGAAGGTCTCCACGCCCCAGGTCAGCGCGAGCTGGTTGCGGACGTGGCTGGCGGAGGTGAAGGCCAGCAGCGGGATCGGGGAGCGGTAGCGGGCCAGGCGGCGGGCGGTCTCGCCGGACATGCTGAACGCCACCAGCGCCTTGGCGCCCACGATGGCGCCGACCTCGGCGGCGGCGCGGGCGATGGCGCCGCCGGTGGTCTCCGGCAGCCGTTCGAGGCTGTGGGTGGCCTGGAGCGAGCTCTTCTCCGCGGTCGTGGCGATGCGGCTCATGGTCTCGACGACCTCGATGGGGTAGTTGCCGACCGAGGTCTCCCCGGAGAGCATGACCGCGTCGGCGCCGTCCATGACGGCGTAGGCGACGTCGGAGGCCTCGGCCCGGGTGGGGCGCGGTGCGGTGATCATCGATTCGAGCATCTGGGTGGCGACGATGACCGGGCGGGCCTTCTCGCGGCAGAGTTCGATGGCCCGCTTCTGCACGATGGGCACCTCTTCGAGGGGCAGCTCGACGCCGAGGTCGCCTCGGGCGACCATGATGCCGTCGAAGGCCTCGATGATCTCGGGGAGCCGCTCCACCGCCTCCGGCTTTTCGATCTTGGCGAGCAGTGGGAGGCGGATGCCCTCCTGCTCCATGATGTTGCGCACCACGTCGGCGTCGGAGGGACGTCTGACGAAGGAGAGCGCGATCAGGTCGAAGCCGGTGCGCAGGGCCCAGCGCAGGTCGGTCTCGTCCTTGTCGGTGAGGACGGGGGCACTGACCTTGACGCCCGGCAGGTTGAGGCCCTTGTTGTCGGAGATCATGCCGCCGATGATCACGCGGGTGGTGACGCGCTGGCCCTCGACCCGGGTCACCTCCAGGCGGACCCGGCCGTCGTCGACCAGGATGTTGTCTCCGGGGTGGACGTCCTTGGGGAGTCCCTGGTAGGAGGTGGAGACCTGCTCACGGTCGCCGGGGACCTCCTCTGTGGTGATCGTGAAGACGTCACCGAAGCCGAGGCGGACGGGGCCCTCTTCGAATTTGCCGACTCGGATCTTGGGGCCTTGGAGGTCGGCCAGCAGACCTACGCCACGTCCGAGCTCGGCGGCAGCCTCCCTCACCCTGTCGTAAACCTCCTTGTGCAGCTCGTGGCTGCCGTGGCTGAGGTTGAAACGGGCCACGTCCATCCCGGCCGCGATCAGCTCGCGGAGACGTTCGGGAGAGGAGGTGGCGGGGCCGAGAGTGCAGACGATTTTCGCGCGACGAGTCACGGATCCCACCCTAATTGGTACAGACCACTTGGTCGTGACGTTGGTCATGGCGGCGATGAAAAATTCGGTGACATCAACGCTACCCTCGGTGAACGGGAGGTTGCGAATCGCCCCTCGCCTCACGCTCACCGTGACCTTTCTCATCGAGGTCACAGATCCCCGCGTTCCCGGGCGACCGCGGGTTCCAGAACGTGGGCTCGGCCTGTCGCGAAAGCCGGGCCGTACCGGCGCCTTCTCTCTCCGTACCGTGACGTGTCCGGCGGGGAACGGAGGCGCGGATCACTCGTAGATGAGTTCCTCCATGACCAGTCCGGCGCCGATGCCCAGCAGCCAGACGTCCTTGACGAACGGGAGGCCCTGCTGGGTGGGGCGCAGGCCGCTCTCCTCCCGCATGCCCGGTGTCTTGAGGTAGAGCCCGAGCAGCCCTCCGGCGAAGGCGGTCAGCCCGGCGCCCGCCAGCAGCGAGGGCACCGCGGGGACCAGTAGTGCCGTACCCAGGGCGATCTCCGCGGCGGAGAGCAGTTTCACGAACCGCGTCGCTTCGATGTTCTTGAGGAACGGGTAGGTGCCCACCGCCATCCCGTGGACCCCCGCGGCGGTCTCCTCGTCGGCGGACCACTTGCTCAGCCCCGAGTTCAGGATGATCGCACCGGCGGCGGTTCGGGGTGGAATCTGGTGTGGACGCGCTAGAAGTCTCATGGATCCTCACAGTGACGAGATGGAGCCGGAAAACCGTTCTTCTTCCCCGGCCTGACCGCTCCACCCACCTGTTGATCCTCTTTTGAACACGACAAAACGAACATAACGGAGCGCCGTCTCCGTCGTGACACCCTTCCGCGGCCGGCGTTCCCATCGGATCCGCGGTGGGTGGCCGCAGTGGACCTGCGGCCGGGCTCTCCTGGATCCAGGGGAGCCCGGGCCCAGGTCGACCTCGATCTCTGTCACTGCGGCGCCTGACAACCGGGGGCGGCCGCTCCCCAGGAGAACCCCGACGTGGCCCTCGGGGACCTCGGTGCGGCCTCAGGGGGTGACGGAGGCCGCCTTGGCGGCGTCGACGATGCCGTGGCCGTAGAAGCCGTTGCGCGCCTTCGGACCCTCGCACTTGTGAACCTCGTCCGCCAGGAGGTCGATCTTGTAGACGTACTTGCGGGGCGAGGGGCAGGCCGTGCTCGTGGCGGTGGCGTACAGCAGGCGCTGGACGTCGGCGGGAGGCATGGTGAGGCCGCTCTTGTCCGGCTTGCCGAAGCGGCTGATCAGGATGGCGGCCACGCCGGTGGCGTGCGGGGCGGCCATGGAGGTGCCGACCAGGTACTGGTAGTAGGCGCAGACGTTGTCGCGGCACTCCCGAATGATTGATTTGTCCTTCGGCGTGCCGTCGGCGCTGATCCGTCCCTTGGCCCGCAGCGCGTTCTCCGGGGCGGCCGCCAGGATGCCCCTGGTCGGGTCGTAGAGGCCGCCGCCGTCGAACTCGTCGCCGCCGGGTGCCGACAGGTCGGTCTGCTCGATGCCGTAGTCGGAGTAGTAGGCCTTGCGCTTGCTCGGGCCGACCGCGGAGACCGAGATGACGCCCTTGGACTCGGCCGGGACGTTGAGGCAGGAGTTGTCGACCTTGCGGGTGCGCTCGGCCTCGTTGGGGTAGTCGGGACTGGTCTCGTCCGTCTTGGGCCTGCCGAGGTCGGTGGAGCCGTTGCCGATGGCGCTGATGAGGGTGACACCCCGCTTGCGGGCGTAGTCGAGGGCGCGCTGCATGCCGGTGATGACGCCGCGCTGCTCCAGTTGCTCGGCCTTGGAGTCGGCGGGGTTGGCCTTGCAGTTGAACAGCCACGGGTCGACGTAGAAGCTCATGTTGACCACGTCGATCCCGGCGTCCGCGGCGTAGGTGAGCGCCTCGATGCTGGGCTTGAGGAAGAACAGGCCGGAGTCCCGGCCGGCGCGCAGGTTCACCAGGGAGACCCCGGGGGCGACGCCGGCGACGCCCCGGCCGTTGACCGGCGAGGCGATGGTGCTGGCCACATGGGTGCCGTGGCCGTCGTCGTCCCAGTCGACCGGGTCCTTGCAGTTCTTGAACTCGCAGGGCCCGTCGAGGGTCTTGCCGTTGGGGTCCTTGGGCCGGTCGGTCACGAAGTTGCGGCTCAGGGCGTAGTTGAAGTTGGGGGCGATGTCGGGGTGCCTGCCGTCGATGCCGGTGTCGATGACGCCGACCAGCACCTTCTTGCTGCCGGGGGCGGTGGCGTGGGAGCCGTCCGCGGTGGCGCCGATCATCTTCATGTCCCACTGCCGTTCGGCCAGCGGCTCGGAGGTGCCGATTCCGGATTTCCGGATGTCCGGGGTGCCGCTCTGCCCGAAGGCTCCGGAAGGGGGAAGGGCCGCGGGAATCGCGGTGGCGGAGCCGATCCTGCGGTCGGAGGAGACGCCCACGACGGCGTCGCTGCCGGCGAGGTTCTCCACGAACCGGGAGCCTGGACCGCTGGCGACGACATAGCCGAGCCGCGTCTCGGTGGACAGCGCGGTGCCGCCGCTCGCGTCGATCGCGTCGATCGCGCGGTCATGGGCGCCGTTGGCGTAGAAGACCAGGTACTCGCGGGCCTGGCTCGCGACCGTGGTAGCCCCGCCGTCCAGGGCTCCCGCCGTGAGAGTGGCCGCCAGGGCGAGAACCGCTCCCGCGCCCGTCAGGCTTCTGATCCCGCGTCCCATCGATCCTCCGCACCTGGCCTGATCACGAAAATTTATCCTTCAGGGATACGCACGACAAAGCGAACTCAATATCCGCTCTGCCCGTTTTTCCGCGAAGGGGTCAGTGAAACAGCCGATACACACGGCGTTCCCGGGTGCGGCGCCGCACCCGGGAACGCCGTGACGTGCTCATATCGGCCGTGACATAAACGGACCAAATACAACCTACTCAGTGTTCAGACCGGCTGTGCTCAGACCAGTGGCCTCGCGGTCGGCGGGATCGCCACCGGCAGGGCCGTGGAGCCGGTGAGATAGCGGTCGGCGGCCGAGGCGGCCGAGCGCCCCTCGGCGATCGCCCACACGATCAGGGACTGGCCGCGGCCCATGTCCCCGGCGACGAAGACGCCGTCGACCGAGGACATGTAACCCCTGTCCCGGGCGACGTTGCCCCTGGCGTCGAAGAACTCACCCTCGGCGACCTCGGCGAGCTCGGTGAGCAGGCCCTTCTTCTCCGGTCCCACGAAGCCCATCGACAGGGTGACCAGCTCGGCGGGGATCTCCCGCTCGGAACCGGGCACCGGCTTGAACCCGGCGCCGGGGCCCTCCACCTCGACCAGGCGCAGTGCTTGGACGTTGCCGTCGGCGTCGCCGACGAACTCGGTGGTGGAGACCGCGTAGACCCGGTCGCCGCTGCCGTCGGCCAGCTCCTCGTGGGCGCTCTCCATCTTGAACAGGATGGGGAAGGTGGGCCACGGCTGGCTGCCGGGGCGCTCCGCCGGGGGCTGGGGCATGATCTCCAGCTGGGTGACCGAGGCGGCCCCCTGCCGGATCGCGGTGCCGATGCAGTCGGCACCGGTGTCGCCGCCGCCGATCACGACGACATGCTTGCCCTCGGCACTGATCGGCGAGACCGGGAAGTCACCCTCCTGGACCTTGTTGGAGGGCGGCAGGAACTCCATCGCCTGGTAGACGCCCTTCAGGTCGCGCCCGGCGACGGGCAGGTCCCGCCACTGGGTCGCGCCGCCGGCCAGCACGATCGCGTCGAACTCCGCACGCAGCCGCGCCGCCGTGATGTCGACTCCGACGTTGACCCCGGTACGGAACTCGGTGCCCTCGGCCCGCATCTGGGCGAGCCGACGGTCGATGTGCCGCTTCTCCATCTTGAACTCGGGAATGCCGTAGCGGAGCAGGCCGCCGATCCGGTCGGCGCGCTCGAACACCACCACGTCGTGCCCGGCGCGGGTGAGCTGCTGCGCGGCGGCCAGGCCCGCGGGACCCGAGCCGACGACCGCGACTCGCTTACCGGTCTTCGAGGCGGGGGGCTGGGGGGTGACCCAGCCCTCGTCGAAGGCGCGGTCGATGATCTCGACCTCGACCCGCTTGATCGCGACCGGGTCGGAGTTGATACCGAGCACACACGCCGCCTCGCACGGAGCCGGGCACAGGCGGCCGGTGAACTCCGGGAAGTTGTTGGTGGCGTGCAGGCGCTCGATGGCCTCCTGCCAGTCGTCCCGGTAGACCAGGTCGTTCCACTCGGGGATCAGGTTGCCCAGCGGGCAGCCGTTGTGGCAGAACGGGATGCCGCAGTCCATGCATCGTGCCGCCTGCTTGGTCAGTGTGGGCTTGGGGAAGTCCTCGTAGACCTCCCGCCAGTCGCGGATGCGGACGTCCACCGGGCGGCGCGCCGGCAGCTCGCGTCCGTGCGTGAGGAAACCCTTGGGGTCGGCCATCGGTCGTACCTCCCTTATCCCTGAACAGCCTGAGCGGTGTGAACGGTATGGGTGAGCGCGGACATCGGCCTCACCCCTGGACCGCGGCGATCATGACCGCCTCGTCGATGTCACGGCCCTCCAGCCGGGCGGACTCGGCGGCCCGCAGGACCCGCTTGTAGTCCGTCGGCATGATCTTGCCGAACCGGGACGGGTCCCAGTCGGCCAGCAGCGACTTGGCCACCGTGGAGCCGGTCTCGGCCAGGTGCGTCTCGACGATCTCGCGCAGCACCTCGGAGTCGGCCTCGTCGAGCTCCTCGATCTCCACCATCTCGCGGTTGACCCGCTCGACGTCGGGATCGAGCAGGTAGGCGATGCCGCCCGACATGCCGGCCGCGAAGTTGCGGCCGGTCGGGCCGAGGATGACCGCCTTGCCGCCGGTCATGTACTCGCAGCCGTGGTCGCCCACGCCCTCGACCACCGCGGTGGCACCGGAGTTGCGGACGCAGAACCGCTCCCCCACCACGCCGCGGATGAACGCCTCGCCGGAGGTCGCGCCGTACAGGCCGACGTTGCCGGCGATGATGTGCCCCTCCAGCGGGGCCGCCTCGTGCGGCTGGACCGAGATCCGGCCGCCGGACAGGCCCTTGCCGACGTAGTCGTTGGCGTCGCCGGTCAGCCGCAGCGTGACGCCCCTGGGCAGGAAGGCGCCGAAGGAGTTGCCCGCGGAGCCGGTGAAACGCACGTCGATGGTGTTGTCGGGCAGGCCTGCGCCGCCGTACCGCTTGGTCACCTCATGACCGAGCATGGTTCCGACGGTGCGGTTGACGTTGCGGATGGGCAGTTCGAGGGTGACCCGGGAGCCGTCCTTGAGCGCGCCCTCCGCGAGCTGGATCAACGTGTTGTCCAGCGCCCTCGCCAGCCCGTGGTCCTGTCCCACCACGCGACGGAGCGAGGCTCCGGTGGGCAACTCGGGCTGGTGCAGGATCGGCGCCAGATCAAGACCGGCGGCCTTCCAGTGGTTCTCCGCCGAGGTGGTGTCCAGCAGCTCGGCGTGGCCGACGGCCTCCTCCAGGCTGCGGAAGCCCAGCGCGGCGAGATACTCGCGGATCTCCTGGGCGACGAACTCGAAGAAGTTGACCACGAACTCGGGCTTGCCGGTGAACCTCCTGCGCAGCTCGGGGTTCTGGGTGGCGACGCCGACCGGGCAGGTGTCCAGGTGGCAGACACGCATCATCACGCAGCCGGAGACGACCAGGGGCGCGGTGGCGAAGCCGTACTCCTCGGCGCCGAGCAGCGCGGCGATGACCACGTCGCGGCCGGTCTTGAGCTGGCCGTCGACCTGGACGGTGATCCGGTCGCGCAGGCCGTTGAGCAGCAGCGTCTGCTGGGTCTCGGCCAGCCCGAGCTCCCAGGGGGCGCCCGCGTGCTTGAGCGAGGTCAGCGGGGAGGCGCCGGTGCCCCCGTCGTGGCCGGAGATGAGCACCACGTCGGCGTGGGCCTTGGACACGCCCGCCGCGACCGTTCCGACGCCGACCTCGGCCACCAGCTTGACGTGCACGCGGGCGGCGGGGTTGGCGTTCTTCAGGTCGTGGATGAGCTGGGCGAGGTCCTCGATGGAGTAGATGTCGTGGTGCGGCGGTGGCGAGATGAGGCCGACGCCCGGGGTGGAGTGCCGGGTCTTGGCGATCCACGGGTAGACCTTGTGGCCGGGCAGCTGGCCGCCCTCGCCGGGCTTGGCGCCCTGGGCCATCTTGATCTGCAGGTCGTCGGCGTTGACCAGGTACTCCGACGTCACGCCGAACCGGCCGGAGGCCACCTGCTTGATGGCCGAGCGGCGGGCCGGGTCATGGAGCCGCTCGGGGTCCTCGCCGCCCTCACCGGTGTTGGACTTGCCGCCCAGCCGGTTCATCGCAATGGCGAGCGTCTCGTGCGCCTCCATCGAGATGGAGCCGTACGACATGGCTCCGGTGGAGAACCGCTTGACGATCTCGCTGACCGGCTCGACCTCGTCGATCGGCACCGGCTCGCGGACACCGTCCCTGAGCCTGAACAGGCCGCGCAGCGTCATCAGCCGCTCGGCCTGGGAGTCCACCAGGCCGGTGTACTCCTTGAAGATCTCGTAGCGGCGCGAGCGGGTGGCGTGTTGCAGCTTGAAGACGGTCTCGGGGTTGAACAGGTGCGGCTCGCCCTCGCGGCGCCACTGGTACTCGCCGCCGACCTCCAGACGGCGGTGGGCGTTCTCGGCCCGGGGGTAGGCGTGCCGGTGGCGCAGCGCCGCCTCCTTGGCGAGGACGTCGAAGCCGACACCGCCCAGCCGGGAGGTGGTCCCGGTGAAACAGACGTCGACGACCTCCTGGCTCAGGCCGAGCGCCTCGAAGATCTGCGCACCGGTGTAGGAGGCGACGGTGGACACCCCCATCTTGGACATGACCTTCAGCACGCCCTTGCCGTACGCCTTGATGAGGTTGCGCACGGCCTTGTGCCTGTCGACCCGCAGCGCACCGGAGTCGACCATGTCCTCGACGGTCTCGATGGCCAGGTACGGGTTGACCGCACCCGCGCCGTAGCCGATGAGCAGCGCCATGTGGTGCGCCTCGCGCGCCTCGCCGGTCTCGATGACCAGGCCGACCCTGGTGCGGGTCTTCTCGGCGATCAGGTGGTGGTGGACGGCACCGGTGAGCAGCAGCGACGGGATCGGCGCCAGCACGTCGGAGGAGCCCCGGTCGGAGAGGACGATGATCCGCGCCCCGCTCTCGATCGCCTCGGAGACCTCGGCGCGGATCTCCTCGATACGGCCGAGCAGTGCCTCGCCACCGCCCGCGACCTCGTACAGGCCACGGACCACGTGCGGGCGGAAGCCCGGCAGCGCGCCCTCGTCGTTGATGTGGATGATCTTCGCAAGCTCGTCGTTGTCGATCACCGGGTAGGGCAGCACCAGCTGGCGGCAGGAGGCCGGGCCCGGGTCGAGCAGGTTGCCCTCGGGGCCGATGGTGGTGGCCAGGGAGGTGACGAGCTCCTCCCGGATCGCGTCCAGCGGCGGGTTGGTGACCTGCGCGAACAGCTGGCTGAAGTAGTCGAACAGCAGCCGGGGCTTCTCACTGAGCACCGCGACGGGGGTGTCGGTGCCCATCGAGCCGATCGGCTCGGCGCCCGCCCTGGCCATCGGCGCCAGGATGATCCGCAGCTCCTCCTCGGTGTAGCCGAAGGTCTGCTGACGCCTGATCAGCGCCTCGTGCGTCGGGACCTCGTGCGCGCGGGCGGGCAGCTCCTCGAAGCGGACCAGCCCGGCGTGCAGCCAGTCGGCGTACGGCAGCTCGGCCGCCAGCTCGGCCTTGATCTCGTCGTCCTCGATGATCTTGCCGAGCTCGGTGTCGATCAGGAACATCTTGCCGGGCTGCAGGCGGCCCTTGCGGACCACGTCCTCGGGGGCGATGTCGAGCACGCCGGCCTCGGAGGCCAGCACGACCAGGCCGTCGGTGGTGACCCAGAACCGTCCCGGGCGCAGGCCGTTACGGTCGAGTACCGCGCCGACCAGGGTGCCGTCGGAGAAGGTGATCGAGGCCGGGCCGTCCCAGGCCTCCATGAGGGTGGAGTGGAACTCGTAGAACGCCCGCCGGGCGGGGTCCATCTCGGTGTGGTTCTCCCACGCCTCGGGGATCATCATCAGCACCGCGTGCGGCAGCCGGCGCCCGGCGAGGTGCAGGAGTTCCAGGGTCTCGTCGAAGGAGGCGGTGTCGGAGCCGGCCGGGTCGCAGATCGGGAAGAGCCGCGACAGGTCTCCCGGCAGGTTCGCGGTCCGCAGCATGGCCTCGCGGGCCCGCATCCAGTTGCGGTTGCCCTTGACCGTGTTGATCTCACCGTTGTGGGCGATGTAGCGGTACGGGTGCGCCAGCGGCCACGAGGGAAAGGTGTTGGTGGAGAAACGCGAGTGGACCAGCGAGATCGCGGTCTCGTAGCGCTCGTCGCTGAGGTCGGGGAAGAACTGCTCGACCTGCAGCGGGGTGAGCATGCCCTTGTAGACGATGGTCCGGCAGCTCAGCGAGGGGAAGTAGACGTTCGCCTCGTGCTCGGCCCGCTTGCGCAGGCAGAAGGCCAGCCGGTCCAGCTCCAGGCCGGTCTCGCCGTTGGGGGACGTCACGAACAGCTGGCCGAAGAACGGCATCACCGCGCGGGCGCTCGGCCCGGGCAGGTCGGGGGTGGTCGGCACGTCCCGCCAGCCGATGACCGTCAGGCCCTCCTGCTCGGCGATCTCCTCGATCAGCCGCACCGCCCCGGCGCGGGCCGACGCCTCGGCGGGCAGGAAGGCCGTGCCGGCGGCGTAGGCTCCGGCCACGGGCAGGGGGAAGTCCACCACCGTGCGAAAGAAGGTGTCGGGGATCTGGGTCAGGATCCCGGCGCCGTCGCCGGTGTCAGGTTCGCTGCCCTGTGCGCCCCGGTGATCGAGGTTGCACAGGGCGGTCAGTGCCTTCGCGACGATGTCGTGGCTGCGGCGGCCGGCCACGTCCGCGACCATGGCGACGCCACAGGCGTCGTGCTCGTGCGAGGGGTGGTACAGGCCTTGGGGCTCGGGAAAGCCGAGGTGGGCAGCGGGCATGGAATCCCTCCCGTCGTCTTGCTTCATTGGAACAAGCAAGGGACGACGTTGGCCCTGCTGCGTGGTGGGTAGAGGTTACCGTACCCTGCCGGATACCGGCCTACCCGGTCAGGTCACACCGATTTGGCGCCGATTCGCCCGGTTTGTTTAACACGCGCTGATGGCACGACATTCCAGGTCCGGGCTTTAAGGTGGCCGAATGGAACCGACCGCCCCCAGTGGACCGACCGACACCGGAACCTCCGACACCTCGGGCGTGTCGGAGGTGCCAGGCGGCCCGGCCGCCCACGAGGGGGTCGGGGCGCTCGTCGCCCGGCAGGGCGTCGACGGCAGGCGGCTGAGGATCGCGCTGGCGGCGCTGGGCGACGGCCGCTGGTGGACTCTCGCCGACCTGGTCAGGCGGACCGCGACGTCGCGGCGGACCATCGAGGCGCTGCTCCGCGAGGTGGACGGCGAGCTGGAACGCTCCGGCGACCGTTTCAGGCTTCCCGCCCACTGGGCCGGGCAGGAGGTGAGCGCCCTGGCACCGGCCGACCCGGTGGCGCACCTCCTCTCCGACCGGGCGGAACTGGTCGCGCGGATGGACGGGCTGATCGCCAAGGCCCCCCGTGGCCGCCACACGCTGGACCACGTCGCCGCGACCGGCGACACCGTGGTCCGGCGGGCACTGCTGCTGGACGCCCGGTTCTGGCTGGACGGCGCCCGGCTGCTGTGCGTGGGCGACCACGACCTGACCTCGCTGGCCACCGCGATGCTGCACCCCGGCGTCGAGGTGACGGTCGTCGACGTCGACGAGCGCATCCTGGCCTACATCGCCGGCCAGGCCGACCGGCTCGGGCTGGCCGTGCGGACCCGCTGGGCCGACCTGCGCCTGGGACTGCCCGCCTCCGCGCGGGGCTGGGCCGATCTGGCGATCACCGACCCGCCCTACACCCCCGAGGGGGTCGGGCTGTTCGTCGCCCGCTGCGCGGAGGGACTGCGCGACCGTGAGCAGGGCCGGATCATGCTGGCGTACGGAGCGAGCGAGCGCACCCCCGCACTCGCCCTCAAGGTGCAGCAGGCCCTGTCCCAGCTCAATCTGGTCAACGAGGCGATCTACCCCGACTTCAACCGCTACCTCGGCGCCGAGGCCATCGGCTCGGCCGCCGACCTGTACGTCCTGCGCCCCACCACAAGGACCTGGCCGGCCGCTGCCGCCCGTACCGACTCCTCCGGCACCGCCATCTACACGCAGGGCCCCCAGTCCGTGGAGTCCACAGCCGACTCCGCCGCCTCCGCCCCGGATCTCGCGGCCGGTTTCGAGGACGGGTTCGTCCCGGAGGTGCTGGTGGGCGAGTGGCCCCGCGACGTGCTGCCCAAAGCCCCCAGAGCGCGCCTGGCGACCTGGCTGGCCAAACCTTACGCCAGTGCCCCGGCCAGGGTGGCGATCTCCGTACCGGCCGGGCTGGAGGCCGCGCTGCCCCGGCTGCTGCTGGCCACCCGCGCCGGGGAGGTCCGGGTCACCCTGGCCACGGCCCCCGGAAACCTCCCCGCCGACCTGCTCGCCCCCGTCTACGACCTCACCGTCAAGGGCTCGTCCGTACGCGCCGTCCGGACGGCACCTCACCAGGACGACGCGGCCCGGATCCTGCGCCGCGTCCTGGACAACGCGCACGGCAAGCTCGCCAACACCTGGCGCGAGGCCCTGATCAAGGTCAGGGGCGAGTTGACGAAGAAGCAGGCCAGGGCGGTCATCGCCGCCGTCGCCCCGTGGGCGGACGACGTCACGGTCCTCGAACTGCCCGCCCACCGGCTCCTGGAGCTCCGGGCCGCGGTGCAGAGCTCCCTCAGCGCACCAGCCGGCGCTGGAGCGCCAGACTGAGGCCGTCCACGGCGACCTGCGGGTAGGTGAGATCCACCTGGCCCCCCTCGACCACCGGGGCGACCCAGCTCACCGTGGCGTAGTGCCCCAGAGCACGGGCCTGTGCCCAGCTGCGTGAGCCGTCGAAACCCTCGGGCGTGTCGGGGGCGGGCCGGACGAAGCCGTCGCCCCTGAGCGCCGCCACCAATCTGTCCGCGGCGGTGGAGTCCGCGAGGTTGAAAATCAGGAACTGGCCGGAGACCTCGCCGTCCTCGCTCTCGTAGCGGGCCCGCAGCGCCTGCGTGCACCCGTCGAGCGCGTCCAGCGCGCTCCCCCAGGCCGCCTCGGCGCAGTCGGCGAGGGTTTCGGTGGCCTTGAGCGCGAGCCTGGTGGTGCCCGCCGACACCGAGGGGCCGGGGAACATCTCGGCGACGGTCAGCGGCTGGGGGTCGAGGACACGGGTCGCGATGGGCGCGTAGTGGGCCGTGCTGGGCTCCGTGCGAAGGACGGCCGCGCGCGGATCGGGCCTGCCCCCCAGCAGAAGGAAGGCCGCCACCCCGGCGACCACGACCAGCACGGCGACGGTGACGGCGATCCACTTTCGCATGAGGAGAGAGCTTACTTCGACGGGCGGGACGCCAGGGACCACTGAGCCGAGACGGACACCGGGGTGGCGGGGACTACTTGGACGGGGCGGGCACGGGAGAGGCGGCGACGATGCGGCGGAAGATCGCCTTCTCCACACCGCGGACCGTCAGAGCCAGCGAGACGAAGTCGTCCTTCGGGCCGGGATCGGCGCCGTCGGTCCTGCCGATCCAGACCAGGCCCGCGTAGTGCCCCATGGCGTGCCCGCTGGACTCGGTGTGCCCCCCGACGGGGAAGACGGCCTTGCCCGCCTGGAGCGGCCGGACCCAACCGCCTCGGTGCAGGGTGGTCAGCGTGTTCACCAGCGTGTCGGCCGAGGCGGTGTCGCGGAGGTTGAACAGGGTGTATTGAGCGACGTGGCGGCCGTCCGCGCTGACGTAGAGGCCCCTGGCCACCTGGGTGCACCCGCCCTGGACGAGCAGGTCGGCGAGCCCCTGCCCCCAGGTCGCCATCGCGCAGTCGGCCTCCAGGCGGGTGGCCGCCAGCCTCAGCGTGATCCTGCCCTCCTTAAGGGTCCTGGTGGCGAAGAGATCCTTGACCGTCAGCGGCTTGGGGTCGGCCTTGCTCTGCGCGATCGGGGCGAACACCTTGGAGGAGGGCCAGCCCTTGTAGGCGTCGGGCCTCGGCTCGGTGCCGATGACCGAGGCGGTGGCCCGTTCGGGCACGAAGTCGTTGCCGATCGCGGAGATCGCGAGGGTGAGGGCGAGCGCGGCGACCAGCACGCCCGCCACCGCCCCGAGGACCATCAGCAGCCGCTGCTGGCGCCGGGTCAGCCCCCACTCGTCCAGCCGGGTGATGTTCTCGGTCTGGGGCTGCGCCCTGGCGGAGGTGCGGCGGCGCTTGCGCGCGGGTGTGGCGGGCGGGCCGGCCGGAGGGGTCACAGTCCGACCCCTCCCAGGAGGGTGCCCAGGCCGAAGGTCAGGGCCGCGGCGACCGCGCCGACAAGAAGCTGGCGCAGTCCGCTGTACCACCAGCTGCGCGCGGTGACCCGGGAGACCAGCGCGCCCGCGCCGAACAGGGCCAGACAGGAGATCACCGCCGAGGTCGTCAGGCTGGTGACCCCGAGCAGGTACGGCAGCAGCGGCAGGAGCGCGCCCACGCCGAACGACAGGAACGAGGAGATCGCGGCGATCCGGGGCGAGGGCAGGTCCCGGGCGGTGACCCCCAGCTCGGCCTGGGTGTGCACCTCAAGCGCCCGGTCGGGGTCCATCGAGATCTGCCGGGCCACCTCGGCCGCCACGGCGGGCTCGACGCCCCGGTCCTCGTAGAGCTTGGCGAGCTCCAGCTGCTCGGCCTCGGGATGGCGTTCGAGCTCGCGCCGTTCGACGTCGATCTCGGCCAGGGCGAGTTCCCGCTGGCTGGCCACCGAGACGTACTCACCCCCGGCCATGGAGAACGCGCCCGCCGCCAGCCCCGCGACTCCGGCCAGCACGATGACCGTGGTGCCGGCGTTGCCGCCGGCGACACCGGCGATCAGGGCGAAGTTCGAGACGAGGCCGTCCATCGCGCCGAACACCGACGGCCGCAGCCAGCCGCCGTTGACGTCGCGATGCCGGTGGTGCATCTCGGCGCGGCCCCCCGAGTCGTCGCCACTCACCGGGACCCTTTCTCCTCCTGGTCGGCCAGGTCGGACGGGTGGGCCGGATCGACCGAGTCGTCGGCCGCGAGCGTGCCGGAGACGAGCCTCGGCTCATCCTCCTCCTTCGCCGGGCCGCTCTCGTCGGAGTCGGCCAGGTCGGACGGGTGAGCCGGGTCGGCGGTGTCCTCCCCGTCCGAGGCGGCCGGGGTGAGGACCGGCTCGGCATCGGTGTCGGCTCCGGCCTCGCCCTTGTCCGCGTCGCCGGTCTCGACCTGCACGGGCTCGACGGCCGAATCTGACAGCGGGCGGACCTGCTCGGTGTTGCTCTTGTTCCTGGCGTACCAGAAGTAGGCCATCGCCCCGATGAACAGGATGATCGAGGTCCACTGGTTGAGCCGCAGGCCGAGGATGTGGTGGGCGCTGTCGACCCGTAGCCCCTCGATCCAGAAGCGGCCCACGGTGTAGCCGGCGACGTAGAGCGCGAACAGGCGGGCGTGGCGGAGCGCGAATTTGCGTCCTGCCCAGATGAGAACCAGTGCCAGGCCCAGGTCCCAGATCGACTCGTACAGGAAGGCCGGGTGGTAGGTGGCCTCACCCGGCACCGTGCCGGGCCGGTCGGGGTCGATCTCCAGACCCCACGGCAGGTCGGTGGGGCTGCCGAACAGCTCCTGGTTGAAGTAGTTGCCCCAGCGGCCGATGGCCTGGGCCACCGCGATCCCGGGGGCGACGGTGTCGGCCACCGCGGACAGGGAGATGCCCCTGTTGCGGCACCCCAGCCAGACACCGACTCCACCCAGCGCGACGGCACCCCAGATGCCCAGGCCGCCGTTCCAGATGAACAGCGCCTCGATCGGCTCGTTGGGTGCGTCCGGCCCGAAGTAGAGCTGCCAGTCGGTGATGACGTGATAGAGGCGTCCGCCGACCAGGCCGAACGGCACGGCCCAGACGGCGAGATCCACGATGGTCCCCGGCTCACCGCCGCGGGCACGCCAGCGGCGCTCGCCGATGACTACCGCGACGACGACGCCGAGCACGATGCACAGTGCGTAGGCCCGGATGGGGACCACACCGAACAGATACCAGACCCCCTGGGAGGGGCTGGGAATCGAGGCGAGGGGCATGTCAGGTGACGTTACCGTGTCCCGGGCTACTTGGCGGCATCAAGAACGGCCTGACGCAGATCGGCCGGTTTGAAAGCCACGTTCGTGTCCAACTCGGTGCCGTTGAGCTTCAGCGTCGGGGTGCCCGTGAGCTTCTGGGAATCCATGACCTTGGTGCTGTATTCGAGGTGCGCGGGCGCCTTCTCCTGGCTGGTCACGCATGCCTCGAAGCCGGAGTCGGTCACCCCGGCGTCCTTGCCCCAGGCGATCAGATCGGGGATCTTGAAACCCTCCACGAGCTCCGAGGGCTGCTCCTTGAACAACTTGTCGTGGAAGGCGATCCAGGGGGCGCCCCCGGGGATGCAGCGGATCGCCGACGCGGCGCGCAGCGAGTTGGCCCGGGTGATCCCCTTGTTGGTCTGCTCCTGGAAGATCGTGATCGGGTGGTAGACCACCTTGGCCTTGCCCTCGGCCGCCAGGTTCTTGATCGTTGGGCCGCTGGTCTCCTCCAGCGCCCTGCAGGCGGGGCACTGGAAGTCCTCGTAGACGTCCAGGACCGGCTTCTCCACACCCGCCCTGGCCATGACCACCGAACCGTCCCCGGCGACGGTGATCGGCGCGAGTGAGGCCCCGACCTGCTCGGACTTGCTGCTCTGGGCGGCGAACCACCAGCCGCCGCCGACGGCGGCGATCGCGACGACGGCCACGGTCGCGATGGTCGCCACGCGCTTGCGCTTCTCCCTCCGCAACTGTTCCTCGCGCTGCGCCTTGATCCGATCACGCGCCGACTGCTCCCGCGCGGCCTTGCCCATCAGTAAGCCTCCTTCTCCTGAAGCTCCTCATCATCGCTCTCGACGTCCTCGTACGACTCCTCGCCCGGGGTGAGCCCCAGCGCGGAGTCCAGCGCGAAGCGCCCCGGGGGGAAGACCGCGACGAACACGCCGAGTCCGAAGAGACCGAAATCACGCAGGATGTCGATGAGGTAGTCGGGCTCCACCCCGGCCGCCAGCTGACCGCCACCGCCGAAGCAGCCGCAGTCGATGCGCAGCCCGCGCGCCCACGCCGAGGCGATGCCGATGACGAACGCCAGCATGAGCAGCGCCGAGATGACACCCGCCGCTCGGGTGAGCAGCCCGACGACCAGCAACAACCCTACGACGATCTCCAGGATCGGCAGGCCGTAGCCGACCGCCGTGGCGAGCGATTTGGGGAGCAGATCGTATGCCTCGACCGCCTGAACCGAGAGCACCGGAGTGCCGATCTTGCCCCAACCCGCGACGATCAGCACTCCCGCCAGCACCAGCCGCGAGACGGTCGTTACCCAGGGTAGCGTCGAAATCACGATACGCGACCTATTGGGCGCGGGGTTATCAGAGGTCACGAGCACCATTCTCCTATTCCAAGCCCCGTTCACAGACGTCTTCGGCGAATGCCAGGTATTCGAGGAAAACCTCATCACGAGCCCGATAAGCATCGAATAAGCCCGCCTGGCAGGCGCGGAAACCGGAGCGCCCCCTTTTCTTCGAGCAAGGGAGGCGCTCTCGAACGGGCTCGTCAGCCGCGGACACCCGCCGCCAGCTCGGCGCCCAGCTCACGGACCGATGCCAGCCCCGAGGCCTCGTCCGGCGCGTCGAGAACGCGGCGGATGAACGCCGACCCCACGATGACGCCGTCGGCGTACCCCGCCACCTCGGCTGCCTGCCTGCCGGTGCCGACGCCCAGGCCGACGCAGACCGGAAGGGAGGTGTGCGAGCGGGTGCGCTCGACCAGGCCCTGCGCGGCCGCGCCGACCGAGTCGCGGGCACCGGTGACGCCCATCAGCGAGGCCGCGTAGACGAAGCCGGTGCAGCTGTCGACGACCGCCTTGATGCGGGCCTCGGTGGAGCTGGGCGCGACCAGGAAGACCGTGTCGATCCCGGCCCCGGCACTGGCCTCGCGCCAGGGCCCGGCCTCCTCGGGGGTCAGGTCGGGCGTGATGGTGCCCACCCCGCCCGCGTTCGCCAGGTCACCGGCGAAGCGCTCGGCACCGTAGCGGTCGATCGGGTTCCAGTACGTCATGACCAGGGTGGCGGCACCGGTCTTGGCCACGCCCTCGACGGTGCGCAGCACGTCGGCGATACGGGTGCCGTTGGTCAGCGCCCGGTGCACGGCGTCCTGGATCGTCGGGCCGTCCATCAGGGGATCGGAGTAGGGCAGGCCGATCTCGATCACGTCGCAGCCGGCGTCCACCATGGCGGTGGCGACGGCGATCGCGCCCTCCTTGCTGGGGAACCCAGCGGGGAGATATCCGATGAGGGCGGCGCGGCCGTCCGCCTTGGCCTTGGCGAACACCGTCTGAAGAGTCGTCATCGTTGTTTCCGTTGCGGTTCGTCCCCTCCGGCACGCCGGAGGGGAGGCAAGTCGGTCGTCAGAGGTTGAAGTACTTCATCGCGGTGCCCATGTCCTTGTCGCCCCGTCCCGAGAGGTTGACCAGGATCGTCGCCTCGGGACCCAGCTCGCGACCGAGCTTGAGGGCTCCGGCGAGCGCGTGCGAGGACTCGATCGCGGGGATGATGCCCTCGGTGCGGGCGAGCAGCGAGAAGGCCTCCATCGCCTCGGCATCGGTGATGCCGTGGTAGGTGGCGCGGCCGGTGTCCTTGAGCCAGGCGTGCTCGGGGCCGACGCCCGGGTAGTCGAGTCCGGCTGAGATCGAGTGCGACTCGACGGTCTGCCCCTCCTCGTCCTGCAGCACGTAGGTGCGCGAGCCGTGCAGCACCCCGACGGAGCCCTCGGTGAGGGTGAGCGCGTGCTCGCCGCTCTCCAGGCCCCGGCCGCCCGCCTCGTAGCCGTGCAGCTGGACGCCCTCGTCCCCGAGGAAGGCGTGGAAGATGCCGATCGCGTTGGAGCCGCCGCCTACCGCCGCGGCGATCGCGTCGGGCAGCCTGCCGGTGAGCTCCAGCATCTGACGGCGGGCCTCGACGCCGATGATGCGGGCGAAGTCGCGGACGATCTCCGGGAACGGATGCGGCCCGGCGATGGTGCCGAAGAGGTAGTGGGTACGGTCGACGTTGGCGACCCAGTCGCGGAAGGCCTCGTTGATGGCGTCTTTGAGGGTCTGGCTGCCGTTGGTGACCGGGACGACCGTGGCGCCGAGCAGCTTCATGCGGGCGACGTTGAGCGCCTGACGCTCGCAGTCGACGGCCCCCATGTAGATCACGCACTCCAGGCCCAGCAGGGCGGCGGCGGTCGCGGTGGCGACGCCGTGCTGGCCGGCGCCGGTCTCGGCGATCACCCGCGTCTTGCCCAGGCGCTTGGTCAGCAGGGCCTGGCCGAGCACATTGTTGATCTTGTGGGCGCCGGTGTGAGTCAGGTCCTCGCGCTTGAGGATGATCCGGGCACCCCCCGCCTGCTCGGCGAAGCGGGGCACCTCGGTCAGCGTGGTCGGCCGCCCGGCGTAGGTGCGCAGCAGGTGGTCGAACTCCCGAAGGAACGCCACGTCGTTCTTCGCCTTGTCGTACTCCGCCGCGACCTCGTCCAGGGCCGGGATGAGCGCCTCGGGCACGTAGCGGCCGCCGAAGACGCCGAACTTGCCGTGGATGTCCGGGTCGTTGCCGTGGAGGCCGTTCCCGGCGAGATCCGCGGCGGTGAGGACGGTTCCCTCGTGCGTTGTCACTGCTTACTGCCCCTCGGGTCGGGATGCGGGGTGGGCACCGGCGGTGACCAGGTCGACCACGGCGGCCCGCGGATCCTTGCCGGTCACCAGGCTCTCGCCGACCAGGACGGCGTCGGCGCCCGCCCTGGCGTAGGCGAGCAGGTCGTGGGGGCCGCGCACGCCCGACTCGGCGATCTTGATGATCCCGTCGGGAATCTTGGGGGCGAGCTTGGCGAACACGTCGCGGTCCACCTCAAGCGTCTTGAGGTTCCGCGCGTTGATACCGATGATCTTGGCTCCGGCGGTGAGCGCCCGGTCGAGCTCCTCCTCGGTGTGCACCTCGACCAGCGGGGTCAGCCCGATCGACTCGGCCCGCTCGATGAGCGAGACCAGTGCGTTCTGGTCGAGCGCCGCGACGATCAGCAGCGCCAGGTCGGCGCCGTAGGCACGGGCCTCCCAGAGCTGGTACGAGGTGACGATGAAGTCCTTGCGCAGCACCGGGATGTCGACGACGGCGCGCACGGCGGCCAGGTCGTCGAGGCTGCCGCCGAAGCGGCGTCGCTCGGTGAGCACGCTGATGACGTGGGCACCGCCCGACTCGTAGTCGCCGGCCAGCGCGGCGGGGTCGGCGATAGCGGCCATCGCGCCCTTGGACGGGCTGGAGCGCTTGACCTCGGCGATGACCGCCACCTGGTCGCCGCCCAGCGCCGCGTAGACGTCACGGGGGGCGGGCGCCCGCCCGGCCCGCTCCTTGAGCTCGGCCAGCGTCACCCTCTCCTGCCGCTCGGCCAGGTCGGCGCGGACTCCTTCGAGGATTTCCTCAAGAACGCTCATTTGCCCTCCCCGCGAAGTTCAGAGGCCAGGTTCGCGAACGCTGCCGTGCCCGTGGTTCGCTCGCTCCGCTCGCTCACGAGTAAGGCCCCTCCCGATCGACTGCCCTTGTCTCGCCGATGCTATCGGCCCAGCCGGGGTCGCCTCGCCACTGGGTGAAGCACAAAGGCGACTATGGGCCCAAGAATTCCCCAAAAGGGAGATTTCGTACTATCCAAAACACGATCATTAAAACAAGAAATAACCAGACATAGGCCGGGCGTATGGATTTCGCCACGGGCGGCCCACCTGATTCTCCCCCGGACCGGCCACCCCACCAGGCACGCATCGCCCAGCGGCCCCAGAGCACGACCAGCACCGGGGCCATGAGGGTGACGAGCGGGTTGAGCCCCAGCGCCGTCACCGGATCGCCGTGCACGAGCGCGTGCACGGTCCGCAGACCGCCGCAGCCGGGGCAGTACAGACCGGTGAGCATGAGGAACGGGCAGGTCGGGTAGTGGCCGGGCTCGTTCGGATCGACCGCCCCCACGAACGCGACCGCGGCACCCGCCACCAGCGCGGCACCCAGCGGCGCCAGCACGGCCCGCGCGCGCGAGCTGGCGATCTTCCCCATGAGCACGGCCGTCGACACCCCCTCACCGGCCACCCTACTCGCGCCGGACGCGGCCCCGCCTCAGACGACCGTCAGGTCAGGAACCCGTCAGGGAGGCACTGCCGACGATGGCGCCGACCGCGATCAGCCAGGCCAGCACCGCCAGCCAGCACGCGATCCCGAAGTAGGACAGGACCAGGCCGGCGATGGCCATGCCCCGCCCCTCCTCACCCGTCCGCTTGATCTGCCCCAGCGAGATGTGGCCCAGCACCACGCCCACGATCGAGGTGAGGCCGCAGACGAACAGCCCCGCGATCCCCATGATCAGCGCGGCGATGGCCATGCCGTTGTTACCCCGGGGAGGCGGCGCGCCGTAACCACCGTAGGCGTCGTAACCGCCACCGGGCGGCGGGCCGTAACCGCCGGACGAACCGTAACCCCCCGGAGAGCCATAGCCACCGCCTCCCGGGGGTTGCCCGTAACCACCCGGCTGATTGCCATAGCTCATGAATGACTCCTATTTATCTAAGTTGAGGGCGAAATCTTAGCGAAAACACCCCCGGGCCGAAGGGGTCCGGGCACGCCCGTAAGCAAGTCGTAGCCGGGGCGCACCCCTCGGCTCGCAGAATCAGGGGAGAGCTCGCGAAGGCCGCGTCGCCGCCGAGGTCAGCGCTCCCGGGGATCTGGATCGATCGTCGGGTCGGTGCCCTCGTCGAGGGCGTCCCACAGTGCCCGCTCGCTGGGGGCGCTCTTGGTGGGGGCGGAACCCCGGCGGTTGTAGCGATCGGACATGCCCGGCCACCGGCCGCCCCGCAGGAGGGCCGTCACTCCCCCGGCCAGCAGGAGCAGCCCCCCTGCGGAGGCGACGATCGGCCAGACGACGGCCGAGGCGACCCGCGGCACGGAGTCCACGACCACCGGCGCCTGCTCCGCGGAGATCCGCAGCGCGGCGCTCGCGCCGCTCCCCCACCAGGAGGCGGCCACCACCCCGGCCCCGCAGAGCGCCATCACCGCACCGACGACCCTGCGCCACACGCCTGCCGTCGCGAGCACGGCGACCACCGCGGCGAGTGCCGCCCAGGCCGCGGGCCCCAGCGCGGGGGCCAGTTCCGCGGCGGGGACCGCCACCTCGCGGGTGCCGTACGTCACGGTGAACCAGTCGCGCCCGGCGGCGAGCAGCACGAGCGCGGCGCCGGCCACACACACCACCAGCCAGGTCCACAGCTCCCGCTTGGCCGTCACGTCCGGGTCACCACCAGCTCGCCGGCGTCGAAGCAGGTCCGATCGCCCGTGTGGCAGGCGGCGCCCACCTGGTCGACCCTGAGCAGGATGGTGTCCCCGTCACAGTCGAGCGCGGCGGACTTGACGTGCTGGACGTGGCCTGAGGTCTCACCTTTCACCCAGTAGGACCCTCTGCTGCGTGACCAGTAGGTGGCCCTGCCGGTGGTGAGCGTGCGATGCAGCGCCTCGTCGTCCATCCAGGCGAGCATGAGCACCTCGCCGGTGTCGTACTGCTGGACGACGGCGGGAACCAGCCCGTCGGCGGTGTGCTTCAGCCGGGCCGCGATGGCAGGGTCAAGGGGCATGCGGCAATTGTGCCGCAACCAGGGACAGGGGTAGCGTCCGGCATGGCCTCGCGAGCAGACCGGGGGCTCCCCTGAAGACCGATCCGGCGAGCCATCTGGCGGTGGTGGAGGCCACCACCCTGCCGTGCGCGTTCACCAGGAAGGCCGGTCCTCCCACCCTGCGGAGCAGCGGCGAGACGGCGATCTCGAAACGGCGCACGAACACGTCGGCCGCCGCCACGCCGACGAACTCCCCGCCCTTCAGCACGGGCACCGACAGGGTCAGGGAGTACTCGGTGCTGCAGAGGAAGTCCACGTACGGGCCGGTGAGAGTGTGCTCGGCACCGGAGCGCGGACCGGCGAACCAGTCCCAGTGCGTGTAGTCGTAGAAGGCGCTGCTGGAGGGGTCCATGTCCCGGAGCAGCTGCACCGGCTCACCCGAGGCACCCTCCTGCCACCACTCCAGGTACCAGGGCGCGTCGGTGAGCAGGCCGGGCGCGGCGATGAACCCGATGCCGGAGATCAGCCCGCCCAGCCGGGGAAAGAGCAGCGGGCGCAGCGCGGCCAGGTCGCCGCGCACCGGCGCGCCGCCCAGCAGCCCGACCACGGCGTCGCGCACCTGGTGGAGCCCCTCGAAGACACCCTCGACGATGCCGCCGACGGCTACGGCCACCTCGGCCGCGTCGCCGGGCGCCAGCAGCGCACCGTGTTCACTCACTTGATCCATCCGCCCCAGGCATTCGACGCTCACGGCTCCCGCAGACGCAGCTCGATGAGGTGTTCCATCGCGTCGAGCACGTGCCGCTCCGCCAGGAGCCTGGCGTGGTCGTCGTCCCCGCGGTGGATGGCCTCGGCGATGGCGTGGTGCCGCGCCGACGTTCCATCGTCCCCCCCGCGAGCGGACCAGAGCAATGGTCCGATGTCAGCCTGTAACCTGATCTCTTCCTGAGTGAGTCGTGCCGACTGGGAGGCCGCGGCCACCTCGATGTGGAAGCGTCCGTGCAGCCTGCGCAGCTGGGCCTGGTCACGGGAGGCGGCCATCTCCTGCAGCGTACGGCGGAGCGGCGCGATGTCCTCCGGCAGTGCCCGCTGCGCGGCCAGCCTCGCGGCGGCCCCGGCGATGGCCGCGTAGTGGTCGCCCAGGTCGCGGAGCTCCTCAGCGGTGAAGGCGCACAGTCGGTCGAGTGCCTGGGGAGCCTCGCGCGGGGCCCGCACGAAGCTACCGCCTCCGCGCCCCCGCCGCGTCTCGACCATGCCCTGCTGACGCAGGGCCATCAGGGCCTCCCGCAGCGTGACCGTGGACACGCCCAGCTGGGCGGCGAGCTCCGCCTCGCTGGGCAGCTGCTCGCCATCGGCCACCAGGCCGAGCACTATGGCGTCGGTGAGCCGCCTGACCACGGCGTCGACCCGCGCGGTGCTGTCGACCGGCGCGAACGCGGCCAGCCGGGCACCACCGGAGATGTCTGCCGTGCTCATCCGCCCTCCCTCGCCTTCGACGGTCAACCAGTCTCCCACCTGGGGTCCCGTCCGAGGTCTCCCCGGGTGCCGCCCGCACGCGGCCGGCACGTGGCCGGCACGTGGCCGGCACTGCCGCGAGGATCTCACTTCGCCTCCCCCGGCGGTGATGTCCGAACGGCTCTTGCCAGCAAACATCTAACATCATATGTTTTCGGTCATGTCAGACCCAGCGGTGAGGTTGACCGGCCTCCGCAAGAGCTTCGGGGCCGTGGACGCGGTCACCGGCGTCGACCTCGACATCGCCGACGGCGAGTTCTTCGCCATGCTCGGCCCCTCGGGCTCGGGCAAGACGACGGTGCTGCGGATGATCGCCGGCTTCGAGACGCCCAGCGCGGGCACCGTCGAGCTCGGCGGGGTCGATGTCACCCGGCTCGCCCCCTTCGAGCGCGACGTCAACACGGTCTTCCAGGACTACGCACTGTTTCCGCACATGAACGTGGCGGACAACGTGGAGTACGGCCTGCGGGTCAGGCGGGTCCCCCGGGCCGAGCGGCGCGAGCGCGCACTGGCCGCGCTGGCCTCGGTCCGGCTGGAGGGCATGGAGCGGCGCAGGCCCAGCCAGCTCTCCGGCGGCCAGCGCCAGCGGGTCGCCCTGGCCCGCGCCCTGGTCAACCGCCCCCGGGTGCTGCTGCTCGACGAGCCGCTCGGCGCTCTGGACCTCAAGCTCCGCGAGGAGATGCAGGTCGAGCTCAAGTCGATCCAGCGCGAGGTCGGCATCACCTTCCTGTTCGTCACCCACGACCAGGAGGAGGCGCTGACCATGAGCGACCGGGTGGCGGTGTTCGACCGGGGACAGATCGAGCAGGTCGGCACCCCGGCCGAGGTCTACGAGAGGCCCGCGAGCACGTTCGTCGCGGGGTTCGTCGGCACCTCCAACCTGATCTCCGGCGAGGCCGCGCAGGCGGTGCTCGGCCGGGAGGGCACGTTCAGCGTGCGCCCGGAGAAGCTGCGCCTCGCCGGCCTCGACGAGACGGTCGACGGCACCGAGCACAGCGCGACGGGCACCGTCGCCGAGGTCGTCTACGCGGGCCCGGCCACCCGGTTCGTGGTCGAGCTCGACGCGGGCGGACGGCTCATCGCCCTCCAGCAGAACCTGCAGGTCTCGTCAATGGACGTGATGGGCCTGCGTGGCACCAGGGTCCGGCTCGTCTGGCACCGCCGGCACGAGTTCGCGATCGTCCCGTAAGAAAGGTCGTCATCCCATGCGGTCCACCCCCTGGATTGTCATCAGGCACGGCGCGGTCGTTCTCTCCGCGCTCGCCCTGGCCACCGTCACCGCCTGCGGCACCGGTCCCGCGCCCGGGGTCTCCGCCGTCCCCGGCCAGACCGGCTTCACCCCGCCCAAGATCGAGGCGCCGACGTCCCTGGGTCCGGGGGAGGGGCAGGTCAACCTGGTCAACTGGGCCGGGTACGTCGAGGACGGGAGCAACGACCCCAAGATCGACTGGGTCACCCCGTTCGAGAAGGCCACCGGCTGCCAGGTCAACTCCAAGACCGCCGGTACCTCCGACGAGATGGTCAACCTCATGAAGACCGGCGAGTACGATGCGGTCTCCGCCTCGGGGGACGCCTCGCTGCGGCTGATCGCCGGCGGGACCGTCGCCCCGGTCAACACCGCCCTGATCCCGAACTACGCCGACGTCTTCGCCGGCCTGAAGGACAAGGCGTGGAACTCGGCCGGCGGGGCCGCCTACGGCGTGCCGCACGGGCGCGGGGCCAACCTGCTCATGTGGCGCACCGACAAGGTCAAGCCCGCACCCGACTCCTGGAGCGCGGTGTTCGACCCGGCCTCGCCGTACGCGGGGAAGATCACCGCGTACGACTCCCCGATCTACATCGCGGACGCGGCGCTGTACCTGATGGCGACCAGGCCCGAATTCGGCATCAAGAACCCGTACTCCCTGGACGAGGGGCAACTCCAGGCCTCGGTCGATCTGCTCAAGCAGCAGCGGAAGATCGTCGGCGAGTACTGGTCCGACTACACCAAGGAGGTCCAGGCCTTCAAGAGCGGTGACTCCGTGCTGGGCACCACCTGGCAGGTCATCGCCAATGTGGCCCTGGCCGACAAGGCACCGGTCGAGGTGACGCTGCCCAAGGAGGGGGCCACCGGCTGGTCGGACACCTGGATGGTCGCCACCGCCGCCAAGAACCCGAACTGCGCCTACAGGTGGCTCGACTGGATCATCTCGCCCCAGGCCAACGCCCAGGTCGCCGAGTATTTCGGGGAGGCGCCCTCGAACGCGAAGTCCTGCGAGCTGACCGCCGACCCGAAGCACTGCGACACCTTCCACGCGACCGACGAGGACTACTACTCGAAGGTCTGGTACTGGACCACCCCCATCGCCCAGTGCCTGGACGGGCGCACCGACATCACCTGCAAGGACTACTCCGAGTGGACCAGGGCCTGGACCGAGATCAAGGGCTGAGCCCCGCCGGAACCACCGGTGCGGCGGGCACCCGGGTGCCCGCCGCGCCCGCCCCGCGAGAAGGGCCGGAAGCCCGCCTCGCCCGGAGAGAGGACCGACGTTGAACACCGCGGCACCGGCGAGACCCGCACCGCTCCGCACCCCTCGACGCAGACTCGCGGCCTTCCTGCACCGGCATGCGGGCGTACGGCTCTCGCTACTGCTGTCGGCCCCCGCGCTCTGGCTCGGCCTCGCCTATCTCGGCGCGCTGGCCGCCCTGTTCGTGACGGCCTTCTGGAGCACCGACACCTTCACCGGCGACCTGGTCAGGGTGCCGACCTGGGGGAACTTCCAGGACCTGCTCACCGCCGACGTCTACCGCACGATCGCGCTGCGCTCGGTGGGCGTGGCGGTCGCGGTGACGCTGATCGACCTGCTGATCGCCTTCCCGATGGCGTTCGCGATGGCCAAACTGGCCTCGCCGCGCGCCCAGCGCTGGTTGGTGATCGCCGTGCTCACCCCGCTCTGGGCCTCCTATCTGGTCAAGGCGTACGCCTGGCGGGTGATGCTCGGCTCCGAGGGCCTTCTCGGCTGGGGATACGGGCTGACCGCCACCGTCCTCACCCTGTCCTACCTGTGGTTGCCGTACATGATCCTGCCGATCTACGCGGGGCTGGAGCGGCTGCCGGACTCGCTGCTGGAGGCCGCCGGAGACCTCGGGGCGCGTGGCTGGCGGACGTTTCGCACCGTGGTGTGGCCGCTCGCCCTCCCCGCCGTGATCGCGGGCTCGGTCTTCACGTTCTCGCTGTCGCTCGGCGACTACATCACCGTGAAGATCGTGGGCGGCACCTCGCAGCTGATCGGCAACGTCGTCTACGACAACATCGGCGCGGCCAACAACCTCCCCTTCGCCGCCGCGGTCGCCACCGTCCCCGTGATGATCATGCTGGTCTACCTCGCCGCGGTCCGCCGCACCGGCGCCCTGGAGAACCTGTGAACCTGTCCCGTACGGCGCGCACGGCGCTGTGGGCCATGCTGGCCGCCGGGCTCGGCGTCGTCTACGTTCCGCTGCTGATCGTGATGCTCAACTCCTTCAACACCGACCGGACGTTCGCCTGGCCGCCCAGCGGACTCACCGTGCGGTGGTGGGAGGCGGCGTGGAACTCCACCGGCGTGCGCGACGCGCTGTGGACCTCGGTCCAGGCGGGGGCGGGCGCCACGGTGATCGCCCTGGTGCTCGGCACGATGGTGGCCTTCGCGATCCAGCGCTACGACTTCTTCGGCAAGAACGCGGTCTCACTACTGGTCCTGCTGCCGATCGCGCTGCCCGGCATCGTCACCGGCATCGCGCTCAACAACGCCTTCCGCGCGGTGCTGAGCCCGTTCGGGGTGAGTCTGGGGCTCTTCACGGTGATCGTCGGGCACGCCACCTTCTGTGTGGTGACCGTCTACAACAACGTGCTGGCCAGGCTGCGGCGTACGGGCATCTCGCTGGAGGAGGCCTCGGCCGATCTGGGTGCCGACACCTTCACCACGTTCCGGCTGGTCACCTTCCCGATGATGCGCTCGGCGCTGCTCGCGGGCGGGCTGCTGGCCTTCGCCCTGTCCTTCGACGAGATCATCGTGACCACGTTCACCGCCGGGGCCGGGGTCAGGACCCTGCCTCTGTGGATCTTCGAGAACCTGTTCCGCCCCAACCAGGCGCCCGTGGTCAATGTGGTCGCCGCGGCTCTCATCGTCGCCTCGGTCGTCCCGATCTATCTCGCCCAGCGCCTGTCGGGCGGTGACGCGGGAGTCCGCTGAGCGGGGGCGGCTCAGCGGGCACGGTCGTCGTCGAGCACGTCGGCGGCGTGGACGACGATCCTGGGGTCGGGGGTGCCGACCACCTCGTGGTCCTTGTTCTCGTACTCGAAAAGGCTCAGCACGTGGCGCATGGCCTCGACCCTGGCCCGCTTCTTGTCATTGCTCTTGATCACCGTCCACGGCGCCTCCTCGGTGTCGGTGTGGACGAACATGTCCTCCTTGGCGGCGGTGTACTCCTCCCACTTGTCGAGCGACTTCAGGTCCATCGGCGACAGCTTCCACTGCCGGATCGGATCGACCTGGCGGATGACGAACCGGGTGCGCTGCTCGGAACGCGAGACCGAGAACCAGAACTTCACCAGGTGGATGCCGTCGCGGACGAGCATCCGCTCGAAGTCGGGCGTCTGTTCCAGGAACTCCAGGTACTCCCCGGGAGTGCAGAAGCCCATCACCCGCTCGACCCCGGCGCGGTTGTACCAGGAACGGTCGAAGAAGACCATCTCTCCGGCGGACGGCAGGTGGTAGACGTAGCGCTGGAAGTACCATTGGGTGCTCTCGCGCTCGCTCGGCTTCTCCAGCGCCACCACGTTCGCCCCGCGGGGGTTGAGGTGCTCCATGAACCGCTTGATCGTGCCGCCCTTGCCCGCCGCGTCACGCCCCTCGAAGAGGACGACCAGGCGTCCCCCGGTGTCCTTGATCCAGTACTGGAGCTTGAGCATCTCGATCTGGAGCAGCCGCTTGAGCCGGTCGTACTCGGTCCGGTTCATCCGTTCCCCGTAGGGATACTTCTCCCGCCAGGTGTCGACGGGGGTGCCGTCCAGACGGATCAGGACGGGGTCGTCGTCGTCATCGTCGTCGACCCGCAGACTGGACAGATCGTCGAGCAGGCCACCGCGGGCCAGTGCCGAGCGGAGGTCCAGAACAGGAAACCGCCCTTCTGAGGGCTCCGCCTCTACCATCGTTCCCTTCCCCTCGGGCGGACACGGAATCCGCCCTCGTCCTGCCCTCTACCTCGCTTTGAGCAGGCTAATCATCGGCGGGCGGCCCGGTTTGCACCGCTTCCGCGCGGCGCCGTATAAAACCTACTAAACAAGTAGGTCTTGACGGAATTATGAACGCGTGCTGAAGTGATGTCATGCGCCCAGAGCTCCGGCCGGCGGTCCGCGGGCACATCGGCCCGCGCCCCCTCCGCCTCCCCTCGTGTCACCGCTGACCTGCTGACGATTCGCCGGCGACGCCCCCTCGCGCCCGTCCCCCTCCTCCTGGACGAACCAGCCAGAAAGGCCTCGACCATGCCCGTCGAATTCTCAGGCACCGACGGCGGTGACACGCACGGAGCCGCCGCGAAGGCGGCGAAGGCACCGCCCGCTCGGGTGCGCACCCACCGCGGGTACGGGGGGAACCGGGTGCTGCTCGCCTCCACCTCCCGGACCGCCACCCTCCCGGCGGGCGGAGCACCGGCCGACAGGGGAGACACGAGAGAGACAAGGACCGGCGAGCCTCCGCCGAAGGTGATCACCACCCGTCACCCCTGGCGGTGGGTGGCGGCCGCGGGCATCGCGGTGCTGCTGGCCATGGCGGCCAGCGCGCTGATCACCAACCCGGCCTGGGAGTGGGAGGTGGTCGGGGAATACCTGTTCGCCCCCTCCGTGCTGCGGGCCGTCGTCTTCACGCTGGAGCTGACCGCGCTGGGGATCGTCTTCGGCTTCCTGCTCGGCACCGTCCTGGCGCTCATGCGGCTGTCGGGGAACCCGCTGCTCAACTCGGTCGCCTGGGGCTACATCGCCCTGTTCCGGTCGGTCCCGCTGATCCTGCAGCTGCTGTTCTGGTACAACCTGGCCCTGCTGTATCCGAGAATCTCCTTCGGCGTGCCGTTCGGCCCGGCGTTCTTCGACATCGGCACGATGGACCTGATCGGCCCGGTCACCGCCGCCGCGCTCGGCCTCGCCCTGCACCAGGCCGCCTACGCCGCGGAGATCGTCCGGGCGGGGCTGCTCTCGGTGGACCACGGCCAGCGGGAGGCCGCCGCCGCACTGGGCATCCCCAGGGCCAGGCAGCTGTTCCGGATCATCCTGCCGCAGGCCATGCGGTCGATCGTGCCGACCGCGGGTAACGAGATCATCGGCCTGGTCAAGGGCACCTCGGTCGTCTACATCATGGCCCTGCCCGAGCTCTTCTACCAGGTACAGGTCATCTACAACCGCAACGGCCGGGTCATCGCCCTGCTGCTGGTCGCGACCATCTGGTACCTCGTCATGACCTCGGTGATGTCCGTCGCGCAGCACTACATCGAGCGGTACTACGGCAGGGGCCGCGGATGAGCGCCGCGATGGTCGAACTGCGGGGCGTGCACAAGAGTTTCGGGTCGCTTGAGGTGCTGCGCGGGGTGGACCTGCGGGTCGACCCCGGCGAGGTCACGGTGATCCTGGGCCCGTCGGGGTCGGGCAAGTCGACGCTACTGCGCACCGTCAACCACCTGGAGAAGGTGGACAGCGGGTCGATCAGCGTCGACGGCGAGCTGGTCGGCTACCGCAGGATCGGCGACCGGCTGCACGAACTGCCCGAGCGCGAGATCCTCCGGCAGCGGACCAAGATCGGCTTTGTCTTCCAGAACTTCAACCTCTTCCCGCACCTGACCGTGCACCAGAACGTCACCGAGGCGCCCCTGTCGGCCCAGCGCAGGCCGAAGGCGGAGGTGAACGCGCTGGCGACCCGGCTGCTTGAGCGCGTCGGGCTCGCCGACAAGGCCCGCTCCTACCCCGGCCGGCTCTCCGGCGGCCAGCAGCAGCGGGTGGCCATCGCCCGCGCCCTGGCCCTGGAGCCCAAGGTCATCCTCTTCGACGAGCCGACGTCCGCACTGGATCCCGAACTCGTCGGTGAGGTGCTCGACACGGTGAAGGACCTCGCCGGGAGCGGCACCACCATGATCGTCGTCACCCACGAGGTCGGCTTCGCCCGCGAGGTCGCCGACACGGTGGTCTTCATGGACGAGGGCCGGATCGTCGAGCAGGGTCCCCCCTCCGAGGTGCTGGACGCCCCCCGGCACGAGCGCACCCGCCTTTTCCTCAGCAAAGTCCTCTGAACCCCGATCCACTCATACAAGGACCGACATGTCGTTCATATCGAGGCTCGCCCCCGCCGTCGTCGCCCTGCCTCTCCTCCTCGCCGCCGCCTGCGGCACCACCGAACCCTCCGCCGGCACCACGGACAGGGCCGAGGTCCCGGCCGCCGCCGCCCCGTCCGGGACCGGCGGCGTCAGGATCAACACCTCGCCGCAGCAGAACCGGATCCGCGCCGACAAGGTGGACGCGATCGCCGCCAAGGTCCCCGAGGCGATCCGGTCCAGGGGCGAGCTCACCGTGGGCTTCAACGGCGAGGGCGCGCCGCCCCTGGTGTCCCTGGCCGACGACGACACCACTCTGATCGGCGTCGAGACCGATCTCGCCTATCTGATCGCCGACGTTCTGGGCCTGAGGGTGAAGGAGGAGAACACCTCCTGGGAGAATCTGTTCCTGGCCGTCAAGTCCGGCAGGTACGACGCGGTGCTCAACAACGTCACGGTGACCGAGGAGCGCAAGGACATCTACGACTTCGCCACCTACCGGGTGGACCAGCTCGCCTGGCAGGTGGGCGCCTCCAGCCCGATCACCAAGATCGAGAAGCCCGCCGACATCGCCGGTCTGAACGTGTCCGTCGGATCGGGCACCAACCAGGAGAAGATCCTGCTGGAGTGGGACGCGCAGAACCAGAAGGCCGGGCTCAAGGCCGCGCGGATCCAGTACTACCAGAAGTACGGCGACGTCCTGCTCGCCCTGAAGTCCGGCCGCATCCAGGCCTACCTGGGCCCGAACCCGCCCATCGCCTACCAGGTCGCCGTCGGCGGCGACAGCAGGATCGTCGGGACGCTCTCGGGCGGCGGATCGGTCGAGGGCCTGATCGCGGTGATGACCCTGAAGGGCAACGGCCTGGCCCAGCCGATCAACGAGGCGATCAACACACTGATCGAGAACGGCAGGTACATCGAGGTGCTCAAACGCTGGGGCCTGGAGAACGAGGCGCTGCCCAAGTCGCTGATCAACCCGCCCGGCCTGCCCAGGCAGCCCAAGTGACGGTCGACTCCACCAGGCCCGCCCCCGGCGCCGAGGACATCCTTTGGGCGACGCCCCCGCCACGACGGGTCGGCGGAACCGTCGAGATGCACCACGTGGCCGTCCGCGACCCGCGGGTCAGGCCGCTCCTTGAGGACCTGCACGCCGAGTACAACAGCCGGTACGGCCCCAACGAGGAGATCAACCGCTACCCCGACGAGCGGTTCACCCCTGAGCAGGGGGGTGCGTTCCTCATCCTCACCGAGGACGGACAGACCGTCGCCGGGGGCGCGTTCTTCCGTCGCGACGAGGAGACCGCCGAGCTCAAGCGGATCTGGACCCATCCGGGTCACCGGCGGCGCGGCCTGGGCGTCGCCGTCGTCCGGGAGCTGGAGCGAGAGGCCGCGCGGCAGGGCTACCGCCGGATCCACCTGACCACCGGTCCCCGTCAGCCCGAGGCCGCCGGGCTGTATCTCGCGACCGGATACACCCCGCTCTACGACCGGGGCGCCGATCCCGAGACGATCGGCCCCCACCCCTTCGAGAAGACCATCCGGGAGGCGCGGACCGGCTGACCGTGCCACCGTCCGTTCCGGCGAACACTCCCCGGCACTCGGCTCGCGGGCCGAGAGGCGCCGGAGAGGGCGTCCGCCGGACGTCGACGGCCCCGATCCCGGCTTCCTAGGAACGGGCCGACGAGACCCAGGAGGCGTGCAGGTCGGCGTAGACACCCGGCTGCCGTACCAGCTCGGCGTGCGGGCCGCGCTGCACGATCCGGCCCCGGTCGAAGACGAACACCTCGTCGGCCGCCTCGGCGGTGGAGAGCCGGTGGGCGATGGAGACGGCGGTGCGGCCCCGGGTGGCCCCCTCCAGGGCACGGGCCAGCCGTACCTCCGTCGCCGGATCCACCGCGGAGGTGGCCTCGTCCAGCAGCAGCAGGTCGGGGTCCGCCAGGTAGGCGCGGGCGAGTGCGACGAGCTGGCGCTCGCCGGCCGACAGTGACTCGCCGCGCTGGCCCACCCTGGTCGACAGGCCGGCGGGCAGCCCCTCCAGCCAGTCGGCGAGCCCCAGCTCGGTCATGGCCAGCCGGATCTCCTCCTCGGTCGCCGAGGGGCGGCCGAAGGCGATGTTCTCGGCCAGGGTGCCGTCGAACAGGAATCCGTCCTGCGGGACCATGACGATGCGCCGGCGCAGCGAGGAGAACCTCACGGTCCGCAGGTCGTGGCCGTCCACCGTGATCCGCCCCGAGGCGGGGTCCATCAGGCGGGTGAGCAGCTTGGCGAAGGTGGTCTTGCCGGAACCGGTCTCCCCCACCACCGCGATCCGCGAGCGTGGCGGGATGTCCACCGAGACCTCGTGCAGCACCGGCACCCCGCCGGGGTAGGAGAACCCGACGTCCTCGAAGGAGACCGAGATGGGACCGCGCGGCAGCTCGACCCCCTCCGGGCCGGGGTCGGCGACGTCGGGCGGGGTGTCGAGCACGCCGAGGATGCGCCGCCATCCGGCGATGGCGTTCTGCGCCTCGTTGAGCACCTCGGTGGCGATCTGCATCGGCGAGACGAAGAGCGTGATGAGGAACAGGAAGGCGACCAGGCGGCCCACGGTGATCTCACCGGCCAGGCCGAGCCGCACCCCGACCAGCACCACGGCGGCCAGGGCCACCGCGGCGACGATCTCGGTCAGCGGGAACACCGTCGCGACGACCCGCTGGGTACGGGCCTGCGCCGCCTTGTTGGCGTCGATCGCGACGTCGAGCCTTTCCGCGGTACGGGCCTCGGAGCCGTGGGCCCTGATCACCGCGGCGCCGACCACCGACTCGCTGACCGCCGAGAGCATGTCGCCGGTGCGCTCGCGGACCCTGGTGTAGGCGCTCGACAGCCACCGCTGGAAGCGCGGCAGGACGACCATGAGCGGCAGGAAGCAGGCCCACACCGTCAGGGTGAGCTGCCAGGAGTAGACGAACATCAGCACGGTGGCGACCAGGAGCTGCCCCAGGGCGATGATGATCATCAGTCCGCCCCACTGCATGAACGTGCTGATCTGGTCGACGTCGCCGGTGACCCGGGAGACGAGGGCGCCGCGCCGCTCGGAGTTCTGGGTGAGCACCGACAGGTCGTGCACGTGCCGGAAGCCGCGCACCCTGAGCGTGGCCAGGGAGGACTCGGTGGCCCGGTAGAGGCGGACGTTCATCAGGTACGCGCACAGCGCGGTGAGCACCACGGCGGCGGCGCACAGCAGCACCGCGGTGCGCACGTAGGCCAGGTCGGGGGCCGCTCCGCCAAGCCCGGTGTCGATGGTCTGCTGCACCGCGATCGGTACGATGATCTTGCCGACCGTGGCCACCACGGCCAGCACGAGCGTCCCGGCCAGCCCCTTGCGGAACTCCGGCGTGAGCGAGAGCCCATGCCTGACGGTGGCCATCCCGGAACGCTCGACCCCCTGAAACGAGCTCAAGCGCTGACCTCTTCCTCTTGCTCGGCGTCGAGCGCCTCGCGCTCAGCTTCCTGACGTTCGTAGGCGGTGACCAGGTTGCGGTAGCCCTCGCAGCGGACGAGCAGCTCGGCGTGGCCGCCCTGGTCGACGACCCGGCCGTGCTCCAGGTAGACGACCTCGTCGGCCAGCGCGATGGTGGCCATCCGGTAGGCGATGACGACCACCGTGGAGACCTGGGCCGCGTCCCTCAGCCCGTACAGGATCCTGGCCTCGACCTGTGGGTCGACGCTGGAGGTGGCGTCGTCCAGGACGAGCAGCCGGGGACGGCGCACCAGCGCGCGGGCCAGCGCGACCCGCTGGCGCTGGCCACCGGAGAGGCTGGTGCCGCGCTCACCGACCTGGGTGTCCAGCCCCGAGGGAAGGGCGCTGACGAACCCCTCGGCCTGGGCCAGGCGCAGCGCCGCCCAGACGTCCTCGTCGCCGACCGGCAGGCCGAGGGTGACGTTGCCTCGTACGGTGTCGTCGAACAGGAACGTCTGCTGTGGCACCAACGCCACCGCGTCGCTGACCCCGCCCCTGGTGACCTCGCGCAGGTCCGTGCCGTCCAGCAGGACGGCGCCGCGCGCCGGATCGACCAGGCGGACGAAGGTCTGGGCGAGCGTGGACTTGCCGGACCCGGTGGGGCCGACCAGGGCGACGGTGCGGCCGGGGGCGACCTTCAGGCTCACGTCGTGCAGGACGGGGAAGTCACCGTCACCGTAGGCGTAGCCGAGGTCGCGGACCTCCAGCCTGGCGGGGGCGGCACCGGTCAGCTCGACGGCGCCGTGCTCCATGGAGCCGGTCGCGTCGAGCACCGCCCTGATCCGCTGGTAGCCGACGACGGCCCGGGGCAGCTCGGCGAGCACCCAGCCCAGCGCGCGGATCGGGAAGGCCAGCAGGGTGAACAGGTAGGCGACCTGGACGAGCACGCCGGAGCCGATCGCGCCGCTCTCCAGCCGCATCGCGCCGATCAGCAGCACGGCGAGCACGCCCAGGGTGGGCAGCGCCTCAAGCACCGGGTCGAACAGGCCGCGGACCCGGCCGACGGCGATGTTGGCGTCGCGCAGCTCATTGGCCTTGGCCAGGAACCTGGCGGTCTCCTCGTCCTCGCGGCCGAGGGTCTTGACGACCAGGGCTCCGTCGAAGCTCTCGTGGGCGATCTCGCTGACCTCGGCGCGCAGCTGCTGGGCGCGGGTGGCCAGCGGGTTGAGCCTGCGCTGGTAGACCAGGTTGAGCACGGCGATGGCGGGAAAGACCAGGAAACCGACGAGAGCGAGGATCGGGTCGGTGATCACCATTGCGACGGCCGCGGTGACCAGCATCACCACGACGCCGACCGCCATCGGCAGCGGCGCGAGCGGCGCCCAGGCGGCCTCGACGTCGGAACCGGCGTTCGACAGCAGCTGCCCGGTCGGGTGCCGGTGGTGCCAGGCCAGCGGGAGCCTCAGGTACTGGCGGGTGACGTCCCGCCGGGAGCGGGCCTGCATCCGGTACTGCATGACCCCGGCGAAGTACCGCCGTCCCGCCACGCCCAGCGCCTTGAGCAGGGAGACCCCGAGGATGAGGAGCGCGCCGAAAGCCAGCGCGCCGGTCGTGATCCGCCCGTTCTCGAAGGCGGGCAGCACGACGTGGTCGGTCGCCCAGCCGAGCGCCCACGCCGCGGCGACGGTCATCAGGCCGTACAGGGCGCTGGACAGCACCGCGGCAGCGAAGATCGACTTCTCAGCCCGGATCGCCACCCCGAGGACACCGAGCCCCTGTCGCATGACTGCGCCTGTCACCTTGCTCGCCACGCGGAAGGTGTCCTTTCGATGGGAAACATTGCTACCTGAATCCCAATCACCTTGGATCATGCGGTTATTCCCGAACCACCTCCGACAAGATCGCAGCCACACCTCTGATTGCTCGCACAACGACCTTGTTAGGATCACCAGATGAATCACGCCCGCGCCGAACGCGCCGCGCTCAGCGACCTGTTCGCCCAGCTCGGCCCGGATGCCCCTACGCTCTGCGAGGGCTGGACCACCTTCGACCTCGCCGCCCACCTCGTCCTGCGCGAGCGTCGCGCCGACGCGCTCGCAGGCATCCTCCTCAAGCCACTGGCCGGATACACCGACAGGGTGCAGGAGTCGTTGAAGACCAGGAAGGGCTACCCGGGGCTCGTCGAGCTCGTGCGCTCGGGCCCGTCCGGGCCCTACCGCCTTCCCGGCCTCGACCAGACCGTCAACACCGCGGAGTTCTTCATCCACCACGAGGACGTGCGGCGCGCACAGCGGATCTGGGAGCCGCGCGAGCTGCCCGCCGACCTTGAGGAGAGGTTCTGGAAGCAGATCCGCGCCGGCATCCGGGTGTTCCTCCGCCGCTCCCCGGTCCGGGTGGTCCTGCACCGCATCGGCGGGGGCGTCGCCATCGGCGGCCCCAGACACGCTCCGCAGCAGGTCGAGGTGACCGGCCGAGCCGGGGAACTGCTGCTGTTCTGCTTCGGCCGCCAGGCCCACGCCAAGGTCGACGTCAGCGGCGACGACGAGGCGGTCGCCAGGCTGATGGACGCCCCCCTGGGCGTCTGAGCCGGACCGGCGGCGGCACGGGGCCGCCGCCTCCCTGGCCGTACGGGCCCGATCAGCCCACGTTCCGGCGCGGGGCCTTCGGCGGGAGCGGGAGGAACCCGCTGGTGCGGCGGACGTAGTCGGCGTAGCCCGGCCGAGAGCGCGACAGCTGACTCTCCAGCAGCGGCTTGCCGGTCTTGGCCACCAGGAAGTACGTCATGAGCACCGGGGAGAGCACCGTCAGGACACCGGGCCACTGGTCGGCGGCGACGAGGAACAGCCCCCACCACACGCAGGCGTCGCCGAAGTAGTTGGGGTGACGGGTGTAGCGCCACAGCCCGGTGTCCAGCACCTTGCCCCTGCTGCCCGGGTCCGCGCGGAAGCGGGCGAGTTGCCGATCGCCGACCGCCTCGAAGACGAACCCCACCAGCCAGACGACCACCCCCGCCCAGGCGATTCGGCCCGGCGGCTCGGTGCCGAACATGGCCACCTGGACCGGAAGCGAGACGAACAGCAGGGTGGCGCCCTGGATGAGGTAGACCACGCGGACCGCGTACCAGGTCCGGCTGCCGGGCGCGCGGGCGAGCATCCGCTCGTAGCGGGGATCCTCGCCCTCGCCGACGTTGCGCCGCCCGATGTGCACCGCCAGCCGGACCCCCCAGATCGCGGTGAGCGCCAGCGCCAGCAGCCGCCGCAGCGGATCCCCGTCCGACAGCAGGTAGCAGACCAGGGCGACGAGCGTGAACCCGAGCCCCCAGGCCACGTCGATCACCGAGTGCCGGCCCACCCGCAGTGCCACGGCCAGGGTCAGCGCCAGCAGTACCGCGACGGCGGCGGCCGAGGCCGCCAGGGACCACCAGAACATCACGATTCCCTCCCTAGAGTGAGCTGCCAGACATCCAGGTAGCGCGACCGGAAACCCGCCTCCGAGTAGGCGAGGTAGAGCGTCCACATCCGGTGGAAGACCTCGTCGAAGCCGAGCGCGCCGATGGTGTGGACGCGCTCCAGGTAGCGCTCGCGCCAGAGCCGCAGCGTCTCGGCGTAGTCCTCGCGCAACGAGAGGCGATCCAGCACGCGCAGCCCCCCGAGGTTCTCCTCGACCGCTCGCACCGAGGGCAGCATGCCGCCGGGGAAGATGTACTTCTGCACCCAGGTGTGGGTGTCGAGGGTGGCCAGCATCCGGTCATGCGGCATGGTGATCGCCTGGATCGCGATCCGGCCGCCGGGGGCCAGTAGCTCCTCCAGCGTGCGGAAGTAGACGGGCCAGTAGCGGGCGCCGACCGCCTCGATCATCTCGACACTGACGATCGCGTCGTAGCTCCCGTCCACCTCGCGGTAGTCGGCCAGCAGGATCTCCACCCGGTCCGACAGCCCCGCCTCCGCGACCCGCGCACCGGCCAGCGCCCATTGCTCCTGCGAGAGCGTGACGGTGGTGACGGCCGCGCCACGCGAGGCGGCGCGCAGCGCGAGCTCGCCCCAGCCGGTGCCGATCTCCAGCAGCCGGGTGCCGGGACCGACCCGCGCCTGGTCGAGCAATCTGTCGATCTTGGCCCGCTGGGCGCCGGCGAGCGTCTGCCACGACGCGGGCCCGTCGAACAGGGCGGCCGAGTAGGTCATGGTCTCGTCCAGGAACTCGGCGAACAGCTCGTTGGACAGGTCGTAGTGGCGACGCACGTTACGCCGGGTGTCCGCCTCGGCGCCACGCTGGTCGCCGGGCACCCGGCGCACGGCCAGCCGCCGTAGCCGCTGCAGCGCCGGCGGTACCAGCGTGGTCAGCCGCCCGGCCAGCACCGTGAGCACCCCGGGCAGGTCGTCGGCCTCCCAGTCGCCCGCCATGTACGCCTCGCCGAAGCCGATCAGTCCCGAGGCGCCGACCCTGCGGTGGAAGTCGGCGGGGCGGCGCAGGCGCATCACCGGGCCGCCGGTGCCGAGCCGCTCCCCACCGGGCAGTTCGACGGTCAGGGGCAGCCGTCGTACGGCGCTCAGGAAGAGCAACCGGGCGATCGCGCCGCGCGGACGCGAGGTGGGAACCGTGCGGATGTCTGGCCAGAACACGGGGGCGTGTCCGGTCGTCGCGGTCATCTGGACCCTCCCGAGGGAATTGGTTTGAGGCCGCGCAGGTACAGGGAGATGCCCTGGCGGCGGATCCTGGCGCTGCCCGCCAGGGGGGCCATCGGGTATCTGGCGGCCAGCCGGTAGAGCCAGGCCGCGGTCGCCGGGCGGCGGCGCCCGCGCAGCCCCGCCACGAAGGGCGGCTGACCCTCGCGGTGCAGCACGACGCTGAGCGCGAGCCGCTCACCGGGCTCGGGCAGGCTGAGCCGGTAGTGGCCGTCCACGCCGTTGAACGGCGAGACGCGGAACTCCTTGGCCACCTCGCTCTCGCCGGGGCGCAGCAGGTAGCGGTGGCGCCCGCCGTAGGTGTTGTGCACCTCGGCGACCACGGCGAGGCCGTCGGCGGTGTCACACCAGTAGACGGTCAGCGGGTTGAACACGTGGCCGAGCACCCGGGCGTGGGTGAGCATCCTGATCCGGCCCGCGACGATCCCGCACGCGGCCAGGAAGACCTCGACGTTCTCCCTGATGCTCAGCGCGGGGTCGCCGGCGTGGTCGCGCGCGTGGAACGCGGCCAGCAGGCGGTTGCGCGGCAGCCGGTCCAGGTCCACCAGCCACATGTAGGAGCGGTAGCCGAAGGTGTTGCGCACCGGTGCCGAGCGGGCGTGAGTGATCACGCACTCGTACAGCGCGGCCTCGTCCGGCGCGCTCACCAGCGCGCCCCGAGCGCCTCGGCCGCGCGCACGCCCGAGCGGCAGCCGTCCTCGTGGAAGCCCCAGCCGTGGTAGGCGCCCGCGTAGACGACCGTCCCGTCGTTGAGGCCGGGCAGCCGTTCCTGGGCGGCGACCGACTCGGGGGTGTGGACCGGGTGCTCGTAGACCATCCTGGCGATCACCCGCTCGTCGGGGATCTCGGTGCCCAGGCTCACCAGGTGCGCCTCGGGCGCGCCCAGCCGTTGCAGCCGGTTCATGTCGTAGGTGACCCGCACCCCGTCCGCACCCGCCGCGCACGAGTCCATCCGGTAGTTCCACGAGGCCCGCGCGCGCCGCGCCCCGGGCAGCACCGAGGCGTCGGTGTGCAGGGTCGCCGGGTTGCGGGAATAGGCGAACGCGCCCAGGATGTCGCGCTCGTCGGGGGTGGGGTCGGCCAGCAGGCGCAGTGCCTGGTCGGGGTGGGTGGCGACGACCGCCGCGTCGAAGTGGTGCACGGCGCCGTCGGCCTGGAACTCGACTCCCGCACCGGTGCGGCGCAGTGCCCGTACCGGAGTGGAGGTGTGCACGGCGGTGAGGGACTTGGCGATCCGCTCGACGTACTCGCGCGAGCCCCCGGTGACCGTACGCCACTTCGGGGAGCCCGAGACGCTGAGCATGCCGTGGTTGGCCAGGAAGGCGAACAGGTAGCGCGCCGGGTAGCGCCCGACGACGGACGGGGGGCACGACCAGACCGCCGACACCAGCGGGGTCACGAAGTGGGCGACGAGGTAGGGGGAGAAGCCCGCGACGAACTCCCCCAGCGTGCGGTCGTCGCCGCGCTCCAGCGCCGCGCGGGCCAGCCGGTGGAAGCGCGGCACCTCGGCGAGCATCCTCAGGTAGGCGGGGCGGGTCAGGCTGGAGACCGTGGCGAACAGGCCGGGCGCCTTCCTGCCGCCCGCGTACTCCAGGCCGCAGCCCCCGCACGAGACCGACATGCTCATGTCGGACGGCTGGGTCCGCACGCCCAGTTCGGCGAAGAGCCGGATGAGGTGGGGATAGGTCCGCTCGTTGTGCACGATGAACCCGCTGTCCACCGCCAGCGTGCGGCCGTCGCCCGACGGCACGTCGTGGGTGTGGGCGTGCCCGCCGATCCGCTCGTCGGCCTCGAACACCGTGACGTCGTCGCTCCGCTGCAGCACGTACGCCGCGGTCAGCCCGGCCACCCCGCTGCCCACGACGGCGACCCTGCGCCTCTCCATCAATGTCCTCTCATAACAGGGCAAATCACACCGTCAGTTGAGGCGATCCTGCGGTGGCTCACCGGAAGGCCGAGGGGCCGCCGAGCCGCTCGACGGTCTCGCGCGGGGCCGCCACCGGCGAGGTCTCCTCGCCGTTCCGGCCACGCGCCCGGAATCTCGACCGTGGGACCACGACGTCGTGTCCGCGCACGGCCCGCTCGAAGGGGATCATCCGCAGGACGGCGAGCACGCCCGCCGGGCAGGGGGAGCACCGTGCAGACAAATCGAGTCATACAGGGCCTCCCGGGTCGGTTCGCCCCTTTATTCGGAGCCCCGGGGCACCCGGATGCCACAGGCCACCAAGTTCCCCTGGTTTTTTCGGCAGGGGTTGCGCACACCGGTATCCGCGATCCCGCCGCCCGCCCCTAGCCCTACCGGTATACCTGGCTGTGAGGATTGGACAGGAGCGCCTCAGCCACCGCACGATGGCTGGTGTGACCTATGCCAAACTCGCGACCAGACCATGGTTTGCCCCTGTGGGATGGGTATGATCATCAAAATCCGGGAGCCACCCGGGCCGCAGATGCCAAAGATCGATAAAATTCGGGTATATACGGCTGGGATTGGAACTGCCAGGAGGCCCCCATGCAGGTCAAGAAGGTCCTCACCTACCTCGGGGTAGCGTTCGTGGTCTTCTATCTGTTCACCAAGCCCGCCGAGGCGGCGGGCGCGGTCAACGGAGTCTTCGACGGGATCGTGAGGGGAGCAGACCAGTTGGCTCTGTTCGTGACACGAGTACTTAGCTGACCGACCGGCGGGAACCCACCCGCCCCGAGCCATGTCATCCGCGCTCCCGGCCGATCCACGGGGGAGCGCCACACTCCCCCCGGCACCGAACCGCCGCACCGTCCGCTTCGCCGATCCCGAGAGCACATCACGAGGATCGTCGCAGGCCACCCCCCTGCCCGTGAGCCCCCGACGAAACCCCCACCCGCCGCCCAGAGCCGTGCGGCGAACGCCCTGACCCGATCATGGATGACCACGGGAAACATCACGGCACTCCCTTGATGATCTTTCCGGCACCTTGAGGGGAAGGTCCGTTTCTCGTACGGGGAGATCGTTCATGCGGGGCACTCGGGGTTTCTCCCTGGTCGGGTCGCTCATCGCCGGAGCCGTCACGTTCGGCCTACCGGCGACCTCACAGGTCGCCTTCGCGACCCCTACGTCCGTCCGGGCACCGTCCCCCGCCCCATCACCGGCCTCCACCTCGGCGTCCGGCTCCGAGGGCTCGGCAACGGCGGGGACGGCGGCCGGACGGCCCGTCGTACGGGGCGCCGCTCCCCTACCGCCCTCCGCCCACCCGTTCCTCGGCCACTTCGGCGCCCCCGTCGACCGGCCACTGAAGGGCCGGATCACCCTGGCCGACCCGACCGGCGCGCCGCTCGGCTTCAGGGTGGCCGACCCCACCCTGCTGCCCGCCGGGATCACGCTCGACGCCGACGGCCTGCTCGGCGGCGCCTCCCGGGTGCCCGGCGTCTGGACGGTCCCGGTCGAGGCGTGCACTCCCTCCGGCACCTGCGCCACCGGTGCGGTGACGATCACCATCACCTGCCGCTGCGCCCACCCGCTCCCCCCGGCCTCTTTCCCCTCGGCCTCTTTCCCCGCGGCCGACCCCGCGGCGCCGAACGCCCGGTAGTAGCGCGGTTCCACCACAAAACATGCTGGATCTCCACGAACCGATTCAGCGGAAACACCAAGGTGCTTCCGCTCCTCCCGGAGACGTGTTACGCAGACAGCGTGGGAGATCATCACAACGCCGGCGGGGCCGGCACGCTCGACGCCGCGACACGGCGCGTCATCGAACGTGTCACCGAACGCGTCAACACCGACGGCATCAAACTGATCCGCTTCCTGTACGCCGACCACGGCGGCGTGATCAGGGGTAAGGCCACCTCCCACTCCCTGCTGGCCGAACGGCTCCGTACCGGCATCGGGCACACCGTCGCGATGATGGCGATGAACATGCTCGACGAACTCCAGGACGTCAAGGGGCTCGGCCCGGTCGGCGAGGTCCGTCTTATCCCCGACCCGGCCACCTTCGTCCAGTTGCCCTACGCCCCGGGCTCGGCCGCCATGCTGTCGGACCTGCGCCAGGTCGACGGCTCCCCCTGGCCCGCCTGTCCGCGCACCTTCCTGCGCGAGGCGATGGCCGCCTTGGCCGACGAGGGCCGGATCCTCGTCGCCGCCTTCGAGCCCGAGTTCACCCTCGGCCGCCGCGAGCCCGACCCCGAGGGCGGCCTGGACCGCCTGGTCCCCGCCGACGACAGCCTCTGCTACTCGACGACCGGCTTCAACCAGGCCCACGACTATGCGACGACCCTGGTCCACGCCCTGGAGAGCCAGGGCCTGCTGGTGGAGCACTACCACCCGGAACTGGGCCACGGCCAGCAGGAGCTGTCGATCCGCCACGCCCCCGCCCTGCACGCCGCCGACAACCACCTGATCTACCGCGAGACCGTCAGGGGTGTCGCCACCCGCATGTCGATGTGGGCCTCCCTCGCCCCCAAACCCCTCGCCGACCAGGCGGGCAACGGCACCCACCTGCACCTGTCCCTCTGGGACCCCGCCCTGCGCACCAACATCTTCGCCGACCCCTCCGACCGGTACGGCCTGTCGGTCACGGCCTACCACTTCATCGGCGGCCTGATCGCCCACCTGCCCGCGCTCACCGCGCTGACCTGCGGTTCGGTGAACAGCTTCCGGCGTCTCACCCCGAGGGCATGGTCGAGCGCGTACGCCTGCTACGGAATGGACAACCGCGAGGCCGCGGTGCGCATCTGCTCCCCCACCGGCCAGGACGCCGCGGCGTCCACCAACCTGGAGCTGAAACCCTCCGACTCCTCGGCCAACCCCTACCTGTCGCTCGGCGCCGTCATCCACGCCGGCCTGGACGGCATCCGCCGCCGGCTCGACCCCGGCGCCCCCGTCAACGTCGACCCCGCCACCCTCCCCACCGGTCAGGTCCCCCGCCTGCCGGCCTCCCTGGACGAGGCCCTGGACGCCCTGGAGGCCGACGACGTCCTCATGCACGCCCTCGGCCCGCTGCGCGCCTCCGCCTACCTCGCCGTCAAACGCTCCGAGGCCCGCTCCTTCGCCGCCCACGACGCCGCCTACGAACTGTTCCACCACTTCCGGGTCTTCTGACCGCCTTCCCGAACCGAAACACCACCCGGCCCGGATGCCGTCAGAGCGTCCCCTCGTGACCCGGCAGGACCAGGCCGAAGAAGTCCTGCGCCGTGTAGCCGCCGATTCGCCGCGCCTTGCCGGTTCCGACGTTCAGCGCGTAGGCGGTGACGGTCACATAGGGCGGATCCGTCGTCGTGGCCGGGGCGTCATCCGCGTCGGGAAGCCGTTTGCCCGTGCACACCGGGTTGGGAATGGCGATGACGGTGATCTCCCTGGGGTTCAGCCAGGCGCGCAGGGAGACGTTGTGGGTCTTGGTGGGCAGGCCGCTCACCGTGACCTTCCGGCGCACCTTGCCGGTCCTCGCGTCCAGGTGTGCGAGGGCGCCCGTCAGGCACGGCTTGGAGTTGACGGTCATACGGTTCTCCAGTCCGACGACCGTTTCGCCGTCGGGAGCCAGCGCGCCGAACTTGTAGGCCCGCGGGAGGGTGACCGCGACCTGGTTTCCGGCCGTGGACGTCGTCCACAGGTGGGACATCATCTGCAGGCGGGACTTGGGCGAATACTCCGCCAGCATCACGGTGTCGCCGTCCTTGGAGATGCCGATGGGGTTCCCCCCGTTCGGCAGCGGCCGGGTCATCCGCTCGCGCATGTCGATCAGCATGGCCGGGTCCTTCAGGGGAGGACGCTTGGTGAACGCCAGGAAGCGGCCGTCGTCGGACATCAGCAGGTGGGAGACGGAGCCGAGCCACGCTGTGGGGATCTTGACAGGAGCCGCCGACTCGCCGCCGCTGTCCAGCTCACGGACCTTGAAGGTGCCCTCCTTGACGGCGTAGTAGGCGATCCTGCGCCCGTCCTGGCTGATCGCCAGCGGGCTGCTGAAGCCGGTCAGCGCGTCGGGAACGTGGTAGGTCCTCCCCGCGCGGGTGACCACCCGCCAGGCGCCGTCCCTGCAGTCCGGCGGGGCCGTGCCTTCGGACGGGTTGCAGAAGGTCTTGTACGCGTGGCTCAGCGGGCCCACTCCCCGGTCCGGCAGATCGGCGACTCCGCCGGTCCCGGAGGAGTCCTGCCGTTCCGTGGGCAGCAGCCGCGCCCCGGCTGTCGCGCCGAGCACGATGACGGTGACCGTGACGGCCGCGACGAGTGCGGTGACGGTCCGGCGCCTGCGTTCGTGGATTCTGATCGTCCGCTCGGCCAGATCCACCCTCGGGGAGTCTTCGGCGATGTCGTCGAGCACCTGCCGCAGCCAGGTCATCGGTGTGCCTCCTGAGTATCGGCCTGATCTTCCAGTGCGGAGAACTTGGGGGCCAGTTCCGGCGCCAGGGCTCGTAAACGGTTCAGTGCCTGATGGGCCTGGCTCTTGACCGTGCCGACCGAACAGCCCATCAGCTCGGCGGTCTCACGTTCGGTGCGGTCCTCGTAGAAACGCAGGACGATCACCGCGCGCTGTTTCGGGGGCAGTCGCAGGAGCGCCTGGCGCACGACGATCCGGATGACCGTGGAGTCCTCGCTCGAATAGGCCACCTCGGGCGGGTCGGCCCGCGGAAGTTCGTTCCCGCTCCGGCGCCGCAGCCATGAGATGTACTGGTTCACCAGCGCTTTCCGCGCGTACGCCTCAGGCCTGTCAAGGCTCAGCACCTTCGACCAACGCCTGATGATCTTAATCAGGACACTCTGCAGCAGGTCCTCGGCAAGATGCGCGTCTCCGGTGAGCAGGTACGCCGTGCGCATCAACGACTGCTGGTGAGCGTCCACGAATTCACGGAAGCTGTCATTGCGATCCAATATTTCTCCTCCCGACTGGTACAAACGCCGACGAGGAGCAGGAAGGTTGGGTGGCAGACCCGAATTAAACGACCTGCGCGAACCTGCGACCCAGGAGCCGGGAAACGCCAACGAACCACTACAGGGCCTTGGCCGCGCTCTCGATCGCGCGCCGGATGGGTTCGCACAGGTTGGAGGTGAGCAGCTCCCGCAGCCGCTCCGGGTCGTCGACGATCGCGGGGTCGGACTCCGGCGCGGCGACGGCGAGCATGAGGAACCCCGGCGTGCAGAAACCGCACTGCAGCGCGTGTTCGGCGGAGAACGCCCGCTGCAGCGAATGCGGCTCACCGTCGCGGCCCGCCGACGGAGGCGGGCCGGTGTTACGGGCGGCGTACCAGAAGGCGCAACCCCAGGCGCCCGAGCAGGCCGGAGGCCTGAACGACCAGACCCCCGCCACGACGGCCGCCCGGAACACCGGACCGCCGCAGCGTGAACCACGCCGACCGGCAAGGCGAAACAGACCCGGCCAGTCAACCGAACGACGTCAGCGGACGGGGTGCCCCGCCGCCCGCAAAGCGTCCTTCACATCACCGATCTTCAACTGCCCGAAGTGGAACACCGACGCCGCCAGCACGGCGTCCGCCCCCGCCTCCACCGCCGGAGGGAAATCGGCCACCGAACCCGCACCACCACTGGCGATCACCGGAACCGACACCACGGCCCGTACCGCCCGGATCATCTCCAGGTCGTAGCCGTCCCGGGTCCCGTCACCGTCCATCGAGTTGAGCAGGATCTCCCCCGCCCCCAGTTCGGCGCCCCGCCGGGCCCACTCCACCGCGTCGATCCCGGTCCCCCGGCGACCGCCGTGCGTGGTCACCTCGAAACCGGACGGCGTCGGCGGCCCGTCGACGACCCGGCGGGCGTCCACCGAGAGCACGATGCACTGCGCCCCGTACCGCCGCGCCGCCTCGGTCAGCAGCTCGGGCCTGGCGATCGCCGCGGTGTTCAGCCCCACCTTGTCCGCGCCCGCCCGCAGCAGCCTGTCGACATCCTCGACCGAGCGCACTCCCCCGCCCACGGTCAGCGGGATGAACACCTGCTCGGCCGTCCGGCTGACCACGTCGTACATCGTCGACCGGTCGGAGCTGGAGGCCGTGATGTCAAGGAACGTCAGCTCGTCGGCCCCCTCCGCGTCATAGCGGCGGGCCAGCTCGACCGGGTCTCCGGCATCACGCAGGTTCTCGAAGTTGACACCCTTGACCACCCGCCCGGCGTCCACGTCCAGGCAGGGAATCACTCGTACCGCGACACTCATCGACGACTCCTCACGAACGGACGGCGGCGAGGGCGTCTTCGAGGGTGAAGGCCTGCGCGTACAGCGCCTTGCCCACGATGGCCCCCTCGACGCCGATCGGGACCAGCGCGGCCAGCGCGCGCAGGTCCTCCAGGGACGAGACCCCGCCACTGGCGACCACCGGCTTGTCGGTGCGGGAGCAGACCTCGCGGAGCAGGTCCAGGTTGGGACCGCGCAGCGTGCCGTCCTTCGTGACGTCGGTGACGACGTAGCGGGAGCAGCCGTCCTTCTCCAGCCGGGCCAGCACCTCCCACAGGTCACCGCCCTCCTGGGTCCAGCCCCGGGCGGCCAGGGTGGTCCCCCGGACATCGAGACCGATCGCGACCCGGTCACCGTACTCAGAGATGATCTTTGAGCACCAGGCGGGGTTCTCCAGCGCCGCGGTACCGATGTTCACCCGGCGGCAGCCGGTGGCCAGCGCGAGCTCCAGGGAGACGTCGTCACGGATGCCCCCGGACAGCTCCACCTTCACATCCAGCGCGCCGACCACCGTGGCGAGCAACTCGCGGTTGCTGCCCCGGCCGAAGGCCGCGTCGAGGTCGACCAGGTGGATCCACTCGGCGCCGGCCTCCTGCCAGGCGAGCGCCGCGGACAGGGGGTCGCCGTACGACGTCTCGGTGCCGGCCGCGCCCTGGACCAGGCGGACCGCCTGACCGTCGGCGACGTCCACGGCGGGGAGCAGCTCAAGCGACATCTGTTCAAGACCTCCGGTCGAAGACAAGGGTGAGAAAAAGCGGAACGAACAGCAAGGAAAGCACGAGCACGCCGAACCGCGCCGCCCAGGAGGACCACAGCAGCCAGACGATCACCTGCACGATCAGGAACAGCACCGCCGCGACGCCGTTCTGCGCCCGGCGGCGGCGGGCCTTGATGCCCCCCTGGGAGACGATCCGGACGGGCCTGCCCGGCAGCAACGCGGTCACCTTGCCGACGCGCTCGCGCCGCCGCGCCAGCCGCGCCTCCCGCTCGGCGCGCAGCGCGGCCAAGCGCGCCTGCTCGGCCTCCCGCTCGGCCCTGCGCCGGGCCCGTTCCCTACTCATCAAAGGCCCATCAAAAACTCACCCGACGGTCCCGAGCCAGTTGGTGAGCAACTGCGCTCCGGCGTCGCCCGACTTCTCCGGATGGAACTGGGTGGCCATCAGCGGTCCGTTCTCCACCGCCGCGACGAACGGCACCCCGTGCTCGGCCCAGGTGACCAGCGGGTCGGCGAACCCGGGTCCCGGCTGGAGCTCCCAGGTTCGCACCCCGTACGAGTGCACGAAGTAGAAGCGGCTGTCCGCGTCGAGCCCGGCGAACAGCACGGTGCCGGCAGGCGCCTTGACGGTGTTCCAGCCCATGTGCGGCAGGACCGGCGCCTCCAGGGACTCCACCGTGCCCGGCCACTCCCCGCAGCCCTCGGTCGTGACACCGTGCTCGACGCCCGTCTCGAAGAGGATCTGCATGCCGACGCAGATGCCCAGCACCGGCCGCCCGGCCGCCAGGCGCCGCGCGATGATCCGCTCACCTCGCACCGCGCGCAGCCCGGCCATGCACGCGGCGAACGCCCCCACGCCGGGGACGAGGAGCCCGTCGGACTCCATCGCCGCCTCGTAGTCGGCGGTCACCGTGACCTCCGCGCCGACCCGGGCCAGCGCGCGCTCCGCCGAACGGAGGTTGCCCGAGCCGTAGTCGAGAACGGTTACCTTCTTCACCACCAGAGCACCGCCGCCGTGGTCGCCAGGGCCGCGAGGGCGGTGAGCAGCACCGCGCCCTTCTTCAAACCCTGTTTGAGGAATGAGACGATCCCACCCACCAGGAAAAGCGCGACGAAGGCCATCACCATGGCCGACCAGTTGTCACTCACGGTCGCGTCCCCCTCCCGTCGGGAAGAATCACAGCACGCCCTTCGTGCTCGGCACCCCGGTGGCACGCGGGTCACGCTCGGATGCCGCCCGCAGCGCCCTGGCCAGGGCCTTGAACTGCGCCTCCACGATGTGGTGGGCGTTGCGGCCGTAGGGCACGCGCACGTGCAGGCAGATCGCGGCCTGGGCGACGAACGACTCCAGGATGTGCCTGGTCATCGTCGTGTCGTACTCCGGACCGATCATCGGAGCCATGCCCTCGGGCTCGCTGTGCACCAGGTACGGCCGCCCTGACAGGTCGACCGTGACCTCCGCCAGCGACTCGTCCAGCGGGCAGGAGGCGTTGCCGAACCTCCGCAGGCCCGACTTGTCGCCCAGAGCCTCACGGAACGCGGCGCCCAGCGCGAGCGAGGTGTCCTCGATCGTGTGGTGGGCGTCGATGTGCAGGTCACCCTCGGTCTTCACGACCAGGTCGAACAGCCCGTGCTTGCCGAGCTGGTTCAGCATGTGGTCGAAGAACCCGACACCGGTGGACACCTCGACGTTCCCGGTGCCGTCGAGGTCGACCTCGACCAGCACCGAGGTCTCCTTGGTGACGCGCTCGACGCGACCGCGACGCGGTGCGGCCTCGCCGCCGGCAGTGATGCTCACAGGATCTCCTCCAGGGCGGCGCGGAACGCCGCCATCTCCTCGGTCGTTCCGATGGACACTCTCAGCCACCCGGGCGGTCCCACCTCGCGGATCAACACCCCGCGATCCAGCAGGCCCTGCCACACCGCGCGCCGGTCCGGAAACAGCCCGAACAACACGAAGTTGGCGTCCGAGTCGGCGACCTTCAGCCCCCGGGCGCGCAACCAGTCCACGATCGCGTCGCGCTCGGCCCGCAGCGCGTCGACCGCGCCGAGCAGCTCGGCGCGGTGGGCGAGCGCGACGCGCGCCGCCGTCTGGGTGAGCGTGGACAGGTGGTAGGGCAGGCGGACCAGAAGCAACGCCTCGACCACCGCCGGATGGGCGGCCAGGTAACCGAGCCGGGTGCCGGCCATGGCGAACGCCTTGGACATCGTCCGCGTGACGATCAGCCGGGGATTGTCCGGCAGCAGGGTCAGCGCCGACGGGGTGCCGGTACGGGCGAACTCGAAGTAGGCCTCGTCCACCACCACCATGCCCGGCGCCGCCTCGACGATCCGGGCGATCACCTCCGGGCCCAGGGCGGTACCGGTCGGGTTGTTGGGCGAGGTCAGGAAGACGACGTCGGGCCGGTGCTCCTCGATCGCGGCGACCGCCTTGCCCGGGTCGATCCCGAAGTCGTCCTCACGCGCCCCGGAGATCCACTCGGTCGAGGCACCGGTGGTGATGATCGGGTGCATCGAGTAGGACGGCTCGAAACCCATCGCGGCGCGGCCGTGACCGCCGAAGGCCTGCAGGATCTGCTGGAGCACCTCGTTGGAGCCGTTGGCGGCCCAGACCTGCTCCGCGGCGAGGCCGTGACCGAGGTAGGCGGCCAGCTCCCGGCGCAGGTCGAGCGCGTCGCGGTCGGGGTAGCGGTTGAGGTCGGCGGTGACGCCCCGTACGGCCTCGGCCAGCTCGGCGACCAGCGAGGCCGAGGGCCCGTAGGGGTTCTCGTTGGTGTTCAGCCTGACCGGAACGTCGATCTGGGGGGCACCGTACGGCGTGCGCCCCCGGAGATCGTCTCGGATCGGCAGGTCTTCGAGCTTCACGACGGGATCTCCACCTCGAACCGGAAAGGGCAGGGCACTCACGAGGGCACCTCCCAGGCGAACCGCGCCCTGATCGCCGCACCGTGCGCCGGCAGGTCCTCGGTGTCGGCCAGCACGCACACGTGGGCGGCGGCACCGGCCAGCGCCTCGCGGCTGTAGTCGACGACGTGCACCCCGCGCAGGAACGTCTGCACCGACAGCCCCGACGAGTGGCAGGCGCAGCCGCCGGTGGGCAGCACATGGTTGGAACCGGCCATGTAGTCGCCCAGCGAGACCGGCGCGTACGCCCCGACGAAGATCGCCCCGGCGTTGCGGACCCGGGCGGCCAGCGCGGACGCCTCCGCGGCGTGGATCTCCAGGTGCTCGGCGGCGTAGGCGTCGACGACGCGCAGCCCCGCCTCCATGTCGTCGACCAGCAGGATGCCGGACTGGCGCCCGGAGAGCGCCTCGGTGATCCGCTCGGTGTGCTTGGTGGCGGCGACCTGCCGGGGCAGCTCCCGCTCGACGGCCTCGGCCAGCTCCACCGAGTCGGTGACGAGCACGGCGGCGGCGATCGTGTCGTGCTCGGCCTGGCTGATCAGGTCGGCGGCCACGTGCACCGGGTTGGCCGTGGAGTCGGCGAGGATCGCGATCTCGGTCGGACCCGCCTCGGAGTCGATGCCGATACGGCCCTTGAGCAGGCGCTTGGCCGCGGCGACCCAGATGTTGCCGGGGCCGGTGACCATGGTGACCGGCGGGCACTCCTCGGTGCCGTAGGCGAACATCGCCACCGCCTGGGCGCCGCCGACCGCGTAGACCTCGTCCACACCGAGCAGCGCGCACGCCGCCAGGATGGCCGGGTGCGGCCATCCGCCGAACTCGCGCTGCGCGGGCGAGGAGACCGCCAGGGAGGCCACCCCCGCCTCCTGGGCGGGGACGACGTTCATGACCACGCTGGAGGGGTAGACCGCCCGGCCGCCGGGGACGTACAGCCCCACCCGGTCGACGGGCACCCAGCGCTCGGTGACGGTGCCGCCCGGCACGACCTGGGTGGTGACGTCGGTGCGCCGCTGGTCACGGTGGACGAGGCGGGCGCGGCGGATCGACTCCTCCAGGGCCGCCCTGACCTTCGGGTCGAGCCCCTCCAGCGCCCCGGAGATCGCCTCGGCCGGCACCCGGGTGGACTCCAGCTCGACACCGTCGAACCTGGCGGTCAGCTCCCGCACCGCGGCGACCCCACGATGATGCACGTCGTCGCAGATGGGCCGCACCTTCTCCAGGGCGGCTTCGACGTCGAGGTCGGCGCGGGGCAGCACGTCGCGAAGGTCCTCGGGAAGAGGGCCTCGCAGATCGGTACGCGAAATCACCCGTTCAGTCTACGGAGGTCCGCCACCCGGTATCGTCGCGTCCATTATCCGGACAGCGCCTTTACTATGTAGATTTTAACCAGCCGCTACTCTTCCTCCGTGAGCAAGAGCAAGAGCAAGGGCGGTCAGGGAACCCCCGCGACCGTGGCCCTGACCCAGGCGGGAGCCGACTTCACCCTGCACCCCTACGAGCACGACGCGAACGCGCAGGCCTACGGCGAGGAGGCGGCAGACGCCCTCGGCGTGCCGTACGGGCAGATCTTCAAGACCCTGGTGGCCGAGGTGGAGGGCGGTCTGGCCGTCGCGGTGGTGCCGGTGGCGGGCAAACTCGATCTCAAGGCGTTCGCGGCGGCGCTGCGGAGCAAGCGGGCCGCGATGGCCGACGCGGCCAAGGTGGAGCGGGTGACCGGCTACGTGGTCGGCGGCATCAGCCCGCTGGGACAGCGCAAGCGGCTGCCGACCGTGGTCGACGCCTCCGCGCTGGACTTTCCGACGATCTACTTCTCCGCCGGCCGGCGCGGGCTGCAGATCGAGACCTCCCCCTCGGAGCTGGTGCGCCTCACCGGGGCCGTCACCGCGCCCATCGGCAAGAGCGGCTAGTGCCGTGACCGCATAGGTTCACCGGGTTGAAGTCGAACTGGTCCTCGTCGCCCGTGTGCCCCTGGCAGGATCTTGCCCATGTTCGAAGAGAAGC
>NZ_JOEQ01000025.1 GCF_000721075.1 Streptosporangium amethystogenes
GGACGGGCCCGCTCTGTGGAGCAGGGAAGGATCTGGAGGGGTACGCCGTACCGGCCGGGTGGCCGGTACGAAGACGGGGCGAGCAGTGCGCAGGTGGTTCTTCGCCTCGGACGGGACGCGAGGTGGCGCCGGTAGCCGAACCGGGACACCTCGGTACGGGCGGTGGACGGACGCGTCGATCGCAGACGACAGCGCGACCGCCTGGACAACGACGCCGGTACGGCAGGCACGACGGGCGCGGCCTGCCCGGGACGGCGCTGGACGGGTATCGGCGGGATCTCCTCGGCCGGGGCCATGGGGGTGGAGGGCTCGAAGCAGGGCAGCGAGCGGTCTCCGGTCCGGCGGGCCCGCAGGCGAATGTCCAGCAGGTCACCGGAGGGCTGGGCGTACTCGTGGTCGGCGGGCCGATCGGGGCAGCCGTGCGCGTAGGGGGCATGCCCGCAGACGGCGCAGCCCATCGGCATCGGCACCGTATCGGCGAAACAGCCGCAACCACCGACCGCCTGTCTGTCGAGAACCAGAGCACTAAGGTTGCTCACGGGTCAGGACTCACCTTCCTGATCAAGGGACCCGTACGGCGTTGCGAGCGCCTGCGGGTCCCGTTTTTGTACTTGGCCAGAGGCTACGCGATAGAGCGTAGCCATGTATAGCAATGCATGGCTTCCCATAGATTTCAGCAGGTCACCATAGCCATACGGTGAAGTCATGAGCAGCGTCTCGCCGTTCGATCCAGAAGAGGACAGCCCGGAATATGTGTATGTCCGGCTGGCCAATCACATCCAGGCGTTGATCGATGCCGGTGACCTACGGCCGGGTCAGCGGCTCCCGGCAGAGCGTGATCTTGCTTCCGAATACGGAGTGGCGTACCTGACGGTGCGGCGCGCGATGCGGGAACTGCGCGGGCGTGGCCTGATCAGGACCGTGGTCGGAAGAGGGACGTACATCGACCCGCAGGCAGAACCCTCGCGTCCGGACGACATTCCACCCGCCGACTGATCAGCACAGCGGTGATCGCTGGAACAGATTCCTGCCGGGCAGCCGCACCTGAGAGATCCAAGCGAACGCAAGAGCCACACGGCCGAGGTCGCCTGGGGCCGCCCGGTCGTGCGGCAAGCGCGGGAACGTTCGCGCGATCTCCCCGAGGGCGGGAGTCAACTCACACTCAACCGGATTGAGCTCGTATACCGGCGGCGTGACATCGGATCCTCGGATCTACGGCCGGTCAGTGGGCTGCGGTAGCCAGGGGGGTTTCGGTGGGGGCGGTGCCGAGGAGGAGGTTGGGGAGGTCCGCGAGGGAGTCGAGGATGTGGGTGGCGCCGCCCTTGAGGAGGCGTTCCCTGCTGTGCACGCCGGTCAGGACGCCGACGACCACCGCCGCGCCCGCACGACGGCCGCAGAGCATCTCACTCTCGGAGTCCCCGACGACGGCGACCTGGCGTACATCCTCGATACCGAGTCGCAGGATCGCGGCGAGCACCAGGTCGGGCATCGGACGGCCACGGCCGGTGTCCTCGGGGCACAGGGCCAGATCGATCCTGTCGGACCAGCTCAGAGCGGCCAGCACGCGGCCGAGCGTGACCCGGCTGAAGCCGGTGGCGAGACAGATCTTGACGTCGGCACCGCGGAGCTTGTCGAGTGCCTCGACGATTCCGGGCAGCGGGACCAGGCCCGCACGTCCGACGGCGCCCTCGTAGGAGCGCTCGAAGGTCAGGTTGGCCGCCTGTGCCTGGGCCTCGTTGTCCGGGAAGATCCCCCGGAAGACATCGATCTTGGAGCATCCCCGGGACCGGTGCACGTGCACCATGGCGCGAGCGTACGCACCGGTCCCGGGCACGATGCCCTGCGTGGCGATCGCCTCGGCGAACGCCCGCTCGACCATGGCGACGTCACCGATCGTGGTGCCTGCCAGATCCAGGCAGACAAGCCTGATGGGCTTTACTCCATCTTGGGCAAGGACCATGAAAGCACCCGAATCGGTAGCCGCGTCTGTCAGTTCTCGCTGCCGGTGGCCTCGGTCCACAGGTCGAGCTCGGCGCGGTCGGCCTGCACCTTACGCCAGACCAGCAGCCCCCCGAGGGCGACGAGCGCCAGAACGAGCAACTTCTTCACGGTGTGACCCCACTTCTTGAGAAGTCTCACCTGCCGGGGTGAGACAACGCCCGGTTCGAACGGTTCCCTGCAGCCTAGCAAGGGATCGGGCCATGACCCGGTCCACATGACAAGCGTCACAGCCGATCTACGCTAACCGGGTAATTGCCACTATCATCCCGCACGACTCGCGACCCGATGATCACAATCCGCCATGAATCCTGTTGCAAAACCGCCCGCGTTCTTAACGATAACCCCCGGAGCGGGCCGCTCCATCCGCCCGAAAGTTCCGGTCACCGGCCGCCGGCAAGGCTTCCGCCCGGACATCGCGGTGACCAGCACGTCCGCTCGCTCCGGCGCGATTACCGGGGGCGCAAATGTCCCAAACCCTCTCGTTATGGATCGATCAGCCGCCCTGAACAAGATCGGCGTAGTCGGGGTGGCGGTCTATCCACTCCCTGACGAACCAGCAGAGCGGCACCACCTTGGCCCCTTCGGCGCGGGCCGCGTCCAGCGCGGTGCGGACGAGTGCGGACCCCACCCCGTTGCCCTCGTACGCCGGCTCGACCTTGGTGTGGGGATAGACGACGACCCCGTCACGCCGGACGAGCTCCAGCCGCCCCGCGTGCCTGCCATCCACCGTCGCCACGAAGGAATCGCCACCTGGGGAGAGCTTGACATCCACCTGCATGGAGGTTCTCCTTTGCCGGACCGCCGTACGGCGGTTCCTTGGTCAGCCGATTCCACGAGGCGTTCATTCCCAGGTGTGCGGATCTTCGGCGGACGCGATGGCCGACCCGTTTCTGTGCACTAGAACACGAAACCGGCAAAACGTACCAAAAGGCGCCCGACTGAAGGATGATGAGGGTAGGTACCGGCACCGCCGGTTCCTCATGACGATCAGCCGACACACCTGCCCCGTCACGGCAGACGTCGACTGCCCCTCATGCCCACCCAGAAGGTGATCAAAATGGTAGGTGAGGTCAGCCACGGCTCACTGCGCGTTCTCTTCACCGATCTGCCGGACGGCCTGCGCTGCGAGGGAGAGATCGACCTCTGTACGCGGCACATCCTGGTGCGGGCCCTCGCCGTGGCGGCGGAGCGCACCCGCGGCGATCTGCATGCCGATCTCCAGGGTGTCGACTTCGTCGACGTGGGCGGCCTGCGGGTGCTGGCGGAGATCGCGTTCGGGATGGCGGGCGACCGCAGGCTGGTCGTCAGGGGTCTCCGGCCACACGCGTGGCGGATCGCCGAGATCTGCGGCTGGTCGGAGGTGCTCGACGGCAGGTCCGGAGAAGGTATCCGTCAATGGGATAACAACTGATAACTCCTCGGCTGTAGCGTAAAAGTGCTCTAGAGAAATTCGGAGGATTTCAAGCCGAGCACGTTCGGATCGGCCCGGTCGGCTCCAGGCTTGAACCCGGCGGCGGCATCCGGCCTCCCTCCCTCCCTCCCCTCAACCGTTCACAGAGGTGTAACCCGTGAGCACTGCCGTCCGCGTGACCGACGTGTCCGACCCCTCGGTAAAGGAGATGGTCCTGCTGAGCCTGGCCGGCGAACTCGACTACACCAATGCCGAGCGGTTCCGTCACGACCTTCACCAGGTCATCGGCCAGGACCGGGGTGACCTGGTCATGGACCTGACCGATCTGACCTTCTGCGACTCCACCGGAATCCAGGCATTCCTGAACACCCGCAAGATCGTCCAGGACCGCGGAGGCAGCATCGTCCTGGCCAGCCCGCACCCCCGCCTGAAAAGAATCCTTCACCTGACCGGACTCGCCCAGGCCTTCGGCGTCCAGCCCACCGTCGCCGACGCCGTCAGGGCACTGCGACCGCAGCAGCCCGCCCCGGATATTCACGGCGGAGGACCGTCGTAAGTTGGCAACGATCGGGCAGGTGTCTAGCATCGTGTAACTCATCTGCAACGCCCTGATTCTGGAGCAAGTCGGCTCGTCCCCCGGTGACTACCAGACAAGGCGACGTCAAGGGGGTGTCGTGATCGGCGACCACGGCCAGCGCTGGCCGATCGACGAGGATCTCAGCGCGTTGCGGGAACGTCTCCACCATTACGCCGCCCAGGCCGGCATACGGGGCGAACGCCTGAACGACCTCCTCCTCGCCACCAACGAGGCGGTCATCAACGTCCTGGAGCACGGTGGCGGCAAGGGCACGGTGGACGTCTGGCAGGACGAGACCCACCTGACCATCGACGTCACCGACACCGTGGGGCTTCTGACCACCGAGCACATCCCGGCGAAGCGCCCCACGGGCACCATTCGAGGTTTCGGCCTGTGGCTGATGACCCAGCTGTGCGACGAGTTCACCATCGAGCAGCTCGCCGAAGGCTCCCGGGTCCGCCTGCGGATGAACCTGCGCTCTCCGGCGGCGCGGACCGGGGCACTCAACCAGGAAGATCCCGGCCAGGAACAGGTCCGGGCCTCACTCTGAGCCTCGCTGGACCGGGCCGCCGACCAATCGGGCGTCACCGCTCGCGAAGGGGGCGCGCCGTGATCGCCCACACGACTGTCGGCCGGAACACGCCATGGCCGAACCGGAGGGGATCTCTCGTACGCAATCCTTGACCCCCCGCTGGCAGAAGGGCGATGCTCCGTCCCGATGTCCGCGATACGCTCGTTTAGCCAGGTCAGCGCATTACATCGTTGTTTTCGCCGACCGTTCTCCCGGAACCGTGTCGGTCACCGGCGGCACGTGAGGACATGCCGCGGCATCGCCACGGGGCCGGATTCACGGTAGGCCCGGCCCACGGAAAACCGTCCTGGCTCCCCTCGCGCCTACTCAACCGTGCTCGGGCTCGGAAGGGATGGTCCTCATGAGGGTTGTCGTCGACCTGGCGCGCTGCCAAGGATATGCGCAGTGCGCCTTCCTGGCCCCGGACGCGTTCCGGATGCAGGGTGAGGAGGCACTCGCGTTCCACTCCAGCCCCGACGACGCGCAGCGGGACCAGGTCCTGCGTGCGGCCGCCGCCTGCCCGGTCCAGGCGATCCTGGTCGAGACAGCCGAACCGTCATGAGCAGCGAGCAGAGCCTGAAGGCGTTCAGGCGTGACGGCCGCATCGTGATCGTCGGCGCCTCCCTCGCGGGGCTGAGAGCCGCGGAGGCGCTGCGCGACGAGGGCTTCACCGGGGCGCTGACCCTCATCGGGGACGAGGCGTGCGAGCCCTACGACCGGCCTCCACTCTCCAAGCAGGTGCTGACCGGCTGGGTGCCCGCGGACGGCACCGCGCTACCCCGGCGCCGCGAGATCGGCGCGGAGTGGCTGCTCGGTGTGGCCGCCTCGGGGCTGGACCTCGCCGGCAAGCGGGTGCGGCTCGCGGACGGCAGGGAGATTCCCTACGACAGGTTGCTGATCACCACCGGGGTACGTGCCAGGTCCTGGCCCGACGAGGCCGAGGCCGCGCTGGACGGCGTGTTCGTGGTCCGCACCCGTGACGACTCCGGTCGCCTGCGGGAGCGGCTGGACGCCGGGCCCGGCCGGGTACTCGTCATCGGGGCCGGATTCGCCGGTTCCGAGATCGCCTCCGTCTGCCGCGAGCGCGGCATACCGGTGACCGTCGCCGAGGTCGCCGAGGCCCCGCTGGTGGGAGCACTCGGCAGCATGATCGGCTCGATCGCCGCGGACCTCCAGCGTGCGCACGGCGTCGACCTGCGCTGCGGTGTCCGGGTCACCCGGCTGGAGGGCGACGGGCGGGTGCGCCGCGCTCACTTCTCCGATGGAGATGCGATCGACGCCGAGGTGGTGGTGGTCGCGCTCGGCGGTGTGCGCAACACCGAGTGGCTGCGGGACTCGGGGCTGGCCGCCGACCGCTGGGGGGTGGCCTGCGACTCGGGGTGCCGGGCGTTCGACATCAACGGCCTGGTCACCGATGACGTCTTCGTCGCCGGGGACGTGGCACGCTGCCCGCACCCGGTCTACGAGTACCGGTTCCTGTCGCTGGAGCACTGGGCCAACGCGGTGGAGCAGGCCCAGGTCGCGGCGCACAACATGGTCAGCCCTCCGACCGACCGCTGGCCGCACCTGTCCATGCCGACGTTCTGGTCCATGCAGTTCGGCGTCAACATCAAGTCCGTCGGTGTTCCGGTCATGGCGGACGAGATCGCCGTCACCCAGGGATCGGTGGAGGAGCGCCGGTTCGTCGCGGCCTACGGGTACCGCGGCAGGGTCATCGCGGCCGTCAGCTTCGACAACGCCAAATGGCTCGACCACTACCGGCAGCTGATCGAGACGGCGGCCCCCTTCCCGCCCTCCTGCCCCACTCCCGACCGGCCCGCCGACATGAAGCCGGTCCCCGCCGACTTCCCGGATCCCGTCGTCATCACCCACGGAGCCACGGTCCTGGTCACCGGCCACGAGCCGAGCGAGCGGCGCGTGGCGTTCGTAAGGCCGGGGCCGTTGAAACCCCAGGAGAAGCGGTCATGACAGTCGCTCAGGCGCCCAGTACTCTCCAGCGGATCCTCGACTACTCCAGCCGGGCCGACCCGTACCCGCTCTACGCCGAGCTGCGCGGCAGGCCGGTGGCCCGGCAGGAGGACGGCGGCTACGTCGTCAGCACCTACCGGGAGATCAGCACGTTGCTGCACGATCCGCACCTCAGCTCCGACGCGCACAGCCTCGAAGACCCGGGGCCCGCCCTCGCCGAGTTCGGGGACCCGCCGGCCTTCATCGGCCTCGATCCGCCGCGACACGACCGGCTGCGCCGCATGGCGATGCGGCACTTCGGCCCCCCGCACTCACCCACGCTGATAGACGACATGCGACCCGACCTGACCGCCATCGTCACCGGCCTGATCGAGAACCTGGCGGGCCGGGACCAGATCGACGTCGTGGACGATTTCGCCTATCCCTTCCCGGTCACCGTGATCTGCCACCTGCTCGGCGTGCCCCGCGAGGACGAGCCGCGATTCCACCGGTGGGTCGAGGCGATCGTCGCGCTGCTCGACTTCGACCCCGCGAAGGACCCTCAGGAACGCCTGCGGGAGGGCGTGCAGGCCCGCAAGGACCTCAGGCACTATCTCGCCGAGCTCCTGCGGAGCCGCCGCGGCCGGCCGCCGGGCGACGACCTGCTGTCCCGGCTGGCGAGCGACGAGGGCCCCGACGGGCGCATGACGGACGAGGAGATCGTCAGCACCGCCAACCTGCTGCTCATCGCGGGGCACGAGACGACGGTCAACCTGATCACCAACGGCGTGCTGACCCTGCTGCGCCACCCCGAGGTGCTGGAGCGCCTGCGCCGCGAGCCCGAGATGATCATCCGGACGGTCGAGGAACTGCTGCGCTACGAACCTCCGGTGCACATCATCCCCTGGCGGGCCGCCTACAGCGACCTCACCGTCGCGGGCGTCACCATCCCGAAGGGCTCGCGGATCACGCTCATGCTCGCCTCCGGCAACCGCGACCCCGCGTACTTCCGCGACCCCGACCGGTTCGACCCCGACCGGCGGGACAACCGGCACCTCGGTTTCGGCAGTGGCATCCATCTGTGCTTCGGCGCGCCCCTGGCCCGGCTGGAGACGCAGATCGCGCTGAACGGGCTGGTACGCCACCTGAAGAATCCCCGGCTCGTCGCCGACCCGCCCCCGTACCGGCAGAGCGCGGTCCTGCGCGGCCCGCGCCACCTGCTGGTCAGGCAGGGATGACGCGTGGTCACCGGCTCCACATCCCGATCCTCACCGGTACCCCGGATGAGGCGTGCAGTACGGGAGCACCGTCCGGGGCGGCGAGCCCACCCGCCTGGAGGAGGTCCTCCTTTAGGCGGATCAGCCGGGCGTGGCGCAGCGGCCAGTCGGGGTGCTCGATCTCGGCGTGGGCCGTCCGGCCCGCGACCGTGGTGAACAGCCGGTAGCGGGCGGTCAGGAAGTGCGCCAACTCGTCGCGCTCCGGCTCCGCGAGCGGCGGACCGATCTCCACGTCCGCGTCGCAACGCGCGCCCGGCGGGCCGGGCCACCGGCGGCGGCAGCGGTAACCGCGCCGCTCACCGTCCGCGCGGACGGACATGCCGGACCAGAAGTAGGGCAGCCGGTAGGCGACCCGCGCGCCGAGCACGGCGAGCAGGCGCCCGGCGTCCAGCGACAGGAACCAGACCCCGTCGCGCCCCCGGCCATCTCGTACGTACGTACGCACGTTGGTCTCGGGGAACCGCGACAACCAGGGCAGGGCCGGCGAGTGCGGTACCCGCACGTCCTCCATCAGGAAGGTGGTGAGGCCGACCCAGGCGGCGCCGTCGAAGGTGTCCACGGTGAGCCCGGCCGGCAGCAGCCGCTGGATCTCGGCGGGCGGGTACCGCCAGTGCATGAAAGTCATCTCGGACCAGCGGTGGTACATGACCGGCCGGGCCACGCGCAGGGACGGTGGAGCCTGCATGGTTCGCTCCTTGTCGGGTGACGACGGTGCTCACGTGACGGCGGTGTCCGGGACGGTGAGGTTCCTGAGCCAGGTCTCATCGCCCGTCATGTGCCGGCCTTCCCGGTTGGGACCCGGCCCATGCGCCGCCGGCCGAGGCGGGCTCACGGCGGGTGGGTTCCCCCTCCCCGGCATCCGCTCGCCTATCTTGGCCATGGCGCCGCACACCTGCCCCACGCCATACCCGCAGGCGGGGAACACTCGCCTCGACTCTCGACAGGGAACAGTCAATGATCTTCATCGCCATCAAGTTCACGGTCCGTCCCGAGCGGGCCGAGGAGTGGCTCTCGCTCGTCGACGACTTCACCCAGGCCACCCGCAGCGAGCCAGGGAACGTCTTCTTCGAATGGTCCAGGAGCGTCGAGGTGCCGGGCCAGTTCGTCCTGCTGGAGGCGTTCGCCTCGCCCGCGGCGGGCGAGGCGCACGTGAACTCGGAGCACTTCAGGACCGCCATGGCCTGGATGCCCGAGCTGATCACGAAGACGCCGGAGATCATCAACGTCGAGGTGCCCGGCGAGGGCTGGTCACAGATGGCGGAACTGTCACCGGCCCGGAGCTGACCGGGCCGGCGAGCACGTCGACGTACAGCACGCGCTCGTTCAGCCTGCGAAGCGGTCCTATCTCCACCAGATAGGGGTCGATTTCCCGTAAGATCCCGTTTTCGTGATGACCTCAAAAGATCGGGGGATCTGGGATGTTGACCCGTAGGGACACGTTCAGGCTGCTCGCGGGCGCCGCGGCGGCCGGGGCCGCCACCGCGCAGGCCGGTCCGGCGTTCGCCGCCACCACGTCAGGCCGGGTGACCGCCCCCGTCTGGACGGTCACCGGGAAGAGCGCCTCGGGGCTGGCATCCTTCGACAGCACCCTGAAAAGTTTCATGCAGGCACGTGCCATCCCGCACGCGTCCCTGGCCGTGGTGCGCAAGGGCAAGCTGATGCTGGCCCGTGGCTACAACTGGACCGCGGACACCACGTTCCAGGCGGGCCCCACCTCGCTGTTCCGGGTCGCCAGCCTCAGCAAGCCGGTCACCGCGACCGCGGTGACGAAGCTCGTCCAGGACGGAAAGCTGAGCCTGTCCGCCCGGGTGGCACCGCTGCTCGGCCTGAGCACCGCCGCCGACGCCCGGCTCGGCAACGTCACCGTGCTCCACCTGCTGCAGCACCTGGGCGGCTGGGACAGCACCATCTCCTCGGACCCGATGTTCCAGGACCGCGCCGTCGCGAAGCTGCTCGGGGTGTCCCTGCCCGTGAGCCAGGCCAACGTCATCGAGTGGACCGGCAGGCGTCCGCTCGATCACGCCCCCGGAACGAAGTACGCCTACTCGAACTACGGCTACCTGCTGCTTGAGAAGGTCATCGAGAAGATCAGCGGCCTGTCGTACGCCGACTACGTACAGCAGAGGGTCCTCGGCGCCGTCAAGATCAAGCGGATGGCGCTCGGCAGATCCGCGAAGAGCCAGCGGCGGTCGACGGAGGCTCCGTACTTCTCCGGGAAGACCGGAACGACGGTGCTCGACACCTCCGGCACCGTGGTGCCCGCCCCTTACGGGAGCTTCAACATCGAGAACATGGCCGCGCACGGCGGCTGGCTCTCCTCCGCCGTCGACCTGGCGAAGTTCAGCACGATCTTCGACGGCGCGGGGCCGCTCACCGCGGCGTCCATCACCCGGACGTTCGCCAAGCCGTCCATCGGGATCAACGCGGACGGCTGGTACTACGGTCTGGGCTGGAATGTGCGCCCGGTCACCGGTGGCATGAACACCTGGCACACCGGGTCGCTGCCCGGCACCTCGACCCTCATGGTCCGCAGGTACGACGGGCTGAGCTGGGTGGTGCTGTTCGACCAGCGTGACGACCCCTCGGGCCTCGGCTACGGCGACATCGACTCCCTGATGCACAAGGCCGCGAACGCGGTCACCACCTGGCCGACCACCAACCTGTTCTCCACCTACGGCCTCTGAGCCCTGTGTCGCCTCACCGGGCAAGCCCGTATCCCGGGGAGGCGGCCCGAACCGGCTCCACGACATGGATCTTTCCGTCTGTCGCGGTCGCCGGCCCGCCCGGTCGGTACGCCTAGTCCGGCAGGCGCCTGTTCCGTCCGCGCCGCCGAGAGAATCGCCACCCGGTGAAGGTGAGACCGGCGGCGCCCGTCACGGCCACCCCCGCGTAGATCCAGATCGGGATCGGCCGGCCGCCGGAGGCGTCCGGTGCGGGAGTGGCGGCGGCCGTCGAGGACGAGGTCGCCGGGGATGAAGTCGCCGGGGGTGGGGTCGCCGTACCCAGAGCGGTGACGAGTTTCGCGGCGAGCGGCTCCCCGCTCGGCAGGCCGTCCCCGGCACGCAACGCGGCATCACCCGGGCTGACCAGCAGGTTACCGGCGCAGAGCGAGGTGTTCAGCGCCACTCCCGGATCGGCCGTGAGCAGGCCCGACTGGCCGGAGGCGGCGAACACCAGGTACCGCGACCCGGTGACGAAGTTGTATCCGCACGCGGCGCTGTCGGCGTTGGTGGCCACCTCGAACTCGGCGCTCGCCTTCCCCTTGTAGATCTGGTCGGCCCGGAAGGTGTAGACGACCGGCGGTGGGGTGCCGAGCGGGTCTCCGCCGACCCGGCGGGCGGCCACCACCGTCCCGGTGAAGACGGCCGCCGCCCCCTTCACCTGCTCGGCCGGTTCGAGGAGAGCGCAGGAGCAGGCGCATGCCGTACCGGGAGCGATCACGAGGGCCCCGGCCAGAAGAAGCAGAACGACGAGTAGCCGATGTCTCATGCCCTCATGACGTACCCTTCCACGCGATGGTTCGATACCGGTGCCATCAGCCCTCCACATCGACCGGGTTCCGGCCCACCGCAGCGGGACCGTCACCGGGCGAGCGTGGTTTTTCCGCGTGCCGGGATCCGGGCCGGCGTGCGGCTCACCGGCCACCCCTCGGCGCGCGCGAGTTCCGCGTATCGGACGGCGTCGCGCACCGCGGCGCCGCCCGGGTCGTTGTTGAAGTACACATGGACGTCGCAGCGCTCATCCCATGCCCGGCCCAGGCGGCGCAGCCAGGAACGGAGCGCGCCATCGCCGTATCCGGGCCAGGGGTGCGCCCGGCCCTCGTGGAAGCGCAGGTAGGCCCAGTCGGCGGTCCGCCACAGGGGTGTCTGCGGGCGGCCGAGCCGGTCGGCCCAGCACAGGGCCGCGCCGTGGGCCGACAGCACCTCGCGGACGGAGTCGCTCCACCATGACACGTGCCGGAACTCGACGGTGACCCGCACCCGGGCGGGAAAGCAGCGAAGGCACGCGGCGAGCCTGCCGGGATCGGCCGGCAATGTCGGCGGAAGCTGCAGGAGGATCGGCCCAAGCTTGGCTCCCAGGCCCTCGGCCGCCGCCAGCAGGCGTTCGACGGGCTCCTCGGGATCCTTCAGCCGTCTGACATGGGTGAGGAAGCGGCTTGCCTTGATCGCCATGACGAACGTGTCCGGGGTGCGGGCCCGCCACTTCTCGAACGTCTCGCGCGCCGGCAGTCGGTAGAAGGTGTTGTTGTTCTCGGTCGTCTCGAAGCACTCGGCATACCGCTCCAGCCACAGCCGCTGGGGCAGGCCGGGCGGGTAGAGCCCCCCGCGCCAGTCGGCATACTGCCAGCCAGACGTCCCCACCAGCATCATGACAGCTCAGCCCCGTCGGTTCCGGCCCTCCACCAGCGGAATCTGCCCGCCACCGTGGCCTCCCACACGGGCCGCCCCGCCGGCGGCTCGTTCGACCCGCGCCACACGTGGCGCGGGTCGGCAGCCGCTCATGACGCGGAGGTCTCGTCGATCTGCACGAACGTCTTCGCGGCCAGGAACGGCTTGATGTGCTCGGTGACCACCGCGACGTGCGCGGGATGGGAACCGTACGCCCTCCAGGAGTCCTCGGAGTCGAAGGTCATCGTGAACATCAGGTGCGCATTGCCGGCGGTCAGACCGGCGTCGGTGGAGGCCTTCGCGCTCAGCAGCCCGGGGATCCGGCCGGGCAGCGCGCTCAGCGCCTCGACGATGGCGGTCCGGTGCGCGGCAGTGGCCTCGTCGGTGAGGGTCAGCATCCCAACGTGAAAGAACATGACGGCTCCTTTGGATCAGAAGTGCTCGGTCGGGGATCCACAGCCCTCGACGCCCCCTTCCGGAGCGCCGGTCCGCGTGGATGTGGCGAGCGCGGCGGACGCGGCGAGGAGTTCGGCCTCCGCGAGTTGCCCGGACAGGCCGAGCAGGTCGGTGAAGCGCGACCACTCCGTACCGGTCCGGTCGGACCTGCCGGTGTTCCGGATGGCCTGGTAGGTCCGGGCCGCGGCCTGCGCGGCGGCGAGGATCGGCGCGACGGGATAGATCAGCAGACCGACCCCGCACTCCTGGAGAATCCGGGTCGGCGGCAACGCGGAATGATCGCCCGCCTCGCTGAGATTGATCATCAGTGGCACGCCGGGGACGGCGGCGCGGATGGTGCGCAGCGACTCCTCGGTGTAGGCGCCCTCGACGAAGACGAGGTCCGCACCGGCGGCGGCGTAGGCGCGCACCCGCGCGAGCGCGGATTCGAGACCCTCCACACCCAGCGCGTCCGTACGGGCGATGACCAGGGTGGAGCGCCGGCGGGCGACGGCCATCTCGATTTTGGCGACCATCTCCTCGACCGGGACGACCTGGCGGCCGCTCATGTGCCCGCAACGCTTCGGCGCGACCTGGTCCTCGAACTGGACCGCCGCGGCACCCGCGTGTTCGAGCCTGGTGACGGCCTCGCCGACCTGGAGCACACCGCCGTAGCCGGTGTCGCCGTCCACGATCAGCGGGAGGTCGCTGATCGCGGCCATCCGGCGCACCTGCTCAGCCATCTCGGCCAGACCGAGGTAGCCGAGGTCGGGCTGGCCGAGGGCGACCGCCGACACCGCGGAACCGGAGACGTACGCGGCCGCGAAGCCGGCCTGCTCCACCGCCCTGACCGTCACCCCGTCATGGGCACCGGGTGCGACGACCGGCCCGTGGCACAGCATCTCGGAGAGCCGGCGACCGGCGGGACGGTCCCCTTCGCGCACCGCGTGCAGTTCGCGTGCGAGGCGTCCGAGGGTGATGCGCAGCGAGGTGAACATCGCCGACCGGCGGAGATGCTCCCGTTTGTCGAGCAGTTCCCGGTCCATGGCGGACAGCGACTCGGCGCGCGCCTCCCGCTCGGCGTCGTCGTCCTCGCGCATCGAGTCGTAGTTCCGCTGCGCGGTGGCCTGGACATGGTTGATCGCGGCGTCCCGGCGCAGCTCGCTGTAGAGCCGGGCGACATGGTCGGCGTCGGTTCCGCCGAGCGCGGCGTCGATGCAGAGCGCCGCGGCCCACGCGTCGTGGATACCGCTGTTCATGCCCATGCCGCCGAGCGGGTTGTTCACATGGGCGGCGTCGCCGGCCAGCAGGATCCGCCCGGCCGCGAACGTCGCGGCGGCCCGCATGTTGACCTTGTAGATCGAGGCGTGCGGGATGTCGTACGGCTCGGGCCTGGCCGCGATCCGCCGCAAGCGGTCCTGCATCGCCGCCGCGGACAGCGCCTGCTCGTCGCTCTCGGAGTCCCGCACCGGGAACAGCGCGCGCCAGTGGTTGGGAGTGCGCAGCAGCACCCCCCACTCCTGTGGATCCGAGATGTACGACACGTACGCCAGGTCCGGGAAGTCCGCACGGAAGTCATGGGTGGTCGACAGGACCAGAAAGCGCTCGTCGTAGGTGCGTCCCTCGAAGGAGATGCCCAGCGACCTGCGAATGTTGGACTGCGCACCATCCGCCGCGACCAGCCAGCGGGCGAGGATCGGGTGGTCGCGGTCGGTGTCCGGCAGGAAGATCCGGGCGTGCCGGTGGCCCTGCTCGACCCGCTGGACCGGGCTGGAGAACCGCAGGGTCACGTTCGGCATCGTCACGAGCCTGTCGCGGATGATCCGGGTGAGGTTGTTCTGCTCACTCTGCAGGCGGTACGGGTACCTCGTCTCGTCGGCCAGCAGGGACATGTCCATCTCGGAGAGGACGGCGCCGGTCCGCTCCCGGTACTGGAAGACGGGCGCTTTGAGGCCGACCTCGTGCAGTTCGTCCACCACCCCGAGCTGTTCGAGCAGTTCCAGGGAGGACGGGTGGAAGGTCGACGCCCGGGACTCCTCGGCGAGGTCGGGCCCGGCTTCCAGCACGAGCACCTGATGGCCGAGCTGGGCCAGTTTCAACGCCGCGACCATGCCGACCGGCCCCATACCGGCCACAACGACGGTGTTCATGTCGTCCGAGCCCTGCTCGTCGACAGCGGAGGAGTCGTTTATTTCCATAATGTGGTAATGTCCTCACCATATTGTGGGATAAACCCTAATTAGGGGTCTGAAGGTACGTCAATACAGCGATCGGCCTTCTCACATGGCGAGCCCCGAGGAGAGTGCATGACGCAGGAGTCGGCGTACCGGGTCTCGGGCGCGGGCAGCGGACGGAAGCTGCTCCAGACGTTGCTCTGCTTCACCGAGGCACACCCGACCTGGACGGTGGCGGATCTGGCGGCGGAACTCGACCTCGCCACGACCTCCACCTATCGGTACGTCGCCCTGCTGAGGGAGGTCGGGCTGCTCGACCGCGCCTCCGGAAAGTCGTACCGGGTCACCGACCTGGCGCTGAACCTGGGACGGGCCTGTGAGGCCGCACGGGCGCCGCTCACCGAGGCCGCCCTGCCCGTCATCACCCGGGTACGCGATGAGATCGACGAGACGGTGCTGATCGCCCGTTCCGGTGGCGAGGCGGCCTACTGTGTCGAGCGCGCGGAGTCGCGTCGCCCGGTGCGGCTGCAGTTCGACAAGGGGCAGCCGATGCCGCTGCACGCCGGCTCGATGTCACGGATCCTGCTCGCCTCGATGAGCCGCGCCGAGCGCGCCTCCATCCTCGCCGGAGTACTGCCCGGCCTGCCACCGGCCCGAGCCGCTCTCCTGTCGGACGAGGAACTGGACCGGACTCGTCTGCGCGGCTGGACCGAGAGCTTCGAAGAGGTGGACGAGGGCATCTGGGGCACCGCGGCCGCGATCACCTCCCATGGAGCCGTGGTCGCGTCGATCGGCACCGCGGCCCCGATATTCCGAACGGACCAGGCCCGTCGTGACCGCATGATCGAGCTCATCCGCGCCGCCGCGTCGGAGATCTCACTGACGCTCTCCGCCGACGGGTGACCGGGGCCGTCAGGTCGGCCTCCGACGCGTGACGAGCGCTCCGACACCGTCGGAAACGCCGTCCTCGCCCCTTTGCCCACCTCGGGCTCGAAGCCGGGTCCTCAGTGGAGCGGCCAAGAGCCGAGGGCGTCGTGCTAGCGTCACTCTCCGTGCTGGAGAACGTGTACGTAGGTAGCGCCGACGTGGACGCGGCCGATGACCGTGGCTGGCTGACCGGGCATTTCAAGTCGGCCGATGACATTCGGCACAGCGAGGGTGTCGAGATCAAGTGGGGCGTCCACCCGCCTGGCGACGAGCGCGCGCAATGGGTCACCGGTGAGAAACGCACGGCGCTGCTCATGCTGATCAGTGGCCGCTTTCGGGTGGAACTGCCGGGACACAGCGTGCTGCTGGCCAAGCGAGGCGACTACGTCGTCTGGGGGCCCGGCGTCGATCACTCCTGGTACGCCGAGGAGGAATCGGTGGTGCTCACCGTCCGCTGGCCATCCGTCCCGGGCTACGCGGTACCCGACCGGGAAATCGGATGACCGATGCGCGGCGGGCGAGTCGTGCAGGCCGAACACCAGGGTCTGCGACCGGGTCGCCTGGATCATCGCGTAGCCCGCGCGGTCCTGGTACTGGCCGAACCGGCTGGACGCGCAGAAGGCGGGTCCAGCTTCCCGGGGTGCCGGCTGCCTCCGATCCGGGACCTGACGAAAGTCAGGTGAGGTCCATCCGATCGTGCGCTGTGTGGTCCTTCCGCCGACTTCTACGTTCGTTCCATGCGAACGGAGACCCCGATGAAGATGCGAAAAGTCACTGCGATCGCCGGTCTGACCGGCGTGCTGCTCGCGACAGGGGTGACGCCGGTGAGTGCCCTGGCAGACGCGCCGGAGACCGGCGGGCTGAGCACGACCGCGATCGACCGCTACATGCGCGACTACATCGAGCGGACCCACCTGCCCGGTGCCCTGGTCGCGGTCACCAGGGGCGACCAGGTCGTGCACGCCGTGGGTTACGGCCACACGGCCGACGGTGAGGCGATCACGAAGGACACGCCGATGCCGCTCGCCTCGGTCTCCAAGTCGTTCACCGCCCTGGCGGTGCTGCGTCTCGCCGACCAGGGCAGGATCAGCCTGGACGACCCCGTCCGGAAGCACCTGCCCGAGTTCACCATGGCCGATCCACGCGCCGGGAAGATCACCGTGCGGGAGTTGCTCCAGCAGACCTCGGGGATGAGCGACCAGACCTTCCCCGAGCTGACGCTTCCCGCGCCGGACACCCTCAAGGACGCCGTCGCGATGCTGCGGACCGCCCCGCTCGCCACCGAGCCGGGCACCAGGATGATCTACCACAACCCCAACTACTCTCTCGCGGCACGGTTGGTCGAGGAGGTGGCCGGAGTGCCGTTCGCCGACCACATGGCCGCCACCGTGTTCGGTCCGCTCGGCATGACGTCCACCAGGACGGTGAACACCACCGTGGACCTCCCCGGCGCGGGCGAGGGGTACATCCGCGCCTACGGCCAGGTCGTCAAGCGCTCCCATCCGAAGTGGTTCGTCAATGGCGCCTACGGCGTCGTCAGCACCGCCGACGACATGGCCAAGTGGCTGATCACGCAGAACGGCGCCGGCCACGTCTTCCCCAGGGAGACCGTCAAGGTTGCCCAGAGCGCGTCCGGCGTGGGCGGCAGCACCTACGGCATGGGGTGGGGGACCGGGAAGACCGCCGGGGGAGCGTCCAAGCTCCAGCACACCGGCTGGCTGCTCACCCACAACTCCGCGCAGACCCTCCTGCCCGCGAGCGGATACGGCATCGCCGTCGTCACCAACACCGGGATGATCTCCGGTGATGACGCGGTCATCCTCACCGACGGCCTGATCGACATCATCGAGGGCCGCCCCGACGCGGGCACCGTACCCTTCACCACGACCGCGGACCCCTGGCTGGCCGGCCTGACGCTGCTCAACCTCGGGCTCGGTCTCCTGGGGGTCCACCGTGCCCGAGGTTGGGCCCGCCGTCGTGCGGGCCGCCCCACCTGGCGCCTGGTCGTACGGCTGGTCCCCTACCTGCTGCCGATCGCGCTCTTCGCCGGCCTCGCCGATCTGATTGGCTTTGTGATGAATCGGGTGGGCACACTGGATCAGATCACCTACGTCTGGCTCGCGCTGTACATCTGGGCCGGCACCGGCGCGCTGGCCGCCGCCGCCGTCGTCGCCTCCCGCCTCGTCCACACCGCCCTCGCCCGCCGCGCGGGCACCTCCCCCCCTTTCCCCGTGGGATAGCGTGACCTGGCGATATCCGGCTCCGGGTGTCGCCTTTACCGAAAGACAAAGGCGGGGCCGATGATCCGAGTGCTGCTGGCGGACGACGAGGCGATGATCCGGGCCGGCATACGGGCCATCCTCGGCGCGGCCGACGACATCGAGGTCGTCGCCGAGGCGGCCGACGGACACCAGGCCATCGACCTCGCCCTGAGACACCGCCCGGACATCTGCCTGCTCGACATCCGGATGCCGCGGCTCGACGGGCTCCAGGCGGCGGCCGAGCTGCGCCGGGTCCTCCCCGAGACCGCCGTCGTGATGCTCACCACCTTCTCCGAGGACGAGTACATCGCGAGCGCGCTCGGCTCCGGCGCGGCCGGCTTTCTCCTCAAGTCGGGCAACCCACGCGAGCTGATCGCCGGCGTCCAGGCCATCGCCGAAGGCGGCGCCTATCTCTCCCCCAGCATCGCGCGGCGGGTCATCACCCACCTCGGTACGCGGTGGTTCGGCAGGCAGGCCGTCGCCCACGCCCACGTACAGGAGCTGACCGCCCGCGAGCGCGAGGTCCTCGCCCTGGTCGGGGCCGGCCTGTCCAACGCCGAGATCGCCCGGCGCCTGCATGTCGTCGAAGGCACGGTCAAGGGGTACGTCAGCCAGATCCTCACCCGCCTCGACCTCAAGAACCGAGTGCAAGCCGCGATCCTCGCCTACGAGGCAGGTCTCGTATCCGACGAGGAAACCTCACTTTCGTCAGAGGCGCCGGTGCGCGGACATCGGCGATCCTGAACCCATGCGCAGCGTGCCCGGCCGGCTTTCCCGTCTCTTCGACCTCGGACTGTGGCTGGTGGTGTGCGCGCCGCCGGTCACAGCGGCCGTTTCCCCACATGGGCGCGAGGTGATGACGGCGGCCGTGGGCGTCCCGCTGCTGGGGACCGCGGTGGCACTGAGCCGGAGATGGCCGCTGTCGGCACTGGCCGTACCGGTGGCGCTGAGCCTGACCCTGGACGCGCAGATGTCGACCCCCCTGTACTGGACGGCGCTGGTGCTCTTCGGCTACCTGGCCGGGCGCCGGATGGCGACCGCCCGTCCGGCGCTGTGGTTCTTCGCGGCCGTCGCCGTTGCCGGGCTGCCGCTGTGCGCGCTCGTCCTGCACGACCTGTGGGGCTGGCCCATACAGTTGCTGACGCTGCTGCTCACGGTGGGGTTGCCGTGGTTACTGGGCCGCTACCGCCGCCAGTACGCCGAACTGGTCGGTACGGGCTGGCGGCTCGCCGACCGACTGGAGCGCGAGCAGCAGGCCGTCGCCGACCGCGCCCGTATCCGGGAACGGGCCCGCATCGCAGGCGACATGCATGATTCCCTCGGCCACGACCTGACGCTGATCGCGGTACGGGCCGGTGCCCTGGAGCTCGACCCCAAGCTGGATGCCCGGCAGCAGGCGGCCATCGGCGAACTGCGGGAGGCCGCCGGAGCCGCGACCGAACGACTCCGGGAGATCATCGGCGTGTTGCGCACGGACGACGAACAACCACCCAGGGTCCCGTCCGCGGAGAACGCCGAGGCCCTGGTCGAACGCGTGCGAAGCTCCGGGGTCACGGTCACCCTGGAACGCCTGGGCGACACGGACGACCTGCCGCCCATGGTCGGCCTCGCCGTCCACCGCGTGCTCCAGGAAGCCCTGACGAACGCCGCCAAACATGCACCGGGCACGGCCGTCCACGTCCGGCTCGTCAGGGACGGAGCGATCCTCGGCCTCAGCGTGGTCAACGACCCGGCCACGGTGGCCCCACTGCCGGGCGTGGCCTCGGGCGGCTCCGGGCTGGTGGGACTCGACGAGCGGGTACGTCTCGCAGGCGGCACGCTGCGCACCGGTTCGACCCCAGAGGGCGGTTTCGAGGTCGTCGCCGAACTGCCGCTCGGCGGCGGCGCGACCCCACGTACCGCCACCGCCACCCGGCCCACCGCCTCCGTCAGGGAGCTGGCTCATGCCCGGCGGCAGGTACGGCGCCGGCTGACGCAGACCGTCGTGGTACCTCTGGCGGTGCTGGCCGGGATCCTGCTGCTCATGATCCCCATCAGCTTCATCAGCTCCTCCTTCTCGGTCCTGGATCGGGACCGGTACGAGCAGTTGAAGGTGGGTGACGCGCGCGGCGATATGCGCTCTCGGCTACCCGCGTTCACCAAGGACGGCCCGCCGGACGGTGCCCCGCCCACACCCAAGGGGGAGGACTGCGTGTACTACAACACGAGAACGGCCTCGGCCGACGCCTACCGGCTGTGCTTCGCCCACGAGCGCCTCGCCTCCAAGGCGATCGTCAGGCCTTGTTCCTTCTGCGTCCACGTGCGATCAGCCAGAGGAGCCACGCCTGAAACAGCCCGGCGCCGGTGAATACCAGCAGGGAGAACAGCGGGTCAGGTAGTGGCCCGAGTTGCAGGAACATGAGGAGTTCCGAGGTCGGAGAGGTGACCGCGAACAGCACGAGCGCTTCCAGGCCTTGACTGCCCGGCTGACGTGTGGCGATCTCTACGTAGACGGTCGCGGCGACGACGATCAGCACATACGGGCCGACGATCGACACGGCGAAGGTTCCGCGCTCGTATCGGGAAACGTAGCGTGTCAGTGCTCGCAGGGGTCGCATGGTCATCATCCTGTACGAGCATGGGTGGCTGCTCATGAGTCCAGGTACTCAGGTGGCGCTATCGGCGCGCCCGGTGCGCTGAGCCGGTAGGTACGGCGTGACGGGCGGGCGGCGGGCAGCCCGAGCCGCTACCAACGCGCTCGTAAGCGCCGGCCTGCGGTTTCGCATGTGGTCAAGCGGCTCTGTGATACTCACGGATCAGTGTCGATCCCGCTACATGCCACCGGGAGTGACGAGGCCGCTCTCGTAGGCCAGCGCCACCGCCTGGGCCCGGCTGCCGAGGTTGAGTTTGGCCATGGCCCGGTTGAATTCTTGTAGAGAAAGTTTTCGCCGGCTGCGGTTCAGGCAGGTGTCCTGCTTCGGTTGATGCTTTACACCCCTTCGGCTGACCTGCCTTCCTTGGCGATCGGCGACGATCGCGAGGAGGCCGGGTTGGTTGAGCAGGGACGGTCCGAGCTTCAGGACCGTAGCCGTACTGCTGCTTCGATCCGGCCCCCGATCCCGATGATCGCAAACACGATGGCCACGGTAGCGAAGCTCTCGTTTCCGTTCAGCACCGAGAGCAGAGCAACGAATCCAGCCAGAAAAATCAGGACACTACTGACTCCACGAATCACGTACGCGTTATTGCGAGGTTCACGAGATGGACCGATGGCTCCAAGTGCTTGGATCGCCGACTCGGAGCCACCGGATTCATAGATCTTCCCGAAAGATTCAGTGGAGGGCTCATCCATAAAGATCATAATGTCATGACGATGACCTTGAACGGGAGCAGGGACGGGCAGACAAAGCCAAGCATGAATCTTCGTGTGGCGGAGGCGGCCGTAGCCATGGACATGATCTTCCCCGGTGCGGCCGGGGAGCGTAGTCGCCCGGAAGATCAAAAAAGCCACTCCCTGATCTTGGGAGCAGCCTTTGTGCAGGTACTTAGCGGTGGGGCTACCAGGACTTGAACCTGGGACCTCTTCCTTATCAGGACCGTCCGGGCCATGATCAGGAGCTCTCAGCTCGGCCCTGACCAGTGTTGGGCGGATGTGGGCATGAGCCGTTGTGTGCCTTTGTCGCAGTACTCGTTGCAGTACTGTTCTCAGCCGTCTTATCCCATGCTCGGTGAACCGGCGCTGAGGAACGGAGCGCCGGATCGGCGAGTGCCCCCAGCCCTGAGCAGAGATCAGCCAGAGCCGGGCGATCGTGAGGGCGGTACGGCCCAAGCGATCAGTCGGGCTGCGGGATAGTGCGGTGCGAGTCCTGCCGCCGCCACTCCATGATCACCCCGCGAATGACCAGGTGCACCAGCAGAGGCACGCCCACGATCAGCCCAGCCACGCGGAAGAAGGTGGTCTCAAACTCACCGGACACCGATTTGAACACCAGAAAGAAGCCCACACCGAGTTGGTAGCCGCTACCGACCCACGCTCGGATGCGTGGGATGTTGTGGAGGATTGCCGCGCTGAAGAGGACAAAGACAAAGATCAAGAAGACCGCGGGCCATGTAGGAGGCTCAACGAGGAGAAGGGTCACCCCTCCTATGAGGCCGATCAACGACGCAATGATCGCGATGATCCGTTGCGGCAGAGAAAGATGGTCAAACCACGACTTCGGATCTACATGGCCCACTTGATTAATCTCCCACAGTGGTGCGACGGCTGACCAGCCTCGCCATGTTCGACCATCCGCTCGTTCCGGTGGAGAGTCCGCTCCGTCATGCGGTGCTCTATCGACTCAGCGCCGACCGGTAGCGCTCCTTTTGACGACCCGTGAGTGTGATCAAAGAGGAGTCCTTACCGGTCCGGCGATCCGGTGCTGAGAAACCAAGCACCGGATCGTCAAGGGCTGTACCGGCCTCGACGCTGTACAACAATTTACAAGATCTCGGTACGCGACCCTGTGAGCTGCTGCGGCGCTGGTCAGAGGCGATCTCGTCTTGCCCATGAGTCCCCGTGATTCCCCCTTGGCGACCGGCACGCAACGGGCACGGCCTGAAAACCCCGTGCGGACACGCACACACCCCTCTCGCCGGATCTTCCCGTCTGCCTCGTCCCACCCCGGAGGGGCAACAGCTCGGGGACGGAGGATCAAGGCCGTCTTCGCGTGTACGCCGGCCGGTAGAAGTTCCTCGGCCATGGGATGCCAACGGTCACAGACGGGCTTGATCCGGAGGAGTCGAGATGTTGGGCTTGCCTGGGACGTGACAGACGGGAAGATCAGGCCCCACCTCAGCCAACTACGGCTCTGCGATCGGCAGTCGCGATCATCCCGGAGCCGAAGTACCCCCGCCGGAGGCTGCTCTTGGGCAAAGGGGTAGGCAACCGGCATAATCGTGGCGTGTTCAACAAGATGCCTGGCCCATTCAGACTCCTCATGGGCGTGCTGCTGCTGTCAGGGGTGATTTATGGCCTCAAGTGGATAAGCGGTGTGGATCCCTATGTGCGTGGACCGCTCGATTGGGCGGCCTTGATCTCCGCAGGTCTTGCTATGGCTCTTGCGCTGGCGGTGGCCGTGGCGGGTTTTCGAAAGGTACACAGACGTGAATATGGTGAGCCTGCGCCAGGGGAAGCACCTGATGGGCCGCGTAATCGCCTGCTCATATCCTCGGGAGGAATGTTCATAGTGATGGCGACGATGCTGTCGTCGATTCTCTCGCTGCTCGCGTCCACGGATGGCGGGGACCCTTACACAACGGGGCCACTCGATTGGGCCTCGTGGGCGAGCATAGGGCTCATCTTCGTGTTGCTTTTTGGACTGATTGCCTGGATCGCACGTAAGGGGCTCATGTAGCGGGAGCGGATTGGCAGGCATTGATCCGAAAGACGCCGTAGGCGCTGCGTAGTGGCTGGGGTCGGTGGTCGGAACGACCTCAAGGCGGCGGCGCGGCCTTGGTGCGGCGAGTTAATAGGTGCGGCGCGCGGACGGTGCGGCGGGCGGCCCGCTTCTCGCCGCCGTTCGGGACCGGCGCCCACGCCGCACACCCGGACGGCGTGCGGTGGGAGGGCCGTGCGGCGGCGCCTTGATACCTCATGAGAACAATTCGGCAGTGACTCAGATCTGTCCTGTCTCAAGCGTGGCGTTGAACGACTCGGCAACAGCATTGTCCAGCGCGCAGCCGACCCTGCCCATCGACTGCACCACCCCCCAATGCCGACAGGCGGCCTGGAAATGGGCGGCGGTGTACTCGCTGCCACGAGTGGCCATCTGCAACGCCGCGACCGTCAACGCCGCATCATGGTGGGTGCCCATCGCATATCCCAGCAGCCGGCGGGAGAACAGGTCCTCCACCGTCGCCAGGTACAGTTTCCCTTCGCCGGTACCGATCTCGGTGAGATCACCGCACCACAGCACGTCCGCGGCAACAGTGTTGAACTGGCGGTGCACCAGATCCGGTGCCGCCGGCCTCTTGCCCTGGCGCGTCAACGATCGAGGTGTTCGCCGCATCCGGCCCGCCAGGCCAAGAACGATCATCCGCGCCGCGACCGTGTTGGCCGAGACCTGCCAGCCGCTCTCGCGCAGATCACGGGTGATGCGCGGGGACCCGTAGGTGGCACCGGAAGCATCGAAGGCGGCAGTGATCGCCGCATCCAGGTCCTCGCGCCGTTGCCGGCGAGGTCCCGGCCGGGGATCGCGCCATTTGTAAAATCAGGACTGCGAGACCCCCAGGATCCGGCAGGCCACAGCGTGAGGAACGCCATGCTCGGTCTTCTGGGAGGCGATGAAGGCCGCCACGCTCACCGGCCCGTCGCCTCCTTCACCCACAAGACCACCGAGCGTTTGAGGACATCACGCTCCATCTCCAGCTCAGCGCGCTCCCTGGCCCACTCGGCCCGCTGCCGGCGCAGCCGGGCCAGCTCTTCTCGCTCGGACTCGCTTAGCTCCCCATCGGCGTCCTGCTCACGGGCCAGGCGGTCCATCTGCATCCAGTTGGCCAGCGTGCCCGCGTTGATCCCTAGATCTTTGGCGACCGAGGCGATCGATTTCCCGGTCTCGCGCACGATACGTACCGCACCCGCCCGAAACTCCGGATCGAAACTACGTCTGATCTCTCCCATGACCCGACCTCCCCCTTAGGTCAGATCTCCACAGTACGAGGGGAGGGTCGCGCGCTTCGATCCGCTGTATCCGGCCTTCGTGCTCCTGCTGCTGTACGGCCCCACCGGGGTGAAGCCCTGGGGCTCCGCTGGGTGGATGTGGACTTCGACGAGGGGCATGTCAACATCCGCCGCGAGCTCGTCCGGGTGGGCACGGAGTTGCACCACGGGCCGGTGAAGACCAGGGCGGGAAATCGCTCACTGCCTCTCCTCGGTGTCGTACGTGAAACGTTGGAGATCCAACGGGGCGGGCAGAAGATCCGCGAAGAGGAGGCGGGCAAGAACCGGGTGGACACCGGACTCGTGTTCACCACCAAGTCGGGGCGGCCGATCGAGCCGCGTAACCTCGCCCGATCCTTCGCCAGGATCGTGGCGGCGAACAAGCTGCGGTCGATCCGCGTTCACGACCTGCGGCACACCGCCGCGTCACTGCTCAAGAAGCTGGGGGTCGCGCCGCGTGACGCGATGGAGATCCTCGGCCACAGCCGCATCTCGGTCACCATGGAGATCTACACCTACGGGGACGGCGAGAGCCGCCAGGACGCCCTCAAGAAGGTCAACGGACTGTTCGAGTGAGGCCGTTGCAGTACCCGTTGCAGCAAAAAGCCCCGGAGCTTGATCGCTTCGGGGCGTTTAACGAGGTGGGGCTACCAGGACTTGAACCTGGGACCTCTTCCTTATCAGGGAAGCGCTCTAACCGTCTGAGCTATAGCCCCTCAGCGCACGAACGGCCCCGCACCCGCTTCGCGGAGGCGAACCCGTCCGTTCGAACTGGGAAAAGCTTACCCTGTTTCGGCACCTGCTTGCGCCATGTCCCCGACTGCGGAAGGACGGAGACATGGCTCAAGATCGGCTATTCGGCCTCGCTGAAAGTGACCTCCACGCCACCGACCAGGTCGGAGGCGACGTTGTAGATCACCGCGCCGAGGGTGGAGAGTGCGGTGATCAGCACGACGTTCACCGCGCCGATCAGGGCGGTGTAGCCCAGGATGCGGACCGGCTCGAACCAGGAGGCGACGTCGACGCCGCTGGTGGCCTTGCCGTCGGCGGTCGTCAGCTGGTTGACCGTCTGGATGATGTTGTCGAACACCCCAAGCCCTGACAGCACCATGTAGAGCACCGCGACCGCGATGAACAGCACCACGAAGCAGACCAGTGACACCACGAAGCTGAACTTCATGGCCGACCACGGCTCGACCCTGCGCAGCACCAGGTGCGCCTTGCGGGGCGACCTGGGAGCGGGGATGTCCGAGGGCTTCCTGCCAGGCGCGTCCAGTGGCGGTTGGGGCGACGACAGGCTTCCGGGCGACCAGGGCTGCTGCCCCGCCGGTGGACGGTTCTGCTGCCCCGCCACCGGCGGAGGCGATGAGGGTGACTGTAACGGCGGCGCGGATGGAGGTGGGGATCCTGGACGGATCCGCACCGTGGTCTCGGCCTGCTTGCCGTCCTCTGTGGTCGTCACTTTTTTCCTGCCCTTGGGGTCGTCGGCTACCGATTCATCGGTTTCCGGCGCGGGCGCGCTACCGTTAACCGGTGACGAGGCCGCTTCGACGTCTTTCGTCTCAGCGGTCTTGTCTATTTTCTCCGTCACCTGGTCACGTGTCGATGAGGAGGCGGGGCGCGAGCCCGGCTCGCCCTGAGAACTCACGGGTTATCCCCTTCCGCGTTCTCCTCTGTCTCCACCGGTACCTCGGCGTTTTCCTCTGTCTCCAACGACTCCGCGTTGCGGGCCAGAGCCACGACGCTGTCCCCCTCTGCGAGATTCATCAGTCGAACCCCCATCGTCTGGCGGCCCGACTGCTTGATCTCCCCGGCGCTCGTCCGGATAACCCCTCCGGCGGACGTGATCGCGAAAACCTCGTCCTCGGGCCTGACCATGACCGCGCCAACCAGCTTGCCACGGGCGCTAACAATCTTGGCGGTCAGGACACCCTTTCCGCCCCTTCCCTGGATCGGGTACTGATCCACGGGGGTGCGCTTGGCGTATCCGCCCTCGGTGGCGATGAGCACGTTGTCGCCGTCGGCGATCCGGTTCATCGCCAGGAGCTCGTCACCCTCAAGGAAGCGCATGCCGATCACACCGCTGGTCGCCCTGCCCATCGGGCGCATGGCCTCATCGGAGGCCGTGAAGCGGATGGACTGGGCACCGCGGGAGACGAGCAGGAGGTCGTCCTCCTCCGACACGAGCCTGGCGGCGATCACCTCGTCATCTTCGCGCAGGTTGATCGCGATGAGGCCACCCGTGCGCGGCGAGTCGTACTCGGACAGGCGCGTCTTCTTCACCAGGCCACTGCGGGTGGCCAGCACGAGGTAGGGGGCGACATCGTAGTCACGCAGGTCCAGGACCTCCATGACGACCTCGTCCGGCTGCATGGCCAGCAGGTTCGCCAGGTGCTGCCCGCGCGCGTCGCGGCCGGAGTCGGGGAGCTCGTAGGCCTTGACCCGGTAGACGCGGCCCTTGTTCGTGAAGAACAGCAGCCAGTGGTGCGTCGTGGTGACGAAGAAGTGGTCGACGATGTCGTCCTGACGCAGCTGCGCGCCCCGCACACCCTTGCCTCCGCGCTTCTGCGCCCGGTAAAGATCTGTGTGGGTTCGCTTGGCGTAGCCGCCGCGGGTGATCGTGACGACCATGTCCTCCTCGGCGAGGAGGTCCTCGATGGACATGTCGCCCTCGTAGGCGATGATCTCGGTCCTGCGCTCGTCGCCGTACCGCGCGGTCAGCTCGGAGAGCTCGTCCTGGACGATCGTGCGCTGCCGCTCGGGCGAGGCGAGGATCGCCTGGTACCCGCTGATCTGCGTCATCAGCGAGTCGTACTCGTCGGTGATCTGCTGGCGCTCCAGAGCGGCCAGCTTGCGCAGCTGCATGTCGAGGATGGCCTGCGCCTGGATCTCGTCGATCTCCAGAAGCGCCATCAGGCCCCCCTGGGCGGCGGACGCCGAGGGCGACCGCCGGATCAGGGCGATGACCTCGTCCATCCGGTCGAGTGCCTTGAGCAGCGCACGCAGGATGTGCGCCCGTTCCTCGGCCTTGCGCAGCAGGTAGCGGGTCCGGCGGACCACGACCTCGATCTGGTGGGCCACGTAGTAGCGGACGAACTGGTCGAGCCTGAGCGTGCGCGGCACGCCGTCGACCAGGGCCAGCATGTTGGCGCCGAAGGTGGTCTGCAGCTGGGTGTGCTTGTAGAGGTTGTTCAGCACGACCTTGGCGACCGCGTCGCGCTTGAGCACGATCACCAGGCGCTGGCCGACGCGTGAGGAGCTCTCGTCGCGGACGTCGGCGATGCCGGTGATCCGGCCGTCCTTCACCGACTCGGCGATGGTCAGCGCGAGGTTGTCCGGGTTGACCTGGTAGGGCAGCTCGGTGACGACCAGGCACTGGCGGCCCTTGGCGTCCTCCTCGACCTCGACGACCGCCCGCATGGTGATCGAACCGCGGCCGGTCCGGTACGCGTCGTCGATGCCGCGCCGGCCGACGATCAGCGCGCCGGTGGGGAAGTCGGGACCCTTGACCCGGGCGATCAGTGCTTCGAGGAGCTCCTCGTCCGTCGCCTCGGGGTTCTGCAGGGACCAGACGATGCCCGAGGCCACCTCCCGCAGGTTGTGCGGCGGGATGTTGGTGGCCATGCCGACCGCGATGCCCGCCGACCCGTTGACCAGCAGGTTGGGGAAGCGCGAGGGCAGGACCGTCGGCTCCTGGGAGCGCCCGTCGTAGTTGGGGATGAGGTCGACGGTGTCCTTGTCGATGTCGCGCAGCATCTCCATGGCGATGGGCGCGAGCTTGCACTCGGTGTAGCGCATCGCCGCGGGCGGGTCGTTGCCCGGCGAGCCGAAGTTGCCCTGCCCGTCGACCAGCGTGTAGCGCAGCGCCCAGTGCTGGGCCATCCGCACCACGGTGGCGTAGATCGACGCGTCACCGTGCGGGTGGTAGGAGCCCATGACGTCACCGACGACGCGAGAGCACTTGAAATAACCGCGGTCGGGCCGGTAGCCGCCGTCGTACATGGCGTACAGAACCCGGCGGTGCACCGGCTTCATGCCGTCGCGGACGTCCGGCAGCGCGCGCGAGACGATGACCGACATCGCATAGTCCATGTAGCTGCGCTGCATCTCGGACTGGATGTCGACCGGCTCGACGCGGTCTACCGGAGGGCCGGGCGGAGTGTTGACTTCCGTCACAGGTCAAGATCCTTTTCTGGTACGGCTACCGCTACACGTCGAGGAAACGGACGTCCCTGGCGTTCCTGATGATGAAGGAGCGGCGCGCCTCGACGTCCTCACCCATCAGCACGCTGAACAGCTCGTCGGCCTGGGCCGCGTCGTCGAGGGTGACCTGCAGGAGCAGGCGGGTGTCGGGGTTCATGGTCGTGTCCCAGAGCTGGCCGGCGTTCATCTCGCCCAGCCCCTTGAAGCGCTGCACGTTGTCACGGGGCCGGGGGTCGGGCTTGCCCGCGTCGATGCCGGCCTGGATGACCACGTCGCGTTCCCGGTCGGAGTAGGCGTAGGAGGCGTCGTCGCCCTTGCGGTCCCACTTGATCTTGTAGAGCGGCGGCTGGGAGAGGTAGACGTGCCCCGCCTCGATCAGCGGCCGCATGAAGCGGAACAGCAGGGTCAGCAGCAGGGTCGTGATGTGCTGGCCGTCGACGTCGGCGTCCGCCATCAGGATGAGCTTGTGGTAGCGGAGCTTGGTGATGTCGAACTCGTCGTGCACGCCCGTGCCCATGGCGGTGATCAGCGCCTGGACCTCCTGGTTCTGCAGGACCTTGTCGATCCGGGCCTTCTCGACGTTGAGAATCTTGCCGCGGATCGGAAGGATCGCCTGGAACTTGGAGTCGCGCCCGCCCTTGGCCGAGCCACCCGCCGAGTCACCCTCGACGATGTACAGCTCGCACTTCTCCGGATCGCTCCACTGGCAGTCGGCCAGCTTGCCCGGCAGACCGGAACCCGACTCCAGCAGCGACTTGCGCCGGGTCAGGTCACGGGCCTGGCGGGCCGCGAGGCGGGCACGGGAGGCCTGCAGGGACTTCGTGATGATGTCCTTGGCCTCACCGGGGTTGCGCTCGAACCAGTCGCGCAGGTGGTCGTTGCATGCCTTCTGGACGAACGACTTGGCCTCGGTGTTGCCCAGCTTGGTCTTGGTCTGGCCCTCGAACTGCGGGTCGGCCAGCTTCACCGAGATGATCGCGGTGAGACCCTCGCGGATGTCCTCACCCGCGAGGTTGTCGTCCCTGCCCTCCTTGAGGAACTTCTGCTCGCGCGCGTAGCGGTTGACGATGGACGTCAGCGCCGCGCGGAAGCCCTCCTCATGGGTGCCGCCCTCCGCGGTGTTGATCGTGTTGGCGAAGGTGTAGACCGACTCGCTGTACGAGTTGTTCCACTGCATCGCGATCTCGACCGCGATGCCGTCTCCGTTCTCCTCGAAGTCGATCACCGATACGTGGGTGGGTTCCTTCTTGGAGTTGAGGTGCTTGACGAAGTCGGACAGACCGCCCTCGTAGTGATAGCTGACCTCTCTGGGGTCATCCTCGATGAACTCGGGGCGCTCGTCCCTGATGGAGATCGTCAGGCCCTTGTTGAGGAAGGCCATCTCCTGAAAGCGGCGCGCGAGAGTCTCGAAGTGCCAGGTCGTGGTCTCGAAGATGGTCCCGTCGGCCCAGAAGGTGATCGAGGTCCCGGTCTCGTCGGTCTCCTCGCCCTTGATCAGGGAGGTGGTGGGCCGGGTGTCGACATAGGTCTGCCGCCAGTGGTGGCCGTCGGTGCGGATCTCCACCTCCAGCCTGCTGGACAGCGCGTTGACGACGGAGACGCCCACGCCGTGCAGTCCTCCGGAGACCGCGTACGACTTGTCGTCGAACTTGCCGCCCGCGTGCAGCACGGTCAGCACGACCTCGACCGCGGGACGGTTCTCACCGGGAACGTTGCCGACCGGGATGCCTCGGCCGTTGTCGACGACCCGTACGCCGTTGTCGGCGAGCAGGGTGACCTCGATCCGGTCGGCGTGCCCGGCCAGGGCCTCGTCGACGGAGTTGTCGACCACCTCGTAGACGAGGTGATGGAGACCGCGCTCACCGGTGGAGCCGATGTACATACCGGGACGCTTACGGACCGCCTCAAGTCCTTCGAGAACAGTGATTGAGCTAGCGTCGTAGGACAAGTGCGAAATCCTCCTGCCGCGGACACGCGGCAGGGAGACAAACCTGTAGCCCCGCCGTGCCCGTCACCGTCGTGAATGCCCCGATGCGTCCACCCAGGGGAGCCGGCACACGCGCCGGGGGTGACACGCAAACGGACGTGTCCGGAATTCGATTTCATTCTAGCGGCTCAGAGCACATCATGTGGCATTGACGGCCCCTGGAATGGCCTGTCGCGTGACGATCATCGTCTTGAACATCCCCCTACGGGGGCGGGGTTCGTCGCGCCAGAAAGGCTGCTGATCCGTTTCTGAGCGCCGAGTCAGCCGTATGTGTCGCCCGGACCGCGGCTTCCGGTGACGCGCAGACCACCGCTGGAGCGGGGACCGTTCTGCGGTCCACGGACCTTGACCCGTTGCACCGTTCCGTCCCCTAGCTCCTCATTCAACCTTCTCACCAGGGTCCTTGCCAGCAGACGTACCTGGGTGGCCCAGGCGGTGGAGTCCGCGACGACCACGACCTCGCCCTCCGCGAAGGTCTCCGGCCTGGTGTGGGCCGCCATGTCCGGGCCGACGATCTCGTGCCAGCGGCCGAAGACCCCGCCGATCGCGGCGGGCTGCTGCCAGCCCCGGTCGGCGAGCAGGTCGGCGATGGCCCTGCCGAAGAGCTGGGGATCACCCGCGTCCCTGCGCGGCCCGGACGCCCTGCGGCGCGGCTCCCTGCGGGGGAGCTGCCCTCGTCTGGCGGCGTCCGACTTGGCCTGGGCCAGCTTCTCCCTGGCCATCGCCGCCCCCTTGGCGGCCGCGCTCCTCGCCGATCCGGGAGCCGTGGCGTCCGCCCCGTCACCGCTCGATCCAGGCGCTGAGTCATCGGGCACGGGCCACGCCTCCCTCTGTCACGTCGAACCGGCCTCCGGCCAGTTCCTTCGGCACGTCGTCGGGGACCGCGGCGGTGATCAGCACCTGCTCGGCGGGGGCGACCATCTCGGCCAGGCGGCGCCGGCGCCTGTTGTCCAGCTCGGCGAAGACGTCGTCCAGGATCAGGACCGGGTCGCCGCCGTCGGCCCTGAGCAGGTCGTAGGCGGCCAGCCTGAGCGCCAGCGCGTACGACCACGACTCGCCGTGGCTGGCGTAGCCGCGCGCGGGCAGCTCCCCGAGCCCGAGGAACAGGTCGTCGCGGTGCGGGCCGACCAGGGTGACCCCGCGTTCGAGCTCGGCGGCGCGAACCTCCAGCAGGCCGGCCCGCAGCCGCGCCGCGAGTTCGGCGCGGTCGGTGCCGCCGTCCGTCGGCAGGGTGCCGCGGTACTCCAGCCTCGCGGGGGCGGAGTCGGGCGCGAGCGAGGCGTACGAGGCGGCGACCAGGGGGCGCAGCGTCTCGACCAGCTCCAGCCTGGCCGCGAGCAGCTCGGCACCGTGCGTGGCCAGGTGGGCGTCCCAGACCTCAAGGGTGCTCAGCGGGTCTCCCGCCCCGGCCTCGGCGAACGCCGCGTCGCTCTCGGCCCGCCGGGTACTCCGGCCGCGTCCCCGCCGGGCCTGCGCGGCCGTGCGCAGCAGGGCTCCACGCTGCTTGAGCACCCTGTCGTAGTCGGCGCGCACGCCCGCGAACCTGGGCGTCCTGGCCACCAGGAGATCGTCGAGGAACCGGCGCCGCTCGGAGGGGTCGCCCTTGACCATGGAGAGGTCCTCAGGCGCGAACAGGACGGTGCGCAGCAGGCCGACGACATCGCGCGTGCGGGAGACGGGCGAGCGGTTCAGCCTGGCCCTGTTGGCCCTGCCCGGGTTGATCTCCAGCTCGATCAGCGCGCGCCGGTCGTCGCGGACCACCACCGAGCGTACGATCGCCCGCGCCGCGCCCTGCCGGACCAGCGGCCCGTCGGCCGCGACCCGGTGGCTGGCCTGCGTCGCCACGTAACCCAGCGCCTCGACCAGGTTGGTCTTTCCCATGCCGTTGGGCCCGACGAAGGCCGTGACCCCCGGCTCCATGCCGAGATCGACGGTTTCGTAGGACCGGAAGTCGGTCAGGGAGAGATGGGCGACATGCACCCCAGGAAGATTAGTCGGCCCCGTCCGTCACCGTGGCCCGCGGCGCCCGCACGGGGCGCGAGCCGTGCGGGCGCCCCGTGGAAAAAAGCCCCACGCCCGAGGAGCCGGCGCCGCGTTCTCGACGGAGGTCGCGAACGCGGCGCCGAGGCTGCCGGAGCGGCCTTCCCGAGCCGGGAGCCGTGGTGGACCCGCGTTCTGGACGGGAACGCCGTACTAACCGGCCGCCTCGACCGGGGGGGTGACGTCGGCGCCGGGGGAGTCGGCGCCCTTGGCCACCGAGCCCGCCCTGGAGGTGACCGCGTGGCCGCCGAACTGGTTGCGCAGGGCCGCGACGACCTTCATGGCCGGCGAGTCGTCCTGGCGGGAGGCGAACCTGGCGTACAGGGCGGCGGTGATGACCGGCAGCGGGACCGCGAGGTCGACAGCGGCCTGGACCGTCCAGCGGCCCTCGCCGGAGTCCTGCGCGTAGCCCTCGAGCTGCTCCAGGGAGGGGTCCTCCTCAAGTGCGCGGACCATCAGGTCGAGCAGCCAGGAGCGGATGACGGTGCCCTGCCGCCAGCTCTTGAAGGCGCCGGGCACGTCGGTCACGATGTCGGAGGCCTCCAGCAGCTCCCAGCCCTCGGCGAAGGCCTGCATCATGCCGTACTCGATGCCGTTGTGGACCATCTTGGCGAAGTGACCGGCACCGATCCTGCCCGCGTGGACGAAGCCGTCCCCGCCCTCGGGCTTGAGGGTCTCGAAGATCGGCATCATCCGCTGGACGTCGGCCCCGTCGCCGCCGACCATGAGCGCGTAGCCGTTCTCCAGTCCCCAGACCCCACCGCTCACGCCGCAGTCGACGAACCCGATGCCCTTCGCGGCGAGAGCGGCGCCGTGCTTCTGGTCGTCGGCGTAGTGCGAGTTGCCTCCGTCGATGAGGAGGTCACCGGGGGCCAGCACCTCGCCGAGCGCCTCGATCGTCGCCCGGGTCGGTTCCCCCGAGGGCACCATGACCCACACCGCTCGCGGCGTCCGGAGCCGCTCCGCGAGCTCCTCCAGACTGGAGACGTCGCTGACCGTGGGATCGCGGTCGTAACCGACGACCTCGTGGCCGCCGCGGCGCAGGCGCTCGGCCATCCTGCCGCCCATCTTGCCCAGCCCGACCATGCCGATCTGCATACGAGCACCCCCTTCAGGGTTTCATCGTTCACCTACGTCAGACGTGCCCGCGCGAGCCTCACCAGCTCGGGGTTCCCGCCTACCGGATCACCCGTGGGGCCGTGGAGGACGTCCTCCAGGCCGATGCGCGTGGCCAGCCCCAACTGCCCTGCGGAGTCCAGGAGAATCCAGGTCGGCTCCTCCTCCCCGTGGAGCAACCGGGGTCCCGGTACGCCGAGCTCGGCGAGGCGGTCCAGGACCGCGTGCGCCCGGAGGACGGCCGTGTCCGCGGGGCCACCGAGGATCTCGACGAGCACCCGGGCGCACTCCAGTCCGCTCGCGGCGAGCGCGTCGGCGTCGTCCGCGGACCAGACCCCGGCCTCCACGTCCACTCCGAGCCGCCGCAGATCATGCCACAGGTCCCGGAAGCCGGGTTCCGAGAGATTCACGGACGCGAAGTCCGGCAGGTCGCCGGGGGCGAGCGCGGCCCAGCCGCGGACGGCCTCGCGCCGCGCGTCCACATCCCCGCCGGTTATCCACAGCCCCGTGCTCACCCCCACCGGGAGCCCGGGGCACGCCGCGCGCACCGCGCGCACCGCCGCCCCGATGTGGACGGCGCTGAGAGACTCGCTGCCCCCCTCGTCGCGCGGATGCATGTGCACAGCGTCCGCACCCGCCTCACGGGCCTCACGGGCCGCCTCAGCGAGCTCCAGAGGGGTCAGGGGGAGGGCCGGGTGGTCGCCGGGCCTCCTGGCGCCGTTCAGGCACGCCTTGAGCCACGGTGTGCCCGAACGGGGCACTCCCGTCATCAGCTGGAGAGCCGGATGGGCATGATCAGGTAGCGGTAGTCGGGAACCTCTCCGTCGTCCACAGGCTTGCCGCCGGTGAGGATGGCCGGCTTGGTGGACGTGGTCATCTGCAGACGGGCCACGTCGGAGTCGATCGCGCCAAGGCCCTCCAGCAGGAACTGGTGGTTGAAGGCGATGTTGATGTCCTCGCCCTCGAACTCGACGGGGAGCACCTCGACGGCCTGCGCCTCGTCGCCGCTGCCCGCCTCCAGGACGACCTCGTCGCCGCGGAAGGCGAGCCGTACCGGCGTGTTGCGCTCTGCGACCAGGGCCACCCGCTTGACGGCCTCGACGAAGGCCGCCGTCGGCAGCTGCGCGCAGGCGGAGAACTCGGTGGGCAGCAGCGAGCGGTACTTGGGGAACTCGGGGTCGAGCAGCCGGGTGGTGGTGCGGCGCCCCGCGCTGGAGAAGCCGATCATGCCCTCACCGGTGCCTCCCGCGGAGCTCATCGCGATCTCGACCTCGGCGCCGGTGCCACCCAGGGCCTTGGCCGTGTCCGCGAGGGTCCTGCCCGGGATCATCGCGATCGCCGAGAAGTCGGGCTGGTCCGGCTGCCACTTCAGCTCCCGCACGGCGAGGCGGTAACGGTCGGTCGCCGCGAGGGTGACCGTGTCCCCCTCGATCTCCACGCGCACGCCGGTGAGCATCGGCAGGGTGTCGTCCTTGCCCGCGGCCACGGCGACCTGGCTGACGGCGGAGGCGAACACGTCGCTGCCCACCCGACCGGCGGCCGGCGGCATGGTCGGCAGCGAGGGGTAGTCCTCCACGGGCATGGTCAGGAGGGTGAACCGGGCGCTGCCACAGGTGACGACCGCCTTGGCGCCCTCCACGACGAAGTCCACAGGCTGCGCGGGAAGCGCCCTGGTGATCTCGGCGAGCAGCCTGCCCGAGACGAGCACCACGCCCGCCTCTCCCGTCTGCAGTTCGAGGGTCACCTCGGCGGAGACCTCGTAGTCGAAGCCGGAGAGTTTGAGTTGCCCGCCCTCAGTGACCTCAAGACGCATGCCGGCCAGCACCGGCACGGAGGGACGCGCCGGCAGGCTGCGCGCCGTCCATGCGACCGCCTCAGCGAGCACGTCTCGGTCGACCCGGAACATCACGTGGATCTGCCTCCTGTGTATCGAGCGCCGTCCGCTCGGTGCCTGGGGTTCAAGTGTTCACTGTCTTGAGCCTGCGCTCTCCCGGAACCCCTCTTATGGCTCTTGGGTTTCCTAGTAGAGATACAAGTGGCCATCGTATTAGGGGGTGTGGATACTGTGGAAAGCCATCGTTTCCGCAGGTCAAGTGCGGTTTTTTCATCCACCGGGGCTGTGGGTGCCAGTTGTGGACAACTCTTGGGGCTGGGGAGAACCGCAGAGTACCCACAGGCCGTCCCCAGATTCGGTGCGCTCTGTCCACCGGTTATCCACGAGGTTTCCCCAGGTTATCCACCGGGTATGAGGTCGGTTTGTCCTTGTGGAAAACTCTCTTCACAGGGCGTCCCCAGGTTGTCCACGGGTTACCCACAGGTTGTCCCCAACTTCTCCCCAGAGTTGTCCACAGTTCCGAACAGGGTTCGGACCGGCTCGTTTGCTGATGATCATGAGTGGACGTCCCGGGGCCTTTCCCGCCCCCGCGAGTCGTTGATCCACAAGGTTTTCCACAGCCTGTGCATCACGGGGTGAAAAACCTCATCCATTGCGGGACTGCTGCTTGATCCTGGTGGTGAGTTCGTTGACCTGGTTGTAGATCGAGCGGCGCTCGGCCATCAGGGAGCGGATCTTCCGGTCGGCGTGCATGACCGTGGTGTGGTCCCGGCCACCGAACTGCTGGCCGATCTTCGGCAGCGACATGTCGGTCAGTTCCCGGCACAGGTACATGGCGATCTGGCGGGCGGTGACCAGGACGCGCGAGCGCGACCCGCCGCACAGGTCGTCGATCGACAGGCCGAAGTAGGCGGCGGTGGAGGCCATGATCGTGGCGACCGTTATCTCCGACCCGGCGTCCTCGGTGATCAGGTCCTTGAGCACGACCTCGGTGAGCTGCAGATCGACCGACTGCCGGTTGAGGCTGGCGAACGCGGTCACCCTTATCAGGGCACCCTCCAGCTCGCGGATGTTGGTGGAGATGCGGCTGGCGATGTACTCCAGCACCTCGGGCGGCGCGGCCAGGCCCTCCTGGATCGCCTTCTTGCGCAGGATCGCGATCCGGGTCTCCAGCTCGGGCGGCTGGACATCGGTGATCAGGCCCCACTCGAACCGGTTACGCAGCCGGTCCTCCAGCGTGACCAGCTGTTTCGGCGCCCGGTCGCTGGAGATGACGATCTGTTTGTTGGAGTTGTGCAGGGTGTTGAAGGTGTGGAAGAACTCCTCCTGCGTCTGCTCCTTGCCCTCCAGGAACTGGATGTCGTCCACCAGCAGGATGTCCACGGCCCGGTAGCGGCCCCGGAAGTTGTCGGCCTTGTGGTCGCGGATGGAGTTGATGAAGTCGTTGGTGAACTCCTCGGAGCTCACGTACCGCACCCGCGCGCCGTCGTACAGGCTCTGGGCGTAGTGGCCGATCGCGTGCAGCAGGTGGGTCTTGCCCAGACCCGAGTCGCCGTAGATGAACAGCGGGTTGTAGGCCTTGGCCGGCGCCTCGGCCACCGCGACCGCGGCCGCGTGGGCGAACCGGTTGCTGGAGCCGATGACGAAGGTCTCGAAGGTGTACTTCGGGTTCAGCCGGGCGGGCTCGCCCTGCGTCCGGCTCCCGCGGCTGTCCCACCTGTTCTGTACGCCGCCCCCGCCGGGCACCGCGGACGCGCCGCGGTCGAAGGAGTCGGGCTCGGGACGCGGCGAGGGCGCGGTGTAGCCGCCGCGGTTGTATCCGGGGCTCGGTTCCCCCGGCGCGGGAGCCTGGGGCGGCTCCACGGGACGGTACTGCTGGGAGGATTCCTCGCCCTGCTGGTAGGGGTAGGAGAACGGCTGGGCCTGTGGATATTCGGTGGACGGCTGGGCGGCCGGATTACCCCCCTGATAGGGAGGATGGGGCACCGAACCCCCGTGGTGCTGAGGATTGGTCGGTTGTGCATAACCCTGCTGGGCCCCGCCGGCCTGTGCATAACCCTGCGGCTGCGCCTGGGGATAAGGGTCCTGACGGGAGGCGAGCCCAGGCTCGGGACCCGCCGCGCTGGGGTCGACCATGACCGCCACCCGCATCGGACGGCCGAACTCCTGGGAGAGCGCGTGACTGATAAGCGGACGAAGCTTGTTCTCCAGAACATCTCTGGCGAAATCCGTGGGTGCGGCGAGCACCACCGTGTCGTTCATGAGGCCGAAGGGCCGGGTCATGTTGAGCCAGACCCGCTGCTGGGACGGGACGTTCTCGTTCAGAGAGTTCTCCAGCGCCCTCGCCCAGACCGCGCTGAGGTCCGTTCCGTCCATGGCTCGGCTCCCCTCCTCCCGACGCGGCCCCCGCTGGCCTACCGCGATCTGTTTATCCACATCGATGGCCGCCGGAAGCACCGGATCTCGCCGTTGTCCACACGCCGGGCGTCTCGTGGCACCTTCGTGGGCACCGTCCGATATCCACACCGAATCCACAGGCTGTGCACAGTCTGTTACCCGCGGTCCGACGCGTCCTCGCAGTGGAGAGAGGGTTTGGAAGGGCCGAAGGTAGCCCTGTCCACAGCTGTGTACAAGACGTTGTCCACAGCCTAGTGGCAGTACGGGGGGGACAGAGTGCACATCCTGTGGACGGCGGGGCGCCGGTGGAAAACGTGCCTGTGGAAAGGTGGATAACCTGTGTTCGCGTGCTCCAGGATGTTCTCCGGTTTGACCTGGGACGCGCCTGCCCCGTAACGTACGACGGTCGGCTTGCCACGCGGCGGCTATTTCGCATGCCCCGCATCTGGCAGGCCAGCCACTGTCGAGCGTCCCCATGTGCTGGGGATGCGTCTTGAGCCTGGAGCCCACTCGTGAGCAAGCGTACTTTCCAGCCGAACAACCGCCGTCGTGCGAAGACCCACGGCTTCCGGCTCCGCATGCGCACCCGCGCCGGCCGTGCCATCCTTGCCGCTCGCCGTCGCAAGGGCCGCGCCGAGCTCTCCGCCTGACGTATCCGTTGCGCCCGGTCCGCCGGGCCAAGGCAGCGAGCCCGTCGCCCGTCGGCAGCGATGCCGACGGGCGACAGGCGTACCTGCCCAGGGTCACGAAGGTCTCTCGTGTTGCCGTCCGGGTCCCGCATGCGCCGGGGCGACGATTTCGCCGGCGCGATCAAAAGGGGAAGCCGAGCAGGCCGCCCCACCCTGGTCGCGCATTTTGGCATGCGCGCCGACACTGACGATCCTCCCCTGGTCGGATTCGTGGTGAGTCGCGCCGTGGGAGGCGCGGTCATCAGAAATCGGGTCAAACGTCAGTTGCGACACCTCATGCGAGACCGTCTCCACCGGCTTCCGCGAGGTAGCCTGCTTGTTGTACGCGCCAATCCACCGGCCGCGTCCGCGCGAAGCGAGCGCATTGCCGCCGAACTCGATGTCGCGCTGGATCGTTTACTCAGGCGGCTAGAGCCCCGGGGGGCTCGCATGGATGGGCGATGATGACGGCGCAGCAGATCGCCGGGATTTCTCCGGCTGCCAGGGTCCTGATGGCTCCGATCCGGTTCTACCGGGCCTTCGTGAGTCCTTTGCTGGGCCCCCGTTGCCGTTTCCACCCCTCGTGCAGTGCCTATGGCCTCGAAGCCGTGGCTGTTCACGGCGCGCTACGCGGCACATGGTTGACGATCCGGAGAATCGGGCGTTGCCACCCATTCCATCCCGGAGGCTTTGACCCGGTTCCCCCGGGCCGGTCCGACGAAACGCAAGGGAGCTAGCTCGGTGGAGCTGTCCTGGCTGAACTGGCTTTACACGGCCGTCGCCCAAGTAATCACCTGGATTCACGAGGGTTACAGCGCCTTCATCCCGAGGAACAGCGGGCTCAACTGGGCGCTGACCATCATCACGCTCACCGTGCTGATGCGGCTGTTGATCTTCCCGCTCTTCCTCAAGCAGATGCGCTCCTCGAAGAAGATGCAGGAACTGGCGCCAAAGGTCCAGGAGATCCGCAAACGCTACAAGAACGACAAGCAGCGGATGAACCAGGAGGTCATGGCGCTGTACCAGGGGCAGGGCGCCAACCCGCTGGGTGGCTGCCTGCCGATCCTGGCGCAGTTCCCGATCTTCATCTCGATGTTCACCGTGCTCCAGGCCATGGCCAACAGCCCGGTTCCCAAGTTCGGCATGACCCAGCAGCTGATGGACAGCGCCAGGGCGGCCCACATCTTCGGCGCGCCGATCCCGGCGACCTTCTTCACCGATGCGAACGACATCATCGCGCTGAATGCCGACCCCATCGTCACCAAGGTCGTTCTCGCCGTCTTCGTGGCGATCAGCTCGCTGACCACCTTCCTTACCGTCCGGCAGAGCGTGACCCGCTCGATGGCCCAGATGCCGGACAACCCGATGGCGCAGCAGCAGAAGATCCTGATGTACGTCTCGCCGCTGTTCGCCGTCTTCTCGTTGAACTTCCCCCTGGGCCTGATCCTCTACTGGGTCACCACGAACCTCTGGACCCTCGGCCAGCAGCACTGGTTCTACAGCCGCAACCCCTCCCCGGTGGTCGACGCGAAGGGCAACGTCACGACCCCCGAGCCCAAGCCGAGCCTGCTGAGCAAGGTCAAGAAGACCGCCCCCGAGCCCGAGGCGCCGTCGGCGCCGGAGCCCAAGGTGGTCCGTCAGCAGCCCACCCGCCAGCCCCGCAGCAAGCGGACCGGTAGCAAGAAGTCCTGACGTCTCATCCCGACAGCACGAAGGAGTGGCCGGACGTGACCGAGGCCGAGGCCGAGAGGGAGCCCGTGAAGACGGCTCCCGATCTCGCCGCCCTGGAGCAGGAAGGCGAGATCGCGGCGGATTACGTCGAGGGTCTGCTCGACATCGCCGATATCGACGGTGACATCGACATGGATGTCGAAGGTGATCGTGCCGTGGTGTCGGTGGTGGATATCAAGGGCGGTGATCTGGTCGGCCCCAACGGCGAGGTGCTGGAGGCCATCCAGGAATTGACGCGTCTCGCGGTCCACCGCCAGACGGGTGAGCGGTCGCGCCTGATGCTCGACATCGGTGGCTACCGCGAACGCCGCCGGAGCGAGCTGAGCGAGCTAGGCACCAAGATCGCTGCGGACGTCAAGCGGGATGGCGAGCCCAAATCGCTGCAGCCGATGACCCCGTTCGAGCGGAAGATCGTGCATGACGCCGTCGCGGCGGCGGGCCTGCGGAGCGAGTCCGAGGGCGAGGAGCCCCGCCGTTTCGTGGTGGTCCTCCCCGCATAGTGACGGCGGACGGGCAGAGGCCGCCGCCCCTGGTTCTTCCAGGGGCGGCGGCTTTTTTCGTGGCCTGTTCCGTACGATGTCGGCGGTGGCATACGAGTTTGGGACCCGCGCCGTGCGGTGCCGTCGAGGCGGGCCGTTAGCCTTAAGACCGGCCTGACCCAGACATTTCCGAGGGAAGAGTGAGCGTCGAGTGAGTGACCAGATCCCTGAGCCGCCCGCGGTCGCGCACGAGGTGTTCGCCGGTGACGCCTGGGCCAGGGCGGAGGCGTTCGCGGAACTGCTGGCCGGTCCCGGGGTGGTGCGCGGGCTGCTCGGCCCGCGGGAGGTGCCGCGCATCTGGGACCGCCACCTGCTCAACTGCGCGGTGGTCGCCGAGGCCGTGCCCGCAGGCGCGCGCCTGGTCGACATCGGTTCCGGCGCCGGACTGCCAGGCCTGGTCCTGGCGATCGTACGGCCGGACATCACCGTCACCCTCCTGGAGCCGCTCCTTCGTCGGACGGTCTTCCTGGAGGAGTGCGTGGAGTCGCTGAAGCTCGACAACGTCGAGGTGTTGCGCGGCCGGGCGGAGGAGTTCGCGGGCAGGCGGGAGTTCGACGTCGCCTCCGCCCGCGCGGTGGCACCGCTCGACCGCCTGCTGAAATGGGCGCTTCCTCTCCTGCGTGAGGGGGGCGAGCTGCTGGCCATGAAGGGCGAGCGCGCCGCGGAGGAATTGGCGGACGCCGAACGGCAATTGCGGTCGAGTGGGGTTCAAACCGCTGAGCTCACCTCGGTCGGGCACGGTAAGGTCGAGCCGCCCACAACTCTCATCCGGGTGGTCGCCGGTCGAGCTCCAGAAGGAGCGCGGAAGACCGCTCGCCGGAAGGATCGCGCCTCGCGAGACAGGTAGTGCGAGGCCAGTAGACAAACCGAGCAAAGTGAGCACGAGGCCAGTGGACGACCGTACAGGTGCGATTGCCAGCGCGACGAGCGGTCTCGGCTGGCCCGAGGATCCGGCCGCTTTGCCCCATGGACGCCTTTCCGGTCTGGGTTGGCCGGCACCGGCTCCCGGTGCCGTAGTCAGGCCGGTTGAAAGGACGACGACCGTGACCCAGACCCCCCTTAATCCCGGCGACTCGCCGCTGGTACGAGAGGCACTCAGCTCAGTGGTTTCACGTGAAACATCGACCCGGAAGACCGCCTCCGCGCCCGGAGGTTCCACCGGGGTCCGAGACGGAGATTGGCCCCGCCCTCCCAAAACCCGGATCTTCACCGTCGCCAACCAGAAGGGCGGCGTCGGTAAGACCACCACGTCGGTCAACCTGGCGGCGGCGCTGTCCATGCATGGCCAGCGGGTGCTCGTGGTCGACCTCGACCCTCAGGGCAACGCCTCGACGGCCCTGGCCGTCGAGCACCGCGGCGACGTACCGGACATGTACAAGGTGCTGGTGGAGGACCTGCCGCTCGCGGAGGTGGTGAAGGAGGTCCCGGACATGCCGGGTCTCTACTGTGCTCCCGCCACGATCGACCTGGCCGGCGCCGAGATCGAGTTGGTCTCCATGGTCGCCCGTGAGGCTCGCCTGCAGCGCGCGCTGACCGCGTACGACGCCGTTGAGTTCGACTACATCCTTATTGACTGCCCTCCCTCGCTCGGCCTGCTCACCGTCAACGCGCTGATGGCCGCCAACGAGTTGCTGATCCCCATCCAGTGCGAGTACTACGCGCTGGAGGGTCTTGGGCAGCTGTTGAGAAACGTGGATCTGGTCCGCGCCCATCTGAACCCCACGCTTGACCTCTCCACCATCCTCATGACGATGTACGACGGACGCACCCGCCTGGCCTCCCAGGTGGCCGACGAGGTCCGCTCCCACTTCGGCGCGACGGTGTTGAGCACGTTGATCCCGCGGAGCGTGCGCGTCTCCGAGGCCCCGAGCTACGGTCAGTCGGTCATGACGTACGACCCGGGCTCCAGCGGCGCGATGGCCTATATGGACGCCGCTCGTGAGATCGCTTATCGCGGTGTGGCCGTATGAGTACCGCGAACCCCGTGGCCGTGGCCGCGGACATGCCAGTGAGGGCGACATCTTGAGCCTCGGGAGGGGCAGTGAGTAAGCAGCCGAGAGGGCTAGGCAGGGGACTGGGGGCCCTCATCCCGACGGGCCCGGCCATCGTCACCGAGACACCCGTGTCGATGACCGTGACGATGGTCGCCCCGGAGCCGGTGGTGCCGGAGCAGTCCGGCCCCAAGCCGGTCGCGGGTGCCTACTTCCTTGAGATCCCCGTCGACGACATCGCGCCCAACCCGCGCCAGCCCCGCGACATCTTCGACGAGGAGGCACTGAAGGAGTTGGCCGCCTCGATCGGCGAGGTCGGCCTGCTCCAGCCGGTCGTGGTGCGTGCGACCGGCGAGGGGCGCTACGAGCTGGTCATGGGCGAGCGCCGCTGGCGTGCTTCCAAGCTCGCCGGTCTCTCCGAGATCCCCGCGATCGTGCGGAGCACCCAGGAGGACAAGCTCCTGCTCGACGCGCTCATCGAGAACCTCCAGCGCGAGCAGCTCAACGCCCTGGAGGAGGCGGCGGCCTATCAGCAGCTGCTCGACGACTTCGGCGCGACCCACGAGCAGCTCGCCACCCGCATCGGCCGCTCCCGCTCACACGTGACCAACACACTCCGTCTGCTGAAGTTGCCGCCAGGTGTGCAGCTCAGTGTCGCGGCCGGCACGATCAGCGCGGGTCATGCGCGGGCCCTGCTCCGTCTGGACGACCCCGCCGCCCAGGAGCATCTCGCCCGCCGGATTGTTGCCGAGCTGCTGTCGGTCCGCGCGGTCGAGGAGATCGTCGCCGTGGGCGACGCGAAGGCGGCCCCGGCACCGGCTCCGCGAACCCCTCGGGCGAAGCCCGCCGAGGAGCCTGCCCTCCGGCAGCTGGCAGACCGTCTCTCCGACCGCTTCGAGACCCGGGTGAAGGTCGACTTCGGCCGTCGTAAGGGCCGCATCGTGGTGGAGTTCGCGACCATCGATGATCTGGAGCGCATCATCAGCACGATGGCCCCGGGATCGCTGCAGGCGCACGAGGGGTGATTTCCGGCAGGACTCGTGAACGCGAGGTCAATGACGTCCCGTTGTGAGCCGGTGAATCCCGAACCTTTCCCGAACGGCCTCCCTGTTTCACGTGAAACAGGGAGGCCGTTCTCGTGTTCCCGACGCCATCCCGCCCGCCGCCCCTCCTTGGCCGTCGTAGGCCACCGCGACGGTCGGGTGAAGCCCTCGGTTCGGCGTGCTTCGCCGCACGCGCACGCGAGGCCTCAGGGCCGCACGGTTCGCCAGGCGTTCCGGCCTGGACGCCGGCACGACCCTCTGCCGCCGCGACGGAGGCGGCGCCGTTTCACGTGAAACATCGAAGGAACACCGAGGTTCGGATGTGGGAGCGGCCGTTTCACGTGAAACGGCCGTCACTCAGGGGCCGGTCGCCCCCTGGACGGCGAGCCGGATGTCGGCGACGAAGGTGTCGACATGCTCGGGGTCGGTGTCAAACGAGGTCACCCAGCGGACCACGTTCTCGGTCGCGTCCCAGACATGGAAGAGGTAGCGCTGCTGCAACTCCGCGATGACCTTCTCCGGGAGGATGGGGAAGACCGCGTTGGACTGCACCGGGTAACGCAGGGAGACGCCGGGGAGGTCTGCGATGCCCTCGGCCAGGCGGTGAGCCATGGCGTTCGCGTGGGCGGCGTTCTCGCGCCAGAGGTCGTCGCTGAGGAGCGCGGTGAGCTGGGCGGAGACGAAGCGCATCTTGGAAGCGAGCTGCATTCCCTGCTTGCGGAGGAACGGTGTCGGGGCGTCCAGTTCGGGGCGGAGGACCACGAGCGCCTCGGCGCCCATGGCGCCGTTCTTGGTGCCGCCGAAGCTGAGCAGGTCCACGCCCGCGTCCGTGGTGAGAGAGCGGAGCGAGCAGCCGAGTTCGGCCGCCGCGTTGGCCAGCCGGGCGCCGTCCATGTGCAGGAAGAGGCCATGCGCGTGCGCGAACTCCGCGAGCTCGGCGACCTCGTCGGCGGTGTAGCAGGTGCCGCACTCGGTCACCTGGGAGATGGAGATGACCCTGGGCTGGGAGTGGTGCGCGTCCCCCAACACGGACAGCTGATCCCGGATGTCATCCACGAAGATTTTGCCGTCATCGGTGGGGATGGTGACCAGCTTGACACCGAGCACGCGTTCGGCCGCGCCGCACTCGTTGGTGTTGATGTGGGCGGTGACCGGGCAGAGCACCGCGTCGTACGGCCGCAGCGCGAGCCCCAGCCCCACGACGTTGGCTCCGGTGCCGTTGAACATCGGGTAGACGGTCGCCTGGGGGCCGAACTCGGCGCCGAAGGCGTCTTCCATCGCGGCGGTCCAGACATCCTCGCCGTAGGCGGGGGCGTCTCCGGTGTTCGCTTCGAGGACGGCGGTGAGGACCGCGGGGTGCACGCCCGCGTGGTTGTCACTGGCGAAGCTCTTGGGAAATGGGGTGGAGGTCAGCACATGGCCAGCGTAGGGGGCGATCCGCTCACCGGTACGCCCCTGGTCCGCTCCGGTCGGCTTCCCGCCGGCCGCGGAGCTCTCGGCGGCCCTCCACCGAACCGTCGCGCCTCATGCGGGCCTTGATCGGCTGATGATCGGACCGCCGGTGTGCCCGCCAGGGCAGCGCTTCGGGCTCCCCGCTTGGTCCCCGTCGCGCGTTTCGACCATTCCCGGAGAAGTGGCGAGGTCAGGCGCCGCGGGCGGCGGCCTGTTCGAGAAGGATCCGGCAGAGGGTGCCGAGGTCGTCGCCGGCGGCCTCCACGGCCATGGGAAGGGAGGAGGTCTCGGTCATGCCGGGGGCGACGTTGACTTCCAGGAAGTGCGGCAGGCCGTCCGCGTCGACGATCAGGTCGGTGCGGGAGATGTCCCGGAGGCCGAGGGCGGTGTGCGCGGTCACGGCCATCTCGGCGCAGGCCGCGGAGACCTCGGGCGAGAGGCGGGCAGGGGCGAAGAACTCGGTGTGCCCGGCGGTGTAGCGGGCCGCGTAGTCGTACATGCCCTCGTCGGGGACGATCTCGACGGGAGGCAGGGCCACCGGCCCGTTCCCAAGGTCGACCACGGAGACGGCGACCTCGACACCGTCGATGCAACGTTCGATCAGTGCGGTGTCGCCGTAGGCGAAGCAGCCGACCATGGCGGCCGGAAGGTCCTCCGCGTTGCGGACTATCGACGCACCGAGCGCGGAGCCACCTCGGGACGGCTTGACGAACAGGGGCAGGCCGAGGCGCTCCACGATCCGGGCCAGCACCGCGGAGGCGCCGAGGTCGTGAAAGGTCTCCTTGGGCAGCGTCACCGATTCGGGGGTGCGCAGACCGAACGAGCGGACGACGGTCTTGGCGGTGGGCTTGTCGTAGGCGACCCGGCAGGCGTCGGGGCCGGCGCCGACGTACGGGACGGAGAGGAGTTCGAGCACCGTGCGGATGGCGCCGTCCTCGCCCGCCCCGCCGTGCAGGGTGACGAAGACCGCGTCCGGCGGGTCCGCGAGCACGGAGGGAACCAGTGACGCGTCGGTGTCGCGGGTCTCCACGGAGATGCCCGCCCCTCGCAGCACCTCACTCACCCGCCGCCCCGAACGCAGCGAGACCTCCCGCTCGTAGGAGAGTCCGCCCGCCAGGACGAGCACATGGCCCAGGTCACTCATCCGACATACCTCTCGTCAAGGCCCGCTCCGAGCCTGTTCTGTCGCTCTCGCCGCGCATGGCCCGGTCTTCCCGGCGGACCGGATCTATCACCGCGCACCGGCACAGGAAGTCACCGTACGGTACCGGGCGGGAGGAGATCATGCCGGTAGGTGCCCCGTGGCAACGGGACACCCACCGTGCGGCATGGTTACGCGAGATCGGGGCCCGGGGTGTCGACCCCGATGCGGTCCGGGGACGAGCCGGTTCCGAACGTGTCGCGGACACGAAGCTCCTGCTCGATCACCCCGGCCAGGCGGCGGACGCCCTCGCGGATGCGGTCGGGCTCCGGATAGCAGTAGGAGAGCCGCATGTTCCGCGCGCCGCCGCCGTCGGCGAAGAAGCCGGTGCCCGGCACGAAGGCCACCCGTTCGGAGACCGCGCGGGGCAGCAGTGCCTTGGAGTCGAGCCCCTCGGGGAGGGTGGCCCAGACGAAGAACCCGCCCGCGGGGCGGGTCCAGGTGACGCCGGCGGGCATCAGCGCCTCCAGCGAGGTGAGCATGGTGTCGCGGCGCTCGCGGTAGAGCTCTCTGAACGTCTTGATCTGCTCGCGCCAGGGCTGGGTGGCGAGATACTGGCCGACGGCCAGCTGGGTGAAGGAGGAGTGCGACAGGACCGCGGACTCCATCGCCAGCACCAGCTTCTCGCGGACGGCGTGCGGGGCGAGCGCCCAGCCGACCCGGAAGCCGGGGGCCAGGGTCTTGGAGAACGAGCCGAGATAGACCACGCCCTCGGCGTTGTCGGCGCGGAGCGTCCGCATGGGCTCGCCGTCGAAGCCGAGCATGCCGTACGGGTTGTCCTCGACGATCAGCACGTCGGCGCGCTGGCAGATCTCCAGGACCTGCTGCCTGCGCGCGGCGTTGAGCGTCACCCCGGCGGGGTTCTGGAAGGTGGGGATCGTGTAGAGGAATTTGATCCGATTGCCCGCGCTCTTCAGCGCGTAGATGGTCTGGGCCAGCGACTCGGGGACGATTCCCTCGCTGTCCATCGCGATGTGGATGACATTGGCCTGGTAGGCGGAGAACGTGCCCAGGGCTCCGACGTAGGAGGGCCCCTCGGCGAGTACGACATCACCCGGGTCGATGAAGATCCGGGTGATCAGGTCGAGGGCCTGCTGGGAGCCGACGGTCACCACGACGTCGTCGGCGTTGGCCTCGATGCCCTCCAGCCGCATGACGTCGCAGATCTGCTCGCGCAGGTGCGGGTCGCCCTGACCGGAGCCGTACTGGAGCGCGACGGGACCGCGCCTGGCGACCAGGTCGGCGACCAGCTCACCCACCACGTCCAGGGGCAGGGCGGTGACGTACGGCATTCCGCCGGCGAGCGAGACCACCTCGGGCCTCGACGCGACGGAGAAAAGAGCTCGAATCTCGGAGGCGACCATCCCGGTTGCTCGTGCCGCGTACCGATCGACGTAGGCGTCGATGCGCGATCCCTGGGTCGGAGCGATGGCCTGACCGTGATCTTTATCCTGGGGCACGGTCCACCTCCTCAATTGTGTGGCGCATAAAGCGCTCATATTAGAGAAACCAGGTTACGTCAGAGGCCGTAGTCGTCTGCGTGTGGGGATGAGACCTCCTGAAACCAAGACCCGCACTGAGCTACGATGCCAGCTGGAGACGCCGTTTTCGCGCGTTTTTCGCCATGGCTTGCACTCGTCTCGCCAGGATTGGGGCCAACAGGTGTCGCGTCGGCTGGCAAACGTCACTCTCGACAATCTCGACGACCTGCCGCGCCGCTGCCGCCGGTGCGTCTTCTGGGAGCTCGATCCCGTCAACGCGGATCGGGCGATGAAGGCCGGTGATCCGGGGCTGGAGAAGGAGGCGTGGATCTCCTCCACGCTGCTGGAGTGGGGAAGCTGCGGAAAGATCGTCTATGTGGACGGGGTGGCCGCCGGTTTCGTGCTCTACGCGCCGCCGCACTACGTGCCGCGCTCGGTGGCCTTCCCGACCTCGCCGGTCAGCGCGGACGCGGTGCTGCTGATGACCGCGCACATCATCCCGGAGTTCTCCGGAGGCGGCCTGGGCCGGATGCTGGTCCAGGGCGTGGCCAAGGACCTGACCCGGCGCGGGGTGCGGGCGATAGAGGCGTTCGGCGACCTGAAGTGGGAGCAGCCGGGCGCGTGCCTGATGCCCGCTGACTACCTGCTCTCCGTGGGTTTCAAGACGGTCCGTCCGCACCTGCGCTTCCCCCGCCTCCGCCTGGAGCTCAAGAACGCCGTCTCGTGGCGTGAGGACGTCGAGGTGGCACTGGAGAGGCTCCTTGGGAGCATGAGTCCGGAGAGGGCCCTGCGGCCCGTCTGAGACCCTCTGGAGCCCGTACGGCGCCACCTTGGACGTCCCCCGCGATCCGGAGGCCGAGGTCCGGGCCCGGCGCAGGCGAAAGCCCCCCGCGGTGAGGCGAGGGGCTTTCTGTGGGTGGGTGTGCCGCTCGGAAGCGGGTGATACGGCGGGCGCCGTGGGGAGCGGCCGGCCGCAGGGGGCCTAGATGATGCCCTCGAGCTCGCGAAGCAGCATGGCCTTCGGCTTGGCACCGATGATCTGCTTCACAACCTCTCCGTTCTTATAGACGTTCAGGGTGGGAATCTGGAGTACGCCGTATTTTGTGGCCGTTGCCGGATTCTCGTCGACGTTCAGCTTGAGGATGGTGAGCTTCTCGGCCTGCTCACCGGCGATCTCCTCCAGGATCGGCGCCACCTGCCGGCACGGGCCGCACCACTCGGCCCAGAAGTCGACGATCACGGGCTTGTCGCTCTTGAGGACGTCGGCCTCGAAGCTGGCGTCGGTCACGTGCTTGATGGTCCCCAATGTCCTGCTCTCCCTCTGTGCCTGATGCCTGATGTCTGTCACTCGGCGGCGTGCTCGGCCAGCCAGCGCTCGGAGTCGAGCGAGGCTGCGCAGCCGGTGCCCGCGGCGGTGATCGCCTGCCGGTAGGTGTGGTCGACGACGTCGCCGGCGGCGAAGACGCCGTCGAGGTTGGTGCGGGTCGAGGGGGCGTCGACCCTGATGTAGCCCTCGTCGTCGAGCTCCACCTGGCCCTTGACGAGCTCGGTGCGGGGGTCGTGTCCGATCGCGATGAACAGGCCGGTGACCGCCAGTTCGGACTCCTCACCGGTCTTGAGGTTGCGCAGGCGCACCCCGCTCACCTTGTTCTCGCCCAGCACGTCGACGACCTCGCTGTCCCAGACGAAGCGGATCTTCTCGTTCGCGAACGCGCGGTCCTGCATGATCTTGCTGGCGCGCAGCTCGTCGCGGCGGTGCACGACGGTCACCGAGGAGGCGAACCGGGTGAGGAAGGTGGCCTCCTCCATGGCGGTGTCGCCGCCGCCCACGACCACGATGTCCTGGCCGCGGAAGAAGAAGCCGTCACAGGTGGCGCACCAGGACACGCCGTGTCCGGACAGGCGCTTCTCGTTGGGCACGCCCAGCTCGCGGTAGCCGGAGCCGGTGGCCAGGATGACGGACCTGGCGTAGAAGGTGTCGGTGGCGGTCTTGACGACCTTGGGGCTGGCCGTCAGGTCGACCTCCACGATGTCGTCGGCGACCAGCTCGGCACCGAACCGCTCGGCCTGCTTGCGCAGCCCGTCCATCAGGTCGGGGCCCATGATGCCGTCGGGGAAGCCCGGGAAGTTCTCAACCTCGGTGGTGTTCATCAGGGCGCCACCGGCGGTGACGGATCCCTCGAAGACCAGTGGGTTGAGGTCGGCACGCGCGGAGTACACAGCGGATGTGTAACCGGCGGGACCCGATCCGATGATGATCACATTCCGGACGTCCATCAGTGCTCGTGCCTCTCCCTCTGTCGATGCCACCGGCGTCAACAGATCCTAGGCGCAGCTGATTCCCGCCCGGCGCACCGACGGATCCACAGGTGGAATGGGAAGGCCCGGCACGGAACGAATCCGTGCCGGGCCTTCCCGGAAAGGGTGAGGACCCTACCCGCAGGTCACCCCGATCACTTCCAGCGTGCGAGGCCGGGCTTGCGCACGTTGTCGCACTGCGGGCCCACGACGTGGACACGCACGGTGTTCTTGGCCTGGTTCTGCCAGAAGAGCAGGATGTTGGCCTCCTGCCCGTTGTAGAACCCCTGGTCCACGGCGAAGGGCGACTTGCCGATCTCCTCCGAGACCTGCTGGACACACTTGTCGATCCCCGACTTGTCAGTCGTGCCGACGATGGTTGCGGGGCCGATGTAGTTGAGCAGCGAGCCGCGGAGCTCGGCGTCGGTGTAGTTCCAGTTGCTGTCGGTCAGCGCGTACTGGACCGTGTCGCTCGGCACGGGCTGGGCGATGACAGACCCCGGGGCCGGACCGGACGCGGTGAGCGTCCCGGTCGCCAGCACGGTCGCACCGATCACCGCGGCCGCCGCGCCCACCGCCGCGGCGGGCATCGCCCACCGGCGCCGCCGGGTCGCCCGCCGGGGCGCGCCATGACGTCTGGCCGGACCCGCGGGGTTCACCGGGGTCACGGTGCCGTCGTCGCCGACGATCCCCAGCCGTACGGCCGGCTCAGGCTGCTGCTCGGGAAGAGGTGCCCTCTCCCACGGCGCCGGTTCGACGGGAGATCCCGTCTCCCACGGCGCGTCACGCATTATGTCGTCCCAGGCCGGTGCTTCCACCAGCCCCACTCCACCTCCACGGAAGCTCTCGGCCTCGGCGGCCAGCGCACGGTCGATTCTCAGCGCGACTCCCATCGGCATCGCCGGTGTGGGCGTCGCCGCGAGCATCTCACGGACCGCTGCGAGGTCGGCGAGACTTTCGCCACAGGGATCGCAGATCGCGAGATGTTCGCGTACCTGCACGGCCGTGGCGGCGTCGAGGAGTCCCTCGGCCAGTTCGGCCAAGATCTCCAGGTCGTAGTGCGTATCACCCGTCACGAAGTTGTGCTCCCTTCGCGGATGAGACGCGAGACAGGTCTGATCGGTTCCGTAAATGGGAAAGAATCGGGGCGAGTTTCGCCCGGCCGCGCGCGCATCGGCTCTTCACCGTGCCGCTCGGCACCTCCAGCACCTGGGCCGCGTCCTCGATCGAGTAGCCCATCATGTCCACGAGCACCAGCGCGGCGCGCTGGTCGGAGGGCAGCAGCTTCAGAGCCGCGGAGACCTCCATGGAAACCTCGCGCTCGGCCGTCTGGTCGAGCATCGGAGCGTCACGCTCTGCGGCCTCGACGAGTTCGTCGTCGGCCACCGGGCGTACCGATTTCCTGCGCATGCGGTCGAGGCAGGCGTTGACCACGATGCGGTGCAGCCACGTGGTCACCGCCGCCTCGCCGCGGAAACTCCCGGCCTTGCGGTAGGCCGAGACGAAGGCGTCCTGAACGGCATCGGCCGCCTCGTCGGGGTCGCCCAGCGTGCGCAGGGCGACCGCCCACATGCGGTCTCGATGTCGCTTGACTATCTCACTGAAGGCGTGCGGATCCCCGGCGAGGTGCCGGGTGAGCAGGTCGGCGTCGGACATGGGGGCCTTCGCCGTCTGCTGGTCCGCCGCTGGCGGGGTCTCGGGTGGGGAATTCACAAGGAGAGTCCTGCTATACCGGTCCGGGGAGAACACCACTACGGGATAGATGGTGCCACGGATTCTCCGATGATCTGCAATAAGCCGCGTAAAACAGATCAAATCGCACCGGTGTCACTTGGTCGTGAGGACCTTTATCTCCTGTACCTGGCCGCGGAACTTGCCCTGGTAGCTGGGCAGCTTGGTGAACCAGACGAGCACGTAGCGGCCCTTCGGCGGGTTCTCCGCAGAGTACGTCTTCTTGCCGGAGAGTCCGTTGAACTTCTCGACCGCGGTCAGGGCGTCGACGTCGGGCGAGTCACCGATCCTGAGCTCCGCGGCGCCGCCCGAGGTACCGCCGAAGTCGATCGAGACCTGCTTGACCGGGATGCTTTCCCCCATGTCCAGCAGCAGGCCGACACCTTTCTTGAGCCGCCCGAAGTCGGCGGAGTCGTACGTCTCGGAGTGCCAGTCGGTGGACTCCTTGCCGTCGGCCGCGGCCGAGGCCCACCTGCTGCCCTCCTCCCGGTCGCCCAGCGGGTCGAAGCCGATGACCGAAGAGGGCTTCACCTCGCGGGTGGCGACGGCCACGGTCGGCGTGGGAGCGGCGCTCTGCTCACCGGTGACCGGGGTGCCGGCGTTGCCGATGCTGCGGCCGAGCGTCCAGGCGCCCAGGCCGACGGCCACCATCACCAGCAGCACGACGACGGTCATGGCGACCTTGTTGAGCATCCCGCCACCCGCCTGGCGGGGCATCGGACGGGGCTGGTGCCGGGGCGGGGGCGTGTGGTGCTGGGGCTTCGCGGTGTCGATGCCCTCGGAGCGGGAGGAGGCCACCGGGAGCACCGTCATGGGCATCGGCGTCGGCATCGGCAGCGGGCTGGGCCGCGACACCGAGGCCAGTGCCTCGGCGAGCTCGGCAGGCGTGGTCAGCGGATCGGCCCCGCGCCTGGTCTCCGGCAGCATCGCCCGGCAGACGATGGTGTCGAGGTAGCCGGGAACACCCGCGGTGACCTGGCGCGGCGTGCAGAAGTGCCCGTCGTCCATGGGCGCGACGGGCAGGCCGCCGCTGTCGTGCTCCTCACCCGGCCAGTGGCCGGTCAGCCCGGCGTACAGCAGGCGGCCGAGGCCCTCGGCGTCCTCACGGGCCCCGTCGTCGCTGGTCACGTCGTTCAGGACGGCGTCGACCCCCAGGCCGAGCAGCTTGACGGTGCTGCCCGCCGTCCAGACCAGGTGCTCGGGGGTCAGGCAGAGGTGGGAGAGGTTCGCCTCGTGCGCGTGGGCCAGTGCCTCGGCGGCCTCGGCGACCATCGCGGCGGCCCGCTCGGGGTCGAGCGGGCCACCCGCGATCATGTCGCCGAAGGTCTCACCGCTCACCCACTCGCTGACCACGTAGGAGTGGCCGTCGTCCTCGGTCGCGTCGAAGACCTGGGTGAGACGGGGATCGGTCAGTCGGCTGGCCACCCGGGCCGCCGTGACGACCTCGTTCAGGCGCGGGAAGTCGGGGTCGAAGGTGTGGACGGCGACGGGCCGGGCGAGCACCTCGTCGATGGCCTTCCACAGCGTGGCGCCACCGGACTCGTAGACGCGGTCTTCGAGCCGGAAGCGCTCGGCCAGCTTGGTGCCGGGCTCGACGGTGGGAGAACTCATGAGGACTCCGAAACTGAGAACACGACAGCACCACGCCAGGTCGGCACATCAAGACACATCACATGATGCCGGGTGGATCCGCCCACGCCCTCCTGCTTCCATTAGCCGCATGTCACCACACGTGTCGCACCATGGTAGTCCCGCGCCGGTTCCGCCCGTGTTCGCCTTGTCAGACGTTTGAGACAAGCCTTTGGCTTACCGGCCTACCCGTCCTGCCACCATTCCAACGATCGAGCTCACTTCGGGGATGCGCATCCGGTGGGCGATCGCCAAGTAAAGAACCATACCGAGTCCGCCGCCCGCTGCCAGCATGATGGCGGCGCTCAGCGCGTCCAGCCCGGTGAGTTCCTGCGTGATCCACAGCACGCCGAGCGCGAGCGCCGCCGCGGGGAGCGAGGCCAGGTACATCCGGGACAGCCCGGCGGCCACCTTGCGCCCTCCCAGGCCCTGCACCCTGCGCGAGGCCAGCACCCAGGCGACCGCGCTGCCCACCACGTAGGCGACGGTGAACGCCAGGGCCAGGCCCATCACGATGTACTCCGCAGGCAGGGTGAAGTAGGCCACCAGGCTGAGCGTGGCGTTGACCGTCACGTTGCCGACGGCCAGGAAGACCGGGGTGCGGGTGTCGCCGAAGGAGTAGAAGACCCGCAGCAGGAGCTGGAAGATCGAGAAGGGAACCAGCGCCAGCCCGAAGACCTGCAGCACGTTGCCGATGTAGATCGCCGAGTCGACGGTCATGTTGCCCCAGGAGAAGATCAGCACGGTCACCGCGGGGCCGAGCACCATCAGCAGCAGCCCGGCGGGCACGAGGAGCACCGAGATCAGCCGCACCCCCGAGGAGAACTCCGCCCTGACCGACTCCAGGCTTCCCTCGGCCACGCCCCTGCTCATCCGGGGCAGCATCGCGGTGATCACCGAGACCGCGATGATCCCGTACGGGAGCTGGAAGAGCTGGTAGGCGAAGGCGTAGGCGGCGTTTCCCGCACCGGGTGCCTGCTGGCCCGCGCCGGTCGCCAGTTTGGTGGTGATCAGGAAGCCCAGCTGGCTGATCCCCACGTAGGCGAAGGTCCAGACCGCGGTCCTGCCCATCTCGCCGAGCCCGGCGTTGCGCAGGTCGAACCTGGGCCGGAAGCGGAAGCCGACCCGGTGCAGCGCGACGACCAGCACCGCGCACTGCGCCACGATACCGGCGGTGGTGCCGAGCCCGAGCAGCGCCAGGTCGGTGTCGCTGATCGTGTCGACGTCGGTGCCCGCCCCGCCCAGCTTCACGTAGTAGCCGACCGCGACGCCGATCATCACGAGGTTGTTCAGCACCGGCGCCCACATCGGCGCGGCGAACCTGTCGCGGGTGTTGAGGATCGCGCCGGCGATCGCGCCGACCCCGAAGAAGGCGATCTGCGGGAGGATGAACTGCGCCAGTCTCACCGCCACCTCGGTCTGCCGAGGACTCCAGTCGGTGCTGTAGAGACTGATCAACGGCCCGGCCAGCGCCACCGCGATCACCGCCAGCAGCGTCAGCGTGACGAACCCGATCGTCATCAGCCGCTGCTCGTAGGCCCGGCCGCCGTCGGGGTCGGCCTGCTGCCGCCGGATGATCATCGGGACCACGACGCTGCTCAGGATCCCGCCGATGAGCAGGTCGAACAGGGTGAACGGGATCGTGTAGGCCACGTTGTAGGCGTCGCCCAGGGCGAAGGTCCCGATGGCCGCGGCGAGCACCGCCGTCCGGACGAAGCCGGTGACGCGGGAGACCATCGTCCCCGCCGCCATGATCGCGCTCGCGCGCAGGACCCTGCTCATGCGCCATTCCTCCGCTGGGTGTCAGGACTCGGTGCCGGCCGGCTCGCGGTCGCGCTCCGCCGGGGGAGCGGCCGCCGGGCGGCGGCCTCCCCGCCGGCGCAGCACGCGCAGGACGACGGCGGCCAGCATCACCACGAGGGCCGCCCCCACGATCACCAGGGCGACCCCGGTGTACCCGGTGGTCCGCACGGTCAGCTCGACCGGCTTGCCGTACTTGCGGCCGTCGTCGGTGGTGAGCTGAACCGTCACCGTGGTCTGGCCGCTGGCGGTCGAGGTCATCGGGATTCGGATGGTCTGGCTCTGGCCGCCGAGGATCATCAACTGGTCCACGTACGGCTCGATCTTCAACAGCTTGGGCTGGTCGGAGGTGACCCTGAGGCGGACCGCGACCCGGCTGGCCTCACCGCTCAGCTCGTTGCGCACGCTGATCGGCACATCGCCGTTGCTGCCGGCCAGGGTGCGCAGGCGCGACTGCTCGCTGCCGGTGATGGAGACCATGGCGATCCGGCTGTCGATCGCCTCCGCGACCTGCTGGACGTACGGCGCCGCGGCGGCGGTCCTGCCGCGCCAGGCCGAGGAGGTCAGGCGGAGCAGCGCCAGGTCGAAGACGTCGAGATCCTGGGCGGTGGTGATCGCGGCGGTCAGGTCGGCGCGGGCGCCGACCTTCTTGACGCCCGTCAGGTACTGCTTGGGGAGCTCCGCCCGCCGGTTCTGATCGGTGTAGGTCAGGTCGGCACGCGGTGTCGGGGCACCCTTGCCACGCTTGACCGCGTCGAGCCCGACGGGCAGCAGCCAGGGCAGGTCGGCGGCGGTCTCGATCAGGTCGGTCACGTACTTGGGGTCGGGTTCCCAGCGGCGGTGCGGAACGGCGATCACGGTCCGGGCCGTGCTGACGGGCTCCGCGCTGATCATCGCCGTCTCCGCGATGAACCGCTGGCGGTTCATCAGCGCCGAGCCGGGGGCGGAGGTGTCCGCGCCGACGGTCTCGCTCAGCTTCGCGTCGGCGACCAGGGCGGTGACCGGTCCGTTCACGCTCTCCAGGGTCGCCGAGGCGTCGGGGGTGGTGACCGGGGGGGTCGCCGGCGGCAGGTTCAGCACGTTCAGCAGTACGGTGTCGACGCCGCCGGTGGCCAGCAGGTCCAGCCCGTCGTAGTCGATCAGTCCACCCAGCGGCCAGTTCACGTTGGTGATCACATCGCGGCCGAGGGTCTCCTTGCCGATGATCCTGGCCGCGTTGATACCGGTCGCGGTGGCGTTGTCGACGCCGTTGTGGGCGAGGGCCGCCACGTCGGGGTCGCCGTACGGGGTGGCCATCACCGGGTGGTCCGCGACGGCCTCGCGGAAGTCGCTCAGCCACTGGGCGGCCGCGGGTGTCGCGGGACGTTGCTGGGCGCGGTTCTTGGACCTGACCGTGTGCGGCCCGCCCATGGCCCGCGCGTCGTCGAGCAGGGCGGGGTCGACCACCCAGGTGAGGCCCTTGGCCGAGGAGGTGTCCTGGGCGATCTTGAGTAGGTCACCGAGGCGCTTGCCCGGGGCCATGGCCGCGGGCAGTCCCTCGTCCGCGAAGACGCCGTCACCGCTCCGGCGCGGCTGGTCGACGATGGGCAGCACCATGGCGAGCCGGGTACGGACCACCCTGGTCTCCCTGGGCATGTAGGTCACCAGGGTCCGCAGGGTGGCCACCTGCTGGTTGAAGGTGTCGAGCACCTCGATCATGATCGGATAGACGCCGAAGCGGGAGATGCCCAGCAGTTGCGGGGTGAAGGTGAACTCCCACGGCGTCTTCCCCGAGGGCGCGATCGAGGTCTGGATGTAGCGCTGGTCGCGCCAGGCGACCGGCTGGAGGCTCTGCCCCGACTGGTACGCCTCGATGTCGCCGCGCTGGGCGAACGGCTGGGGCGAGTAGCGCATCTGGATGCGCAGCCCGCTCATGGTCTCGGTGCCCGAGTTGACCAGTGATCCGGAGACCTTGACCTCGGTGGTCGGTTCACGGGGGACGTCGGGGCCGATGGCCTCCATCATGATCTGGAGACTCAGCCGGCTCGCCGCGGTCGTCTGCGCGCTCGCCGTACCGGAAACGACCACGGCCGCGGGTAGGAGCAGCGTGGTGGCGAGCAGGGCGAGCAGCGTGACCTTGCGGATCACGTGCCGGCCAGGGGTCGAGTACGGCGCACGCCCGTAATGGTATGGCCTAACCGGCGAGGGGAAAGGTCGCCGCCTCCCGCCGGGAACCCTGGCGAGTCAGATCGACGGCCCTGCCGGAAACCAGGCTGAACAGGTGGTCCGCACGGATCAGGAGTGCCGTGTGACGCTCCCCGGTGGGCACGTAGACGGGTGTGGCGATGTCGGTGAGCCGCTCGTCCACCAGCACGGTCAAGGTGGCGGGCAGCAGCAGCGGGCAGACCAGACCCGAGGCGTAGTCGGTGGCGGAGTTGACGGTGAAGGCCGAGGCCGGCCGGACCCGCCGCGCCCCCAGGATGCCGCCGATCAGGCCGGGGCGCGGAGGAGAGCCGACGGAGGTGACGATCGCCACGGGCTCGCGGGCGATTCGCGTCGTGACCTCGTAGACCGTGACCGCCAGGCAGATGGCGGGGCTCGCGGAAAGCACCTCGGGCAGTTCGTCCGAGCATGTCATCGCGCGCGGAAGGCGTACGATCTCATGATGGACCTGGTGTGCGAGGAGCCAGCGGTGGATCGCGAGCGCATCCTTCATGTGTGTGCTCCTTGCCTCGACGCACGGCCCCCGAGGTTCTCCTGACTGACCGTAACCTGGTGATCGCTTCAGGTGTATCCCCACAGGGGAACATGTTCCGTAACCGAAGGACCTACCCGGCTTGTCCCTTTCAAATCTGACCCAGAGCCAGAGCCACGGCATGAGCGAGCTGTTCCGGAAGATCGCCCCTGTGGCGCACGAGCTTGGCGAGCTGTTCACCGCCAAGGGTTACCAGATAGCCCTTGTCGGCGGCTCCGTACGCGATGTCTTCCTGGGCAGGATCGGCAACGATCTCGACCTGACCACGGACGCGAGGCCCGAGACGGTCCTGGAGCTCGTCCGCGACTGGGCCGACTCCGTCTGGACGATCGGCATCGACTTCGGCACCGTCGGCGTCCGCAAGGGCGGGTGGCTGCTGGAGATCACCACCTACCGCAGCGAGTCGTACGATCCCAAGTCGCGCAAGCCCGACGTCGCCTACGGCGAGACGCTGGAGGGCGACCTGGCCCGGCGTGACTTCGCGATCAACGCGATGGCGCTGCGCCTGCCGTCCCGCGAGTTCGTCGACCCGTACGGCGGCCTCGACGACCTGCGCGCCAGGCTGCTGCGCACTCCCGGCCCCCCCGAGCGCTCCTTCGGCGACGATCCGCTGCGGATGCTGCGCGCGGCCAGGTTCGCCAGCCAGCTCGGTTTCGCCGTCGATGAGGCGGCGCTCGCCGCGATGGACGCGATGGCCGACCGGATCGACATCGTCTCCGCCGAGCGCATCCGCGACGAGCTGGACAAGCTCATCGGCGGCGATCACCCTCGGGAGGGACTGAAGATCCTCGTCGATTCGGGGCTCGCCGCCCACGTGCTGCCCGAGCTGCCCAGGCTCCGCCTGGAGATCGACGAGCACCACCGGCACAAGGACGTCTACGAGCACTCGCTGATCGTGCTTGAGCAGGCGATCGACCTGGAGGAGAACGGTCCCGACCGGATCCTGCGCTGGGCCGCGATCCTGCACGACGTGGGCAAGCCGAAGACCCGCCGGCACGAGCCCGGCGGCCGGGTCTCCTTCCACCACCACGAGGTGGTCGGCGCACAGCTCGCCAGGAAGCGGATGACGGAGCTGAAGTTCCCCAAGGACGTGGTGGCCGATGTCTCCCGCCTGGTGGAGCTGCACCTGCGCTTTCACGGGTACGGCACGGGCGAGTGGACCGACTCGGCGGTGCGCCGTTACGTCCGTGACGCCGGGCACCTGCTTGAGCGCCTGCACAAGCTGACCCGCGCCGACTGCACCACCCGCAACCGGCGCAAGGCCCAGGCCCTGTCGCGGACCTACGACCAGCTGGAGGAGCGGATCACCAGGCTGGCCGAGGAGGAGGAGCTCGGCAAGATCCGTCCCGAGCTCGACGGCAACGAGATCCAGGAGATACTCGGCGTCCCGCCGGGCCCGGTCGTGGGCCGCGCCTACAAGTTCCTGCTGGACATGCGCCTGGACCAGGGGGTTCTCGGCAAGGAGGCCGCCGCGGACGCCCTTCGCGAGTGGGCACGGGCGAACGAGGTGGCCTCTGAGCGGCACTCCTGACCGGGCCGCGGGCCCCGAGGCCTCCGGCCAGGTCGCCGCACTCGACCGGGATCATGTGTGGCACCCGTACGCGGCCGTGCCCCAGCCGGTGGCGCCGCACGTGGTCTCCCGCGCGGCGGGGGTGCGGCTGACGCTCGCCGACGGACGTGAGCTCGTCGACGGCATGTCGTCGTGGTGGGCGGCCATCCACGGCTACAACCACCCCGAGCTCAACCGGGCGCTGAGGGAGCAACTGGAGGACATGGCGCACGTCATGTTCGGCGGGCTCACCCACGAGCCCGCCGTGCGCCTGGCCCGCAGACTCGCCGAGATGACCGGCCTGCCGAAGGTGTTCCTCGCCGACTCGGGGTCGGTCGCCGTCGAGGTGGCGATCAAAATGGCGTTCCAGCTCACCGGCAGGGGCCGGCTGCTCACGGTCAGAGGCGGCTATCACGGCGACACCTTCGGGGCGATGTCGGTCTGCGACCCGGTCAACGGCATGCACCATTTGTTCTCCGGCGTGCTGCCCGAACACGTGTTCGCCGACCGGCCGCCACGCGAGTACGACGAGGCCTACGCGGCCCGGCTGGCGGATCTCCTCGCCAGGCACGCCCACGAACTGGCCGCGATCATCGTGGAACCGGTGGTCCAGGGTGCGGGCGGCATGCACTTCTACCACCCGGCCTACCTGCGCCTGCTCCGCGAGCTGGCCGACGAGCACGGCGTCCTGCTGATCGCCGACGAGATCGCCACCGGATTCGGCAGGACCGGAGAGCTGTTCGGCTGTGACCACGCCGGGATCAGGCCAGACATCATGTGCCTGGGCAAGGCGCTGACCGGCGGTTATCTGTCGCTGGCCGCGACGCTGTGCACCGAGCGGGTGGCCCGGGGTGTCGGGGTGCTGATGCACGGGCCGACCTTCATGGGAAATCCGCTGGCCGCGGCGGTCGCGAACGCCTCCCTGGATCTCCTGGAGGAGCGCCCGTGGCGCGAGGAGGTCCGCCGGATCGAGACCGGCCTCCTCGCGGGCCTGGCGGGGGCGGCGGAGGCGCCGGGCGTGCGCCAGGTACGGGTCCTCGGCGCGATCGGGGTGATCGAGACCCGCGAGCCCGTCGACGTCCCCGCCGTCCAGGACGTCGTCATGCGGCACGGCGTCTGGCTCCGCCCGTTCGGCCGCCTGCTCTACGCGATGCCGCCCTACTCGATCGGCGACGACGACCTGGAGAGGGTCACGACGGCGATGACGGCAGCGGCTCGATCACTCGGGCAGGCGTGACGGCGCGGTAGGCCACCGCGCCCGCGAGATATCCGGCGGCGATGACCGCCAGCACGAGCGTCGATCTGCCGTCCGCTGGGAGCAGCGCCGCGGCCAGGGCGGCGGCCAGCACGTAGCTGCCGTTGAAGAGCATGTCGTAGATGGAGAAGGCGCGGCCCAGATAAGCGTCCTCGACGTCCCGCTGGACCGCGGTGTCGGCGCAGATCTTGATGCTCTGCCCGGTGATGCCGAGCACGAAACCCGCGGCCGCGAACCCCCATTGCTGGAACGGCGCGCAGAGCGCGAACGTCAGCACCCCGGCGGTGACCAGCATGGCAGGGACCCACCGCTCGATGTCGAAGCGCTCGGTGGCCCACGGCGTGACCAGGATGGCCAGGGCGTAGCCGACCCCGGAGGTGGCGACCACCAGGGAGACCGCGTCCAGCGCGTCCCCGGCGTTCTCGGCGAAGTAGTAGCGCGACAGCAGTACGAGCATCGCCGTGCACATGCCGTACATGAACCGGTGGGTGGCCATCCCGCCCATCGCGGCCGCGGCGGCCCGGTGGCGCACCAGGTGCCGCGCGCCGTCGGCCAGGCCGCGCAGCACGTGTCGTACCGCCTCGCGGGTCTGCGGCCGGTCGGGGTCGTAGGCGGGGCCGAGCAGCTCTCGGCCCATGGTCCTGGCGATGAGCGCGCTGAGCCCGAAGATGAGACCGGAGGCGACCAGCAGCACCGCCGTCCCCCGGTGGTCGGAGCCGAAGATCGCTCGGAGGAGGTAGCCGGCGCCGATGCCCACGAAGGTGAGCACGGTTCCCGAGGTGGGGGTGACCGCGTTGGCGACCATCAACCGGTCGGTCGGCACGACGTGCGGGAGCGAGGCTCCCAGCGCGGCCAGGAAGAACCGGTTCACCCCGAGCACACCGAGCGCGGCGGCGTAGAAGATCGCGTCAGGGGCGTCCGCGGCGACCAGCGCCGCGGCCGCGAGCAGCAGTATCCCGCGGACCAGCGGCGCGACGACCAGGATCTGCCGCCGTGACCAGCGGTCGATGAACACCCCGACGAAGGGGCCCAGGATCGAGTACGGCAGCAGCAACACGGCCAGGCCGGCGGCGATCTCCACCGCGCTCGTGCTCTTCTCCGGGCTGAAGAACGCGAATCCGGCCACGGCGAACTGGAAGATCCCGTCGGAGAACTGAGAGACGAGGCGGGTCCCGTACAGCCTCCGGAAGTCCCGACCTTCCAGGACCACACGTAGGTCGGATATGAATGACACGTGCTCAGCCTATGGGGGACCGAGCCCGATGGGCATCGGGAACATCCCTGAATCTACGGGTGAGCATTACCGACCTTTACCTACGTATCGTCAAGTGGGGCGCGGTAAACCAACATGATCACGTACCCTCGGTCGAGTGACACCTGATGAACACGTTGTGCTCGTCGACAGTGAGGGGAACGCGATCGGCACGGCGGCCAAGGCCACGGTGCACGGTCCCGACACTCCTCTCCATCTGGCCTTCTCCAGTTACGTGTTCGACGAGCAGGGGCAGATTCTGCTGTCCCGACGCGCCCTGCACAAGATCACTTGGCCGGGGGTGTGGACCAACAGCTGTTGTGGACACCCCCTGCCGGGCGAGCCGCTCTCCGCGGCGGTGACCCGCAGGCTCTCCCACGAGCTGGGCCTCGCGGCCGGCCAGGTCGACCTGCTTCTGCCGCGCTTCTCCTATCGCGCGGTCATGGACAGCGGCATCGTCGAGCGGGAGTTGTGCCCGGTCTACCGGGTGATCGCCGCCTCCGAGGCGGTGCCCAACCCCGACGAGGTCGAGGACGTGCGCTGGATGCCGTGGAAGGAGTTCACCGACGGGGTGCTCGGCGACCGCCTGGCGATCTCCCCGTGGTGCCGCGAGCAGGTCCCCCAGCTGATCGAGCTTGGCGCGGACCCGCTCGCCTGGCGGGCCGCAGACCCCGCCGACCTTCCACCCGCCGCCCGCTGACGCTGGAGCCCACCGGCGATTCTCATACGGGGAGAGCCCCCGACCCGTCCACCCGGGTCGGGGGCTCTCCCCGTATGAGGGCACCGATCGGTCAGCGCTCGACCTCGCCGCTGATGAACTTCTCCACATAGTCGCGTGCCTCGTCGTCGGAGTACTGCTCCGGCGGGGACTTCATGAAGTACGAGGAGGCCGACAGGATCGGCCCCGAGATGCCCCGGTCAAGGGCGATCTTGGCGGCGCGGACCGCGTCGATGATGATGCCGGCCGAGTTGGGGGAGTCCCAGACCTCCAGCTTGTACTCCAGGTTGAGGGGAGTGTCACCGAAGGACCTGCCCTCCAGGCGCACGTACGCCCACTTACGGTCGTCGAGCCACGGCACGTGGTCGGAAGGACCGATGTGCACGTCGGCCTTCCGCATCTCGTGCGGGATCTGCGAGGTGACCGACTGGGTCTTGGAGATCTTCTTGGACTGCAGGCGCTTGCGCTCCAGCATGTTCATGAAGTCCATGTTGCCGCCGAAGTTCAGCTGGTACGTGCGGAGCAACTCGACGCCGCGGTCCTCGAACAGCTTGGCCATCACACGGTGCGTGATCGTCGCCCCGACCTGCGACTTGATGTCGTCACCGATGATCGGGACCCCGGCGTCGACGAACTTCTGGGCCCATGTGGGGTCGGAGGCGATGAACACCGGCAGCGCGTTGACGAACGCGACCTTCGCGTCGAGGGCGCACTGGGCGTAGAAGCGGTCGGCCTCCTCCGAGCCCACCGGCAGGTAGGAGACGAGCACGTCGACCTTGCTGTCCTTGAGGATCTGGACGACGTCGACCGGAGCCTCGTCCGACTCCTCGACCATCTCCCGGTAGTACTCGCCCAGACCGTCGAAGGTGTGGCCGCGCTGCACCGTGACGCCCAGCGGCGGTACGTCGCAGATCTTGATCGTGTTGTTCTCCGAGGCCACGATCGCCTCGGACAGGTCGCGGCCGACCTTCTTGGCATCGACGTCGAACGCCGCGACGAACTCGACGTCGCCGACGTGGTAGTCGCCGAACTTGACGTGCATCAGGCCCGGCACCCGGGCACCGGGGTCGGCGTCCCGGTAATAGTGCACGCCCTGTACGAGCGACGTGGCGCAGTTGCCTACACCGACAATGGCTACGCGCACCGAACCCATGGCACTCGCTCCCCTTTGTTTTTTAGTGGTCAGTTGTCTTCCGGGGTGGCAGGCCGCCCCGTCGTGCCCGCTCCGGGCTCGGGCGCCCGGGACGTTCCCTCCTGCGCGGATCGCCGCTCCTCGTCCGGCGGCGACGCTCGCCGTTCGGTGGCGATCAGCTCATTCAACCAGCGCACTTCGCGTTCGACCGACTCCAGGCCGTGACGCTGGAGCTCAAGGGTGTAGCTGTCCAGTCGCTCGCGGGTGCGGGCCAGTGCCGTGCGCACGCCGTCCAGGCGTTCCTCAAGCCGGCTGCGCCGACCTTCGAGGATGCGCAGGCGCACCTCCGCCTCGGTGTGCCTGAAGAAGGCGAAGTGCACGCCGAAGCTTTCGTCCTCCCAGGCCGAAGGGCCGGCCTGGGTGAGCAGCTCGTGCAGGCGCTCCTTGCCCTCTGCGGTCAGCCTGTAGACGATCTTCGAGCGGCGGCCGGGGAGCGCGATGGGGCTGTCGGCGTTGGCCGCGGCGGCGTCGCCGTCTTCGATGATCAGTCCGTCGGTGAGCAACTGGCGGAGGCACGGATAGAGCGAGCCATAGGAGAAGGCCCGGAACATGCCGAGCAGGGCGTTGAGCCGTTTGCGCAGCTCATAGCCGTGGAGTGGGGTCTCGTGCAACGACCCGAGCACGGCCAGCTCCAGCACCCCGCCACGTCCGCCGGCCACCGGAAACCACCACCTCTCGCGCCGATGTATCGAACCGATACATCTGCAGGATACGTCCATTCAACATAACCCTGCAATCAGCGACTTTCCCAAGAGGTTGGGAGCAAACAACAAAAAGCCGTAGTCTGGCGCCTATGTGGTCACAAAAGGCGGCGGTGGGGCACGGCCCCCGCACGGCGTGGGCCGCTTTTCAATACGGGGAATCCCGCGTCAACGTGGGAGAGGTCTGCCAAGGTTGTTGTCGAAACCAGCTGACGATCTCGTTCGTCCTCGGGAACGGAGATCCACCCGAATGGGCCGGCTACCAGTGAGCCAAGGCGGCGAGATCTCCGGTGATCAGGAGGTAGTCTCGCCCGCCTGCACGCCGTCGTAGACCCCGATGACCGAACGAGGACGCGTGAGTTACAGCCACAGCAATGACCCCGAGCCGAACGGGCGCCAGGAGGGCGCCGACGAGTCGGCTCGTCAGGGGCGGCGCCGTCGCTCAGGCCCAGGAGCCGCTCCCCGTGCAGTTCCCCCTTCACAAAACTCTCAAACCGGCGGCGCGAGCTGGGAACAGCAGCAAGGTCGGCCGCCACAGGGCGCGGGGGCCGACAACCGGACCATGATGATGCCTCAGCCCGGCGGGATGCCCTACGCGGGCGGCGCGCCCCAGCACCCGGGGGCCCAGCCCCGGCGCGACGCGGACGCTCCGGGCGGGATGCCCGCGCGCGAGCCCGAACATCGGGGTGGTGAGCTCCGTCGCCGTGACACCGACCCGACAGGCCGCCGGGCCTCGGCCGCGTTCGAGGACACCCAGGCGATGCTCGCCGCCCAGGCGGGAGCCGGTTCGAGGTCCGGCGAGGGCGGCGCGCGCAGACGCCGCGCCGGGCGTGGCGCGGGCGGTCCCGGAGGCCCGGGGGAGCCAGCGAGACCGGGCGGCCCGGGGGGCCCCGGGGGGTACGGTCCCGGTGACGGCGACGGTGAGGACGAGCCCAAGACCAGGCGGTGGACGCGCTTCCTGCCCAACTGGAAGATCGTGATGGCCAGCTTCGTGGTCCTCAGCGCCGGCGTCTTCGGCATGATCGCGGTGGCCTACGCCAACACGCCGATCCCCGAGACCGCGCAGGCCAGCGTGGACGACCAGGGCAGCGTGGTCTACTACCGCGACAAGAAGACCCCGATCGCGCGCCTCGGCGTCAAGCGCACCCCGGTGAAGATCAGCCAGATTCCCAAGCACGTCCAGGACGCGGTGATCGCCCTGGAGAACAAGAGCTTCCGCACCGACAGCGGCATCGACTTCAGCGGCATGGCCCGCTCGGTGTGGAGCACGGTCAGCGGCGCCCAGCTCCAGGGCGCCTCGACCATCACCCAGCAGATGGCCCGCAACTACTACGACGGCCTCAGCCAGGAGGTCTCGGTACAGCGCAAGATCAAGGAAATCTTCGTCGCCGTCAAGATCAGCAAGACGCTGGAGAAGGACGAGATCCTTGAGCGCTACCTCAACATCATCTACTTCGGCCGCGGCGCGTACGGCATCCAGGCCGCCTCCAAGGCGTTCTTCAACAAGAACGACGTCGGCAAGCTGACCCCGCAGGAGGGCGCCTACCTGGCCGGCCGGATCCAGAACCCCGACGCCTTCGACATCCAGGAGAAGGCCGGCAACTACGCCGCGACCAAGGAGCGCTTCGGCGCCGCACTCAGGAACATGGCCGAGATCGACCCTGCCGCGTACGGCAAGTACGCGGGAAGCTCCTTCGAGGACCTGAAGTTCGCCAAGGTCAAGGTCTCGCAGACCTTCAAGGGGATCAAGGGCTACATGCTCAACATCGTCTTCCGGGAGCTCAAGGGGCGGGGCATCACCCAGGAGGATCTGGAGACCAAGGGGTACAAGGTCTACACCACCTTCGACAAGAAGATGATGGAGGAGGCGCAGAAGGCGGTGAAGGCCCGCACCGCCGGTCTGGAGTCGACCATCCACGCCAGTATCGCCTCGGTGGATCCGAAGAACGGCCGGGTGCTCGCCTTCTACAGCGGCGACGACTTCGTCAACGACTTCAACAACCGCGCCTTCGACTCCACCAAGCAGGCAGCCTCGGCGTTCAAGCCCTATGTGCTCGCGGCCTGGCTGGAGAGCGGCAGGTCGCTGGACAGCTACGTCGACGGCATGGCCACGATCAAGATGCCGGGCACCACCCCGATCAGCAACGCGGGGAACCAGGCGTTCGGGGCAATCGACATGATCAAGGCGATGGCCAGCTCGGTCAACACGGTCTTCGTGCAGATGGGCGAGGCCGTCACGCTTCCCGAGGTGGCGAGGATCGCCAAGGAGGCGGGGGTCGGCGAGACCGCCAAGTACAACCCCTCCTACGGCGGCAAGAACGCGGTCGACTACGCGGTCGACGAGCAGAAGTTCCAGGTCACCATCGGCAGCGCCTCGGTCACCGCGGTCGAGCAGGCCGCCGGCTACTCGATCTTCGCCAACGAGGGCAAGCACGCCGACTGGCACACCGTCGTCAAGGTGACCAAGATCGACGGCTCTCCGGTGCTCGCGGAGCAGGCCACCGTGCGGCAGGTCATCAGCCCCGAGTCCGCGGCCGACGCGACGGTCGCGCTTCAGGCCGTGGTCAAGGGCGGCACCGGCGCCACCGCGAACATCGGCTCGCGGCCGGTGGCCGGCAAGACCGGCACGAACAACGGCTACAAGGACGCCTGGTTCGTCGGCTTCACCCCGCAGATCGTCACCGCGGTCGGCATGTCCAAGGACGTGCCCTACAACAAGGCGGGGACGCGCAAGCTCAAGGTCGACAAGTACGGCCTGCCGAGCCGTAAGATCGATGATTCGAAGATCCTCTGGAAGGAGGAGCCCATGCCCTCCTTCATCGGCGGCGGTGGCACCCCGACCCAGATCTGGCACGACTACATGCAGGCCGTGACCGCCAAGGACGAGGTCCAGCAGTTCCCGCCGAGGGCCAACACCGGCTCGCAGAGCAACCTGGCCACGCCCAAGCCGACGCCCAGCGCGACGCCGACGATGGACGACAATCCGTTCCCCGACAGCGGTGACGGTGGCGGCGACTGGCCCAGCGACGGCGGCGACGGTGAGCCGGACAACCCCGACGGCCGCGAGTGCCCCTGGGACGGCTCCTGCGACGTCGGCGACGACGGCTCGGGCGATGGTCCGCCGAACGGCGAGATCACCGAGAACGGCGCCCCCGGCGCGATCGGGGCGCCCGGCGCGGCGATCATGCCGACACCCGCCGCGAGCGGACGACGCCCCTGATGAAGGATCTCCTGACGTCGCGGCGTCCACTATCGGAGTTCGGCACCCGGGCCATCCCGTACGTGCCCCTGGCCCTGTTCACGGGGCTGGGGGCGATCCTGGCCTGGTTCTGGAAGTGGCCGTGCCGCGTCGGCGGGGCGTGGAACGACGGGACCCTGCAGTTCACGAACTTCTGTTACACCGACATCTATCCCCTGTGGTGGAACGAGAAGCTCAACGAGGGCAAGATCCCTTATTTCGACTACCCGGTCGAGTACCCCGTCGGCATCGGCGGGATCATGGAGTTCTTCCGCCGGATCGTGGCCCCCCTGACCGACCCGGGGACGGCGTTCTACGACCTCACGGTCATCCTCATGGCGATCTGCCTGGTCGTCGGCGTGCTGCTGATGGCCGCGCTGGCCGGTCCGGCCAGGCGCTGGGACGCGCTCTGGTACGCCCTGGCCCCCGGGCTGATCCTCACCGCGTACATCAACTGGGACCTGGCGGCAGGAGCCCTCGCGCTGGGCGCGCTGCTGGCCTGGTCGAAGCGGAAGCAGTGGCTCGCGGGCATCCTGCTCGGCCTGGCGATCGCCACCAAGTTCTATCCGCTGATGTTCCTCGGCCCGCTGTTCCTGCTGACGCTGCGCACCGGTAGATGGGTGCCGTTCCTCAAGACGCTCGGCGGCGTCGTGGGAGCCTGGCTCGTCGTCAATGTGCCGATCATGGTGTTCGCCTTCGACGGCTGGAAGAGGTTCTACGTCTTCAGCCAGGAGCGGGGGGCCGACTGGGGTTCGCTCTGGTACTTCTTCAACCAGAAGCAGTGGCCGATCCTCGGTGACGCCGAACTCGTCGACAAGCTGGGCATCGTCTCCCTCGCCGTGTTCTGCCTGGCGATCGCCGTGCTCACCGTGACGGCCAGGACCCGCCCGCGCCTGATGCAGCTCTGCTTCCTCACCCTGGCCGCGTTCATGCTGACCAACAAGGTGTGGTCGCCGCAGTACGTGCTCTGGCTGATCCCCTTCGCGGTGCTGGCCAGGCCGAACTGGAAGCCGATCGCGCTCTGGCAGCTCGCCGAGTGCTGGTACTTCTTCGCGATCTGGCTCTATCTGGTCGGCATCCAGCCGGGCAACGAGGCGCTGGGCATCGCCGGCGACACCTACTTCACCGCGGTGTGGGCCCGTGCCATCACCATTCTGATCATGATGGCGTTCGTGGTGAGGGACATTCTGCTCCCCGACAAGGACGTGATCCGCCAGGACGGGACCGACGACCAGGCGGGCGGCGTCTTCGACGGCGCCCCCGACCGTTTCCGGCTCGCACTCTTCTAGCGCGGGGGACGGGATGACTCTGGCGGCCGGTCGGGATGATCCGCAAAAATCTCACTTTGTGATTGATCCTGTCGAGCCCCCGCGCGACCCCGCGAAGGAAGGGCTGCTGCTCTGGCTGGCCTCCCGGCTGGGAATCGTCGCCCTGGTCGTCGTCGGCGCCCAGGCGATGATGGAGGGGGACGCGGTCCCGCCGCCGTTCCTGGAGCGCTGGAAGCACTGGGATGCCAGCCTCCTCGCCACCATCGCCGAGCACGGCTACGACGGCGCCCCCGGCAGCGAACCCGACGCCGGGCTGCCCGCCTTCTTCCCCGGGATGCCCCTGGTGCTCCGCGCGGTGCACCTCGTGGTCGGCGACTGGACGGTCGCCGGGCTGCTGATCTCCTTCGTGGCCGGCGCCGTCGCGATGATGGCGCTCGCCAGGCTGGCCGAGTTCGAGGGGCCGCCGGGGACCGGCCGGCACGCGGTGCTGGCGCTGCTGCTCTGGCCGATGGCGGTGTTCCTGTTCGCCGGTTACAGCGAGTCGCTCTTCCTGGCCTTCGCCGTTCCCGCCTGGCTCGCGGCGCGCAGGGGGCGCTGGCCGCTCGCCGCGGCCCTGGCGGCGGGCGCCTCCTGCGTGCGCATCACCGGCCTGTTCCTGGCCCTGGCGTTGATCGTGGAGTTCTTCGCCCGGCGGCGGCCGGTGCGTCAACTCGTACGACAGGCCGGCTGGCTGGTGCTCCCGTTCGTGCCGCTGGTGCTCTACTCCGCCTACCAGCACTCCCGCACCGGCGACTGGCTGGCCTGGAAGAGCGCCCAGGAGGCCGGCTGGGGTCGGCACATGGTGTGGCCCTGGGAGTCACTGGTCACGACCTGGAACTCGGCGATGGGCGAGGGCCGGTTCGCCTGGGCGTTCCGGTTCGAGATCGCGGGGGCGGTCGTCGGGGTCGTGCTCGTACTGGTCCTGCTCTACCTGCGGAGGTGGAGCGAGTTCGTCTATGTGGGGCTCCAGGTGGGTGCCCTGCTCTGCTCCGCCTACTACCTGTCGGTTCCGCGCTCGGCGCTGCTGTGGTGGCCGCTCTTCATCCTGATCGCGAAGGCGAGCGGCGGGCAGGCGCCGTGGCGGCGGTGGATCATCGTCGTCTACGCCCTGGTGGCGGGCCCGCTGATGGCGCTCAACGTGCTGATCTTCGCCGACGGCGCCTGGGTGGGCTGATCTCCCTACCCGTTTCCGGGGAAAAGTAATCCCACCAAGTTATCCACAGGCTGTGGACGGACTCTTCCGCCCGAGGCCCTAGAGCTTCGATCTGAGAAAGGCGATGTCGGCGGCCTGGCCGTCGAAGGGCGTCTCCACCACGATCGGCGCGTTCGCGCTCCGGCATACGCTCAGGATGAGCTCGGGGTCGATCTGGCCCGCTCCGAGGCTCGCGTGCCGGTCGGCGCCGGAGTCGAAGGCGTCCCGAGAATCGTTGCAGTGGATCAGGTCGATCCTGCCGGTGATCGCCATGACCCGCTCGACCACGTCCACCAGGTCCTCGCCGCCCGCGTGGGCGTGGCAGGTGTCGAGGCAGAAGCCCACGTCGAAGCCGTCGAGCGCGTCCCAGAGCCGGGCGATGCGCTCAAGCTTGCGCGCCATCGCGTTGCCGCCGCCCGCGGTGTTCTCGATGAGCACGGGAATCCGGTGCTCCTCCAGGCGCTCGAACACCTTGCGCCAGTTGTCGAAGCCCTTCTGCGGATCCTCTCCGGCCCCCACGTGCCCGCCGTGGACGATCAGTCCCCTGGCGCCGAGCTCGGCCGCCGCGACGAGGTGCGAGCCGAGCAGCTTGCGGCTGGGGATGCGGACCCGGTTGTTCGCGGTCGCCACATTGATCACATAGGGGGCGTGGACGTAGACCTCCACGTCCGAGTCCTTGATCTCCAGGGTCTTCTCGCCGACGACCGGGCCCTTCCAGCCCTGCGGGTCACCGAGGAAGAACTGCACGACCTCGGCGCCGCGCGCCCTGGCGTGTGCCAGCGGGTCGTCCTGGTCGACATGAGCTCCGATAAGCGGCATGTGTCCGAGCCTAGCTGTTTCAACGGCGAGGCCCTGGGCAGTCGCAGGGCGCGCCCTACCACTCACCCCCACGGGCCGAACACAAGGAGTCCACGTGGCTTACTATCGCAGAGGGATCAGTCTTATCGGCCTCATCTACATCCTGGTCGGCCTCTACGTCGCCTGGGTGTACGACTACATCACTCCCGCGCTCCTGAAGGACGTCGCCGAGGCTCTGCTGGCGGTCTTCCTGTGGTTCCTCGTCCTGCTCGGCGTGGACCTGCGCCTGAATGGTTAGCCGTCCCCGCGCCGGTGTGGCCCTCGTCTGATCGGGGGCCTCACGGGAGGAAACCCCCGTGATAGATGCCGAAGGCCACACCGACGAACGAGGCCACGATGCCCACGATGTTCAGCGCGCGCTCCGGCGTCGTCGCGGAGACGTACTGCGAGTAGAGGCCCCCGACGAATCCCAGCACCCCCGCCCAGGACGCGACGACATGCGCGGCGGGGATCAGTCCGGTGGCGAAGGCGAGTAGTCCGCAGCCGATCGTGACGACGCTCAGCACGTTCTCGATCCTGTGACGACGCCCGTCGGTGTTCAACGTGAACCGCACAGGTCTCTTCCGGGCATGTCCATACGCACGAGGCATCTTCACCGCCTCCTCTTTCTCCTGCGACAGGACGTGCCCGGCGAGGCGACGGCCCAACCCTTGACGGACTGGTAGGCTGGCACGGCTACGTCGAATGGGTGTGTTATCGCCCACCCTCCACCCCGAGCGCCGAAATGGGCGCCCGAGGTGAAGTACGTCAGCGTCCTCCTGTCACGGCACGGTGTCGTGACCGCAAGAGTCCAGAGGAGGTTGAAGTCAGCATGCGCCGTTACGAAGTGATGGTCATTCTTGACCCCTCGCTCGATGAGCGTACGGTCGCCCCTTCCCTCGACCAGTTCCTCACGGTCGTCCGCAACGACGGCGGCACTGTGGAGAAGGTCGACGTGTGGGGTCGCCGCAGGCTGTCCTACGACATCGCGAAGAAGCCCGAGGGCATCTACGCCGTCATCGACCTGAGCGCCGAGCCCGCCACGGTCAAGGAGCTCGACCGGCAGATGAACCTCAACGAGGGAATCCTGCGCACCAAGGTTCTCCGCCCGGACGTGCACTAAACCCCCGGCATTTTGTCGGACGGCAGCCGTACTCTGAGCCGATAACCAGCGAAGGCCGCAGGAAGGGCAGCGCTAGCCATGGCAGCAGGCGACACCACGATCACCATCGTCGGCAACCTCGTCGACGACCCGGAGCTGCGCTTCACCCCCACGGGGCAAGCGGTGGCCCGGTTCCGCATCGCATCCACTCCGAGGTTCCTCGACAAGACGACCAACGAGTGGAAGGACGGCGAAGGCCTGTTCCTGACCTGCAACGTGTGGCGGCAGGCGGCGGAGAACGCCGCCGAGAGCCTCCAGCGCGGCATGCGGGTCATCGTTCAGGGGCGGCTACGCCAGAGGTCTTACGAGACCAAGGAAGGCGAGAAGCGCACGGTCTACGAGGTTGAGGTCGACGAGGTCGGCCCCTCCCTGAGAAACGCGACCGCCAAGGTCAACAAGACCGCCCGTCAGGGCGGTGGCGGTGGCTTCGGCGGCGGCGGCCCGGCCAACGACCCGTGGGCCTCCGCGGCGCCCGCCGCACCGCAAGGTGGCGGCTTCGGCGGCGGCGGCAACAACTACGGGGGCGGCGGCCAGCAGCAGGGTGGCGGCGGCTTCGGCGGCGGCGACTTCAGCGACGAACCGCCTTTCTAGGGACGGCGGTCCTTCCGCAATCCCAGTCCATATCCGCAGCGACCATTCCCGCCTGACGGCGGGGCTCTGAAAGGAGCACCACGATGGCCAAGCCGGCACTGCGCAAGCCCAAGAAGAAGGTTTGCCTGTTCTGCCACGACAAGATCTCCTACGTCGACTACAAGGACACGGCGCTGCTTCGGAAGTTCATCTCCGACCGCGGCAAGATCCGTGCCCGCCGGGTGACGGGCAACTGCACCCAGCACCAGCGTGACGTGGCGACCGCTATCAAGAACGCTCGTGAGATGGCGCTCCTGCCGTACATGAGCACCGCGCGCTAAGGAGGTCCGGACAGATGAAGCTCATTCTCACCAGTGAGGTCACCGGCCTCGGCGCTCCCGGCGACATCGTCGAGGTCAAGAGCGGCTACGGCCGCAACTACCTGCTTCCCCGCGGCTTCGCGATCCTCTGGACGCGCGGCGGCGAGAAGCAGATCTCCTCGATCAAGAAGGCCCGTGACGCCCGCGAGATCCGCGACCTCGGCACCGCCAAGGAAGTCGCCGGCCAGCTGCAGGCCCTGAAGGTGGTCCTGAAGACGAAGGCCGGCGAGTCCGGTCGCCTCTTCGGTTCCATCACCACGGGTGACGTCGCCGAGGCCGTCAAGGCCGCCGGTGGCCCCGTGCTCGACCGCCGTCGCATCGAGATCGCCTCCGCGATCAAGAGCCTCGGCTCTCACCGGGTCAGCGTCAAGCTGCACCCGGAGGTCTCCGCGTCCCTCGATGTCGAGGTCGTCGCGGCCTGAGAGGCCCAGTGTGACAAGGGCTCCTCCCCGTTCGCGGGGAGGAGCCCTTGTTCTTTCGCGATTTCACGGCCTGACCGCTCATCGGGGTAGCAGCGGGGCGTGCGGAAGGCTCTTCGTCCGCGAGTAGCGGCTCACATGCCGAGACCGTGTTACTCCAGGTCATCGCTGATACATACAATTCGGGAATTGTTGTTTCCCCCTGGAGGTCTTGTCATGGTCCGTCCCTCGATGCTGCTCGCGCTCGGTGCCCTCGCGGCGACCGCGGTGGCCTGTGCGCCGGCCTCGGAAACGACGACCCAGACGAACTCAGCGGCCCCGAGCACCTCCGGAGCCGCCTCCAGCGCCTGTGCCAAGGAGAGCCTCGCGCTGAAGACCCCCGGCAAGCTCACCATCGGCACCGACAAGCCCGCCTACGAGCCGTGGTTCAACGACGACGACCCGGCCAACGGCAAGGGTTTCGAGAGCGCCGTCGCCTACGCCGTCGCGGGCCAGATGGGCTTCGCCGAAGGTGACGTCACCTGGGCCACCGTGAAGTTCGACTCCGCGTTCGCGCCGGGTGCCAAGCAGTTCGACTTCGACGTCAACCAGGTCTCGGTGACCCCCGACCGGGCCAAGGTCGTCGACTTCAGCAAGGGCTACTACACGGTCAAGCAGGCGGTGGTCGCGCTGGACGGCTCGAAGGTCGCCGCCGCCACGGACCTGGCGAGTCTGAAGGACGCCAAGATCGGCGTGCAGGTCGGCACCACCTCGCTGCAGGCGGTCAAGGACGTCATCCAGCCCTCGGCCGAGCTCAACGTCTACAACGAGCAGATCGACGCCGTCAACGCGTTGAAGAACAAGCAGGTCGACGCGGTGGTGGTGGACCTGCCCACCGCGTTCTACGTGACCGCCGCCCAGGTCGAGAACTCCAAGATCGTTGGTCAGTTCGGCGCCGCCTCCGGTGTTCCCGAGGTCTTCGGCGCGGTGTTCGAAAAGGGCAGCCCGCTGGTGAGCTGCGTCAACGAGGCGATCGACAAGCTGACCGCCTCCGGTGAGCTGGCGAAGATCGAAACCGAGTGGCTCGGTTCCGCCGCGGGTGCGCCGGAGCTGAAGTGATCCCGGAGTTCATGTCACCGCCGTGGGCGCGGAGCGGGTACGGTCCGCGCCGCGGCGCTCGATGAGGAACGACGAGAGCCTACGGCTCTCCGACGACTGGACGAAGAGCGATCGGCAGCTTGAGCGGGAGCGGCTCCGCAGGAGGTCGTCTCTCCGCTCGGGCTCCGTCGCGACGGTCTCGACGATCATCGTGATCGTCCTGCTGTTCTGGCTCTTCACCGCCTCTCCGGGCTGGCCCCGGGTGCGGGAGACGTTCTTCGATCCCGAGCAGTTCGCCAAGGCGCTGCCGGACGTGCTGAGCGGGTTCCTGCTCAACATCAAGATCTTCCTGATCGCCGAGCCGCTGATCCTTCTCGTGGGCCTGCTGGTCGCGCTGGCCCGCAATCTCACGGCGCCGGTCTTCTTCCCGCTGCGCGCCCTGGCGGTGGTCTACACCGACGTCTTCCGCGGCGTGCCCACGATCCTCATCATCTATCTCGTCGGCTTCGGGCTGCCCGCGCTCGGCCTGCAGGGCACCCCGACGGACCTCGCGACGCTGGGCATCATCGCGCTCACGCTCTCGTACGGAGCGTACGTGGCGGAGGTCTTCCGGGCGGGTATCGAGTCGGTGCATCCCAGCCAGCGGGCCGCCGCCCGGTCCCTCGGCCTGAGCCACGGCCAGACCATGCGCCACGTGGTGGTGCCGCAGGCCGTGCGCCGGGTGGTGCCGCCGCTGCTCAACGACTTCGTCTCGCTGCAGAAGGACACCGCGCTCGTCGCCACGATCGGCCCGCTGGAGGCGCTGAGGCAGGCGCAGATCCACGTGGCCGGCAACTTCAACTACACCCCCTACCTGGTGGCGGCGCTGCTGTTCATCCTGCTCACCATTCCGATGGCCCGCTTCACCGACTATCTGGCGGCCCGCTCGCAGCGGCGGCGGAGCCAGTGAGCGGGCAGCGGGCAACCGGCGGAAAGGAGGGGACATGAGCCTGCTGAGCATCGAGGGCCTGTGGAAGAACTACCGGGGCCACAGCGTGCTGCGCGGTATCGACCTGGAGGTCGACCCGCACGAGGTGGTCTGCCTGATCGGTGCCTCCGGGTCGGGAAAGTCCACGCTACTGCGCTGCGTGAACCTGCTGGAGACCGCCGACGACGGCACGATCCGCCTGGACGGAGAGGAGATCACCGACGTCCGCATCGATCTCAACGACGTGCGCAAGCGCATGGGCATCGTGTTCCAGGCCTTCAACCTGTTCCCGCACATGACCGTGCTGGACAACATCACGCTGGCCCCGAGGAAGGCGCACGGCGTGGGCAGGAGGCAGGCCGAGCAACAGGCCCGTGACCTGCTGGACAGGTTCGGCCTGGCGGACCGGGCGGGCGCCTATCCCGATCAGCTCTCCGGCGGCCAGCAACAGCGCGTCGCCATCATCAGGGCCCTGGCCACCCAGCCCCGCCTGATGCTGCTGGACGAGGTCACCTCGGCGCTGGACCCGGCGCTGGTCAAGGAGGTGCTCGGGATCATCCGGGAGCTCAAGGAGGGCGGTATGACCATGGTCCTGACCACACATGAGATGGGTTTCTGCCGCGAGATCGCCGACACCGTCTGTTTCCTCGACGGCGGCGTGCTCCTGGAGCGCGGCACCCCCGAGCAGATCTTCACCGACCCCCGTGAGGCCCGTACCAGGGAGTTCGTGCAGAGCGTGATCGACGCCCGGCGCCTCTGACGTCCTCAGGGCCGGGGAGGCCGGATTTCGCACTCCAGGCGCTCGCGGAGAGCTCAGCGCCGGTGCCTGCCGCGGGATCCGGTGCCGGGACCGCCGGGACCTTCCGGAGGGCCGGGAGGTCCCGCGGAGGAGGTGGGAGCCTCGGGGGTGGACTGCGCCATCCCGGCGAGCACGCTGTTGCGCCTGCCGTACACCAGGTAGACCAGCACGCCGAAGGCCATCCAGATGATGAAGTACAGCCAGGTGATGAGCTGGAGGTTCACCATGAGCCACAGGCAAGCGGCGATCGAGGCGATCGGCACGCCGGGAGAGAGCGGGGTGCGAAAGCCCCTCGGCAGGTCCGGCATCGTCTGCCGCATCCTGATCACTCCGCCGGCCACGGAGATGAACACGAACAGGGCACCGATCACGACCAGCGGTTCGAGGGTGAACACGTCCACGAACTCGGCCAGCAGGATCGCCAGGAATCCGATGACCAGCGTGGCCCTGGTCGGGCTGTGGTAGCTACGGTTGATCTTGGAGAGCGAGCGGGGGATCAACCCGTCGCGTGCCATGGAGAACAGCACGCGGGTCAGGCCGACGAGCAGCACCAGGACGACAGTGGTGAGGCCGAGCACCGCCCCGACGTTGATGACGTGCACCATGAAACCCTCGCCGGCGTTGCGGAAGGCGTCGGCGAGCGGCGCGTCGGCGTCGATCTTGTCGTACGGGGTCATCCCGACCATCACCAGTGCGACCGCGATGTAGATGACCGTGGTGATCACCAGCGCGCGGATGATGCCCTGCGGGATCGAACGCGGGGCGTCCTCGGACTCCTCGGCTGCGGTGGCCACGACGTCGAAGCCGATGTACGCGAAGGTGATGACCGCAGAGGCCGCGAAGATGCCGAACCAGCCGAAGGCGCCCGTCTGGCCGAAGACGATGCCGAGCAGCGGGGAGTGCAGGGTCTCCTCGGCCTTCTCCGCGGGCACCGCGGGCACCGGGATGGCCGCCAGGTTGCGCCGGTCGAAGTGGAGGGCGCCGACCACGATGACCGCGCCGACGGCGAGCAGTTTGGCGATCACGATGATCCACAGGGCACGCAGTCCGACGCGGGCGCCCAGGGCCACCACGGCCGTCAGGATCACCAGGATGAACAGCGTGAAAAGATCGAAACCCGTGTGCCGGCCGACCATCCCCGCGACCACGTCGGGAAGGCGTACCCCGAAGTCGGTGAGCATCTGGGCGGCGTAGAGCGACCACGCGCGGGCCACCGTCGCCGCGGCCAGCAGGAGTTCCATGACCAGAGCCCAGCCCACCACCCAGGCCCAGACCTCGCCGAAGATGACGTAGCTGAAGGTGTAGGCGCTTCCCGAGGCAGGCATGGCGGATGACAGTTCGGCGACGCAGAAGGCCACCAGCAGGCTGGTGATTCCCGCGATCATGAAGGAGAGGATCACGCCGGGCCCGGCCATGGTGGCCGCCTGGCGGCCGGCGAGGCTGAAGATGCCCGAACCGATCATGACGCCGATACCGAGAATGACGAGGTCGGCTCTGCGATAGGCCATGGGCAGGCCGTGGCGCGCACCGGTCCACCGGTCTGTGGCATGGTTCGGAGGCATACGGCGCACGATCGACGGGGGAGGACCTTCGGGCACGACCTGGCCAATCGTGGTGGGCTAAATACCCTTATTGTCGGACTTGCTTCACAGTGCCGCAGGGAAGTTACCTGGGACAAGTGCTATCCGGTCACGTCGTGGACACCACAGTGTCACGCCTGGATCACTCGCCCGGTCAGCTGCCGACCACCAGCCACGCCGTGCCGTACGCGCGCGTCGAAAGGGTGATCAGCCGGGCGGTCATCCACAGCCCGAACGCCAGCCAGAGCGTCACCAGGCCACCGCCCCAGAGGTCCACCAGTAACGCGGCGGGCAGGTAGGCGATCGTCGTCCACACCCCCGCCCAGGCGAGGTAGCGCTGGTCCCCGGCACCGATCAACACGCCGTCCAGTACGAACACCACCCCGGCGATCGGCTGCAGGGCGGCCACCACCCAGAGCAGGCCGAGCAGCTCCGCGGCGACGACCGGGCTCGCGTCGAACAGACCGGGGACGAACGGCCTGGCCACCAGTACGGCGAGGCCGAGCAGCACGCCGGAGCCGACTCCCCAGATCACCATCCTCCAGGTCGCCGCGCGAGTTCCCGCCACGTCGCCGGCACCCAGGGCGCGACCGGTGATCGCCTGTCCGGCGATCGCGATCGCGTCCAGGGCGAACGCCATCAGGATCCAGATCCTGATGGCGATGGTGTATGCCTCGATCTGGTCCGTTCCCATCCGGGTGGCCACCGCGGCGGAGACGGCCAGCACCGTCTGCAGGCACGCCGTACGGATGATCAGGGCGACCCCGGCCGAGCCCGCCGCCCGCACGCCCGCCGGGTCCGGGCGGAACGGCGCACGGTAACGGATGAAGATCAGGACGAGGTAGACGGCGGCGGCGAGCGACTGGGCCAGCACCGTGCCCCAGGCCGAGCCGGCGATCCCCCAGCCCAGTCCCAGGACGAACACGACGTTGAGCACCGCGTTCAACGCGAAGGACCCCACCGACACCAGCAGCGGAGTCGAGGCGTCCTGCATACCGCGCAGCACGCCCGTGCCGGCGAGTACCACCAGCATGGCGGGAACGCCGAGCAGGCTGATCCGCAGGTAGGTCACCGCCTGCCGGGCGAGCTCTCCCTCGGCGCCGATCAGGTGGACCAGCCAGGGGGCCAGGGGCCAGACGATCACGATGATCGCCGATCCCACCCCGGCGGCCAGCCAGAGGCCGTCCACCGCCTGCCGCAGTGCCCGCCCGGTCTCGCCCGCCCCGATCTGCCTGGCCACCGCCGCCGTCGTGCCGTAGGCCAGGAACACGCACATCCCCACCAGGAAACTCAACACCGTGCTCGCCACTCCCAGGGCGCCGAGCGCGGGGGCGGGCAGGCGGCTGACGATGACGGTGTCCGTCAGCAGGAAGAGCGGCTCGGCCACCAGGGCGCCGAATGAGGGCAGTGCCAGCCGTAGGATCTGCCTGTCATGGTCGCGACCGGAGCGGCTGGGGCGACCGGATCGAGGCGTAAGAGTCACAGCTCCATTGTGCCTCTTACCTATCAATGGATCTTCAGCGGGATGAACCGGTCGGCCCATGCCATCTACGGCGACTCCCGGCGTGTCGCCCCAACTTTCTTTTCTCCACAGGCGGTGGATTACGTTTCCCCTGGCCATAGAGGTATCCACAGCTGTGGACAACAGTTATCCACAGGACTGTCCCCAGGCTGCCCACACCTCTGGGGAAGAAGTGCACAGCTTATCCACACCTCTGTCGACAGCCCGCGTTGCCAGTCGGGGCGCCGAGCCGCGAAACTGTCACACCGGTCGGCTAAAAATAGAGATAACGTAACTGTGTTCGAAAGAGGGGGTGTTCGGTGAGCATTGCGGAGCCACCGGTCTTCGAGCCAGGTTTCGAGCGCACCCCGCCGAACAACATCGAGGCCGAGCAGTCCGTCCTGGGTGGCATGCTGCTCTCCAAGGACGCCATCGCCGACGTGGTCGAGATCCTGCGATCCGATGACTTCTACCGGCCCGCCCACCAGATCATCTACGACATCATCACCGACCTCTACGGCCGGGGTGACCCCGCCGACGCCGTCACCATCTTCGATGAGCTGCAGAAGCGCGGCGAGGTCGCCCGGGTCGGTGGCGGAGCCTACCTGCACACGCTGACCGCCGTCGTGCCGACCGCGGCCAACGCCGGTTACTACGCGAGGATCGTCCGGGAGCAGGCCATCCTCCGGCGCCTGATCGAGGCGGGCACCCGCATTGTCTCCTACGGCTACGGTGGCCAGGACGAGGAGGTCGACGACCTCGTCGACCGCGCCCAGGCGGAGATCTACAAGGTCACCGAGCGCCGCACCTCTGAGGACTACATCCCCCTGGCCGACATCATGCCGGGTGCCCTCGACGAACTGGAGGCCATCGGAGGCCGGGGTGGCCAGATGGTCGGTGTCCCCACCGGGTTCCAGGATCTCGACTCGCTCACCAACGGTCTGCACCCCGGCCAGATGATCGTCGTGGCCGCCCGTCCGGCCATCGGTAAGTCGACTTTGGGACTAGATTTCGCCAGATCTGCTGCTATTAAGCACGGCATGACGACTGTGGTGTTCTCGTTGGAAATGTCGCGTAACGAGATCACAATGCGTCTGCTGTCGGCCGAGGCGCGAGTGGCGTTGCACGCCATGCGCTCGGGCACGATGACCGACGACGACTGGGCCAAGCTGGCCCGGCGGATGGGCGAGGTGGCCGAGGCCCCGCTGTTCATCGACGACTCGCCCAACATGTCGATGATGGAGATCAGGGCCAAGTGCCGCCGTCTCAAGCAGCGCAACGACCTGCGGTTCGTCATCATCGACTACCTGCAGCTGATGTCCTCGCCGAAGAAGACCGAGAGCCGCCAGAACGAGGTCTCGGAGATCTCCCGGGCCATCAAGCTGCTCGCCAAGGAACTGGAGGTCCCGGTGATCGCGATCTCCCAGCTCAACCGTGGCCCCGAGCAGCGAACCGACAAAAGGCCCATGGTCAGCGACCTTCGCGAATCCGGAAGCATCGAGCAGGACGCCGACATGGTCATCCTGCTCCATCGGGAGGACGCCTACGAGCGAGAGTCACCCAGGGCGGGTGAGGCCGACCTGATCGTGGCCAAGCACCGTAACGGCCCCACCGCCACGGTCACCGTGGCCTTCCAGGGCCACTACAGCCGCTTCGTCGACATGGCCCCCCACTAGGCGAGACCGGGTCCCAAGCCGAGTGTCACTTTCGCACTGGAGACGACACCTGGGTCGCACGCGTCAGAACCGGTATCCCATTGAGTCGTGGGGCACATCGACACCTCACCCGGCACAGGAGGACATGGTCAAGGCCGAGAGCCGTGACCGTATGGCATTCGGGATCCTGCTGCCCCGACAGCGGAATTTCTACTCGACCGGGTGATGTGGCATGGTCCTGGGATCGCCAAGGATGGGGACCACGCGGCCTACGGGCTTTGAGCGGGAGGGAACCATCACATGAACCAGCAGCGGTTGGAACTCGTGCGTGAGGAGTGGCGTGAGTTCTTCGACACCATGACGCGCAACTACGAGGGCGCCGAGGTGACGATAGAAGTGATGAGCAAGGACTTCGGGGACCTGCTGGGGGCCGAGAGGCTACCGCTGGCCTACCTGGAGTACGACCCCAAGGACGATCAGTTCTCGGCCGGAGTGGGAGGCCGTGACGGGCGCTATCCGGTGGTGCTGCGCCATGTCATCGACCATCCGCAGCGGATCCTGACCGACACCCTGCAGCAGGGCACAATGCGGGCGTTCGACGTCTTCGACGCCGAGGGGGGTCAGACGATCGTGACCCTCTACCTGAACTCGGTCTCCTCGGCATAGCCACGCACTCCTCTTTCGGAGAACCAGTCGGGGCGCCGTCAGGAGACCTGTCATCGGCCACAGACGGGAGAGGACGCAGGTCGGCGGCTTGCACCAAGGAACCGCGACGGGCACGTCCGAATCCGGCACGGTGCGGAGGAGATCGCCCCCCGTCGGCCCGGCTCCGGGTCGCCGCTCTACTCCAGCGCGGCGTCGAAGCGGTCGGCCAGTACGAGAAACGCGTCGTCCCAGCCGCTGGAGCTCGCGACCTCCTGAATCTGCCCGGTCGGTGCGAACAGCGTCACAAGCCCGGGCGGGACCCGGCCGCCCGCGCCGATCCGGGCGATCGCGGCATCGATCTCCGCCAGAGCCTCGTTCGCGTTCTCCCAGGAGGACCAGGCGAAGTCGTTGTCGGGCCGGGCGAGGAGCACGCGCACCTCGCCGAGCACCCGCAGGAGATCCGGATGTGGCGTCATGGGCACAGTCTGCCCGAGTGCTCTGGTTCCCAACGACCCCCACGAATCTGCCGGTACAGGGGAAAGGACAGCGAACGCATCGTTGGGCATCCCTTTCGGGAAGAGGCTGACATGTCGTCCTGTCGACCCCGGCCCGGTGCCCATGACCGGACCGGCCGTCACGAAGAAACGCTGGATTGAGTCAGAGGACCGGGCGGACGTGGGTGACGAGGCGGCCACCGTCGAAGACGTGGATGGCGATCTGCGGCGGCAGGTCGTAGTCGACCGGGATCGGAACGTCGAGTTCCTGGTTGAGCAGCAGCGTCGAGACGACGCCGGGGGCGACCGAGAGCGGCAGGCCGGCGAAGGTGGTGCTCGCCGCGGTGTGGGCGTGGCCGACGATGACGGCCGCCACCTGCGGGTACCGCCGCACGATCTCCTCCAGCCGTTCCGGGTTCCGTAGCCGGATCGCGTCCACGTACGGGATGCCCAGCGACACCGGCGGGTGGTGCATACCGATGATGGCCGGGGTGTCCGGGCTCTCGGCGAGCACGTCCCGCAGCCAGGCGGTCGTCTCGTCCTCCAGGAAACCCTCCGGCCGGCCGGGGACGCTGGAGTCACACAGCGCGACGGTGAGCCCGTCGAGCCGGAGAACCTGGTTGACAGGCCCGTCGCCGTCATCGTCGAGCATGACCTTGCGGAACGCCGAACGGGCATCGTGGTTGCCGGGACAGATGATCGTCGGATGGCGCGTGGTCAGCAGCTCACGCGCGATCTCGTACTCCTGGACCAGGCCGTTGTCGGCGATGTCGCCGGTCACCACGACCGCGTCCAGAGGGCCGGAAAGGTTCTCCAGGTGCCGCATGACGGATCGGGTCCTGTTGATGCTGCGGGGAGAACCGTCGATGTGGACGTCGCTTACATGCGCCAGGATCAACATCACTCAAGAGTGGCATATCCGTTTTCCGCCGCCCAGTACGCGGAACCCTTCCCGGGAGAGAAGGCGGAAACAAGCCGTGGCCCGCCCCTGCCCCACGCGAGGGGCGGGCCACAGCGGATCATGATCTCCCCCTGCCCGCTACTCCCACCGGAACAGTCGTGTGGCCAGTCCACCCGTGACCAGCAGGGTCACCGCCACCACCACCAGGTGCAGCGGCTGTGGCGCGTGTCCCACCCACGTGTCGCGGAGCGCCGTGGCGAACGGCGCCATCGGCAGGAAGTCGCCGATCTGCCGCACCAGATCCGGCATGAACTCCCTGGGAACCCACATCCCGGACATGAACAGCAGCGGGAACATCAGCAGCGAGCCGATGCCCGGCGCGGACTTCGCGCTGGGTGCCAAGGCGGAGATCAGCAACCCCAGGCCGAACATCGAGGCCGTGCCGAGCACGAACACTCCGGCGAAGGCCGGCAGGTTCCTGGGCGGGGTCAGGCCGAGGACGAGGCCGCCGAGGCCGATCAGGAGGGCGGTGGCGATGATCGCCACCGCGAGGTTGTTCACGACCTGGGCGACCAGCAACCGGACCGGGCTGACCGGGGTGGTGGACATCCGGCGCAGCACGCCGCTCTCCCGGTAGCTCACCACCGTCGCCGGCAGGGTGGTCAGTGCCATCGTGACCACGGCCAGGATCACCATCATGGTGGGAAAGTGGGTGTCGATGATCCGCTCCCCGCCCATCTCGGCAGGGGCCTCCTGAAGTCCGGGGGTGCTGCCCAGCCCGAGCAGGAGCACGAGGGGGAGCAGTATCGCGAAGATCGGGCCGACGGGGTCCCGCAGGAAGAGTTTGAGCTCGGTAAAGATCATCTTGTTCATCGGGAAAGCTTCTTTCCGGTGAGGCCCAGGAAGGCGTCGTCGAGATCGGCCTGCTCCACGCGCAGGTCGGCGGGTACGACATGAACGGCGGACAGGGCGGTCGTGATCGCGAGCAGCAGGTCACCGGTACCTGTGACCGTGATCTGCCCGCCGCTCCGCCTCATCCCGGTGACCTCGGGCAGTGCCCTGAGCACCGAGTCGTCGAACGGCTGGGAGGGCCGGAACCTGACGGTCTGCTGCCCGCCGACCTTGGCGATCAGACCCGCCGGGCTGTCCAGCGCGACCAGCCGACCGGAGTCGATCAGCGCGAGCCGGTCGCAGAGCCGCTCGGCCTCCTCCATGAAGTGGGTGACCAGCAGGATCGTCACACCGTCCTCGCGCATCTGCTCGATGAGCTCCCAGGTGTCCCGGCGGGCCTGAGGGTCCAGGCCCGTGGTCAGCTCGTCCAGGATCGCCACCCGGGGATAGCCGATCAGGGCCAGCGCGATCGAGAGCCGCTGCTGCTGCCCGCCGGAGAGCTTCCCGTAGCGGGTGTCGCGCTTGTCGGCGAGGCCGACTCGCTCCAGCAGCGAGTCCCGGTTCATGGGAGCCCGGTAGAAGGACGCGTAGAGGTCGAGCGCCTCCCACACCTTGAGCTTCTCCGGCAGCGTGGAGCTCTGCAGTTGGACACCCAGCTGCTCTCTGAGTTCGATGCCGCTCAGACCGCCGAGCACGCTGACGGTCCCGGAGTCGGGGACGCGCAGGCCGGCGACGCACTCCACGGTGGTCGTCTTGCCGGCCCCGTTGGGGCCGAGAACGCCGAAGATCTCGCCCTCTTCGACGGTAAACGAGATGTCGTCCACCACGAGTTGGTCTCGGTACTGCTTGCGGAGGTTGCTGACCTCGATGACCTTCATGCCAACCGACGCTAGGAGCCGCGCCGCGCGGGGAGAATCCGCCTGGACCCCCGGTGAGGGCGGGCCAGGCACCTGGCAGGGGTGTGGCTACCTCCACCCCCGGACGGCGTCCGCCACCACTGGGCACATCCGGAGACATCACCGAGACTTGACACATGAAGACGTACGCGGTGGCGGTCGGCAAGGCACTGGCCCTGGGGGCGATGGCCCTGGTGGACATCGCCCTGGTGGCACTGACCCTGTTCGCGTTCCTGCTGACGTTCGGGTTGGGGATGATCTTTGTGTTCCCTCCGACGGCCCGGCTGATCAGGTACCGTACGGCGTTCGCCAGGAGGTTGACCGGCAGCTGGCTCGGGACCGCGGTGCCGGTGCCCTACCTGCCGCAGCCGCTGCCGGCACGGCCTCAGCCCGACGGGTGGTACCGCCACGAGCGCCAGCTCTACAAGACGCCACGCTGGCCCGACTGGAACAACCGCTGGAAGTGGATGTTCGGCGACCCGGCCACCTGGCGGGACGGGCTCTGGCTGTTTCTCAACCCGGCGGTCGCGGCCGCCCTGTTGCTGCTCCCGCTCACCCTGGCCGCGGGTGCCGTCCTGGCGTCGAGGTCCGCGGTGCCGGCAGCCGTGTCCCCGCTCCTGGGGGGCGCCGCCGTGGTCGCGCTGATCGCGGTGCCGCACCTGCTGCGGGGATACGCCTGGTGGAACCGCCTGTTGCTCTCCCCCACGGCCAAGTCCGTGCTCGCGGGGCGGGTCCAGCGGCTCGACCAGGTGCGCCTGGCGACGGTCGACTCCCAGGCGTCCGAGCTGCGGCGGATCGAGCGCGACCTGCATGACGGTGCGCAGGCGAGGCTTGTCGCGATGGGCATGACGCTGGGCGCGGTCGAGGAGCTGATGGACAAGGACCCGGCGGCCGCCAAGACTCTGCTCGGCAAGGTCAGGGAGGCCTCCTCCACGGCGCTCGTCGAGCTGCGTGACCTGGTCAGGGGCATCCACCCACCGGTCCTGGCCGAGCGCGGCCTCGGTGACGCGGTGCGCGCCCTGGCGCTGGACAGTCCGCTGAAGGTCACGGTCACCGTGGACCTGGACGCCCGCCCGGACTCGCCCGTCGAATCGGCCGCCTACTTCTCGATCAGCGAGCTCCTCACCAACGCGGCCCGCCACGGTGGCGCCGAGCGGGTGTCGATCGACATCAGCAGCCATGGTCACGCGCTGCGCGTCGTGGTCACCGACGACGGTGCGGGAGGCGCCGACCCGTCGCTGGGAAGCGGCCTGCGAGGCATCGAACGCAGGCTGGCGGCCTTCGACGGGGTGCTCGCGGTCAGCAGCCCGCGTGGTGGCCCGACGACCGCCACGTTCGACCTGCCCAACGCGCTCGCCGAGAAGCGCCGGGACAGCAGGCCCCTACCTCGGGGGAAGGCCATCATCGTCGGGATCTGCTGGGGGCTCGGCTGGCTGCCGCTCTTCCCGCAGGGGCTGGTGACGATGGTCATGAAGATCATCGACACCGAGCATCTCAGCTGGTTCCTCGTGCTCTACCTACCCGAGCCCCTGCAGTGGCCGCTGATCGTCTTCAACATCTCCCTGGGCCTCTCCATGTATGTCGCAGGCATAATCATCCCCGCCATGCACTCCAGCCGGCGCCGGATGGCGGAGGTCGTGCCGGCCCGCCTATGGTTGGGCCGATGAGCCTTAGAGTCGTCATCGCCGAGGATCTCTACCTGCTGCGGGACGGTCTGGTCCACCTGCTCCAGGCGCACGACTTCGAGGTCGTGGCGGCGGTGGAATCCGGGCCCGAACTGCTGAAGGCGCTGATCGAGCTCCGGCCCGACGTGGCGGTGGTCGACGTGCGCCTCCCGCCCACGTTCACCGACGAGGGGCTTCAGGCGGCGCTGGCGGCGCGCAGGGCCATCCCCGGCCTGCCGGTTCTCGTCCTGTCCCAGCACGTCGAGCAGTTGTACGCGCGCGAACTGCTGGCCGACGGCTCGGGGGCGATCGGCTACCTCCTCAAGGACCGGGTCTTCAACGCCGAACAGTTCGTCGACGCGGTCCGCCGGGTGGCCGCCGGAGGCACCGCGATGGACCCGGAGGTCATCGCCAAGTTGCTGGCCAGCACCGTCCGTCACCAGCCGCTCGGCGCGCTGACCCCGCGCGAGCGCGAGGTGCTGGAGCTGATGGCCGAGGGGCGCTCCAACGCGGCCATCTCCCAGCGCCTGTTCCTCAGCGAGAGCGCGGTGGGCAAGCACACGGCCAGTATCTTCGCCAAGCTCGACCTGGTCCCCTCCGATGACGACAACCGCCGCGTGCTCGCCGTCCTGACCTATCTCAACGCGGCCCGGGGCTGACTTTCGCAGGCTCGGACCCTGTTTGTCGGTCCTAACGGATAACGTGCTGAAGGACGGTTTCCGCACGTGGCGGTGCTGTTCAGGACGAAGGGATGATCAGGTGAAGTTCCGGGTTAACCGTGATGTCCTGGCCGACGCGGTGGCCTGGGTGGCCCGGGTGCTGCCGAACCGACCGGCCATTCCCGTGCTCTCCGGGCTGCTTCTGGAGGCCGACGGGGACGATCTCGTGCTGTCGGTCTTCGACTACGACGTCTCCGCCCGTGTCTCGATCGAGGCTGTCGTGGCGGAGCCCGGCAGGGCACTGATTCCGGGCCGAATCCTCGCGGAGATCACCCGCAGCCTGCCCGGCGACGTGGTGGAGGTCGCCACCAGCGGTTCCGAGGCGGTTCTGACCTGCGGCAGCGCGGAGTTCGGCCTGTTGACCATGCCGGTTGAGGATTTCCCCTCCCTCCCCGAGATGCCCCCCAAGATCGGCGCCGTCGGCGGTGGGATCTTCGCGACCGCGGTCGGTCAGGTGGCTTCGGCGGCCAGCCGCGACGAGACCCTCCCCATGCTGACCGGCATCCGGTTCGACATCTCAGGCGACGACGTGACCCTGGCCGCCACCGATCGCTACCGCATCGCGGCCAGGGAGTTCGGCTGGCGCCCCGAGCGGCCGGGCACCGCGGCCGCCGCCATGGTGCCCGCGCGGGTGCTCGTCGAGGTGGCCAGATCATTGCGCGGCGGCGAGGTCTCCGTGGCACTGGGTGAGGGCATCGCCGGTTTCGAGAGCGTGGGCAGGGCCACCACCGTCCGCCTGCTTGACGAGCAGTTCATCGACTACCGCGCGCGGCTGACCGACGACTGGTCGATCCGGGCCGACCTGCGGGTGGCCCCGTTCGTCGACGCGATCAAGCGGGTCGCGCTGGTCGCCGAGCGCAACACTCCGATCCGGCTCTCCTTCGGTCAGGGGCAGGTTCTCATCCAGGCGGGTGGCGGCGACATCGGCCGTGGCACCGAGGTCGTCGACGCCGAGTTGTCCGGTGACGATATCCAGATCGCCTTCCAGTCCCACTTCCTGCTCGACGGCCTGAACGGTGTCGAGACCGAGTTCGTCCGGCTCAACATGGAGTCGCCGAGCCGCCCGGCCCTCATCACCGAGGTTCCCGGCGATGCCGACCCCGCCTTCCGCTACCTGGTGATGTCCCTGCGCCTGACCTGAACGCCTCGGTGTCCGGCGCACCGGGTGCCCTGGGCGCCTGAGCCGGGCCGCGGCTCAGGCCGGCCCGGGATGTTTCCCACGCCGGCCGTCTGGCCGCCCAGAGGGCCTCTAACAGTGCGGCCCGCCCACCGGCCGGTGGGCGGGCCGCACTGTTAGAGGCCATGGGAAGGAGGGGTCAGGCGGAGAGTTCCTGTTCCTCGGTCAGGGCGATCAGGATGTGCTCCATACACGCGTGTCCCGCGTGTTCGGCGGCGGCGGCGTCCCCGGCCGCGATGGCGCGGGCGATGGCGTCGTGCGGGATGTAGGTGGTGTTCAGGGTGCTGCTCAGCGAGGTGCCCGCGGCGGTGATGCTGGCGCGCAGCGCCGCTGAGAAGTCCTCGTAAAGCTCGATCAGCACCAGGTTGTGGGTGGCGCGGACCACCGCGATGTGGAAGGCCAGGTCGGACTCGACGAACGCGTTGGGTTCGCCCAGCTGCCAGGCGTTGTCCCGCTCGGTCAGCGCCGCCTCGATCGCGGCGATGTCGGCGTCGGTACGTCTGGTCGCGGCGAGCCTGGCGGCCTCCACCTCCAGCGCACGCCGCACCTCCAGGATCTCAAGCTGCTCGGCGGAGCGTAGCCGCCGCAGCATGGCCCCGGAGAGCTCGCTCGTGGCGCGGACGTACGTCCCGTCACCCTGGCGACATTCCAGCAGGCCGGCGTGTGTGAGCGCCCGCACCGCCTCGCGCACGGTGTTGCGACCGACCCCGAGTTGTTCGGCGAGCACGGTCTCGGTAGGAATCTTCGCGTGCATCTGCCAGGAGTTAGAAGTGATCTGCTCCTTGAGTTGATCGATCACTTGGTCGACGAGGGATGCTCGCTGCGCCGTACGCAGACTCACCGTCCGCCTCCTCCGGAGAAACCAATCATCCTATGAATCAATGACTGGTAGACCCTAGTTATTCCAGAGGTGCGAAAACAAATCTGGCCCTCTTTTTGGCGAAACCGGTCTTAACGGACCAAAGCCGAGTCGACGGTCACGCCCACCAGCGCGTCGCGCACCCCAGCGGTTTCGAGAGCCCTACGATACGCGCCGGCCTGGTCGTCACGCGCACCGACCTGGCCGTATAGGTCTCCGAGGTCACGCCAGACTCGCGCGGTCCCCCGGTCGGGGCCGGAGAGCTCGTACCGGACGCCGTTCAGCAGCCGCTTGGCAGTGTCCAGGGCGGTCATGACGTCGCTCCGGTCGTGGGCCAGCGCGGTCCGGGCGAGAACCAGCTGCGCGGTCGCCCCGATGGCGCCCGCCTGGCCGCCCGGCATGTCGAGGGCGGTTCTGGCCAGATCCGTCGCGCCCTGAGCGTCGCCGCTCGCCAGCCGGACCTGGGCGAGCACGACGATGCTCCTGATGTACTCGTGGATGCGCTCGGGGAACGCCGCGAAGACCTTGCCGGCGCTGGTCGCGAGCTTGTGGGCCTCGTCGAGTGACTCGTCGCCAGTGGAGGCGGCGAGACGTGCCCAATCCATCGCGATGAGGGCGAGCTGTGACGCCATCCGTGCCGGGCGCCCGGTCGCGATCGCATCGTCGGCGAGGCGGACGGCCAGTGCCGAGTCCTCTCTGTCAGAGGCTGTGACACTCGCTCGCCAGAGGGCATGGATCTCCGCGGTGCGGTTGACCGCGATGGGGACGCCGTTGGCCGACAGGACGTGCCGGACGTAGGAGATGCCCTGCGAGCCGGGCCCGCCGGGGGTTTCGGTCTCCATCAGCGAGGCGGCCAGTTCGACGGCGATCTCGCCCTGCGACAGGGGGAGCCGGTTGACTTCGCTGAGCGCCTGGACGGCCAGGTCGCGCGAGCGAGGGGTGTCTCCGGCACGCTGGTAGCAGCGGCTCAGCGCCACCGTCAGTGGCAGGTCGGCCAGACGCTCGGGGTGGGCGGCAGCCTCACGGCGGAGTCGCTCGAACGCCTCCAACGCCGGACCGATCCTGCCCTGGGCCTCCAACGCGCGTGCGCGGCCGAGTCGCGCGTGCGCGGCGAGCATCGCGTTCTCCTCGCCGGCGACCTTGACGATCTCACCGAAACGGTCCGCCGCGACGGACGGGTCGCCGTGGAGAAGCTCCAACTCCGCGTGGCGCAGGCCAAGCTCGGTGTCGATGCGCTGGCGCAGCTCGATCCCGTGCAGCAGGAACTCGGTGGTGCACCCCAGTCGCTCGGCCAGCAGACGGGCGACCACGGGGGTCGGCGTCCGCTTGCCGGACTCGATGAGGGAGACGTAGCTGTCGGAAAGGTCGGGCCCTGCCAGCTGGGCCTGGGACATGCGCCTACTCAGTCGCAGTCCGCGGACGCGGTCACCGATGGTTCCCTGACTCGGCATCTGATCTCTCAGGGCGGGGGATGGTCAATGTTCCCGCCATGATTGCATGAAGCAGTCGAATCGGGTAACCCCGCGTGAAAAATCCTCACCGGGGAGTGTAGGCAGCCACTATGCCATTGATGTCAATATGGACATAAGGCGCTAATCATCCGAATCATTGCCCCCCGGGAAGAGCATCTGGCAGACCTCCAGATAGAGGGTCTCCGGGTACGGAATGTAATTGACCCTCGACAGAGCCTGGTCCTGACCGGCCGACTCCAGAACGAACTCGCCGTAGCCCAGCATGCGGCCGAGGATCGAGCGCTGGAAGCTCATGTCGGTCACTTTGCCGAGCGGCATCATGTCGACCTTGCGGGTGATCAAGCCGGTGGTGAGCAGCATGCGCTTGGAGGTGACGACGAAGTAGTCGACCGACCACTCCGCGACCTTCCAGACGAAGCGGATCAACAACAGCAGCCAGGCCCACCAGACGATGACGAGCACGCCACCGCCGCCCTGGTCGCCGAACCACTTGCTCAGCAGTCCGGCGAGGATCAGGCCGCCGAAAACCTCGGCGACCGCGCGAAGCAGCACGGCCGGGTGGCGCCGCACCATGATGACCTGGTGTTCGTGGGGGAGCAGGTAGCGGTTGACCGACGAGGGAGCGGAGTCCCCGTGGGTCACGAGCCTCATGACAGGTGTGAGACGAATTGGGCCAGAGAATCGGCCGCCGTGTAAACCGTGTCCATGGCACCCCTTACGGCGTTGGCTGCGTCACCTGGTCGGGTGAACAGGAAAAACGCCACAAAACCGACAGCGCTATACGATAGGACTTTCTTGACCTGCACGTTGGCCTCCCACTACCACTCACCCACTGCACCCGCCATATACATTACCCAGGGCCATGCCGCGGTAAAGCGCATCGGCTCATTCGGTCTCGTACGCGTCGCGAGGATCCTGCACGAGGGCCCCGTGGGGCACTCCCGGACGTCCGCGCCCCTCGTGACCCGTCACCCGCGTTCGCTCGCGACCAGTGCGAGGACCTCGAGGTGTTTACGGGCGATCCGCTCGACCAGCGTCGGATGGGCGTGGCCGACGACCTCCAGCGCTCCATAGTGAGCCGCCTCTATGCAGCGGGTCACCGTGGTCGCCGGATGGACCTCGGAGAACTCGTCCCTGAGCGCGGCGCTGAAGTCCGCGTAAGGGTCGGGTTCGGTGTCCGGGATGATTCGCTCGCTCATGGTTCTCCCTGGTGTGCGCCCGCGGCCTCGGCGGACCGGGGACACAGAAGAGATGTCTTCGCGACTCTTCGTACCCACTCGACCTCGTCGAGTAACGGTCGACGAGTAGAGGAACCATCCTTCAAGGGAAAAGGATGGCTCTGAAATCCCGGAACCTTCGGGTCGGCGGCGATGCCGGGGAGTGCTCAGACGACGCCGTAGAGGCGGTCTCCGGCGTCGCCCAGCCCGGGAACGATGTAGCCGTGCTCGTTCAGGCGCTCGTCCAGGGCCGCGGTCACCAGGCGGATCGGCTTGCCGCTGCCGTTGAAGGCCTGGTCCATGTAGGCGATGCCCTCGGGGGCGGCCAGCAGGCAGAGCGCGGTCACGTCGTCGGCGCCCCGGTCGAAGAGGAACTGGATCGCGGCGGTGAGGGTGCCGCCGGTGGCCAGCATCGGGTCCACCACGTAGACCTGACGGCCGGAGAGGTCGTCGGGCAGCCGGGTGGCGTAGGTCTCCGCCTGGAGCGTGGACTCGTTGCGGATCATTCCCAGGAAACCGACCTCGGCCGTGGGCAGTAGCCGGGTCATGCCCTCCAGCATCCCCAGTCCCGCGCGCAGGATCGGAACCACCAGCGGGCAGGGCTGTGCCAGCCGCACGCCCTTGGCCAGAGCCACGGGCGTCTGCACCGACCACTCGGTGACGCGGACGTGCCTGGTCGCCTCGTAGGCCAGCAGGGTCACCAACTCGTCGGCGAGACGCCGGAAAGTGGGGGAGTCCGTGCCGACGTCCCGCAGCACGGTCAGCTTGTGGGCCACCAGGGGATGGTCGACGACCAGGGTTTCCATGGTGGCCAAAGATATCCTGGGCACCCGGCGGGCGATGAGCCGGGGGAGGGCGGGCGGCACCTGTTCGACATCACCCGCTCACTCGGATTTGATCACAATTTGGTCGGAGAGGCCCACGTCCGTGTCCCACTTCTGAAAGCATTGACCTCCGTAGAGAAAGCATTCGGTGGGGATGGCCATGTCAGACGAAGACTCGCTGGACTTTGCCATCGTGATCTACCGTGAGGACGACGGCTGGGAGGCGGAGATGCTCCCCGTGGCCCTCACGTCCGACCTCGACGGCCTCATCCACGCCCTGCGCCAGCAGCCGAGCATGAACGGCACGATTGGCCTGGTCGCCGTTGGGGATGAGTTCTTCGTGGCGCTACGGGTGTTCGGCGAGAGGGTCGAGGTCTTCCTGTCCGACATCGCCGCGTCCTGGGACTTCCCGCTCGCCCGGCAGGCGCTGGAATACCTGGACGTGCCGGTTCCCGACGAGGACGAACTCGACGCGATTCTTCAGGACGAGGAGACGGCGCTCCCCGCGGGGGACCTGTCGATCTTCGCGGACCTGGGGCTCGACGAGATGGAGCTCGGCATCCTCTCCGGCGACATCGACCTCCTGCCGGAGGACGTCCTGTCCAGCATCGCCGCACGGCTGGGGTTCTCCGAGCCGTTCGAACGCGCCATCGACTCTGTGTTCGGCTGACCTCGGGAGATCGGCCATGCCCTCCAGACCACCCCGCAACAGTGTTTTCTCCGCGGCCTTCGTCCGTACGCCGGACGGTTGGAAGGGTGCGGAGGTCGACCTCAGTGAGGCCGAGATCGTCGACGATCTCGGCGACGCCGTTCAGGAGCATCTGGGGCTCAACGGCGACGAGCTTGCTCTTCTGTGTGTGGAGGTGGAGGACGAATGGTTCGCGATCGTCCGATACCAGGGCGACCTGGAGCCGCGCACCTTCCTGTCCGACGCCCACGCGGGGCTCTCCGACGGCCTCGGTGAGCTCTTCACCGAGCTGGCCGGGGTGGCGGTCGACAAGGACACCCCCGACCTGGGCGTGCGGCCGGCGGGCGACTTCGAGTTGCTGGACGACCTCGGGCTGAGTTCCGACGAGCTCGTCGAGCTCAGCATGGAGGAGGGCGCGCTCCCCGGGGACACGCTCTCGGTGATCGCCGAGCGGCTGGTCTTCGCCGACGAGCTCGACCGGTTGCGTTGACGGACTACGTCGGGGAGATGAGGCTCGCCCTGGCGCAGGCCGCCGAAGCCGGAGCCCGCGGCGAGGTGCCCGTCGGTGCGGTGGTCATCGGCCCGGACGGCTCCGTGCTGGGGCGCGCGGGAAACGACAGGGAGGCCTCGGCCGACCCCACCGCGCACGCCGAGGTGCTCGCCCTGAGGCAGGCCGCGAAGGTGTGTGGGCGGTGGCGGCTGACCGGCTGCACGTTGGTGGTCACCCTGGAGCCCTGCACCATGTGCGCGGGCGCCGCCGTGCTCGCCCGGGTCGATCGCGTCGTCTACGGCGCCGTCGACCCCAAAGGCGGAGCGGCGGGGTCGCTCTGGGACGTGCTCAGGGACCGCCGCCTCAATCACCGGCCCGAGGTTCTGCGGGGGGTCCTGGCCGATGACTGCGCGGCGGTTCTCACCGAGTTCTTCACCGCTCGCCGGATGCGCGAGCAATAGCGGTTATCCGGTAGGCTGCTCCGCGGTGGAGTCGCCTAGTGGCCGAGGGCGCACGCCTCGAAAGCGTGTGATGGGGCAACCTATCCGTGGGTTCAAATCCCACCTCCACCGCCACACAGAAAGGGCTCCCGCGGTCGCGGGAGCCCTTTCTCGCGTTTTGCCGTTCGCAGCCCCTTGGTGAGCCAGGCAATCCCGCCCGGAGCCTCAGTTCTCCGTGGGCAGTTCCAGGACCCGGGCGTGCAGCACCGAGCGCTGGTGCAGGGCCGAGCGCAGGGCCCGGTGCAGGCCGTCCTCCAGATAGAGGTCGCCGCGCCACTGGACCACGTGCGGGAACAGGTCGCCGTAGAACGTGGAGTCCTTGGCGAGCAGGGAGTGCAGGTCCAGCACCGCTTTCGTGGTGATCAGCGTGTCGAGCCGGACCTGTCGCGGCGGTATCTGCGCCCACTCGCGATGCGAGAGACCGTGCTCGGGGTAGGGCCGTCCATCGCCGACCAGCTTGAAGATCACAGTACGTAGTTTAGGAGAGAATCCGGCCTCTCGCCTGTCCGATCTTCATCGCCGCAGTTCGGAGGCCGTCTTTCGGATGCGTCCCGGACAGGCGCCGCCGGGGTTCTCAGATGTCACCGGAGAAGGTGTCGCACCTGCCGGGATCGCCGCTCTGGTAGCCGGTGGTGAACCACTTGACGCGCTGCGCGGAGGTGCCGTGGGTGAAGCCCTCGGGGGTGACCCGGCCCTGGGTCCGCTCCTGGATGCTGTCGTCGCCCACGGCGGACGCGGCGCTCAGCGCCTCCTCGATGTCCGTCTTGCTGAACGGTTCCTCGAACAGGCCGGTCTCGTAGGCGTTCTTGGCCCAGGCGCCCGAGTAGCAGTCGGCCTGCAGTTCCAGCCTTACCGAGCCGCTCTTGGGGCCTTGCTGGTCACCCTGGACCTTGGCGTTGGTGCCGTCCAGGTTCTGGATGTGGTGGCCGTACTCGTGTCCGATGACGTACGCCTGGGCGAAGGGGCCACCCTTGGCGCCGAACCTGCTCTCCAGTTCCTTGAAAAAGCTGAGGTCCAGGTAGACCTGGTGGTCGGCCGGGCAGTAGAACGGGCCGACAGAGGCGTCGGCGGCACCGCAGGCGGTGCTGACCTGGCCGGAGAACATGACGGTCTTGGCGGGCTCGTATTCTTTGACCGCCTTCGGCCAGTACTCCTGGATGCTGTTGACCACGCCGACCACCCGGCACTCCTCGTTCTGGTCGGCGTCCTGCCCGGTCTTGCACTGCGCCGAGAGGTCGGCGCCCGGGCCGACCGGAGCCGGGTCGGATCCGCCGGTGATGTCTCCGGGGTTGATCCCGAACACCAGCGCGAGGATGAGCGCGATGATTCCGGCCGCGCCGCCGCCGACCGCGAGGCCTCCACCAGGGACCCTCCCCCGGCCGCGACTTTCGACCTGCGAGCTGTCCAGCTGGACATCGTCCTTGAAATCCATCGCCCGACGTCCCTTCGATCCGCTTGGGGGCGTTTCCCCTGCCCCGAGAAGAGCTTGACATGCCCGCTCGCGGACAAAGGCATGAGACGCGAGGTTCACCCCCTATATGGCCAAGGCCCCGTTCTCCGTACTCGTTACCCGAAGGGATTCTCATTCTGCGAAGGACGCGGTGTGGGCCAGAAAGTGGGGCCGGTGATACCGGTGCGGATCAGGTCGGTGACCAGATCGATGGCGGCGTCGGGGGTGAGGCGGGTCTCGGGGGGCTGGCTCATCCAGATCGTGGCGTACTCGGTGATGAGGGCCATGATGGCGCGGGCGACGTCCTGCGGGGGGCCGGGAAGGGACGGCCGTCCTGCGCGTGGACGGCATCGAGCGGGAGGTCCGGGCGAAGTACCTGGTCGGCGCCGATGGCGGATCCAGCACCGTCCGGCGCGGCCTGGGCGTCGCCTTCATCGGCGAGACGCACGAGGAGGAGCGGTCGCTGCTCGCGGACGTCCGTGCCGAGGGCCTGGACCGGGAGTTCTGGCACGTGTGGCCGCAGGGCGGCGGCGCGAACGCCTTCCCGGTCGGCCTGTGCCCGCTCGCCGGCACCGACACCTTCCAGATCATGCTCCCCGTCGCGCCGGGCACGGCGCCCGAGCCGACGCTGGAGGTCTTCCAGGCGGCCGTGGACGCCGCCGCGGGCCCCGGCCGGATCAAGCTCACCGAGCTGGTGTGGTCCTCGGTGTTCCGCCCGAACATCCGGATGGCCGAGCGTTTCCGCGTCCACCGGGTGTTCCTGGCCGGCGACGCCGCGCACGTCCACTCGCCCGCGGGCGGTCAGGGCCTGAACACCGGTGTCCAGGACGCCTACAACCTCGGCTGGAAGCTCGCCGCCGTGCTGCGGGGGGCCGACGCGGAGCTGCTGGACTCCTACGAGGCCGAGCGGCTGCCTGTCGCGGCCGACGTCCTGGGCATCAGCACCGCCCTGCACCAGAAGATGCGCGACAATGCCGCCGACGCGCACCGTCGCGAGGACCCGGAGCTGCGCCAGCTCGTCCTGGGCTACCGGGGCGGCCCGCTCAGCGTGGAACGGCGCGCCACTCCCGCCGAGCCGTACGCCGGGGACCGCGCGCCCGACGCCGTCGAGGAGGCGGACGGCGCCCGGGTGCGCCTGTTCCCGCTGATCCACACAGGCGTCCCGGTGCTCGTGGCGTTCGGCCAGGGGGCCCAGAGGGTGGCGCGGACCGTCGCACCCGAGCTGACCGTCGCGATCGGCTCCCCCGCCTTCGCGGACGAGGACGCGACGGCGCACTCGGCCTACGGCGTCACCCCTGGCGAAGACGTCCTCTTCGTCGTACGGCCCGACGGCTACCTCGGCCTCGTCACGGACTCCCCCGAAGAGGCCGAGACAGCCGCCTACCTGGAGCGCCTCGGCGCGCGGTGAGCGCGGGGCGCCGTCACCGGTTCTTGGGGAAGGTAAGCGCGCACCGACAGCGGCACGAACATCACCGGCAGGACGACCGCCCGTCCGGGGATCGAGACGATCGGATGGGCGCCGTGGGACTGAAGCCTGTGACCGTTCAGAGCAACGGCCTGGGATGACGAAGGGCCGGACGGCATGTGCCGTCCGGCCCTTCGAGGTGGCGGAGGATAGGAGATTCGAACTCCTGAGGGGTTGCCCCCAACACGCTTTCCAAGCGTGCGCCCTAGGCCAACTAGGCGAATCCTCCGTGGAGAAGCTTACCCAACTTTCGGGGTGCGCGGACCATGGATTTCCGACCCCGAGCACTCGGATCTGAGGCTAGACTGAGGGTCGACCCCTCGCGCGGCGTCATCCTGTGAACCTCCCCAGGGCCGGAAGGCAGCAAGGATAAGCGGGCTCTGGCGGGTGTGCGAGGGGTCTTTCGTTTCAGGACCCCTCGCAGGTGGGATCGTCGCATGAGTCTTGCGCTGTACCGCAAGTACCGGCCCGGAACCTTCGCCGAGGTCAAGGGTCAGGAGCACGTCACCGATCCGCTCCGCCAGGCGCTGCGCAGCGGGCGCATCAACCACGCCTATCTGTTCAGCGGGCCCAGGGGATGTGGCAAGACGTCCAGCGCGCGCATCCTCGCCCGCTCCCTGAACTGCGAGAAGGGCCCGACCCCCGAGCCGTGCGGGGAGTGCGAGTCCTGCGTGGCGCTGGCGCCCACCGGCCCCGGCCACCTCGATGTCATCGAGATCGACGCCGCCTCGCACGGTGGCGTGGACGACGCCCGCGACCTGCGCGAGCGCGCCTTCTTCGCGCCGGTGTCGTCGCGCTTCAAGATCTACATCATCGACGAGGCGCACATGGTGACCCGCGAGGGTTTCAACGCGCTGCTCAAGCTCGTCGAGGAGCCTCCCCCCCATCTGAAGTTCGTCTTCGCGACCACCGAGCCAGAGAAGGTCATCGGGACGATCAAGTCCAGGACCCACCACTACCCGTTCCGGCTGATCCCGCCGGCCGCGCTGCGCGCGCTCATGGAGGAGATCCTCACTGCCGAGAACGTCCCGTTCGAGCCCGCCGCGCTCCCGCTGGTGGTCCGGGCGGGAGCGGGTTCGGCCCGGGACTCGCTCTCCATTCTCGACCAGCTGTTCGCCGGGTCGGACGAGGAGGGCATCACGTACGCACGCGCTGTCTCCCTGCTCGGCTATACCGACGGTGATCTGCTCGACGATGTGGTCGCGGCCTTCGCCGGCCGCGACGGTGCGCTGGTGTTCCAGGTGGTGAACCGAGTGATCGAGGGCGGCCACGACCCCCGGCGGTTCGCGATGGACCTGCTGGAGCGCTTCCGTGACCTGGTGATCCTGGCCAACGTGCCGGAGGCGGCCACCAGCGGGCTGCTCGACCGGCCAGGCGACGAGCTGGAGCGGCTCCAGGTCCAGGCGGCCTCGATGGGCCCGGCCGAGCTGACCCGTGCCGCGGAGATCCTCAACGCGGGCCTGATCGAGATGCGCGGTGCGGCCTCGCCGCGGCTGCTCCTTGAGCTGATGTGCGCCAGGATCCTGCTTCCCGGCGCGGCGCAGGGCGAGGCGGCGCTGCTGGCCCGGCTGGAGCGGCTGGAGCAGGGCGGGGTCGTCGTGCACGCCGCTCCGCAGGCTGTGGTTCCGCAGGCCGTGGCTCCGGCACCGGTGGTCCACGCGGCGCCCCCGCCGCAGGCGGAACGGCCCGCACCGCCCGTCGTCAAGGCACCCGCCGAGCAGTCCGGTGCCCAGGGCGACGACTGGCCGGTGGCGGTCAGGCCCGGCGCACCGGCTACGGGGCAGCAGGCCCAGGCGCCCGTTCAACAGGCTCCCGGTGCGCCCGCGCCGGTCGACATGGCGGCCTCGCCCGGTTCCGGGGGCGGGGCAGTGCAGCAGGCGTGGCCCCAGGTGCTCGCCGCGCTCAAGCGGCGCAGCATCGTCGTGTGGGCCAACGTCAACACCAACGCCCAGGTCGTCGGGGTCGAGGGCAAGATCGTAACCTTGGGGTTCGCGCAGGTCGGCGCGATGAAGAACTTCACCGGGGGCGGCAAGGACGCGGTCGTCGCGGCGGTGCTGCAGGAGGTTCTGGGCGGGACCTGGAAGGTCGAGGCCGTCGTCGGCAACGGGCCCGCTCCGTCGGGTGGGGGACGTGCGCCGGCACCGAGACAGCCTCCGGCCCCCCAGCAGCCCACCCCCCAGCCATCGCAGCCGCAGGCCCAGGCGCCTGTCCGGCAGGCACAGGCCCCCGCCGCTCCGCCCGCGCCGCAGGCGGAGCGGGAAGTCCCGGCGCGTCAAACCCCGCCCGCGACGGACGAGTCCTGGCCGGACGCCCCCATGCCGGAGGACCCGGGCTCGCCTCCCCCACCGATCTCCGGTCCCGGCCCCGGTCTGGCCGCCGCCCGCTCGGCCGCCAAGGCCGCGGCCCAGGCCGGTCCACGGGCCGTGGCCAAGACCGGTGCCAAGCCGGCCTGGCCCGACGCGGTCCCCGCCCGGGGTAACCGCGGCGCCGCCCCCGACGCCGACGAGGTCGACCCGCTGAACGACGCGGACGCCGACGTCGACGCGCTCACCGGGATGGCCCTCATCCAGCGCGAGCTGGGTGGCCAGATCATCGGTGAGATCGACCACACCTGACGGGCTTCACGCCGGGCTCCGACCCGCGTCCCGGAGGTCTCAGACCGGTCGACGGCGCGCGGCCGCCTGGAAGTGATCGCCGGGAAACCCGCCGCACACGGGGCAGCACGGGAGTCCCCGCCTTCGGCGGTGGCGAGGGTCTCAGGACAGGTCGACGCCGCTGAGGCGGATCCGGGCCGCCACCGCGCGGTGGTCGTGGCCAGGCAGCGTGGCGGCGAGGCGTTCGAGGATCTGGGCGTCGTTCCTGCCGTGCTCGGTCTCGGTGTAGGCCCAGAGGTCTTCGGGGTCGCCCCGCCGCAGGAGGCGGGCCCGTACCTGGCCCTCCAGTTCCTCCCGCTCGCGGCGCAGGGCGGGAGCCTCGGAGCGGGGCAGCAGGGGACCCCGGTAGGCGCGGGCGACCGGCGCGGTCTCGCCGGCCGCGAGCAGCCGCTTGAGTTCCAGGAAGTCGGCCTCGACCGGGCAGGTGAGGCGGTACGGCTTGGCGGCGATGGTGTGGCCGAGGTGGGTGCGGAGCCGGTGGATCTCGGCACGGATGGTCACCGGATTTCCCGCATCGCCGTACAGATGGAAGGAGAGTTGGGCGGCCGTCATTCCCCGGGGGTTGAGGACGAGCATCGCGAGGATCTCGGCGTGGCGCAGGGAGAGCGGCAGGCGAACCCCCTCCAGGTACGCCGAGGGGTGCTCGGTGCCGAGGAGGGACAGGGTCAGCACGGGGCCCCGCGCCGGACCTGCGAGGCGGAGCAGGAAGCCCTCCTCGCCGAGCGGTTCAAGGAAGGCGCTCCGACCGTCGGGCAGGACCACCCGGTGGCCCACCTCGGGCAGGCGGAGGCGGTGACCCCACTGCCGTGCGTCGTCACCGGCGATGATCCGCCCGGTCGCGGTGACCAGGGCGCCAGGCTCGCCGCGCAGCGCGCTCAGCCGCCTCTCGTGGCGGCGTCTGAGCCGCTCGTCACGTTCGAGCATGCGCAGCGTGAGGTGGCTCTCGGCCAGCCGCGCGGCGGCCTCGACGAGAGCGACGCTCGCCGGGTGCATGGCGCGCGTCGTGCCGCTGACGTCGACACAGCCCAGCAGGCCGCCGCTGTCGGGATCGATGACCGGCGCGGCGGAACAGGACCAGATGTGGAGTGCTCTGACCAGGTGTTCGGAGGAGAAGACGTGGAGGGGCCGCCGGGTCGCGAGCGCGGTGCCCAGGCCATTGGTCCCGATCGCCTGCTCGCTCCAGTCGAAGCCGGCGGCCAGTCCCACCTCGTCGGCGCGTTCCATCGTCCGGCGGTCGCCGTCCCGCCAGAGCACCCTGCCCTCGGCGTCGGCGATGAGCAGGATCTGGTCGCCCTCGGCGGCGGCTCCCAGCAGGGTGCCGGTGATGATCGGCAGCAGCCCGCTCATCGGGTGGGCCGAACGGACCTCCCGGACATCCTGGCCCTCGAAGGCCGGCGGGGCAGACCTGGTCTCGAGGTCGAATCCGGCGTCCAGCGACCGCCGCCACGACGAGGAGATCACGCTTCTGAGTCCCTCGGCGAGTGGCCGCTCACCGTTGCTCAGGGCCTCGTGCAGGCGCCGCAGCCGTGACGCGTAGGAGTCGAGATCGGCTGTCTGGACGGCTCTCATCTGGTTGTCGGACACATATCCCCCCGGAACAGAGCCGATGGCGGAAGCATCGGGGCTCGGAACCCCGTACGCAACCCGTTCGATCAAAAAGGGCACGCGAAGGGTGAGCGGACGATCGCAACGTGTGTGCAACCTTCGGACGGTTACCTTTCGATCACACGTCGCCGTGTGCGGCCGCTCCGGGGCGTGTCATGTCGGGTCTCGGACGTCTGGAGGGGGCCCGGGGCCCGACGGAGGTTTAATCCCGGTCAGCAGGGAACCCGTGCTCACTTCAGTACAACACCCGGCTCGGAACCCGTAGGCTCGTGACGACCGATGTCACGAATGAGGAGCACAACGACGGTGAACCCAGGGGATGTCAACCTGCAGCAGCTGCTGGAGCAGGCTCAGCTCATGCAGCAGCAGCTTGTGAGCGCCCAGCAGGAGCTGAACGACGCGGAGGTTCAGGGCTCCGCGGGCGGCGGCCTTGTCGTGGCCACGGTCAACGGCGGGGGCGAGCTGCTCGAACTCGAGATCAGTGCCGAGGCCATCGACCCCGGTGATCCCCAGGAGACGGCGGACACCATCGCCGACCTGGTCATCGCGGCCATCCGCGACGCCGTGCGTGCCGCGGCCGACCTGCAGCAGGAGAAGCTCGGTCCTCTCGCGCAGGGGCTGGGGGGCGGGGGCGGGCTCGGCCAGCTTCCCGGGTTCTAGGTCATGTACGAAGGGGTCGTCCAGAACCTGATCGACGAGTTGGGGATGCTCCCCGGCGTCGGTCCCAAGAGCGCGCAACGCATCGCGTTTCATCTGCTGGCCGCGGAGCCGGCCGATGTGAAACGGCTCGCGCACGCTCTGCTGGAGGTCAAGGAGAAGGTCCGCTTCTGCCGGGTCTGTGGCAACGTCGCCGCGGAGGAGGAATGCCGGATCTGCCGTGACGCCAGGCGCGATCCCCACGTGATCTGCGTCGTCGAGGAGTCGAAGGACGTCGTGGCCATCGAGAAGACCCGCGAGTTCCGAGGCCGCTACCACGTGCTGGGCGGGGCGATCAGCCCGATCGACGGTGTCGGCCCCGACGACCTGCGCATCAGAGAGCTCATGACCCGCCTGGCGGACGGCCAGGTCACCGAGCTGATCCTCGCCACCGACCCCAACCTTGAGGGGGAGGCGACGGCGACCTATCTCGCCCGTCTGGTCAAGCCGATGGGACTGAAAGTGACACGACTGGCCAGCGGTCTGCCGGTAGGCGGTGACCTCGAGTACGCGGACGAGGTCACCTTGGGCCGCGCGTTCGAGGGAAGGAGGCTCCTTGATGTCTGATGACGCGTGGAGTGCTCTCGCGGAGCGGATCGCGGAGCACGCGAAGAACTACATCGACGGCCTGACCCGCCTGGCGGGCGGCGAGGGCGGCGACGCCATCCTGCCCCTGCTGCTGGTGGAGGTCGCGCAGGTCAGTTCGGCCGGCGCGCAGCTCGGCGCGAGTCAGGACGTGATCCTGTCCGGCAACTGGGAACCGCATCTGGGTGAGGACCCGGACGTCGACGCCGTCCGAACGGCTCTGGCCGAGCGGCTGGGGCCGGTCGACGACTACGCCGAGGTCTTCGACCCCTACAAGGACACCGTGGTCACCCCGTACCGGCTCTCCGACGATCTGACGGCGGTGGCCGCCGACCTTCTGCACGGTCTGCGGCACCACAGTGCGGGGCGCCCGCTGGAGGCTCTCTGGTGGTGGCAGTACTCCTATTTCAACACCTGGGGAAACCACGCCGGAGCGGCGATGCGGGCACTTCAGGCCCTTGTCGCCCATACCCGGCTTGATGTCGCCGAGGAGCGCACAACCGTGTGATCGTCCACATACTGAGCCACATCAGAAGGTCCCAGCTAGGGCGCCAGTAGACTGTGAACTCCACAGCCCTAGATTGCTTCGGAGACATCTCGTGGCGCTCGTTGTTCAGAAGTATGGTGGTTCGTCCGTCGCCGACGCGTCCTGTATCAAGCGGGTCGCTCAGCGGATCGTCGCGACGAAAAAAGCCGGCAACGACGTCGTGGTGATCGTTTCCGCCATGGGCGACACGACGGACGAACTACTCGACCTCGCCCAGCAGGTCTCGCCGCTCCCGCCTGGCCGGGAGCTTGACATGCTGCTCACCTCGGGTGAGCGCATCTCGATGGCGCTGCTGGCGATGGCGATCGCCAACCTCGGTCAGGAGGCGCGTTCGTTCACCGGCTCCCAGGCCGGCGTGATCACTGACTCCTCGCACGGTCGCGCGCGCATCATCGACGTGACGCCCGGCCGGATACGCGGGGCGCTCGACAGCGGCCAGGTCGCGATCGTGGCCGGGTTCCAGGGCGTCTCCCAGGACACCAAGGACATCACCACGCTCGGCAGGGGCGGCTCGGACACCACGGCGGTCGCGCTCGCCGCCGCCTTGAACGCCGACGTGTGTGAGATCTACACCGACGTGGACGGCGTCTTCACCGCCGACCCCCGCATCGTCCCGACCGCCCGTAAGATTCCCAAGATCTCGTACGACGAGATGATGGAGATGGCGGCCTGCGGCGCGAAGATCCTGCACCTGCGCTGCGTTGAGTACGCTCGCCGTTTCGGCCTGCCGATCCACGTCAGAAGCTCGTTCAGCACCAAGGAAGGCACGTGGGTCGTATCCGACCCCGACAGCGAAGGAACAGAGATGGAGCAGCCGATCATCTCCGGCGTCGCGCACGACCGGAGCGAGGCCAAGATCACCGTTGTCGGGGTGCCCGACAAGGTCGGCGAGGCTGCGACGATCTTCAAAACACTCGCCGACGCCGAGGTCAACATCGACATGATCGTGCAGAACGTGTCGGCGGCGACGACCGGCCGGACCGACATCTCCTTCACGCTGCCCACGAGTGACGCCTCCGTGGCGCTCACCGCGCTGAAGAAGATCCAGGAGCGCATCGGCTTCGAGTCGCTGCTCTTCGACGACCAGATCGGCAAGGTCTCGCTGATCGGAGCGGGCATGCGCTCGCACCCCGGCGTCACCGCGACGTTCTTCGCCGCTCTCGCCGACGCGGGGGTGAACATCGAGATGATCTCCACCTCGGAGATCCGCATCTCGGTGATCGTCGGACAGGACGAGGTGGACACGGCGGTCAGCGCCGCGCACCGCGCGTTCGACCTCGACGCCGACCAGGTTGAAGCCGTGATCTATGGAGGTACCGGGCGATGAGCCGCAAGCCCACCCTTGCCCTGATCGGCGCGACCGGCGCCGTCGGCACCGTGATGCGCGACATCATCTCCGGCCGCGAGAACGTCTACGGGGACATCAAGCTCGTCGCGTCCGCCCGTTCGGCGGGCAAGGTGCTGAGGGTCCGCGGTGAGGACCTCGTCGTCCAGGAGCTGACCCCCGAGGTCTTCGACGGCGTCGACATCGCGATCTTCGACGTGCCGGACGAGGTCTCCGCGACATGGGTGCCGATCGCCGCCGAGCGCGGTGCCGTCGTCATCGACAAGTCGGGCACCTTCCGGATGAACCCCGAGGTTCCGCTGGTCGTGCCGGAGGTCAACCCCGAGGCCGCGCGCGAGCGGCCGCTGGGCATCATCTCCACCCCCAACTGCACGACCCTGTCGATGATGGCCGCGATGGGTGCCCTCCACGAGGAGTACGGCCTGCGCGCGCTGGTGGTCGCCTCCTACCAGGCGGTCTCCGGCGCGGGTGTGGCGGGCTCGGCCCGCCTCTACGACGAGGTCGAGGCCCTGGCGGGCGACCGTACGGTCGGGCAGACCGCCGGTGACGTGCGCAAGGTCCTGCAGAACAAGCTCGGGGACGCCGAGTCGCCCTTCCCTGCACCGGTGGCGTTCAATGTGGTGCCGTGGGCGGGCTCGCTCAAGGACGGCGGCTGGGCCTCCGAGGAGATCAAGCTCCGCAACGAGTCGCGGAAGATCCTTGGGATCCACGACCTGAAGGTCTCGGCGACCTGCGTCCGCGTCCCAGTGATCACCACCCACTCGCTGGCCGTGCACGCGACCTTCGAGCGTGAGATCACCGTCGCCGACGCCCATCGGATCCTGGAGGCCGCTCCGACCGTGGTCGTCATGGACGACCCGGCCAACGGCGTCTTCCCGACCCCGGCGGACGTCGTCGGAACCGACCCCACCTACGTGGGCCGAATCCGCCAGGCGCTCGACTTCCCCAACACCCTTGACCTGTTCGTCTGCGGCGACAATCTCCGCAAGGGCGCCGCGCTGAACGCGGCGGAGATCGCCGAGCTGGTCGCGGCCGAATTCGGGTGACCTCCCCGGTCGTGCGGCGGCATCGGATGCCGCCGCACGACCCTCGCGGCTCCGCGGCACTCGCGTGAGCGGCGAACACCGGTCCGGCTCTCGGGAAGGTGGGATCTCGTGAGTCAGCGGAAGAGGATGTCCCAGTGGTCCGCCTCGCGGGCGAAGAGGGTGCCCGAGGTCGCCGATTCGCCGTACAGGGGGGCTCCGTCGCCTCGTATTCCCTGTGGCGGGTAGTTCTTCGTGATGTAGCGGTTGATACATGCGTTGGGCTTGATGTCCAGCTTGTAGCCCATGTAGTGGCTGTAGGGGCCCGGGGCATGGCCCACCTCGGTGCCGCCGGTGACGACCAGGGGACAACCGCTGCGGCGCTTCAGCTCGATCACGTCGGTGACGGTGGCGGCCCGGACCGCCTGCAGCGAGGTGCAGTGCCGGCCGTGGCGGTTGGCGCATTTACCCGAGGAGCTCCAGGTCAGGCCCGCCGCCCGCAGGCGCTGCTTGGCGTCCGCCTGCGCCAGCCGCACCGGCTGGCGCTGCTTGGCCTGCTGCGCCTGAGGGGGGTGGACCTCGGTCGCGTTCTCGGGGGCGGAGGGTGCCTGCTCCGCGAAGGTCTCGGGAAGGGACCGCGGCTGGAAGGCCCGGGTCTCCCGGGGGCTCTGGGGGATCAGGAGGGCCGCCTGCTTCGACGGCGCGTCCGCGGTGGCGGTCTCCCATGTTCGCGCCGCGGCTTCGAGCGGTGTGCCTGCCAGGGCGGCGGCCCGCGTCCACGCCGTGGTCTCGGGGGTCAGGGGGGCCGCCTGTTCGGGCGGTTTGCCCGCCGTGGCGATGTCCCTCCTCTGGAGGGAGGGCTCCTGGTGGACGGTCCGGCGGTAGAGCCCGGCGGTTTCCAGGGTGCCGGTGTCGTACGTCCCGATGATCGTGGACCGGAGTGCCTCAGCCGGGCCGGCCGTGATCGGCCGGTTCACGATCGTGACGGTGGCCGACGCGCGTCCGCTCTCCGCGGTCGCACTGTCGTCCCGGGCCGATGCGATGAAAGATATCTGCAGAGCGAGCAGTGCTCCGGCGGTGAACCGGGCAGCCCGCTGTCTACAGGGACATGTCCCCATTGTGTATCCCTTGTCGCGGGAGCCCTTCCGCCAAATGGATCAATCCCACCCCCGAACCCGGATGATCCCTCCCGAAGAGTGAATTTTGCCCGGTAATGGGGATCATCGTGCGGCTCGATGACCTGCTGAGACAGGGGTCGCACGGTGATCGGCATGATCGGGTCACCACCGCCAAGGCGCGCGGAGACGAGAGCCGTGTGCCAATGGTTGATATGAGTAGCGGGGGCAATGTGGCGCGCCTAGGGTCGTCTACTGGGGCTTCTCCCTGGTGACACGGGACGGATGATCTATGGTTCGTCCAGTGGAGAGAGACCAGACGAGCCCGTTCTCCCAGCTCCAAGCGATAGGTGACAGGTGCTCTATGGCCGAGCCGCCCCCGAGAAGCCGTGGATCGGACAGGACCCGTGAGGTCATCGTGGAGACGGCCCTGCGGCTTTTTCGCGAGCGAGGGTACGAGGCGACCACGATGCGGGCCATCGCCGCCGAGGCCGGGGTGTCGGTGGGCAACGCCTACTACTACTTCGCCTCGAAGGAGATCCTGGTCCAGGCCTATTACGACCGGGCCCAGGCCGAGCATGAGGCCGCGTGCGAGAAGCTGCTGGCCACCGAGCGCCGATTCGCCACGCGGTTGGAGGGCGTGCTGCGGGAATGGGTGCGGGTCTCCGAGCCGTACCACGAGTTCGCGGTGAAGTTCTTCAAGCACGCGGCCGAGCCGAGCAACCCGCTCAACCCGTTCAGCGCCGAGTCCTCGCCCTCCAGGGACGCGTCGATCGAGATCTACCGGCGGGTCGTGGAGGGATCCTCCGACCGCATGGACGCCGAGTTGCGGGCCGAGCTGCCCGAGCTGCTCTGGCTGATGTCGATGGGTGTCGTCCTGTTCTGGGTGCACGACGACTCGGAGGGATGTAGACGGACATATCGGTTCATCGAGCTCACCGTGCCGCTGGTGGACCGGTTGGTGGGGCTCTCACACCTGCCTGGCCTGCGCGGGGTCGCCCGTGACTTCATCGCGGGAGTCCACGAACTTCGCGAGTGAATACCGGCGGAACCCCAGGAATCATCGTGTCGATCTGATTACCCTGAGTGGTCGATTCGATGGCGGATTCAAGGGAGTCCCATGGGTTGGGTAGCCGTGCTGGTGGTGCTGTCCGTCGCGATCCCGCTGATCGCTTTTCGTGTGCTGAGGAGGAGGGGGCGGGATGACGACGGGCACGGCTCGTCGTCCATCGACTTCTCCGCCAATCTCGCCCTCGCCGTCTATCTGCTGGTGCTGGCCTATGCCGCGGTCCTGTGCCGGGACGGGCTCTGGGCGACGGAGACGGACGTCCAGGCCGAGGCCGAGAGCCTCACCGAGATGTACTGGTCGGTGGCGCCCATCCCCGAGGCGGCGCCTGTCAGGACCCAGATCCGCCAATACACCGCGCAGAGCATCGACCTCGACTGGCCGCTCATGGCCGACAGTGAGATGTCCCCGCTCCCCGGGCAGACCCTCGCCGACATGCGGGCCTCGGTGCTCCGGCTCCGGCCGATCGGTGACGCGAGCAAGAACCTCCAGCAGGACGCGCTCGACAGGGTCTCCGAGATCTCCCACGCCCGAACCGTAAGGGGTGACGACGCGGGTACCGGTCTGGAGGGCATCTTCGTGGTCTCGATGATCATTTCTGGGCTGCTGGTGATCGCGCTGCCCTGGACGCTCAGGGTGCGGCCCACCTTCCCGTCGATCGTCGCCGATCTGGTCCGGGTGGGCGTGGTCGTCATCGGGGTGTGTTTCATCATCCTGATCAGCCACCCGTTCAGCGGGCCGGGCGCCGTCGGGCCTGACGCGTTCAAGGCCGCGCAGCGACAGTACGACCAGATCGACGGCCAGTTTCCCGCCCAGCCGTAGTTCGGCGCGTCCGGAACGAAAAGCCCGCCGGTGGTTCCCGGCGGGCTTCGCTGTCCGATCGGGTGCCGTCCGCGCTATCCGCGGCCCCGGTGGTTGAGGGCGGCGACCGCGGTGACCGAGATCACGCCGGTGAACATCACCAGGAGGACGAGCCTGCGGTCGGTGCCCTTGCGCCGCTCGGCGTAGCGGTCCAGCACCAGGCGCTGTCGCAGGAGGGGGGGAGCGCTGGAGCGTGCGGGCCGCGGTGGGCGGGACCTGTCTCTTATACACATCTGACGCTGCCGACGACTCCTTACGTGTAGATCTCGGGGG
>NZ_JOEQ01000026.1 GCF_000721075.1 Streptosporangium amethystogenes
TCGGCGGCGGAGTTGGAGGCGTTGGCCACCGCGGTGCTGGGGGCGGCCGGCTCGGCGGACTGGGTGGTGGCCTCGGGGAGTCTGCCGCCGCGGGTGCCGAGGGACCGGTCGCCCGGGTCGCCGCCCGGTTGGAGGCCGAAGGGCGCAGGACGACGCGGCTGAGGGTGAGCCACGCGTTCCACTCGCCGCTGATGGAGCCGATGCCGGCGGAGTACCGGCGGGTGGCCGAGGGCCTGGTCTTCGCGCCGCCGCGGATCCCGGTGGTCTCGAACGTGACCGGCGAACCGGCCGACCGCGTGATCGACCTGCCGGGGGCCGCCGTGTGGGGCCTGGTCCGTGCCGCGCAGGCGGAGGACCCCGGCCGGTTCGTGCTCGTCGACCTCGACGTGCCGGGGGAGCCGTCCAGGGCGCTGCTGTCGGCCGTGCTGGCCTGTGGTGAGCCGCAGGTCGCGGTGCGTGACGGGGTGCTGAGCGTGGCGCGCCTGGCGCCGGTGACGCCGGGCGAGGAGACCGTACGGCGATGGGACCCCGAGGGCACGGTGCTGATCACCGGTGGTACGGGCGGGCTCGGCGCCGAGGTGGCGCGGCATCTGGTGAGCGGGCACGGGGTACGGCATCTGCTGTTGGCCGGTCGCCGGGGGCCGGAGGCACCGGGCGCCCCCGAGCTACGGGCCGAGCTGGCCGCCTGCGGTGCCGAGGTCACCATCGCCAGGTGCGACGTGTCCGACCGGGACGCGCTCGCCGGCCTGCTGGCCGCCGTACCCGCCGAGCATCCGCTGACCGCGGTCGTCCACGCGGCGGGGATGCTGGACGACGCGACGATTCCCTCCCTGCGGCCTGAGCGGCTGGATGCCGTGCTGTTGCCCAAGGCAGGTGCTGCTTGGCATCTGCACGAGCTCACCTGGGGCATGGATCTCGCCGCGTTCGTGCTCTTCTCGTCGGTAGCCGGCCTGGCCGGGGGCGCGGGGCAGGGCAACTACGCCGCGGCCAACGCCTTCCTCGACGGTCTGGCCCACCATCGGCGGGCCACCGGGCTGCCCGCGATGTCGCTGCGCCGCGAGTTCACCACCGCGCGCTGGTGCGCCCGCGACGCCCTGGGCCACCTGGGGTACCCGCCGATGCCGGTGCTGCCGGGCGCGAAGGGCGCACCGGTCTGGCCCCCAGGGGTCGTCGGCAGTATCACCCACTGCGCCGGATACCGCGCCGCCGCCGTCGCCCGGTCCGGTGACGTCGCGACCCTGGGAATCGACGCCGAGCCGAACAAGCCGCTGCCCTCCGGCATCCTGGAGGTCATCACGGTTGACGAGGAACTGCGCCGGGTGACGGACCTGCTGCGGCGCGACCCGTCGGTGAGGTGGGACCGACTGCTGTTCAGCTGTTCGGCGAATAGTGCATAAGAAGCCGAACTCTTCGTGCGGTCACCGGCCTGGAGATCGATGAGGTGGCTTTCGTTGTCTTTCGGGGGTTCCGGTGGCGACGGCGAGACTTTCAACGGATACGCAGCCCAGATCTTTCTTGAAGGCTTCCGGACACGGCCTGCAAGGTGGAGTGCCGGCCTGCGTGTCCGTTGTTCGCCGCACCGTCGCCACTGGGCCCCGCTGGTAAGACTGCCTCGGCCGAATTCCAGCCACAACACCTTTTGATCCTGGCTAAAAAGGGTCGGCCGCCCTTGTTCGAACGGGGCCGGTGGGGCGAAGGTCCATTGGTGTGGTGCGTATGCACTTCTCCGACGCCGGCCTTCGCCGGATCACGTTCACCCGGCTCGGCCTCCGATGCGGTGGGACGGACACCGGCGGTAGCGGCTGCGCCAACGCCCTGGCCGAGACCGCGATCGGGTGTGCGAGACCGAACCGATCCACCGAAGAGGCCGGTGGAAAGGGCGGGACCGCCAGGGTGATGTGCCCGTCCTGTGGGGGAAGCTCAGAAGCCCCGCCGCGTGTCGAGTACGCCCTGACGATCCGCTGACCGGCGAGTTTGAGATCTCGGCGGTGGCGGAGAAGGCGTAACGAGCGCCGGCAGCATGAAGGTCAGCCGAAACCACAGGGCCGTTTCGGATGAAACTGGCATATTACGGAATGAATCAGTGGCATGAATTGGCTGGTAAAAATCTGATATCCAGTTACAAAATGCGCCTCTTGATGTGAAAGTCGACAGGAGTGAAAGGGCGTGGTACGGGCGGTTACATCCGACCTGGACCAGCTCCTGGTCGCGGCGCAGGCGTGAGCGTCGGCCACGCCGCCGCCGGCGGTGTCCGGCCTGGCCGACGCGCACTGCTGGTCGGCGGGACGAAGGCGCTGCGGCTGGTGTGGCGTTCCGCGCAGGGCCAGACGCTGGGCTTCTCGGCGATCGCCGTGGCAGGCGGAGTCATCCCGATCGTGGCGGCGTGGTCAACAAAGATCATTACTCGACCGCCTGGTCGCGTCGGCGCTCATCTCCGGCGGCGGGCTGATCTGGATCCTGGTGGTCGCGGGCCGGCAGGGGTTCACCGTCGGCGACGTGTCCATCTTCGTCGCGGCGACGGCCGGTGTGCAGAGCGCGCTGGGCGGCCTGGTTCACACCACCGCCATGACTCATCGGCAACTGCTGCTTTTCGAGCACTACGTCGCGATCGTCGGGGCCTGCCCGGATCTCCCGGAGCCGGCGTCGGCTGTCGGCTCCGCCCGGGAGCGCCCGGCGCGTGGCCCGGGGCCGCGGGCACCGACCAGCCGATGCGCCCCCACCGCATCTCGACCTCGAAGCCCGCGTCGTCGGGGAGTGGGATCCGCATGCCGTTGAACCACGAGTCCCCGGTCTCCACGAGTGGCGTCGTGTCCGAAGCGATCAGTGATCGTATCTGGCGCACGGTCTCAGCACGGCTCCGCCGTGCTCTGGCTGCCAATCTGATACGGATCCTTCCGAAACTTTCATCCCCCTAATTATGCATTTCCAGGTCAGCCTAATGTGATCTTCCCGGCTCTTGATGGTTGAAATATTTCTGTGATGCTCAGAAGGTTTCGACAAGAGGAGAGCAGATGAAACGACTCCTGGGCATCGTGGCGGCGTTGCTCGTCGCCGTCGGCCTGATGGCGGCGCCGCCCGCCGGGGCCGCCTCGCTCGTCGAGGTGACAGGCTTCGGCACGAACCCGACCAACCTCCGCATGCACCTGTACGTCCCGAACAACGTCGCCGCGCGTCCCGCGATCCTGGTGGCCGTGCACTACTGCACCGGGTCGGGTCCGGCGTTCTACTCCGGCACCGAGTTCGCGTCGCTGGCCGACCGGTACGGCTTCATCGTCATCTACCCGTCGGCCACCCGCAGTGGCTCCTGCTTCGACGTCTACTCACCCGGAGCCCTCACCCACAACGGCAACAGCGACCCCGTCGGCATCGTGTCGATGGTCAACTACGTGACGTCCCGCTACAACGCCGACACCGGCCGGGTGTTCGTCACGGGCGCCTCCTCCGGCGGCATGATGACCAACGTCCTGCTGGGCGACTACCCCGACGTGTTCAAGGCCGGGGCGGCGTTCATGGGCGTGCCGTTCGGCTGCTTCGCCACCACCGACGGCTCGACGTGGAACAGTGCCTGCGCCAACGGGCAGGTGACGAAGACGCCGCAGCAGTGGGGAGACCTCGTCCGCGGCGCCTATCCGGGCTACACGGGGGCGCGCCCGAGGATGCAGGTCTGGCACGGCACCGAGGACACGACGCTGCGCTACCCGAACTTCACCGAGGAGATCAAGCAGTGGACCAATGTCCACGGCCTCTCCCAGACCCCCACCTCCACCGACAGTCCCCAGCCGACCTGGACCCGCACCCGGTACGGTTCCGCCGTCGAGGCCATCAGCCTCCAGGGCGTGGGGCACAACCTGCCGCTGGGCGGCCAGGCCGCGATGGTCATCTCGTTCTTCGGCCTGGACGGCACGACCCCGACTCCGACCCCCACCCCGACGCCGACCCCCACCCCGGGAACCGCGCCCTGCCGGGTCGCCTACACCACCAACGCGTGGAACACCGGCCTCACGGCCTCGGTGACCGTCACCAACACCGGCACCTCCGCGATCAACGGCTGGACCCTGGCCTTCACGCTTCCTTCGGGCCAGACCGTCACCTCGGCGTGGAACGCCACGATCACGCCCGCGAGCGGTGCCGTGACCGCGAGGAACATGAGCTACAACGCGGCCATCCCGGCGGGTGGTTCGACCTCGTTCGGCTTCCAGGCCGGTCACGCCGGCAACACCGGTGTACCGGCATCGTTCACCCTCAACGGCACGAACTGCACCACCTGATATCCGGCGGGCTGATCGGCACAGCGCTTTCCCACCGGGCACCGCCGTCGGCGAACGCCCGGTGAACGGCCTGGATAGGTTGTCGCGGTACTCCGCGAGGTTCCACGGCCCGTCGCGACGTCCGCGCGCCGCGGAACATCCCCGTTCCGGTCGCGTCGGCTGAGGCGGGCACGTCCCGGCGCCGTGAACGGTCCACGGCGCCGGGGCGTCCCCCTCAACCGAGAGCGCGCCTGAGGGCGTCGATCCGCCCGGCCCAGATTCGCCTGGAGAGCTCCGCCTCCGGCGCGAACGTCTCCGAGGCGTGGTAACTGCCCGGACTGACGCGCAACTCGGTCGGGATGCCCGCCTGCATGAGCCGCTGCGCGAACGCGATGTCCTCGTCCCGGAACAGGTCGACGGTGCCGACGTCGATGAAGGCAGGGGGGAGACCGGACAGGTCCTCGGCGCGCGCCGGGGCCGCGTACCGGTCGGCCTCCTTGCCCCCGAGGTACCAGTCCCAGGCTTCGACGTTGCCCGCGCGGTCCCAGATCCCGATGTCGGTGATCTCGTGGCTCGACGGCGTCTCGTTCCGGTCGTCGAGCATCGGGTAGATCGGCATCATGAACGAAAGGGCCGGGCCGCCGCGGTCCCGCGCCAGGAGAGCCGTGCCGACGGTCAGCCCGCCACCGGCGCTGGCACCGTAGATCGCCAGGCGTTCCGGGGCGATGCCCAGCTCGTCGGCGTTCTTCGCCGTCCACACCAGGCCCGCGTAGCAGTCCTCGACCGGGGCGGGATGGGGGTGCTCCGGGGCGAGGCGGTACTCGACGGAGACCACGACGGCCCCGACCTGGTCACAGATCATCGTCGCGGCGGCGTCCTCGCCCGCGACGTTGCCGAGGATCATGCCGCCACCGTGGATGTAGTAGACGCCGGGCAGCGTGCCGGACGCGTTGACCGGCCGGTAGATCCGTACGGTGATGTCAGGCTCCCCGTCGGGGCCGGGGACGGTCCGGTCCTCCTTGGTGACGTTGGGGTTCTCGGGCACTTCGAGGGCGCCCATCATGCCTTCGACGGCGGCTCGGCGCTGGACGATGTCGGGGATGGTGTTGAAGCCGCCGGGCAACATCCCGAGCAGCCCGTCCAGGGGAACACGGGATTCGGGGTCGATCAGGTCACGACGGGACATTGGACCTCCAACAGGTCATGTTTCTGCCGGATGTGAATGTAGAACGGCCGGGACTCGGTGTCATCGCCGCGCTCGGTGTGCCCGCTCGGCCGAGGCCGATGAGCGGCTAGGCGCGGGCCGAGTGAATCGATCACGGGGTGCCTGAGTATCTTGGCAAGGCCAGGCGCTACCGGCACAGGGCGCGCGGAATCGATCCGGAAGGAACAGCCGATGGCCGATCTTCACAAGGCCGACGTGTCGCCGCTCACCACCAAGGGTGCGGGCCGGGCGTACTCTTCCGGAGACCCCGCATGAGCGTCACCCGCACCGCCTATCTCGTCTCCGGGGTCCGCACCCCTGTCGGCAGGTACGCCGGCGCCCTCGCCGAGGTACGCCCCGACGACCTCGCGGCCCACGTCGTCCGCGAGCTGACCGCCCGGTACGGCGGTGTCGACTGGGAGGCGACCGACGAGGTCGTGCTCGGCTGCGCCAACCAGGCGGGGGAGGACAACCGCAACGTCGCCCGGATGGCCGCCCTGCTGGCCGGCCTGCCGGTGGTCGTGCCCGGGGTGACGGTGAACCGGCTCTGCGGGTCCGGCCTCGACGCCGTGGCCTACGGAGCCCGCGCCATCGTCGCGGGCGACGCCGACCTCGTCATCGCGGGCGGCGTGGAGAGCATGAGCCGGGCGCCGTTCGTGCAGCCGAAGGCGGCCACCGCCTTCGGCCGTACCGCGGAGATCCACGACACGACGATCGGCTGGCGCTTCGTCAACCCCGAGATGCAGCGGACGTACGGCACGGACGCCATGCCGCGCACCGCGCAGAACGTCGCAGACGACCACGGCATCAGCCGTGAGGACCAGGACGCCTTCGCGCTGCGCTCCCAGGAACGGGCGGCGAAGGCACAGGCGAGCGGCCGCCTGGGGCGCGAGATCGTCCCCGTGCCGGTGCCCCGGCGCAAGGGCGACCCCACGATCGTCGCCGACGACGAGCATCCCCGCGAGACCTCGCTGGAGCGGCTCGCCGCGCTGCGGCCCCTCTTCGAGGGAGGCTCCGTCACCGCGGGCAACTCCTCGGGGGTCAACGACGGCGCCGCGGCCCTGCTCCTGGCCTCGGAGCAGGCGGTGTCACGCTACGGCCTGGAACCTCTGGCGCGGATCGTCGCGACGACGAGCGTCGGCGTCGAGCCGCGGGTCATGGGCATCGGCCCGGTACCCGCGGTGCGGCGGCTCACCGAGCGGACCGGCGTCGGCCTGGACCGGGTCGGGACCATCGAACTCAACGAGGCCTTCGCCGCCCAGTCCCTGGCGGTGCTGCGCCTGCTCGGACTGCCCGACGACGCCGAACACGTCAACCCGCACGGAGGCGCGATCGCGCTCGGCCACCCGCTCGGCATGAGCGGCGCCCGCCTGGCGCTGAGCGCCGCGATGACCATGGCCGACGAGGGACACGAGCACGCCGTCGCCACGATGTGCGTCGGCGTGGGACAGGGGATCGCGACCCTTCTCGCGCGCCCGTGACGCGCGGTGGCCGCCGGATCGGACGTCGTGTCCTGACCCGGCGGTCAGTCGGGTCCCGGGTCCTTCACTCCTGGCAGCCGGCCGGCAGGCGGGCTGCCGGGGAGGCGTCACGCGTAGAGGAACCAGAGGCCGTTCTGGGGGGTGCAGGTGTAGGAGGTCCACCAGCCCTCCTGGATGCCGAGGTTCCCGACCCGGTGGCAGTCCCAGTCGTAGTAGTAGACGTTCCTGAGTGTTGCGGCCTGCGCGGGCAGCACACCAACGGACAATGCCAGGCCGGTGGCCAGGAAGAGCGAAACGAGTAAGGCTCGCACTCTGCGCATCAATTCTCCTGCGGCACGAACGAAGTGTGGTTCCGGGAAAACGCGCGGGCGCTTCCCGGCACCGGAAGTATCACATCGGCGGCCGTCCGAAGATAGGCGGCGAACAGCGCCGACTTCCGGCATGGGGATGACCTGCCAAAGCTGCGAAAAGGCGGGCGGCGAGCCTGAAACATTCATTCCTCCCGCCATGGCGAACGGCCGATGGGACGTGTCCTCCCGATGGGAAGAGGCGCCATGACCGGCCGGGGAGGGACCGTTGTATCTGCTGGATTACCAGCGGATATTGTGTCTTCTGTGTCAGAACCCCGCTCCCCCCTGCCCGCTGTCGATCTTGCCCGTACGGTCGTCTTCGCCGCCTTCATCGCGGTGCTCGGGATCTTTCCCGGAATCTACGTCGGCGGTTCGAGCGTCCCCATCGTGATCCAGAACGCCGGGCCGTTGCTGGCCGGCAGCATCCTGGGCGCACGCCGTGGCGCCGCCTCCGTCGTGCTGTTCCTCGGGCTGGTCGCGATCGGCCTGCCGCTGCTCTCCGGCGGGCGGGGTGGTATCGCCTCGTTCTCCGTGCCGAGCAGTGGATTCCTGATCGGCTGGGTCCTGTCGGCGCTGGTCGCCGGTCTGATCGTGTCGCGCGCCAGGCGCGTCGGGCTGCCGGTGCTGCTGCTGGCCAACGCGGCAGGGCTGGTCGCCGACTACCTGATCGGCATTCCGTTCCTCGGCGTGTACATCGGGGACCTGCCGGCGGCCGCGCTGCAGTCGCTGATCTTCGTGCCGGGTGACGCGGTCAAGGTGGTGGCCGCCTCGCTGATCGCCGCCGTGGTGCATCGCGCGCTGCCGGACCTGTCGGCGAGACCGGCGACGCGGACCGGATGATGTTCACGACCCCCCGCTCCCGGACAAGGTGGAAGACGGCTCCGTGATCGAGTTCGAGGACGTCGGGCACAGCTATGGCGAGCGGGTCGTGCTGTCCGAGGTGAACCTCCGCCTGTCCGAGCGGCGGGTGGCCTTCGTCGGCGCGAACGGTTCGGGAAAGTCCACCCTGGCCCGCATGATCAACGGCCTGGTGCTGCCGAGCACGGGCCGGGTGCTGGTTGACGGGCTGGACCCGAGCCGCAAGGGCCGGGAGGTACGGCGGCGCGTCGGGTTCGTCTTCACCAATCCGGACAGCCAGATCGTGATGCCGACCGCGGGCGAGGACGTCGCCTTCTCCCTGCGGCGCAGCGGGCTCTCCGCCGGGGAGCGTGCCGCGCGAGCGGCCGAGATCCTGACCGAACACGGGCTCGGTGGCTACGCGGACCATCCCGCGCACCAGCTCTCCGGCGGACAGAAGCAGCTGCTCGCGCTGTGCGGGATGCTCGTGCTCGACCCTGACGTGCTCGTCTGTGACGAGCCGACGACGCTGCTCGACCTGCGGAACAAGAGGCAGTTCTGCACCCTGCTCGCGGGGCTGAGACAGCGGGTGGTGCTGGTTACCCATGATCTTGACCTGCTCGGCGACTTCGACCGGGTGATCGTGCTCGACGGGGGCCGCGTGGTGGCCGACGACGAGCCGGAACCCGCGCTGCGCCACTACCGGAAGCTCGTCGGCTGATGTTGGGTGGATGGTACGAACCGGGATCGAGTCCGCTGCACCGGACACCGGCCGGCTGGAAGCTCCTCGCCCTGCTCGGGCTCGCGGCGGTGGTGTTCGTGCTGCGCTCTCCCGGGTGGCTCGGCGGGATCTGCGCCGCGGTGGTCCTGGGGTACGCGCTGGCACGGATCTCGCCTAGGAGCTGCCTGCGGGTCGCCCGCACGCTCGGAGTGCTGGTGGCGTTCATGTTCGCGCTGCAGTGGTGGCTGCTCGGCCTGGACGCGGCCGTGCTGGTATGCCTGCGGATCGTGGCCGCGCTGACCGCGGCGAACCTGTTCACGATCACCACCAGGGTCGACGACGTGGTGTCCGCCGTCGAGCGCGGGCTGCGGCCGCTGCGGCGGTTCGGAGTGCGTCCGGACCGGCTCGGTCTGCTCGTCGGGCTCACCCTGCAGTCGGTGACCGTACTGTCCAAGATCGCCGCTGAGGTGCGCGAGGCGGCGAAGGCCCGCGGGGCGCAGCGCTCGGTCATCGCGTTCGCGGTGCCGTTTCTGATCCGTACCCTGCGTCACGCCGACGAACTGGGCGAGGCCCTCGCCGCGCGCGGCGAGGGCGACCGCTGAGCCGGCGTCATCCGCTCACCGGGTCGTCCATCCGGTACGCCAGGTTGCGGATCAGCAGGGTGTCAAGATGGTCCAGGTCGGCTTCGAGTAGCTTGCCGATCTGGGCGAGCCGGTTTCACGACCAGGCGCCGATGGTGTGGATCCGGAGCGCGGCACGGGCCGGATTCTGCCGGCGACCCTCCGGTTGGAGAAGGGCCGGTGGTTCGTGTCGTTCACCTGCGAGATCGACCACGCCGAAAGCGCCCCCGGTCCAGGCTCCCCCCGTTGGAGCCGGGACCGGGGTGCTCAGCCGGTCACCAGGTGCTCGGCCTCATGGTGCAGTACCTCGACCAGGATCAGCTCCAGATGGAGGTCCTGGTCCGCGACCATCTCGGATGGTGTCATCGAATAACCTCCAGCCTCGCTGGCGGGGACGCTTCGCACACCGTGCGGGTTATCCGTCATAGCGGGCCGGTATGGACGGTGAGCGCCCGTCGCCAGGCGGATCAGCGGCCGGTGGCGAGGGCGGCCGCGTGCATGAGCCGTCCCGGATCGGTGTCGGGGTCGTCGCGGACGACCGCCACGTCCAGGCCGGCGGCGGCCAGGCGGCCGAGTGACGCGGCGGCGTCGGCGGCCGTCCCGGCGGCGGCGAACAGGTCGAGCAGCGCGTCGTCGACGAGGTCGGTGCGCGGAGCGTCGGAAAGCCACCCCTCGCGGAACGCGGCGCACAACCCCGCGTCGAGCCCCGCGGTTCTGGTGATCTCGTGGTCGCCGTGCACGCCGAGGTAGGTCGCCACCATGGGGCGCAGCCGGTCGCGGGCCGCGCACGCGTCCTCGCCCACCGACAGCCCGACGTAGGCGGCCAGCTCCATCCCGGCTCCGACGCGCTCGCGGACCGAGGAGACGTAGGGCGCGGAGGAGAGGATGGACAGCAGCAGGCCGTCCGCCCGCTCGGCGGCCAAGGCCAGCGCCCGCGGACCCTTGACCCCCAGCACGATCGGCAGGGTGCGGCGTGGCGGGGTGAAGGACAGCCCGGCCGACACGCGGAAGTGCTCGCCCCGGTGGTCGACGCGCTCGCCGGTCATCATCGCCCTGACGATGTCGACCGCCTCGGCCAGGCGACCGATCGGCCGGTCGAAGGGGATGCCGAGCTGGTCGGTCATCCAGCGGGAGTTGCTCGCACCGAGGCCGAGGATCGCGCGCCCGCCGCTGATCTCCTCCAGGGCGGCGAGCTCCATGGCGATCAGCGCCGGATGGCGGGTCCAGGGGTTGACCACCCCGATGCCCACCCGGATCCGCCCGGTGACCGCGGCGATCGCGCCGGCCAGCGCGAAGGCGCCGCGCTCGCAGTAGTCCTCGGTGATCCACACGGTGTCGAACCCGGCATCCTCGGCGAGTCTGGCGACCGCGACGGCGGAGGCGGCGTCGCGGTGCCCGGAGATGGAGAACGCGAGTCTCATCGGTCGTCCTCCGGGCCGAGGTCGCCGCTCCGCCGGCCGAGTGCGGCGAGTCCCCGGTCGAGTGCGGCGGGCGTGGGTTCCACGACGGGCACCGGCGGCAGGGTGGCGGCGGTGGCTCCGATGTCCTTCAGGCCGGTGGAGGTGCCGACCACGACCACCGTGGCGTCGGCGGGCAGCGCGCCCGACCCGGCCAGGTCCTCCACCGCGACCAGCGCGGTGACGGACGAGGCCTCCAGGTACAGGCCGGCCTCCCGGCCGAGCCTGCCCTGCGCGTCGAGGATGCGCGCGTCGTCGGGGACGGACACCGCCCGCCCGCCGGTCGCCCGCAGCGCGGCCAGGCCCTGGAAGGTCCCGTACGGCGAGGCGATGGAGAACGCGACCGACGGAGTGATCGGCACCGGTCCCGCGGTGTCCGTGCCGGCGGCCAGGGCGGTGCCGTGCGGGCCGAACGGCTCGGCCGCGACGAGGACCGGCATCCGGTCGGCCAGCCCCGACTCCACGAGGTCGGCGAAGCCGCGCCGGATCCCGGCCAGCCCGTCGGCGTAGGCGACGGGCACGACCACGTGGTCGGGGGTCCGGCCGAGGTCGGCGACGATCTCGTAGGCGATCGTCTTGTAGCCGTCGATGCCGTAGGGGATGGACCCCACCGGCGGGTCGGCGTGCCCGGACATCGCCAGCCAGCCGCGCTCCTCGACGAGCCGCCGCATCAGACGCCACCGATCCCGGGGGTTTTCCAGGGCGACGACGCGAGCACCGTACACCTGCATCAGGGTCTTCATCGTGGCCGGTACCGACGCCACGGTCAGCACCACGCAGGGCAGCCCCGCGCGCGCCGCGTAGGCGGCGACCGCCGCCCCGTGGTTACCGGTGCTCGCCACGACCACCGCGGGGGCGCCCAGTTCCACGGCCTTGGTGACCGCCACGGCGGCCAGCCGGTCCTTGTAGGACCAGGTCGGGTTGCGGGTCTCGTCCTTGACGAGGACCGCGCCGAGCCCGAGGCGCTCGGCGGTGCGGGGGAGCGGCACCAGCGGAGTGCCGCCCTCGCCCAGGCTCACCGCCGGTGTGGCACCGTCCAGCGGCAGCAGCGCGCGGTGGCGGAACAGCCCTGGCTGGGCGGGGTCACAGGGCAGGCCGCGCAAGCCGCCGAGGTCGTAGACCGGGAGCACGTTGGCGGGCGCCCCCTCCTTCTCGCAGGCCGGGCAGCCACGCCCGACGAGCTCCAGTGAAGGGTCGGGGTAGGTCGCCGAGCACCGCTGGCAGGCCAGCCGGCCAAGGTAGCGGGAGGCCGGGGTCATGCCGGCACCACCGTCAGCTCCCTCGGCGAGCGGGTGAACAGCTCCGCTCCGTCGCCGGTCACCACCAGGGTGTCCTCCACCATCATCCCGCCCCATCCGAGGTTGTAGTACGGCGTCTCGAAGCAGAATGTCATGCCCGCCTCCAGTGCCGTCTCCACGCCGGGGGAGACGATGGGCGGTTCGTAGACGGCGAGGCCGATGCCGTGCCCGCAGTGCTGGCGCCGGTAGGGCGTGACCCCCTCCCGCCGCACCGTCCGCATCGCGACGTCGAAGACCTCCGAGGCGGTCACGCCGGGACGGGTCAGGGCGACCTGCTCGTCCAGGCCGGCGAGGATCGCCGCGTAGTGGCCGGCCTGGCGCGCGTCGGGCGCGCCGAGCACCGCGGTGCGTCCGATGTCGGACCAGTAGCCGGCGTACAGGCAGCCGATGTCGAAGCGGACCAGTTCGCCGGGGCGCCAGCGCCGGTCGGTCGGGTGGGCGTCGGCCAGGGCGGAGCGCGGGCCGGTGGTCGCCACCACGAAGCGGGGCTCGGCGCCCCCGGCGACCATCGTGGCGGCCACCGCCTGGGCGAGCGCGTGCTCGGTCACCCCCTCCACGGCGATCTCCAGAGCGGCGTGCACTCCGGCCTCGGCGAGCCGGGCGGCGTGGCGCAGCAGCGCCACCTCGCCGGGGAGCTTCACCGCGCGGACCCGGCTCGCCCAGCCGGTGGCGTCGGCCGCGCCGGGATCGCCCGCGGCCTCGCGCAGGGCCTCCTCGCCGTCGAGCCCCTCGACGCCGTAACGGAGCCCCGTCCCGGCGGCGCGGGTCGCGGTGGCGAGCGCCGCGTACAGGTCGGGGTGCCGGTCGGCGGCACCGGTGAGGGGTGTGGGGCCGGACGACTCGAAGTAGAACCGGCCGAACGGCACCACCCGGTCCTCCGGCACGCCGCCGTCCACCGCGGGGGCGGTGTCGGCGGCCGGGCATACCAGCCAGCAGTCGTCGCCGGTCACCACGGCCGCCATCCGGTGGGCGCGAAACAGCGCCCCGGCCACGCTGCGGTAGCCGGTGGCGTACAGGACGCTCTCCGGAGTGGTGAGGACGACGGCGTCGAACGGAGCCCCGGCCAGGGCCTCACGCAGCCGGGCGACCCGCTCCGACGCCAGCCGGCGCAGGTCGACGTCCGGGGCGGGGGGAGGGGCGCTCATGGCCGCCCTCCCGCCTGCTTGGCGATGACGGTCTCGCTGAACTCGTGCATGGCGTCGAGCGTCTCCGGCACGGTGTCGGCCGCGAACAGCAGCCCGGCGAGGGTGTCGACGCCGACCTCCCGGTAGGCGGCGATCTGCTCGGCCACGCTGTCCGGAGTACCGATGAGATTGCGGCTCGCCAGGTCGGAGACGCCCTGGTCCTTCAGTGTCGTGCCGGACAGCGAGACCATGTGGTTGTGGAGCTGGGAGGCGCGGAATCTGCGCCAGGCCTCCTCATGGGTGGGCGCCACGCAGACCGCCACCTGCAGCGCGACCTCGAACCCGCCGGGCAGCTCGCGGCCCGCGGCCGCCGCCTGCGCCCTGATGTCGGCGATGCCCGCGGCCACCTCGCCGGGGGTGAGGCAGGCGGGCAGCCATCCGCCGGCGTGCAGCGCCGCGCGGGTACGGGAGCCCGGTGCGTTGCCGCCGGACAGGATCGGCAGCACGGGCTGTGCCGGCTTGGGATAGGACTCCACGTCCTCGAACTCGACCCAGCGCCCCTTGAAGGAGGCTCGCCGCTCGGTGAACAACGCGTTGAGCGCCTGGATGGCCTCGGCCGCGTGCTCGCCCCTGTTGATGCGCCGCCCGGGGTTCATCGCCTCGAACTCCTCGCGGTAGGCGCCGATGCCCACGCCCAGCACGGCCCTGCCTCCGGACAGCCGGTCGAGGGTGGCGACCTGCTTGGCGGCCACCACCGGGTTGCGGAACGGCAGCACCATGATCGCCGTGGCCAGCCGGATCCGGCTGGTGAGCGCCGCGACGTAGCTCAGATAGGCGAACGGGTCGTAGTAGCGGGGCGGGGTGTCGAACTCCTCGCGCACGTAGCCCTGCGTGGTCACGTGGTCGTTGCCCCAGACCGAGTCGAATCCCAGCCGCTCGGCCTGGACGGCCAGCTCGACCGCCTCGGCGGCGTCGGCGTAGGGGACGGGATACATCAGCCCCTCCGTGCCCGTGGGCACCCCCAGACCGAATCTCATCGAACATCTCCTTCCCGTGCGTCGGCCGTGACCGGGACAGGGGCGTTCCGCCTGAGAGCGGTCACCGCCCAGCCCAGTACGGCATAGCAGACGAACCCGTAGACCAACCCTTCGATCGCGTCGGTCAGCAGGACGTCGGTGTACTTCGCCAGCAGCGCCGCCACGACCCAGGCCACGAGGGCCTCGGCCCGCACGGCCGGTGCCGACTCCAGCAGCTGGTCGCCCGTGCGGTGACGGGCCAGGATCCAGAAGTGCGCGATGAGCACGCCGGCGAACGGCGGTGCGATGATCCCGATGACGTTCAGGAAGACGAGGAACTGGGCGGCCAGACCGGCGAAGGCGACCAGGACCGCGATGACGATCGAGATGATCGTCCAGGCGGGTTTGCCGACCCGCAGCCCCAGGGTGTTGGAGGCGTTGGTGAAGGCGAGCGAGGCCGAGTAGAGGTTGTTGTCGGCGGTGTTCCACAGGGCCAGCACCAGCATCACCGCGGCCGGGGCCAGCAGGCCCAGTCCCTGCATGACCAGCACGAAGTTGCTGTTGCCCACGGACATGGCCGAGACGGTGGCGATGATCTCGAAGACGCCCGCGCCCACGACGAATCCGGCGAAGCAGGAGATGATCACGTCGCGGCCGCGGGAGGCGAAACGCGTCACGTCCCCGACGAGCGCGGCACCGGTGATCCACGTCGAGATGACGGCGCCGACCGCGACGGCGAATCCGATGGGCACCGCGGGCTGCTGGGCGGCCACCTCGGCGAACCCGCCGTCCCCGCCGCCGATCTTGAAGAGCGCCAGCAGCGCGATCGCGACCTCGATGGGCACCGCGATCGCGGAGAACTTCGCCAGCCCTTTGAACCCGAAGATGGCCGTCGTGGTGATGGCGGCGCCGAACACCAGGATGAAGGCCCATGGCGGGATCGCCGGAATCAGCTTGTGCACCGCCCCGCTCCAGGTGTCCATCAGCACCCCGATGAACCCCATGGCGATCACACCGAGCAGCAGCGAGACCACGACCGCGCCCTGGCGGCCGAAGACGACCCTGGCGGCGAGGTAGCTGGACAGGCCGGTCCGATAGCCGACCAGCCCGATCAGCGCGGACACGGCCACCAGAACCAGGTTGCCGACGAGGATCGCCGCCATTCCCTCGCCGAAGGTGGTCCCGCCGCCCACGACACCGCCGACGAGGAAGCTGCTGACGCTGATGTTCCAGCCGATCTGGACAATGATCATTTGGATCAGGGACTTACGCCGGTGCGCGGGCACAGGTTCCAGCGCGTGGTCGTCAAGGTCGGTGGAGATCGACTCCGACTCCACTTTTGTACTCATAGCGCCCTCCTTGACTGGGGCTGTGCCCTGGGATAGTCCATAGTCCATTAAGGGGCGTATGCCCAACTACGTGGCTCTGCCGGAAGATGGAGAGATCGCTTTTGTGGACATGACACAAAAGGCTCGCGGCCTCCTCGCGCAGGTCGAGGAGATCGCGGCCACTCTGGTCGGTACCGTCTGGGAGCGCCTGCCCGGATATGACCAGGCGCGGATGGAGGTCGAGGACCTCACCGAGGTGGTCGCGCCCAACCTCACCGCCGTGCTCTCGGCGGTGGCCGAGCGGCGGGCCCTCACCGAGGCCGAACTGCTGTCCGCGGCGGCGCTCGGTCAGCGGCGGGCCATCCAGGGCGTGCCGATCGAGAGCCTGGTCGCCTCCTGGCACACCGCCGAGCGGGCGTTGCTGGAGCGGCTTGCCGCCGCGGCCGGGCCGTCGGCCAGGGGCCACGATCTCGCCGGGCTCGTGCAACGGCTGGCCGCGCTGACCGATTCCATGATCGACGCCTCGACCGACGCCTACCGCCAGACCCGCAGCGAGGCCGCCGCCCATCTCGACCAGATCGCCACCGACCTGGTGTCCCGGCTCGCCGGCGGGGAACCGCTCGATCCCGCCGACGTCGAGGAGCGCGCCCGGCTCGTCGGAGTGCCCGCCCAGGTGCCGCACCGCGCCGCCGCGATCGGCATGGTCGAGGTGACCAGCCCCCTCGCGCTCGCCAGGGCGCAGAAGGCGGTGCTCGACTCGCTGCGCCCCCGGCTGCGCAGCCGCGTCCTCGTCGGGAGCAAGGGAGCCACCACGCTGCTGCTGCTCGCCGACGCGCCCGGCCTCGACGAGGCGCTGACCCGCGCCGCCCGCCGGCCGGGCATCCCGCCGGGCCTCGTCCTGGGCCTCGGTGAGCCGCGGCCCAGGCTCGGAGAGGCGGGTGGGTCGTGCCGGGAGGCACTGGCCGCCCTGGAGGCCGGGCTGCGGATGGGGGCCGACCGCGTGGTGATCCACTTCGAGCGTGTCATTCCCGAGGTGCTTCTCATCGGCAACCCCCTCGACGCCGGCCGTCTGGTGGACACGGTGCTGACCCCGCTGAGACCCAGCCCGGTGCTCATCGAGACCCTGCGGACCTACCTCGCCTGCGGCCTGTCGGTACGGCTGACCGCGCAGCACCTGTCGATCCACGAGAACACCGTCAGCTACCGCCTGCGCCGCATCCTCCGGCTGCTGGATTTAGACGCCCCCTCCCGGCTGCTGCGCCCCGATGTCCTCCTCGCGCTGCGGGCCGACGAGCTCGGCCAGGGCCGGCAGGAGGCGCGCCTCAACGACCGCGGCCCGGAGTGACCGGCCCAGGCCTGCCCGGGGACGGGAGACGATGGCGTGCGCCGTGCCTCCTCGGCCCCGGCCTACGGCGGCCGCGGTGGTGGGCGGGTCAGTCGAGGCCCGGCTCGGCCCAGAAGATCGTTCCGGGGCCGCGCAGCTCAACCGCGCCGTGGGCGGCGGGGACGAAGACGGACTCGCCCGGCTGCAGCACCTGCCCGCCGACCTCGGCCTCGCCCTCGGTGCACACCAGGATGCGTGGTACTCCGCCCTCCAGGGTGAGCCCGGAGCCCGGAACGGCCGTGCCGAGGCGGAACTCCGGGGCGGGAGTGCGGTAGAGGTTGCCGACCGGCTCGACCGGCAGGGGTGAGATCGAGGGGTCGGTGACGCGCAGCAGCTCGTCGACGTCCATCGGCTTGCTGGTCAGCCCCGCGCGGAGCACGTTGTCGGAGCTGCCCATGATCTCCACACCGAAACCGCTCAGGTAGCAGTGCAGGACTCCCGCGCCCAGGAACAGCGCCTCACCGGGCCGCAGCTCGTGGCGGCGCAGGAAGAGCGGGGCGAGGCAGGCCGGGTCTTCCGGATGGATGCCGGTCAGGCGTACCACCAGTTCGTCGTCGGGGCCGCCCGAGGCCGACGCGGCACGCGCGATCGCGGCCGCCAGGTCCGCCCTGTCATCCTTCGGCCACTCCACCAGCGCGCGGAGCGCGGCGGAGGCGTCGCCGGCGGCCAGCGGCGCCACGACGGGCTCCAGTTCCGGGATGCCCAGCCCGCCGATGAGCGCCGCGGCCTCCGCGGGCGGACGGAACCCGGCCAGCGCGGTGAACGGGGTCAGCGCGCAGATCAGCTCGGGCTTGGGGAACGGGTCGACGTAGACGCCCCTGGCGTAGCCCTCCTCCGCCTGCCGCCGCGACGGATGAACCTGCAGTGACAGCGGCAGGTCTACGGCGATCAGCTTCAGCAGGTACGGCAACCGCGAGCCGAACCGCTCAACGGTCCTCTCCCCGAGCTCGGCCACCGGGTCGGCGGCCACCGTCTCGGCGAGGGAGTGCCACGTCCCCCGCCGCAGCACCGACGAGGAGCCGGACGGGTGGGTGCCGAACCACATCTCCGCCTCGGGCCGCTCCGCGGGGGAGGGGCGCCCGGCCAGCGTGGCGATGGCCGTGCGCGAGCCCCAGTCGTAGTTCTTCACGGGATTGCGCAACAGGCTCGTCACGACGTCTTCACCGTCTCCGGAAGGGAGGAACGCCGCGACGCGGGGATCTCGCCCGGCCCGGTCTGGTCGGCCGCCGCGCGGGCGGCGGGGATGAGGGGGCCGTTCATGATCCTCCGTGTCCGTGAGTCCGAGCAGGAAACGAATGAATGCCACAGAACGCCGATGCTACGCGTCTTCGGTGTCTCCCGGCCGCCAATGCACGGCCAAGACCGGGTGAACAAGTCCGTCGACCGCGGGGTCTCACCGCCCGGGGCACCGCACCGCCACGCGACGGTCCTTACCGTGCCGGACCGCGGGCCGAATCCGGCTCCGCCTCGTACGCGGTCCCTTTCTCCCGGCCTTCCACCAGGACGGCGAGACCGTCGAGGAGACGCCGCAGGCCGAACTCGAACCACTCGTCGATGTCGATCACGTCCCCCCGCTCCGCGTGGAGTCTGGACAGTATCGGGAACCGCCCGGACTCCAGGATCTCCAGGAGCGCCGGCGTCCTCGACACACGCCACTGCCCGGCCGTGACCCCGGTGCGACGCTCGGCCTCCACTTCGTTCACCAGCAGCAGGGCCGCGCCCTGCACCTGCGCGCTCACCGTCATGGCCACCCAGTGCGTTGTCGTCGGGTCGAGGCCGAGGCCGTCCATGGCGCGCATCGCCCACTCGACGTCGGCCAGCACGTTCGGCCCGATCGGCGGCCGGGGGGTGGCGATGACCCGCAGTACCCAGGGGTGCCTGGAGTACATGCGCCACTCCCGCCTCGCCGCGGCCTCCAGCCCTGTGCGCCAGCCACCGGGAGCGGAGCCCGGATGCGGGTCCTCGCCGAAGACGGCCTCGACCATCAACTCGACGAGCGCGTCCTTGCCCGGCACGTAGCGGTACAGCGACATCGCACCGGTGCTCAACTCGGTCGCGACGCGGCGCATCGACAGCGCGTCCAGCCCCTCGGCGTCGGCGATCCGGACCGCGGTGCGCACGATCCGCTCGGTGCTCAAGCCGGCTGGGGGCTCGTGCCGTCCCGCCGGATCACCGGTGCTCGGCGGGGGCGTGGGGAGAACGGTCCGCGGCTCGGGCTCGGCGAGGCGCGCGGTTCGTCCGGCGGTGCGGATCCGGTAGGCCCGTGCCTGACAGGCACGGGAGCAGTACCGCGGGCGTCGCCCCCGGGGCGCGGCGTCCAACGGCTTTCCACATTGCGCACACGTCAACATGCGTCCTCGTCCAATTCCGGCACGCCCACTGGTGTGACGAAATTCTAACACGCGTTTTTTGTGACGTAATGAAAGGTAGCGATGTGACGTTATGGCGAGTGAGATATGCCGCCACCTGGCTGGACTGCCTTGTTTTGAAGATATTTCCGCACGTTAGTGCATGCCGCCTTGGCCTGGATAGCAACCCTTGCATGCGTCCAAAAATTTTGCGTACGATGTATACGCATATTTGGCGTACAGGGTATCCAAGGAGGTTTCGGCAATGGTGCGAACGGTGGCCACGGCAGGGCGGAGGGAATGGCTCGGACTCGCGGTGCTCGTCCTGCCCGTCCTGCTCGTCTCGGTGACCGTGACGGTGCTCTACTTCGCGCTGCCCTTCCTGAGCGCGGACCTCATGCCGACCGGCTCCCAGCTGCTGTGGATCGTCGACATCTACGCCTTCCTGCTGGCCGGTCTGCTGATCACGATGGGTGCCCTGGGGGACAGGATCGGCCGCCGGAAGCTGCTGCTGATCGGAGCCGCCGCGTTCGGTATCACGTCGGTCATCGCCGCGTACGCTCCCAACGCCGAGTCGCTCATCGCGGCCCGCGCCCTGCAGGGCGCTGCGGCGGCGAGCCTGATGCCGCCCACCCTCGCGCTGATCCGGGACATGTTCCGCGATCCGCGGCAGCGCCGGATGGCCGTCGCGGTATGGGCCGCCGGCTTCGCCGGGGGCAGCGTGCTGGGGCCGATCGTGGGAGGCCGGCTGCTGGAGCACCTCTGGTGGGGGTCGGTGTTCCTGATCAACGTGCCGATCATGGTCCTGCTGCTGGCGCTGGGGCCGATCGTGCTCCCCGAGTACCGTGATCCGCGCCCCTGGAGGTTCGACCTGCTCAGTGCCGCGCTCTCACTGGGGGCCGTGCTGCCGACGGTCTACGGGATCAAGCAGTTCGCCGTCGACGGCCCCGGCCTCCAGGCGCTGCTCGGCGTCGTCGCCGGGTCGGTGTTCTGCGTCGCCTTTCTGCACAGGCAGCGGACGCTGCCCACCCCGATGCTCGACCTGAGGCTGTTCGCCGGCCGGTGCTTCACCGTGTCCCTGATCGCGAGCACGCTCGCGGTCTTCGCCCTGGTGGGGCTGTTCTACTTCGTCGCGCAGTACCTGCAGATGGTGCTCGGGCTACGGCCGTTCGTCGCGGGGCTGCTGACCCTGCCCGCGGCCGGAACCGCCCTCGCCGGCTCGATGCTGGCCGCCGTGATCGCGCAGCGGGTACGCCCGGGACACATCATGGGCGGCGGCATGATGCTCGTCGCCGGAGGCTTCCTGGTGATGAGCGGGATCGAGGTGGACTCCGAGCGGTGGCCCTTCATCGGCGGCCTGCTCCTGCTGGGGACGGGGATCGGAGCGGTGCAGGCGACGGCCTCCGACATGATCGTCGCTGTCGCCCCGCCGGAGCGCGCGGGCTCGGCGTCCGCGATCATGGAAGCCGCCACCGAGCTGGGCGGTGCGCTCGGCGTCGCGATCCTGGGCAGCATCGGCCTGGCCGTCTACGGCGAGAGGCTCACCGCGACGGGTCCCGCGCTGCCCCCCGAGTACGCCGAGGCGGCGCGCGAGACCCTGGGCGGCGCCGTCGGGGTGGCCGCGCGGATACCGGGAGAGGCGGGAGCGGCCCTGCTCGACGTCGCCCGCTCGGCCTTCACCGACGGCATGCACCTGGCCGCCCTCCTCGGGGCCGCCTGCACGGCGCTGACGGCGCTGCTGACCGTGGTCCTGCTCCGGCCGGTGCGCGTGGACACCTCGACGGCGGACGGCGGCGCCGAGTGACCGCTCACCGCGGGCGACGGGTGAAGAGAGCGGCCCTTTCCGCGACGAACTCCCGCACGAAGCCCGCCGGACGCTTCCAGCCCGGAGACATTCTCACCGTGATGACGAAGGCGTGAGGCTGGCCGGCTGATTTACGAGACCAAGCCGGGGCCCTGGCGGGTCAAGGGCGTCAGGTGAGGTCATCGAGCGTCAGCGCAACGTCGGCACCGGTGCTGATAGCAACCCGGAACAACCGACATCACCCAGAGAAGCCAGAAGGCCGCCAAGGCCCCTGAACCAGGGCTTTGACGGCCATTTGACCTGCTCATGGCGGCCATGAGCGGTGGTGGACGATACAGGGATTGAACCTGTGACCTCTTCCGTGTCAGGGAAGCGCTCTCCCGCTGAGCTAATCGTCCTCGCTGTGAACCAGAGGTGGAGACGGGATTTGAACCCGTGTACACGGCTTTGCAGGCCGTTGCCTCGCCTCTCGGCCACTCCACCGAGTGGGGGACCGGAGTCCCTTCCGAGCGGAAGACGGGATTCGAACCCGCGACCCTCACCTTGGCAAGGTGATGCTCTACCACTGAGCCACTTCCGCGTGTCTCCGGGGCCTGCCCGGACTCACTGCGAGAACTCTAGCGAATACCCGGCCGCTCCCCAAACCGAGCGCTACCGGTATCGTGAGATGTAAGGAGCCAGTAATGGGTTCACCAGTTACCGGGTTCAACCTACGCGAGAGAGTGACAGCATGCGCGACAACGAGGTCGTGAACGTCGGGCCGGAGCCGCTGAGCTTCGAGCAGGTCGTCGAGGTCGCCAGGTACGGTGCCCCCGTGCGCCTCACCGACGACGCCGTGGCCGCCATGGCCGCGGCCCGCACACGCGTGGACGAACTGGCCGAGAGCCCCACTCCCGCCTATGGCGTCTCGACCGGGTTCGGAGCCCTGGCCACCCGGCACATCGACCCGGCGCTCCGCGCGCAGTTGCAGCGATCCCTCGTCCGTTCGCACGCCGCCGGGTCCGGCCCCGAGGTCGAGGTCGAGGTGACCCGCGCGATGATGCTGCTGCGCCTGCACACCCTGGCCACCGGCCACACCGGCGTACGCCCGAAGACGGCCAAGGTGCTGGAGAGCCTGCTCAACGCTCGGATCACCCCCGTCGTGCACGAGTACGGCAGCCTCGGCTGCTCAGGCGACCTCGCGCCGCTTTCCCACGTGGCCCTCACGATCATGGGGGAGGGGGTCGTCCGGGACGCCGCCGGAGAGCGGGCCGACGCCGCGGAGGCGCTCAAGCAGGCGGGCATCGAGCCCGTCGAACTGGTGGCCAAGGAGGGGCTCGCGCTCGTCAACGGCACCGACGGCATGCTCGGCATGCTCATCCTGGCCATGGACGACCTCGCCCGCCTGTTCAGGACCGCCGACATCGGCGCGGCCATGAGCGTGGAGGCGCTGCTGGGCACCGACCGCGTCTTCGCCGCCGACCTGCAGGCCCTGCGCCCGCACCCCGGGCAGGCGGCCAGCGCCGCCAACCTCAGGGCGCTGCTCGCGGGCTCGCAGATCATGGACTCCCACCGGGACGGCACCTGCACCCGCGTCCAGGACGCCTACTCCCTGCGGTGCGCCCCGCAGGTCGCCGGTGCCGCCCGTGACACCCTGGCGCACGCCGCCTCGGTCGCCGGACGGGAGCTCGCCTCGGCGATCGACAACCCGGTGGTCCTGGCAGACGGCCGGGTGGAGTCCAACGGAAACTTCCACGGTGCCCCCGTCGGCTACGTGCTCGACTTCCTCGCCATCGCGGCCGCGGACATGGCGAGCATCTCCGAACGCCGCACCGACCGCATGCTGGACGTGGCACGCAACCACGGCCTACCGGCCTTCCTCGCCGACGATCCCGGTGTCGACTCCGGTCACATGATCGCCCAGTACACCCAGGCGGCGGTGGTCTCCGAGCTCAAGCGCCTGGCCGTACCCGCGAGTGTCGACTCGATCCCGAGTTCCGCCATGCAGGAGGACCACGTCTCCATGGGCTGGTCGGCCGCGCGCAAGCTGCGCCGCTCGGTGGACGGCCTCACCCGGGTGCTCGCGGTGGAGATCCTCACCGCCGCGCGGGCCCTGGACCTGCGTGCCCCGCTGCGGCCCGCCCCGGCGACCGGAGCCGTGGTGGCCGCCCTGCGCCAGGCCGTTCCCGGCCCGGGACCCGACCGCTTCCTGGCACCGGAGATCGAGACGGTGGTCGGGCTCGTCGCGGCCAACGCGGTCGTCGCCGCCGCCGAGACGGTCACCGGCCCCCTGGCCTAGTACCGCCCCGCCGGGACGGCGGCGATCACGTCCACCTCGATGAGCAGCCCCGGCGAGAACAGCCGCGACACCTCCACCGTCGTACTGGCCGGGGGTTCGCCGGTGATGTGGCGCCCGCGCACGGCCGCGTACTCCGGCAGCAGCGACATGTCGGTCAGGAAGGTACGGATGTGGGTCACGTCGTCGAACGTGCAGCCCTGGTCGGCGAGGATGCGGGACAGCTGGTCCATCACGTACTCGGACTGGCGGGTCATGTCCCCCTCGCCGACCACCTTCCCCTCCCCGTCCAGGGCCACCTGCCCGGAGACGAACAGCAGGTCCCCCGCCCTGGTGGCATGGGAGTAACGCCCGTTGGTGGCGGGGACCGTGGCCGGGTTGATCCTCTCCACGCCGGTACGGCCCCGCTGATCGATCCGCTCCGTGTCCCGGGCCGCCCCCGCGGGACCGGTCGCTGTGAGGTGCGTGAAGATCGCCGTCAGGTCCGCGTCGCCCAGTCCGGCCTCCGTCGCGCCGGCCAGTCGCCTCCCGGCCGCGGCGGCGAGGGTCCGGGTGTCGTGCGCGGCCAGCGCCATGTCCTTGGCGGCCAGGCCGAGGGCGTAGCGCGTCTCGTCCGGGCCGTTCTCGACGGCCGGGCGGACCCGTTCGACGAGCGCTCCCAGCGGTGTGCCGCCGAGCACGTCCAGGAGCGTCCCGGTGTCCACCCCGGTCGCCTCCGCGCAGGCGACGGTCTCGGCGAGCAGCACCTGGGCGGGCACCAGCGCGCTCATCACGGCCAGCTTCATCGCCGCGCCCGCGCCCGGGCCGCCCACCTCGCGTACCCGGCCGAACACCTCCAGCGTCTTCCGGCAGCGGGCCAGGTCCTGGGGGAGCCCGCCGGCCAGGATCGTCAGCGTGCCGTCCCCGGCGGGCCCCACGCTGCCCAGGACCGGCGCGTCGACCAGCCCCACCCCGGGGGGAAGCAGGTCGCGGAGCCCGGCCACCGCCTCGGGCCCGATCGTGGACATCTCCACGACCACGGTTCCGGCCCGCAGCCCCGGCGCCGCGTCCGAGAGCACCCGCCACACCGCCGCCGGGTCGCCGAGCATCGTGATCACTAGTTCCGCACCCGCCACGGCCGACGCCGGTGAGGTCGCCACGGTGGCCCCCTCGACCACGCGGGGGGTGCGGTTCCACACCGTCACCTCGTACCCGGCCGCCACCAGCCGCCGGGCCATCGGGGCGCCCATGCGCCCCAGACCAAGAAAGGAAATCATGCGTTTCACGGTAGGGAGTCGATGAGGCATTCCACAAACGACTAGATTGCATGTGAGCCATGCGAAGGAGGAATGTGTTCGACATCGAAGGGCTCCGCCTGCTGGACACCGTGGCCCATACCGGTGCCTTCACCGCGGCGGCCGTCAGGCTCGGCTACACCCAGTCGGCGGTCTCCCGGCGCATCGCCGCGCTCGAACACCGCGCGGGCGGCCCGCTGTTCGAGCGGCTGCCGCGCGGTGTGCGGCTGACGCCCGCCGGTGAGGCGCTGCACCACCACGCCCAAGTCGTGCTGAACCGGCTGACCAGGGCGGAGGAGGAGCTGGCCGGCATCCACGGCGGGTACCGGGGGCGGCTGCGGGTGGGCGCGTTCGCCACCGCCAACGTCGCGCTCGTGCCGGGTGCCCTGTGCGAGTTCCGCGAGGAGTTCCCCGAGGTCGAACTCGTCCCGATCGAGGGGCCCAGCCGCAGTCTGCTGCGCCGCATGCGAGAAGGCGGCCTGGACGTCGCGGTGGTCAGTGACTACCCCGCCGAACTGCCCCGAGAGGAGGAGGTGGAGATGGTCGAGCTGGCCGACGACGAGCTGTTCGTCGCGCTCCGCCGTGACCACCGGCTGGCCGGGGAGGAGATCGTCGACCTGCGCGAGCTGCGGGAGGAGACCTGGATCGAGGCTCCTCCGCCGGGCCGGGCCACCGCCCTCGTCGCAGCCTGTGCCAGGGCCGGGTTCACCCCCCGTGCCTCGGTCAGGATCAGCGAGTGGACGGGCAAGTTCGGGTTCGTCGCGGCCGGGCTCGGCATCACGCTGGTGCCCGCCATCGCCGCGCACGCCGTACCGCCCGATCTGGTGCTCCGCTCCCTCGGCGAGCTCGCCCCCCGCAGGACCGTTTACGCGGCCCTGCCGCCCGTCCCGCTGCCCGCGGCCCGCACCCTGGTGCGCCTGCTGGCCGTACAAGCGAGACAATAGGGAAGTGCATGACTCTTTTGCGCATGTCACCGGGTATTTGGCCACGGAGCTCCGAGATGTCACCACCGACCTGACCGCCCTCGACGGCGAGGGGTGGTGGGCCGTCGTGGTCGACTACGAGGGCAAGGTGACGTGCGCCAGGTTCGGCGATGTCCGTCAGGCCCCGCTGCCCGTGCCGCGCGGTCCCTGGCGCGGGCCGCACCCCTCGTCGTGGCGCAGTTCCCTGGACCGGGCCGGGTACGAGGACGGCGTGCGGCGCATCCGCTCGTACATCGAGCGTGGCGAGGTCTACCAGGCCAACCTGTGCCGGGTACTGAACGCGCCGCTGCCCGCGGGAGCGGAACCGGACCCGCTGGCACTGGCCGTACGGCTGGCGGAGGGCAACCCCGCCCCCTACGCCGCGACGGTGAGCCTGCCGGGACTGAGCGTCGTGTCGGCCTCTCCCGAGCTCTACCTGTCCAGGGACGGCGACGTGGTCGAGTCCAGACCGATCAAGGGGACCGGAGCCACCGAGGAGGACCTGCAGGAGAAGGACTACGCGGAGAACGTGATGATCGTCGATCTCGTCCGCAACGACCTGGGCAGGGTCGCCGAGGTCGGCTCGGTGAGCGTGCCCGCCCTGTGCGAGGTGGAGGAGCACCCCGGTCTCGTGCACCTGGTCTCCACGGTCAGGGCGCGGCTCGCACCGGGGTGCGGGTGGCCCGAGCTGTTCGGCGCGACCTTCCCGCCGGGGTCGGTGACGGGAGCCCCGAAATCCTCCGCCCTGCGTGTCATCGATGAGCTCGAACCCGAGCCGCGCGGGCCGTACTGTGGGACCGTGGGCTGGGTCGACGCCGACCGGCGGCGGGCGTCGCTGGCCGTGGGGATCCGCACGTTCTGGCTGTCGTCCGGCGAGATCCGCTTCGGCACGGGCGCGGGCATAACCTGGGGGAGCGACCCGCGCCGCGAATGGGACGAGACCGAGCTGAAGGCCTCCCGGCTCGTCGCGCTGGCATCAACATCAGCTTCAGAAGGAGTCGAATGAAGACACCTGTATGGCTCAACGGGGAACTTGTCTCTCCGGATCAGGCCACCGTTTCAGTTTTCGATCATGGTTTGATGGTCGGTGACGGGGTGTTCGAGACCATCAAGTGCGTGAACGGCGCCACGTTCGCGCTCACCCGCCACCTTGACCGGCTCACGCTCTCGTCACGGCGGATGGAACTGCCCGATCCCGACACCGACGCGATCGCCGACGGGATCCGCGCCTGCCTGGCCGAAGCCCCGCCGTGGCGGCTCGGCCGCGTCCGGATCACCTACACCAGCGGCCCGGGGCCGCTCGGCTCGGACCGGGGTGAGGCGGGCTGTACGACCGTGGTGATCGTCGACGAGCAGAAGCCGTTCCCGGTCACCGCCGACGTCACGGTGGTGCCCTGGCCGCGCAACGAGCGCGGCGCGCTCGCCGGGGTGAAGAGCACCTCCTACGGTGACAACGCCAGGGCGCTGTTCTACGCCAAGGCCGCCGGTGGCGGCGAGGCGATCTTCGAGAACACCGTGGGGAATCTCTGCGAGGGCACCGGCAGCAACATCTTCATCGTGCGTGACGGCCGGCTGGTCACCCCCACGCTCGCCTCGGGTTGCCTGGCCGGGGTCACCCGCGCGCTCGCGCTGGAGTGGTGCGGGGGAGCCGAGGAGGACATCCCGCTCTCGGCCCTGTACGAGGCGGACGAGGCGTTCCTGACCTCCACCACCCGTGACATCCAGCCGATCCGCGCGGTCGACCAGACCGTGCTGCCCGCCGCGCCCGGCCCGATCACCGCCAAGGCCATGCGGGTCTTCGCCGAGCGCTCCGCCGCCGACCTCGACCCCTGAGGTTTCGGTTTCCGGTTTCGGTTCCGGCGAGGGCGCACCCCCGCCGGAAGGGCCGGTCCTCCTAGTAGGACACCTGGGTCTGCGCGTTCAGCTCCTTGAGCCTGACCTTGGCGGCAGGGTCGGTCAGCGGGTCGTCGATGCGGAGCACGTCCAGGCCCCTGGTGATGTCACTGGAGTAGATGTGGCCGTTGTAGTAGTACGCCGACCACGAGCCGCCGGCTCCCGAAATCGGGCCCCGCTCGAAGAAGCCGATCTCCCGGGGGCTGGCCGCGTCGGTGAAGTCCCAGATGGACACCCCGCCCTGGTACCACGCCTGGACCATGATGTCCTTCCCCGGCACAGGCAGCAGCGCCCCGTTGTGCGCGACGCAGTTCTCGTCGGACGCCTGCTCCCTCGGGATCTTGAAGTAGCCGCGGAGCGTGAGCCTGCGGTCCTTGCCCAGGTCGTACACGGCGCTGGCGCCCTTGGTCTTCGGGGTGCCGGAGTCGCAGGTCGCGCCCAGGCCGCCGCCCAGCTCGTCCCCGAAGACGACCTTGGTGGCGTCGTTGTTGAACGTCGCCGAGTGCCAGATGGCGAAGTTCTCCCGGTCGCTCACGTGCTGGAGCACCTTGGGCTTGGCCCGGTCGGTGATGTCCAGCAGGACCCCGTCGCCGAAGCAGGCCGCGGCGGCCAGGTTCTTCTCGGGGTAGGCCGTGATGTCGTGGCAGCCGCCGAGGCCGTCCTCGCCGGGCTTGTCGGAGAGCACCGGTTGTGAGATCACCTTGGCGGTCTCGGGGGCCTCGACGGGCACCTCGACCACGGAGATCTTGTTGTACGGCGCCGGGCAGGTCGTCGACTGCGGCTCGGGGCCAGGGGAGGAGATGTAGAGGTAGACCCTGTCGGCGTTCTCGCCGGGGACGAGGGTGTGGGTGTGCGAGCCGCAGTCGGTGCGGACCGCCGAGACGAACCTGGGATGGGACTTGTCCGAGATGTCGAAGATCCGGATGCCCTCCCAGCTGTCCGACTCCGGATTACCGCGCTGGGCGTCGCACTCCGGGCCGACCCGGACGGAGTCGATCGACAGGAACAGCAGGTTCCCGCTCACCGAGACGTCGTTCTGCTCGCCGGGGCAGAGCACCCGGCTGACCACCGAGGGGTGGGCGGGATCGGAGATGTCGAAGACGCTGAAGCCGTCGAAGTTGCCGACGAACGCGTAGTCGCCCTGGAAGGCCAGGTCGGTGCCCCATGCCTGGGGCCCGTCGAGCGGGGCGCCGAGCGGCACGTTGGCCAGGTGCGTGACGTTGTCGCTGTGGGTGCCGTCCCCGGAGATCCCGGGGGAGGGGGCCTTCGCCGTCTGTTCAGTGTTCTCCGAGGCGGCCGCGGGCGGTGGGGCCTGAGGTGTTGGATCCGCCCCGCACCCGGCCACAAGAAGTAGCGCGGCCAGGCCGAACGCCATGGTCGATCGCACGGTGCCCCCATTACGTTGGTCCACTTGCCCCATTATTGAAGCTATGCGGATGATTCGTATGCCGAGTCAGATTATCGTGATGATCATGGTGACATCGGTCCTTGGCGGATGTACGGAGGCGGCGCAGCGAGGATCGGCACCGCTCGTTGCGGAGACCGGCGCACCGGTGATAATCCCGGGCGGCCCCGGAGAGGCGGGCCGTACGGCGCGGCCGGGCGAGAATCTCGGGGAGTCCGAGGCCAGGGTCACGGCGGCCGACGTGAGGTTCGCCGAGGGCATGATCCCGCATCACCGGCAGGCACTGGAGATGGCGGAGCTGGTCCCGGCCAGGTCGTCCTCGCCGGTCCTGCGGAACCTCGCCGAGCGGATCACTGCGGCGCAGCGGCCGGAGATCGCGGCCATGACGTCATGGTTGAAGGCGATCGGCCGGGCGCCGCAGGGGCACGAGGGGCATGACGAGCACGCCGTCACGCTGGAGGAGATGAACCGGCTCAGGGCGGCCAGGGGAGCGGCCTTCGACACGCTCTTCCTGACCCTCATGATCGCTCACCACGGGGCGGCGGTCACGATGGCCGGGCTCCAGCTCCGCGAGGGCTCCGACCGGGCCATGCTGGCCGTCGCCAAGGACGTCGTCTCGGGCCAGGGCATCGAGATCGCCCGGATGCGACGCCTGCTCAAGCCCGCGGTGTAGGCCCGAGGTCCCGTCGGGGGTGCGGGGAGAGCCGGGTCAGGAACTCCAGAGCATGTTACTGAGCTCGGCGTCCAGATCCATGAAGTCGGTCTCGCGGCCCGCGGGCACCAGCTCGTACGTCCGGTGCAGGAACTCCGTGAGCGGGGCCAGCGGCACCTCGAACAGAGCCTGTCCGAACGGCGAGGTGAGGCTGATGTGCAGCGTGCGCTCGCCGTCGGCACGCGCCGGCCACACCTGCACGTCGCCGTCGCCCACCCGCCGCACGATGCCGACGGTCAGCAACTCGCGGGCGAAGATCCACTCGACCGGCTCGTCGTTCCCCACGTGGAAGGCCATTCTGATCGCGTAAGGATCATCGGCCGTGTAGCTGAGTCCGGCGAGCAGGGGGACGGTGGTACGGTCGGGGACCACAAGCCGAAGGCCTAGCTCGGCAGAGACGGTGGCGCTGTTCATCGTCAGCCAAACCTTTTCGTCGTCGGTCCCCTCTTCGGGGCTTTCACTGCTCTCAAGCGGGCTTCGCTCCGCATGAGCCATCACGCGGAACAAAGAAACCTGTAGGAAAGATTCCGCCTCTACGCCCTTCTGTAACGCACATCACAGCGCGACATTTGGGCATCTACCGGGCTAAACATCACCAACAGGGCCGTATTTGCAAGGGTTTTGCGTCTCGTTTTGGTCACCGTCGACTCCCTGGCGGGGCGTCTCGGGTGATTCGGGTTGAGCCCGGGTCGTTCGGTGCTTCTGTGGATCAGGACGATGCTATGACACCGTAGCCCCCCGTCGGATGCATCCTCAGAGCTTTGCCTCCCGAGTGCGTCATCTCTCAAGATCAATTTAGTGGCGGACACCGCTTCGCGGGCACTCCCGGATTGCTGTATGGTTTTCCACGTCGGCACCGTGAGGGGCCGGACAGGGCGGGCGATTAGCTCAGCGGGAGAGCGCTTCGTTCACACCGAAGAGGTCACTGGTTCGATCCCAGTATCGCCCACACTAGCAAGACGCAGATCAGAGCCCGGTGGTTGACATCAACCACCGGGCTCTTTCGCTGTTCCGTGATCTTCCGGACGGCCGGGCATGCCGGCCCCGCCCTCCGGATGAGACGGGTTTCCGGCAGGGCGGGCCACGCCCGACATCCGCGCGTCGGAATCCGGCCCCCCGGGGCGGCTCCGCCTTCCCGGCGTGCCTGCCCCATGTCTCTCCCGTGCCAAGCTCGCCGTCCGGTTTCTCCGCGCCGGTTCCTCTCCGTACCGAGGTCCACGGACGTTCCCTCGCGCCGGTTCGGGGGGACCCGCGGGCCCGGGGCGGGGACCGCACTCGGGGCTGCGAGGCGAAGTAAACCGTCCTTCTCGACCCGTTGACGCGGCCGTAGCACATATGTAACCTTTGGCCAACGCAATGCAAGAATATTGCAAACTCCTGTTAAATTTTCTCTCTTCTTCGCAACTTCCGCTAGTGATGTGTCGCGTCACGCATCCGTCGTACCCCTCCGGAAGAGCCCTCGGGTGACGTCGTTCTCGGCGTCGCGCGGGCGCACCCGGCGACCAGCACCCCCCCAGCGACGAACGAGGCGAGCTTCACGGGCCGACCCGCCGCAGGTCACACCGGTCGGCCCGGCCGCCGGATGTCACGACTCCGAGTCCGCGTCTCGCTCCGCACGGCGGAGGCCCCGGCCTCCCACCCGACCCTGTCGTTCCAGCCGAGAGATAGAGGAACGCGATGAGAAAGCAGTACCTGGCGTTAAGGCTGGTGGCGGCGATGGCCGTGACCAGCCTGCTCGTCCTGGCCGGGGCGGTCTCACCCGCCGCGGCGGCCGGCCCCAACCTCGCGGTGGGTAAGGCGACCTCGTCAAGCAGCACCACCGCCCCCTACGGCGCGGCCAACACCACCGACGGCAATGCCAACACCTACTGGGAGAGCGGCAACAACGCCTTCCCGCAGTGGCTCCAGGTGGACCTCGGGGCCGTCACCAACGTGGACCAGATCATCCTGAAGCTGCCCCCGGCGGCGGCCTGGGCCACCAGGACGCAGACCCTGTCGGTGCTGGCGGGCACGAGCGCCTCGCCCACCTCCACCATCGTCGGCTCCGCCGGCCACACCTTCAACCCGGCGACCGGCAACACGGTGACGATCAACTTCGCCGCGACCACCGCCCGCTACCTCCGGCTGAACATCACCGCCAACACGGGCTGGCCGGCCGGCCAGGTCGCCGAGTTCGAGGTGTACGGACCCACCGGCTCCGGCGGTGACACGTCGCCGCCGACCACACCGTCGAACCTGGCCTACACCGAGCCAGGCGCCGGCCAGATCAGGCTGACCTGGGGTGCCTCGTCCGACAACGTGGGCGTGACCGGGTACGACGTCTACGCCAACAACGTCCTGCGCGCCAGCGTGGCGGGCAATGTCCTGACCTACACCGACACCCAGCCGGCCACGGCGACGGTGTCCTACTACGTCAAGGCCAAGGACGCCGCGAACAACCAGTCCGGCAACAGCAACACCGTCACCCGCACCGGCGGCACCGGCGGCGGCTCCAACCTGGCCGTCGGCAAGGCGATCACCGCCTCCTCCTCGGTCTTCACCTTCGTGGCCGCCAACGCCAACGACAACAACACGGCGACCTACTGGGAGGGCAACGGCGGCAGCTACCCCAACACGCTGACCGTCAGCCTGGGCGCGAACGCCACCCTCAACTCGGTCGTGCTGAAGCTGAACCCCGACAACGTCTGGGCGACGCGTACCCAGAACATCCAGGTCCTCGGGCGTGAGCAGAGCTCGACCTCCTTCACCAGCCTGGCGGCGGCGGCGAACCACACCTTCGACCCCGCCTCCGGCAACACGGTGACGATCCCGGTCGGCGGCTCCTACGCCGACGTCCAGCTCAAGATCACTTCTAACACCGGCGCCCCCGCCGGGCAGGTCGCCGAGTTCCAGGTCATCGGCACCCCGGCGCCGAACCCGGACCTGACGATCACCGGCCTGACGGCGTCCCCCATCTCCCCGATCGAGACCGACGCGGTCACGCTGTCGGCCACGGTCAGGAACAGCGGCAACGCGGCCGCCGGCGCGACGAACGTCAACTTCTACCTGGGCACCACCAAGGTCGGCACCGCCCCGGTCGCCGCGCTGGCCGCGGGGGCCTCCGCCACCGTCTCGGCCGGCATCGGCGCCCGTGACGCCGGCAGCTACCCGCTGAGCGCCAAGGTCGACGAGGCCGGCAGCGTCATCGAGCAGAACGAGTCGAACAACGACTTCTCCAGCGCCTCCCCACTCGTGGTCAGGCCCGTCGACACCTCCGACCTGGTCGCGACGACCAGCTGGACCCCGAGCAACCCGGCGAACGGCAACGTCGTCACCTTCTCCGTGGCGATCAAGAACCAGGGCACCGTGGCCTCCGCGGGCGGCGCCCACGGCATCACGCTGACCGTCGCCAACGAGGCGGGAACCGTGGTCCGCACGCTGACCGGCTCCCACACCGGCGTGATCGCGGCGGGCGCCACCACCGGCCCGGTGAACCTGGGCACCTGGACGGCGGCCAACGGCAAGTTCACCGTCAAGACGGTCCTCGCCGACGACGCCAACGAACTGCCGGTCAAGCGGGCCAACAACACGGTCACCCAGCCGTTCTTCGTCGGCCGCGGCGCCAACATGCCGTACGACATGTACGAGGCCGAGGACGCCGTCGTCGGCGGCGGGGCGGCCGTGATCGGCCCGAACCGCACCATCGGCGACCTGGCGGGTGAGGCGTCGGGCCGCAGGGCGGTGACGCTGAACACGACGGGCAGCTACGTCGAGTTCACCACCAAGGCCAGCACCAACACCCTCGTCACCCGCTTCTCCATCCCCGACTCGGCGGGCGGCGGCGGCATCGACTCGACGCTCAACGTCTACGTCGACGGCACCTTCCTCAAAGCCATCAACCTGACCTCCAAGTACGCCTGGCTGTACGGCGCCGAGGCCGGTCCGGGCAACTCGCCGAGCGCCGGCGGGCCGCGTCACATCTACGACGAGGCCAACGTGATGCTCGGGACCACCGTCCAGGCGGGCAGCAGGATCAGGCTGCAGAAGGACCCCGCCAACACCACGACGTACGCGATCGACTTCATCAACACCGAGCAGGTGTCGCCGATCGCCAACCCCGACCCCGCCAGGTACACGGTCCCCGCCGGGTTCACCCACCAGGACGTGCAGAACGCGCTCGACAAGGTGCGGATGGACAACACCGGCACCCTCGTCGGCGTCTACCTGCCGCCGGGCACCTACCAGACGGCGAGCAAGTTCCAGGTCTACGGCAAGGCGGTCAAGGTGGTCGGCGCCGGCCCCTGGTACACCCAGTTCCGTGCGCCGTCGAACCAGGACAACACCGACATCGGGTTCCGTGCCGAGGGAACCGCGAACGGCTCGTCCTTCGCCAACTTCGCCTACTTCGGCAACTACACCTCGCGTATCGACGGGCCGGGCAAGGTGTTCGACTTCGCCAACGTCGCGGACGTGGTGATCGACAACATCTGGAACGAGCACATGGTCTGCCTCTACTGGGGCGCCAACACCGACCGGGTGACGATCAAGAACTCCCGCATCCGCAACATGTTCGCCGACGGCATCAACATGACCAACGGCAGCACCGACAACCTCGTCAGCAACAACGAGGCCCGCGCCACCGGTGACGACAGCTTCGCGTTGTTCTCGGCCATCGACGCCGGCGGCTCGGACATGAAGGGCAACGTCTACGAGAACCTGACGTCCATCCTGACCTGGCGCGCGGCGGGTGTCGCGGTCTACGGCGGGTACGACAACGTCTTCAGGAACATCTACATCGCCGACACGCTGGTCTACTCCGGCATCACGATCAGCTCGCTGGACTTCGGCTACCCGATGAACGGCTTCGGTGCCAGCCCGCCCACCCGGTTCGAGAACATCTCGATCGTCCGCGCCGGCGGTCACTTCTGGAACGGGCAGGTCTTCCCGGCGATCTGGGCCTTCTCCGCCTCCAAGGTCTTCCAGGGCATCCGCGTCAGCAACGTGGACATCGTGGACCCGACCTACGGCGGCATCATGTTCCAGACCAAGTACAACGGCAGCCAGCCGGAGAACCCGGTCACCGACACCGTCCTCACGAACATCACGATCACCGGCGCCAGGAAGAGCGGTGACGCCTACGACGCCAAGTCCGGCTGGGCGATCTGGGCCAACGAGATGCCCGAGCCCGGTCAGGGACCGGCGGTCGGCTCGGCCACGTTCAACAACCTCCAGATGAGCAACAACTTCCAGAACATCAGGAACACGACGTCGACCTTCACGATCAACGTCAACCCGTGAACCCGTAAAAGGAGCGGGAGGGCGGCGCCGGTGCCGCCGGGAGGGACGTCCCTCCCGGCGGCACCTTTCGCCATCCACCCTTGTGGCAGGTTCACCCCCGGCTGTCGGGGGTGCCTCGTACAATGACCCGATGCCTTTCCCCGAGAACGACCCCGAGGTGAGCGACGCGTCGCGGGTCCTGCAGCGCGTCTTCGGCTACGACTCGTTCCGGGAGGGCCAACAGGAGATCATCGACCACGTCGTGGCCGGCGGCGACGCCCTGGTGCTCATGCCGACGGGAGGCGGCAAGTCGCTGTGCTACCAGATCCCCGCGCTCGTGCGGAAGGGCACGGGGGTGGTGATCTCACCGCTCATCGCGCTCATGCAGGACCAGGTCGACGCCCTGACGGCGCTCGGCGTGCGGGCCGGGTTCCTCAACTCCACCCAGGAGTTCGAGGAGCGTCGCCAGGTCGAGTCGGCCTTCCTCTCCGGTGAGCTGGACCTGCTCTACCTGGCGCCGGAGCGGCTGCGGGTCGACGCGACGCTGCGCCTGCTCGACAGTGGGACGATCTCGCTGTTCGCCATCGACGAGGCGCACTGCGTGGCCCAGTGGGGGCACGACTTCCGGCCCGACTACCTCGCCCTGTCCGCGCTGCACGAGCGCTGGCCCGATGTGCCGCGCGTCGCGCTGACCGCCACGGCCACCAAGACCACCCACGCCGAGATCGCCTCCAGGCTCAACCTGGAGCGGGCCCGCCACTTCGTGGCGAGCTTCGACCGGCCCAACATCCAGTACCGCATCGCCCCCAAGAACGAGCCGAAGCGGCAACTGCTCGAACTGCTCCGCGCCGAGCACGCCGGGGACGCGGGCATCGTCTACTGCCTGTCGCGCAACTCGGTCGAGAAGATCGCCGAGTTCCTGGTACAGAACGGTGTCCAGGCGCTGCCCTACCATGCTGGCCTCGACGCCCGCACCCGCGCCGCCAACCAGGCGCGTTTTCTGCGCGAGGACGGCCTCGTCATGGTCGCCACGATCGCGTTCGGCATGGGCATCGACAAACCCGACGTGCGGTTCGTCGCACACCTCGACCTGCCCAAGTCCATCGAGGGGTACTACCAGGAGACCGGCAGGGCGGGGCGCGACGGCCTGCCCTCCACCGCCTGGCTCGCCTATGGCCTCCAGGACGTCGTGCAGCAGCGCAAGATGATCGACACCTCGGAGGGTGACGACGCCCACCGCCGCCGCCTGGCCACCCACCTGGACGCCATGCTCGCCCTGTGCGAGGCGGTGGAGTGCCGCCGCGTGCTGCTGCTCGCCTACTTCGGCCAGCAGGCCGCCGCCTGCGGCAACTGCGACACCTGCCTGTCGCCGCCCGAGTCCTGGGACGGCACGGTCGCCGCGCAGAAGGTCCTGTCGACGGTGTTCCGGCTGATGCGCGAGCGCCGTCAGAAGTTCGGCGCGGGCCAGATCATCGACATCCTGCTCGGGAAGAAGACGGCCAAGGTCATCCAGCACGACCACGACGGCCTGACGGTGTTCGGCATCGGCACGGAGCTGGGCGAGGCCGAGTGGCGTGGCGTGGTGCGCCAGTTGCTGGCGCAGGGGCTGCTGGCCGTCGAGGGGGACTACGGCACGCTGGTGCTGACCGAGGCGAGCGCGGAGGTGCTGGGGCGCAGGCGCCAGGTCCCGCTACGGCGCGAGCCTACGATGGCGGCCCGGCCCGCCAAGGCCGCGAAGACCTCCTCCTCGCGCCGGGCCGACCCCGTCGAGCTGCCCGAGGAGGCGGTTCCGGTGTTCGAGCTCCTCCGCGCCTGGCGTGGAGCCACCGCGAAGGAGCAGGGTGTGCCCGCGTACGTGATCTTCCATGACGCGACCCTGCGCGAGATCGCGACCCGGTCTCCCTCGTCCCTGGCCGAGCTGGGCACGGTGAGCGGGGTCGGGGAGAACAAGCTGGCCAAGTACGGCCAGCAGGTCCTCGACACCCTCGCCGGTGCCGGCTCCGGCACTGATCCGGCGGGAAGCGCGGAAGACCTCCTGACCTTCCCCTGAGGTAGAATCGGGCGGAATCCGGGCCTCAGCGCCCCAGTGACACGCAGGTAGGGGCCTGGAGGCTGTCGTCCACCTCCGGGCCCCTCGCGTTGACGGTCCCCCGCGGCTGCGGACTCCCGAAAGAGGACGATCGTTGCCTGACAGAAGGAACGACCCCGTGGTGGTCGTCGGGCTCGGCCGCTTCGGCGGTTCCCTCGCACTCGAGCTCTCCCGCAAGGGAACCGAGGTGCTGGCCATCGACAACCGCCCCAAGGTGGTGCAGAGCCTGGCAGGGAAGCTCACCCATGTCGTCGTCGCGGACTCCACGGACATCGAGGCGCTGCGGCAGATCGGGGTGCCCGACTTCTACCGGGCGGTGGTCGCCATCGGCACCGACCTGGAGTCCAGCATCCTCACCACCTCCCTGCTCGTCGAGCTGGAGATCGAGGACGTCTGGGCCAAGGCGATCAGCCGCGATCACGGCCGCATCCTGGAGCGGGTCGGCGCCCACCACGTGATCCTTCCCGAGCACGACATGGGGGAGCGGCTGGCCCACCTGCTCAACGGGCGGATGCTCGACTACATGGAGGTGGACGGCGACTACGCGGTGGTCAAGACCCGGCCGCCCCGCGAGTACGTCGGCGTGCCCCTGGGCGAGTCCAACCTGCGGCGCAAGTACGGCGTGACGGTGGTCTGCGTCAAGGGCCAGTACGACGAGTTCACCTACGCCGACTCCAGAACGGTGCTGGGCTACGGCGACGTGATCGTCATCGCGGGCAAGATCGAGCAGGTGGAGCGGTTCACCGAACTTCCGTGACCACTCCCGCCGGGGGGCCCGTGTATCGGTACGCCCGTGTGTGATCGCCGTCGTCGATCTACACTGGACGAAATCACTAGAATGGAGTTCGGTAGCGATGCGATTCGGACTGTTGCTCAACGAACCCAAAGAGCCGGATGTGCTCGGCAAGCTACGGGAGCGCATCGCGCGCGCGGCCGACGACGGCTTCTCCTCTGCCTGGATGTCCCACATCTTCGGCCTCGACGCGCTGACCGCGCTCGCCGTGGCCGGGAACCAGGTGCCCGGGATCGAACTCGGCACCGCCGTCGTCCCGACCTATCCGCGCCACCCGGCGGCCCTCGCCCAGCAGGCGCTCACGGTCAACGCCGCCCTCGACGGGCGGCTCACGCTCGGCGTCGGGCTCTCGCACCAGCTGGTGATCGAGAGCATGTACGGCATCGGCTTCGAGCGGCCCGCCCGGCACATGCGCGAGTACCTGTCGATCCTGATGCCGCTGGTACGCGGGGAGAACGCGTCCTTCCAGGGGGAGACTCTCACCGGACAGCTCGGGCTGAGCACGCCGGGACCGAGGGACATGCCCGTGCTCATCGCCGCGCTGGCCCCCAGAATGCTCAGGCTGGCCGGGGAGATGGCCGACGGCACCGTGCTGTGGATGACCGGTCCCAGGACCGTGGCCGAGCACGTGGCGCCCGCCGTCACCGAGGCCGCGCGGGCCGCGGGGCGCCCCGAGCCGAGGATCGTGTGCGCGCTGCCCATCTGCGTCACCGACGACGCCGAGGCGGCCAGGGCGCTGGCCGCGGAGCAGTTCGAGATCTACGGCCAGTTGCCGTCCTACCGGGCGATGCTGGATCGGGAGGGGGCCGAGGGGCCGGCCGACGTGGCGATCGTCGGAGACGAGGACGAGGTGTCGGCGCGGATCGAGGCGCTCGCCAAGGCGGGGGTCACCGACTTCGTCGCCGCCGAGTACTCTCCCGGCACCCGGACCAGGGAGTTCCTCAAGAGCCTGCTCTGACGCCCCGCTCCCGCGCCCGCCCCGCTCAGATGCCGAAGGCGGTCAGGGTCGCCCAGGCCGTGCCGGCACCGGTCACGGCCCCGGCGGCGACCTGGGCGGGGGTGTGGTGGGTGAGCCGGACCCGCGCCCAGCACACCGTCGCCACCACCAGTGCGCCCACGACCAGGGTGGGCGCCGCGGGCAGCACGTGGGCCAGCACCACCACGGTGCCCGCGGACACGGCCGCGTGAAAGGAGATCTTCCACTTGAGCGTGATCGGGACCGTCACCGCGAGCGCGGCCAGCATCGCGGTCACCGTGGCCACCAGCAGACGCGGCGCCCCGAGGGAGATCAGCAGCACCAGCGCGACGGCCACCGCCGCGACCGCCACCAGCAGCGGCCTGGTCCGGCTCGCCCGGTCCACCAGATGGTGGGAGTCCAGGCGTCCGGAACGGACCCCGGCCAGGATCACCAGGGCGGGAATGCCGCCGCACAGGGCTGAGGCCACCAGGCCCCATGCTCCGCCCCGCCACCCGTCGGCCATCAGCCCGACGACCGGGGGCAGCCCGATGACCAGCACCTGCGGTGCGAACAGCCCCGTCACCCACCGGGCCGCCGCCATCGCGCGGCTCCCGTCGCCCGCCATCTCCTGACCGGTCATCTGAATCCTTCCAGCGCCGGGACCTCGGTCCCGGAGGCGCCCGCATCGGGGTGAGGTCCGTGGGGCCACCCTGCCAGCTGGGAGACCCTGGGACGAGCATTCGCGGGCCCCACGGCCTCCGGCACGCCCCCCGCGCGAGTGCGGTGTGTCGGTGATCAGTCGTTGGCGTGCAGGATGCTGTTGAGCTCCACGCCCGTCCCCTGGCGGGGCACGACCTCGACGGCCCCCGAGGTGGAGTTGCGGCGGAACAGCAGGCCGGAGGCACCCGAGAGCTCGGCCGCCTTGATCACCTGACCCTCGGGCAGGGCCACCTTGGTCCCGGCGGTGACGTAGAGACCCGCCTCCACGACGCAGTCGTCACCGAGGGAGATGCCGATGCCGCTGTTGGCGCCCAGCAGGCAGCGCTGCCCGATGGAGATGACCTGCTTGCCGCCGCCGGACAGGGTGCCCATGATCGAGGCGCCGCCGCCGACGTCGGAGCCGTCGCCCACGACGACGCCCGCCGAGATGCGGCCCTCGACCATGGAGCCGCCGAGCGTCCCGGCGTTGAAGTTGACGAAACCCTCGTGCATCACGGTCGTGCCGCTCGCCAGGTGCGCGCCCAGACGAACCCGGTCGGCCTCGGCGATCCGGACACCGCTGGGGACCACATAGTCGACCATGCGCGGGAACTTGTCCACACCGTAGACGGTCACCTGGCCCCGGGCGCGCAGACGCAGGCGCACCTGTTCGAAGCCCTCCACCGCGCACGGGCCGTGGTTGGTCCACACGACGTTGCTGAGCAGGCCGAACAGCCCGTCCAGATTCAGGCCGTGCGGCTGGACGAGGCGCGCGGAGAGCAGGTGCAGGCGCAGGTAGGCGTCGTGGGCGTCCGCCGGGGCCTCGGACAGCTTGGTGATCTGAGTCCGTACCGCGACCACCTCCACGCCGCGGTCCTGGTCGGGGCCGAGCAGCGCGGCGACCCCGGAGCCGAGCTCCGCGGCGGCCTCCTGCGGGCTCAGCCGGGTGGTGCCCGGCGAGGAGGACTCACCCAGCTGCGGGGACGGGAACCAGGTGTCGAGCACGGTCCCGCCGGAAGTCATGGTCGCGATGCCGGTCGCGTACGCGCCGGAGATCTGAGCTGCTGCGTTCACACCGACCAAGCCTAGCCAAAGCGGTCGCAACGGCAGTATGCCGAGGGAGCGTCGGGCGTGTGCCCGCGGCACCCACCGGTTAGCGTGGCCGCCATGCTGCAGGGGATCGACGTGTCGAACTGGCAGGGCGCCGTCAACTGGGGCGCGCAGGCGAAGGGCGGGGTCTCCTTCGCCTTCGCCAAGGCGAGTGAGGGGAGCACCTTCACCGACAAGTGGTTCGGTACCAACTGGAACGGCATGCGCGAGAGCTGGATCGTCTGCGGCGCCTACCACTTCGCCCGCCCCGCGGGCGACCCCGAGGTGCAGGCGGTGCACTTTTTGAAGATCGTGCAGCGGGCCGGGGGGCTGCGCAGGGGTGATCTGCTCGCCCTCGACCTGGAGACCAACGACCACCTGCCCGCCGCCAGGGTGGCGCGGTTCGCCCGCAGCTGGTGCCAGGCGGTCATCGCGCTGGCCGGGGTGAAGCCGGTGGTCTACACGTTCCAGGCGTTCGCGCAGAACGGCAACTGCGCCGGGCTGGAGACCTACCCGCTGTGGATCGCCGCGCCCGACGCGCCCCGGGGCCGGCCGCAGGTGCCCAGCCCGTGGCGGAGATGGACCATTCACCAGCATTCGCACAAGCCACTGGATCGCAACGTCTTCCGCGGGACCCGGGCCGAGCTGACCTCGCTGGGCTACCGCCGGAGCCGCGACGCCTGAGAAATCGCGTCGACGACACCGGTAGCATCGATTCCAGACCATCCATCGACGTCTCCCAGGGAGCAACCGTGTCGGCCGTGTCAGAACTTCGTATCACCCTCGCCGGAGCCGCGCGTGTGGTGGCGGGGGGTACGACGTACGGGGAGGCGCTGGAGGCGGACGGCCGCTCCGTGGTCGCCGCCCGGGCGGGCGGCGAGCTGAAGGACCTCGCGGCCCCGGTGGCCGAGGGCGACGTGATCGAGCCGGTCCCGGCGGACAGCCCCGACGGGCGCGCCATCATCCGCCACTCCACCGCGCATGTCATGGCCCAGGCCGTTCAGGAGATCTTCCCCGAGGCCAGGCTGGGCATCGGCCCGCCGGTCGAGAATGGTTTCTACTACGACTTCGACGTCAAGAACCCGTTCACCCCCGACGACCTCAAGCGCATCGAGAAGCGCATGCGCGAGATCGTCAAGCAGGGTCAGCTCTTCTCCCGCAGGCCCGTCTCCGACGACGAGGCGGCCGGGGAACTCGCCGCCGAGCCGTACAAGCTGGAGCTGATCGGCCTCAAGGGCGGGGCCGCCGACGAGGAGAGCGTCGAGGTGGGCGGCGCGGAGCTGACCATCTACGACAACCTCGACCCCAAGACCGGCGAGCTGTGCTGGAAGGACCTGTGCCGCGGCCCCCATGTGCCGACCACCCGGTCCATCCCGGCGTTCAAGCTGATGCGCACCGGTGGCGCCTACTGGCGGGGCAGCGAGAAGAACCCGCAGCTCCAGCGGATCTACGGCACCGCCTGGGAGTCGCGCGAGAAGCAGGACGAGTACCTCCACCTGCTGGTGGAGGCCGAGAAGCGCGACCACCGCAAGCTGGGCGCCGAGCTCGACCTGTTCTCCTTCCCCGACGAGCTGGGCTCGGGCCTGCCGGTCTTCCACCCCAAGGGCGGCGTGATCCGCCGCGTCATGGAGGACTACTCGCGCAAGCGGCACGAGGAGGCGGGCTACTCCTTCGTCAACACCCCGCACATCACCAAGAGCAAGCTCTACGAGATCTCCGGCCACCTCGACTGGTACAAGGACGGGATGTTCCCGGCCATGGAACTGGAGGGGGCGGAGTACTACCTCAAGCCGATGAACTGCCCGATGCACAACCTGATCTTCAGGTCCCGCGGGCGTTCCTACCGTGAGCTGCCGCTGCGGCTGTTCGAGTTCGGCACGGTCTATCGCTACGAGAAGTCCGGCGTCATCCACGGCCTGACCCGGGTGCGCGGCATGACGCAGGACGACGCGCACATCTACTGCACTCACGAGCAGATGCGCGACGAGCTCAAGTCACTGCTGCGCTTCGTGCTCGACCTGCTCCGCGACTACGGGCTCGACGACTTCTACCTGGAGCTGTCGACCAAGGACCCGGAGAAGTTCGTCGGCCCCGACGAGGTGTGGGAGGAGGCGACCGAAACGCTGCGCGAGGTCGCCGAGTCCGAGAATCTGGAGCTCGTCCTCGACCCCGGGGGCGCCGCCTTCTACGGTCCGAAGATCTCCGTCCAGGCCCGCGACGCCATCGGCCGCACCTGGCAGATGTCGACCATCCAGCTGGACTTCAACCTGCCCGAGCTCTTCGAGCTTGAGTACCAGGCCGCCGACGGCACCCGTCAGCGTCCCGTCAAGATCCACCGCGCGCTGTTCGGCTCGATCGAACGTTTCTTCGGTGTCCTGGTCGAGCACTACGCGGGCGCGTTCCCCCCCTGGCTCGCGCCGGTCCAGGTAGTCGGCATCCCGATCGCCGAGGCACATGTGTCCTACCTTCAGGACGTCGCCAAGAAGGCTCGCGAGCGGGGCATCAGGATCGAGGTCGACGCCTCCGACGACCGGATGCAGAAGAAGATCCGCAACGCGCAGAAGTCCAAGGTGCCCTTCATGCTCCTGGCGGGCGACGAGGACATCGCAGGAGGTGCCGTCTCCTTCCGCTTCCGCAACGGCGAGCAGAAGAACGGGGTCCCGGTCGACGAGGCGATCGCCGAGATCGTCGACGCGATCGAGCGCCGCCTCCAGGTCTGAGTCTTCTCCGAGGCGTTCCGGGTCCGGCTTCCCCGCTGGGGGAGCCGGACCCGTTCTCTTTGGCGGGGCCTGGCCCCGCTAGGCGTGCTTCGCGGGCTCGGCGGGTGCCTCGGGCCGGACCTCGCCCGGCAGGCGGACGTCCTCCACGTCGACGTTGACCTCGACGACCCGCATGCCGAGCATCCGGCTGACGGTCCGGGCCACGTTGGTCTTCACCTCGTTGGCCACGTCCATCACCACGTGCCCGTACTCCGCCACGATCGACACGTCCACCGCGGCCGTACGGTCCTGCACATGGGCGCTGACGCCCCGGGGGCCGCGCCTGGCGCCGATGCCGGCCCGCTCACGCACCGGTTCCACCGCGTGGGCGGCATCGCCTCCCAGTTCGGCGACGCCCGTGACCTCAAGGGTGGCGAGGGCCGCGACCTTCTCCACCACCTCGTCCGCCACCTTGATCCGGCCCTTCACCACGGCCGAGGACACCGGGGTGACCGGGGCCGGCGGAGAGAGGGGAGACACGGTCGCCGTTCCGGCCAGGGAGGGGGAGGGCACCTCGTCCGTTGCCGGGGTGATCGTCTCGACCACGGCCAGGACGGGCTCGCTCGTGGAGGACGCCGGCGGCTCCGTGTCGGCGGACAGGGACAGGCTGAGGGAGAACGGGCGGGTGGGCCTGCCGCCGATCTCGGCGGGAGACGCGGTCTCCTCGGTCGGCTCCTCGACGGAGACGTCGGTCATGGGTACTCCTCGGCTGTCGGTGGTCTTGCTGGGGGATTCTGCCGGAAATTTGCGGCATTCGTCCGTTAATACGGTGAGATATAGATCAAGATCCCGTCCAGCCGCCGGATCCCGGCCGCTTCCGGTGCCCCGGCGGGGGAGGCGCCAGACCGAAGGGATCGGCTTGGCAATATGCTGGCGACCATGAGCAACGAGCCGGAGGCGCAGTACGGAGCGGGAACACCGGACGCGTTCCAGAGACTCTGGACTCCACACCGGATGGCCTACATCAAGGGGGCCAGCAAACCGACGGGTTCGGGCTCCGAGGACGGCTGCCCGTTCTGCGAGATCCCCCAGATGAGCGACGAGGACGGCCTGATCGTCGCCCGAGGTGACGCGGTCTTCGCGCTGCTCAACCTCTACCCGTACAACTCCGGCCATCTGATGGTCTGCCCCTACCGCCACGTGCCGGACTACGCGGACCTGGACGAGGCAGAGACCACCGAGCTCGCCGACTTCACCAAACGGGCGCTGGTCGCCCTGCGCAAGGCCAGCGGCGCGCAGGGTTTCAACGTGGGCATGAACCTGGGTGGTGTGGCGGGCGCCGGGATCGCCGCCCACCTTCACCAGCACGTGGTGCCCCGCTGGGGCGGCGACACCAACTTCATGCCCGTCGTCGGCCAGACCAGGGTGCTTCCTCAGCTGCTGCGTGACACCAGGGAACTGCTCGCCGGCTCCTGGCCCGCGTCGTCGTAGCGCGGGGCTCCGCCCAAGGTCCTGATGCCCACCGACAGTGTCAGCGGCACGGCGAGCGCCAGTGCCATGGAGAGCACCGCGGCCCCCGAGTCGTTGACCAGCATGCCGACCACCCCGCTGACCAGGGTGCCGATCAACCCGGCCCGCAGCGCGGGGGAGTGCGCGAACGCGGCGGGCAGCACTCCCGCGGTCGCCTGCTCCGGCCGTAGCAGCGCGTAGACGAGGAACGCCAACGCGGCGATCACGACCGGCATCAGGTTGGGGTTGAGCAGTGTGCCCAGCATCGCGCCGAGTTTGCGGCCGATCACCTCCGTGGCCTCGCCGGTGAGCACCTGGCCGACGAAGCGCCCCAGGTGCGTCTGGAAAGCCGGCGGGCGCAGGTAGTCGAGGTAGGCGATGCCCATCACGGTGACGCCGCCCGCCACGCAGAACGCGCCCAGCTTGACGATCGAGACCCGCCTGCCCGCGATCAGCAGTGCGGTCACCGCGATCCCCGGCACGAACGCGATCACGCCGCCGAAGTCGCTGCCCACGCCCGGCCAGCCGCCCAGGATCATCGCGAAGCCGCCCAGCACCGCCACGACGGCGACCGCCGCACCCGTGTGGCCGCCGCGCGTCAGCCGGTGCGCGATCGTGGCGGCCAGCAGCAGCACCGAGGTGGCGAAGAGCGCGAAGGGGATGTTACCCAGGCCGTAGTAGCGGGCCCCGACCACGGCGCTGTAGCCCATCACACTGTTGAGCTGCAGGGTCGTCCCGGTCAACAGGTCGCCCGCGAGTACCGCCGCGGTCACCCCGGCCACCACCGCCAGCGGTCCGAGCGGGGCGCGCCGCCATGGCCCCGCCAGCGCCACCGCGGTCAGCAGCAGCGCGCATCCGACGATTCCGCCGACCAGTGCGAGCAGCGGCGTCCGTACGTCCTGCCAGGGGGTGAGGTTCACCAGGTACGTCGAGGTGGGCACCGAGGCCAGTGCCACCGCGGCCACGCGCATGCGCCTCAGCCCGCGCCTGCGGCGCAGCAGCAGGAACGCGGTCAGGTAGAAGGCGACCTGCAGCACGGCGACCGAGGTGAAGAAGACGCCGCCCACGTTCCTGATCGTCTGCCCGGCGACGTCGGCCCTTTCCAGGTCGGTCCGCGCGGCCTCGACGGTGCCGGCCCGCCTCTCGCTCGCCTGCCAGGGGAGCCCGACCATGCCCGGCGGTGCCTCGACGCCGGCCAGGGAGAGCATCGTCGCGGTGACATCCGGCAGGATCGTGATGTCGTCGCGGTGGGTGGAGGCCGCTCCCAGGAAGCGGCCGGAGAGGTCTCCGTCGCGCATCATGGCCACCCGAAGGTGCGGGTCGACGCCGTGGTCGGACAGGCCCGCCAGCAGCACGCGCGCATCCTTGGGCAGCACGCTCAGCACCGCCCCCGCCTTGGCGTCGGCCAGGCGCAGCGCCGCCGTCCGCTGTTGCGGGGGGAGCCGCTCCTCGACCTTGGGCAGTCGTCCGCCGGTGATGTAGGGCCTGATCAGATCGTCGACGTCGACGGCGATCACGCGGCACCTGGTGAGCACTCCTGAGCGGATCTGCGCGGGGGAGGGAGCGTACACGTCGACCCTGCCCGATCTGTCGGCCAGCGCCAGCGCGGCCCCCGGGCCGATCGCCAGCGTGCACTCCCCGGCGGCGTGCACGGCCTCACCGAGGGCGCCCGCGTTGCGCTGCCCGGCGACGTCACGCAGGTACCCGTAGCCGGGGATGACGGCACCCGTTTTGTCGGCCTCGGGTAGCGGGGGGAGCCCGCAGCCGTAGCCGACCGCGGACCTCAACCCGGCCGAGATCGTCAGCCACCCGTCATAGGGGCAGGTCACCCGGCCCACCGCGCGGACCGACAGCGAGCCGATCGCGCTCTGCGTGGCCAGACGCCACAGATTCGGGGTGCCACCGGGGCTGAGGTCGCTCCACTGCAGACCAGGAATGCCGATCAGCACCACCCGTCCGTCCACCCGTGTCGCGGACTGCGCGACACCTGGCCACAGCAAGCCCAGGACCAGTGCAAACGCGAAAAGCGTCCGCTTCACCAACGACCTCCCCTTTAACTTCTGCCAGGTGCTGGCACCGTAAGGGAAGATCGTGTCACGGGTCCAGCGAATCCGGAGGCAGGCCGCGGGGGTACCGGGGCGCTCATCGCCTCGTCTTGCCCGTCTCCGGACACGTCCACGCCCACGCCCACGCCCGCACGGACACGTGTCCGTGCGGGCGTGGGCGTTTCCAGGGGGGGATCAGGTCCCGGTGGGGACGCTCTCGTTCTGCAGGCGGTCCAGGGCGGTGACCAGGTAGGTACCGCCGCCCGCCGTGGTGAAGGTCTGGCGGTCGCCGTCCACCGCGGGCACGACCGCGACCAGGTTGCGGGCGTCGGCGGTGGCGCACTCACCCGGCTTGCCGGAGGCGATCCGGTAGACCGCGTACGAGCGGGCCTCCGGGGAGCTCTTCCAGCTGAGCGAGGTGCCCTGGAGCCGCAGGTCCGCGGGCGCGGGCAGGGACCGCCCGCCGAGGTCCTTGATCAGCGGCAGCAGTGCCGGACGCGGGTAGTGGCTCTTGACGATGCGGTCCAGCACGCCCAGGGGGTTGGTGGACAGCTGCTTGGCGTTGAAGTAGACGTCGCCGGAGACCTGCTTGTGCTTGCGATTCCGGGTGAGGTGGGAGGGCAGCTCGCCGGGCCTGGTCCAGGCGGGGGTGTCGGTGGCGCCGACCCGGTACAGGGCCTGGCCGATGTAGAGGTGTACGTCGGTGCCCTTGACCTCGTTCGCCCACCAAGGCATCAGCACGTCGTAGTCGGCGGCCCTGAAGTCGCGCGGCCAGTAGAGCTGCGGGATGACGTAGTCGACGGTGCCCTTGCGGATCCAGTGGCGGGCGTCGGCGTAGATGGAGTCGTACGCCGACATGCCGCCGGTGGCCGAGCCGGTGGGATCCTCGGACTTGTTGCGCCAGATCCCGAACGGGCTGACGCCGAACTTCACGCTGCCCCTGACCTCGTGCACCGCCTTGTCGACCTGCGCGATCAGCTTGTTGACGTTGGCGCGACGCCAGTCGGCGAGCTTGGCGCCCTTGCCGTACTTGGCGAAGGCGGCGTCGTCGGCGAACCTCGCGTTCCCCGACGGGTAGGGGTAGAAGTAGTCGTCGAAGTGGACCCCGTCGACGTCGTAGCGGGTCACCACGTCCTTGACGACCTTGGTGACGTGGTCGCGGACCTCGGGCAGGCCGGGGTTGTAGTAGGCCTGGTCGCCGTGTTTGACGATCCAGCCGGGGTGGACCCGGGCGGGGTGGTTCGCGGGCAGCCTGGACAGGTCGCCGTCGGAGGAGGCGCGGTAGGGGTTGAACCACGCATGGAACTCCAGGCCGCGCCGATGGGCCTCGGCGACGAGGAAGGGCAGCGGGTCCCAACCGGGGTCCTTGCCCGCGGTGCCGGTCAGATACTGCGACCACGGCTCCAGGTTCGACCTGTACAGCGCGTCGGAGGCCGGGCGGACCTGGACGAACACCGCGTTGAGCCGCCGCTTGACCGCGTTGTCGAGGATCCTGACGTACTCCGCCTGCTGCCGGGCGGCGGACAGGCCGGTCCGCGAGGGCCAGTCGATGTTCTTGACCGTGGCGATCCACACCCCGCGCAGCTGCCGCTTGGGGTATCTCACATCCACCGGGCACTGTGCCGAGGCGGAGGTCGTCGCACCTGCCGTTTCGGCCGAGACCGCCGAGCTCTTGGCGGCCTTGGGCCGGGTCGGCGCGGTGTCGGGGCCGAAGGTGTATGCGGCACCCGTGGTCAGAACGGCGAGGGCGGCAGCGGCCAGAAGAGGGCGTCCGTTTCGCATGGTTCCCAAGTCTGGCACCTGGACCGGTGTGCTCTGACCGGAAAAAAGAAATCGTTTCGTGATTACTTTGTTATGCAAGTGCGCACTGGGAGGCGTGTGTCCGATGGGGTGCGTCCACCTGGTGGCGGCGTGCCGCCGGGCACACGCCTCATCGCCCGGTCAGCCGGTGACCTTCTCCACCAGATGTGACGGGAGCGGCTCGTAGCGCAGGAAGACCCGCTGGAACGTCCCCGTGCCGTGTGACATCGATCTCAGATCGATCGAGTACCGGGTGATCTCCAGCTCGGGCACCTCGGCCCTGACCAGGGTACGTCCCACGCCCACCGGCTCCGTGCCGAGCACGCGGCCCCTGCGTGAGGAAAGGTCGGACATCACCGCGCCCACGTGCTCGTCGGAGACCAGCACGGACACCTCGTCGACAGGTTCGAGCAGCAGGGTGGGCACCTTGGTCGCGGCCTCCTTCAGCGCGAGCGCCCCGGCGATCTGGAAGGCCATGTCGGAGGAGTCGACCGAGTGGGCCTTGCCGTCGTACAGCGTCACCCGCACGTCCACCATGGGGTAGCCGGCGAGGACCCCGCGCTGCATCTGGGTGCGTACGCCCTTCTCCACCGAGGGGATGAACTGGCGCGGCACCACGCCGCCGACGATCTTGTCCACGAACTCGAAGCCGCCACCGGACGGCAGGGGCTCGACCTCCAGGTGGCAGACGGCGAACTGGCCGTGGCCGCCGGTCTGCTTGACGTTGCGGCCCAGGGCCTGGCAGCGGCCGCCGAAGGTCTCCCTGAGCGGCACCCGCAGCTCGATCTTCTCCACCTCCACGCCGTGCCGCTTGCTCAGCCGCTCCAGCAGCACGTCGGTGTGGGCCTCGCCCATGCACCACAGCACGAGCTGGCGGGTCTCGGGGTTGTTCTCCAGCCGGAGTGTCGGGTCCTCGGCGACCAGCCGCTGCAGCGCCTGGCTCAGCTTGTCGTCATCCGCCTTGGACTTGGGCTGGATCGCCACCGGCAGCAGTGGCTCCGGCATCGTCCAGGCCTTCATCACCAGTGGGTTCTCCCGGTCCGACAGGGTGTCGCCGGTCTCCGCGCGCGACAGTTTGGCCACCGCCGCGATGTCTCCGGCCACGCACTTGGCGGTCGTCCGCTGGAGCTTGCCCAGCGGCGAGGAGAGCGCTCCGATGCGCTCGTCCACATCGTGGTCCTCGTGCCCGCGGTCGGCCAGGCCGTGCCCCGAGACGTGCACCGTCATGTCGGGGCGCAGCGTGCCGGAGAAGACCCGCACCAGACTGATCCGGCCCACGTACGGATCGCTGGTCGTCTTGACGATCTCCGCGACCAGCGGTCCGTCGGGGTCACAGGTGATGCCGGCGACGGGCCGGCCGTCGATCGAGGTGATCTCCGGCATCGGGTGCTCAGGCGGCGAGGGGAAGCCCTGGGTGATGAGCTCCAGGACCTCCAGCGCGCCCACGCCGGTCCCCGCGGCCAGCACAGGGTAGAAGCCGCCGCGCGCGACGGCCTTCTCCAGGTCCCCGATGAGGGCCTTGGTGTCGATCTCCTCGCCGGAGAGGTAACGGTCCATCAGGGACTCGTCCTCGCTCTCCTGGATGACGCCCTCGATCAGGGTGCCCCGGTAGATCTCGATCTGGTCGGCGTAGGCCGGGCCCGGGGAGTTCTCCGTCCTGGTGCCGGTCGCGTAGTTGTAGAACTTCTGGCTCAGCAGCCCGATCAGGCCGTTCACCTTGCCGTTGGTCACCACCGGCAGGTACAGCGGCGAGACGCCGTCGCCGAAGGCCTCCTGGCAGGCGGCGAGGACGTCCTCGAAGTTCGCCCGCTGGTGGTCGATCTTGGTGATCACGACCGCGCGGGGCATCCCGACCGCCGCGCACTCCTCCCAGAGCATCCTGGTCAGGCCGTCCACGCCCTCGACGGCCGAGACGACGAACAGCGCCGCGTCGGCCGCGCGCAACCCGGCGCGCAGGTCGCCGGCGAAGTCGGCGTAGCCGGGTGTGTCCAGCAGGTTGATTTTGATGTCGTTATGGATCACGGGGGCCACGGTGAGGTTCACCGAGCGCTGCTGGCGCACCTCGACCTCGTCGAAGTCGCTGGCCGTCGTGCCGTCCTCGACCCGGCCGGGACGCTGGACGGTCTTGGTCGCGGCCAGCAGCGCCTCCACGAGCGTTGTCTTCCCTGCACCGGAATGGCCGACCAGCGCGACGTTTCTTATCTTGTCCGGCTGATCGACCGTGGGTGCCCTCCCCGCGGCTCCCGCTGTTCCGCCGGTTGCTCTCTCCGCCACATCGCCTCCCGCGTCGTTGCCGAAGGGGCGCGGCCTGGTGGGACCACACCCTCGCCGATCCGCTGCCGCGTCCATACACCGCACGGACGCGGTGTGTTCACCAAATACCCATGTGGCGAATATCACAAGAGGGGTGAGGCGATCCTCTTGCGAGAGGGAAGTCTGATCGCTAAGTGTCCGATCCTCCTCCGGAGAGCTCCCGCCGTACCGGCAACGCCCTGCCACACGGCTCGCCGATGCGCGCTCGCAGGCCGGGTGGCCTACGATCGGAGCGCGATGCTGAAACTTCTGCGCCCCGCCGTCACCCGAGTCTTGACCCCGCTGGGCAGGGCACTCACCCGTCGCGGGATCAGCCCCAACGTGATCACCGCCGTGGGCACGCTCGGCACCGTCGCCGCCGCGCTGTTCTTCTACCCCCGGGGCCAGCTGTTCGTGGGCACAGTGGTGATCACCTTCTTCGTGCTGGCCGACCTCCTCGACGGGGTCATGGCCAGGATGACGGGCGCGGGAAGTACCTGGGGCGCCTTCCTCGACTCCACGCTCGACAGGGTCGGCGACGCGGGAATCTTCTCCGGGCTGGTGTTCTGGTTCATCGTGAGCGATCAGCGGACGCTGGCGGGGGTCGCGCTGTTCTGCCTCGTCGCCGGAGCGGTGGTGTCCTACGTCAAGGCCAGGGCGGAGGCGCTGGGCATGACGTGCGACGTCGGTCTCGCCGAGCGGCCGGAGCGCCTGGTGGTGGGCCTGGTCTCAGCCGGCCTCGGCGGCCTCGGCGTGCCGTACATCCTGGCCGCGGGGCTCTGGCTGCTCGCCGCGGCCAGCGCGGTCACGGTCGGCCAGCGCCTGCTGCACGTGCGCCGGCAGGCCGTCCCCACCTCGCCCCGGCCCCTCCGCTGATCGGAAATCGGAAAATCGATGACAGACAACCCCTCCCCCCAGGACCGTCTCGTCGCGGCCGCGTTCGGCGCCGGATGGACGATCGTGCCCCGCCTGCCTGAGCGGCTCACCGCCTGGGCCTTCCGCGCCGCCGCCGACCGGCTGTGGAAGCGCCGGGGAAAGTCGGTGCTCAGGCTGGAGGCCAACCTCGCCAGGGTCAAGGGCACCTCGCCCGGCGACCCGGCGATCCGGGAGCTCAGCCGCGACGGCATGCGCTCCTACTTCCGCTACTTCCACGAGGTCTTCCGGCTGCCCTCGATCCCCGTCGCCGAACTCGTCTCCCGGATGCGCGTGATCGGGGTGGAACCCGTCTACGACAACCTCGCCGCGGGGCGCGGCGTGGTCCTCGCCCTGCCGCACATGGGCAACTGGGACCAGGCGGGCGCCTGGTTCGCCGGGACGGGGCATCCCTTCACCACGGTCGCCGAGCGGCTCAAACCCGAGTCGCTGTTCCATCGCTACACCGCCTTCCGTGAGGGGCTGGGCATGGAGGTGCTGCCGCTCACCGGTGGTGACGGTCACACCTTCGGCACCCTGGCGCAGCGCCTGCGTGCCGGGCTCCCGGTCGCCCTGCCCGCCGAGCGGGACCTGACCGCGAACGGTGTCGAGGTGCAGTTCTTCGGCTCGTCCACCCGGATGCCCGCCGGTCCCGGCCTGCTGGCCGTGCACACCGGGGCCGCCCTCATCCCGGCCATCCCCTACTTCGAGGGGACCGGCTGGGGCCTGCAGTTCCACGAGGAGATCGCGATCCCGGCCGAGGGCACCAGGAAGGAGAAGGTGGCCGTCGTCATGCAGAGCCTCGCGGGCGTCTTCGAGAAGGGCATCGCCGAGCACCCCGAGGACTGGCACATGCTCCAGCGCCTCTGGCTCGAGGACCTGGAGCCCAGGAAATGAGGATCGGCATCGTCTGCCCCTACACGTGGGACGTGCCGGGCGGAGTCCAGGTGCACATCCGCGATCTCACGGAGGCCCTCATGGAGGAGGGCCACCACGTCTCGGTGATCGCCCCCGCCGCGGACAACGCCCCGCTGCCCCCGTACGTGACCTCGGCGGGCCGCGCGGTTCCGGTGCCCTTCAACGGGTCGGTGGCCAGGCTGTCGTTCGGGTTCCTGTCGGCGAACCGGGTGCGCCGCTGGGTGCGCGAGGGCGCCTTCGACGTGCTGCACGTGCACGAGCCGGCCATTCCCTCGCTGGGACTGCTCGCCTGCTGGGTGGCCAGGGGGCCGATCGTGGCCACCTTCCACGCCTCGTACGGTAACTCCCGGTCCCTCTCGGTCACGGCCTCGGTGCTGATGAGCGCGCTGGAGAAGATCACCGGCCGGATCGCCGTGTCCGACGCGGCCAGGAAGACCCTGGTCGAGTTCATGGGCGGCGACGCCGTGCTCATCCCCAACGGGGTGACGGTCGGCCGCTACGCCGAGGGTGAGCCGCTGCCCGGCTGGGATCAGGGCGAGGTGATCGGTTTTCTCGGCAGGATGGACGAGCCGCGTAAGGGCCTGCCGGTGTTGCTGGAGGCGTTCGTCCTGCTGGCCGCCGAGCGGCCGGCGCTGCGACTGCTCCTGGCCGGGCCGGGTGACGCCGCCGAGGTGCTGGAGCGTATACCGGCCGCCCTCCACGACCGGATCGGCCTGCTCGGCATGGTCAGCGAGGAGGACAAGGTGCGTGCCTACCACACGGTCGACGTCTTCTGCGCGCCCAACCTGGGGGGTGAGAGCTTCGGCATCGTGCTGACCGAGGCGATGTCGGCCGGCGCGGCGATCCTGGCGAGCGACATCCCGGCCTTCCGCAAGGTGCTCGACGACGGCCAGGCGGGAGCGCTGTTCGAGACGGGCAACGCCACCTCGCTCGCCCGCCGGGCCGCCGAACTGCTCGACGACCCCGTGCGCCGGGCCACGCTGTCACAGGAGGCCCGCGCCGCCGTGCAGAAGTACGACTGGTCGACGGTCGCCCGTGACGTCCTGCGGGTCTACGAGACGGTGGCGAGCCCGGCCGGGGTCGAGGAGGACGCCGAGGACGCCGAGGGTGCGGGGAACGACGAGGGCACGGTGGCGAGCAGGTCCTTGGCCGAGGGGAACGACACGCTGTGACGACCACGTTGATCCTGGTGGTGGGCGCCATCGTGGTGCTCTGCGCCGTCTACATCTCCTGGCGGGCGGGCAGGCTCGACCGGCTGCACATCCGGCTGGAGCTGGCCCGTGAGTCCCTGGACGCCGCCCTGGTGCGGCGGACCGCCGTCAGCCTGGAGCTGGCCGCCTCCCGGCTGCTGGACCCGGCGACGAGCCTGGTGCTGGCCGCGGCCGCCCACGAGGCCCGTACGGCGGGACCCGAGGAGCGTGAGCACGCCGAGAGCGACCTGTCGCGCACCCTGCGAGCCGTCGTCGACCAGGAGCGCTTCGGCGACCGGCTGGCCGACACCGCGGCAGGTTCCGACCTGCTTGAGGAACTGGGGGCCGCGGTGGCCAAGGTCCTCTACTCCCGCCGGTTCTACAACAACGCGGTGGGCGTGACCCGCGCGGCGCAGCGCCGCTGGCTGGCCCGCACACTGCGGCTGGCCGGGCATACCGAGTATCCGGGCTTCTTCGAGATCGACGATGCGCCGCCGAAGGCCCTGGCCGCCGAATAAGCCGCACATAAACTGGAGTAGCTGACAAGTTGGACACCGGTAGGCTCTTGGCGGTTTATGGCTGAGTGGCTAAGTGGCTGACTTGAGGAGATGAATCGTGCGGGTTTCTCGGATGATCGCCGTCACGCTGGCGGGAGTCGCGGTCCTCGCGCCGGTCGCGGCCTGCTCCTCCGACGAACCCGCGCCGGCGGGCAACCCGGTGGCCGGTGAGCCGAGTGCGGCTCCGACCCCCACGCCCGAGCCGACGCACCCCTTCACCGGACTGCCGGGCGCGGCCCGCAGGCCGGTGCTCGCGGCGAAGATCGAGAACACCGCGGCGGGCAAGCCGCAGCTCGGCCTCAAAAGCGCGGACATCGTCTACATCGAGCAGGTCGAGGCGGGCCTGACCCGGCTGATGGCGATCTTCTCCTCGAAGATCCCGGCCAAGATCGGCCCAGTTCGCAGCGCCCGCATCTCCGACCTGCACATCGTTCCGCAGTTCGGCAGGCCCGCCTTCGCCTACTCGGGCGCGCAGACCAAGATGCTCCCCCTCATCGCCGAGGCGTCGCTGTTCGACGTCTCCGACAGCCGGGCGCCGGGCGCCTACTTCCGGCAGGAAGGACGCTTCGCCCCCTACAACCTGTTCGCCAACACCAGGCAACTGCTGACCGAGGCGCCCAAGGCGAGCAGGGCCAAGGACATCGGACTCACCTTCGGCGACGCCCCCGAGGGCGGCGTGCCGCGTAAGGCGTACAGCGTGAAGTACCCGGCGGCCCGTTTCACCTTCGCCTGGTCGCAGACGGCGGGTAAGTGGCTGATCTGGCAGGACGGCAAGAAGGACATGGCGGCCGAGGGCGGCCAGCTCGGCGCGCCCACGATCGTCGTGCAGTACACCAAGACGGAGCGCTCGGAGTTTCACGACAAGAACCAGAGCTACACGCCGCTGGTGCACAGCACGGGCAAGGGCAGGGCGATCGTGCTCCGCGACGGGCAGGCGTTCAAGGCCCGCTGGTCACGGGAGACGGAGAAGGACGGCACCGTCTTCACCACGGAGGCGGGTGAGCCGATGAACTTCGCCCCCGGTCAGGTCTGGATCGCGCTGGCCTCCGCCAAACCCGTCATTCCCTGACGCGCAAGTGCTACATGATGTTCAAGAGGATCTTCTAAGAACGACAAGACGGCGTGTAGGGGGCATCCTGCCCAGCGCCTACGATGGAAGCGTAGTGGCCGTCCAGCGCGGGCGGCCCGTGATCCGCAGCCGTCGTGAGGTAGAGACCGTGTCCAGCAGCACGCCCGAAGTCAGCGATACCACCGTCACCGGAACCGCCCGGGTCAAGCGCGGCATGGCAGAGATGCTCAAGGGCGGCGTCATCATGGACGTCGTCAACGCCGAGCAGGCCAAGATCGCCGAGGACGCCGGTGCCGTGGCCGTCATGGCCCTCGAACGGGTACCCGCCGACATCCGCGCCCAGGGCGGCGTCTCCAGGATGAGCGACCCCGACATGATCGACGGCATCATCGCCGCCGTCTCGATCCCGGTCATGGCCAAGGCCCGCATCGGTCACTTCGTCGAGGCCCGGGTGCTCCAGTCGCTTGGCGTCGACTACATCGACGAGTCCGAGGTGCTCACCCCGGCCGACTACGCCAACCACATCGACAAGTGGCAGTTCACGGTGCCCTTCGTCTGTGGCGCGACCAACCTGGGCGAGGCGCTGCGCCGTATCACCGAGGGCGCGGCGATGATCCGCTCCAAGGGCGAGGCGGGCACCGGCGACGTCTCCAACGCCACCACCCACATGCGCAAGATCAGGGGTGAGATCAAGCGCCTGACCTCGCTGCCCGCCGACGAGCTCTATGTCGCGGCCAAGGAGCTCCAGGCGCCGTACGAGCTGGTCGCAGAGGTCGCCAAGACCGGCAAGCTGCCGGTCGTGCTGTTCACCGCCGGCGGCATCGCCACCCCGGCCGACGCCGCGATGATGATGCAGCTCGGCGCCGAGGGCGTGTTCGTCGGCTCGGGCATCTTCAAGTCCGGCAACCCCGCCGAGCGCGCCGCCGCGATCGTCAAGGCCACCACCTTCCACGACGACCCCGACGTCATCGCGAAGGTCTCCCGCGGCCTGGGCGAGGCCATGGTCGGCATCAACGTCGACGACATCCCGGCCCCGCACCGGCTGGCCGAGCGCGGCTGGTAGCGGAACTCAGGGAAACCGGCAGAGAGGCGGCCTCCTTGACGGAGGCCGCCTCTTTGGCGGTAGAAGGGCCGTTCGGGAAGGCCCAGGGCTGGCCATGAACCAGTTTGGGGTGATCCTAGAGGTGGCCATACCCTGAAAGGGACGTTTCTTTTCCAGGGGAAGGACCATTGGTGACCATCGTCCCGACGATCGGCGTGTTCGCGCTCCAGGGCGACGTGCGCGAGCACGTGCGCGCGCTGGAGGCGGTGGGCGCCAGAGCGGTCGCCGTACGGCGCCCTCACGAACTGGAGGCGGTCGACGGCCTCGTCATCCCGGGCGGCGAGTCCACCACGATGTGGAAGCTCGCCGAGATCTTCGAACTGCTCGAACCGCTCCGGATGCGGATCAAGGCCGGCATGCCCGCCTACGGCTCCTGTGCCGGCATGATCATGTTGGCGGACCGGATCGAGGGCGGCATCGAGGGCCAGCAGACGATCGGCGGCATCGACATGGTCGTCCGGCGCAACGCCTTCGGCCGCCAGGTCGACTCCTTCGAGGCCGACATCGACTTCGCCGGCCGTGGTGCCATGCGGGCGGTCTTCATTCGCGCACCCTGGGTGGAATCCGTGGGTTCGGGGGTCGAAGTGCTGGCGTTGGCCGAACCTGGAGATAGGATCGTCGCGGTCCGTCAAGGACCGCTGCTCGCCACATCCTTCCACCCGGAGATCACCGGGGATGTCGGTGTGCATTCATATTTCACTGAGATGGTGAGGGAGCTCTAGGGGATGTCCGGCCACTCCAAATGGGCGACGACGAAGCACAAGAAGGCGGCGCTTGACTCCAAGCGCGGCAAGCTGTTCGCCAAGCTCATCAAGAACATCGAGGTCGCGGCACGGACGGGCGGCCCCGATCCGGACGGCAACCCGACGCTGTACGACGCCATCACCAAGGCGCGCAAGAGCTCGGTTCCGATCGACAACATCGAGCGCGCCCGCAAGCGCGGCGGCGGCCTGGAGGCCGGCGGCGCCGACTGGCAGACCATCATGTACGAGGGCTACGCCCCCGGCGGCATCGCGGTGCTGATCGAGTGCCTCACCGACAATCGCAACCGTGCGGCCTCCGAGGTCCGTGTCGCGCTGACCCGCAACGGCGGCTCGCTGGCCGACCCGGGCTCGGTGTCCTACATGTTCAACCGCAAGGGCGTCGTGCTCGTCCCCAAGGGCGAGCTGGGTGAGGACGACGTGCTGACCGCGGTCCTCGACGCGGGCGCCGAGGAGGTCAACGACCTGGGCGACCAGTTCGAGGTGGTCTCCGAGGCCACCGACCTCGTCCCGGTCCGCAAGGCCCTGCAGGAGGCCGGGATCGACTACGACTCGGCCGAGTCGAGCTTCATGCCGACGATGAACGTCCCGCTCGACGAGGACGGCGCCCGCAAGGTCTTCAGGCTGATCGACGCCCTTGAGGACAGTGACGACGTGCAGAACGTCTGGGCCAACTTCGACGTCTCCGACGAGGTCATGGAGAAGCTCGAAGCGTGACGGCCGGAGATCCAGTGTGATCTTGTGGTGTCCATGAGATTTACCCGTGTGCTCCAGGGCAGATCTCGTGGACAATGGGAAATCCTGATCTGATCTACGCCGTGGCGGGCATCGCCGCTCTGTTCGCGGCCACCCTGCCACGGTTGCTCAACCGTCTTCCCTTCTCGCTCCCCCTGGCGTGCCTGCTGGGCGGCGTCCTCCTGTACGTCCTTCCCCTACGGCTGCCGGAACCCGATCCGGTGGTCCATCGGGCGCTCATCGAGCACGCCGCCGAGCTCTGCGTGCTGGTCTCACTCATGGGGGCGGGGCTGGCCGTCAACCGGCCCTTCGGACTCCGCGGCTGGTCCTCGACCTGGCGCCTGCTGGGGGTGACCCTCCCGCTGACCGTGTTGGGCGTGGCCGGCGCCGCCGTTCTGCTCGGCTGGCCGCCGGCGGCAGCGTTCCTGATGGGCGCGGTGCTCGCGCCCACCGACCCCGTACTCGCCTCGGACGTGCAGGTCGGGGAACCCGTCGACTCGGAGCAGGACGACGACGAGGTCCGCTTCGCCCTTACCTCCGAGGCGGGCCTCAACGACGGCCTGGCCTTCCCCCTGGTGTACGCGGCGATCGCGCTGGCCCTCAGCTCGGGCACCGGCTGGATCGGCGAGTGGGCGCTGGTCGACCTGCTCTACCGTTGCGGGGCGGGCGTGGTGTGCGGTCTGCTGATCGGTAAGGGGCTGGGGCGGCTGTTCTTCCGCGCCCGTGTCTCCGACCTGCGGCTGGCCGAGCACCGCGACGGCTTCGTGGCGCTGGCCGCGACGTTTTTGGCCTACGGCCTCACCGAGCTGGTCCACGGGTACGGCTTCATCGCGGTGTTCGTGACCGCCTGCACCATCAGGGCCGCCGAGCGCAGCCACGGCTACAACGGAGTGCTGCACGGGTTCATCGAGCAGGTCGAACGGCTGTTCACCGCCTGGCTGATCGTGCTGCTCGGCGGTTTCGTCGCGACGGGTGGCCTGGCCGCGCTCACCTGGCGCGGCGCCGCCGTCGGCCTGCTGCTCCTGCTGGTCATCCGGCCGCTGACCGGATGGCTCGCAGAGCTGGGCGGCCAGGCCGGGCCGCGTGAGCGCGTCGCCACGGCGTTCTTCGGCATCCGCGGCATCGGCTCGCTGTTCTACCTCGCCTACGCCCTGGGCCAGGCCGACTTCGGCGTGCCCGCGGCGGAGCTCTGGGCGGTGATCGCCTTCACCGTACTGGCCTCCTTGGTCGTGCACGGCGTCTCGGCCACGCCGGTGATGAACCGTCTGGACCGGCTGCGTGACAGGGCGGGACGCGCGCGGAACGCCGAGCCCTCCTCCCAGCACCTGTGAGCACGGCCCCCAGGGAAAATCCGCGTCGGGCCGCAAAGGACCCGTGGGGCCCCGCCACGCTCCTTTCGAGGGCCGTGCGCGGCCTGCTCTCACGCGGTAGAGTCTGGCACCGAACAGGTGTTCGGCGAGCGGAGGCGTGCCGGTGCGATTGCCCGAACTGCGGGTCATGGGGGTCGATCCCGGGCTTACCCGATGCGGGCTCGGCGCCGTCGAGGGGAGGCCGGGTGCGCCGCTGAGCCTGGTCAAGGTCGGGGTGGTCCGCACCCCCGCCGACGACGAGATCGGCGCCCGGCTGGTGGCGATCGAGGCCGGCATAGAGCAGTGGCTCGACGAGCTCGAACCCGACGCGGTGGCCGTGGAGCGGGTTTTCGCCCAGCACAACCTCAGGACCGTGATGGGCACCGCGCAGGCCTCCGCCGTGGCGATCCTGTGCGCCTCCCGCAGGGGGCTGCCGGTCGCCCTGCACACGCCGTCCGAGGTCAAGGCGGCGATCACCGGCAGCGGCACGGCCGACAAGCAGCAGGTCGGCACGATGGTGACCCGACTGCTGCGGCTGGACGCCATGCCCAAGCCCGCCGACGCCGCCGACGCGCTCGCCCTCGCGATCTGCCACGTGTGGCGGGGCGGAGCCCAGAGCAGGCTGGCCGAGGCCGCGGCGAAGGCCGCGAGCGGCCCCGGCACGACCGCCGCGGCCTACTTCCGCGGCCGGGGCAGGGCCGGATACCCGAGAGGAACCACGAAGTGATCGCCTCGGTGCGAGGACAGGTGACCGTGATCGCCCCGGACGGGGCGGTCGTCGAGGTGGGCGGGGTGGGAGTGCTCGTGCACTGCACGCCGGGCACGCTGGCGACGCTCAGAACAGGCGAGGAGGCCCGGCTGGCCACCTCGCTGGTGGTCCGCGAGGAGTCGCTGACGCTGTTCGGCTTCGCCACCGACGACGAGCGAGGGATCTTCGAGATGCTGCAGACGGCCAACGGGGTCGGCCCCAAGGTCGCCCTGGCGATGCTGGCCGTACACACCCCCAACGCGCTCAGGGTGGCCGTGGCCACCGCCGACGTCAAGGCGCTGACGAGGGTCCCCGGGGTGGGCCCGAAGGGCGCCCAGCGGATCATCGTCGATCTCAAGGGCAAACTCGGCACGCCTGAGGAGGCGGTCAACGCCGCGCTCAACGGCCGCGCCGCCGCGCCCGTCTGGCGCGATCAGGTCCACTCCGGCCTGGTCGGCCTGGGTTACTCGGCGCGGGACGCGGACGAGGCGGTCGCCGCCGTCGAGCCCCGGGCCGACGCCGAACTGGCCGAGGGCCGCACCCCGCAGGTGGCGGCGCTGCTCAAGGCGGCACTCAGCGCGCTGAGCACGCGATGAGAGGCTCGACGGCGAAGGCTCGGCGGCAGGGGCGCGGGCGCCTCCGCCGTACGGTGAGCAGAGGTGGGGCGGCGTGAGTTTCGAACGGGATCTGGTGTCGCCGGACGTCGAGGGCGACGAGAGGAACATCGAGGCGGCGCTGCGGCCCAAGCGGCTTGAGGAGTTCATCGGTCAGGCACGGGTGCGCGAGCAACTGTCCCTGGTGCTGCAGAGCGCGCTGCGGCGCAACCGGCCGCCGGACCACGTGCTGATGAGCGGCGGTCCCGGGCTGGGCAAGACGACTCTCTCCATGATCATTGCGACCGAGCTCTCCGTGCCGCTCCGGATCACCTCGGGGCCCGCGCTTGAGCGGGCCGGCGACCTCGCGGCGATCCTGTCGACCCTCTCGGCGGGCGAGGTCCTGTTCATCGACGAGATCCACCGCATGGCCAGGCCCGCCGAGGAGATGCTCTACCTCGCGATGGAGGACTTCCGCGTCGACATCGTGGTGGGCAAGGGGCCGGGGGCGACCGCGATCCCGCTGGAGATCGCCCCGTTCACCCTGGTCGGGGCCACCACCAGGGCCGGCATGCTCCCCGCGCCGCTGCGTGACCGCTTCGGCTTCGTCGCACACATGGACTTCTACGGGGTCGCCGAACTGGAGGAGGTGCTGCACCGCTCCTCGCGCCTGCTGGGCGTGACGCTGCCGGGCGACGCCGCCACCGAGATCGCCGGCCGCTCGCGGGGCACGCCCCGTATCGCCAACCGTCTGCTGCGCAGGGTCCGCGACTTCGCCGAGGTGCGCGCGGAAGGCGTCATCACCAGGGACGTCGCCTCCGCCGCGCTCAATCTCTACGAGGTCGACGCCGAGGGGCTCGACAGGCTCGACCGGGCGGTGCTCGGAGCGCTGCTGCGCAAGTTCGGTGGCGGCCCGGTGGGGCTGTCGACGCTGGCGGTCGCGGTGGGGGAGGAGCCGGAGACGGTCGAGGTGGTCGCCGAGCCGTTCCTGGTGCGGCAGGGCCTGCTGGCCCGCACCCCCCGTGGCCGGGTCGCGACCGCCGCGGCCTGGATCCATCTGGGGCTGGTGCCCCCGCCGGACGCCTTCGGCGCCTCGCTCCTCATCGATCTTGGGGATGATGCTGAGCAAATCTAGCGTTGTGGATCGGTAGGGGAGACGTACAAGCTTGATCACAGATAGATGACAACTGTATCGAAATGGGAACTTCCCTGCGTGCCGGATCGTGACCTCGTTGCCGTGCTTCTAACAACTCGCCTAAACTCCGAGCCTTGGCTGGCTGTGTAGGCTGACGTGCTGAGCGGCATGGTCGTATATGACGTCCGGTTTCACGCCGGTCATTCTCAAGAGAGGGAGCGGCCCTGTGGGCGGCAACTATTCAAGTCTGATCATGATCGCTCTCATGGTCGTGGTTTTCTACTTCCTGCTGATCCGACCGCAGCGCAAGCGGCAGCAGGAGCAGGCCAAGATGCAGAACAGCCTCGCGCCGGGCACCGGTGTCATGACCACGACGGGTCTTTTCGGGACCGTGGTGGCCATCGACGCCGACGACGTGATCCTGGAGATCGCCCCCGGTGTGGAGACCCGCTGGGTGAAGGCGGCGATCGGCCGCGTCCTGGTTCCCGTCGACGATGTGGAGGAGGATGTCAAGGCCGCCGACCACGATGTCGCGGAGACCGCCGAGCAGCAGAGCGAAGAGCGCGACTCGACGAGCAAGAAACTGTGAATAGGTTCACCACCAATCCCCTATAACCGAAAGTCGACCAGTGGCCCGACCGACCAGCGGCCAGAGCAAACCGGGGCGTATGCTCCTGCTGCTTCTGGCGATCATTCTCGCCATGGGAGGGGTGATGCTCCTCAACAAGGCGTACACCCCGGAATATGGCCTCGACCTCGCCGGCGGCACGACAGTGACGCTGCAGCCCATCACCCCGAACGGAAGCGCTCCCTCCCAGGAGAGTCTCGATCTGGCGGTGAACATCATCCGCGAGCGGGTGAACGGCAGCGGCATCTCCGACGCCGAGGTCGCCAAGTCCGGTGACAACATCGTCATCTCCGTCCCCGGAGTTGGCCAGGAGGAAGTCGTCAAGCTGGTCGGCACCACTGCGGAACTGCGGTTCCGCCAGGTGCTGGCGATCGGGGCCGGATCACCTCCGCCCCCCGGGGAGCTGGCTACCCAGGCGCCGACGCCATCCCCCTCCCCCACCACCTCCGGGGGCAAGGGAACCAGGGCGCCCAGGCCCACCGAGTCCACGGTGCCGAAGCCGGCCACGACGGCCGCCCCCGGCGCGAGCACCTCGCCCGCCGGGCGCGCCCTGTCGTCGGGGCTGCTCAAACCAAGTCCAAAAGCCAGCCCCGAGTCCTCTACGGAGCCTGCTCAACCCGGTGACCAGTCTGCCAAGCCGGGTGGCGGCACCACCGCGCCGACGGCCCCGCCGATGGCGGCCGACGACCCCATGGCGGGCGTCGACCCCACCGGGATCGACCCGGCGGCCCTCAAGGAGTTCCAGACGCTCGACTGCGCCAAGCAGACGAACCGAGGGGCACAGGACGCGCCGGACAAGCAGTACGTGGGCTGCAGCACCGACGGCAGCACCAAGTTCGTCCTCGACAAGGCGGCCGTGACCGGCACCTCGATCGACAGCGCGTCCTCGGGCGTCGACCAGACCACCGGGGAGTGGCTTGTCCAGCTCTCCTTCAAGGGCCAGGGCCCCGACCAGTGGTCGAAGGTCACCACCACCGCCTTCAACTCGCAGGCCCCCCGCAACCAGATCGCCATGGTCCTCGACGGCATGGTCATCTCCGCGCCCGTCATCCAGGAGCCGATCACCGGCGGCCGTGCGCAGATCTCCGGTAACTTCACCCAGGCGAGCGCCGACGAACTGGCCAACCAGCTCAAGTACGGCGCACTCCCGCTGAAGTTCGAGAAGAGCTCCATCGACGAGGTCTCCTCCACCCTGGGCGCCGACCAGCTGCGCGGCGGCCTCATCGCGGGCGCGATCGGCCTGCTGCTGGTCGTGATCTACTCGATGCTCTACTACCGGGGCCTGGGCGTCGTCTCGGTGCTGAGCCTTCTGGTGGCGACGCTCGTGACCTACCAGTCGGTGGTGTTGCTCGGCGCGTTCGCCGGCTTCCGGCTCTCGCTGCCGCACATCATCGGCCTGATCGTCTCGATCGGTATCACCGCGGACTCGTTCATCGTCTACTTCGAACGTATCCGTGACGAGATGAAGGAAGGCCGCCGCTCGCTGCGCACGGCGATCGAGGTCGCCTGGATCCGGGCCCGGCGGACGATCCTCATCGCGGACGCCGTCATGTTCATCGCCGCCGTGGTGCTGTACTTCCTGGCGGTCGGCGGTGTGGCCGGGTTCGCCTTCGCGATGGGCCTGACCACGCTCATCGACATCGCGGTGGTGTTCATGTTCACCAAGCCGTTCGTCGCGATGCTGGCGAGGCTGAAGTTCTTCGCCAAGGGTCACAAGCTCTCCGGTCTCGACGCCGAGCGCATGAGCGAGACCGTCACCGCTCCCAAGTCCGCTCCGCAGGAGGCCTGATGTCCGGCATCGCGCGCCGGTTGTACCGGGGCGAGGTCAACGTCGACTTCGTCGGCCGCAGGAAGCTCTGGTACGGCCTCTCCGCAGTCCTGCTGGTGATCTCCATCGCCGGTCTGATCTTCAACGGCCTCAACCTGGGCGTGGAGTTCAAGGGCGGGTCCGTCTTCTCCTTCAAGGCCCCGGCATCCGTCAACATCGAGCAGGTGCGTGACACGTTCTCCGAAGCCGGTGTGCACCAGGTCATCGCGCAGACGACCCAGAGCGGCTGGCGGGTCACCACGGAGAGCCTCCCGGCCGAGCAGGTCACCGCGGTCCAGAAGGCGGTGGCGGGCGAGTTCAAGCTGCCGCAGAACGAGGTCAACCTGCAGGTGATCGGTGCCTCGTGGGGCGGCCAGGTGGCCAACAAGGCGGTCATCGGACTGATCGTCTTCATGCTGGCGATCATCCTGTACCTGACGATGGCCTTCGAGTGGAAGATGGCGCTGTCGGCCGTCGTGGCGCTGCTGCACGACCTGGTGATCACCGCCGGTGTCTACGCCTGGTCCGGCTTCGAGGTCACCCCGGCGACCCTGCTGGGCTTCCTGACGATCCTCGGATACTCGCTGTACGACGCCGTCGTCGTCTTCGACATGATCAAGGAGGTCACCGCCAAGCTCGGCACGACCTCCAAGATGACCTACACCGAGGCCGCCAACAACGCGCTGAACCACACGCTGATCCGGTCGCTGAACACCACCCTGGTGGCGATCCTGCCGGTCGCGGCGATTCTCTTCATCGGCACCACGCTGTTCGGCGCCGGTACCCTGAAGGACCTGTCGCTGGCCCTGTTCGTCGGCATGATCGTCGGCACCTACTCCTCGCTGTGCGTCGCGACGCCACTGCTGGTCACGCTGAAGGAGCGCGAGCCGCGCTACCAGACGATCGCCCGCAGGCTCTCCGCCCACGGGGGTGGCTCCGGGGGCAGGACGACGCGTCAGCCGGTCACCGCCGGAGCGTCCAACGGGACCGCCAACGGTGCCGCCAACGTGGCCAACGGGGCCACGGCCGGTAGCGACAAACGCAAGAAGAAGTAAGCTCCGAGCAGTTCGCGCCTCCGCCCCTGCCCAGGGGGCGGAGGCGTTTTCCTTCCCCCTCCCCAAGGAGTGCCGACCATGACCGAGCTGAGCAGGCTGATCCTCGATCGCATCCGTGACGTGCCCGACTACCCGCAGCCCGGGGTGATGTTCAAGGACATCACGCCGCTTCTCGCCGACCCGGTGGCGTTCGGCGCGGTGACCAGGGCGCTCGCCGGGCTGTACGAGGTGGACAAGATCGTTGGAATCGAGGCGCGGGGGTTCATCCTGGCCGCCCCGGTCGCCTGCCAGGCGGGCGCGGGCTTCGTCCCGGTACGGAAGAAAGGCAAACTGCCCGCTGAGACGCTTGAGGCGTCCTACGATCTGGAGTACGGCTCCGCCATCATCGAGGTTCACCGGGACGCCTTCATCCCCGGAGAGCGCGTTCTCATCGTCGACGACGTGCTCGCCACGGGAGGGACGGCGCGCGCGGCGGTGGAGCTGGTCCGCGAGGCGGGTGCCGAGGTCGTCGGCCTCGCCGTGCTCATGGAGCTGTCCTTCCTCAAGGGGCGCGAGCGCCTGACGGACGTCGAGTTGCACTCCCTCGTCGTCGTTTGATCGACCCCGCGGACAAAAGCACACAACCCCGTCTGGATACACTGAGGGATCTGGACTCGAACGTGAGGAGTCTGAGTGCCCCGTGATGTGGTCGTCCCCGACACGACCGCCAACGGTGGCGGTCCCGAAATGGCCGTCCCAGCAGGCGACGCCGGTTCCGCCATGTCCGGAGCCGCCGAGGAGAAGCCGGCGGTAAGGCGAAGGCTCGCACGTTTTGGGGGGCAATGGGGTGGCGGCATGAATCCGGTTCTGGAGCCGCTGTTCCGTACGGTCCGTGCTACCCACCCGAAGGCGGATCTGCGGCTCATCGAGCGCGCCTACGACGTGGCGGCTTATCATCACCGCGACCAGAAGCGCAAAAGCGGTGACCCGTACATCACCCATCCGCTGGCGGTGGCGACGATCCTGGCCGAGCTCGGCACCGACGACGAGACGCTGTGCGCCGCGCTGCTGCACGACACCGTCGAGGACACCGCCTACGGCCTGGACGAGCTGCGCTCGGACTTCGGCGACAACATCGCACTGCTGGTCGACGGCGTCACCAAGCTCGACAAGGTCAAGTTCGGCGCCGCGGCCGAGGCCGAGACCGTACGCAAGATGGTCGTGGCGATGTCCCGGGACATCCGGGTGCTGGTGATCAAGCTCGCCGACCGGCTGCACAACATGCGCACCATGCGCTACCTGCCCGAGCACAAGCGGCACCAGAAGTCCCGCGAGACGCTGGAGATCTTCGCGCCGCTCGCCCACCGGCTGGGCATGAACACCATCAAGTGGGAGCTGGAGGACCTCGCGTTCGCCATGCTCTACCCCAAGCGCTACGACGAGATCGCCCGGATGGTCTCGGAGCGGGCCCCGCGCAGGGACCTGTTCCTGCAGGAGGTCATCGAGAAGGTCTCCGGCGACCTGCGCGACGCCAAGATCCGCGCGGCCGTCAAGGGCCGCCCCAAGCACTACTACTCCGTCTACCAGAAGATGATCGCCAGGGACGTCGCCTTCGACGACATCTACGACCTGGTCGGCATCCGGGTGCTGGTCGACACGGTCCGCGACTGCTATGCGGCACTCGGAACGATTCACGCGCGATGGAACCCGGTGCCCGGCCGGTTCAAGGACTACATCGCGATGCCCAAGTTCAACATGTACCAGTCGCTGCACACCACGGTCATCGGCCCGGAGGGCAAGCCGGTGGAGCTGCAGATCCGCACCCACGGGATGCACCACAGGGCCGAGTACGGTGTGGCGGCGCACTGGAAGTACAAGGAGGACATGACCACCTCCGGTCCTCCGGGGGCGAAGCTGAAGCCCGCCAGCGACATGGCCTGGCTGCGTCAGCTCCTCGACTGGCAGAAGGAGACCGCCGACCCGGGGGAGTTCCTGGAGTCGCTCAGGTTCGACCTGTCGGTCTCGGAGGTCTACGTCTTCACGCCCCGGGGTCAGGTCATCGCCCTGCCCGAGAACGCGACGCCCGTCGACTTCGCCTACGCCGTGCACACCGAGGTGGGGCACCGTTGCATCGGAGCCAGGGTCAACGGCCGTCTGGTGCCCCTGGAGTCGCGGCTGGGCAACGGCGACACAGTGGAGATCTTCACCTCCAAGTCGCCCGACGCGGGCCCCTCGCGTGACTGGCTGAAGTTCGTCAAGTCGGGACGGGCCCGTAACAAGATCCGGCAGTGGTTCTCCAAGGAGCGCCGCGAGACCGCGATCGAGGCGGGCAAGGAGGCGATCGGCCGCGCCATGCGCAAGCAGGGCCTGCCGCTGCAGCGCCTGATGTCCGGAGAGTCCCTCCTGGTCCTCGCCAGGGATCTGCGCTACCCGGACGTCTCCGCGCTCTACGCGGCCGTGGGAGAGGGCCACATCGCCGCGCAGGCGGTCGTGCAGAAGCTCGTGACGTCCATCGGAGGAGTGGACGGCGCGGAAGAGGACATCGCCGAGGTCTCCGTGCCGACCAAGCTGCGCGGCCGTCCCCGGGGCAGTGGCGGTGCCGGAGTGGTCGTCGCGGGCGACTCCGACGTCTGGGTCCGCCTGTCGCGATGCTGCACTCCAGTGCCCGGCGATGAGATCGTCGGTTTCGTCACCCGCGGGCATGGCGTGTCGGTGCACCGCACCAACTGTCCCAACATGGATCAGCTCAAGTCCGAGCCCGACCGCCTGGTCGAGGTCGCCTGGTCCGCGGCGGACGACTCGGTGTTCCTGGTCGCGCTGCAGGTCGAGGCACTCGACCGGCCACGCCTGCTCTCCGACGTGACCCGCACGCTCTCCGACCAGCACGTCAACATCCTGTCGGCGTCGGTGACGACGTCCAGGGACAGGGTGGCGATCAGCAAGTTCACCTTCGAGATGGGCGACCCCAAGCATCTGGGCCACGTCCTGAAGGCCGTCCGCAACATCCAGGGCGTCTACGACGTCTACCGGGTCAGCGGCGCCGGTTCCTGAGCGTCGGGCGCGCCCTCGGATTCTCTCCGAGCCGGGGGCGGCGCCGATGCCCCATCACGAACGTCAGGGCCGCGGAGGGCGCTCCCCGGTACGGGAGCCCTCCGCGGCCATGTCGGTCCTTCGGATCGCGTCAGCCGCTCGCGAAAGGGGTCAGGAGAACTCGGCGAGCGTGCGCTCGGCCTCCTCCAGCCAGGAACGGCGGGCGGCCAGGGCCTCCTCGGTGTCCTTGACGTCCTTGTCCTTGCCCGCGTCCCTGGCTTTGGTCAGGCGGCCCTCCAACTGCGCGATCGACTTGCGCAGCTGGTCGACCGTGTTCTGGGCGCGGGCACGTGCCTCGGGGTTGGAGCGCTTCCACTCCGTCTCCTCGGCCTTGCGGACCGCGTCGTCGATCTTGCGCAGGCCACCCTCCAGCCGGTCGCGCTGCTCGCGCGGGACCGGGCCCGCGGCCTCCCAGCGCTCCAGGATGCCGCGCAGGACGCTCCTGGCCGCACGGGCGTCGGTGACCGGGAGGATCTTCTCAGCCTCGGTCAGGAGTTGCTCCTTGGCCTCGGCGTTGGCCGCCAGCGAGGCGTCGCGCTCGGCGAAGACGGCCGAACGCGCCTGGAAGAACTGGTCCTGGGCGCCCTTGAAACGGCCCCAGAGCTCGTCCTCGACCTCGCGGGAGGCCCGGCCGGCGGACTTCCACTCCTGCATCAGCTCGCGGTAGGCCGACGCGGTCGCACCCCAGTCGGTGGACGAGGCCAGCGCCTCGGCCTCGGCCACGATGCGCTCCTTGGTGGAGCGCACGCCCTCGCGCTGCTCGTCCAGCCCCGCGAAGTAGGCCTTGCGCCGCTTGGCGAAGGCCGTGCGAGCCGCCGACAGGCGCTTCCATAACGCCGCCTCGGTCACCCGGTCGATGCGTTCGGCGGCCTTCCACTCCTCGATCAGCTGGCGCAGCCGCTCGCCACCGGTCTTCCAGTGGGTGGTGTCGTCGGCGATGCGCTCGGCCTCGGCGACGATCCGCTCCTTGACGCTCTTGGCCTCGGCCCTGGCCACGTCGCGAGCGGCCTTGACCTCCTCCCGGCGCTGGGCGACCAGCTCCGTGAGGGTGTTGAGGCGGTTCAGCAGCGCGTCGAGGTCGCCGACCGCGTGCGCGTCGGTGATCGCTTCGCGGAGCTTGACAATGGTCGCCTCCGCCTGGGCGGGCGGCAGGTCAGTGCCGCGGAGCCGCTGTTCGAGCAGGGTGACCTGCCCGGCCAGCTCGTCGAACTTGCGATGGAAGTAGGCGAGTGCCTCTTCCGGTTCGCCGGCCTGCCAGGACCCGACGGCCCGTTCTCCCTCAGCCGTACGTACGTAGACGGTGCCGTCGTCGTCTACCCGGCCCCACGGGTCGGTGCTCACCGTGTCCTCCCGCACTTTCATCAGCCTTTCGGGACTTACCGCCCCTTGTATGTATTACGTCAGCTCTTGCTGGACATTGTCACGTCTTTGATTTCGAGGGTTTCCTTCGGTGCCCCGGTGCCGTCAGATCCCGGGGTGATGACGCCCGCCTTGTTCACCTTGTCGAGGATCTCCAGGCCCTTGGTGACCGTACCGAAGGGGGTGTAGTCCGGCGTCAGCGGGGCGTCGCCGTACACGAGGAAGAACTGGCTGCCGTTGGTGTCGGGGCCGCTGTTGGCCATGGCCACGACGCCGCGCGTGTACTTGGCGCCCTCCAGGTTCTCGTTGACGAAGCGGTAGCCGGGGCCACCCTGACCGTCAGTGGGGTTCTTGCCGTCGGCCTTGGCCAGCGGGTCGCCGCACTGCAACATCGGGAACTGGTCGGAGCCCAGCCGATGACACTTGGAGCCGTCAAAGTACTTCTTCTGCGCCAGGAAGGCGAAGGAGTTGACGGTGCACGGCGTCTTGTCGGCCGACACCTTGATGACGATGTCGCCTTGGTTGGTCTTCAGGGTCATCGTCGTGGGAGTCTTGTCGACCTTCGCCGGAGGTAGGCCCACGTTCTTGGTCGTGCCGCCTTCCGAGGCGACGTAGCCGCAGGTGCCACTGGCCGCGTCGAAGGCCGTCGGCTGCGCGCCGGCCCCGGAGGTCGTCTCTGGGGAGGCCGTCTCCGAGGGGGCCGGATCGGCGGTCGCCGTCGTGTCGGAACCCCCGAACACGCTGGTCGCGACGATCACACCCGCCACGGCCAGCACACCGACCACACTGGTGCTGATGAGCGCGATGCGCTTGGCCCTGGCGACCTTGGCCTCACGTTCGATGCGTCGCTTCGTCTGCCGCTCGTAGTGCTCGCGCGCCAACTGCTTTTGGCGCTCCCTGCCGCTCACCGCTTCGCCCTCCCGAGTGCCGAGTCGTACTTAATGAGGTGGGCGAATCGTATCGGCCAATGGGTAATGGTTCGCAGCCCGCCGACCCGCACCGGTACCCTTCGGTTACATTCCCATCCGCATTCTTGACGAGATCAGCTGAGGCAGATGCTCATCGCCGGCTTTCCCGCAGGGTCCTTCCAGACCAACTGTTACGTCGTCGCTCCCGCCGCGGGCGAGGAGTGCGTGGTCGTCGATCCCGGCCAGAACGCCGTCGGCGACCTCGATGACCTGCTGCGCGAGCACAGGCTCAAACCGGTCGCGGTGCTGGTCACCCACGGGCACCTCGACCACATGTGGTCGGTCGCCCCGGTCTGCGGCGCGCGTGACGTCCCCGCGTGGATCCATCCCGAAGACCGCGAGCTGCTGTCCGATCCCGGCAAGGGAATGTCGCTGTCCGCGAAACAGCAGCTGTTCGGGGGACTGACCTTCACCGAGCCGGACGACGTGCGCGAGCTCACGGACGGCGAGGTGCTGCGGCTGGCGGGCCTGGAGCTCACCGTCGACCACGCCCCCGGCCATACCAGGGGGTCGGTGACCTTCAGGTTGCCCAGCACCGAGGAGATCCCCGACGTGCTGTTCTCGGGCGACCTGCTCTTCGCCGGCTCCATCGGCCGCACAGATCTTCCAGGCGGCGACTACCCGACCATCCTGCGCAGCCTGGCGGCCAAGTGCCTGCCGCTGCCGGCGGACACGGTGGTGCTGCCCGGCCACGGACCACAGACCACGATCGGCCAAGAGCGTGCCACCAACCCGTATCTCGCGGAGGCGGAGCAGGCCGCGGGCACAGGCCCCGCGGGTCTCGGGCACGACCGCGGCCCCGGCAGGGGACTTTAGACAATGACTTTGCAGGCGCCCAAGGGCACCTTCGACTGGCTCCCACCGCGTTCGGAGCGGGCACTCGCCGTACGCGAGGCGCTGACCGCGCCCGCCCGCCGGGCGGGTTACGGCTACATCGAGACGCCGGTCTTCGAGGACACCGCGCTGTTCGTGCGCGGCGTCGGTGAGTCGACGGACATCGTCTCCAAGGAGATGTACACCTTCGAGGACAAGGGCGGGCGCTCCATCACGCTGCGCCCCGAGGGCACCGCCTCGGTGGTGCGCGCGGTCCTCCAGCACGGCCTGCACAACGGGCAGCTTCCGGTGAAGCTCTGGTACTCGGGCAGCCAGTTCCGCTACGAGCGGGCACAGAAGGGCCGCTACCGGCACTTCTGGCAGGTCGGCGCCGAGGCGCTGGGCTCCGAGGACCCGGCGCTCGACGCCGAGCTGATCCTGCTGGCCGTCGACGGCTACGCCGCACTGGGGCTCACCGGGGTCCGGCTGCTGATCAACACACTGGGCGACAGGGAGTGCCGCCCCGTCTACCGGGCCGCGCTCCAGGACTTCCTGCGCGGTCTCGACCTCGACGAGCCCACTAGGCAGCGGATCGAGATCAACCCGCTGCGCGTGCTCGACGACAAGCGCCCCGAGGTGCAGGAGCGGCTGGCCGGCGCGCCGCTGGTCGTCGACCACCTGTGCGGGGCGTGCAAGGCCTATCACGAGGAGGTCCGCTCGCTGCTGACCGCCTCCGGCGTGGCCTACACCGATGACCCCCGGCTGGTCCGCGGCCTCGACTACTACACGCGGACCACGTTCGAGTTCGTCCACGACGGGCTCGGCTCCCAGTCCGCGGTCGGCGGCGGAGGCCGCTACGACGGGCTGAGCGAGATGCTCGGCGGGCCCGCCCTGCCCAGCGTCGGCTGGGCGCTCGGCGTCGACCGTACGGTCCTGGCCATGGAGGCCGAGGGCCTGTTCCCGGGCGACGGCGAACAGGCGCGCGTGCAGGTGTACGGTGTGCCGCTGGGTGAGGAGGCGCGCCGCCGGATGTTCCTTCTTGTCACCGAGTTGCGCCGGGCGGGCCTGGCCGCCGACATGTCGTTCGGCGGCAAGGGTGTCAAGGGTGCCATGAAGGGCGCCGACCGCTCGGGGGCGAGCCACGCGGTGATCCTCGGCGAGCGTGATATCGCCGCGGGGACCGCGCAGGTCAAGGACCTGGTCAGCGGAGAGCAGGCCGCCGTACCACTCGCTGAGATCGTCATGACGTTGAAGGAGAGACTGGACAAATGATCCGCACGCACGAAGCGGGATCACTGCGCGAGGAGCACGCCGGGCAGCAGGTGACGCTCGCCGGATGGGTGGGGCGCCGCCGCGACCACGGCGGCGTGGTCTTCATCGACCTGCGTGACGCCTCCGGCTCCGCCCAGGTGGTCTTTCGCGAGGAGGACGACGCCCACGGCCTGCGCGCCGAATACTGCGTCAAGGTCGTCGGGCAGGTGCGGGTCCGCCCCGAGGGCAACGAGAACCCCGACCTGCCGACCGGTGCGATCGAGGTCGTCGCCTCCGAGGTAGAGGTGCTCAGCGAGTCCGCCCCGCTGCCGTTCCCCATTGAAGGCGTGGCCGGTATCTCAGAGGAGGCCAGGCTCAAGTACCGCTACCTCGACATCCGCCGCCATCAGGTCGCGCACGCCATGCGCACCCGTTCCAAGGCCACCTACCTCGCCCACGAGGTGATGAACGAGCACGGGTTCGTCTACGTCGAGACCCCGACGCTGACCCGTTCGACCCCCGAGGGCGCCCGCGACTTCCTCGTCCCGGTCCGGCTCCAGCCGGGTAGCTGGTACGCCCTGCCCCAGTCGCCCCAGCTGTTCAAGCAGCTTCTCCAGGTCGCCGGGCTTGAGCGCTACTACCAGCTCGCCAAGTGCTACCGCGACGAGGACCTGCGCGCAGACCGGCAGCCGGAGTTCACCCAGATCGACATCGAGATGTCCTTCGTGGACCAGGACGACGTCATCGCCCTGGGCGAGGCGTTGATCGGGCGTATCTGGAAGGAGACGGCCGACTACGACCTGCCGGTGCCGCTGCCCCGGATGACCTATCGCGACGCCATGGCCCGTTACGGCTCCGACAAGCCCGACCTGCGTTTCGGCCAGGAACTCGTCGAGATGACGGAGTTCTTCGCCGACACCACCTTCCGCGTGTTCCAGGCGCCGTACGTGGGCGCGGTGGTCATGCCGGGCGGTGCCTCACAGACCCGCAAGGAACTGGACGGCTGGCAGGAGTGGGCCAGGTCGCGCGGCGCCAAGGGCCTGGCCTACGTGCTCGTCGGCTCCGACGGCACGCTCGGCGGGCCCGTCGCCAAGAACCTGTCGGAGACCGAGGCGGCCGGCCTTGCCGCCAAGGTGGGTGCCGAGCCCGGTGACGCGATCTTCTTCGCGGCCGGTGCGGCCTCCGCCTCCCGCGACCTGCTCGGCGCGGCCCGGCTGGAGATCGGCCGCCGCTGCGACCTGATCGACGAGTCGGTGTGGAACTTCCTGTGGATCGTCGACGCCCCCATGTTCGAGGAGGACGGCGAGGGCGGCTGGACCGCGGTGCACCACCCCTTCACCGGTCCCAAGCCCGAGTGGGCGGACAACTTCCAGGACCACCCCGGCGAGGCCCTGGCCTACGCCTACGACATGGTCTGCAACGGTATGGAGATCGGTGGCGGCTCGATCCGGATCCACCGTGCCGAGATGCAGCAGCGCGTCTTCGACGTGCTCGGCATCTCCAAGGAGGAGGCGGAGAACAAGTTCGGCTTCCTGCTGGAGGCGTTCAAGTACGGCCCGCCGCCGCACGGCGGCATCGCCTACGGCTGGGACCGGATCTGCATGCTCCTGGCGAGAGGTGACTCCATCCGCGACGTCATCGCCTTCCCGAAGACGGCCTCGGGCTTCGACCCGCTGACCGGCGCGCCCACCCCGATCACGGCGGAGCAGCGCAAGGAGGCTGGCGTCGACAGCAGGCCCAAGGCCGGCGCCTGATCCGAGATCCGCACCAGGAGTGACCGAGGGCCCCCGGAAGCCGTTCCGGGGGCCCTCGGTGTGCCCGGGGCAGGTGCCGGCCCCGGTGACGCTCTCCGCGGGCCTGCCGGGTACCCCGCGCGGCCTGGCACAGGGGCCGGGCCTTACCCGGCCGCTCCGCCCGGCCGCTCCGCCCGGCCGCGCCGCTCAGCGGTCCCACGGCGGCACGAGGAGCGTGGCCGGGCGGAGCGGCCTCACCCCGAGTCGTACGGGGCTGATACCGCGAGACGCCCCGGTGGTCGGATGACCACCGGGGCGTCTCGCGGGCGGCGGGCCGCCGTGGATCCGGCTAGGAGAGCCGTACGGTCTTAATGATCACGGGGATCTTGGGAGCGTTGGAGCCGCCGTCACCGGTGATGTCGTCGGGGTTGGTGATCCAGCCGCCCTTGTAGATCTTGTCGAGGATCTCCATGCCCTGGGAGACCACGCCGAAGGGGGTGTAGGCCTTCTCCACCTGGTCGGTCTCGTCGGACAGCGAGATCCAGAACTGGCTGCCGTTCTGGTTGACGGCGTCGATCGCCTGGGCCACCGCGACCGTGCCCTTGGTGTACGGTATCCCGCCGAGGTTCTCGCTGTCGTAGATGTAGCCCGAACTGCCCTGACCGTCGGTGGGGTTCTTGCCGTCGGCCTTGGCCTGAGGGTCACCGCACTGCAGCAGGCCCAGACCGGAGTTCTCCAGGGTGGCCAGGCGGTGGCACCTGGTGTTGTCGAAGAAGTGCTTCTTGGCCAGGAAGGCGAAGGAGTTGACCGTGCAGGGGGCCTGCGCGGTCGCCAGGTCGATCACGACGTCACCGTGGTTGGTGGTGATCGTCATGGTCTTCAACTTCAGGTTGGGCTTGGCCGGCGGCCTGCCCACGTTCTTCATCGGACTGCCGCTGGTGTCCTTGCGGTAGGAACAGGTCGTGTCGGCCAGGGCGGCCGTGTTGCTCGGCTCGGGCGTCGCGACGGGGTCCTCGGACGGTGTGCTGCTCGCGTCGGGTGTCGCGACGGCCTGGACGTTCTTGTCGTCACCTCCGAGGAGCCTCACCCCGGCGAACAGGCCTCCCGCGACGACGACCACCGCGATGACCGCTCCGATGACGGCGTTCCGCTTCGACGTGCTCTTCTGCTGCTCAGCACGTTTCGCCTGCCGTTCCTTGTGCTCCCGAGCCAATTGGCTCTGGCGGTCCTCGGCGCTCACCGCTATGTCCTCCAGGATTACTGTTACATGACTTACGGACTGGCGGAAAGCGTACCGGCCCTAAGGTGTGCTGCACGTAAGTGGCGGAATTCGCTAGATGGGGACAGAGGGGAAAGACCGGGATCTCTTCACGCTCTCCATAACTTGTTCATGGTGGGATCCGTACTTGCTGATGACGAGCCACGCACCACCGGAGCGCTCCATGTTCGACGAGATCCTCGGTCTACCCCTCCACCCCCTGGTCGTCCACGCCGCCGTGGTCCTGACCCCGCTCCTGGCGGTGCTCGCCGCCGGGTACGCGCTGCTGCCCCGTACCCGGCCCGCCCTCACCTGGGCGGTGGTCGGGCTCGCCCCGATCGTGCCGGTGAGCGTCTTCGTGGCACGGGAGAGCGGGGAGTCGCTGGAGGAGGGCCGTTTCGCCTCCGCGGGCGGGCGGGTCGGTGAACGCATAGCCGAGCACGCGAGCTTCAGTATCCCCCTGCTGCTCGTCACCCTCGCCCTCGGGGTGATGTCGCTGGCTCTCGTCCACGTCTCGCGCGGTGACCGGTTCGGCCATCAGGTGGGGCTGGCCGTCTCGGCGCTGACCGTGGTCCTGGCCGCCGTCGCGCTCTACTACGTGGTGCGGGCCGGGCACAGCGGGGCCGTCACCGTCTGGGGGAACTGAGGCGCAGCCGGGCAGCGGTACTGTCTCAGGAGTGGACAGCCTGTTCGATTCGGCGGCGGAGGAGGCCCATCGCGGCCAAGAGCCCCTGGCGGTGCGGATGCGCCCCAGGAGCCTGGACGAGGTGATCGGCCAGCGGCACCTGCTGGGCCCCGGTACGCCGCTGCGCCGCCTCGTCGAGGCCGAGGCGGCGATGTCGCTCTTCCTCTGGGGTCCGCCGGGAACCGGCAAGACCACCCTCGCCTACGTGGTGGCGGGCGTCACCAAACGCCGCTTCGTGGAGGTCTCCGCGGTGTCGGCGGGCGTCAAGGAGGTCCGCGCGGCCATCGAGCAGGCCCGGCGAGAGCTGGGCATGTCCGGTCGCCAGACCGTGCTGTTCGTCGACGAGGTGCACCGTTTCAACAAGGCGCAGCAGGACGCCCTGCTGCCCGCCGTGGAGAACCGCTGGGTCACCTTCATCGGCGCCACCACGGAGAACCCCTTCTTCTCCGTCATCTCGCCCCTGCTGTCGCGCTCGCTGCTGCTGACCCTGGAGTCGCTGTCGGAAGACGACATCCGGGTGGTGCTGGAGCGCGCGGTCGCCGACCCGCGCGGCCTGGAGGGAAGGGTACGCCTGGCGCCCGAGGCCGCCGAGCATCTGGTGCGGCTGGCCGGCGGCGACGCCCGCAGGTCGCTCACCTACCTGGAGGCCGCCGCACTGATCGCCGACGGCGAGGTCACCGTCGAGGTGGTGGAGCGGGCGGTGGACAAGGCCGCCGTGCGCTACGACCGTCAAGGCGACCAGCACTACGACGTGATCAGCGGTTTCATCAAGAGCATGCGGGGCTCCGACGCCGACGCCGCGCTGCACTACCTCGCCCGGATGGTCGAGGCGGGTGAGGACCCCCGGTTCATCGCCCGCAGAATCGTCATCTTCGCCTCCGAGGACGTCGGCATGGCCGACCCCACCTGCCTGCAGGTCGCGGTGGCCGCGGCCCAGGCGGTGGAGTTCATCGGCCTGCCGGAGGGGCGGCTCAACCTGGCCCAGGCGGTCATCCACTGCGCGCTGGCCCCCAAGTCCAACGCGGTGATCAATGCCATCGGCGCGGCCTCCGAGGACGTGCGGCGCGGCAACATCGGCCATGTCCCCGACCATCTGCGTGACGCCCACTATCCGGGGGCCAAGAAGCTCGGCCACGGCAAGGGCTACAAGTACCCCCACGACTTCGAGCACGGCCTGGTCCGTCAGGAGTACGCGCCCGAGGAGCTCAGGGACCGGCGCTACTACCGCCCCACCCGGCACGGCGCCGAGGCGGGCTTCGCCGACCGCTGGTCCAGGATCCGCACCTTCCTGCGCGGGGAGTGACCCCGGCCGGGCCGTGCCCGGCCGGCCAGATCGAACAGGGCCTCGGCACGCGAGCGGTCGGCGTCGAGGTGGGTGAACACGTTGACGCCCAGGTAGAAGGTGATCGTCGCGTGGGCCAGGTCGCGGGGCGGCATCAGCCTGGCCAGCGGTGAGCCGCCGATGACCCGTTCCAGCGTCTGTTCGACGAAGTCGATCCACGGCTCCGAGCGTTTGACGATCTCCTTCTTCAACTCTGGCCTGGCGATGCTCGCGCCGACGAGTTCGGAGAAGAGCGTGATGTGACCGCCTTCCAGGTCGGCCCGGTGCAGGAGACCCTCGGGGCTGCGAGTGCCGGCCGCGGAGGACCATCCCGGGGAACCGCGCCGGATCACCTACGAGTACACGGACGGACAGGCGTTCCAGGGCGTGGCCGCGATCGCGCACGTCCTTACCCACATCAACCTCGGCTGGGCGCCGGCCGGCTGGACTCTCATGATCCCCGGGATCGACCGGTTCGCGCAGCTGTGCGCGGACGCCTTCGGTTTCGGCCCGCGGACCGTGCGGCTTCCGGGCGGGATGGAGGGCGGTCCGAGTCCGGAGACGCGGTGATCCCGGCTCCCGGAACGCGGGCCGTCCCGAGTCACGCCACCCCGACCTGATCCGATCCGACCCGGAGGCATGAGCCGGCGGCGCGCGGTAAGTGAGGAGAGTGATATCGGGCACGATAGAGTTTGCCAATCCACCCGACCATGGCCGGGGTCACCTATGAGGGGACGGGTCCGCACATGCTTACCGCAGGAGAGGTCGCGGGGTTGATCGTCGCGATGGCCTGGGCGATCCTGGTCTGTTTCATGGCCGTCGTCATGGTCAGGCTGGCTCGCCTGCTCACCGAGACCACCAAGATGGTCTCCCAGCTGGGCGACCGCGTCGTGCCGCTGCTGGAGGACGTGTCGGCCGCCGTCGGCGAGACCAACCGCCAGCTGGTCGCCATCGAGGCGATCACCAGGGACGTCAAGCAGGTCAGCGGGCACGTGGCCAAGGTCAGCGACGTCACCCAGAACCTGGTCACCGGGCCGCTGATCAAGGTCGCGGCCCTCACCCACGGCGTCCGCCGGGCCGTGGGCGCCCGCAGGCGCGCCAGGCCCGCCGCGCAGGCGCTGGAAAGGCGGCGGAGATGATCCGCAGGCTGTTCTACATGGGCCTGGGCGCGTTCGGCGCGCTGTGGGTCATGCGTAGGCTTCAGGCACTGCACCCGAACCACCTGGCCCGTCGGGCCGTTCGGAACGCAGGCGGGGTCCTGGAGCAGGCGCGGGATCTCGCGGAGGACGCCCTGCGAGGTGCGGCCGAGCGGGAAACCGAGTTGCGATCCAGGTTCGGGCTCGACACTGTGGAAGACCCCTATCACTCCAACGTAAAGGATGGCCGCTGACATGGAGTCGGCAGAGATCGCCCGCCGCTTCCTGCGCTTCTTCGAGGAGCGTGGGCACACCGTTGTGCCCTCGGCCAGCCTCATCGCCGAGGACCCGACGCTGCTTCTGGTCAACGCGGGCATGGTGCCTTTCAAGCCCTACTTCCTGGGCCAGCAGAAGCCGCCCTACAAGCGGGCCACCAGCGCGCAGAAGGTCGTGCGGACCCTCGACATCGACGAGGTCGGCAAGACGACCAGGCACGCCAGCTTCTTCCAGATGCTCGGCAACTTCTCCTTCGGCGACTACTTCAAGGAGCAGGCGATCCCGTTCGCCTGGGAGCTGCTGACCAAGCCCGAGTCCGAGGGCGGGTTCGGCTTCCCCGAGGACCGCCTCTGGGTCACCGTCTATCTCGACGACGACGAGGCCGCCGACATCTGGCACCGGAAGGCCGGCGTGCCGCTGGAGCGCATCCAGCGCCGTGACCTGGCGGACAACTACTGGCACATGGGCGTGCCGGGTCCCGGCGGGCCGTGCAGCGAGATCTACTACGACCGCGGTGCCGAGTACGGGCGCGAGGGCGGCCCGATCGTCGACGAGAACCGCTACCTCGAGGTGTGGAACAACGTCTTCATGCAGTTCCAGCTCGGTGCGGTCCGCAGCAAGACCGACTTCGACATCGCCGGTGAGCTGCCGGCCAAGAGCGTCGACACGGGCATGGGCCTGGAGCGCATGGCGGCGATCCTGCAGGGCGTCGACAACATCTACGAGATCGACACCACGTACAAGATCCTTGACCGTGCCGCGGAGCTCACCAGGACACGCTACGGCCGCGACGAGCGCGCCGACGTGTCGCTGCGGGTCGTCGCCGACCACGTCAGGACCGGCGTGATGCTCGTGGCCGACGGGGTGCTGCCCTCCAACGAGGGCAGGGGATACGTGCTCCGGCGCATCCTGCGCCGCGCCATCCGTAACCTGCGCCTGCTCGGTGCGGGCGAGGAGCGCTACATGCACGAGCTCACCGCGGTGACCGTCGATGTCATGGGCCAGCAGTACGCGGAGCTCAAGGCCGACGCCCCGCAGATCCACGGCGTCATCGACGCGGAGGAGGGGTCCTTCCTCGGTACTCTGCGCACCGGAACCGCGATCTTCGACGTGGCGGCCGAGGAGACCAAGCGCAAGGGGCAGGGCACGCTCGCGGCCGACCAGGCCTTCCAGCTCCACGACACCTACGGGTTCCCGATCGACCTGACCCTGGAGATGGCCTCCGAGCAGGGGCTGCAGGTCGACGAGGAGGGCTTCCGCCGGCTGATGAAGGAGCAGCGCGACCGGGCCAAGGCCGACGCCGCCTCCAAGAAGACCGGCAACGCCGACATCTCGGTCTTCGGCCAGCTCCTGGAGAAGGCCGGCAAGGTCGAGTTCCTCGGCTACGACCACGTGACGGCCGAGGCCGAGGTCGCCGGCCTCCTCGTCGACGGTGCCTCCGTCGCCGCGGCGGGCGCGGGCACGACGGTCGAGGTCGTGCTGAGCCGCACCCCGTTCTACGCCGAAGGGGGCGGCCAGCTCTCCGACCAGGGCCTCATCCGCACCGGCGGGGCCGAGGTGGAGATCGTGGACGTGCAGTCCCCGGTGGCCGGCCTCGTCGTGCACCGGGGCAAGGTCCGCACCGGGGAGATCCGGGTGGGCGAGACGGCCCAGGCCGAGATCGACGTCGAGCGACGCCGGGCCATCTCCCGCAGCCACACCGCCACCCACCTGGTGCACCGGGGCTTCCGCAACGCGCTGGGCGAGACCGCGGCGCAGGCCGGTTCCGAGAACTCGCCGGGTCGTTTCCGCTTCGACTTCACCGCCGCTGGCGCCGTGCCGCCCAGCGTGTTGCGCGACGTCGAGGACGAGGTCAATGCGGTCCTGATCAACGACCTGCGGGTCAACGCCTTCCACACCTCCCAGGCCGAGGCCCGCGCGATGGGCGCGCTGGCCCTGTTCGGTGAGAAGTACGGCGACACCGTCCGCATCGTCGAGGTCGGCGAGTACTCCCGCGAGCTCTGCGGTGGCACCCACGTCGCCAGCTCAGGGCAGCTGGGCCTGGTCAAGGTGCTGGGTGAGGCCTCGATCGGTGCGGGTGTGCGCCGCGTGGAGGCCCTGGTCGGCCTCGACGCGTTCCGCTTCCTGGCCAGGGAGAGCGTGCTCGTCGCCCAGTTGTCGGAGCAGCTCAAGGCCCGCAGGGAAGAGCTCCCCGAACGCGTCGAGGGCATCGTCACCCGGTTGCGCTCCGCGGAGAAGGAACTGGCCACGTTGCGCTCGGCCCAGGCGCTCGCCGGTGCGGGGGAGATGGCGGAAAACGCCCGTGATCTGCATGGAGTCTCCGTTGTGACGCACCGTGCGCCTGATGGAACATCCCCTGATGATCTGCGTAAACTCGCACTTGACGTGCGCGGCCGGTTCCCGAGCGACCGCGCCGCGGTCGTCGTCGTCGCCGGTGTCCCCAACGACCGGCCGGTCGTCGTGGCCGCGGTCAACGAGGTGGGACGCGACCGGGGTCTGAAGGCGGGCCGCCTGGTCGGCGTCGCTGCGAAGGCACTCGGAGGTGGCGGTGGCGGCAAGGATGACGTCGCTCAGGGAGGCGGTGTGCGTCCCGAGGCGATCGACGAGGCACTCGCGGCCGTCGAGCAGGCGATCACGCAGACGCTCACCTGATGGGGAACGACACTCTCGCGCCGTATCCGGCGCGGGAGTGGAGACAGAGGTGTTGACTTCCTTCCCAGAGTCGAAGCCCGGGGTCTCCACGCTGAAAAGAGTCAGATGAGAAACGGCATTCGGCTGGGCGTCGACGTCGGCTCGGTCCGTATCGGCGTGGCCAGGAGCGATCCCTCGGGGTTGCTGGCCACGCCGGTGGAGACCGTCCGGCGCGGCAAGGGCGACCTCGACCGGCTCGCGGAGATCACGGCCGAGTACGAGGTCGTCGAGGTGGTGGTCGGCCTGCCGACCTCGCTCTCCGGGCGTGAGGGGCAGGCGGCGGTCGTCGCCCGTGACTTCGCGAACCGGATCGCACTCCGGCTGGCGCCCGTCCCGGTGCGGCTGTTCGACGAGCGGCTGACCACCGTCACCGCCCAGCAGGGGCTGCGGGCCAGCGGGGTGAAGGCGAAGAACCAGCGTGGCGTGGTGGACCAGGCCGCCGCCGTCGTGCTGCTCCAGGCGGCACTGGACGCCGAACGCGCCACCGGCAGGCCTCCGGGCAGCCCCGTCGAGCCACCGGGTGGAAGGCCCGGTGACAGGCCCGCCGAGAGGCCGGGCGGCGGGACCGTTCGGTGAGCCGCCCACGGCCGATATGGCTGCTGGTGGCCGGAGCGTCGGCGCTCGCCGTCGCCGCCGGAACGGCGACCGGACTCGTCGTGGTCCGCCCCTATCTACTGCCCGCCGACTTCGAGGGGCCGGGTTCCAGCACGGTCGTCGTCGAGATCCCCGAGGGGGCGAGCGCCGGTGCGATCGGGCTGGCGCTGGCCGACGCGGGAGTGGTGGCGAGTGCCAGGGCGTTCGTCAGGGCGGTGGAGGAGCAGGCCAGGACGGGCAGCCTGCACCCCGGCCACTTCAGGCTCCGCAGAGGCATGGACGCCCGCTCGGCACTCGGCATGCTGGTGGCACCCGAGTCGCGGATGGTGCGCAGGGTCACCGTCCCCGAGGGGCTCCGCCTGCCCGAACTGCTCGACCGGCTCGCCGAGGGCACCGGCATGCGCCGGGCCGACCTGGCCAGAGCCGCGGACGACGTGCGGGCGCTGGGCCTGCCACGGTACGCCAGGAACGCCGAGGGCTTCCTGTTCCCCGCCACCTACGAGATCGAGCCCGACACGACCGCTCAGGACGTGCTGGTCGCGATGGTGGAACGTTACAAACAGGCCGCCGAGCAACTCGACCTCAAGGAACGGGCCGCCAGGAAGCGGCTGACCCCCCTGGAGGTTGTCACGATGGCGAGCATCGTCCAGGCGGAGGGCGGGCGGGACCCGGACTATCCGAAGATCGCTAGAGTGATCTACAACCGGATCAGGGCAGGGACGCCACTTCAACTGGACACCACGGTGCTGTACGCGCAGCGGCGCAGGACCCTGGAGGTGTCCGAGAAGGACACCGAGGTGAGGTCTCCGTACAACACCTATCGCAGACCTGGCCTGCCCCCCGGCCCCATCGCGAACCCCGGGGAGAAGGCGTTGATCGCGGCACTTCAGCCAGATCAAGGTGATTGGTTCTGGTTTGTAACCACAGATCCGGAGCATAGAATCACGAAATTCACTGACAAAGAGAGTGAGTTTGTGAGATACCGGGAAGAGCTGAACAGATACCTCGGGAAGCGTTGATGCCCGGCGGAACACCCCTCGTTCCGCCGCATGCGGCGCCCCGTACCCGCGAACCAGAACACTTCCGGAACATCGGGAGGTCTGGCCGGGTGCTTTCCTTCGGTTTGGCACACCCGCTTGACGCCAGGCCGTCCCTAGCGGGAGATTGGCCAGCGTCTCTATGAACGATCTCGATATGGACTTCCTGGTCGGCTCCGACGACGAAGGTCGGCCGGGCCGAAAATCTCGCGCGTCCTCAGGACGCGACTCCGGCGGCCGACGTGGTCGGCGTAGGAAGCGCCGCCGTAACCGGGGCGGCTTCCTCGCCCCCATGCTCGCGGTCATCGTGCTGCTCGGCGGCATCGGCGCCGCCGGCTTCTACGGCTACACCTGGGTCCGCGACGTGATGACCCCGGACGACTACACCGGCCCTGGGTCCGGCGAGGTCGTCGTGGAGATCAAGGACGGCCAGAACGCCTCCGACGTCGCCCAGACCCTGGAGGAGCAGGACGTGGTGAAGAGCGTCAAAGCCTTCGTCAACGCCATCGCCGAGGCGGGCAAGAGCTCCTCTCTGCAGCCTGGCGAATACGCCATGCGCAAGCAGATGGCCGCCGCGGAGGCCGTCAAGCTTCTTGATCCGGAAAAGCGGTTGCTGGAGAGGGTCACTCTCAAGGAGGGGCTGCGCCTGAGCGACACCCTCAAGCAACTCGCCGAAAAGACCGGCAAGCCGCTCAGGGAGTTCCAGCAGGCGGCCAAGAACAGCCGGAAGCTCGGCCTGCCGTCCTATGCCAGGGGCAGGCTGGAGGGCTACGCCTTCCCGGCCACCTACGAGATCAGGCCCAAGATGACGCCCTCCGAGATCCTGATCACGCTGGTCGACCGCTTCACCCTGACGGCGGAGAAGGACGATCTGCAGGGCAAGGCAAAGGAACTCGGGCACACTCCGCACGAGATCATGACGATCGCCAGCATCGTCCAGGCCGAGTCCGGTACCAAAGATGACATGGGCAAGGTGGCCCGGGTCATCTACAACCGGCTCGACGGCAATCCCCGCCGCAAGCTGGAGATGGACAGCACGGTGATGTACGGGCTGAACAAGTACGGCATCGAGTCCTCTCACAAGGATCTTGAGAGTTCCTCGCCCTACAACACCTACAAGTTCGAGGGCCTGCCTCCCGGACCGATCGCCAACCCGGGAGACGACGCCATCCAGGCGGCGCTCAACCCCACCAAGGGGGACTGGGTCTGGTTCGTGACCACCTGCCCGGCGAAACAGATCACCAAGTTCGCCTCGACGGAGACGGACTTCTTCGCGCTCAAGGCCGAGTACGAGCGGAGCAAGGGGAACGGATGCTGAGAGCGGCGGTCCTGGGGTCGCCGATCGCCCACTCGCTCTCCCCGTACCTGCACCGCGCCGCCTACGAGGGCATGGGCCTGCACGACTGGCGGTACGAGGCGATCGAGTGCGACGAGGCCGGGCTCCCCGGCCTCCTCGACGGGCTGGACGCCGACTGGGCTGGGCTCTCGCTCACCATGCCGCTCAAGCGGGCCGTGCTGCCACTGCTCGGCACCGTCTCGGAGCTCGCACTCCAGGTGGGCGGGGTCAACACGGTGATCCTGCGCGACGGCGCCCGGCACGGGGACAACACCGACGTGTACGGCATCGTCCGGGCGCTCGCGGAGGCGGGCGTGGTCACGCCCGCCTCCGCGACCGTCCTCGGCGGGGGCGCGACGGCCTCCTCCGCGCTGGCCGCCCTGCGCGAGCTGGGCCTGGGCGAGGCGACCCTCGTGGTCCGTGACCCGTCCAGGGCGACGGAGACCATCGAGACGGCCGAGCGGCTGGGCATCGGCCTGACGGTGCGGACCTTCGACAAGCTCGACACCGTGCTGGGGGTCGACCTGGTCGTCTCGACCCTGCCCTCCGGTGCGGCCGACGCTTTCACCGAGTCGCTGGCGAACGTGCCGGCGCTCTTCGACGTGGTCTACGCCCCCTGGCCCACCCGGCCGGCAGCGGCGGTGGCCGAGCGGGGCGGGATTGTCGTCGGGGGTTTCCCGATGCTCCTGCACCAGGCGGTCCGGCAGGTCGAGATGATGACCGGCCGCGCGGACGTGCCGGTGGAGGCGATGCGCGAGGCGGGGAAGAGCGAGATCGTCAGGCGTGCCGCTCCGGCGGAATGATTCTGGATGAGCGTTCCGTTGTGATAGAGTGACTAATCGATCGGTCCGGCGTTCCTGCTGGACGCGCAAGCGGAGGTCATCCTCCCACCTCGTCGGCCGCAAGGCTGACAGGTCAGGATCACACCGGGTAGGTTTCCGGCGAGCTTAACGGCATAAAGCCTTCGAGTTCATGTGGCCCCGCATGCGTGACGTGCGGGGCATCTTGCGTTCGACGCGCCTTCACAGGATGCGTGTTCTGCGACTTCCCGGCACGATCGAGCATGTTGCGGCCTTTCGGGAGAAAGGCCGCGGATCGCAACCTAGGAGGCCCCATCAGCGCCGAGCCCCGCATCAATGACCGCATTCGCGTGCCCGAGGTTCGCCTCGTCGGCCCGAACGGCGAGCAGGTGGGCATCGTCTCCATCGGCGATGCCTTGAAGCTGGCTCAAGAGTCCGATCTCGACCTGGTCGAGGTCGCGGCAACGGCCCGCCCGCCAGTGTGCAAGCTCATGGACTACGGCAAGTTCAAGTACGAGTCCGCGATGAAGGCACGTGAGGCGCGCCGTAACCAGGCGTACACCATCATCAAGGAGATCAAGCTTCGGCCGAAGATCGACCCGCACGACTACGAGACCAAGAAGGGTCACGTGGTGCGGTTCCTCAAGGCCGGCGACAAGGTCAAGGTCACCATCATGTTCCGTGGTCGGGAGCAGTCCCGGCCCGAGCTGGGCTTCCGGCTCCTGCAGCGGCTGGCGGAGGATGTGACGGAGCTCGGCTTCGTCGAGTCCCAGCCCAAGCAGGACGGCCGAAACATGATCATGGTGATCGGCCCGCACAAGAAGAAGGCTGAGGCCAAGGCCGAGAAGGCGGCGGCCAAGGCGCGGCATGACGAGAACCCCTCAGAGGACAGCTCGCCGACCGCGGACGAGACGCACGTCAACGACGAGGTGTCCGTCAACGGAGCGGTGGCGGCCCCGCAGGAGTAACTCGCATAGCCTGGATCGTCAGGTAGTCGCGATATCACGTCGAGGCCGGGTCCGGTCTCGTAGTCAGGCATGCCCTTGACTTGGGTTACCGGCCCGGGACATCGGCACGATCGAGGGAGAGACGGCTGAGATGCCGAAGATGAAGACGCACAGCGGTGCGAAGAAGCGGTTCAGGCTCACGGGTTCCGGCAAGCTTGTGCGCCGCCGCGCCAACCGTGCGCACTACAACGAGCACAAGCCGTCCACGTTGACGCGTCGTCTCAAGCCCGAGGTCGTGCTCTCCGACGCCGACTCCAAGAAGATCAAGAAGCTGCTCGCTAAGTAACCGCCCCCGGGGAGATAGATACACATGGCACGCGTGAAGCGGGCGATCAACGCCAAGAAGAAGCGCAAGGTCGTTCTCGAGCGGGCGAAGGGCTATCGGGGTCAGCGTTCCAGGCTGTACCGCAAGGCCAAGGAGCAGATGCTCCACTCGATGACGTACGCCTACCGCGACCGCAAGGACCGCAAGGGCACCTTCCGCCGTCTCTGGATCCAGCGCATCAACGCCGCTGCCCGCCAGAACGGCATCACCTACAACAGGCTCATCCAGGGCCTGCGGCTCGCCTCCATCGAGGTCGACCGCAAGATCCTCGCTGACCTCGCGGTCAACGACGCCGCCACGTTCGCGACGCTGGTCGAGGCCGCCAAGAAGGCGCTCCCGGCCGACGTGAACGCGCCGGTCGCCGGCTGAGCGAGACACTGACGAACATGCGGCCCGCAGCGATCACGCTGCGGGCCGCATTCGCATTCTTGGGGGACGGGCATGGCCGGGTCTGAACTGACCAACATCAAGTCACCGCGGGTCAAGGCCGCGCGGAGGCTGACCAAGCGGGCCTTCAGGGACCGTGACCGCTCCTTCCTGGCAGAGGGGCCACAGGCGGTCCGTGAGGCGCTGGCGCTGGACGGCGTCGTGGTGGAGCTGTTCGCCACCGCCGAGGCCGAACTGCGCCATGCCGACGTCGTCACCGCCGCCACCGCCGCGGGGGTGCCCCTCTTCCGGGCCAGTGGCGAGGTCATGGCCGAGCTGGCCCAGACCGTCACCCCCCAGGGACTGCTGGCCGTGTGCCGCTTCGTGCACGTGCCCCTGAACGACTCCGTCACCTCCGACGCCAGGCTGGTGGCCGTGCTCGCCCACGTTCGCGACCCGGGCAACGCGGGCACGGTGCTGCGCACCGCCGACGCCGCGGGTGCCGACTCGGTGATCTTCACCGACGCCTCGGTCGATCCCTACAACGGCAAGTGCGTGCGGGCCAGCGCGGGCAGTCTGTTCCATCTCCCGGTCACCACGGGTGTCCACGTGACCCGGGTGGTGGAGCACCTGAGGGCTTCCGGGCTGCGGGTGCTCGCCGCCGACGGCGCGGGCAAGCAGACCCTGGACGACATGGACCTGTCCGGCCCGACGGCCTGGATCTTCGGCAATGAGGCCTGGGGGCTTCCCGAGGAGATCCTGGAACTGGCCGACGACGTCGTCCGGGTTCCGATCTACGGGCGGGCCGAGAGCCTGAACCTCGCGACCGCCGCCGCGGTCTGTCTGTACGCATCTGCCCGGTCTCAGCGCACCGGTCCCGGCGCCAGGTGACGCCCCCCGCCTCGAGGCTGCCGTACGGCGCGGGAAACCCGCTATTGTCGGCCATGTAGCGTCGAGGAGGCGGGGTCGTGCACGGCGAACACACCGGCGAGCGGAGCACCGATCCCGCTTCTGTGATCGACGTCGACGAGCTTCCCGACGGTCTCGTGGTGACCGATGGAGACGGCCACGTGCTGACCGTCAACCGGGCCGCGGCCCGGCTGACCGGGGTCACCCGGGAGCAGGCCGCGGGGCGGCACCTGCGCGACGTGTTCTCCTTCCACGACCACGACGGGCGCGACTGGTGGAAGTGGCTCGACACCTACGGCGGGTTGCGCACCCGCACCCGCCAGCCCGAGCTGCCGCTGCGCACCCTCGGCGGCCAGGAGATGCTGGTGGCCGCCCGCCTGGTGCGAGAGCCCCGGCGGGGCGGTGAGGTGGTCCGGGTGGTCATCACGCTGCGTGACACCGGAGCCCGTGCCCGCCTGGAGCGCAGCCGCGCAGACCTGGTCTCCACGGTCGCCCACGAGCTGCGCTCCCCGCTGACCAGTGTCAAGGGGTTCACCGCGACCCTGCTGGCCAAGTGGACCCGTTTCACCGACGACCAGAAGCTGGTCATGCTGGAGACGGTCAACGCCGACGCCGACCGGGTGACCAGGCTGATCACCGAGCTGCTCGACGTCTCGCGTATCGAGTCGGGGCGGCTGGAGATCCATCGCCAGGTGGTCGACATTCCGGCCAGGGTCTCCAAGGTCATCGCGGGGCGGGTGGCGGCGGGTGAGCCGGGCGACCGCTTCCTGCTCCAGGTGCGCGGTGAACTGCCCGAGACCTGGCTCGACCAGGACAAGATCGATCAAGTGCTTGCCAACCTGGTGGAAAACGCGGTGCGGCACGGGCGCGGTACGGTGACAATAGTCGTCGAACCGAGCGAATGGGGAGTGACCGTGTCCGTCCGTGACCAGGGAGAGGGCATCCCGCCCGAGCTGGTCACGCGCGTCTTCCGGCAGTTCTGGCGGGGCAACGCCCGCCGCCGCGGAGGCACCGGGCTGGGCCTGTTCATCGTCAAGGGGCTGATCGAGGCTCACGGTGGCACCATCTCCGTGCAGCGTGGACCCGAGGGCGGCGCCGAGTTTCGATTTATGGTGCCCACCGGCACCCCTGACTTCGCCTGAGCGTGAATGCCAGCCCGGTGGGCTTACCCGACTAGACTCGTGGCCGCTCAAGCCCTGGATTCGGAGCTCTCTCTTGTCAAACTACGACCCGGTCGAGGTGACCCCGCTGCACGCCGACGAGATGGCGCGTATGCAGGCCGACGCGATCGACGCCGTCAAGGCGGCGCGCGACCTCGAAGAACTCAAGCAGGTGCGTCTCGCGCACGTCGGTGACCGCTCACCGATCGCCCTGGCCAACCGCGAGATCGGCGCCCTGCCCCCGGCGGCCCGCGCCGAGGCGGGCAAGCGTATCGGCGGTGCCCGCAAAGCCGTCGCCGACGCTCTCGCCGAACGGCAGGCACAGTTGGAGGCCGAGCGCGACGAGCGGGTCCTCGTCGAGGAGACCGTCGACGTCACGCTGCCCTCTGGCCGCGCCTCCCGGGGCGCCAGGCATCCGCTGACCACCCTTCAGGAGCGCATCGCCGACGCCTTCGTCGCGATGGGCTACGAGGTGGCGGAGGGCCCCGAACTGGAGGGGGAGTGGTTCAACTTCGACGCGTTGAACATCTCCACCGACCACCCGGCGCGCTCGGAGCACGACACCTTCTTCGTGGAGTCCGTCGACTCGGGCAAGGTGCTGCGCACCCAGACCTCTCCCGTCCAGATCCGGGCGCTGCTCAGCAGGGAGCTTCCGATCTACGTGATCTCGCCGGGCAAGGTGTTCCGCACCGACGAGCTTGACGCCACCCACACCCCGGTCTTCCACCAGATCGAGGGGCTGGCGATCGACGAGGGCCTGACCATGGCCCATCTCAAGGGCACCCTGGACCGGTTCGCCGAGGTCATGTTCGGTGAGGGCATCACCACCCGGTTCCGGCCCAACTACTTCCCGTTCACCGAGCCCTCAGCCGAGATGGACCTGAAGTGCTTCGTCTGCCGTGGTGCCTCCGCGGTGCCGGGAAACCCGTCCTGCCGTACCTGTAAATCAGAGGGCTGGATCGAGTGGGGCGGCTGCGGCATGGTCAACCCACGGGTGCTCATCGCCTGCGGCGTCGACCCCGCCCGCTACAGCGGCTTCGCCTTCGGCATGGGCGTCGAACGAACCTTGATGTTCCGCCACAACGCCGAGGACATGCGCGACATGGTCGAGGGAGACGTCCGCTTCACCCTCCCCTTCGGAATGGAGGTCTGATGAAGGTCTCGCTTTCATGGCTGCGGGAGTATGTCGATCTTCCCGCCGTCACGGCGCACGAGATCGCCGAGAAGCTCACCGCGGCCGGGCTCAAGCTCGAGTCCGTCATCTCCTACGGCCACGACATCAAGAACGTCGTGGTGGGCGAGGTGCTCTCCATCGAGACCCTGGAGGGTTTCAAGAAGCCCATCCGCCACTGCCAGGTGGAGGTGGGGGAGGCCGCGCCTCGCGAGATCGTCTGCGGTGCGACCAACTTCGAGGTCGGCGACCGTGTCCCGGTCGCGCTGCCCGGCGCCGTGCTGCCCGGCGGGTTCGAGATCGCCTCTCGCAAGACCTACGGACGCCTGTCGGACGGCATGATCTGCTCGGAGGCGGAGCTTGGGGTGGCCGAGTCCTCCCCGGGCATCCTCGTGCTGCCCGGAGACACTCCGATCGGTGCCGACGTGGTCGAACTGCTCGGCCTGCGCGACGACGTGATCGAGCTTGAGATCACCCCGGACATCGGCTACGCGCTCTCCATCCGGGGCGTGGCCCGCGAGGCCGCCGCCGCCTTCGACTCGGCGTTCATCGACCCGGCGGACGTCTCCCCGCCCGTCGCGTCCGGTCCCGCCTACCCGGCCTCGATCGCCGACCCGTCGGCCTGCGACCGCTTCGTGCTCCGCGAGATCCGCGGGTTCGACCCGTCGGCGAGCAGCCCGCTGTGGATGCGCGCGCGGCTCACCCGCGCCGGTATGCGCCCGGTCTCGCTGGCCGTCGACGTCACCAACTACGTCATGCTGGAGCTCGGCCAGCCGCTGCACGCCTTCGACGCCGCCAGGCTGACCGGTGAGATCGTGGTGCGCAGGGCCGAGCCCGGTGAGACGCTGGAGACGCTCGACCACGTGGTCCGCAAGCTCCACCCGGACGACATCCTGATCACCGACGGGTCGGGCGTGATCTCGATGGCAGGCACCATGGGCGGCCTGCACACCGAGATCTCCGACGCCTCCACCGACATCGTGATCGAGGCAGCCCACTTCTCCGCCAGCGGCATCGCGCGCATGTCGCGCCGGCACAACCTGGTCAGCGAGGCGTCCAAGCGCTTCGAGCGAGGCGTCGACCGGGAGCTGCCGCTGTACGCCTCCTGGCGCGCGGCTCAGCTCCTGGCCGAGCTGGGCGGCGGCACGATCCAGCCGGGCGTCACCCACGCCGAGGTGCGGGTCGAGCCGGTCCAGGTCGCCATCCCGAGCGGCTACCCCGGCAGGGTCGCGGGCACCGTCTACGACCGGGAGACGGTGATCCGCCGCCTGGAGCAGGTCGGCTGCGCGGTCGAGAGCCCCGCCACCGAGAGCGGCGGCACCGCCGCCGACGGGATCGCCGCGAAGCTCGCGGTCGCCGGCGACGACATGCTGGTGGTCACCCCACCATCGTGGCGGCCTGACCTGACCGACCCGAACGACCTCGCCGAGGAGGTCATCCGGCTGGAGGGCTACGAGAACCTGCCCTCGATCCTTCCCTCCGCCCCCGCGGGTGCCGGTCTCACCGAGAGCCAGCGCCTACGCCGCAGGGTCGGCCGCTCACTGGCAGCCGCGGGCTACGTCGAGACCCTCTCCTACCCGTTCAGCGGGGAGCGCGACTTCGACAACCTGCAGCTGCCCGCCGACGACGCGCGCCGCCTGGCCGTACGGCTGGCCAATCCGCTCAGCGAGGACGAGCCGCTGATGCGGACCACCCTGCTGCCCGGCCTGCTCAAGACGCTGGTCCGCAACGTGGGCCGGGGTTTCGGCGATGTGGCGCTGTTCGAGACAGGTCTGGTCTACCGGCCCTCGCCGGACGCGCCCGCCGTCGCCCCCGTGCTGGGCGTCGACCGCAGGCCGAGCCCGGAGGAGCTGGCCTCGATCGAGTCCGCGCTGCCGGCCCAGCCGCTGCGGGTCGGGGTCGTGCTGACCGGGGAGTTCGAGCCGTCCGGCTGGTGGGGCAAGGGCAGGGAAGCCGACTGGGCGGACGCCGTCGAGGCGGCGCGGGTGGTGGCCGCCGAGGCCGGCGTCACCCTCGACGTCCGCGCTGACCGGCACGAGCCCTGGCACCCGGGCCGCTGCGCCGCGCTGTACTCCGGCGACGTGCTCGTCGGTCACGCCGGTGAGCTGCACCCGCGCGTGGTCGAGGCGTACGGCCTGCCCCCGCGCACCTGCGCGATGGAGCTGGAGCTGACCCGGCTGGAGCAGTCGCCGGTCGGCAGGCCTCAGGCGCCGGCGATCTCCGGTTACCCGGTCGCGAGCCAGGACGTCGCACTCATCGTCGACGCGGCGACCCCGGTGGCTCCGGTGGAGGCGGCGCTGCGCGAGGGCGCGGGCGAACTGCTGGAGTCGATCCGGCTGTTCGACGTCTACGCGGGTGCCCAGGTGGGTGAGGGCAAGAAGTCTCTCGCCTACTCCCTGCGCTTCCGGGCGGCTGACAGGACGCTCACGGCGGAGGAGACCACCGCGGCCCGTGACGCGGCCGTGGCCCTGGCCACCGAGCGCACCGGGGCGCGGCTGCGCGGCGCCTGACCGCTCCACGAAGGAGGCTCGGGGCATGCCCCGAGCCTCCTTTTCGCTGCTTTCACGGTCCGTGACCTCGGCTCCGGACGGACCTTCACCCTGCCGGGTACCACCTGACCGACCTCCGCCCTGGCAGGGGCCGCGAGAAAGGGCCTAAAGCCGGTCGATCTCCGTCAGGTCGATGTCGATGTCGAAGGGGGCCGAGATCTTGAGCCGGTCGTGGTGGATGCCGGTCAGAACGTAGGACCGGGCGAGCGGGTCGAGCTCGTAGACGTAGATCGCGGGCCTTCCCGACTGGTTCTCGACCAGCCAGAAGTGTGTGATGCCCGCCTCGGCGTACAGCGTCGGTTTGCGGTCGCGGTCACGCCGCTCGGAGTCCGGCGAGATGACCTCCACGGCCAGCACGACGTCCTCCGCCCGGTAGAAGGTCTGTTCCGGGCTGTGCTCGGCGGAGGCGTGAATGACGCTCATGTCGGGCTCGGGCCGCTGCTGCCTGCCCAGCACGACGCTCATCTCCCGGCGCGCGCGGAGATCTTCCGGCATGGTTCGACGGAGGCCAGCCTCCAGGAGCCACATGGTACGCGTGTGAAAAGAAGCCTGAGGACTCACGAAGACCAGGCTTCCATCGATTAACTCTGTGTGTGCGGGAAGTTGCGGAATGCGATCGAGATCCTCGGCGGTGAACCCCTCCGGTGGGGGGAACACCCAGTCGGGCAGCGAGGAATCCGTCATCTCGGGGCTCCGTACGTCGACCGTCATGACCTCACAGTAGCAACAGGATTCCGTTCTGTGAGGGTGGTTGCGGGTGGCTTATCCCTGGACGGGAGTGGCTTCCTCGCGGCGGGCGCGTTCCCTGAGCGCGTGCTCGTCGGTGCGGGCGTCGTAGTCGCGGAACCTCGGCAGCAGAGCGGCCATCGCCGCCACCGCGCCGACGCACAGCAGGCCGCCCGCGCCCAGGGAGAAGCGGGTTCCGCCGAGCTGGGCCATCAGGCCGGCCCTGGCGTTGCCCAGCATCGGGCCGCTGCTGTAGGAGAGCAGTTCGATACCCGCCAGGCGGCCGCGGAACTCGTCGGGGATGGTCTGGTTCCAGATGGTCGAGCGGAAGACGCCGCTGATCATGTCGGCGGCCCCGGCCACGGCCAGGAAGGCGAAGATGCCCCAGACGCTGGGCATCAACGCCGCCAGCGCCACCGCCACGCCCCACACGGCCGCCGCGACGATCACGCCGAGGCCGTGGCGATGCACGTGCCTGGTCCAGCCGGAGGTGACCGAGGCGATCAGTGAACCGACGGCCGAGGCGGAGAAGAAGAGCCCCAGGGCTTCGGGGACGCCCAGTTCGTCGGCCAGGAACGGGTACAGCGCGGTGGAGAAGGCGAAGACCATCGCGGCGATGTCGACCAGGTAGGTGCCCATCAGGTCGGGGCGGCCCACGGCGTAGCGGACCCCGTCGACCAGTGCCCTGATCGAGGCCGCGGGGGCGTTCTCCCGCTGCGGCTGGACCCGCACCATCTGCAGCAGGACCAGGGAGACCAAGAAGGTCACCACGTTGACGCCGTACGCGACGGCGACGCCGAACCAGGCCGCGATCAGGCCGCTGAGGCCCGGGGCGACGATGGCGCCCAGGTTCCACCGGAAGGCGCTGAGCGCGGCGGCCGCGGTCAGCTGGTCGTGCCTGACCACACGGGGCAGCAGGGACTCCAGGCTGGGCCGTTGCAGGCTGCCCAGCCCGGCCGAGAGCGCGCCGACCACGTACAGCACCCAGACCTGCGGCTTGGGCAGTAGCGCGTTGACGGTCAGGATCAGGACCGTGAGGCAGAGTCCAACCTCGGTGTAAAGGATGATCTTGCGCCGGTCCAGCGCGTCGGCGATCGCCCCGCCCCAGAGCCCGCACACCACCATCGGGACGAACTCGGCCACGCTGACCAGGCCGACCGCCAGGTAGGAGCCGGTCAGCTCCTTCATCTGCAGCGGGACCGCGACCAGGGTCAGGAAGGTGCCGAACATCGTGACGACGCCGGAGCCGAAGAGCAACCGGAAGTCGCGGGAGTCGCGGAGCGGACTGAGGTCCATCGTCAGGTGACGGAGCAGGGTTCTGATGGACCGGTCAGCGTTTTCTGGCACGAACAGGTAGTCTCGGCGGTGACCTGCGCGGGGGCAACTCATTTTCCGCGCAGGTCACCGCCGGGTCGAACGCGGGGGGCGTCAGGAGCCCAGGACCTCCCTGCGCAGGTGGGTTTTGAGGATCTTGCCGCCGGGGTTGCGGGGAAGTTCCGTGTCACGCACCCAGAACCTGACCGGGACCTTGAAGGGGGCGATCCGCTCGCGCAGGAAGGCCCGCAGTTCCTCGGCGGTCGCCGGGGACGACAGCCGCACCACCGCGCCGACCTCCTCGCCCAGCTCGTCATGGGGGATGCCGATCACCGCGGCGTCGTCGACCGCCGGGTGCTCGAACAGGGCGGCCTCGACCTCGGCGCAGTAGACGTTCTCGCCGCCGCGGATGACCATGTCCTTGGCCCGGTCCACGATGAACACGAACCCCTCGGAGTCCACCCTGGCCAGGTCGCCGGTGTGCAGCCAGCCGCCGACGAAGGTCTCGGCGGTGGCCTCGGGGCGGTTCCAGTAGCCCAGGATGATGTTCGGTCCGCGCAGGCAGAGCTCGCCGACCGCGCCGACCGGTAGCTCGTCGCCGAGCGGATCGGCGATCTTCACCTCGACCACGGCCATCGGCAGGCCGATGCTGTCGGGTTTGGCCAGGTAGTCGTCGCCTGCGTTGTTGATGGCGAGTGCGGTGGTCTCGGTCATGCCGTACCCGTTGGAGGGGGCGCGGGTGGGCAGCTGCTCGGTGATGCGCTCCAGCAGTTTCGGCGGGGCGGGAGCACCGCCGTAACTGAGGGCGTTGAGGCTGGAGATGTCGTGCTTGTCCAGGTCCGGGTGGGAGAGGAGCTGCCATACGTTGGTGGGTACGCCGGTGAGCCCCGTGATTTTCTCGCGCTCGATCAGCTCAAGCGCGCGACCCGGATCCCACTTGTACATCAGCACCAGGCCGCTTCCGCTGAACATGGTGGTGGTCATCACCGCGAAGCAGCCGGTGACGTGGAAGAGCGGAACGGTGAGCAGGGTGACGCGGCGCTGTCCCGCCGTCTCACCCGGGTCCCTGCCGGCCTTGACCACGCTGCGGTACATGCTGTAGGCGACGGTCATGGGTGACTGCCCGATGTTGCGGTGGCTGCCGAGCGCGCCCTTGGGGCGGCCCGTGGTACCAGAGGTGTAGAAGATCGTCGCCGGATCCTCGGGGGAGAGCTCGACCGGCGGCAGCGTCACGTCCGCCGCCACCTCGCCCATCACGTCCTCGAACGCGCGGGCGCCCTCGGGCACCTCGCCGCGGGTCACGATCAGGGCCGGGGACAGGCCGGTGAGCCTGGCCGCCCGCTCGCCGTCGGTGATCAGCACCTTGGCGCCGGAGTCCGACAGGCCGTACTCCAGTTCCTGCGGGGTCCACCAGGCGTTGAGTGGAACGGCTATCGCCCCGATGGCCAGCGCGGCCGAGAAGGCGATCACCCACTCGGGGTAGTTGCGCATGGCGATGGCGACCCGGTCGCCCTTGGCCACGCCGTACTCGTCCGCCAGACGCCGTGCGAGCGTGGCCGCCCGCCTGAAGTGCTCCTCGTAGGTGATGTGTTCGTCCTCGTACGTCAGGAAGATCTTGTCGCCGTGAAACCGGCTCGTCTCAAGGAGCGCCCGGAAGTCGCGGGGGGCGTGCTTCCAGGTTTTGACGGTCCCGCCGTGGCCGGGGACCTCGTCCATCTCGAAAAGCTGTCCGGGACCGGTGAGCTGGGCCTGGACCTGGTCATGGGTGACAGTCATACGTTCGCACTCCCGAAGGGTGGAAGGACCGGAGGTCGCCACGATACTGACCGGTAGGTATGCGCAACAATGCCGAAACGCAACTAATTGCCTCTCCCTGTAATCGCGAGCCAAAAAGCATGATTTTTGTGACTTTTCCGCTGCTCTGGGCATCTCGTGGGCCGGTAACCTCCGCGTAACCGGCTTGCATGACAATCCCTGGAGATGCATAATCTCTCTAGCAAGAGCATGAGTGAGTGTGTATGAACATGCAGAAATCAGGGGGGCCGATGAGAGCGGCGATCGCGGGTGCCAGCGGCTACGCCGGAGGTGAGCTCCTGCGCCTGCTGCTGTCCCACCCCGGCATCGAGATCGGCGCGCTGACCGCGGCCTCAAGCGCCGGCACGGCGCTCGGTGCCCACCAACCACACCTGACCCCGCTGGCCGGCCGGATCCTGCTGGAGACCACCCCGGAGACCCTGGGCGACCACGACCTCGTCTTCCTCGCCCTGCCGCACGGCCAGTCGGCCGCCGTCGCCGAGCAACTCGGTGACGGCACCCTCGTCGTCGACTGCGGCGCCGACTTCCGGCTCACCGACCCCGCCGCCTGGGAGCACTTCTACGGCGGAACCCACGCCGGCAGCTGGCCGTACGGGCTGCCCGAGCTGCCGGGCCGGCGTGAGGAACTGCGCGTGGCCTCCAGGATCGCCGTGCCCGGGTGTTACCCGACGGCGGTCACCCTGGCGATGTTCCCCGCCTTCGCCGCCGGCCTCGTCGAGCCCGACGTGGTGGTGGTAGCCGCCAGCGGCACCAGCGGAGCGGGCCGTGCGCCCAAGCCGAACCTCCTGGGCAGCGAGGTGATGGGCTCGGCCAGCGCGTACGGCGTCGGCGGCGTCCACCGGCACACCCCGGAGATGGAGCAGAACCTCTCCCCGTTGGCGGGTGAGCCGGTCACCGTCTCCTTCACCCCCGTGCTGGCGCCGATGAGCCGCGGCATCCTCGCCACCTGCAGCGCGCCCGCCAGAGCGGGGCTCACTCCGGCGGTCCTGCGCGAGGCATACGAGGTCGCCACCAAGGACGAGCCGTTCCTGCGGCTGCTCCCCGAGGGCCAGTGGCCCGCGACCTCGATGACTCTCGGAGCCAACACCGCCGCCCTCCAGGTCGTCCTGGACGAGCGTGCGGGCCGCGTCGTCGCCGTCGTCGCCATCGACAACCTGACCAAGGGAACGGCGGGCGGGGCCATCCAGAGCGCCAACCTCGCCCTCGGCCTGCCGGAAGAGCTAGGCCTTCCTCTCAATGGAGTCGCCCCATGAGCGTGACCGCCCCCCTCGGCTTCCGGGCGGCGGGTGTCGCCGCCGGAATCAAGTCCGGTGCCGCCCGCGACCTGGCACTGATCGTCAACGACGGCCCCTCTCGCGCCGCGGCGGGAGTCTTCACGGCCAACCGGGTGAAGGCCGCGCCTGTCCTGTGGTCCGCGCAGGTGCTGTCCGGGGGCCGGGTCCACGCGGTGGTCCTCAACTCCGGCGGCGCCAACGCCTGCACCGGGCCGCTGGGTTTCCAGGACACCCATGCCACCGCGGAGAAGGTCGCCGAGGCACTGGGAGACTCGGCCGGCGAGATCGCGGTCTGCTCCACCGGCCTGATCGGTGAGCGCCTGCCGATGGAGCCGCTGCTGGCCGGGGTCGATCTCGCGGTCTCCCAGCTAGCCAGGGACGGCGGGCTGGCCGCCGCCGACGCCATCCGCACCACCGACACCGTCTCGAAGATCTCCTTCAGGAAGGGCGCCGGCGGCTACATGGTCGGCGGCATGGCCAAGGGCGCGGGCATGCTCGCCCCGGGCCTCGCCACCATGCTCTCGGTGATCACCACCGACGCCGACCTGCCCGCCGAGCGGCTCGACGAGGTGCTCCGCAAGGTGACCCGGGTCACCTTCGACCGGCTCGACGCCGACGGTTGCATGTCCACCAACGACACGGTGCTGTTGCTGGCCAGCGGCGCCTCCGGTATCACTCCCGACCTCGCCGAGTTCGAGCAGGTCCTCCTCGCGGTCTGCGCCGACCTCGCCCGCCAGCTGCTGCTGGACGCCGAGGGCGCCTCCAAGGCGATCGCCATCGAGGTCGTCGGCGCCGTCTCCGAGGAGGACGCGGTCACCGTCGGGCGTACCGTCTCCCGATCGAATCTCCTCAAGTGCGCCATCCACGGAGAGGACCCCAACTGGGGCCGGGTGCTGTCGGCCGTCGGCACCACCGACGCCGTCTTCGAGGCCGACCGGCTCAACGTGGCCATCAACGGCATCTGGATCTGCCGGGGCGGTGCCGCGGGCGACGACCGCTCCAAGGTCGACCTCACCCCGCGCGATGTGACGATCATCATCGACCTGTCGGCGGGCCCGCACTCGGCGACGATCCACACCACCGACCTAACCGCCGAGTACGTCCACGAGAACTCGGCGTACTCCTCATGAGGCGGACCGAGGCCCTGGCGAAGGCCACCACGCTGATCGAGGCACTGCCCTGGCTCGCCAGCTTCCATGGTGCGACCGTCGTCATCAAGTACGGCGGCAACGCGATGACCGAGGAGCACCTGCGCGAGAAGTTCGCCGCCGATGTCGTCTTCCTGCGCTACGCCGGGCTCAGGCCGGTGATCGTGCACGGAGGAGGCCCGCAGATCAACGCCCACCTCGACCTGCTCGGCATCGAGTCCACCTTCACCGCCGGGCTCAGGGTCACCACACCCGAGGCCATGCGGGTCGTCAGGATGGTCCTCGTCGGCCAGGTCAACCGCGACGTGGTCGGTCTGATCAACAGGCACGGGCCGTTCGCCATCGGCATGTCCGGTGAGGACGCCCACCTGTTCACCGCCGTGCGCAAGCACGCCGTCGTCGACGGCGCCAGCGTCGACATCGGCCAGGTCGGCGACATCGTCAACGTCGAGGCCGGAGCCGTGCGGGCGCTGCTGGGGGACGGGCGGATCCCGGTGATCTCCTCGGTCGCGCGCAGTGAGGACGGCACCGTCTACAACGTCAACGCCGACACCGCCGCCGCCGCGCTCGCCGTGGCGCTCCAGGCGTCCAAGCTGATCGTCCTGACCGATGTCGAGGGTCTGTACCGTGACTGGAGCCCCGACTCCGTTGACAACGAGGTCATCGACGAGCTGTCCGCCACCGAGTTGGAGAAGCTCCTGCCGACCCTGTCCAGCGGCATGATCCCCAAGATGGAGGCGTGCCTGACCGCCGTCCAGGGGGGCGTGCCGCAGGCCCACGTACTCGACGGCAGGGTGCCTCACTCGGTGCTGCTGGAGATCTTCACGGACAAGGGCATCGGAACCATGGTGCTGCCGGACGCCCCCGCGGCGCCGGTCACCGCCCAGCTGAAGGGGAACGACACGTGAGCCCGCAGGAAAGTCCCGCCACAGAGGCACTCACCACGCGCTTCGAGGCCGCCTTCATGGCCAACTACGGGGTGCCCCCGGTGGCACTGGCCCGAGGCGAGGGCACGAGGGTCTGGGACGTCGACGGCCGCGAGTATCTCGACCTGATCGGCGGCATCGCGGTCAGTTCGCTCGGCCACGCCCACCCGGCGCTGGTGGAGGCCGTCTCCAGGCAGGTCGCCACCCTCGCCCACACCAGCAACCTCTTCCTGCACGAGCCCGAGGTACTGCTCGCCGAGCGCCTGCTCGGTCTGCTCGGCGCCCCCGCCAAGGTGTTCTTCGCCAACTCCGGCACCGAGGCCAACGAGGCCGCGCTGAAGCTCGCCATCAAGTACGGCAAGTCGAACGGCCGCAACTACTTCGTGGCCGCCGAGAACGCCTTCCACGGCCGGACCCTCGGCGCGCTCGCCCTGACCGGCAAACTCTCCATCCGTGACCAGTTCGGGCCATTCCCGATTGACGTGCGTTTCGTGCCGTACGGTGACGCCGACGCGCTCAAGAGCGCGGTGACCGGTGAGTGCGCCGCGGTCTTCCTCGAACCCACCCAGGGGGAGGCGGGGGTCGTGCCCCCACCCGAGGGCTACTTCACAGCGGCCAGGGAGATCTGCGACGCCGCAGGCGCGCTGCTGGTCGCGGACGAGATCCAGTCGGCGATCGGCCGCACCGGGCACTGGTTCGCCCACCAGCACGAAGGCATCCTGCCCGACGTGCTCACCTTGGCCAAGGGCCTTGGCGGAGGTATGCCGATCGGCGCCTGCGTCGGCTTCGGCGCGGCGGCCACGGTTTTCGCCCAGGGCGACCACGGGTCCACCTTCGGCGGCAACCCCGTCTCGACCGCCGCGGCGCTCGCCGTGCTCGACACGATCGACACCGACGGTCTGCTGAAGCACGTGCGTACCGTCGGGGCCGAACTCGCCGACGGCATCGCCGCGATCGACCACCCGCTGCTCGCCGGTGTCCGGGGCAGAGGTCTGTGGCTGGCCGTTCTGCTGACCGGCGACCGCTCCGCCCACGTCCAGGCCGCCGCGCGGCGAGCCGGTTTCCTGGTCAACGCCCTCCAGCCTCACGTGGTACGGCTCGCGCCGCCGCTGGTGATCACTTCCGCTCAGGTCGCGGCCTTCGTGGCCGCGCTCCCAGCCATCCTCGACGAGGCCGCCGATGCCCAGTAACCTCTCCGCGCAGGCGCCCGTCAGGCACTTCCTGAAGGACGACGACCTCTCGTCCGCCGAGCAGGCACAGGTGCTCGACCTGGCCGAGGCGATGAAGAAGGACCGTTACGGCTACCGTCCCTTCGAGGGCCCGCAGACCGTCGCAGTCCTCTTCGACAAGCCCTCCACCCGCACCCGGGTCTCCTTCGCCGTCGGCATCGGCGAACTCGGCGGCCTTCCCCTGGTCGTCGACGCGGGCTCCTCCCAGATGGGCCGGGGTGAGTCGATCGAGGACACCGCCCGGGTCCTGGAGCGTCAGGTGAGCGCCATCGTGTGGCGCACCTCGGGCCAGGAAAGGGTCGAGGCCATGGCCTCGGCATCCTCGGTTCCGGTGGTCAACGCCCTCACCGACGAGTTCCACCCCTGTCAGATCCTCGCGGACCTGCAGACCGTCAGGGAGCACTTCGGCAGGACCGCCGGACTCACCCTGGCCTACTTCGGGGACGGCGCCAACAACATGGCCCACTCCTACCTGCTCGGCGGCGCCGTCGCCGGCATGCACGTGCGGATCGCCGCCCCCGCCGGGTACCTGCCGGACCCGAAGATCCTCCGGCGGGCCGCCAAGGTCGCCGAGGAGACCGGCGGATCGGTCACCGTGCTCGCCGACCCGGCCGAGGCCGCCGCGGGCGCGGATGTCCTCGCCACCGACACCTGGGTCTCCATGGGGCAGGACGGCAAGGAACAGCGGGTCGCCGACCTCATGCCCTACCAGGTCAACGCCGCGCTGGTGGACCGGGCGGCGCCCGGCGCCATCATCCTGCACTGCCTGCCCGCCTACCGCGAGCTGGAGATCTCCGCCGAGGTCCTCGACGGCCCGCGGAGCCTGGTGTGGGACCAGGCCGAGAACCGGCTGCACGCCCAGAAGGCCCTGCTGCACTGGCTGATCTCGGTGAGCGGTCCGGACGCGCCGGGGGGCGGGGTGGTCGCGTGACGATCCCGATGACCAAGGTCGCCCGTCAGGCCAGGATCGCCGACCTGCTGCAGCGGCAACCCGTCAGATCCCAGCCGGAGCTGGCCAAGCTCCTGCTGGAGAGCGGGGTCGAGGTCACCCAGGCCACCCTCTCCCGGGACCTGGACGAGCTCGGTGCGCTCAAGCTGCGCGCCGAGGACGGCTCCCTGGTCTACGCCCTACCCGGTGAGGGCGGCGGCCGGATAAGGCTGGCCAGGCTCGGCACCGGCGAGTCCCCGGCCGCCCGGCTCAGCCGGCTCGCCGAGGAGCTCCTCGTCTCGGCCGAGGCCTCCGCCAACCTGGTCATCGTCCGCACGCCACCGGGCGCCGCACAGTTCCTCGCCTCCGCCATCGACCACGCCGACTGGGAGTCCATCCTCGGCACGGTCGCCGGAGACGACACGATCCTCGTCATCAGCCGTGACCCGGTGGGCGGGGCCGCGGTCGCAGAGGGGCTTCTCAGGCACGCCGACCGACGTATGTAGCCCGCTCGGGCGGGCGACCCTGGCACCATCTGAGATCTGTGACGAATGAATAACTTGGAGTGATCAATTATGACCGACCGGGTCGTACTCGCCTTCTCCGGCGGCCTCGACACCTCCGTGGCCATCCCCTTCCTCGCCGAGAAGACCGGTGCCGAGGTGATCGCGGTCGCCGTCGACGTCGGTCAGGGCGGCGAGGACATGGAGATCATCCGTAAGCGGGCCATCGACTGCGGCGCCGTGGAGTCCGTCGTCGTGGACGCCCGCGAGGAGTTCGCCACCGACTTCTGCGTGCCCGCCCTGCAGGCCAACGCCCTCTACATGGACCGCTACCCGCTGGTCTCCGCCCTGTCGCGGCCCCTGATCGTCAAGCACCTGGCCGCCGCGGCCAAGGAGTTCGGCGGCACCCACGTCTCGCACGGTTGCACCGGCAAGGGCAACGACCAGGTCCGGTTCGAGGCCGGCCTGGCCGCGCTCTTCCCCGAGCTCAAGGTCATCGCTCCGGCCCGCGACTACGCGTGGACCCGGGACAAGGCGATCGCCTACGCCGAGGAGAAGGGCCTGCCGATCGAGACCACCAAGAAGAACCCCTACTCGATCGACCAGAACATCTGGGGCCGGGCCGTCGAGACGGGCTTCCTTGAGGACATCTGGAACGGGCCCATCGAGGACGTCTACTCCTACACCGCCGACCCCGCCCAGCCGCGCGAGGCCGACGAGGTCATCATCAGCTTCGTCAAGGGCGTCCCGGTGGCGCTGGACGGGCGACACCTGACCCCGTTCCAGATCATCGCCGAGCTGAACCAGCGCGCGGGCGCCCAGGGTGTCGGCCGCCTCGACATGGTCGAGGACCGGCTCGTCGGTATCAAGTCCCGTGAGGTCTACGAGGCACCGGGCGCCATCGCCCTGATCACCGCGCACATGGAGCTGGAGAACGTCACGGTCGAGCGCGACCTGGCCAGGTTCAAGCGGTCGGTGGACCAGCGCTGGGGCGAGCTCGTCTACGACGGCCTCTGGTTCTCCCCCCTCAAGAAGGCCCTGGACGTCTTCGTCGCCGAGGCCCAGGAGCACGTCACCGGCGAGATCCGGATGACCCTGCACGGCGGCCGGGCCACGGTCACCGGCCGGCGCTCGGAGGCGTCGCTGTACGATTTCAACCTCGCCACCTACGACACCGGCGACACCTTCGACCAGTCCCTCGCCAAGGGCTTCGTCGAGCTGTGGAGCCTTCCCTCCAAGATTGCCTCCGCCCGGGACGCCCGGTTGGGCTGAGTGGGCTAAGGTCGCGGATTGAATGGGGAGGGAGAACAACGGTGACTGATAGTGGCAAGCCGATGCGGCTGTGGGGCGGCCGGTTCGAAGGAGGTCCGGCCGACGCGCTGACCAGGCTCTCTGTGAGCGTGCACTTCGACTGGCGGCTGGTGCCGTACGATCTGCTGGCCTCGCGCGCGCACGCCCGGGTGCTGCACCGCGCGAACCTGCTGACCGACGACGAGCTGGCACGCATGCTCGGTGCCCTGGACGACCTGGAGCGAGCCTGCAAGGAGGGCGAGTTCCGGCCGACCGTCGCCGACGAGGACGTCCACACCGCGCTGGAGCGCGGCCTGCTGGAACGCCTCGGCACGCTCGGCGGCAAGCTCAGAGCAGGTCGCAGCCGCAACGACCAGGTCGCCACCGATCTGCGGCTCTACCTCCGCGATCACGTCAGGCACATCGTGTCCCGGCTGGTGGAGCTGGAGACCGCGCTGATGAGCCAGGCCGAGGAGCACGCCGAGACGGCGGCCCCCGGCATGACCCACCTGCAGCACGCCCAGCCGGTCTCGTTCGGCCACCAGCTCCTGGCGCACGTCCACGCCTTCGCTCGCGACATCGAGCGGCTGCGCGACTGGGACCGGCGCGCGGCCGTCTCCCCGCTCGGCTCCGGGGCGCTGGCCGGGTCCTCCCTGCCGCTCGACCCGCAGGCCGTGGCCAGGGAACTCGGCTTCGACTCCGCCGCGCCCAACTCGATGGACGCGGTCGCCGACCGTGACTTCGCCGCCGAGTTCCTGTTCGACGCGGCGATGATCGGCGTGCACCTGTCCCGGCTGGGCGAGGAGATCGTCCTGTGGGCCTCGCAGGAGTTCCGCTGGATCGAGATGGACGACGCCTACTCCACCGGCTCGTCGATCATGCCGCAGAAGAAGAACCCCGACGTGGCCGAGCTCGCCCGGGGCAAGAGCGGCCGCCTCATCGGCAACCTGATGTCGCTGCTGACCACGCTCAAGGGCCTGCCGCTGACCTACAACCGGGACCTGCAGGAGGACAAGGAGCCGGTGTTCGACTCCGTCGACAGCCTGCTGCTCGTCCTTCCCGCCATGGCCGGGCTCGTCGCGACCATGCGCGTCAACACCGCCAAGCTGGAGGCTTCGGCCCCCGACGGGTTCGCGCTGGCCACCGACCTGGCCGAGCTGCTGGTCCGCAGGGGCGTCGCCTTCCGCGAGGCCCACGAGGCGGTCGGGCACCTGGTCGTCTGGTGCCAGGTCAACGACAAGGACTTCGGCGAACTCACCGACGACGAACTGGCCAAGGTCTCGCCGCACTTCACCCCTGACTCCCGCGAGGTCCTCTCGGTGCCGGGTGCGCTGGCCGCCCGCAAGGCACACGGCGGTACGGCGCCAGACCGGGTCCGTGACCAGCTCGTCGCGCTCCGCGAGATCGTCGACGCCCAGGCGGCCTGGGCGATCGGGAACTGATGCCCGCTGAAGAGCACGGCGGGCACTCGCTCGCCGCGCCCGTGCCGCTGGCGCGCGACTTCTTCGACCGGCCCGCCCACGAGATCGCTCCGGACCTGCTGGGACGAGTACTCGTGCACGGGCCGGTCGCGCTGCGTCTCACCGAGGTCGAGGCGTACGGCCTGCCGGGTGAGGACCCCGCGTCGCACACCTACCGGGGCCGGACACCGCGCAACGCGGTGATGTTCGGCCCGCCGGGCCACCTGTACGTCTATTTCACCTACGGCATGCATTTCTGCGCCAATCTCACCTGCCTTCCCGAGGGGACGGGGGCCGGGATACTGCTCAGGGCCGGAGAGGTGATCTCCGGTATCGGGACCGCCATGGCCCGCCGGAGAGCGGGAAGCGCCCGTGTCGTCCGGGAAGTCGATCTGGCCAGGGGGCCGGCACGTCTGGCCGTGGCGCTCGGGTTCACCCTGGAGCACAACGGACTCGATGTCTGCGTCCCGGGCTCGCTCTCCGTGATCGAGGGCGAACCCGTCGTGGCCGCATCCGTCCGGTCGGGGCCGCGCACCGGGGTCTCGTCGGGGAAGGAGACACCCTGGCGGTTCTGGATCGACGGCGACCCCACCGTCTCGCCCCATCGCCCGCACGTACCGCGCCGCCGGTAGGCCACCCGTGCGCTCCTCCTCGCTTCCCCGCTGGTCGACTCGCGATCGAGGATAGGTTTCGAGTGGCGCGACGGTGCCGCGATCGGGCAGGGTGTACAAGAGCGCTAAATGTCCCTTCGAGCATTGGAAAGCAAGGATCGTGACCGACATTCTGGATGACCTCGCCTGGCGCGGCCTGATCGCGCAGTCCACCGACATCGACACCCTGCGCGGGGCGATGGCCGAGGGTCCGATCACGGTCTATTGCGGCTTCGACCCGACCGCGCCCTCGCTGCACGTCGGCAATCTGGTCCCGTTGCTGACCCTCACCCGCCTGCAGCGGGCGGGTCACCGGGTCGTCGGCCTGGTAGGCGGCGCGACCGGCCTGATCGGCGACCCCAGCGGCCGGAGCACCGAGCGCTCGCTGAACTCGTCCGAGGTCGTGGCCGAATGGGTGGCGCGGATCCGTGTCCAACTGGAGAAGTTCCTCGACTTCTCGGCGGAGACGGGCGGCATCCTCGTCAGCAACCTTGACTGGACCGAGGGCATGTCGGCGATCGACTTCCTGCGTGACGTCGGCAAGCACTTCCCGGTCAACCGAATGCTCGCCCGAGAGTCGGTCTCCGCCCGGTTGGGGGGAGAGGGGCTCAGCTACACCGAGTTCAGCTACCAGATCCTGCAGGCCAACGACTACCTGGAGCTGAACCGGCGCTACGGCTGCACGCTCCAGATCGGCGGCAGCGACCAGTGGGGCAACATCACCGCGGGGACCGACCTCATCCGCCGGGTGACGGGTGGCCATGTACACGCCCTCACCGTGCCGTTGATCACCAAGGTGGACGGGACCAAGTTCGGCAAGACCGCCGGTGGCGCGGTCTGGCTCAACCCCGAGATGACCTCGCCGTACGCCTTCTACCAGTTCTGGCTGAACTCGGACGACAGGGACGTGGTGAAGTTCCTCAAGATCTACAGCTTCAGGTCCCGTGAGGAGATCGAGGAGCTGGAGAAGGCCGCCGCCGCGCGGCCCGCCGCGCGTGAGGCCCAGCGGGCACTCGCGGAGGAGTTCACCACGCTGCTGCACGGTGCCGACGAGTGCGCCGCGGTGATCGCCGCCTCGGCGGCCCTGTTCGGTCAGGGTTCTCTGGAGGAGCTGCCCGCGCGCACCCTTGGGGAGGCTCTCGCCGAGGTGCCGCGTGCCGAGGTTCCCGCACTGGGAGCGTCCTTCGTTGACCTGCTCGCCGAGAGTGGCCTGGTCAAGTCGAAGTCCGAGGCGCGTCGCACCGTCAAGGAGGGCGGCGCCTACCTCAACAACACCAAGGTCACCGACGAGGCGTACGTGCCGTCGGCCGATGATCTGCTCCACGGACGCTTCCTGGTGCTCCGCCGCGGCAAGCGTTCGGTCGGTGGCGTCGAGATCGTCGAGGCCTGACCCCTCCCACACTGTCGACCTGCTCTTCCGCCAGGTAAAGGCGATGATTACGAGGGATGGACGCCCCGGCTTTGGCCGGGGCGTTCGCTGTCCCAGTGCGTAACATTCCGGTAGCGAACCTCCCTTGGTTCCTTAAGCAACCCCTCTGACCTGCGATTTTACCAAGGGTGGCTGATTTGACGATGTTCCGGGAGGGGCATAATCTTTTCAATGCCCCGGGAGCGAGCCGGACGCCTGAGTCGGCGGACGGGCCCCAGGGACACTCCACTGAACGAACTTGAGGGTTCGGACTCCATGTAGATCACCGGAAAACCGGTTGATTCGCTGTGGCCCGGATGACACGGTAGGTTCAGGGAGCTGCTCCGGAAGCGGGGCAAAGAGAATCCTAGTGAGCCTGCAGGGTTTGTGACAAATAGCTGAGAGCTAGCAATTTGACACGGTCTTGACAAGCGGTAGGATTTAAGTAAGAAGCAGAGCGCCCCGGGCGTTCCGGCCAAGTACTGATCGGGACGACGGTGTACGCGTCCGTTTCTTGAGAACTCAACAGTGTGTTAAAAGCCAGTGCATGAAGCACAACCCTGTCCAACCTGCCT
>NZ_JOEQ01000027.1 GCF_000721075.1 Streptosporangium amethystogenes
CGAGGACATCTCACGGCTCGTCGGGCACCGGAACACGGTGGTCACGGAGACGGTCTACCGGAAGCAGATCCGGCTGGTGCTCATGCAAGGAGCCGAGGCCATGGACGACATCTTCGGGAGTCAGTCACCCAGTTAGTCACTCACGCCCCGTTCTGAAGATCAGGAACGGGGCGTTTTGGCTGGTGGGCACTACTGGGTTCGAACCAGTGACATCTCGCTTGTAAGGCGAGCGCTCTACCACTGAGCTAAGCGCCCGGGGTAATCCCGTAGGACAGACGGGACAACACCTTACGCCACCCGGGGGGATTTCAGCACATCGAGAGACCAGGTGGCCCCCGCGTCGGCGAAACCGGCGGCGCGCCAGCCGAGGAGGGCGGCGCCGAGCATGCCGGCTGATATGCCGAGGGCGGCCTGACGCAGAGGCGGGGCGTCGCGGAAGGCGAGGCGTTTCTGAAGGCGCTCGGCCAGCGGGACGGAGAGGAGGGGGCCCGCCTCGGCGAGGCCGCCACCGAGGACGATGGCCGAGGGGTCCAGCAGGAGCGTGTAGGTGGCCAGGGCCAGGGAGAGCGCCTCGACCGCTTCGCCCCAGATTTCCATGGCGAGAGGATCTCTGGAGGCGGTCAGGGCTGCGACCTGCTCGGCGGTGACGGGAGCGGGTGAGGCGGTGGTGGTGGCGGGCGAGGCGGTGGGGACGGTGACAGGCGGGGCTGGGGCGGGCGAAGCGGCAAGGGGGGTGGCAATGGCGGGCGACGCGGCAGTGGGCGAGGCGGGGGTGGCGGGAACGGTGTCAGGCGAGGCTGTGCCAGGTGAGGCGGGGGTGGATGAGGTGGCGCGGGTGGAGTAGCGACGGGCTACGGCGGAGGCGGAGGCGTAGGTCTCCAGGCAGCCGATCTGGCCACAGGCACACGGCTCACCCTCCGGGAAGACCGGGGTGTGGCCGATCTCGCCGCCCCAGCCGGCGTTCCCGCCGTACGGCTCGCCGTGCAGGATCACGGCGCCCGCGATGCCGGTGCCGATGGGCAGGAACAGGAAGTCGGAGAGCTCGCGACCGGCGCCGAGGACGCTCTCCGCGAGGCCTCCAGTGCGGACGTCGTGGCCGAGCATGACGGGGACGTCGAGCGGGACGAAATCCGTCGCGGGGACGTCCTTCCAGCCGATGTTCGCGGAGTAGAGGGCCGCATCGGTGGTGACCAGGCCGGGCACGGCGAGTCCGACACCCGCGGGGGTGCCGCCGCCCGCGGTGGCGAGGTCGTCGATGAACGATCGAATCGTCGCGACGACGGCGGCGGGGCCCCGATCCCGCGGGGTCGCGCGGCGGTCGGTGCGGATGATCTCGCCGGAACGGGTGACGAGGCCGCCCTTCATCGACGTTCCACCGACGTCAAGGGCAACAACGAAGGAGCTCATGCACCCATCCAGCGGCTCGAAGGAGCGGGACCGAGCCCGACCCTAGCGCACGGCATATGCGTTCGGATGAGGGAGATCCACCGATACGACCAGGAAGCCCGGCCACGGCCTCATGCGCGGCTTACGGGTATCCGAGGTGATCACCGACGGGGTCACACGCGGTGAAAGGACGGCGGAAGAACAGGTCGCGTCCATGGACGTGGGGGTATGCGCGTTCGGACCCGGGGGCCGGTCTCGCGTGAAGAGCGCGGCGAGGGAGGTGGGGCCTGGTGCCGCCTATCGGTGCTCACACCGTGTGGGAAGGTCAGCAGCACAGCGGTGATCAACCAGCCCGATCCCGAACACTCGTACACCAGGTACGCGGACGTGACCGGTCGGGTAGCCCCGGGCGAACGCGACCCCTCAGGGGACCCGGCGCAGCACCCTGGCCAGGGCGGCCTCCACCTCGTCGGCCAGGCCCGGGGCGCAGGCGACAGCCGGTCGGCCGTCGGCACGGGCGAGCCGCACCGAGCCGCAGGACCGGCACTCCACCTCGCCGAGCCTGCAGATGAGCGCGACGGAGCCGCAGGAGGAGCACGTGTCGAGCTCGACTTCATGGGTGCGCCGGCAGTCCGGGCAGATCAGCACCTGCGTCTCGTCGCGTACCCCGCGCGTCCACGGGCTGGCACCACGAATCGGGTCGGTCTGCCTGGCCCCGCAGGAGAAGCAGGGCATGATCGCCTCCGAGAGGTCGGACCGGCGGGCGCCGCGCGAACGGGCGGTCGCCGGATCACCGCTTAGGGAAGTTCGGCGAGCGCCTTGCGGTACTCGGCGATGTCGCGGGCCTGTGAAATCGGATTCACGACACGCCAGCGGACCACGCCCTCGCCGTCGATGATGAAGGTTCCGCGCCCCGCGAAGCCCTTCTCCTCATCGAACACACCGTACGCTCGCGCGACCTGTCCGTGCGGCCAGAAGTCGGAGAGCAGCGGGAAGGTGTAGCCCTTCTGATCCGCCCACGCGCGGTGAGCGAAGATAGAGTCAATCGAGATGGTGAGAACTTCAACGTCCTCGGGCATGTCGGCCAGGAACTCGTCGCGGATGGCGTCGAGTTCGCCGCCGCAGACGCCGGTGAACGCGAGAGGGTAGAAGATCAGCACGATCTTTTTGCCCCGGTGGTCGGAAAGCTTGACCGGGGTGCCGTGCTGGTCGCTCAGCTCGAAGCCCGGAGCCTGGGTACCCACCTCGATCGCCATGGCCGGGGTTCCTTTCGTCGCATGAGGCATGCGCCATCATCCTGCCGTACGGCTCACGCGAGCCGTACGGCAGGGCGGACCCTTAGCGGCGCGCCTTGGGCGTCGCCAGACGCGTCCCCGACCAGTCGGGGGCCGCACTGATGCTGCTGGTCTGCGAGAGACCCGCAGTGGTGGCGTCTTCCCCGATGTCGCTCGGCTCCACGTGCCCGTCCCGGCCGGCTTTGGGAGTGAGCAGCCAGATCTGGCCACCATCGGTGAGGTTGGTCACCACGCTGCTCAGGGCGTCGAACAGATCACCGTCACCGTCACGCCACCAGAGCAGCACGACGTCGACGACGTCCTCGAAGTCTTCATCGACCAGCTCGTTACCGGTCAGCTCCTCGACGGAGTCGCGCAGGTCGTCGTCAGCGTCCTCGTCCCATCCGACCTCCTGCACCACCTGACCCTGCTTGAGGCCGAGTCGTTCGGCCAGGCCGCGTTCGCCCTGGGCCTGACCCGCGGTCGCGCTCACGTTTGTCCCTCCTGCTTGGATGGCCCCGCAATCACACGGTGCTCAAAGTGCTTCGGCACAGTCCACACGCTGTGACCCTTAGTCGTCAACGGTCGCCACGGCAACGACTGGGCTACGTATGAATTAGTCCGACAAAAATGACAAACGGACCTGGCGTTCCAGATTGTCGACGTTGAGATCCACCACGGCGATGGACTGCCAGGTTCCCAGCGCGAGCCGCCCCGACAGGACCGGGACGGTGGCGTACGGCGGAATGAGGGCGGGCATGACATGCGACCGTCCATGCCCTCTTGAGCCGTGCGCATGCCTCCATCTGTCATCGGCGGGAAGCAGGGCCTCCAGCGCCACGAGCAGATCGTCGTCACTGCCTGAGCCCAGCTCCAGCAGCGCGACCCCGGCGGTCGCGTGGGGCACGAAGACGTTCAACAGGCCGTCGCCCCCGCATGACCGGACGAAGCTCTCGCACTCGGAGGTGATGTCGTGCACCCGTTCCCGGGAACCCGTTACCACCTCGATCGTCTGAGATCTCACATACCGATCCTACGATCCATCGTGAGCTGCGATGACGACCGCACCCGGCGCGGGGCGCATCAGGCGCCCCATCCGTCACGCGCCCGCACCGGGTAGATCACCTTATACGGGACGCTCCAGCTCTCCATGGGCGTACGAAAGGGGCGCGGAGGGCACTATGAGAGAGGGCCACTCGTTACACATATGCAAGGTTTCAGTCACCCTTCCCCACCCTGGGAGCCTCCCTCTCGTGAGGGTTCCGGACCAGGCCAGACGGCGGGACCCGGATTCACAGGGAGGGGACCTGTAAAAAAGAGGGAACCTCGATGTAACCTTTGACGACAATTCGTCCTACCATCGGTGGTCTAGGCCACTTTTGTACCCCTGCCAGCAGGGATCTCCTGGTTACCGGCAAGTAGAGATGCACTTTCCGGGGTAAGCGACCAGGATGGAAGACGACCTACACCAGACAAAAGTCCATCCTCGGAAGGCGAGACCCAGTGGCTTCCGGACGCCAGCGTTTCTCGATCATCAGCGACGGCCTACCCAGCCAGCTTCCTGATGTCGACCCCAGTGAGACCCAGGAGTGGCTCGAGTCGCTCGACAACGTCATCAAGACGGAAGGTCGCACTCGTGCTCGTTACCTGATGCTTCGGCTGTTGGAACGGGCCCGCGAGCACCAGGTCGGTGTGCCCGGCCTGCGTAGTACCGACTACATCAACACCATCCCGCCGGAGCGTGAACCCTGGTTCCCGGGCGACGAGTACGTCGAGCGCCGGATCCGCGCCTACACGCGCTGGAACGCGGCGGTCATGGTGACCCGGGCCAACGCCCGCACCAACGTCGGTGGGCACATCGCCACCTACGCCTCGGCCGCGTCGCTCTACGAGGTGGGTTTCAACCACTTCTTCCGCGGCAAGGACCACGGCGAGTCCGGAGACCAGGTCTTCTTCCAGGGCCACGCCGCACCTGGCATCTACGCCCGCGCCTTCCTTGAGGGCCGCCTCAGCGAGGCCCAGCTCGACGCCTTCCGCCAGGAGCTCTCGCACGGTTTCAAGGGCCTGCCCTCCTATCCGCACCCCCGCCTGATGCCCGACTTCTGGGAGTTCCCCACGGTCTCCATGGGTCTCGGCCCGATCGGGGCGATCTACCAGGCCCGGTTCAACCGCTACCTGCTGAACCGGAAGATCAAGGACACCAGCCGGAGCCACGTCTGGTGCTACCTCGGTGACGGCGAGATGGACGAGCCCGAGTCGCTCGGCGCGATCGGCCTGGCGGCCCGTGAGGAGCTCGACAACCTCACCTTCGTCATCAACTGCAACCTGCAGCGTCTCGACGGCCCGGTACGCGGCAACGGAAAGATCATCCAGGAGCTGGAGTCCTACTTCCGCGGCGCCGGCTGGAACGTCATCAAGGTCGTCTGGGGTCGCGACTGGGATCCGCTGCTGGCGGCCGACGTCGACGGCGTGCTGGTCAACAAGATGAACACCGTCCCCGACGGCCAGTTCCAGACCTACTCCGTCGAGTCCGGCGAGTACATCCGCGAGAACTTCTTCGGTGACGACCCGCGCCTGCGCAAGATGGTCGAGCACCTGTCGGACGAGGACATCCGCAAGCTGTCGCGCGGCGGCCACGACTACCGCAAGGTCTACGCGGCCTACAAGTCGGCCCGCGAGCACGTCGGCCAGCCGACCGTCATCCTCGCCCAGACCATCAAGGGCTGGACCCTCGGCAAGGACTTCGAGGCGCGCAACGCCACGCACCAGATGAAGAAGCTGTCCAAGGCCGACCTGAAGGAGTTCCGCGACCGGCTCTACCTGCCGATTCCCGACTCCGCCCTTGAGGCCGACCTCCCCCCGTACTTCCACCCGGGCGAGAACGACCCCGAGATCCAGTACATGAAGGAGCGGCGCGCGGCCCTGGGCGGTTTCCTGCCCAAGCGCGTGATACGGGCCAAGCCGGTCAAGCTTCCCGGCGACGCCGCCTACGCGCAGCTGAAGAAGGGCTCCGGCAAGCAGAACGTCGCCACCACCATGGCGTTCGTCCGCCTGCTCAAGGACCTCATGCGCGACAAGGAGATCGGCCACCGGTTCGTGCCGATCATCCCTGACGAGGCGCGCACCTTCGGTCTTGACGCGATCTTCCCGACGGCGAAGATCTACTCGCCGCACGGTCAGACCTACGAGGCGGTCGACCGCGAGCTGCTGCTGTCGTACAAGGAGTCGACCGAGGGTCAGATCCTGCACGAGGGCATCAGCGAGTCGGGCTCGATGGCCTCCACGATCGCGGTCGGCTCGTCGTACGCCACGCACGGCGAGCACATGATCCCGATCTACATCTTCTACTCGATGTTCGGCTGGCAGCGCACCGCCGACCAGATGTGGCAGCTCGCCGACCAGATGGGCCGCGGCTTCCTGCTCGGCGCCACCGCCGGCCGCACCACGCTGAACGGCGAGGGTCTGCAGCACGAGGACGGCCACACCCCGCTGATCGCCTCGACGAACCCGGCGGCGGTCTCGTACGACCCGTCGTGGGGGTTCGAGGTGGCCCACATCGTCAAGGACGGCCTGCGGAGGATGTACGGCGAGGAGCCGGAGAACGTCTTCTACTACCTGACCGTCTACAACGAGCCCTACCTTCAGCCCGTCGAGCCCGCGAACCTGGACGTGGCGGGCCTGCTCAAGGGTCTGTACAGGTTCGCCCCTGCTCCGGCCGTCTCGGGCCCGAAGGCCAACATCCTGTCGTCCGGCGTGGCCGGGCCGTGGGCCGTGGAGGCCCAGCGGATGCTGGCCGAGGACTGGGGTGTGGCGGCCGAGGTCTGGTCGGCCACCTCCTGGACGGAGCTGCGCCGCGAGGCGCTCGCCGCCGAGGAGCACAACCTGCTCAACCCCGAGGCGGACAAGCGCGTGCCGTACGTCACGCAGGCGCTGTCGAAGGCCCAGGGGCCGTTCGTGGGCGTGAGCGACTACATGCGGGCGGTTCAGGACCAGATCGCCCAGTGGGTCCCCGGTGACTGGAGCTCGCTCGGCACCGACGGCTTCGGCCTGTCGGACACCCGGTCGGCACTGCGCCGCCACTTCCACGTGGACGCGGCCTCGATCACCCTGGCCGTGCTCACCCAGCTGGTCGAGCGCGGTGAGCTCGACCCCGAGGTGCTGGGCGACGCCATCTCCATGTACCACTTGAAGAACGGCGTGACCGAGGCCGGGGGCGCCGAGAGCAACGACACCCAGTCCATGGGCGTGTGATCCTTTCCGGGCGGGTTCTCCTTTTCCATGGGGGCCCGCCCGGTTAGGGTGGAATCGCTTCCCCCGGCGAACGATTCCAGGGGGAGCTTTTTCATGGCAAGAATCCTTAGGGCGGCCGCGACGGTCGCGGCCCTGTCGACCGCGCTCGCCGCCTGCGGCGACGGTGGCGGAAACAATGTCGCCGCGGGCACCTCCGTGCCGACCGCCACCACGTCGACGGCCGCGCCCTCGGGGACGCCCTCGGCCGCGCCCTCGGGGACGATCGCATGGGGCCCGTGCACCGACATCAAGCGACCCGGCGGCCAGCCTCCCGCGCAGTCCGAACGCGCGCAGCAGTGCGGGAAGCTCAAGGTGCCGCTCGACTACGCCAGACCGGACGGCGAGTCCATCGACGTCGCCGTCATCCGCGTCAAGGCCTCGGGTCCCGGTAAGCGGATCGGCTCGCTGGTCTTCAACTTCGGCGGCCCCGGCGCCTCGGGGGTCGACACCCTGGCCCAGGCCGCCAAGGCCTTCACCAGTCTGAACCGCCGCTACGATCTGGTCAGCTTCGACCCCCGCGGGGTCGGCCGCAGTTCGGGCGTCCGGTGCGACGGCAACGCGATGATGGACAAGTTCACCTCGATGAACACCCTGCCCACCAACGACGCCGAACGCGCCGAGATCCGGCAGACCACCAAGGAGTTCACGACGGCCTGCGGGCAGACCTCGGGCAGGCTGCTGCCCTATGTCGGCACGGTGAACGCCGCCGCGGACATGGACCGCCTCCGCGAGGCCCTGGGCGAGAAGAAACTGAACTACTTCGGCATCTCGTACGGGACGCAACTCGGCGCGGTCTACGCGACCAGGTTCCCGAAGAACGTGGGCCGGTTCGTGCTGGACGCCCCGCTGGACCCGAGCGTGTCCCTGGCCGATCGCACGATGGTCCAGACCAAGGGCTTCCAGCAGGCCTACGACGCCTTTCTGAAGGACTGCGTGAAGGAGCCCGGCCAGTGCGAGATCGGCACCGACGTGACCATCGCGAACAAGAACGTCGAGAAACTCATGGACGATCTGAAGGACGAGCCGCTCAAGATCGGTGACCGTACCCTGACGCAGGGGCTGGCGGGCACCGGCATCGCCGCCGCGCTGTACTCGGAGATGACCTGGCCACTGCTTGACCAGGCGCTGGGTCAGGCGATCAAGGGTGACGGACGGATCCTGCTGGCGATGGCCGACAGTTACAACGGCCGCCTGCCCGACGGCAGCTACACGACGCTCATGAGCAGTTTCCCGGCGATCAGTTGCGTCGACACCGCGGAACGGCCCACCCCCGAGCAGCTGGCCGCGGTCGAGGCCGAGACGATGAAGGTCTCCCCGCTGTTCGGCGGCAGCGGGATGGGCCTGATCTGCTCGATGTGGCCGGTCCCGGGCAGTGACGAGGCCAGGCGGGTCAACGCCACGGGCTCGGCCCCGATCATGGTGATCGGCGGCACCGGCGACCCCGCCACCCCGTACGAGTGGGCTCCGAAACTGACCTCGGAACTCAAAACGGGCGTGCTGGTGACCTACAAGGGCGAGGGGCACGGCGCCTACCTGTCCGGTGACGCCTGCATCGCGAAGGTGACCGACGCCTACCTGATCGACGGGAAGGTCCCCGCGAAGGGGATCACCTGCTCGAACTCCTGACGTTTGAACCCGCTGCCCGCCGCCGGTCACCCTGGCGACGCCTCCCCGCGTTGCCAGGAGCGCGGGAGGGGGCCTAACAGGTCTCCAGGCGGGGCAGCGCGGTTTCGAAGCGGAAGTCGACCCTGCCCAGGTGACTTTCGAGCAGGCTCGCCAGGGTTCCGTCCGCGTACATGGACGTGATCACTTCGTTGATCTTCCGGCAGGCCACCGGATCGCCGGTTCGAAGTGCCACACCGTACCGTTCCGTGGTGAGCCTGACTCCGACGATCTTGACCTTGATACCGCGCAGGCGGGCGCCGAAGCCGGCGATCAGCAGGTCGTCGCCGACCATGGCGTCGGCGCGGCCGTCGGCCACCTGCACCGCGCACTGGGCGGGATCGTCGGCCCGCACCGCGACGAAGTCGACGCCCCTGTCCCGGATCATCGTGCCCGTGGTCTGGCCGGTCGACAGGCAGACCCTCCTGCCGCGCAGGTCCTTCAGATCGTCGATCTTCGCACTGGCGCGGACCAGCACGTCGCGATGGGCGACGTAGTACGGCCCGGCGAAGGCGGCCCGGCTGCGGTCGGCGTCGTCGATCGAGAGGTTGGAGATCACCAGGTCGACCTTGCCCCTCTGGACCGCCTCCTCCCTGGCCGCGTAGCCCACGGGCACGAATGTGAGACCGCCCGCGCGCACCGACAGGGCCTTCGCCAGGTGGGCGGCCACGTCGGCCTCGAACCCGCGGGGCGGGTCGTCGCCCAGTGAGATCCCCGGCAGGCCACCGCGGTAGCCCACCCGGAGCCTGCCGGTGGTCTTGATCCGATCGAGCAGGGGCGAGCCTGTGGAGACCTTCGTGACCTCGGCCGCGACCGAGGGGGGCGATGACGGCGGACGGGTGGGCTCGGCCCGCCCGCCGGGTGGGAAACCGAACTGGACGGCCAGGAAGGCGCCGACCCCGCCGAGAACGACGAGCCCGCCGGCGATCGCGACCCGCCTCCGGCCGCGACTGACCGGCTCCTGTGGCCGCGTCAGATCCACCGTGGCGGCCTGCACGCCCTCGGCCAGCACCTCCTCGGACGCCTCCGCCTCGTCCACCGGGTGGCCGAGCAGGCGTTTCAACAGCACGTCCGAGGTGGGCCTGAGCTTCTGGTCCTTGTTCAGACAGGCTGCGACGAGCTCGCGCAGCCCGTCGGGCAGGGCGCTCAGGTCGGCCTCGTGGTTGATGACACGGTTGAGCGTCGCCACGATCGTGTCGCTCCCGAAAGGCGCCTTTCCGGTGGCGGTGAAGACGATGGTCGAGCCCCAGGCGAACACGTCGGCGGGGAACCCCACCCGCTCTCCGGCGATCTGCTCCGGCGCCATGTAGGCGGGGGTGCCGACCGCGCGAGTGGTGATCGTCCCGCTCTCGTCAATGATCTTCGCGATGCCGAAGTCGACCACCCGGGGGCCGTCCGTGGCGAACATGACGTTGTCGGGCTTGAAATCCCGGTGCGCGATGCCCGCGTGGTGGATCGCGGTCAGCGCGGTGGCGGTGCCGATGGCCAGGCGCTCCAGTGCCTCACCGGACAGCGGCCCGTCGCGTTCGACGACCCGGCGCAGCGACGGGCCCTCGATCAGTTCGCTCGCGATGTAGGGCGTCTCGCCGTCGAGGTCGGCGTCGAGCACCCGGGCGGTGCAGAAGGGGGCCACCCTGCGAGCCGCCGCCAGCTCACGGGCGAAGCGGGCGCGCGCGTGGACCTCCTCGGTGAAGCGCACGTGCAGCAGCTTGATGGCGGCGCGCTCGCCGTCCTCGGACTCCCCGAGGTAGACGACCCCCTGACCGCCCTCCCCCAGTCTGCCCCTGAGCGAGTACTCCCCCAGTCGCGGCGGATCCCCCGGCCGCAACGGTCTGATCTCCGGCACCGCGGACCCCTCGTTCCCTGCGCTTTGCCAGAACATTACACATCGGACGGGGAACGATCATCCTTCCTCGCCGGGCCGATCGGACGAGATCTCCCAATGGGTGCACAGCGGTGATCCCCGCCATGGCTCCATCCGGCGGTTGAACCGACAAAACAGCATCGATAGCCTAGGGCGACGCATCTCATTGGAGCTCAATGGCCCGACCACCGGAACACCCACTGGCCGCACCGCAGAACCGTCCCGGCAAACCACCCGCCAAGCCCTCGGGGTTCAAGGCTTCCAAGGTGGTCACCATCACCGGGATCGGCGTCGTCTCCCTGCTTCTGGTCGGCTACTGCTCTGCGCAGCAGGACTACGAGGAGGTGGGCGCCGAGTGCGTCGATCTCAACAGCCGCCAGCCGGACGGCACGTACGAGGTGGTGGACGAGGACCTCTGCGACGACAACCACTACTACGGGTCACGAGGTGCCTACGGCTGGTACTACGGCGGCGTCAGGAGCGGCGTTCGTATCCGGCAGGGGACCACCGTGCGCCCCTCGGACGTCAGAATCACCAGCGGTAAGGGCACCGTGATCCAGCGGGGCGGCTTCGGCGGGCGCAGCGGGTCGGGTGGCGGGAGCTGATCCGGCAGAGATGAGACGCGAGACCTCGCTCCCCCGCGCCGACTGGGAGAGCATCATCGAAGGCCACGGCCTGGCCTACCACCGCTCGGCACACCCCGAAGGCCTCACCCGCCCGTACTGGGACGAGACCGTGCAGTACGTCTTCTCCATGGACGAGGTCCTGGACCTGGAGAACCAGGTCGAGGACCTGCACCGGATGTGCCTGCACGCCGTGGAGCACGTCGTCGAGAAGAACCGCTACGCCGACTTCGCGATTCCGGACTGGGTGGCCCCGGAGATCGCCGCCTCCTGGGAGCGGAGCGACCCGCATCTGTTCGGCCGGTTCGACCTGCGCTACGACGGGACCGGTCCGGCCAAGATGCTGGAGTACAACGCCGACACCCCCACCAGTCTGCTGGAGAGTTCGGTGGTCCAGTGGTTCTGGCTGCGCGACCGCTATCCCGACGACGACCAGTGGAACTCCATCCACGAACGACTGATCGCCAGGTGGCAGCAGATCTCGACCGGCCTGCCCACCGGACCCACGCACTTCGCCTGGACCACCATGGACACCTCAGGCGAGGAGGCGATGACCCTCGCCTACCTGCAGGAGACCGCCGACCAGGCCGGCCTCAAGACCGTCGCGTTGGCCATGGAGGACATCGGCTGGGACGACCTCAACCTCCGCTTCGTCGACATGGAGCGCCGGGTGATCCGCTCGCTCTGCAAGCTGTACCCGTGGGAGTGGGCGGTCGCCGACCCGTTCGGAACACGGGCGGTGCGCCAGCAGGTCTCGATGACCTGGATCGAGCCACTGTGGAAGATGCTGCTGTCCAACAAGGCACTGCTCGCGGTGCTCTGGGAGCTGTATCCGGACCACCCGAACCTGCTGCCCGCCTATCTCGACGGCCCCCGCGACATGTCCTCATACATCGCCAAGCCGCTGCTCGGCCGCGAGGGCGCGAACATGCGGATCGTCGCCCCCGGCGAGCGCGTCGAGACCTCGGGCGGCTACGGCGCCGAGGGGCACGTCTACCAGGAGTTCCAGGCACTGCCCGTCTTCGACGGCTGGCGTCCCGTGCTCGGCGCCTGGGTGGTCCACGACGAGGCGGCGGGTGTCGGCATCCGCGAGACCTCGGGGTTCATCACCGACGACACGTCGTCATTCGTTCCGCACCGCATCGAGCTCTGAGTCCCGGAAAGAGAAACAACACATGAGCCCCACCCCCGTGCAGACCACGACGTACGTGCCCGGCGCCGAGACGCTCTCGCTCGCCGAAATCCTCGGACGCGGCGCGCTCGCGATCGCCTCCTACGCCGCCCTCGGCGTGATCCTGCTGATCATCGGCTTCTACGTGATCGACCTGGCCATCCCCGGCAAGCTCAGCCGGCTGATCAAGGAGGACCGCAACCCCAACGCCACCCTGCTCGCCTGCTCCGGGCTGGCCGCCCTCGGATTGATCGTCGCGGCCTCCATCTGGTCCTCCGGCGGCGCCCTGCACGAGGGCCTGCTCGCGACACTGGTCTTCGGCCTGGTCGGCATCGCCGTGCAGACCGTGGCGATGATCGCGTTCGACAGGGTGGCCGGAATCTCGGTGCGCGAACTGGTCAAGGAGCCCGACCTCCAGCCGGGCGCCCGGCTGCTGGCGGTCACCCACCTGGCCATCGGACTGATCACCGCCGTCGCGGTCCTCTGAGCTCGGTCGCGTCCACCGCGAGGGACCCGGTCGTGCCGGATGTACAAGATCGAGGGGCGTGCGCTGTCAGGAACCATGGCTGGTGCATCTCCGACGACCTGGCACTCTTAGTGGCGTGAGGGAACGGAGCGAGCGAGCGGTCAGGCACAGCGACGTCGTGACCGGGTCGGACGAGAGGGATCTCGACCCCGACCGGGTCAGGGAGGACACCACGCGCCGGCTGGAACGGGCCATGGGCACGCTGAGCACGGCCGCCATGTCCCGGATGGACGACCGGCTGATGTGGTTTCGCGCGCTTTCCGCGGAGGACAGGTCCTGGGTCGGACTGGTCGCCCAGGCCGGGATCGCCGCCTTCGTGGAGTGGTTCCAGCACGCCGGCGAGGGCCGCCCGACGCCCAGCATCGAGTTCTTCGGCACCGCGCCCAGGGAGCTGAAGCGGTCCATCTCGCTGCAGCAGACGGTCGACATCGTGCGGGTCGTCGTCGAGGTGGTCGAGGCACAGACCGAGGAGCTGGCGGCGCCCGGCGGCGATGACCAGCTCCAGCAGGCGATGCTCCGCTACACCCGTGACGTCGCGTTCGCCGCCGCCCAGGTGTACGCGCGGGAGGCCGAGGCACGCGGCGCCTGGGACGCGCGGCTGGAGGCGCTGATCGTGGACGCCCTGGTCAGGGGGGAGGTCGACGACGGCCTGCACTCCTGGGCCGCCGCGCTCGGCTGGACCTCCACGCCCGTCGTGGTGCTGGCGGGACAGACGCCCGACGACGACCCGCAGGCGGTGATAGACGCATTGCGCGACCGTGGCCGCAGGTCCGGCCTGGACATGCTGGCCGGGGTGCAGGGCGACCGGCTGATCGTGATCGTGGGCGGTGCGGACAGCGTCGCCGCCGCGGCCAGGCACGTGGTGCCGCGTTTCGGGAACGGGCCGATCGTGATCGGGCCCGAGGTGGCGGACCTGCACTCGGCCGCCAGATCCGCGCGGGCGGCGATGGCCGGGCTGCGGGCGGCCGCGGGGTGGCCGGACGCGCCCAGGCCGGTCCACGCCGAGGACCTGCTGGCCGAACGGGCCCTCGACGGTGACGCCGACGCCAGAGCACAGCTGATCGAGAACGTCTACCAGCCGCTGATCGGCACGCCACTACTCGACACCCTGGCGACCTACCTGGAACAGGGCACCTCCCTGGAGGCGACGGCCCGGCTGCTGTTCGTCCATCCGAACACGGTGCGCTACCGTCTGCGTAAGATCACCGAGCTGACCGGTTACCAGCCGACCGAGGGGCGATCCGCCTTCACTCTGCAGGTGGGACTGATTCTCGGACGCCTATCGGAAACGCCGGTGACGTAGCAGGCTTTACTTAACTTCCGCGAAACCCCCACTGTAGGTTCCCTACAAAAAACTGGGGACAAACTTCGTCTGGATCTCTATCCGAGTATTGAACCTCTACAGGGCAGGCTGGATTTCGTGCTCGTCATCGTCGCTCCGGGCCAGGGTGCCCAGACTCCAGGCTTCCTCAGTCCATGGCTCGAACTACCGGGCCTGGCCGACCGGCTGACCGCTTGGTCAGAGCTGGCCGGACTCGATCTGATCGCCTACGGGACCACCGCCGACGCGGACGAGATCCGTGACACCGCCGTCGCGCAACCCCTGCTCGTGGCCGCCGGACTGGCCGTCGCCGAGTTCCTGGGGGCCTCTCCCGACATCGTCGCCGGACACAGCGTGGGCGAGTTCACCGCCGCGGCCCTGGCCGGGGTGCTCACGCCCGAACAGGCCCTCGGCCTCGTCCGCGAGCGCGGCCAGGCCATGGCCAAGGCCGCGGCCGTCACCGAGACCGGCATGTCCGCCGTCCTCGGCGGGGTCGAGGAGGAGGTCCTCGCGGCCATCGCCGCCGGTGGACTCACTCCCGCCAACGTCAACGGCGCCGGGCAGATCGTCGTCGGCGGCACACTGGAGCAACTGGCGGCCTTCAAGGCGGAGCCGCCCGCCCGCGCCCGGGTGATCCCGCTGTCGGTCGCCGGCGCGTTCCACACCGTGCACATGGCCTCCGCCGTCGACAGCCTGCGGGAGGCCACCTCGGGCCTCACCCCGGCCGACCCCGCCGTCACCCTGCTGTCCAACAGCGACGGCGCGGCGGTCACGAGTGGTGCCGACTTCCTGGAGCGCTTGGTCACCCAGGTCGCCAACCCGGTGCGCTGGGACGCCTGCATGGCCACGATGGCCGAGCGCGGTGTCACCACCATGATCGAACTTGTCCCCGGCGGCACGCTCACCGGCCTGGCCAAGCGTGCTCTGCGCGGGGTGACGACCGTCGCCCTGAAGACCCCCGACGATCTGGGAGCCGCACGAGCCGCTCTCCAGTCGAATGAGGAGCGGTGACAGACGTATGAAGACCCCTCAGGGTTCTCCGGGCGCGAAGATCCTGGCCTTCGGCCACTACCAGCCTTCCCAGGTGGTCACCAACGACGACCTGTCCGCGACCATGGAGACCGACGACGCCTGGATCCAGAGCCGAGTCGGCATCAAGGAGCGCCGGATCGCCCCGGACGGCGAGTCGGAGATCGACCTGGCCGTACAGGCGGGCGGCAAGGCGCTCGCCGCGAGCGGCCTGTCGGTCTCCGACATCGACCTGGTGATCGTCGCCACCTGCACGCTGGAGACCCAGATCCCCAACGCCGCCGGCCGGGTGGCCACGCGACTGGGCATCGACGCTCCCGGCGCGTTCGACGTCAACACCGCCTGCTCCGGCTTCTGCTACGCGCTCGCGGTCGCCAACGACGCGATCCGCGCGGGCTCGGCCACCAATGTGCTCGTCGTCGGCACCGAGAAGCTCTCCCAGTGGATCGACTGGACCGACCGCGCCACCGCGGTGATCTTCGCCGACGGCGCGGGCGCGGCGGTCGTCGGCCCCTCCGACACCCCGGGGATCGGTCCCGTGGTCTGGGGCAGCGCCGGTGACAAGTTCGATGCGATCATCATCAAGGACCGCGACTCCTTCCTGCACCAGGAGGGCCAGACCGTGTTCCGCTGGGCGACCACCGCGCTCCATCCCGTCGCCAAGGAGATCTGCGAGCGTGCCGGGGTGGATCCCGCCGACCTCGCGGCCTTCGTGCCCCACCAGGCCAATCTCCGCATCATCGAGACGATCGCCCGCAAGCTCGGCGCCGAGAACGCCGTCATCGCCAAGGACATCGTCCTGGCGGGCAACACCTCGGCCGCCTCGATCCCCCTTGCCCTGTCCCGGATGATCGAACGCGGCGAGGTCCGGTCCGGCGGGCTCGCCCTGCTGCTGGGCTTCGGCGCGGGCCTGACCTATGCCGGTCAGGTCATCGAGATCCCCTAGAACTTCCGCGCGGCCCCGCCGCACGGAAAGCCAGAAGAAAACCCATTTCAAGGAGAATACGCGACATGGCTCTGACCGAGCAGGAGATCCTCGCCGGCATTGGCAAGATCGTCAACGAGATCACCGGAATCCCGGCCTCCGAGGTCACCCCGGAGAAGAGCTTCGTCGACGACCTCGACATCGACTCGCTGTCCATGGTCGAGATCGCCGTCGCCGCCCAGGACGAGTTCGGCGTGGAGATTCCGGACGACCAGCTCAAGCACCTCAAGAACGTCAAGGACGTCATCAACTTCATCCAGAACTGAGACGTCTCGATCCTTACCCCTAAGACCAGCGATTCATAAGGAGCGCAGAACGTGAGTACAGGCCAGGTACGTGTCGTCGTCACCGGGCTCGGCGCGACAACGCCTCTCGGTGGGGACGTCGCCTCGACCTGGTCGGCGCTCCTCGCCGGTCAGTCCGGGGTCCGCGACATCACCGAGGACTGGGTCGACTCCGTCCCGGTGAAGTTCGCCGCCTTCGCCGCGGTGGACCCGACCGAGGTCCTGCCCCGGCCGGAGGCCCGGCGGCTGGACCGGGCCGAGCAGTTCGCACTGGTCGCGGCCCGCGAGGCGTGGGCGCACGCCGCGATCGACAAGGTCGACCCCGAGCGGCTCGGTGTCGTCGTGGGCAGCGGTATCGGGGGCATCACCACGATCCTCGCCGCCTACGACACCTTCAAGGAGAAGGGCTGGCAACGGCTCTCACCGTTCACCGTGCCCATGCTGATGCCGAACGGCGCGGCGGGCTGGATCGGCATCGAGGTCGGCGCCCGCGCCGGCGTCCATGCCACCGTGAGCGCCTGCGCCACCGGCGCCGAGTCGATCGGGTACGCCATCGAGATGATCCGCTCCGGCCGGGCCGACGTGGTCGTGGCGGGCGGTACCGAGGCCGCCATCCACCCGCTGAACATCGGCTCCTTCGCCGCCATGCGCGCCATGTCGACCCGTAACGACGAGCCCCAGCGCGCCTCCCGGCCCTGGGACAAGGGTCGAGACGGGTTCGTCCTCGGTGAGGGCTCCGGCATCCTGGTGCTGGAGTCGGAGGAGCACGCCCGTACGCGTGGCGCCACGATCTACGCGGTGGCCGCCGGGGTCGGCTACTCGGCCGACGCCCACCACATCGCCCAGCCCGAGCCGACCGGTGCCGGGGTCATGCTCGCCATGCGCCGCGCCCTGGAGAACTCCGGCCTCACCGGCGGCGACATCAAGCACGTGAACGCGCACTCCACCTCCACTCCCGCCGGCGACGTGGTGGAGACGGTCGCGATCAAGAAGGTCATCGGCGACCACCCGCTGGTCAGCGGCACCAAGTCGATGACCGGTCACCTGCTCGGCGGCGCCGGTGGCATCGAGTCCGTCTTCACGGTTCTCGCACTTCACGAGCGGATCGCACCCGGAACGATCAATGTGGACGACCTCGACGACGGCGTCGAGGTGGACATCGTGCGCGCTGAGCCACGTGCTCTGCCCGCCGGCCAGATCGCCGCGATCAACAACTCCTTCGGGTTCGGCGGACACGACGTCGCCGTGGCCTTCACCAGCATCTGACAGGGAGCTCGTGATGACTGTGCTCGACAACGGGGTGGTGAGCGAGTCCTCCGAACAGGAGCCTCTTGATCCCCGTGATCCCCAGGTGCGTCTCTCCGCTCTGCTCGACGAGGGCTCGCTCCGGCTGATCTCGCCGGTCGACCGCAGCGGCATGCTCGCCGCGACGGGCCGGGTGGAGGGTGTGCCGGTCGTCGCGTTCGTCAGCGACGCCCGCGTGCAGGGCGGTGCGATGGGCAGCGAGGGGTGCGAGCACATCGTGCACGCCTACGACGTCGCGGTCCGCGAGCGGGTCCCGATCATCGGCGTCTGGCACTCCGGTGGCGCCCGCCTCGCCGAGGGTGTCGAGTCACTGCACGCGGTCGGCCGCGTCTTCGCCGCGATGACCCGCGCCTCAGGGGTGATCCCGCAGTTGTCCGTTGTGGTGGGCCCCGCCGCCGGCGGCGCCGCGTACGGTCCGGCGCTGACCGACATCGTGATCCTGGCCGACGAGGGCCGTATCTTCGTCACCGGTCCCGACGTGGTCCGCAGCGTCACCGGCGAGCAGATCGACATGGCCGGCCTGGGTGGACCCGAGCCGCACAGCAAGCGCAGCGGCGTCGTCCACGTGGTCACCAAGACCGAGACCGAGGCCTACCTGCAGGCCCGCCGCCTCGCGGTGCTCCTCGGCCACCAGGGCCGGGTGCGCACCGAGGTCGAGGAGGTCGACTTCTCCGACCTGCTGCCCGAGAACGTGCGCCGCGCCTACGACGTGAAACCGCTCGTGGCGGGCCTGCTCGACGAGCCGGGCGTGGAACTGCACGCCAAGTGGGCACCCAATATCGTCACCACCCTGGGCCGTCTCGGGGGCCGGACCGTGGGCGTGGTGGCCAACAACCCGATGCGCCTGGGCGGCTGCCTCGACTCCGCCTCGGCGGAGAAGGCCGCGCGTTTCGTCCGGATGTGCGATGCCTTCGGGGTGCCGCTGGTCGTCCTGGTCGACGTCCCCGGCTACCTGCCGGGCGTCGGGCAGGAGCACGACGGTGTGGTCCGCCGCGGCGCCAAGCTCCTGCACGCCTTCGCTGAGGCCTCCGTACCGCGGATCACCCTGGTGACCAGGAAGGCGTACGGTGGCGCCTACATCGCCATGAACTCCCGCTCGCTGGGGGCGACCAAGGTGTTCGGCTGGCCGACGACCCAGATCGCGGTCATGGGCGCGGTCGCCGCGGTGCGCATCCTCAAGCGCCGCGAACTCGCCGCCGCCCCCGAGGAGGAGCGCGCCGCCCTGGAGACCAGGCTCGCCGAGGAGCACGAGGTCCTCGCCGGCGGTCTCGATCGGGCCGTCGAGCTCGGCGTGATCGACGAGGTCATCAAGCCCGGGGAGACCCGGGGCGCCATCGCCAGGGTCCTGGCCAAGGCCACCCCTGCCCGAGGCGCGCACGGCAACATCCCGCTCTGAACGTGGCTCGTCAAGCCCCCACCCGGCTCCTTCAGGCGGGGGCACCGTTGCGCGCGGGGAGAGCCCGAAAAGTTTTTGATCCTGCCGCCGTGGGGTGTGGCATCCGGTCTGACCTGTAGCCCCCTCATAGGTGTCACGCCCAGCACTGCGAACAGCATGACCTCCCCACGGATCGCGGTTGCCGCCCCCCTGCGCGGTGTCCGGGTGCTCCTCGCATGACGAAGACCCCGCGCCGTAGCCTGAGACCGCGGCATCGTCGGGGAAGGCGGCGCCTGTACGCGGCGCCACCACGGGCCGCATGATCAGGCACCGGCGCGAACGCCAGGGCATGAGTTCGCGGTGAGGCCCTTGCTGGTCGCCGAGGAGAAGGAGGGGACGCGGCGGGCGTGCCGGGCGCGAGCCGAGACCGTCGTGGGGCGGGAACGTGACGCCTGTCGGTCTGGGTCGCCTCGGACGCCGTAGCGCGCTCAACGCGCCATCCAGCGTATGGCCCGGCTTCCCTCCGGGCCCCTGGGCCCGGCCGTCCCGGACGGTTATCCAGCCTCCGCCCCGAGCTCCTGGCGCACGTCGAGGCACCCAACCCGCACGAGGCCACGCGTGGGCCGTCCGAAGCCGAAGGGCGGGGCCCGTCAGTTGGACGGACCCCGCCCCCGTTCCAGGGGACCGGCCTGCTACCCGGCGTAGGTCTCGAACTCGGCGACCTTCGGCGCGCCGGTCGATCCGGTGATCTTGAAGGTGATCTTGCTCAGTGAGGTCGCGGTGAAGGTGATGGTGCCCGCCCCGCTGCCGGATTTCAGGACGGCTCCGGTGGTGCCGTTGACGAGCTGCCAGGCCCCGATGCCGCCCGCGGAGCCTGACGCCTCACGGATGACGACCCTGGACACCGTCCTGGCGGAACTCCACTTGATCGAGATGTCGCCGGTCGAGCCGGCCGGCGACCAGTAGGTACTCAGGTTGCCGTCGCGTACGTTGCCATAGCTCGTCCCGTCGGCCTTGCTGGAGCCGTCGGAACCGGCCCCGATGCTGAGGTTGGTCCCGCCGGGTGAAGGGGTGACCGTGGGGGTGGGAGTCGGCGTCGCCGTGGGCGTGGGCGTCTGTGGCGAGCAGCTGCCGTTCGACACCCGCAGCCCCTTGTCGGCGCCCGCCGTCTGGCGGACGATGTCCGGCACGCAGCTCGCCCCGTCGAGGCTGTAGGAGTACGGGACGCTGACGGTGGTGTTGGACTGCGGGTTGGGTCCGGCGGGGGCGTTGTCGCTGCCGGGGGCCGACCAGGTCACGTTGTCGAAGATGTTGCCGGCGACCTGCCAGTAGCCGGCCTCGCTGGTGTAGAAGGTGCCCAGGACGTCCTTGGAGTCCTTGAAGTAGTTGTTCTCCACCTTGGCGCGGGCCCCGGCCCGGGAGTTGATGCCGGACTCGTGGAGGTTCACGTAGGAGTTGTTGTAGATGTGGGCGATGCCGCCACGCAGCAGGGGTGTGCGGGAGTCGATGTTCTCGTACAGGTTGTGGTGGAAGGTGATGAAACCGTTCGAGCGGTCGCTCTCGCTGGACCCGATGAGCCCGCCGCGGCCGGAGTTGCGCAGGGTGCTGTAGGACAGGGTCACGTACTGGGTGTCGTCCTTCATGTCGAAGAGGCCGTCGAACCCCTCCGACTCCCCGCCCGAGGCCTCCAGGGTGACGTGGTCGACCCAGACGTTGCGGACGGTGCTCTCCATGCCGATGGCATCGCCGCCGTTGGAGGTGGGCGAGCCCGACTTCTTGACGTTGCGGACGGTGACGTTCTGGATGATGATGTTGCTGGAGTCGCGGATGTGGATGCCCAGCTGGTCGAAGACGGCCCCGTTGCCGACCCCGATGATCGTGACGTTGCTGATCTGCTTGAGTTCGATCACGCCGGCGGCGGTGTTACAGCTTGGGCCCGACACCTTGCCGGTGTTGCCGTGATTGATGGTCCCCTCGACCTCGATGGTGATCGGGGTGCTGCTGCCGGCCCGGCCGCACAGGGCCGCGTGGATCGCGGTCCCCGTGGTGGCCCTCACCGTCTGCCCGCCCGCACCGCCGGTGGTCCCGCCGTTGCCGGTCGCGTAGCCGGTGGCGCCGCCGGCCGCCGCCGACGCCTGGATCACCGGTAGGGCCGCACCGACCGCGGCCGCGGAGGTGCCGAGCGCCCACCCGGACATGGCGACCGCGCCGGCGAGGGCGACCGCGGCGGCCCTCCTGTCGAACCTGTTTCTCACAGCCGAACTCCTTGCTGGTCCGGCAGGCCTGGGTGACCTGCGCTCCGGATTCCCCCCAGCGAGTGCGCACCGCTCACATGTGTGAACACGTCCGTGTTGGCGGACAGTCACACCATAGGAAAGCGCTTTCCAAGTGTCAATGAACCGGGAAACTTTCATTTCGTGACCTGACGGCGAGGGGTTGCGCCGCGAAATCCCCGAGGGCCCGCAGGGGGGCGAGAACGGGAATGTGACCAACGCCGGCCTGCCCACGGCAAGGCCGGCACCCACGGCGGCATCGTCCGGTCATCCCCCGATCTTCGCCAGGGCCTTCAGCGGCCGGCTGCCCGTGGTCCTGGCGGCTGAGGGTCTTGGCGACGACCGGGTGGGCGGCGAAGAACCGCCCGGCCGGGCGCCACACGGCGATCAGCAGGAGGAAGACCACGACGTACACGCTCATCCCGCCGATGCCCGCGGTGGCGAAGACCGGCACATGGACGCCGATGTTGTCGCGGCCGTTGGCGAAGGTGACCGCCGGCACGCCCGGCCCGCCGGAGGAGGCCCCCGGGCGGGGGCCTCTCGTTGTGGACCTGTGACCTCACGCGCCCCCGCTCGTACCGGTCTCGGGGCAGACCTCCCGGTAGGGCAGGTCGGGCAGGTAACGCGCCCACTCCTGGGTGGAGAGGTTCCCGCCGGCCCGTCCGCACACCGCCGTGACGACCCGTGGGGAGTCCAGAGGAAACTCCTGGAAGCCGCCGTCGCGCGCGGCGTGATACAGGCCGGTGCCGTCGGGGCTGAGCGAGATCGCCGCGACCTCGTCCGTGTGCCCGGTGACGGCGGAGCCGATCTGCCGGCCGGTGGCGGGATTCCAGAGCCGTACCGTTCCGTCTCGCCCGGCGCTGGCGAGCAGGCCCCGGTCGAAGAGCAGATCCGTGACGGCCCCGGTGTGGCCGACCAGGACGGGCCCGAGACGTTGCCATGTCCGGGCGTTCCATAGCTTGATCTGGCCGTTCGCCTCACCGGTGGCGACGGTGGCGCCGTCAGGGCTTACCGCCACCACGCTGTTGGAGTCGGCCGCTCCGCTCGGCCTGTTGACCAGTTCGCCCGAGACGACGTCCATGAGGCCGACGGCGCCCAGGCTGCCCACCACCAGGGTGCGCCCGTCGGGACCGAACGCCAGGCCCGCGCGACCGAACAGGGTGGGCTTGTCGACGAACCGGATCGGGCGCCCGCCCGGCAGGTCCCAGAGCGCGAGGGCGCCCAACGGCTCGGCGCACTCGGCGCAGGTGAGGTAGAACGTGGCGGCGAGGGTCCTGCCGTCCGGGCTGAGCGCGAGTTCCTCGATGCCGTCGTACCGGTACGGGCCGACCGCCGCGTCGGTTCGCGGCTTCTGCTCGCTGTACGGGAAGGAGGAGAGCATGCGCCCGGTGGAGACCTCCCATACGCTCACCGTCGTGCCGTATCCGACCACGAGGGTCTTCCCGTCCTTGCTGAAGGTCGCGGCGGCCCGCGCCAGGCGGTCGTCCGTGAGGTCGTCTCCCGGCACCCGGAGGGGATCGCCCAGCGGCCTGCGCAGCGCCGTGTCCCACAGCCGCACCTCTCCCCTGCCCTCCACCGCCATGACGCGCCCGTCGGGGCTGAACACCGCGTCGTGGCCGCCGGCGCCGCTGAGCAGCGGATGGGTGTAGGCGTCGATGACGAGTGTCAGCACCGAACCCCAGTCTCCGAGCAGACGGAGCGTGCGGTCCTCGGGGCCGAAGCGGGGCGTCACGCTCCCCAGGCCGGGAAGCGGATAACGGGCCAGCTCACGACGGTCGCTCAGCCGCCAGAGCGTCACCCTGGCGCTCTCGGCGTCGAAGCAGGCGAGGAAACGGCCGTCGGCGCTGAACGCGAACCGCGGAATCGACCGCGTCGGCGCGAACCTTCCGGCCGACCGCCTGCCGGAGGCGACGTCCCACAGCTCCGCACTCCACTCCGCCCGAGCCTGGTCGAACGTCGTGCTCACGAGCGTCCCGCCGTCGGGGCTGAACGCCACGGGGAAGGAGGCGCCCTGGGGAAGCCAGGGTGCCGGAACCGGCGTCCGTGTGCGGAGATCCCATAGCTCGGTCGCCGGGCCCGCGGGGCCGACACCACCTGGCGGGATACCCGATATGACTGCCTTGTCGTCGGTGGACAGGGCGGTCACGTCGAGGTAGGTCAGCGTCGTCGGCGGCAGGATCCGCTGCCGGCTGTCCACATCCCACAACTGGCCATGCGGCAGTTCGCCGCCCTTGCTGACCACGAGCACGCGTCCGCCGGGGCCGAACTCCAGTTTCTCCGCGATCCCGAGGAAGTCGACGTCACCGAACGTGGCGCCGACCTGCTTGCCCGAGACGAGATCCCAGAGCCGCAACCCGTCGCCGGCGGCGGTGGCGAGCCTGGTCCCGTCCGGGCTCAGGGATGCCGCGAAGGCCGCCTCGCCCTCCGTGGTGAAGGTGTGAAGCCGCTCTCGTGTGCCGACCTCCCAGACCCGGACCTCGTTCCCGTTCACGTCGGCACGCATCCGGCCGTCGGCGCTCAGGGCGTGGACCGTCTCGGCGGTGGCGTCCGGATCGGCGAACAGGTCCAGCTGTGGCTGGGCCAGCGAGCTGTAGAGGCTCGACCGGGCCTCGGCGACGGGAGCGGTCTGCCACGCGGCCACGCTCAGCAGCATCGCCGCCCGTGGGTCGGTGGCCCGCAGCGCGTCCGCCCTGCCCGCTATCGCCTGGGCCTGCGCCCGGTCCAGCTGCTCGGCCACCGTGCGGCGCTGCTGTTCCGCGAGGCCACCCGCGGCGACCGCGAGGGCCAGCGACGCGGCCAGGCTGAGGGTGACCAACCGGCGCCGTCTGCCCCGCCGGCGGACCAGCACGGTGCTGGCGGTGAGGAAGCTGCTCTCCGAGCCGGTGAGGTTCAGGTGGTGGCGGCCGGTGGCCGCCCACTGGAGCGCGGTCTCCAGCGCGCTTCCCTGGTAGAGATCCCCGTCTTTGATCCCGCCCGTCTTCCAACGCCGGGCCGCGGCGTTGAGCCGCCAGTGAACCGGCAGGCCGCCGCGTTCGGCGTCGACCCATTCGTGCAGGCGGGGCCAGGCCCGCAGCAGCGCGAGGTGGGCGATGGTCACGGTGTCGGTGTCCGGATCGGTGACGATGAGGCCGGCGGAGCCGTAGGCCGCGAGCACCTGCGCCACGAGGGCGGCCTCCTCCTCGGGCCTGCCGTCGGCGAACTCGGCACGCGGAGCCCGCCTGAGCGTGTCCTGGCTGCCCTCGTCGACGCCGACCATTCGCAGGAAGATCTCCGGCATCAGCCGCTGCGCGGCGGGCGGCAGGCTGAGGTAGACGGTCTCGGCGTGTGTTCCGAGGGCGGGATCGGCGGCGTTCAGCTGCGCGGGCGGGCGTATCCGCTCGGCCACCCGTACGCCGTCCCGGAGAAGAGCGCCGGTGTCGCCGGGGTTCCCGATCAGGCCCATCAGCAACTCCTGTGCCGACGGGCGCAGCTCTGGATCCTTCTCCAGTGCCCGTCCGACCAGGACGCGGAGCGAGCCGTCCAGGGCGCTCAGGTCGGGGTGGAAGGTCAGGACGCGGTGCAGGACCGCGGCGGTGGTCTCACCGGTGAAGACGTGGTGGCCGGTCGCCGCGAAAAGGATCACTGCCCCCCAGGCGAACACGTCGGCGGACGCCTGCGCACGCTCCCCTGACAACACCTCGGGCGCCATGTACGGTGGCGTGCCGGCGGCGAGGCCGTCGGTGGTCAGTGACGCCTCCTCCGTTCGTGCGATACCGAAGTCGATCACTCGCGGACCGTCCGGACCGAGCAGCACGTTCTCCGGCTTCAGATCCCGGTGGATCACCCCTGCCCGGTGGATGGAGGCGAGGGCGGTGGCGATGGCGGTGGCCAGGCGGTGGAGCCCGTCGCCGTGGTAGGGCCCGGCGGTCGCGACCGCCTGCTTCAGCGTCGGGCCATGGACGAACTCGCTGACGATGTAAGGCGGGGACGCCTCGGGGTGGGCCTCGATGACCCTCGCGGTGCAGAAGGAGGAGACCTTCTGGGTGGCGGCGACCTCCTTGGCGAAGCGTCCCCGCAGTTGCGGATCCACCCCACCACCGGTACGCAGAACCTTGATCGCGACCCTGCCGCCCGTCTCGTCGTAGGCGTCGTAGACGACTCCCTGCCCACCCTCACCCAGGCGCCCCGCGAGCCAGTAGCCACCGATCCGCTGAGGATCTCCGACACGCAGTGACACGCCCACTCCCGACGATCCAGATCCCGATACCCCTCTATGTCGCTCTGAAGGCATCAAAAGTTGCGGCATCCGGCGAGAAACCCAGCTGTGTCTCCCGGCGCGACGTACACATGATCATCCGCTGACCCGGCAGAGGGTCGTCAGGGCGGGTACGGGCCGGTCACCTCGACGGGAGCGCGCGAGACCGGCCGGGCCCGGCGGGATCAGACGGCGGCGTGCAACCAGCGGACCGGTGCGCCCTCCCCCGCGTAGCGGAACGACTCAAGCTCGGCATCCCACTGCTTGCCCAGCAGGCGATCGATCTCCTCCTCCAGCACCACGCGGCCCTGGCGCGCCATCAGCATGGCGGAGCGCAACCGGTCTTCCGGGATCAGGATGTCGCCCGTGGCCCCGACAACGGCCGTGAAGGCACCGAGAGACGGGGTGTAGGCGTGCCGGGACCCGTCGACACCCGGTGAGGCGTCCTCGGTGATCTCGAAGCGGATCCGCTGCCAGCCCATCAGGGATGAGGTGATGGCCGCCGCGGTCCCCACACGGGCCTCCCACTCGGCCTGTGCGCGCACGTGACCGGGCGCGGCGGGCTGTGGAGTCCAGGTCAGGTCTACGGGGACGCCAAGAACACCTGCGACCGCCCATTCAATATGAGGGCACAGCGCAGGCTGCGCTGAGTGGACGTAAAGCACGCCACGAGCAGACACCGGACCTCCCGTTTCGGTACGAGGTGCGCCTTCCCCAACGGCCTCGTCCCAGGATGATCACAAGTGACTGAAGGAGAGACTACCGTCGGTTGTGACGTCGCACCAGAGGGGGGTCATACCAAGATGTTGCGACGCGGACGCTTGGCCAGGGCATCCTCGGAGCGAAGAGAACCCCCCACAAGCTGGCGAGCACCCCGGAGGACCAGATGGATACCGATATAGAACGGGTCGAACCTATCCCTGGATCGCCCGCTCTGATCAGAAAAGGTCAGCTGCTGACCGACGCCTCGGGCATGGCTGCCACCACCCGCTGGGCCGACGCCGTCACCGAGGCCCAAGGGATCTACCGGGTGCGGCTCTCATCGGGCGTGGACGTCTGCGACCTGGTGGCGTCGCTACGGGAGCGGGGGCTTCCCGCCTCCCCCAACCATGTGCTGACCGGCCAGCCGCTCTATTTCGGAGGTCCGGCCTCCCGTCCCTTTCCCAGCCGCGCCCTCCCGATGCCCGAGCCCGCCGCGGACGGGCCCGCCGCGACCGCCGTAACGGTGGCGCTGGCCGACACGGGCCTGGCGTCGCACCCGTGGTGGCGGACGAGCCCGTGGTTCCTGGAGCGGGGGCAGGAGTCCGCGGAGGTGCCCGACTCGGATGGCGACGGCGAACTGGACCCCCAGGCGGGGCACGGCACGTTCATCACCGGGCTGGTCCTGCGCTCGGCCCCGGCGGCAAGGCCGCGGCCGATTCGGATGCTGAACAGCCACGGCATCGGAGACGAGGCCGGGCTGCTGCGCGTCCTGGGCCGGCTCAGGGCCGAACCGCCCCGGGTGCTCAACCTGTCCTTCGGCGGGCACACCTTCGACGACGGCCCCTCCCCGCTGGTCGAGGCCGCCCTGGCGGAACTGGCCGACACGGTCACGGTGGCCTGCGCGGGCAACACCGCCTCGGACCGCCCCTTCTGGCCCGCCGCCTCGCCCGGGGTGATCGCCGTCGGAGCACTGGACGCGGCGGAGCGGGCCAGGGCCCCGTTCTCGGCGTACGGCCCGTGGGTCGATGCGTGCGCCCGCGGCGAGTGGCTGTCCAGCACCTTCCTCGAACACGGCGCGTTCCGCGGCTACGCGTGCTGGAGCGGGACCTCCTTCGCCGCCGCCCTGGTGAGCGGGGCGATCGCCGCGGCGTCGGCGGACCGGCCCTCGCGAGAGGCCGTGGAACACGTCCTCGATCCGGTGGGGGCCAGGCGGATCCCCGATTTGGGAGTCGTGGTGCCCGCGCCCGACTAAAGTCTCACCCAAAGTATTCATTTGAATACCCACAGTGCCCCATGTGGTCCGGAGGTGCCGGTGAGCGACCAGCCCGTGATCGAGGCCATCCTGGCCGGCGACCAGGCGGCCTGGGACGCGCTGGTCACCCGCTTCGCGGGCGCGCTGTGGTCGGCGGTGCGCGCCTACGACCTGAACCCGGCGGACGCCGCCGACGCGGTGCAGGGCACGTGGCTACGGCTGCTCGAAAACCTGCACACCATCCGTGACCCGGACCGGATCGGCCCCTGGCTGTTCACCACGGCCAAGCGCGAGGCGTCCCTGCTCCGCAGGCGGCACCGGGGTGAGCGACTGGTCGCCGACCCGGTGGACACCGAACACGCGCGTTCCGCGCCGGCCGACGCCGGGCACGTCCACGCCGATCCGGTGCTGGCCGTGCTGACCGCCGACGAGAGCCGTCGTCTGTGGCAGGCCGTCGACCGGATGCCCGAGCCGTGTCGCTCGCTGTTCCGGCTGATGGCCACGGCCCCCGACGCGGGCGTCCGCCAGCTGGCCGGGCGTCTGGGCATGCCCAGCGGCAGTTACGGCCCCACCCGGGGACGCTGCCTGAACCGGCTACGCACCATGCTCACCACTCGGGAGGCGACACCGTGACGCGACATCCGACGACGATCGACGACGAGTCCCTGATAGCCGCGCTGCGCCTGGCCTCCGGGAGCGACCCGGTACCGGCCCAGGTGACGGCTGCCGCCCGCGCGGTCTTCGGTCTGCGGCTGCCCGATGCCGACACGGCCCGTCCCGTGGTCACCTCCGTGCCGCAGGGCGTCCGGTCCGCCGAGGAGCCCGGGCTGCTGAGGTTCGTCGCCGCCGGGCTCACGGTGGAGCTGGAGGTCACCTCCCCGGACGGTCTGGTCGATCTGGCGGGCCAGATCTCCCCCTGTCCCGGAGCGGGCACGCTGGTCGAGATCCGCACGCCACACCTCACCGAGTCGCGCCCCCTGTCCCCGACGGGCCAGTTCGCCGTCACCGGCCTGCCGCCGGGCTGGTTCAGCGTGGTGTGCCACCGGCCCGACAGCTTCCCGGTGGTCACCAGCTGGACCCGGATCCGCCCGTAGTTGACCTTCGACGAGGCGCTCGCCGCCGCCGAACGCGCGGTCGACCTCTCGGGTGGCGACCCGGCCCGAGCCCTCGATCTCGCCCGTACCGTGCTCGCCTCGCTCCCCGCGTCCTGCCGGGGAACGCCCGGTCAGAGGGGTGATCCGGACGGTGGCGGCGCGGTGCCGGAGCGGGCCTCGGACTGCCGGCACTGCGAGGCGGAGGCGGTGGCGCACCGGGCGCTGGCGGTGGCGGCACGTGAGCTCGGCGACCTGCCGTTCGCCGAGGAGCGGTTGCACCGGGCGGTGGAGATCTCGCTGCGGGCCGGGCTGCCGCACCGGGCGGCCCAGGCGCGCCTGTCGCTGGTCCACATCCGCACCGAGCTGGGCCACCCGGAGCAGGCGCTGGCCATCGCCACGGACGCCGAACCCGGTCTGACCTCGGCCGAACTGGGCAAGCTCGGCGTGCATCGCGCGATGGCCCTGGCGAGGCTCGGCCGCTACCGCGAGGCCGTCGAGCACTGCGACCGGGCCGTGACCGTCCTCGGCGACGACGTCAGGTTCGTGGCCGGGGCGATGCTGAACCGCGGGCTCGCCCGGGTGTTCCTCGGGGAGTTCGAGGCGGCGGAGGCCGACCTGGACCGGTGCGCGGAGCTGGCGAGGAACGCGGGCCTTGCGCATGTGCTCGCGCTCGCCGAGGGCAACCTGCCCTTCCTGGCCGCGCGGCGCGGCGACCTGCCCGCCGCGTTCACCGCCTACCGGCGTGCCCAGGACATCCTGTTCGACTACCCGGAGCGGCTGGCGACGGTCCGTTGTGACCTGGCCGAGGCGCTGGTCACCGCCCACCTGCCCGGCGAGGCCCGGGTGCTGCTGGACATGGCGGTTCCCGAGCTGGCGGCGGCGGGCGCCGGGGTGGCCCTGGCCGAGGCCCGCCTGCTGCTCGCCAGGGTCGAGCTGCGCACCGGAGATCCGCGCCGCGCCCAGGAGAGCGCGGAGCTGGCCGCTCGCGAGCTGGCCGCGCAGGGGCGGACGGTCCTGACGCCGCTCGCCAAGGAGATCCTGCTGCGGGCCCGGCTCGCGCTGGACCCGTCCTACGCCGGGCTACCGGCGGCGGTGCCGGAGATGCTCTCCTGTGCCGAGGCCCTCGACGCCGCCGGACACCGGGATGCCTCCGCGGCGCTCAGGCTCAGCACCGCCGAAATCGCGCTCCGGCTGGGTGACCGGCCGTCCGCCGAGGGGCAGCTGGCCCTTCTCGCCCGCTCGGGTCGCGGGGTGGTCGCCCGCCAGGCGACGGCGCTGCGGCGGTTCCTGGCCGGTGACCGGCGGGGGGCGTTCGCGGCGGTACTGGCGGGCCTCGCGGAGGTGGGATCCGGCACGAAGGCGTTCGAGGACCCGGTGGTGCGCGCGCACGCCGCCAGGGAGGGGGAGCCGCTGGCCGAGTTCGGGCTGGCCCTCGCCATGCGGACCGGGCGAGGCCGCACGGTCCTGGCGTGGGCCGAGCGGTGGCGGGCGGTCACCGGGGGTGCGGGCCGGCCGCTCGCGCCCGACCTGGCCGCGCTGCGAGCGGCACTCGGGGAGTCGGTCCTGGTGGAGTTCGTCCGCCACGAGGCGGAACTGGCCGTCGTCGTGGTCACCGGGGAGCGCGTGACGCTGCGCCGCCTCGGCCCGTTCGCGGCCGTCGCCGAGGCCACCGTCCGCCTCCGGTACGGGCTGCGCAGAACACACCTGCTCGATGGCAGGGCTCCGGAATCCGGCGCGGAGGCCGCGGAGCTGGAACGGCTGCTCTTCCGCCCGCTGCGTGACCGGCTGGGCGACCGACCGCTGGTGATCGTGCCGACGGGGACACTGCACACCTTGCCCTGGCCGCTGCTGCCGATGAACACCGACCGGCCGGTGAGCGTGGCGGCCAGCGCCGCCGCCTGGCTGGCCGGTCGGCAGGCGGCGGCCGTACGGGACGGGCGTGTCATGGCGGTGGCGGGGCCGGGGCTGCGGTGCTCGGAGGCCGAGGCCCGCATGGTCGGCGAGTACCACCCGGGGACCGAGCGGGTGGCGGCTCGGCGGGCGGAGGTGATGACGGCGCTGGAGCGGGCTGACGTGGCGCACCTGGCCGCGCACGGAATGTTCTCTCCGCGCAGCCCGCTGCTGTCGAGCATCGATCTCGACGACGGCCCGCTGATGGCGTACGACCTGCTCCGGCTGCGTACCCCGCCGGGCCTGGTGGTGCTGTCGGCGTGCGACGCGGGGATGGCGCACGCCCCGGCCGACGGGGCGCCGCTGGGGCTGGCGGGCACGTTCCTGTCGCTGGGGGCACGGTGCGTGGTGGCCAGCCTGGTGCCGGTGCGCGACGAGGAGACACTGGCTCTGATGACCGTCTTCCATAGATCGCTGGCCGCCGGTGCCCCGCCCGCACGGGCACTGGCCACCGCGAGCGGGAAGACCGGGGTGGCGGGCTTCGTCTGCTTCGGGTACGGAGATCAACCGGTGGCGACCGGCCCCGGGGAATCGATCACCTGACCGGCCCACGACCCGGCGTGGGGCGCGGGTCTATCTGGTGCTCACCTCCAGGAGGGGAACGTGCTGCTCGGCGGGTGTCAGCGAACCGTGACAGCCGACGAAGGCCGCCTCCTGCGGCTCGGCGACCGAGGCGACGATGGCGCAGTCGGTGTACGGGACGGCGAGGACGTCGCCGATCCTGGGCAGCCATTCGGGGCGGACTCTGGGGCCGAACCAGCCGGATTCGACCGCCTCCTGGCGGGATACCACCCATGCCTTTCCAGCGAGGACGTCGCGCCAGGTGTCGAGGACCGCTTCCGCGGCGCCGGGGACGGTGTAGAGGTGACGGGCCCTGGCCTCTCCGCCGAGCAGGGCGACGCCCTCGCGCAGCACGCCGAGCGTGTCGACATCGACGCGCTCGGTGACGTTGACCATGCCGTGGTCGGCGGTGACGTACATCGCCGAGCCGGGCGGGAGTGTCCCGGCCAGCCGCTCGGCCATCCGGTCGACCCGGGCGAGCTGGTCGAGCCAGGCCGGGGAGCCCCAGCCGGTCCGGTGGCCGGTGGAGTCGAGATCTCCGTAGTAGACCGAGACGTGGGCGCGGGGCTCGGTCAGCGCGTGGCGGACCCCGGCGATCCGGTCGTCGACCTCGTCGGCACCGACGAAGCGCACGCCTCGGTAGACGGCCCTGTTGAAACCGGTGGTCTCGAACTTGGCCGGGCCGATGTAGCTGACCGGGATGTCGGCCGCCGCCGCACGCTCGTACACGGTCGGAGCGGGCTGCCAGTCACCGGGTTCGACAAGGGGGCCCTGAGCGGTCCAGCGCAGGCAGTTGAGCATGTAGCCGGTGCCGGGCACGGCGAGCTGGTAGCCGAGCATGCCGTGCTCGCCCGGCGGCAGGCCGGTGCCGAGCGTGGCCAGGCTGGTCACGGTCGTGGCGGGGAAGCCCGCGGTGAGCACCCTGCCGAGCATGGCGGACATGAACGGCGCGGTCTCCGGGTGGGCGCGGAGCAGTTCGGCGCCCATGCCGTCGACGAGGAACAGCAGAACCCGCTCGGCCGGGGCGAGGCCCAGGGGGTTGTCGCCGTCCATCCCGACCGCGGCCAGCAGCGAGGAGGAGAGGTCCGCGAGAGTGGCCGTGCCGTACGCGGGGACCGGGGCCCTCACGAGGCGGCCGTGCGTGCCGTCGCCTCCGACAGGGCCTTGGCGAAGGCCAGCACGTGGGAGACGGCCTCCGGTCCGTCGGCCGCCTCGCTCACCCGCAGGGAGAGGTCGTCGGCCGTGATGGCGCCGGTGTATCCGTGGTCGGCCTCGCAGTTCTCGTCGCCGCAGGTGGCCGGCTCCAGGTCGACGTGGGAGATGGCACCCCAGCCGATGGTGAGCGTGACCTCCGTGGGCGGCACGCCGGGAACGTAGGAGGCGGGGTCGGGGACGACCCTGGTGACCGCGACCGACTGGATCCGGCTGAGCCGCACGGCCTCGGTGGTGGTGGAGGCGTGTGACGCCGACACCCCCTCCACGGGCGGGTGCTCGTCGGTGTGGCAGACGAGTAGCCGGGTGGGTGAGAGCACCAGCACCGTGACGTGCCTGCGCACCTCCATGGCCGGGTCGAAGGTGGCCTCGTGATGCACGACGTAGGCGCCCACCTGCTCCTTGCCGAGCGCGGACTCGACCGCGTCGGCGACCAGATCGGGATAGTAGCCACTGCGGTCGATGGCGTCGCGCAGGCCGGCGGACGAGAGTCGGGTTTCCCTCATGGGTCCATCCTGCCCTGTCCGGGGCAGCGCTTTCACCGGGAGCGCGCGACCTTTGGCAGGTGGTGCAAATCGTGATCCGGCCCACCATGGCCCTTTCCCGGCCGCGAGGACGTCCTCACCGGCCCTCGACTTTTCCCTTCGATCGGTTTGGCGTGATCCTTTCGGGGCTACCGGGAGCAGTGGCGGTGGCACGCCTGCCGTCCTGAGCCGCGACGGCGGGCGATTCACCGCACTCGGTGCCTGTTTCACATATCCAAGAATGTTTTTCACCGCATCGAAATTGGCGGCGGTGGATTCCCAGTGGAATCGGGGGATGAGGAAATATGACCGATGAACGTCAAGATCCGGCGGGACGGGCCGGGCCGATGCGACGAACCGGTCTCGTGCTGACCGTCGCGGCGGCCGTCGCGGCGACCGTCACGGGCGCGCCGCCCGCCCTCGGAGCGAGGTTCCCCGGCGACCTGGTCCTCACCACGGTCCATGACGGCCCGTTCGAGGCGGGTGGTGCCGGCACGTTCTCCATAGACGTCACCGCCGACCCCGCCTCCGCCGGGATCGGGTATCCGACCGAGGTCACCTACTACTTCCCCGCGGGCCTGACCCCGGTACGGGCCTCAGGGGCGGGCTGGAGATGCCGGATCACGGCCGGCAGCGTCGGCTGCGAAACGCGCGACCTGGCCTCCCCCGGCTTCCAGCTTCCCCGGATCACGGTCGGCGTGACCGTGGCGGGGGACGCCACCGGCACGCTGACCGCCTCCGGCAGGGCGGTTGAGGCCGTCCCCGCTGGGACCCGCCCTGCGACCGCCACCGTCGCCAGTACGGTCCAGATCGTCCCCTCGACGTCCGCGACCTGACCGAGGCCGGGGTGCGCCGTGCTCTCCTGTCGCGGGCCGCGGGAGAGCACGCTAGCCCAGGCGCCGGGGGCCGTCGTCGGGACGTGGTCCCTCGTGGCTGCGGAGCACGGCCCGGGCGCCCAGCACGGTCACCCCCGACTCCCCCACCAGCACCGGGTCGAGGGTGAGCCGCGCCACCTCGGGGAGGTCGTCCGCCAGCCGCCCGAGCCGGATCAGCAGGTCCTCCAGCGCCTCGACCGCGACCGGCGGGTAGCCGTACTCGCCGAGGAGCAGGGGGGCGGCGCGTGGCGACCTCACCAGTGCCGCCGCGTCCTCACGGGTCAGCGGGGCCAGCCGGTACGCCTCGTCGCGCAGCAGCCGCGCGGTGATCTCACCGAGCCCGAAGGAGACGACCGCGCCGAAGGCGGGGTCCTCCATCACACCGGCCACGGTCGGCACCGCGGGCTGCGGAGCCATCCGCTGCACCGTGAGCACGGCCCCGGGTTCGAGCTGGCGCGTCAGGTCGGCGTAGGCGTCACGTACCCCGTCGGGTCCCGACAGTCCCAGGCGCACGGTCCCGGCGCGCTTGGCCGCCTCGGATCCTGCGGCCTTCAGCACCACCGGCCAGCCGAGCCCGGTCGCGGCGTCTACCGCCTCCTGGGGCGAGGTCACCGTCTCCGACGGCCAGACCTCCACCCCATAGCAGGCGAGCAGCTGCGAGGCGTCCATCTCGGCCGGGGCGTCGCCGAGAGCGGCGAGCACGAGGCTCCGTGCCGCACCGGTGTCGACTCCCTCGATCTCCTCGGGCACCCCCGCGGGCTGCTCCAGCCAGCGCGCGTGCCGCACGACGTGGGCGAGCGCGCGGACCGCCTCCTCCGGCGCCGTGTACGAGGGGATGGAGCCCCGCTCGGGGGTGGCGCCGACCCGTAGTTCCCCGAGCATGCCGATCTTGCCCTCGAAGATGGCCAGCACCGGCTTGCCGCAGTCGCGAGAGACGCGCAACAGTTCGGCACCGACCTCTTCGGCGTTGCCCGGGATGGGCGGCATGTAGATCGCGACCACCGCGTCCACGTCCGGGAGCACCGAGGCCAGGGCCGCGCCGAACTCGGCGGCGCCCGCCTGGGCGCCGAGATCGACCGGCGGCCGGGGTTCCAGGCCGGCCCGCACGCAGGCGTCGGCCGCCAGCAGCGCCATCGCGTCTGAGTTGCCGACCAGGCCGACCCTGGGCCCGGCGGGCAGCGGCTGGTAGGCCAGTAGCTGCGCCACGTCGAACTGCTGGATCAGGTCGTCCACCCTGATCACCCCCGCCTGCTCGAACAGCGCGCTGAGCGCGGTGTCCGGCAGGCCGAGCACGGGCGCGGCGTGACCGGTGGGCACCCCCTGGGTGGTGCCGCCGCTCTTGACGACCACGATCGGCTTGCGGCGCGAGATGCGCCGCGCGAGGCGGGCGAACTTGCGGGGGTTTCCCAGCGACTCCAGGTAGAGCAGGATCACGTCGGTCCTCGGATCCTCCTCCCAGTACTGGAGCAGGTCGTTGCCCGACACGTCGGCGCGGTTGCCCGCGGAGACGAACGAGGAGATGCCCATGCCCCGCTGGGCCACCCGCTGCAGCAGCGCGGTGCCCAGGGCTCCGGACTGGCTGAAGAAGCCGACCCTGCCGCGCTCGGGGAGGGTGGCGGCGAGCGTGGCGTTCAGCCGTACCGATGGGTCGGTATTGGCGACGCCGAGGCAGTTGGGGCCGACGACCCGCAGGCCGTACGCGCGGGCGATGCGCACCATCTCATCCTGCCTGGCCCGCCCCTCGTGGCCGGTCTCGCCGAACCCGGAGGAGACCACGATCAGCCCGCGCACCCCCTTCTCCGCGCACTCCTTGACCACGTCGATCACCCCGTCGGCGGGCACCGCGAGAACGGCGAGGTCCACCTCCCCGTCGATGTCCGTCACACTCGGGTAGGCCCGCACCCCCGCCACGGCCCGCGCCTCGCGGTGCACCGGGTAGACCGGACCGGTGAAATCGGCGCCGAGCAGGTTGCGCAGCACGGTCTGGCCGACGCCGCCCGGCTCGCGGCCCGCTCCGACGACCGCCACCGAGCCCGGCGAGAGCAGGCGCTCGATCGAGCGGGACTCGGCGCGGTGCTCGCGGGAGGCGGTCACCTCCTGGGCGGTCTCGGTCGGGGTGAGGTCGAGGGTCATCCGGACCACGCCGTCGGCGAAACTGCTCTGCGCGGTGTAGCCGACCTGCTTGAGGACCGCCATCATCTTCTGGTTGGCGGGCAGCACATCGGCCACGAAGCGGGCGATCCCCCGCTCCCTTGCGGTGGCGGCCAGGTGTTCGAGGAGCACCGAGGCGACCCCCCGGCCCTGGTGGGCGTCCTCGACGAGGAAGGCGACCTCCGCCTCGCCGGGTTCGATCCGGTCATAGCGGACGACCCCCACCATCTCAGTGCCGATCGTGGCGATCAACGCCACGCGGTCCACGTAGTCGACGTTGGTGAACCAGATGATCTCCCGATCCGACAGCCGCGGCCGAGGGCCGAAGAAGCGGAAGTAGATCGACTCGGCGGACAGCCGGCTGTAGAAGGAACGCAACCGGTCGGCGTCGGCGGGCCGAATCGGGCGTACGTGGGCGGTTCCGCCGTCCGACAGGACGACGTCCGCCTCCCAGTGAGCAGGGTACTGAGCAGCCTCCACAGCCCCGAGAGTAGACGCGAATCTCATAAGACGGACCAGCGGCACGAATTCACGCAACGCTTGTGCATCGACTATGGTCCGGTGTCTGGTCAAGACCCCATACCCTGGCCGGAAGCTGTTAAGTTTTTCGCGGCTAGAGGTACGGCTTGAAGCACGGCCAGAGGCACGTCGGCATCGAAGGCAGCAAGGTGGTGACATCATGACGCGGGTGGTCGTGGTGGGCGATCTCATGACCGACGCGGTCGCGAGAGCTCGCTACCCGTTGGCGAGGGCCAGCGACACACCGGCGGTCGTCACCATGCACGGCGGTGGTTCAGGGGCCAACATCGCCTCCTGGCTCGCCGTCGAGGGCACGGAGGTCGCCTTCATCGGGCGGCGCGGCGCCGACATCACCGGCCGTAACCGCGACATGGAGCTGATGGGCTACGGCGTCGACGCCCGCCTCGTCATGGATCCCGAGCGACCGACCGGCACCTGCGTGGTGCTCGTCACCCACAAGGGCGAGCGCACCATGCTGTCCGACCCCGGCGCGAACGCGGCCCTGTCCCCCGAGGATCTGCCCCGCGACCTGTTCTCCCAGGGCGGGCACCTGCACCTGTCCGGCTACACGCTGATCAACGAGGGTTCCCGCGACGCCGGTATGGCGGCGCTGGAGATGGCTCGCCGCTCCGGGATGTCCGTCTCGGTCGACTGCTCCTCCTCCGCTCCCCTGGAGCGCACCGGCGCCGAACCCTTCCTGGAGTGGACGCAGAGCGCCAAGCTGCTGTTCGCCAACGCCGACCAGGCGAAGGTCCTCACCGGCCGCGACGATCCCGCCGCCGCCGCCAAGGTCCTCACCGCCTGGTTCCCGCAGGTGGTCGTCAAGCTCCGCGACGAGGGAGCGCTCTGGTACGGCAACAACCGCCCCGACCCGATCAAGGTCCCCGCCGCGAGCGTGGAACGCGTGGTCGACGGCACCGGCGCCGGTGACGCCTTCACCGCGGGTTTCCTGCCGGCCTGGCTCGGCGGCAAGCCCCCGGCCGAGGCCCTGGCCTCCGGCTGTCACCTGGCCTCCCGGGCCATCTCGCACCTGGGTGCCCGCCCCCGCCTCTAGCGGGCTCCGCCTGGCCGGGCAGGCCCGATTCGGCGGTCCTCTTCCAGATGGCCCGGCCGCCGAGTGGCTCTGCGACAGACCACGGTCGTGCTTCGTGATCGTCACCGGCCAGGCGTGCCCGCCGGTGGCAGGGCTTCGCAGTTCACCGGTGCCGCCGATCGCGGCGTGGAGGCTGCTGGAGGACGGCTGCGGGCCGGTGCGGCTTCGGCCTGTTTCGGCTCCGCTGGTCGACAGGCTCTGAACAGCTCTTTCCTGGCACCGGTTGCAGGAGGAACACAATACGGGGACGGAGAGCGTCCCACTTTCGACTGAGCCGAAATCCGCCGCACGAGGGACGAGACGGAGACGGGTTTCCGGCGATCATGGGACAAGGTCGTGAACCATCTTCGCCAGGAGGCAGTGTGCGGGGCAGCGAAACGGAGCACTCGGAAGGCGGGATCGAGAGGTACGGGCGACCAGGCGACGAACGGAGCGTCGAGTTCCGGGTTCTAGGCCCCTTCGAGGTCCATGCCGCCGAGGACTCCGTCAGCCTCGGCGGTCCGCGGCAGCGAGCCGTGCTGGCCCGGTTGGTGGCCGCGGCGGGTACGGTCGTCTCCACGGACACCCTGATCGACGACCTGTATCACGGTGCGCCGCCGGTGAACGCGCTGGCCTCGATCCACGTCCACGTGTCGAACCTGCGCCGGGCGATCGAACCGGACCGGACCCCGCGCACCCCGCCGCGGCTCCTGGTCGCCCGGCGGCCCGGCTACATGCTCGCCACCGCGAACATCGACGCGCTGCGCTTCGGCAGGCTCGTCTCCGACGCGGAACAGCGCCCGCCTGCGGATTCGCTCACCCTCCTGGAGGAGGCGCTGCGGTTGTGGCGCGGCCTGCCCTACGGCGAGTTCGCCGACGAGCTGTGGGCGATCGCCGAGGTGAACCGCCTGTACGAGCTGCGCCTGACCGCGGTCGAGCGCCGGGCCCAGGCGTTGCTGGATCTCGGCCGCCCGCAGACGGTGATCCACGAGCTGGAGTCCGAGATCGGGGAACATCCGCTTCGCGAGCGGCTGTGGTGGTTGCTCGCCCTGGCCCGCTACCGCAGCGGCCGGCAGGCCGACGCGCTGGCCACGTTGCGCCGGGCACGGAAGGTCATCGCCGAACAACTCGGCCTCGATCCGGGCCCCGAGCTGCAGGCGCTGGAGAAGGACATCCTCCAGCAGTCGCGGTCGCTCACCTTTCCGCCCGAGCCCGCCTCGCTGCCGCGTCCCCCCTCGCCTCCCGTGTCCGCCGAGGTCTCCCCGCCGGCGCCGGCCCACGGGCATCTGATCGGGCGGGATCGGCAGCTCGCGACGTTGACGAGCCTCCCCATCCTGAGGGACCGGAACGGCATGGTGACCGCCGCGATCAGCGGTGAGCCCGGCATCGGCAAGACCCGGCTGTTGCAGGCGTTCCGCGACGACTGCGCCGATCTCGGCTATCTGGTGCTGTGGGGGCGCTGCCACGAGGGCGAGGGGGTGCCGCCACTGTGGCCGTGGCTGCAGGTGCTGCGCGCCCTGGCCGAGTCCGTCCCGCCCCCGGATCGCCAGGCGCTGGGGGGGCTGCTGAACGACGAGCGGCTCACCAGCGCACCCGGGACGGCCTCGCGCCACAGCAACCAGCTCATCGCGCAGTGGCTCGTCGAGGCCGCGCGGCTCCGGCCTCTGGTGATCATCCTGGACGACCTGCACTGGGCCGACTCCGCCACGCTCGAACTGCTCCGGAACGTCGTCGTGTTGTCCGGGGCGCAGGCCAGGAACGTCTCGCTGACCCTGGTCACCGCGTTCCGCGAAGCGGCGTACCGCGACCTGACGGGTCACCCCGGCGCCTCCCCGAACGATGCCTTCAAGCTCTCGGTGGACGAGGTCCTCTACCATCTCGCCCGTTACGATCTGGTGCGCATCCGGCTGAGCGGCCTGACCACCACCGAGGTCCGGACCCTCGCCGAGGAGATGGGCGGCAAGGTGGACGGCCCCGCGGCCGAGAGGCTGGCCGAGCGGACCGGCGGCAACCCGTTCTTCGTCTGCGAGAGTGCCCGCCTGCTGGCCCAGGGCCAGGACCTGGACACCGTGCCGGACGCGGTGGCCGATCTGATCAGGCAACGGCTGGCCATGCTCGGGCCGCAGACCACCGAGGTGCTCGGCATCGCCGCGGTGATCGGCAGGGGCTTCGATCCCGGCCTGGTCGCGGAGGTGTGCCAGGCGTCGGAGCCGGGCGCGACGCACACCTATGGTCTGCTGGACCGGGCGGCGCAGGCCGGGCTCATCGTCACCGGCGACGGGTGCATGACATTCGTCCACGATCTGGTCAGGGAGACCCTGATCCGCGACGTCCCGCCGCTGCGGAAGGCGATGATCCATCGGGAGGTGATGGCCGCGCTGTCAGCCAAACCGAGCGCCGACGTGACGACCATCGCCCACCACTCGGTGGAGGCGGGCCCGGCGGCGTACCGGGAGACGGCGCACTGGGCCCGCGCGATGGCCCGGCAGGCGAGTTCCTGCGCGGCGTACGGGGAGGCCGCCGCCTGGTGGGGCCGGGCCGTCACCGCGCACGGCGCCTGGGGCGGCGACCCCGCCGAACACGTGGCGCTCCTGCTCCAGCAGGTGCGTGCCCTGCTGGAGGCGGGAGACGCGATGGGCGCCCGCCAGGTCCGCGCGCAGGCCCTGCGGGTCGCCGGCCGCGCCGGAGCGGGCCCCGAGCTGACCGCCAGCGCCCTCACCGCGCTGGACGCCCCGGCCGTCTGGACGCTGCGCAACCCGTACGAGCCGGTGGAACTGCGGCTGGTGGAGCAGTTCGAGCACACCCTGCGCCGGCTGCCCGAGACCGACAGCGCCGAACGGACGCTGCTGCTGGGCGGCCTGGCCCAGGAACTGTACGGCGGCGGCGCCGGAAACCCCCGCTGCCTCTCCCTGTCCGGCGAAGCGGTCGCGATGGCGCGCCGGATCGGTGACGCGCACCTGCTCATGCGAGCGCTCAACGCCCGCGCGCTGTCCGTGCCGCAGGTGACCCACATCGACGAGCTCATGGAGATCACCGACGAGCTGCACGAGCTCGCGCTGGGCACCGGGGCGCCGGGATTCGAACTGCTCGCTCACATGATGGCCACCCACTACAAGCTGGAGATGTCCGACCTGGAGGGGGCGGATCGAGCCGCCGCACGCTGCGACGTCATGTTGGACCACCTGCAACTCCCATGGCCGCGGTTCCAGCACACCATGTGGCGGGCCAACCGGCTCACCCTGGTCGGCCGGTTCGACGAGGCCGACGCCCTGTACGACGATGCCGAACACCAGGCCCAGCGGCTCGGCATGTGGTACGCGGGCGCGGTCGTGGCAAGCGGCCGCCTCATGCTGTGCTACCAGCGCGGCGCCATCGCCGACGCCGGAACGCTGATCGACCAGATCGCCGGCATCCATCCCAGCGTGGACCACGACGCCCGGGTGCTGGAACTGTGCGCCCAGGGCCGTCTGGACGAGGCTCGGGTCCTGGCCCGGGAAGGGTGGCCGGCCCCGCCGATGGACTGGTCGTGGCTGACCATGACCTGCTTACAGGGCGCGGCCCAGGCCGCCGTCGGCGACCTGCCGGCATGCCGGGCGACCTGGAGGAGGCTGCTGCCCTACGCCGGGCGGATCTCGGGCGGATCCGCGGTGGCCTGCATCGGTCCCGTCGATCACTTCCTGGGCCTGCTCGCCGCCGCCCTCGGCGAGACCGTCCCGGCTCCCGGACGCCCGGCGCCGCCGTAGCCGCCGTCGGGCCACAGCGGACAGCGGGGCCGGGTGCGGGCCCCGGGCTCACACGGGCTGCGCGGCCGGCCACAGCGGGCGGCGGTCGATGCGCGCGAGCACCTCCGGGGATCCGAACCGGCGGTCGATACGCCGGGCCGCCTCGGCCCAGTCGGTCATGGAGCGCACCGAGGACAGCGTCTCGACCACGAAGGGATCGCTCCACCGCTCGACGGCGCGCCCCCAGAGCACGTCCGGAGCCTCGGTCAGCAGGTTTCCCACGCACCCCTCGTAGATCGGCATGGCGCGCACCTCGCCGTCGGGCTCGATCTGCATCAGCGGGAACCCATGGCTCGCGACAAAGCCGGGGTGCATCATCAGGACGAAGTTGTCAGAGGTGGTCACCGCCAGCGACGCCGGCGCCAGCGACCGCAGCCGCTCGGTGTACTCCCTGCCGGTCAGGGTGCCGAGCTCCTCATTGCCGAGCAGTTCGGTCTCGGCGAAGCCCGGCCGGCTGGCCAGCCCGGACGGCACCGCGGCGGCCAGGTTGAGGAAGTGCATCCGCGGGAACCGGGGGGCGATGCCTGTGCAGAACTCCGCCAACTGGTGGAAATTGCTACGCGCAACCGAGCAGTCGATCCCGAAGAGCAGCGGGCTGCCGCCCTCTGCCGCGCGTCGGGCGGCGATGTCGTCCAGCAGGGCCAGGGCGTTCATCGCGCGGTCGAAGGAGCCGGCCCTGCCCCGTATCCGGTCGTGCACCTCCGCGTCGGCCCCGTCGACGCTGACGGTGATCCGCTGGAACACCCGGGCGGCCTCCTCGGCGGTCTCGGGGGTGAGTGTCCATCCGCCGGTGTAGAGGTTGACGGCGATCCCCGCCCGGCCGATGTGCCCGGCGACCTCGTAGATCCCCTTGACCACCAGGGGCTCGCCGCCCGCGAACTCAACCGAGTCCGGGCGCATGGCGATGATCGCGTCGGCGAGCCGCAGCATGTCGCCGTGGCTCAGTTGCCGGGCCGGGCGCCTGCCCGACTCGGAGTAGCAGTGGATGCAGCGCAGGGGGCAGGCATAGGTGACGTCCCAGATGATGTCGGTGGGCTTGTTCACAGGGGTGCTCATGAGAACCTCCTCGTCGAGAGCGGATACCCGGGACGGGCGCCGGGCACTCGGTCGTTCGTCCAGTGCCCGACCAGGTCGGCGTACAGGGGGGAGCGGGTCAGCAGGTCCGCGTGGGTCCCGGTGTGGGCGGCGGTGCCGTCCATCAGCAGGATGCGCCGGGCTCGGACCGCGGAGCTGATGCGGTGGGCGATGACGATGAGGGTGCCGGGCCGGGCGGCGAACGCGCTCTCGGCCTTCGCCTCGGCGGCGGGGTCGAGATGACAGGTCGCCTCGTCCAGGACGACCAGGCGGGCCGGAGAGGCGTAGGTCCGTGCCAGGGCGATCAGTTGCCGTTCTCCGGCCGACAGCGCGGCGGGTTCGTCGATCTCGGCGTCGAGGCCGCCGAGCCGTTCGACGAGCGCCCGCGCGCCCACCCGGTCCGCCGCCTCCTCCAGTCGGGCGTCCGCGGTGCCGGCCGGGCACAGGTAGCCGAGGTTCTCCCGGACCGCGCCGGCGAAGACGTATGCCTCCTGGGGCACGAGCGCCACCATGGAGCGCAGGTCGGGCTCCGCCATCGCCTCCAGCGGAAGCCCGCCGAGCAGGATCTCACCGTGGGTCGGCCGCCGCAGCCTGGTGAACAGCAGGGACAGGGTGGACTTGCCGATGCCGCTGGGGCCGACCACGGCCAGGTGGTCTCCCTCGGGGATCACCAGGTCGAGGTCGCGCACCACGGGCGTGGCCTGGGGGGCGTAGGCGAAGCCCAGCCCTCTGGCCCGCAGTTCGCAACCGGCGGGCGAGCCGGCGCCGGACGGCGGAGCGGGCACGGCGACCGCGTACGCGGCGTCGGCGGGCGCATCGTCGGCGGGCACCACGATGGTCTCGGCGATGCGGCGCAGGGTGACGGCGAGGGCCACACCCCAGCTCGAAAGGATGCCGACCAGCGACTGCAGAGCGGGCTGCAGGCCGGTCACCAGGTAGGTCACCGCGCCGACGACCTCGCCCACGCTCAGATGCCCCTGCCGCGTCAGCGGCTCGGCGGCGACGACCAGACCGAGCAGCGGCAGGTGCGCGCCGATGGCGACGATCAGCCGCCGGGACATGCCGGCCCGGGCCAGGGCGCGCATGGCCGCGGCCTGGGCGTCCACCGCGGCCCGCACGGTGGCGTACGCCTGCTCGCGCGCCCCGCAGGCGGCGATGTCACGTGTGCCCTCCAGGATCGGGGTCGCCTCGGCGGTGAGCGTCTCGTCGGCGAGGATCAGCCTGCGCTGCCGGACCAGCAGCACCCGCATCAGCCAGGCGCACACCGCCACCGCCACCAGCACGGGCCCGGCGACGATGGCCGCGGCCAGCGGCGAGAGCACCAGCAGCCCGGCCAGCGCGGCGATCAGCGAGATGCCCAGCCCGTGCGTGGTGCGCAGCAGTGCGGACACCAGGTTCCGCAGCGTCTCCACCTGCCCGGTGATACGGCTGACGGCGGCGGTGTCCGGCCGGTCGCCGCGGGCGGCGCGGGTCACCGTGGCCGTGACGACGACGCGCACGAGGTCGTCGCGCAGCGGCTCCACCACCGCGGCCAGGTGGGGGAACATCAGTCGGGTGGCCGCGGTCTTGAGCAGCATCGCGGCCGCGAGCAGGCCAAGCCAGGCCAGGCCGGTACCCGGGCGTCCGGCCAGGAAGCCGTCGTCGATGGCACCGGCGACGAGCAACCCGGACAGCAGCCCCGGGACAGCCTCCACCAGGGCCCAGACCATGGCGAAGGCCAGGGGCCGCCTGCGGGGGCGCAGCAACGCGAGCAGCAGCCGGAACCCGCCGGCGGGATGGCCGTCCTCTCCCAGGCCAAGGACGGGCACCGCCGTGAGCGGGGCGGATGCGGGGGTCACAGCCGAGCCGGGCACGATTCCTCACTCCATGAGCTGTCGTCGCCTGCGTCGCCGCCGGGGTCCGGGCCGATGGCGAACAGGGCGCGGTACGCCAGGTCCTGCCACAGTGCCCGATGCGTGCCCCGGCCCCGGATCCGGCCGCCGTCCAGCCACACCACCTGGTCGGCGCGGGCGGCGGTGGCCGCGCGGTGGGCGATGACCAGGCGGGTGGTCCCGCGCATGCCCTCGACCAGCGTGCGGGTCACCTGGGCCTCGGTCGCGGTGTCCAGGCTGGACGTGGCGTCGTCCAGCACGGTCAGGCGGGCCCGCCGCACCATGGCACGGGCCAGGCCCAGCCGCTGGAACTCCCCGCCGGACAGCGGGGCGGTGGCGGCGGGGGTGTCGTAGCCCTCGGGCAGGCGGCGGATGACGTCGTCGACATGTGCGGCCCGCGCGGCCTCGCGGACGCTGTCGCGGTCGAGCGCGGGCCGGCCGTAGGCGATGGCCGAGGCGAGGTCGCCGCCCAGGAGGACGGGGCGTTCGAAGGCGTAGGCGACCGCGCCGCTCAACGCCTCTGGAGCCACGTCGGCGAGGTCACGGCCGTCCAGCAGCACCTGCCCGCGCTCGGGGTCCAGCAGCCGCCCGGCCAGCATGGCCAGGGTGCTCTTGCCAGCCCCGGACGGCCCGACCAGGGCGGTCAGCACTCCCGGGGCGATGTCCAGGTCGATGGCGTCGAGGAGGTGGGAGCCCTCGCGGGTCACGGTGACGCCGCGGAACGACAGCGCGCCGGGGCCGTCCGGCAGCGGGCGGGTGCCGGGCACGAGGGGCGGCAGCACCAGGACCTCCTGGATGCGGCGGGCCGCGGCGCGGGCCTCGGCGACCCCCAGCAGCGCGTCGACCTGTTCGATGAAGCCCACGCCCATCGCCGCGTAGCCGGCCACGGCGAGCAACTGCCCGGGCTGCAACCGGCCGTCGGTGACGCCGAGCCCGGCCACGATGAGCACGAGCACCTCGATGACGGGCAGCAGCAGGGTGATCTGCCAGACGCCCCGCGCCTGGGCCCGCCACATGGCGTGACCGGCGTCCGACAGGTCGGTCAGCGGGCGCAGCACCCGGGTGATCTCGCGATCGGCGGTGCCGGACGCCCGCACCGTGCGGATGCCGGCCAGGGTGTCGGTCAGGCGCGCGGCCAGGCGCCCGTGCGCGCTCTGATACCGCTCGTACACCCCGGACAGCCGGGTGACGAAGAGCCGCACGATCACCAGCGCGACGGGTATCCCGACCAGGAAGGCGATGCCCGAGCGCCAGTCGGTCACCAGCAGCATGACGATGCCGCCGCTCGTGCTGATGATTTCGGCGGCCGTGTACAGCAGGGTGAGCGGGACGCGCCCGGCGCTCGCGGTGTTGCTCACCAGCCGGTTGGCCAGTTCTCCGGCAGGGAGGCGGCGGGCGGCGGCGGCGTCGAGCCGGAGAAGGTGGGAGGTGAAGCGCAGGCGCAGGGACGCCGTCGCGGACGCGGTGGTCACCGCGCCGGCGAGGGCGCCGATGAGATCGGCGCAGGTGGCAACGGCCAGGACGAGCGCGAGGAACCCGGCGGCTCGCGCGCCCTCGCCGGACACCACGCCGTCCACGGCGGTGGCCAGCGCGGCGGGCAGGGCCAGGGCGGCGGCCGTCGACAGGGCGACGGCCGCCGCGGTGACCGCCAGGGGCGCCCAGAGGCCGCGCGCCGTGGCGGCGAGGAGGCGGTCACCGTCCCGCCGCGTCACCTGCCCGGCGTGGGAGTCCGAGGCTTGGTCCGGCATTAGGGGACCACGACACCGGTTATGAAACTCGGCAACGTGCAGGCGCACCCGCAGGGATACAGCCTGGATTCCTGGGTGGCCGGGAGCAGGTCAAGAGTGGTGATGTCGAGTTCCATCGGTTCTCCTTTCTTCTTTTACGCCTCCGGATCGAGGCGGCTTGGGGACCTGCCCGGCCCGCGGAAGGGCACGGACCGAAATGTGCTTCCCGGGGAGCCGGTTCGGCGGCCCGCGCCTCAGCCGGTGCGGTCCTGCCCGCCGCACAGGAAGCCGAGCACGCGCCCCCTGATGGCATGCCCGCCGATGTCGGACAGCGGGTCGTGGCCCGCGCCGGGAACCTCCAGGTAGGTCACCGGCGCGGCGCCGGGCCGGCGGGTTCGCCGCAGCCGCTCGCGCAGGCGGCGGGAGTGACCGACCGGGATGATCGGGTCATGCTCGCCGTGCACGATGAGCAGCGGCAGCCGGATGCGGCCGGCCAGCCGGAGCAGATCGCGCGGCCCGAGGTCGTCATCGTGGATCTCCTCGCACCCGCCCAATCGGTCGATCAGGTTGCGAACGGAGGCCGGCCCGTCCTCGTAGAGCAGTCGGCCGGACAGGAACGGCGCGACGGCCACGGCCCGTTCCCACAGGTCCGGCTCCGCCGCCGCGGCCAGCAGCGCCAGGTATCCGCCGTAGCTCGCGCCGTAGAGCATGGGCCGCGGCCGGTCCGGGCCGCGCCCGGCCGCCAGGTGGCGGCCCAGGTGCAGGATGTCGGCGAGGTCGGGACCGCCCCAGACGCCCTGGATGCCCTCGCGGTGTGCCGCGCCGTAGCCGGTACTGCCCCGCTGGTTGGGCGCCACCACCGCGATCTCCTCGGTGGCGAGGCGCTGGAACAGCGGGTCGAAGCTGAGCTGCCACGCGGCCTCGGGGCCGCCGTGCAGCGCCACCACCAGGCGCTGGGCCTCGGCCGGATCGCCGTACACGACGGCCTCCGTGCTGCCCGCCGGTGCCGGATACTCCCGCGCCCGCGGCGAGGCCCACCCGGACCAGTGCTCGCCGGTCGCGGCGAGGACGCGCGGCCGGGACGGGTCCGGAATCGTGATGACGCCCGTCGGACGGTCGGCGGCGCTGTGCACCAGATGCAGGCCGGCGTCAGACCAGTGGGCCGTCGGATGCAGCGCGCCGGGCGGCAGCTCGATCTCGCCGGGGGCGTCCGCCGTCAGATCATGGATTAGCAGGTGGGAGCGGGCACGGCGGGTGACCGACAGGGCCAGGAGCCGCCCGGTGGGGTCCAGCGCCAGCGGGGCCACACTGCCCTCGACGGTGTTCAGTCGATCGGGGAAGGCCGTCGGCGCCGGGTCGCCGAGGCGGCGCACGCCGAGCCGGTAGCCGCCGGTACTCGACGCGGCGGTCAGCAGCACCCCGCTGGGGGGCGCGGCCAGCAGCAGGTGCTCGCCGGCGGGCAGACCGAGGGACGTGATGGTGCCGCGCGTCAGATCCAGGACCACGGTGTCCGCTCCCGGCTCGGCGGAGGACAGCGCGAGGGTGTGCCCGCGCTCGTCGAGCCAGATCGCTCCGCCGATCGGGTGCGGCACCCGGGTGATCTGTTCCGGCGGCGCGGTCCCGCCGGGCAGGCGCCACACCACGGTGCCCCCGTCCCCGTCCATCTCCAGCACCAGGGTGGGGGTCCGCGCCGTGCCGGGAAGGAGCCGCAGACCGCCTCTTCGGACGGCGATCAGCTCGGTCTCCTCGACCGGCCGCCCGCCCTCGGCACGGGACGCGGCGAAGGTGAGCCGCGAGCCATAGGTTCCAGACCTGCAGAGCAGCAGGTCGCCGTCGTCCGTGGGCAGCGGCACGCTCGCCGCGGTCTCGCCGTCCCGGGTGCGCACCGCCCGAGGCCGGGGCTCGGGGCCGGTGAGGTCCCACAGTTCCGGACACATCGCGGGGGCGCGGTCGTCGGCGGCCAGGCAGGCGGCGTACCTCCCCCCGGGGGAGAAGCGGAAGTTCAGCCGGTGGACGAACGACCGCTGCCGCCCGCCGGTCATCGCGGCGACCGGGCTCGTCGTCTCGGAGATCATCACGCCTCGCCGCCGCGTTTCCACACCTCGGCGCCCGTCTCGGCCATCCACCGGCGCGGACCGCCGTGCCGCAGCCGGTACAGGAAGTCCAGCACCCCGGCCAGCCCGGTGTTCCAGGCGACGGAGATGTCCTCGCCGGAGAGCTCGTCGGGCACCACCATGAGCCCGTCGCGCAGGACAGCGCGTGCCCACAGGGGCGCCGCCAGTTCCTTCGCCTGGTCGTGATAGGCGCGCTCGCCGAGCAGATCGGCCATGTCCAGCAGGAACTGTCCGTCGCCGGCGATTCCGTGACACGCGGCCGTCCCCGAGGCCAGCCGGCTGCCGTGGACGGCCAGCGTGGCCGCGTGGGCGGCGTCCCGGAAGCGCCGGTCCCCGGTCGCCGCGTACAGGCGCACCAGGTAGGTGCCGACGCCGGAGGAGCCGTTGCACCAGTGCGGCAGCTTCGCCCCGCCCTCCGGGCCCTCGGCCCACCAGGCGCTCTCCCCCTGGTGGTCGGCCGCGCCGAGCAGGGTCTCCCCGGCGAGCAGGGCGGCCTCCAGGCAGTCGTCCCGGTCGAGCGCGACTCCGGCGGCCAGCAGGTACGCGCCGACCCCGGCGACGCCGTGCGCGAAGCCGTAGTGCTCCGCACCCGCCAGCGCGGAGGCGAAGTCCGCGGGGATGGGCCACAGCACGCCGTCCGGGGTCCGCCGCGCCGCCTTGAGCAGACCGTCGGCGCAGGCGTCCGCCCGGTCCCGGAAGCGCGTGTCGCCGGTGGCGCGCCACAGGTGCAGCAGGGCCGTCCCCGTCCCGGCCGCGCCGTGGCAGATGTCCGGGTTGGGCCAGGCGACCGGCAGGTCCAGCCCCAGCTCCACGCCGGCGGTGCGCAGGTCCTCCTCGTCGAGCGCGCGGCCGGCGTCGTGCAGGGCCACGGCGATGCCCGCCCGGCCGAAGTACAGACCCGGGGAGGGCCGCTGTTCGCGTGCCAGCCGCCGCACCGTCCAGTCCGCCGCGTCCCGCAGGGCGGCGGCCAGGCGGGCCCGAGTGTCCGCCGGCAGCGCGTCGTCCGCCCGAGCGGGGTCCAGCACTGCGGCCCACAGAGCGATCACCCCGGCGGAACCGTACTGGACGGCGCACGGGTCGGCGGTCGGGCCGAAGCCCCAGTTGGGCCACAGGCGGGCGACCGGCTGCGCGCCGGTGCCGGGTGACATGGTGCGCAACGTGTAGGCGAGCCCGTCGTGGAGCAGACGGTCCTGCTCGGCCGCGCCCAGGCGGAAGCCGGCGGTCCGGGTGGCGGGCCCCAGGGCGGCGACGTCCACGTCCTCCAGGAACTCCCGCACCCGCGGCAGGTCCCAGCGCCGCGCGGGATCCTCGCGCATCAGGCCCAGGATCAGCGGCGCCAGCGCGGTGGCCAGCGGGTCACCCGCGGTCGCCACCCGCACCACCGTCTCCACCCGCTCATCCCAGGACCGTGCGTCGACGGGCCGGTCCTGAAGGTGGGGCGGCTGGCAGGAGGTGGCCGTGAACAACGTCGTCGCCCCGAACGCGTACAGGTCGGCCTCCACGCCGGGCGCGGGAGCATACAGGGCGGAGTTCACCTGCTCGGGCGGCGCGTAACCGGGGGTGAACGCGCGCCCGGCCGGCGTGCCGGGCACGACGGCCATCTCCAGGTCGATCAGGCGGCAGTCGCCGTCCTCCGTCACCATGATGTTGTTGGGCGTCAGGTCACGCAGCACATGGCCCTGCTCGTGCACGACGGCGACCAGTGCGGCCATCCGGCGCAGGACGCCCAGCACCGCGCCGGGCCGGTCGTGCTGAGGGGCCTCCCAGCCGTTCAGCGGGGTGCCCGCGATGTGTTCCTGCGCCAGGAACAGGTTGTTGTTCTGCTCGAAGAGGAGCACCTTGCGCGCCGTGACGCCCAGCGGTCCGAAGATCTCCAGCATGCGCGCCTCGTGGCGCATCCGATCCCGCTCGTCGGTTCCGTCGAGCCCGGCGCCCAGGTGGGGACGCGCCTGCTTGATAACCACCTGACCGTCGTCCACTCGGTCCTCCGCCAGGAACACCCCGCCCTTGGCACCGTGCCGGATGGCCTCGCGTACCACGAACCGATCGGCCAGCAGCACCGCCTGCGGCGCCGTGGTCCGCACCGGAGTTTGGCCCGACTCGAAGGGGCACACCGCCCAGGCCGGCGGGGAGTACCACGCGTTGCGCTCGTCACGCACCTGGGTGCCGTCGGGCGCGGTCAGCCGGGAGGCGTAGGAGCCGTCGTTGTCGAGCACGCTGGACGCCGAGAACACCCCCAGGCGGTAGTACACCAGGCTGCCCGGCCGGTAGATCCGGTCGGAGAGGATCGGCGCGCCCGGCAGGCCGTAGGTGGCCTTGTGCAGTTCCTCCGCGATCTCCACCGCGCTCGCGTCGTCAGGTGGGTAGACCGTGATGAACTTGCCCACCGACCCACGGTCCTGGTCTCGTGCCACGAGCCGACCCAGCTCGTCGAAGTCGGTGGCGTACTTGAAGGGGCAACGGCGGCGCCCCAGCACCCGCACCGCACGCGCCAGCACCACCGAGGCCGACAACGGCGTCGCCGCCACATGCAGCTTCCAACCCTGCACCCGCGTGGTCGCGCCGGTCGGTGTCACATACGTCCAAGGCGAATCGACCTGGAAATCCCAATCCGGGACGCTGTCGAATTCAAGCATCGAGTCTTTATCACCCACTGTGCGATGCAATGTCGCACGGGCAATGTCCTCCAGGATATGACGGTCTGCACCGAAGACGCCGTCCCCCGCCGAACCACGTTCATTCACGACGCCGAATCTCCATTCGTGTTCTCCGCCATGGGCCGATGCCGAGCCATTGGCGCGAAATGACTGCCCGGATCCCGCCCGTGACCGGTTCTGCCGGTAAGCCTCCGGACGCGGAACAGCCTGCCAGCGGCACCTAATGACCGCCTTAAGGTCTCCACGCCCGCAGACCGGCCCGTGCCGGGGTGCGCATTAAGAGTGGCTAAGCGACCCGTAAGAACCCCCGATTACCGTCGGCGTCGTCAGGAATACACGCCGACGGTTCCCCGGCTCCAAGGTGAGAGTTCGTTGAGCGCCACGTTGGACGAGTACAAAGCGGTGCTCGGGGAAAGCCGCCAGAGATTCACCGCCGATCCGGCCATGGCCCCGCTGTTCTCCGCAGGCTGCGAGCTCCGGCCTTTCACCCGGTGGATGCCGCGGTACGACGCACACGGCATCCACCTGACGCATGACGTCGGGCGCTGGATCGCCGGCGCGGGCGAGCGCCGTGGGCGAACGGGGCGACGAGTTGAGCATGGGCAGGCTCGGAAAGGCGCTCACGGTGCGTTCCCGTGCGGAGGTCGGTCACGACCGGCCGACGGCCGACGACGCGAAGGCGATCGCTGACCGCGCCCACGGACTCCGCGGGCCCCGCCGGCGGACATCGAGACCCCAGCATCACCGGCGGGGGTTTTCCCCCGATGAAAGGAAACTCACCATGGAACTCGACGTCCAGGCCCTGGACATGCTTCCCGCCCAGGCGGAGAGCCGGGCACCCGCCACGGAGACGGCGTGCTCCTCCTCGATGAGGATCCGCAGCCCGTCGTGCGGCGTCACGCGGGTGATCTCGGCGGTGTTCACGAACGGACCACCTCGCCCGGGGAGAGCAGCAACTGCCCGGCGACGAGCTTGAGGTACTCAATGAGGACATCGTGCCATTTCATGTAGGCGGCGAAGTCGTGCAGGTGGGTCAGGAAGCGCAGCGCGGCCGTCCTGCCCACGGCGGCGAGGTCCAGATCGGCGGTGTAGCCCTCCAGGACGCGGCCGATGAACATGTCGAAGTCGAAGTCCCGGCGCGCGCCGAACCGGCGGACCGACGCGCGGAGCTCCACCAGCTCGCCGACGATCCACCCCACGTCGGACTCCGGCGGACCGGCGGCCAGGTTCTCACCGGTCAGCAGGCCGCCGTCCATGTCGGGGGTCAGGGGCAGCAGGATGCCCAGGCTGGGGCCGCCGTGCAGCAGGGCGTGCGATGCCTCCGGCGCCGGGACACACCACGCCGCCACCGTGGCCATCCGGTCCCGGCCCAGTATCTCGGCCGCGCGGCGGTGCAGATCGGGTGCGGCGCCGGGCCCCAGCCCGTCCCCCAGCCAGGGAGCAACCGCAGCAGGCCGTCGGGCAACGGTAGATCGGCCCGCGGCAGGGGAACGGCGTGCAACCGGGCGAGGGCCGCGCCGGTCTCCGCGAAGGTGTCCGCCGCGATCCGCGCGATGTCGGCGTCGCTCCCGCCCGACCTCGGACCGAGGAGCATGGCCGCGAGCGAGCGGACCTGGCCGGTCCGGTACGTCACGCCGCCGGCGTCCGCCCGCTCCGGAAGCGTGAACCCGACCCGCCCGCGGCCCACCATCCGGACGGCGTCCAGGACGGCGGGTTCCAGCGTGCGCAGCGCGCCACCCCTGTGCGGCCCGGGACGCCGGGCCCACCGGTAGTCCCCCTCGGCCGACCGGGCTCACCCATCGGCGTCCGCCATGGCGTGGAGCAGGCACTCGGCGTCCGCGAGCGCCGCCCGGAACCCCTCGGTCCCCGCGACGCCGGCGAGGTTGAGGATGATCTCGTCGACACCCGCCTCGCGGTAGCCGCGCAGCCGTTCGACGACCTCCTCCGGCGTGCCGTACACGTAGACACCCGCCTCGACCAGGGCCGCGGCGCCGGCGCGCGGGTCGGCCGGGTCGGCGGGCACCCCGGCCCGGCGGAGCATGTCGGTGTAGTGCGGGGCCCGCAGATGGTCCGCGGCCGCGCTGTGCGCGAGTCTGCGGGGATCACGGCCGGGGCCGGCCAGTGCCACATGCACGACGGTCGCCACGCGGGGCGGCGTGCCGCGGCCGGCGGCTCCGGCGGCCAGGGCGGGAAGCAGCGTGTCCCGGACGTAGTGGGGCGGCGTCATCCAGGTGATGGCCACGTCGGCGACGGCGCCCGCCGCCCGCGCCATGCCCGGCCGGATGACGCCCAGACCCACCTCGACGGGCGGGTGGTGCATCGGGGGCAGCGCGGTGGCGGCGACGCAGGCCTCGCAGGCGTGCTCGACGGTGCCGCCGTCGAGGAAGGCGCGCACCGCTCGGGCGTACCCGGCCGCGGCCGGACTCTTGTCCGCAGCTCTGGTCAAAAGCCGAGACGAACCTCGCGAGAAGCGCTCCGGCTCGCCTTTCTCCTGGTCACGGCGGTGTCCGAGATGCTTACGAAGGCTAAAGGGCTCTCACATCGTGAGACGGGGACCGAGGCACGGACCGGACACCGGCGGCCGCGGCGACGGCGCGGGGCACGGCCGAAGGTGGGGCCTACTCCCGATTCGGCAGGCCGGGACAGGTGGTGACCGCCCTCCGAATCGCCAGGCCCCGGCTCAGCCCGTTCCCCCGGGAACCGCGAGCGCACCGCCCGGCGCTCTCCTAGCTGGTGACCGCCAGGGCGAGGGGCAGCACGGCGGGGGCTCCGGCGTGGCGGAGCATGGCGGCTCCCAGGGTCATCGTCCAGCCCGTGTCGATCCGGTCGTCGACCAGCAGGAGCGGTCCCTCGGCCGAGGCGACGGCCGCGCCCAGGGCGGAGGGCATGGCGAGGGTGCCCCGGATCGCCTGGACCCGCTGCGCGCTGTTGAACTGCCGTCCCGGCGAGCCCGACCGGTAGCCGAGATCGCCCAGATAGGACAGGCGCCCCACCTGGGCCAGCCGCTCGGCCAGGCTGCGGACGAGCTGCGGACGGCTGCCCGAGGGCACCGCGACCACGCCCACCGGGCGCTGCGCCCACTCCCAGGACGACAGCACCTTGACCATGGCGGCGAAGACGTCGTCGGGGATCGGCCCGTCGGAGGCGCCATCGGCCAGCAGGCCGCGCAGGCGGTTGCCCCAGCCGATGTCGGTGAGCCTGCCCAGCACCCGCCCCGGCTCGGCGCCCAGTTCCGGCCTGATCCGGCCCTTGAGATCGGTCAGCCCCGTCGGCCACTGCCTGCGCGCCTCGACCTCCACCCCGGGCCTGCGGAGCCGGTCGGCCGCCGAACGCACGGCCTGGGAGTCCACCTCGGGTGAGCGGTGCGCGCCGGTGCAGTTGTCGCAACGCCCGCACGGGGCGGCGGTGTCGTCGTCCAGGCGGCGGCGGAGGAACTCCTCGCGGCAGCCGTTGGTGTCGAGGTAGTCGAGCATGGCCTGTTGCTCGGCCTCCCGCTCGGCGGCGACCCTGGCGTAGCGCGGGGCGTCGTACTCCCAGGGCTCGCCGGTGAACTCCCAGCCGCCCTTGACCCGGCGCACGGCGCCGTCGACGTCGAGGACCTTCAGCATGGTCTCCAGCCGGCTCCGGCTGAGATCCACCCGGTTCTCCAGGGCGGCCGTGGACATCACTCCGCTCTCCTCCAGCGCGGCCAGCACGGCCCGCACGACGGGCTCCGGCGGAAAGGCCAGCGAGGCGAAGTACGCCCAGATGTCGCGGTCCTCGGCGCCGGGCAGCAGGATCACCTCTGCCCGCTCGACCCCGCGGCCCGCTCTGCCGACCTGCTGGTAGTAGGCCACCGGGGACTGCGGGGCCCCGACGTGGATGACGAAGCCCAGGTCGGGCTTGTCGTAGCCCATGCCGAGCGCGGAGGTCGCGACCAGCGCCTTGATCTTGTTGTCCAGCAGCGCCTGCTCGGCGGCGAGCCGCTCGCTCTGTTCGGTCTGCCCGGAATAGGCGACCACCTCGTGGCCCTGCTCGCGCAGGTAGGCGGCGATCTCCTGGGCGGCGGCCACGGTGAGCGTGTAGACGATGCCGGAACCTGGGAGCTCGTGCAGCGTGCTCGCGAGCCAGGCCAGGCGCTGCTCGGCGCCGCGCAGGCGCACAACCTCGAGATGGAGGCTGTCTCGCTCCAGCGCGCCGCGCAGCACCAGCGTCTCCTCGCCCATCTGCTCGGCGACGTCGCGGGTGACCCTGGCGTTGGCCGTGGCGGTGGTCGCGAGGATCGGCACCCCCTCGGTGAGCTCCCCGAACAGCGTGCGCAGCCGCCGGTAGTCGGGACGGAAGTCATGGCCCCAGTCAGAGATGCAGTGCGCCTCGTCGACCACGATCAGGCCCGCGCTCTCGGCCAGTTCGGGCAGCACGTGGTCGCGGAAGTCGGGGTTGTTGAGCCGCTCGGGGCTGACCAGCAGCACGTCGACCTCACCCTCGGCGACCTGGTTGTAGATCTGCTCCCACTCCTCGGGGTTGGCCGAGTTGATCGTGACCGCGTTGATCCCGGCACGCTCGGCGGCGGCGATCTGGTTGCGCATCAGGGCCAGCAGCGGGGACACGATGACGGTGGGCCCCTCACCCAGCTCGCGCAGGAGCGCGGTGGCGATGAAGTAGACAGCCGACTTGCCCCAGCCGGTGCGCTGCACCACGAGCACCCGGCGCCGGTCCATGACCAGTGCCCTGATGGCCGACCACTGGTCCTCGCGCAGCCGGGCGTGCTCCCCGGCGAGCGCCCGCAGCCGCCCCTCGGCCTCTTCTCGCAGCATCTGCTCTTCGCTCACCGGTCATTGGTACCAGGTCCAGCCGACTGTTTCACTCCGGACTCCGTCGGCGCCCTCCGCCCGGGCGGCGTCGCGCGGTGATGACAGAACCTTGACCGAACCGCCGGAGCCTCTTCGGTTCCACTCGCGACCACCGATAGGACAGTGGGATCACCAACCGGGCACACCAGGGAGAATCGCGCTCCACCCACATGCCGAACCTCAGCAGACTGCGCGCCGACACGGTGGCGGGGATCACGACGGCCTGCGTCGTCCTGCCCCAGGCGGTGGCCTACGCCACCATCGCCGGGCTGCCCGTGCAGGCGGGCCTGTACTGCGCGCTGGTCCCGATGATCGCCTACGCGCTGCTCGGCACCTCACGTCCGCTGTCGGTCAGCACCACCTCGACCCTGTCCGCGCTGACGGCGGCCGCCCTCGCGGCGACGCCCCCGGGGACCGCGCCGATGACGGCCGCCTCGACGCTGGCCGTGCTGACCGGGGTGATCCTGCTGGCCGCGAGCGTCCTGCGCCTGGGGTTCCTCGGCGACTTCATCTCCGACCCGGTGATGACCGGCCTGAAGAGCGGGATCGGCCTGACCATCGCGGCCGGCCAGCTCGGTACGGTGATCGGCGTCCACGCGGAGGGGACCAAGGTCTTCGACCGGCTGCTCTCCGCGGCCGGCAGGCTGGGTGAGGCCAACGTGCCGACGATGCTCGTGGCGGCCGGGGTGATACTGCTGCTCGTCGTGCTTCGGCGGTTGCCCCATGTACCGGGCCCGCTGGTGGCGGTGACGGTCGTCACGCTGATCAGCTTCCTGGCGCACCTGTCCTCGTACGGCGTGGCCACGATCGGCAGGGTGCCCAGCGGCCTGCCGCCCCCGCTCCTGCCCGACCTCGGCCTGGTCAGGACACTGGCGCCGATGGCCCTCGGCATGGCACTGCTCGCCTTCGTGGAGTCGATCAGCGCGGCGAGGATCTTCCGGCACCGCGACGACCCGCCGCTCGACGCCGACCGGGAACTGCTCGCACTCGGACTGGCGAACGCCCTGGGCGGGATCTTCCGTGCCTATCCGGCGGCGGGTGGAATGACGCAGAGCGAGATGAACGACGCCTCCGGGGCCCGGAGCCAGCGGGCCGAGATCGTGACCGCGCTCTGCACCGCGGTGGTGCTGCTCCTCCTCGCCCCGGCCCTGGCCCCGCTGCCCACGGCCGTCCTGGGCGGGATCGTGCTGACCATCGCGGCACGCCTGGTCGACGTCCATGGGCTGGCGGCGATCTGGCGGGCCAGCCGGCCGGAGTTCGCGCTCGCCTGCGTCACGATGCTGGTGGCGGTCGGCCTCGGCATCATGCAGAGCGTGCTGGCCGCGGTCGTGATCTCGATACTCCTGCTGCTGCACCAGGTGGACAACCCGCCGATCTACCCCTTGGGCCGCGATCCGGAGTCGGGGGCCTATCGCGACCTCAGGCGTCACCCGTCGGACGAGACCGAGCCGGGGCTGCTGATCGTGCGTATCGAAAGCCGCCTGTACTTCGCCAACGCCCGGCGGGTGGCGGATCGGGTGAGAGCGCTCATCGAGGCCACCACCCCCCTGCCCCGCGCGGTGCTCCTCGACCTGACCGGCGTGCCTGGCATGGATCTCACCTCGGTGTCGGCGGCCAAGGAGTTCTACGGCCTGGTGCGACAGCACGGCATCGACCTGTGGATCGCCCTCGACAGCCTCCAGCCCCTTGAGCTCCTCGGGCGTATGGGCATCGGGGGGTGGCTGTCCGACCGGGGACGGCTGCACCCTGACGTGAAGGCCGCCGTCGCGGCCTACCGCGCCCGCGGCTCCTAGACGCTGCCTCTTGGATCTGCCGCCCACCACGGTCGGGCGGCGCCTCGCCGCGTTGTCGTCGGTCACCACGGCGAGACCCGCCGGGCAGAGCCTAGACGTCCAGGTGTTCGGGGAAGGCGTTGATCGTCACCCGGTGCATGCGGCGGCGCTCGGTGTAGTCGGCGACCGCGTAGTGCTGGGTGCTCCGGTTGTCCCAGAAGGCCAGCGTGCCCGGCCGCCAGTTGAGCCGGACCTGGTATTCGGGAGAGCGGATGTGGTCGATCAGGTAGGGCAGCAACGCCTCGTTCTCCCGGTCGGACAACCCCACCAGCCGCGTGGTGGAGGAGCGGTTGACGAACAGCGCCTTGCGTCCGGTCTCGGCGTGCGTGCGCACCACGGGACGCTCGATCGGCGGCCACTTGGCCTGGACCTGCTCCAGGTCGAAGTCGTGCCCCTTGGAAATGGCCTTCTTCATCGAGGCCGTGATGTCGTGGATCGCGGTGAGCTCGTCGCAGAGCCGCTGGATGGGCGGAGAGAGCGTCTCGTAGGCCAGCTGGGCGTTGGCCCAGAGGGTGTCACCGCCGACGGAGGGCAGTTGCACGCAGCGCAGCAGCGAGCCCATCGGCGGAACCGGCTCGAAGGTGTTGTCGCTGTGCCACTCGTCGCCCCCCTCGCCCTTGGGGTCGGTCTGGTCGAGGACGTGGATGGCGGTGCCGCCGTCCTTCTTGAAGGCGGGGTGGTTGATCGAGCCGAAGTTCTCCGCGAAGCGGATGTGCTCTTCGTCACTGATGTGCTGGTCACGGAAGAAGAGGACCTTGTGCTCCACCCAGCCGCGCCGGATCTCCTGGACCTCCCCCTCCGACAGTGGCTTGCGCAGGTCGACACCGTTCACCTCGGCGCCGATGTGCCTGGTCACGGGTTTGAACTCGATCATCTTCGGACGCCCTCCATCGTGGCCGCACGGCATTCGTGAAGGTTAGGTCATCCTTACCTAGCCCTCTTTTCGAGCCTAGCCCGATCCACTAAAACAAGCAATTGCTTGGTAAAGCATACGTTCCGGGCCGGCGCCGGTCGAGGGTGAACCCCGCCCGCCGCGGACACCCTCGCCAGGAGGTCACGCCGGGCCGGCGGGGAGCGAGGGAGCTGGCAGGCTCCGCGCCATGGTTTGATGCATCCACTATGGACGTCACCACCTGGTATCTCGAACAGACCTCACGCTCGGACCTGCTGCCCGCCAAGTCGCCGTCGATCGAGGTCGACGTCGTGCACGCCGAGGTGCCCTCGCCCGAGTTCAGCCGGTTCCTCAGCACGGCCGTCGGCGGAGAATGGCACTGGACCAACCGGCTGCCGTGGACCTGGCGGGAGTGGAGCGACTGGCTGGAGAGCGGCGTGGAGACGTGGGTGGCCTATCACCGCGGCACCCCCGCGGGCTACGTCGAGCTCGCCCCCCAGGACGGCGCGGCGGTCGAGATCACCTGCTTCGGCCTCCTGCCGTGGGCGATCGGCAGAGGCGTCGGCGGCCGTCTGCTGGAGGTCGGCACCGCCAGGGCCTGGGACCTGGCCGACCGGCAGCCCGGCCGGGAGCCGACCCGGCGGGTGTGGCTGCACACCTGCTCCCTCGACAGCCCGGTGGCGCTCGCCAACTATCAGGCCCGCGGCTTCAGGATCTACGACACCAGGTTGAACGTGCCCGGCGACGAGCACGAGGGAGAGACCCCCGGCCCCTGGCCCGGGGCGGGCCCCAGGACCCGCGACACCCCCTGATACCCCCTGACACCCCGCCCGGAACGGCGGTAGCCCTCGGCGGCAGGCCAGGGAAGGCCCGAAGGTGTCGGATGAGCTGGGTATGGTATCGAGTCTCGGTACCATACCCGGCTTCCCGCCGGACGCCCCGGCCCGAGGCTTCCCGGGGAGCCGGTGCGGACGGTTCGACCACGAAGACAGAAGGAGGATGCGCCTCCCCCTCGGCCTGACGGCCGGGGCGCGCGCGCAGGAAATCAGATGGCTCGACGGACGACCACACCCCCGACCGACGAGGGCTTCGAGGAGCGGATCGTCGACATCGACGTTTCCACCGAGATGCGCACCAGCTTCCTCGAATATGCATATTCGGTCATCTACCAGCGTGCACTGCCGGACGCCAGGGACGGCCTCAAGCCGGTCCAGCGCCGCATCCTCTACTCGATGAGCGAGATGGGCCTGCGGCCCGACCGGGGCCACGTCAAGTCCTCGCGCGTCGTCGGCGACGTGATGGGCAAGCTCCACCCGCACGGCGACACCGCCATCTACGACGCGCTGGTCCGGATGGCCCAGCCGTTCTCGATGCGCCTGCCGCTCATCGACGGGCACGGCAACTTCGGCTCCCCCGACGACATGCCCGCCGCGATGCGCTACACCGAGGCCCGGCTGGCCTCGGCTGCCATGGCCGTGGTCCAGTCGATCGACGAGGACACCGTCGATTTCAAACCCAACTACGACGGTCAGGAGACCGAGCCCACGGTCATGCCGTCGGCCTTCCCCAACCTGCTGGTCAACGGGGCCACCGGCATCGCGGTCGGGATGGCCACCAACATGGCGCCGCACAACCTCGTCGAGGTCGTCGCCGCCGCCCGCCACCTGATCAAGAAGCCGGATGCGACGCTCGACGACCTGATGCGGTTCGTCCCCGGCCCCGACCTGCCCACCGGCGGCACGATCATCGGCCTCGACGGCATCCGCGACGCGTACGCCAAGGGCCGTGGCACCTTCCGGATGCGCGCCAAGTGCGCCATCGAGCAGGTCAGCCCCCGCCGCAAGGGCATCGTCGTCACCGAACTGCCCTTCAACGTCGGCCCCGAGCGCGTGGTCACCAAGATCAGGGAGCTGGTCACCGCCAAGAAGCTCCAGGGTATCTCCGACCTCAAGGATCTCAGCGACCGGCACAAGGGCCTCCGCCTGGTCATCGAGATCAAGAACGGCTTCATCCCCGAGGCCGTGCTGGAGGAGCTCTATCGGCTCACCCCGATGGAGGAGACCTTCGGCATCAACAACGTCGCGCTGGTCGACGGCGAGCCGCGCACGCTGGGCCTGCGCGAACTGCTCCAGGTCTACGTCGACCACCGTGTCGACGTGGTCCGCCGCCGTTCGCTGTACCGCAGGCGCAAGCGCGAGGAGCGGCTGCACCTCGTCGAGGGTCTCATCGTCGCCCTGCTCAACATCGACGAGGTGATCCGGGTCATCCGTTCCTCCGATGACTCCGCCCAGGCCCGCGAGCGCCTGACGCAGGCTTTTCAGCTGTCGGAGATCCAGGCCAACTACATCCTCGACACCCCGCTGCGCCGCCTGACCCGCTACGACAAGCTGGAGCTCGACCGCGAGAGCCAGACGCTGCGCGACGAGATCGCCGAGCTGACCGCGATCCTGTCCTCTGACGACAGGCTCCGCAAGGTCGTCTCCGACGAGCTCGCCCAGATCTCCAAGACCTTCGGCACCCCGCGCCGCACGGTGCTGCTGGAGTCCTCCGGGGTGGCGAGGAACGTCTCGGTTCCCCTGGAGGTCGCCGACGACCCCTGCCTGGTGCTGTTCTCGTCCACCGGACTGCTGGCCCGCACGACCGACGCCTCGCCGCTGGCCGGCGACGGTGACCGCTCGGCCCACGACGTGCTGGTCTCCGCGGTGCGGAGCACGGTCAGGGGCGAGGTGGGCGTGGTCACCAACCAGGGGCGGATGATCCGGGTCCAGGTGGTCGACCTGCCCACGCTGCCCCGCTCGGCCAACCCGCCGTCGCTGTCCGGAGGCCACCCGGTCACCGAGTACGTCACCTTCAACCCGGGTGAGACCGTCGTCGGCATCGGCTCGCTCGACCCCGACGGGCCCGGCCTGGCACTGGGCACCGCGCAGGGTGTGGTCAAACGGGTCGTCCCCGACTACCCGGCCAACCGCGACGACTTCGAGGTCATCGGCCTCAAGGACGGCGACACCGTGGTGGGCGCGGTGGAGCTGATGAGCGAGGACCACGACCTGGTCTTCATCACCTCCGAGGCCCAGCTGCTGCGCTACCCCGCCTCCGTGGTCCGCCCTCAGGGCCGCCCGGCGGGGGGCATGGCCGGCGTGCGGCTGGACGGAGACGCCGTGGTGATCTGGTTCGGTGTGGTCGACCCCTCCCGCGAGTCGCAGGTCGTGACGATCGCCGGATCCTCGACCGCACTACCGGGCACCCAGATCGGTGGCGCCAAGATCTCCGACTTCGCCGAATACCCGCCGAAGGGCCGCGGCACCGGCGGTGTCCGCGTCCAGCGGTTCCTCAAGGGCGAGGACGTCCTGCTGCTCGCCTGGGCGGGTCCCGGCCCGGCCCGCGCGGTCTCGGCCGTCGGCAAGCCCGTGCCGCTTCCCGAGGAGCTGGGCCGCCGCGACGGCTCCGGGGTCCGGCTCACCCACACGGTGTCGGCCGTGGGCGGCTCTCTGTGCGCCGAGGACGGCCCGCAGGACCAGGGGGAGGCCACCTCCCCGGAATGATCCTCATCCCCCGCGCAGGACCCCGAGGAGCCCCCGTCAGGACGACGGGGGCTCCTCGGGGCCGGCGGGGATGACGGGTCCCGCGAGGCCACCCGGCAGGTCTCGGCTTTCGGGGTGCACTCGGGATCTCAGGTGAGCGCCCCCTGAAGTGCGAACCTGATGGCCATCAGCAACTGCCAGGGCTCACCCGACTCCCAGAAGCGGATGACCCGGGCCACTCGATCCGGCGGATCGAACCCGCCGGCCCCGTACGGCCCGAAACACCCCGCCTCCACGAGGACGGCCACGAACGGGTCGTCCTCCTTCAGGGACCGGGTGTAGGCCGCCGCGTCGAGCAGGGCCAGCGCCGAGCGCGCGTTGCGCCCTCCGTCCCTGGACTCCACCCGGTCCAGCTTCCGCCTGCCCTGGTCACGGAGATAGTCGGCCAGCGATTCCGTCCTGCTCATTACCCTCTCCACCTCCCGGACTTCGAGTGACGACATCATCACTCAATGTCAGTTCGAGCGGTGGGATCTTGGTGAAGTCGTCACCTGAGGCGCCCCCGACAACTCTCGCTAAACAGGCATGCCGCATCATTAGTCCGTTAGCTCCATCGACCGAGGGATACGTACGTGAGTGCCTTTGACGACCTGCTGGCCGCCAACGAGGAGTTCTCCGCCACGTTCACCGACGCGGAACTGACCGGCAAGGCCGCTCGTGGCCTTGCGGTGGTCACCTGCATGGACTCCCGGATCGATCCGCTGGGTCTCTTCGGCCTGAAACCGGGCGACGCCAAGATCCTCCGCAACGCCGGCGCCAGGGTGACCGACGACGTGCTGCGCACGCTCGTCCTGGCGGTCAACCTGCTGGCGGTGGAACGGGTGCTGGTCATGCCGCACACCGACTGCGGCATGACCAAGGTCACCGACGACGAGGTACATGCGATCGCCGCCCGCCGGGGTGTCGACACCCGGAGTCTGGACTTCCACACCGTCCCCGACCAGGACGCGGCGCTACGCCACGACCTCATCCGGATCAGGACCAGCCCGTTCCTTCCGGCGGGCATGCCGGTGGGCGGCGCCATCTACGACGTGCGCACCGGCAAGCTGATGCCGGTCGAGATCTGAGCCTCGGGTCCCGGCCCCGTCGCGGCCCACGGCCCGCCGGACCGCCCCGCTACGCGTCGATGTGGTCGCGGTCGATCTCGGCCGAGCTGCTCACGATGAACTCCCGGCGCGGGGCCACGTCGCTGCCCATCAGGAGGGCGAAGATACGCTCGGCCTCCTCGATGTCCTGGATGCGCACCCTGCGCAGGGTGCGGTGGCGGGGCTCCATGGTCGTCTCGGCCAACTGGTCGGCGTCCATCTCGCCCAGGCCCTTGTACCGCTGGACCGGGTCCTTCCAGCGCTTACCCCTGCGCTCCAGATCACGCAGCACCTTGTGCAGCTCGGCGTCGGAGTAGCAGTAGACGTACTTGCCGTGACCGCGGCTGGGGTTGATGACCTCGATCCGATGCAGCGGCGGCACGGCGGCGAAAACGCGCCCGGCCTCGACCATCGGCTTCATGTAGCGGTGGAACAGGGTCAGCAGCAGACAGCGGATGTGCGCCCCGTCGACGTCGGCGTCGGCCATCAGGATGACCTTGCCGTAGCGAGCCGCCTCGATGTCGAAGGATCGGCCGGAACCCGCCCCGATCACCTGGATGATCGCGGCACACTCGGCGTTCTTGAGCATGTCCGCGACGGACGCCTTCTGCACGTTCAGGATCTTGCCCCGGATCGGCAGCAGCGCCTGGAACTCCGAGTCGCGGGCCGCGCGGGCGGTGCCCAGCGCCGAGTCACCCTCGACGATGAACAGCTCGCTGCGGTCGACCTCGTCACTACGGCAGTCGACCAGCTTGGCGGGGAGCGCCGAATTCTCCAGGGCGGTCTTGCGGCGCTGGTTGTCGCGGTGCTCCCGGGCGGCGATACGGGCCTTGGCCGCCGCGACGATCTTCTCCAGGGCCGCACGGAGCTGCGGCTTCACAGTGCGCGACGGGTTGGCGAGCAGTTCCTTGAGCTCACGCGAGACGACGTGGGCGACGATCCGGGAGGCCGCCGAGGTGCCCAGGACCTCCTTGGTCTGGCCCTCGAACTGCGGCTCGGGCACCCGGACGGTCACCACCGCGGTGAGACCCTCCATGATGTCCTCGCGGGTGACCGGGGCGTCGCCGTTCTTGAGCAGACGGGTCTCGCGCAGTTGCTCGTTCAGGGTGCGGACGAGGGCGCGCTCGAAGCCGTTGACATGGGTGCCGCCCTTGGGGGTGGCGATCACGTTGACGAAGGACCTGACCGTGCTGTCGTAGCCCTTGCCCCAGCGCACCGCCACGTCGACGGTGAGCTCGCGCTGGACCTCGGTCGGGGTCATGTGCCCCAGGTCGTCGAGGACGGGGACCGTCTCGTGGAAGTGGCCCGAGCCCTGCAGGCGCAGCACCTCGCAGACCGCCTCGTCGCGGGCGAGGAACTCGGTGAACTCCGAGATGCCGCCGTCGAAGTGGAACTCCTCCTCGACCGCCTCCTCGCCGCGGCTGTCACGCACGGCCAGGGTCAGGCCGGGGACCAGGAACGCGGTCTGGCGCAGGCGGACATGGATCTCGTCGAGGGAGACCTCGGCCTCGGGGAGGAAGATCTGGTGGTCGACCCAGAAGCGCACGCGGGTGCCGGTGACCTTCTTCGCGACGGCGCCTCCGTCACGCAGCCCCGACTTCTTCTTGAACTTGGCCTTGGGCCCGTCGCCCTCGAAGACGCCGGGAACGCCCCTGCGGAAGCTGATCTCGTGGATCCGGCCGTCACGGTCGACCTCGACGTCCAGCCGCGAGGAGAGGGCGTTGACCACGGAGGCGCCGACGCCGTGCAGGCCACCGGAGGCGCCGTAGGAACCGCCGCCGAACTTCCCGCCGGCGTGCAGCTTGGTGTAGACGAGCTCGACGCCCGCCAGACCGCTCTTGGGCTCGACGTCGACGGGGATGCCCCGGCCGTTGTCACGGACCTCGATGGAGCCGTCGGCGTGGAGTTCGACCTCGATCCGGGTGCAGTAGCCGGCCAGGGCCTCGTCGACCCCGTTGTCCACGATCTCCCACAGGCAGTGCATGAGACCGCGGCTGTCGGTCGACCCGATGTACATACCGGGGCGCTTACGGACGGCTTCGAGCCCCTCCAGCACCGACAGGTGGCGGGCCGTATAACCCGTCTCCGCGCTAACTGCGGTCACACCCACTCCCAGCTCTGTCGAACACGTGTGCGCAGCTTACCGTTCTTCCCGCCACGACGCGTACAAGCTTGCCATCCGGTGGACAACGGCGTTACATCCAGCGTGATCATCGTTACTTTCGGCCGCTTTCCGCTCTGGGCGTAGCAGGGGGTCGATTGGGAACGTTCGTATCGGGTTAGATGTTCTCTCAAGTGACTGACGCCAGATCCTCCACCTCAGGGGATGACCTGAAAGGCGATACGTGACTGGAACCCTCGCCCCCGCCAAGCAGCTGACCGCTGCGGACCGCTGTGACCGGTGCGGCGCCCAGGCCTACATCCGCGCGACCCTGCCCGTAGGTGGGGAGCTGCTGTTCTGCGCCCACCACGGGCGTCAGCACGTAGCCGTGCTGAGAGACAAGGGTGCCAACATCCAGGACGAGTCTGCGCGTCTCAGTGACGCTCCGGCAACGGCAGGCAACGACGAACGATAACCAGACGGATGGAGCCGTCATCGGACCCGATAGTGATATCGGCCCGCCACGGTGAAGCCATGGCGCTCGTAGAGCGTCCTGGCCACCGTGTTCGACTCCACCACTACTAAATATGCCCGCTGCGTGCCCTGCTCTCGCGCATGTGTGAGCAGGGCGCGTAACACCTTCCCTCCGTGGCCCTTGCGCCGCGCGTGCGGCACCACGGCCATGGAGTAGATCCCGAACCACTCCCCCTGGGCCACACCCCGCCCCACGGCCTCCTCACCGAGCGAGGCGTACGTGGCGGGCACACCGGTGAGGATCCGCGCGGCCGTCGCCAGACCGTCGCCGCCGAACCTCCCGTCCACGCTCCACCAGGCGTCCAGCCATGCCCGCGAGGGCGCTTCGGCGAGATCGACCTCCTCCCGCGACGCGCCGCCGTTCCCGGGCGCCTCGGGCACCAGATTCGCCGTCATGACCAGCGTTGGATCCACCACCCGATAGCCACGCGCGTGCAGCAACGCGTCCAGGCCGGGTGTGGCGCCACCTCCCACCGAGAAGACGCAGGGCAGGCCCCGGTCGGCGTAGAACTTCTCCGCCACCTCGACGCCCGCCTCCAGATCCCCCGGCTCCCCCAGCGGCAGCACGGAGTTGGCCCGCTTGGTCACCCCGTACGCCGCACGCAGGATCCAACCACCCGCGTCCAGCCGGTGAATCGCCGGCCATGCCTGGTCGACCAGCCGGTCAAAGACCTCAACGATCATGTTGCAGGATCCTAACCCCTCGGTCGCCGCACTACGCTCGGTGAATGTGCTGATTCTGCTACCTCCGTCCGAGGGAAAGGCCGCGCTGGGTGACGGCCCCGCCCTCAACCTGTCCCGGCTGAGTTTCCCCGCCCTCGCCCCGTCCAGGCGACGCGTCCTGGACGCGCTCACCGCCCTGTGCGAGGGTCCCGCCGCGCGGGAGGTGCTCGGACTGTCGCCAGGACAGGCAGGTGAGATCGGCAAGAACCTGCTTCTGCGCACCGCGCCCACGCTGGCCGCGGCCGACCTGTACACCGGCGTGCTCTACGACAATCTTCACCTGGCCTCGCTCTCCCCCGAGGCCGCCGCGCGGGCCTCGGAAAGTCTGCTGATCTTCTCCGGCCTATGGGGTCTCCTGCGGATCAGCGACCGGGTACCCCCGTATCGGCTGTCGATGGGGGTGCGACTGCCGCCGCTCGGCGGTCTTGGCGCCTTCTGGCGCCGATCGGTCACCCCGCTGCTCGACGCCGAGCCCGGTCTGGTGGTGGATCTGCGCTCGGGCACCTACGCGGCGGCGTGGCAGCCGGGCGGCAGGGCGGTGGCGGTGCGGGTACTCAAGGAGGGGAAGGTCGTCAGCCACATGGCGAAGGCCACTCGCGGCGTCATAGCCCGCTCGCTGCTGGAGGGGGGCATCGATCCACAGAGCCCCGAGGAGCTCACGAAGATCCTGGACCACCTTGGGCACTCCGTCACTCTGTGTCCACCTCCCGGGGGGAGGCAGTCATGGATACTTAACGTAACGGTGTGATATTCGCCACATTTCCCTTATAGCCCCACACCAAGACCTGACGGACCCGGTTCACGCCGGGACAAGGCGGAGCCGCCCACAGGCCCGCTCGAACTGCTGAGCGGGATCACCCAGATAGGACCACGGCAGCCGGCTGACCCTGCCCCCCGTACGTGTCAGGTGTCCACGCGCGGGCCTGCGCAGGTCGGCCAGGTAAAAGGCGGCCCCGAACAGGTTGTGCGCCTCTATCGATCGTGGATGGCTGTCGCCGCCCAGCCAGCGGCCCGCGTGCGAGACGATCTCGCGCAGCGCTCCGTCCGAGAACCAGCCTCCGCGTGACATCGGTGACCGCTCGGCGGCCACCTGCTCGAAGTGCGCCAGCGGCAGCAGGGCCGCCATCGGGTCCCCGTCGGGCGCCTGCGACACGGCCTGCCTGGCGAACTCCAGCATCTCCTGGGCGCTGCCGCCCCAGGCCGGGGACAACGTCATGAGCCTGGCCACATTGGCCGGGAACAGCGTCGGATAACGGCGAACGGCTTCAAACCAGACCGCGTCCTTCTCCTGACGCGGCCGGTCGAGGCCGAGATAGAGCCACATGATCGACTCCCAGGGCACCGGATCGGACGGCACGAGCGCCGCCGCGGTGAAAAGCGGCTGCCTGGCTCTCTCCATCGCCGCCTGGAACGCCTGCAGACGCTGCGCCTGCACGGCCCGGGCCTTGACATCCGGCTTGATCGTCCAGGCTTCCTCAATGCGGGTACGCCCGAGCCAGAGCCACAGGTCGGGGTTGGTCCGGTCATGGAGCGCCAGCGCCTCAATGGCGCCACTGTGACCGACTGCCGCCCTGGCCAGCGCCTCGACCCTGAGCGCGCGCCTCTCCGGATCACCTCGGGCCGCGCCGAGCGTGAACCTACCGCTCTCGAACACCCTCCGGCGCACCGCGGCGACCGCGTCGTCGAGCATCACGTCCGCCCACGGACGATCGACGATCACCCGCAGCCTCCGGGCGCGAATCCTGTCAACTTCGGCCACACCCATGAGGCGGGAGCCTAGAAGTTCGTTTCACACCCTGTGCTACCGACCTGTTACACCGGCGTTAATGACGTAGGGCCCGCACCGGACAGTGCGGGCCCTCTGTCAGAGAATCTCAGTCAAGGTAGTCGCGCAGGACCTGCGACCGAGACGGGTGGCGGAGCTTGGACATGGTCTTGGACTCGATCTGCCGGATGCGCTCGCGCGTCACCCCGTAAACCTTGCCGATCTCGTCCAGCGTCTTCGGCTGGCCGTCGGTCAGGCCGAAACGCATCGAGACCACGCCCGCCTCGCGCTCGGACAACGTGTCCAGAACGGAATGGAGCTGCTCCTGCAGGAGCGTGAAGCTGACCGCGTCGGCGGGGACGATGGCCTCGGAGTCCTCGATGAGGTCACCGAACTCGCTGTCCCCCTCCTCACCCAGCGGGGTGTGCAGGGAGATCGGCTCGCGACCGTACTTCTGGACCTCGACGACCTTCTCGGGGGTCATGTCGAGCTCGCGGGCCAACTCCTCGGGAGTGGGCTCGCGCCCCAGGTCCTGAAGCATCTGCCGCTGGACGCGGGCCAGCTTGTTGATCACTTCGACCATGTGGACCGGAATGCGGATGGTCCGCGCCTGGTCGGCCATGGCTCGGGTGATCGCCTGGCGGATCCACCAGGTGGCGTAGGTGGAGAACTTGTAGCCCTTGGTGTAGTCGAACTTCTCCACCGCGCGGATCAGGCCCAGGTTGCCCTCCTGGATCAGGTCCAGGAAGAGCATGCCGCGGCCGGTGTAACGCTTGGCCAGCGAGACCACGAGCCGGAGGTTGGCCTCCAACAGGTGGTTCTTGGCCCGGCGGCCGTCCTCGGCGATCCACTCCAGCTCGGCGCGGACGTCGACCGGGAGCCTCTCACCATCGGTTCCCAGCTGCTCCTCGGCGAACAGACCGGCCTCGATCCGCTTTGCGAGCTCGACCTCCTGCTCCGCGTTGAGCAGGGGGACCTTGCCGATCTGCTTGAGGTAGTCCTTGACCGGGTCGGCGGTGGCACCGGCGGCGGCGACCTGCGGCACCGGGGCGTCATCGTCGTCATCGGAAAGGATGAGGACCTCGTCCTCGTTGACCTCGACGGCCTCGGCCTTGGGCTCCTCCTCGGTCTCGGTCTCGGCCTCGGCTTCCACCTCGACCTCGACCTCGACCTCGGCGACGGCCTCCAGGTCGAAGTCCTCAAGCTCGACGTCCTCGAGCTCGATGACCTCGTCGTCATCGCCGGCGAGCGACTTCGACTCGGCAGCCGGAGCGGCCACCTCGGGACCGGCCTTCTTCGGCGGGGCCGGAACCGGCTTCTTGGCGGCCGGGGCGACTTTCTTGGCCGGCGCCGCGGGCCTCTTGGCCGCGGGGGCGGGCTTCTTGGCCGCTGCCGCGGGCTCGGAACCACCGACGACCGCGGTGACGGTCTCCGGCTGCTCCTTGGCCGCCGCGGCGGTCTTGGTCTTCTTGACGGCGGCGGGCGCGGCCGGGGCAGTGCGGCGCTTGGCCGGAGTGCGGGACTTCTTGGGAGCCGCGGAGTCCTCGGCAGTCAGCCGTACGGTGATGCCCTCTTTGCTGAGGCTTCGCAGGATTCCAGCGACCTGCGCCATCGGAATGTCCGCTTCCTCGACGGCCTTGCGGACATCCTCGGACTCGAGGAACCCCTGCGAGCGCCCCCGCTCCATCAGCTGCTGAATGACGGGCTCGTTCAGCTCGGATGGCTTCGAGCGAGTCGAACTTGCAGGCGACACGAACACCTCTCGAAGGAAAGCGAGACGAGAATGGACCCAGATGCCCAACTAGGGGCACTTCTACCTCTAGTTGTGGTTAGCGAGGCCGCGCGAACCGCGACGCACCTGTCCAGCATTGTGGCATGACACCGTGATCCATACGGCCGCCTCCTGGCGGTTGCCCTCCACCCTAGGCCGACCAAGAGAGTAGTGCGTACGGAAGCGAGGCACCGATACCCGAAAGCAACCGTTATGACTGTTTCATTCAGTCACTCTTCGTGGCGGCTGGAACGTGAATCGCGAGCACCGTGACGTCGTCATCCTGCTCATATCCAGACAACATCCGGTCGACAAGGAAATCTAGCAACATGTGAGGGCTTCCAACCACTTCGGCCGGCGCTTCGGTCACAACAGAGCAAAGATCAGCGAGTCCGGCATCCAGACCACGCTTCCGGTTCTCCACCAGACCGTCCGAATACAGGACGGCGGTGTGGCCCGGCGGGACACAGAACCTGAACTGCCTGCGACTCGTGGGCCAGCCCAGCGGGGTGCCCGGCTCGCCGTCACACAGTATCGGCACGCCCTCGGGGGAGACCAGCAGGGGCGGCGGGTGACCGGCCAGCGCCAGCGTGCCCTCTCCGGTGCCGGGCTCGACGACCATGTAGGCGAGGGTCGTGACCTGCTCCTCCTCCTCGGTCGCCTCGAAGACCCGGTCGAGGCCGGTGAGGACCGCCGCAGGCGGCGGGTTGGTCAACGCCAGTGCCCGCATGGCATTGCGGATGCGGCCCATCCCCGCCGCGGCCTTGACGCCCTTGCCCATGACGTCGCCGACCACCGCCGCGACCCGGCCGTCCTGGAGCACGAACGCGTCGTACCAGTCACCGCCGACCTGCACATGGCGGCTCCCCGAGCGAAACCGCTGGGCGAGGACCAACCCCCTGACCACCGGCAGGCGATCAGGCAGCAGGCTGCGCTGGAGCGTCTCGGCGGTGCGGTGCTCGCGCTCGAACAGGGTGGCCCGCTCCACGGCGAGGGCGCACTGTCCCGCGAGCGCCTCCAGGAACACCCCGTCCTCCTGGGAGATCTTCTGCGGGCGGGTGAAGGAGAATCTCAGTGCCCCGAGCGCACGACCCGCGGCCAGCAGCGGCAGGCCCACCCAGGCCCGCTCGTCGCTGTGGGCGATGAAACCGGTGACGCTGTCGTCATCGCCGCCCGCGTCGACCAGTTGGGACCGCAGGCTGTCCGGCGACTCGGCGAAGACCGGGCGCCGGCTGTTGACCGCCATGGTCATCACGCTGGAGTGTGACAGCGGGATCTCCTCGCCGGGCGCCCCCGGAACATCGGGGATGCCGCCGCTGTTGACCAGCTTCAGCGCGGCCCGGTCGACGTCGAGCAGCGCCACGGCCGACCGGTCGGCGGCCAGCGCCGTACGACCCACGTCGATGATGACCTGGACCACCTGCTCGACGGTGAGCGCCTCGGCGAGCAGCGCCGTGGCGCCCTGCAGGCGCGCGGTCCGCAGGGCCGCGGCGCCGAGCTGGTCGGTCAGGCGGCCCCGCATCTCCTCGGCCTCGCGCTGCGGGGTGACATCGGTGTTGGCTCCCACCCATTCGACGACCCGGTTGTGCCGGATGATCGGGACGGCGCGCACCTCGAAGTGCCGGTAGCCGCTGGCCCGGGTGCGGACCCGGTAGCTCCACTCGAACATGATCCGGCCACGCAGCGCCTCACGCCAGGCCTCCTCGGTGTGCGGGCGATCGTCCGGGTGGACGGCCTCCAGCCAGCCGTGGGTCAGGTACTCCTCCAGCCCCTGGCCGGTGATGGCCCGCCACTGCGGCGCGTCCTCCTCCACCACGCCGTTGGGCGCGGTGATCCAGACCAGCTGGGACTGGGCCTCGACCAGCGAGCGGTATCGCTCCTCGCTGCGCCTGAGATCCTCCTCGACCTGCCTGCTGTCGGTGATGTCGACGCCGACCAGGCAGATCGCGCGCAATGTGCCCTTGTCGTCATGGATCGGGGAGAAGGTCAGCGACCAGTGGTGGGTCTCGCCACCGGCGGTGCGCACCCGGATCCGCTGGTCGACGTCGACCGAGGCTCCCGAGACCATGCTCCGCACCGAGCCCTCGATCAGGGCCGTCAGGTCGGCGGAGAGCAACTCACCGGGGGCCCGGCCGACCAGGCGCTCGGCGGGCAGGCCGACCACGCCGGCGAAGACCTCGTCGACACGCTCGAAGCGACCTTGGGGGTCGAAGAACGCGAAGGCGAACGGCGACTGTGACAGCAGGCCCTGCAGCAGGCCGGAGTCTGAGATGTCCACACCCGACTCCCGGGGACGGGGCACGGAGGTTTCGGCGCTCATGGTCGGCACCTCCGTCGCGTGCCAGGGTCTCCCACGAGGCACATCTCCAAACTTGCGAATTGGCGTAGCGCGGCTCCGGGGGACCGGATCCTGGAGTACATCATCGGCGATGGGCAGGGGCGGACGGAAGCCCCGCCCAAGATGCGGTCAGCACACCCCGGGAACGCCACCGCTCCGATGGCCGGGATCCCCGGGCCGACACGCCGGAACTCCCGTACGGGCGGCGACCAGTCGGCGTTGCGCCTTCGAACGTTTGCGGCCAGGACCCTAGCAGGATCGCGCCGGACCGTCCCGGCAACTGCCCACCTCATCTCCGTCGGGCTTGCAGGCGAGATCAGGCTACTGACTCGCCGTCAATTCGGCTCCCTCTTCGGGGACAATCACTTACTCCGCTGTTGCAGGATTCAGTCAAGATACGGGGCCAGCTTCCCATATCAGGGTGCCGAGGGTTGACACTCCCGAGATAAGTTGTGGAATGAGAACGCACGTCCCCGCCGACACATCCGGGGGATGCTCCCGGGAAACTCCGGAGGAATGCGACATCCATGCCCGTTCTTGCCACCCGCTCCACCGGGCCTTCAACGACTTATCACGAGCCGGTGACGTCTCACCTGGCCGCCGAGTTCCTGACCGTGCCCGTCGAGACCGTCGGCAGGTGCGTGGCAGAGGTCTGTGCCTGCGCGGAGCACCTCGGCATCGAGGCGACGCCCGAGGTCGTCGAGCGTGTCGCCCGCGAGCATCTGCTCGCCCTTGTCAACTCCGCGCCGCCGCCCCGCGGTCCCCGGTAGCATCGGGGAACCCGGCCGTCTCTACGCACCGTTTGGACCGGGATTGCGAGAAGGTTGGGACGTGAGCGAGCGAAGCGAGCGGGCCGATCCGCACGGCGACGACCGCGATGGGCTCACGCGGCCGACGGGGGAGGCTGAGACTGCTTGAGCCGGCGACACCGTCGAGACCCCAGGGAGAGCCAGTCCCCTGAGGCGGTCTTCTCCGAGATGTTGCTCGCCGCTCGCGAGCTGCTGGCCGTACGCAGCCCGCTGGACGCCGAACTCATGGTCTCCGACATGGTCGGAGCCTGGTGGGGGCGCCGGCTGAAACGCGGGGACGCCGAACAGGTCCTCGGCGAGGGCCTGGTCGACTACGCGGCCAAGGCCGGCTCGCCCGCCGCGCTCACCCTGCTGATCGCGCTGGCCTACCTCGGCACGGCCCGCCAGGCCGCCAAGGCGGAGGGCGCCGCGCTGGCGCTCATGGAGCGCGGTGTGGCCAGGCCCCGCTGGGCCGACCGGCTGGGCGCGGTCAAGACGACCGGCTGCTTCGTCTCCCGGGACGCCTACGGCGACCAGGACACGGTGGTGTGCACCTTCGGCTACCGGGGCGCCGACAGCGGTGAGGACCGGCATGCGCTGGTCATGATCGTCGACTACAACATGCGCGGCATCGCCCGTGACGCCTGGGTCTCCTCGCACGTCGACAAGCTGCTGGAACAGGCCCGGGCCGAGGCCGAGGACAACCCGATGCTCAGGTTCGGCCAGATCGAGCCGCAACAGGCCAGGGCCCTGCTCGAATCGGCCATGAAGGCCACCGCCGAGTACGGCCACCGCAGGACGGCCGCGCCGGTCAGCGACAGCTACAGCGCCTACCACGCCTTCGCCAGGTCCCGGATCAAGGCGCTGCCGCCCGGCCGGAAGCGGCCGGCCCCGCTGCACAGCGAGGCCCCCTACAGCCGCGACCGCCGGGCGATGCTGGCCGCCGAGTTCCTCTCCTCGGACGCGGCCGAGCACCTTTCCGACCCCTCCGCGGCCTCCCGATGCGCCGATCACATCATCGACTACGGCTGCGACCAGGATTTCGGCCGTCCACTACGGGTCAGCCCGACCAAGTGCGAGACCTTCCTGCTCGACTGGCTGCCGCGCAAGGTGATGCTCAGCACCGCCGAGCAGGAGGCGGTGCCGCACGTGCTGGGTGCCTGGGCGCGTTTTGCCGCCGGCCGGACCGGGCTGCCGGACGAGGGGCTGCGAGCCACCCTCGACGCGGTCTGGGAGGCGACGGGCAAGTTCGCCGAGTCCTACCGCGATCCAACGACCTTCGGGCTCGACCGCGACCTGCTCGACCGGCTACTGCCGGACGGCGACCTGTCGGCGCTGGCCAGGCGGGTGTTCGCGTTCCCTTTCCTGCAGGGCACGCACGGCGAGATCCAACTCGGCCTGCTCAACCCCGCGGACGACACCGACCGGCGGATCCTGCTGGGCATCGACCACGCGGGCGAGCTCACCCGGCCCGGCCACGACGAGCATCTCGCCTGGCACGAGGAGATCGCCGCCCGGCTGTGGGAGGGCGATCCACCGCAGCTCTGGGAGGCCGCGCAGCGGCTGCTGGACCTGGGCCACGACCGGCACGACGTGCTGCACGTGCTGATCGAGATCGCCGAGCGTATCGGCGACGACCCCGAGGAGCTGGCCATCGCCCTCGACGACATCGCGGACATTCCCGACGAGCCTCCGGTGTAGGTGAGTCATGGTGATCGATCTCAACGCCGATCTGGGCGAGGGTTTCGGGATCTGGCGGCTGGGCGAGGACGAGGCCCTGCTCGAACTGGTGACCAGCGCCAACATCGCCTGTGGGTTCCACGCGGGTGATCCGCTGACCATTCGCCGTACATGCGCGGCGGCGATCGACCGGGGGGTCGCGATCGGTGCCCAGGTGTCCTACCGGGACCTGGCCGGGTTCGGCCGCCGTGAGATGGACGTCGACCCGGAGGAGCTCTGCGCCGAGGTGCTCTACCAACTGGGTGCGGTGGACGGCATCGCCAGGGCGATGGGCGGCCGGGTCTCCTACGTCAAGCCGCACGGCGCGCTGTACAACCGGATCTGCCGTGACCCCGAGCAGGCCGGAGCCATCGTGGCGGCGGTGGCCGACTACGACCGGGACCTGCCGCTGTTGACCCTTCCCGGCTCCGCCGTCCACGAGATCGCCGCCCGGGAGGAGGTCACCACGGTCGTCGAGGCCTTCGCCGACCGCACCTACACCGGTGCCGGAACGCTGCTCTCCCGCCGCTCCCCCGGCGCCGTGCTGCACGACCCCGGTACGGTCGCCGCCCGTATGGTGCGGATGGTGACCGAGGGCGTGGTCGAGGCGGTGGACGGCTCGCTGGTCCCCGTCGAGGCGCGTTCGATCTGCGTCCACGGCGACACCCCCGGCGCGGTGCTGATGGCCCGGGCCGTCCGCGACGGCCTGGTGGACGCCGGGGTGACGCTGAGGTCCTTCACGTGAGGATCCGGCGGGCCGGGGAATGGTCGCTGCTGGTGGAGACCGGCTCGCTGGAGATCTCCCACCGGCTGGACACCCTGCTACGGGCCGATCGGCCGGCCGGGGTGGTGGAGATCGTGCCCGGCCCCGCCACGGTCCTCGTCACCGCGCCGGGGGCCGACCTGACACGCCTGCGGGACCGGCTCCTCCACCTGCTGGAGACGGGGTCCACGATCGACGCGGGTAGCGCCGTGCCGGCACCGCCGGTGACCATCCCCGTCGTGTACGACGGCGCGGATCTCGACGAGGTGGCCGCGCTGAGCGGCCTCTCCCCCGGAGAGGTGGTCGAGCGGCACACCGGGCGGGAGCTGGTGGTGGGCTGGCTGGGCTTCGCCCCCGGGTTCGCCTACCTCACCGGGCTGGACCCCGCGCTGCGCGTCCCACGGCTGGCCACCCCGCGAACCTCGGTGCCCGCCGGATCCGTGGCGGTCGCCGGCCCCTACTCGGCGGTCTACCCCTCGGCCTCCCCCGGCGGGTGGCGACTGCTCGGCCGCTCCACGACGGCGGTCTGGGACGTGACCGCCGAGCCGCCCGCCCTGCTCACACCGGGGACTCGGGTGCGTTTCCTGGCGGTCGGCGAGCCATGATCGAGGTGATCGCGCCGGGGCCGTACGCCACCGTGCAGGACCTTGGCCGGCCCGGGTACGCCCATCTCGGAGTGCCCCGCTCGGGTGCCGCGGACGAGCCGAGCCTGCGGCTGGCCAACCGCCTGATCGGCAACCCGGAGGGCGCCGCGGGGATCGAGCTGACCTTCGGCGGCGCCCGGCTGCGCTTCACCACCGGGACCTGGGTCGCCGTCACCGGGGCCGCCTGCCCTCTGGAGCTCCTGCGACCGCGCGGGACCGCCCCGGACGACGCGGCTCCCGGTGAGCCGGTCCCACAGGGGATGTGCGCGCCTTTCTGGGTGCCCGCGGGCGGCGAACTGCGCACCGGGACGCCGGAAACCGGCCTGCGCACCTACATCGCCGTCCGTGGGGGCCTCGACACACCCGTCACGATGGGGAGCCGGTCGGCCGACTCGCTGTCCGGGCTCGGCCCTCCCCCGCTTCGTACCGGAACGGTCCTGCCCATCGGACCGACGAGCGGCCTGCCGCCGATCATCGTGGACGCGGCGCCCTCGCCGGGGCTCGGAGCGGGCGTCCTGCTCGTCCTGCCGGGTCCCCGGGAGGACTGGTTCGTCCCCGGAGCCCTGACCACCCTCTGCGCGGAGCCGTACGAGGTCGGCCAGGACAGTAACCGGGTGGGCGTGCGAATGCGCGGCGCCCGCCTGAAACGGGCCCTGGACGAGGAACTGCCCAGCGAGGGCATGGTGGCCGGGGCCGTCCAGGTGCCGCCCAGCGGCCAGCCGATCGTGTTCCTCGCCGACCACCCGCCGACCGGCGGCTACCCGGTCATCGCCGTGCTGACCCCGGCGAGCCTCGCCAGGGCCGCCCAGCTCCGCCCCGGCGACCGGGTACGCTTCCGCCGCGGCTGAACCGCTTCTCATTCGAACACGGAAGCCCCGGTTGTGACGGCTGGCGCAGCAGCTCGGACACCCGCTCGGTCTCGGCGGCGAGGGCCGCGGCGGGCACCGCCAGGCCGGCGGAGGAGGCCACCTGTGCCTGCACCCCGGTGAGCCTGCGCACGACGGAGACCGCGTCCGGCCCGTCTGCCGGGTCCACGAACTGCCGCTTCAACCGCCACGCGAGTACCTGGGGCCAGGTGGCCGAGACGACCACGGCCCATCTCCACACTCCGCCCCCGACAGAAAGCGCGCCTGTCCCGCTGTCGGGTGCCTCCGGGCTCCTTCGGGTGTTCAGCCGCCCGAGGACCGTGAGAGGCTCCGCCCAACCGGGCCGCGGGTCACCGGGTGAAGCCGATGTCCTGGTACCTCAGGTCGTAGAAGCCGCGGGCGCCGAAGTTGGCGACCGTGCTCTTGACCGCGACGTTCTGCGGTCGCTGGTAGAGCGTCACCACGTTGACCGCCTGCCAGATGAGCTTGTCGGCGGCGTTGGTATCGGCGATGGCCCGGCCAGGGGCGAGGGCGGCGGTCGCCTTGTTCATGGCGGCGTCGATCTGCGGGGAGCCGATGCGGCCGAGGTTGGCGTTCCACTGCCCGGTGTCGTCCGGGCGCCTGGTGGCGTCGGCGTACTGACCGTAGGCGCTGGAGACGGGAAACGGCGTGCCCATGTATGCGAAGGCCGTGATGTCGTAATTGCCGGGAATTATGTATTTGGTGAAGTAGTCATCGGTGGGTACCGACTGGAGAGTGACCCCGACACCGATCTGAGCGAGCATGTCCTGGACGAGTTCGGCCTCGGACTTGGTGAGCTGCAGGCTGGACGGCAGGACGAAGCGCAGGTTCAGCTCCCTGCCGTCCTTCCTTCTGATCCGCCCCTCCAGCTTCCAGCCCGCGGCGTCCAGTTCCCGCCCGGCCTGACCGGGGTTGTAAGTACCGATCTCGCCGGCGTTGTCCTGGTAGCCCTCCTGGGTGTTCATGAAGAAGTGGTTGTTCAGCAGGACGATCGGCCAGTCGAGGCCCTGAAGGTCGGACTGGGCGATGGCCTGGCGGTTGATCCCCATCGCCACGGCCCTGCGTACCCTCCGGTCGGACAGCAGGGCACTCTCGCCGTTCATCGTGATGTGCCGGAAGTCGGGCCCGGCCGCCTGCCGCACGATCGCGCCCGGGGTGGCCTTGACGCGCGCGTAGTCGGGCGCGGACGGACCGATGTCGAAGGTGTCGAGCTCACCGTTGCTGAAGGCCCCGACCAGTGCGTCGCTCTCCAGGGAACGGTAGATGATCTGGTCCAGCTTGGCCCGCTCTCCCCACCAGCGGTCGTCCCTGGCGATGGTGACGGTCTTGGCGGTCGGATCGAACGCGACGAACCTGAACGGGCCGGCGGTCACCGGGATGCGATTCAGCCAGGCGTTGTTGAACGCCTCGGGGGTGGCATTGGTGCTTCGGGGGTACAGCGGCGCGAACAGCGACTGCCAGTCGCCGAAGGGTTTGGCGAAGGTCACCACGACCTGGTGGTCGTCCTTGCCCCTGGTCACCTTCTCGATGTCCTGGTAGCCGGTGGTGCCGGCCACCCGGTAGTCGCCGTTGCGACCGTTCATCGCCTGCCACTGGGCCCGGTAGTCCTCCCAGGTGATCGGGGTGCCGTCGGACCACCTGGCACGCGGGTCGAGGGTCAGGGTGACGACCTGCTTGGGGCCGTCCGAGGTGACCCTGCCCGCCGACAGGTAGTCGGTGTTCGGGGAGATCTGCCCCTTGGCGTCGGAGCGGAACGGCGAGGGCATGAGGGCGTCCATGACCTTCTTGACCGTCGCCAGGTTGCCGTCGACGTGGTTGAGGTTCCAGTTGGCCGGATACTCGCCGAGCCCCCAGCGGAGCACCCCCCCGTCCACGACCCGGTCGCGGGCGACGGGGTTGACGTCGTAGGCCTTGATCGCCGAGGTGGACCCGCTCCCCGTCCCGCCCCCGCCACCACAGCCGGTCAGAGTCGGCGAGACCGCCAGGACCACGGCCAGCACGGTGGCGAGCGCGCCCACGCACCGGATCGATGTCACTGTTTTCCTCCCGGAGGATACGACTGGGCGAACAGAAGGGCACTCGGCTGGATCATTCGGCGCCGAGCCTCTCGGCGAAGTGGCACGACACTCCGTGGTCGTCTCCGAGCCGGCGTACCTGCGGTTCCTCCTCCACGCAACGCCTTCTGACGGCCTCGTCGAGGGATCTGAACAGGGGACAGCGGGTGCGGAAGCGGCAGCCGGAGGGGGGGTCGGCCGGGCTGGGCAGGTCTCCCTCCAGCAGGATCCGCCTTCTGGACCGTTCCATGACCGGATCCGGCAGCGGGACGGCCGACAGCAGTGCCCGCGTGTAGGGATGCATCGGAGCGTCGTACACCCGGTCGGCCTGCCCGATCTCGGCGATCCTGCCGAGATACATGACCGCGACCCGGTCCGCGATGTGCCGGACCACGGCCAGGTCGTGCGCCACGAGCAGGTACGACAGACCCAGGCGGGTCCTCAGCTCCTCCAGCAGGTTGAGCACCCCGGCCTGGATGGACACGTCGAGCGCCGAGACCGGCTCGTCCAGCACGACCAGCCGGGGCTCCAGGGCGAGGGCGCGGGCGATGCCGATGCGCTGACGCTGCCCCCCGGAGAAGTCCTGCGGATAGCGGGCGGCATGGCCGGCCTCCAAGCCGACCATGCCGAGCAGTTCGCGGACCCTCGGGCCCACCTCACGGCCGCCGTGCGCGCGCAGCGGCTCGGCGAGGATGTCGTGGACGGTCATCCTCGGGTCGAGCGAGGCCAGCGGGTCCTGAAAGACGACCTGCATGTCGCGCCGGACGGCCATCCGGTCACGGGCGCTCATCCGTGCGGTGTCATGGCCCAGCACCGTGATCCCGCCGCCCTGCGGTGCGGCCAGTTCGAGGATCTCCATCAGGGTGGTCGTCTTGCCGCAGCCCGACTCTCCGACCAGGCCGAGCGTCTCCCCCTCCCGGATGTCGAAGCTGACACCGTCCACCGCGCGGACCGTGCCGACCCGCCGCCGCAGGAGCGTTCCCTTCGTCAGGGGATAGTGCTTGACCAGGCCGTCGACGGCCAGGACCAGGTCACGCTCGCCACGCGGCCGTGGCCGCTCCCCACGGACGGCGGTGTCGGCGGTGGAGGCGACGGCACGCATGCCGTAGATCTGGGCGGGTGACCACCCCTCCGCCTCGATCTCGCCGGAGCGTACGCACGCCGCGAGGTGGCCGGGCGAGCCCACCCGTACCGGCTCGGGCTCGGACTCGGCGCACGCCGGGACGGCGATCGGGCAGCGCGGCTCGAACGGGCAGCCCGGCGGCAGCGCCGCCGGTGACGGCGGGCTGCCCTCGATGGGCACCAGCGGCTGCTCCCGGCCGCGGTCAAGGCGCGGGATCGAACCGAGCAGGCCCATGGTGTAAGGCATGCGGGTGCGGTAGTAGACCTCGTCCACCGAGCCGACCTCGACGGGGCGCCCGGCGTACATGACGAGAACCCGGTCGGCGAACCCGGCCACCACCCCCAAATCGTGGGTGATGATGACGATCGCCGCGCCCGTCTCCCGCTGCGCCGTCTTCAGCACCTCCAGCACCTGAGCCTGGATGGTCACGTCGAGCGCGGTGGTCGGTTCGTCGCACAGGATCACGTCGGGGTCGTTGGCGATCGCCATCGCGATCACCGCGCGCTGGCGCATGCCGCCGGAGAACTCGTGCGGGAACGCCCTGGCGCGCTGCGCCGCGTTGGGGATGCCGACCAGGTCGAGTAGTTCGACGGCGCGCCTGGCGGCCTGCGCGGCGCCGATCCGTTGGTGGACGCGGACCGCCTCGGCGATCTGGTCGCCGACCCGGTAGACGGGGGTGAGCGCGGAGAGCGGGTCTTGGAAGACCATCGAGACGGTCCTGCCGCGGAACGCGGTGAGTGTCCTCTCCGGGGCGCCCAGAATCTCCTGTCCGCGTAGCCGCACCGACCCGGTGACGTGGGCGTGCGGCGGGAGCAGGCCCATCACGGCCAGCGAGGTGACCGACTTGCCGGAGCCGGACTCGCCGACGATCCCGAGCACCTCGCCCGGACGGACCGCGTACCCCATCCCCCGAACCGCGCGGACCGCGCCGGGGCCCCGGCCGAAGGTGATGTCGAGGTCGCGTACCTCGAGCACGGGGTCGGCGGGCACGGGGTCGCTCCCTGCCCTCAACGGCAGAGGCGCGGCCCCGGAGCCGTGCCCGCCGGTCCGGCCGTTCCGGGATCTCGCGTCCGCGGTTCGCTCGCTTGTCATCCGCTCACCCACTCCTGCGGGCCGTGGGGTCGAAGGCGTCGCGCAGGGAGTCGCCGACCAGGTTCACCGCGAGCACGGTGACGATCAGCAGGCCCGCGCAGAACCAGAACGTCCAGGGGGCGTAGAGCGCCGTCTGGGCGCCGTCCGCGATGAGGCTGCCCAGCGAGACGTCCGGCGGCTGGATGCCGAAGCCGAAGTAGGAGAGGGACGTCTCGGTGAGGATCGCGGCGCTGACGTTCAGCGTGGCGTCGACGACCAGCAGCGAGGACATGTTGGGAATGATGTGTCGGAAGATGATTCTTGTCGGCGGCACGCCCATGAACCTGGCCGCCTGGATGAACTCCCGTTCCCTGAGCGAGATGGTCATGCTCCGGACGATCTTCGAGGTCACCATCCAGAGGAAGAGCGCCAGCACCAGCACGAACATCGGCCACTGTCCCCCGGCGAAGAGCGGGGACATGATCGCCAGGATCAGGAAGGCGGGGAGCACGAGCAGCAGGTCGGTCACCCAGGTCAGCGAACGGTCGGTCCAGCTTCCGAAGTATCCGGCGAAGGCCCCCACCACGGCCGCGAGCGCGGTGCCGACCACCGCGGCGAGCAGGCCGACGACCAGGGACCTGCGCGTGCCGCGCAGCGTGACCGCGTACACGTCGGCGCCGGTCTGCAGGGTCCCCCACCAGTGCTCGGTCGACGGCGGCGCGAGAAAGGCCGTGAAGTCCTTGGCGGTGTAGGTCCAGCGGGTGAGGTAGGGGCCGGCGAAGGCCAGCAGGAAGATCAGCGCGAGCAGCACGGAACCGGTCCGGCCCCGGCCCGAGCGCAGGAGGCGGCCCATGACCACCCGCAGCCGTGAGGGCGCCTTGATCCTGTCCACGGACGCCCGCTGCTCGGTGAGCTCCTCCTCGGCGATGGTCATCTCCGGCTCACCCCACCCGGACGCGCGGGTCGAGGACGGCGTGGAGCACGTCGGAGGCCAACGCGGCCAGCAGCACCGCCAGCGCGGCGAAGCAGCTGATCGCGGCGACGGTGTTGATGTCGTTGGTGGAGATCGAGTCGACCAGCTGCTCTCCCACGCCGTGCCAGCCGAAGATCTTCTCGGTGAAGGTGGTGCCGACCAGCAGCGCCCCGAAGGTGAAGGCGAAGTAGGTGACCGCCGGGATCAGCGCGGTGCGCAGCGCGTGCCGGGTCAGCGCGGCACGGCGGCTCAGCCCCTTGGCCATGGCCGTGCGGATGAAGTCGGCGCCGAGCACATCGAGCATCATGTTGCGCTGGTAGCGGCTGTAGACGGCGGCCAGGCCGAGCGAGAGCGACAGCGTGGGCAGCAGCAGATGCTGGATCCGGTCGATCCCGGCGGCGGCGAACCCGCCCTGGAGCCCGGGGGTCGCCTCTCCGCTGACGAGGAGGATCTGGGCGCCGACGGCCTCGTTGAACCGGACCGCGGCGATGATCAGGATGTTGGCCAGCACCACCGTGGGGACCGCGAGGACGACGAAGGAGAGAGCCGTCGAGAGCCGGTCGAAGGCGCCGTACTGCTTGACCGCGGCGTAGGCGCCGACCAGCACTCCGGTGACGCTGCCGACGAGAAGCCCGACCGTGATCAGGCGCAGGGTGACGCCGATCCGGCGCCCGAGGTCGTCGCCGACCGAGCCGCCGGCCACCGTCCTGCCGAAGTCGCCGTGCGCCAGGGCGCCCGCCCAGGTCAGGTAGCGCTCGAAGAGCGGGGTGCGGTCGTTGAGGTTGAGGTCGGTGAGGCGGGCGTCGACGACCGCGGGGGGGATCGGCGGGTTGCGGCCCTCGTAGTTGGATCGCGGGTCGAGCGCGGAGGCGGCCAGCATGTAGGCGAGGCTGGTGGCCACGACGATCAGCACCAGGTAGTTGAGCAGCCTGCGGGCAAGGAATCCCGCCATCTTTCCTCCTCCGGAGCCCCACCGCTGTCGGTGACCATCTTGCTACACTCGGCAACCGATGGGCTGCATAGCGTACCGAATCGGAGGGATCTCGGTGGACGATGGCGCCGGTCGGACCCGGAATCACTTTCCGGAGAGTTCGTCCACGGCGGCGCGCAGGTCAACGCTGGTGATGGTGGTCAGGTCGGCGGCGGTGGCGGTGGTGCCGCCCAGGGCGGCCAGGCGGACGTCCCTGCGCATCGCCGCGCGCTCGAAGAGCGAGCGAGCGAACCGGCCGTTGCCCAGGCCGTCGATCAGGCCCTCGTCGCAGACCCAGGCGAAGACCTCGGCCAGGTCACGCCGGGCGGCGTCGTCGAACCTGTCACCCGAGGAGTCGGCGAGCAGCACCGCGATCTCGGTGAGCTCCTCGGCGGAGTACGAGGGAAACCGCACCCGCTGGCTGAACCTGCTGCCCAGGCCGGGATTGGACGCCAGGAAGGTGTTCATCTCCCGCTCGTATCCGGCCAGGATGATCACCAGCCGGTCGCGGTCGTCCTCGGCCCGCTTGAGCAGCGTCTGCACGGCCTCGGTGCCGAAGGCGTCGCCCCCGCTGTAGCCGGAGTTGACCAGGCCGTAGGCCTCGTCGACGAAGAGCACCCCGCCGAGCGCCCGATCGACCAGCTCGTTCGTCTTGATCGCGGTGGCGCCGAGGTGCTGGCCGACCAGGTCGGCCCGCTGGGCCTCCACCACGTCGGGCTGGGAGAGCAGGCCGAGCGCGGCGAAGATACGGCCCAGGATGCGGGCCACCGTGGTCTTTCCGGTGCCCGGCGGCCCGGCGAAGACGAAGTGCCGCATCTGCGGCGGGGTCGGCAGCCCCCGCTCCTGACGCATCTTGGCCACTCTGAGCTGCGCGGCGATCGCGTGCACCTGCCGTTTGACCGGTTCGAGACCCGCCATGCGGTCGAGGTCGGCCAGCGCCTCCTCAAGGGAGGGCGCGGCCTGGTAGCCCCGGTAGCGGGCGGTGAGCTCGTCAAAGGCCTTGACGACATCCCCCAGAACCGTGGTGACCAGGTCCTCGGTGGTGGGCGCGCCACCCGCCCCCACCACGCGCACGTCCCTGGCCTGCGCGGCGGCCTCCACGAGGCTGCGGACGAACCGGGCGTTGCCCAGGTCGTCGACTATCGAGCGCCGGTGGATGTCCTCGAATCGGGCGAGCAGCGCGGGCGCGGCCTCCGGTGACATCCGATCGCCCCGGCGCCTCTGCAGCAGCTCGGTGATCTGGAGCAGCTCATCGGGAGCGTAGCTGGGGAAGCGGACCCGGCTTGCGAACCGGCTGGACAGGCCGGGGTTGGACGACAGGAAGGTGGCCATCTCCTTCTCGTATCCGGCCAGGATGACGACCAGCCGGTCGCGGTCGTCCTCGGCCCGCTTGAGCAGGGTCTGCACGGCCTCCGCGCCGAACCTGTCCGGCTGGCCGTCACCGGAGTTGATCAGGCTGTACGCCTCGTCGATGAAGAGCACCCCGCCGAGCGCCCGGTCGACCAACTCGTTCGTCTTGATCGCGGTGGCGCCGAGGAACTCCCCCACCAGGTCGGCCCGCTGGGCCTCGACCACATAGGGGGTCTCCAGCAGGCCGAAGGCGTAGAAGATCTTCGCGACGGTCCTGGCCACGCTGGTCTTGCCGGTGCCCGGAGGGCCGACGAACACGAAGTGCCGCATCGGCGGCTCGGTGGAGTATCCGGCCTCTCTGCGTAACCTGGCCGCCTCGATCGAGGCGGCGATCGAACGCACCTGTTCCTTCACCGGGGCCAGGCCGATCATGGCGTCCAGCTCTCCGAGCGCCTCCTCCACCGAGATGGGCGGCGGCGCCTCCCGCTCGTCGGCCACCGCGGCGGGTGCGGGGAGACCGCCCCCGCGGCCCCTGAGCCCGGCCTGGCTCCGCTCCCCCGCCGTCAGCCCCGCCCGCACCCGGCGGGCCTGGAGGAGGCGCTGGACGAGCACCCCGGCCGCCACCGCGTACGCGACCCAGATGGCGGTGACCGGCGCGAGCCCGGGGATGACCGCGCCGAGCAGCACGGCCACCAGTCCGGCGGGCACCAGTGCCATGGCCGTGCTCACCCACGGGGTGACCCAGCGGATGAGGTGGGCCGCGCCGGCCACCAGGGGGGCGAGGATCATCAGCGCGGTCGGGACCGGCGAGTTCCAGCCGGAGGCGCCCTGGAAGATCATCAGCGCCGACAGCCAGGCGAGCACCACGAGCAGGGTGGCCGCGGCGCGGGGAAAGCTCAGGGTCAGCGCCGCGAAGCCGAGCAGCGTCAGCGTGACGAAGAGCGTGTTGAGCACCGACCAACCAAGGCCGAACGCCAGCCCGACCGCTCCGACCAGTACCGCGACGTAGATCAGCCTGCGCAGAGGCGGCGAGAGCCGGAAGTAGCCCAGCCGCACCCGCTCGAACAGATCCCGTGCGGCCGCGCGCCCCGCCGGCTGGGCCCTGCTGGATTCCCGCATCACGCCTCCCCGGTCCGCCCCCGGTTATACCGCACCGGGAGGACGTTTGCGCGTGCCTGAGCGTCGCGCCACGCCGCCGCGCGGGCACGATCAGATATGTGGACGACAATGGATGAAATCCACGTTCGAGGTGGCAAGCTCCGACCGGTGCCGCACCGGTGGCCACACCCTTCCCTGTGCCGCCTCCGCGCCCCGCGCGCGGTGGTTCGCGCCGGTGTTCCCGCCTGGTGGGAGTACCCGGCCCCCGCGCCCGTCCTACCCGGGGAACCGGCCAGGTGACGGGCATGGGAATATCACCGCCGGGCAAGGCGGTCCGCGCTCCCGACGGCCGCCCGCGCCCGGCGTGGCCGCTCTTTCCGGGGGCGGCTCAGCCTCGGCGGGCACGGCCCTGGTGCCGGCCGGGATACTCGCCGACCACGACCTGCTTGGGGGTGACCCTCAGCAGGTCGGCCTCGGTGTCGCCGATCGCGATGCCGCGCACCTCGGCCCAGAGGCCGCGGCCCTGCTGGTCCGCGACGAAGACCGCCACCCTGGGGTCGCGCTCGGCGGCCTCCCACGCGTCGGAGGCCGCGATCAGGCGCAACTCGCCGCTCGGGCCGACCGAACTGACCGCGCCGACGGCCAGCGCGCGCGGGCCGCTGGGGTCGGCGTAGGCGAGCACCACCCCCCGCGCGTAGGTGAAGGCCGCGCGCACCTCCCCGCTGAGCCCCACCGGCGGGGAGGCATCGCCGGGCAGGCGGCCGCCGCAGCCGTCGCACATGACCAGCGAGGCGCGCCAGGGACCCGGCGCACCCCGCCACCACGCCCGCACCGACCTCGTGGCGAACACCGCCGACGAGACGGCCGGCAGCGCGGTTCCGGCCCGCCAGGCCCACTCACCCGCCTGCGCGAGCCCGAGCGTGGTGACCGCGGCCGCCATGCCGAGCAGAAGCGCCGCCGCGGCGGACAGGGCCAGCGCCACCGCCAGCCCGCGGTCCGCCGCCAGCACCCTGCCGAGGCCCAGGGCGGGACCGGCCCCGCGGTACGCCCAGCCGAGCACGAGCGGCACGGCGAGCGCGGCGAGCGCCCAACGCCGTTCGCCCAGGACCTCCGCCGCCAGCACCACCGCCACCGGCACCGACCAGGCCCGGCCCGCCACCAGCCAGAGGGTCACGTTGACGTCCCGCCGGGCCGTACGGTCGCCACCGGCCGCGGCGAACTCGGTCAGTGCCCTGACCGGCCGCCCGCGCCAGGCCTCGACGAGCACGCGCAGGACGAGCAGTACGGCGCCGTTGAGGAGCACCAGCCCGGCGAGGCCCGCCCAGAGCACCCCCGTGGCGTCCGGCGGCGGTCCGGCCAGGAGCGGTGGGACCTCCGATGGGAGGGTGGCGACGACCGCGACGTACGCGGCCACGACGACCAGGGTGATCAGGATCGACGTGCCGAGCCAGAGGTCGCGGGCGAGCATGCCGGGCACGTACGACCAGAGCCCGACCCGGTGCGCCTGTCTGAGGGTGATCACCAGGACGGCGAGCGGCACCAGCCCGCCCCCGATCCTCGCCACGCCTGCCAGGCCGAACCCGAACTCCGCCGCGCAGACCGCGACGAGGGCGACGGCCAGCAGGAGGCGGATCTGCCGCGACCATGTCTCCAGGGCGCGCCTGGCCCGGCCCGTCTCGCGGGGGTCGACCGGCCAGGCGGGGTCGTGGTGGGCACGTGGGCGCTCCCAGCGCAGCCAGGTCAGGCCGAGGTTGATCCTGGCGCCGGGATGGTCGGGCAGGCGGCGCAGCGCGTCGCGGTAGGCGGCCCGCGCGCGGGGGTACTCACCGCGCAGCAGCGCGAGGTCACCGATGAGGACATGCGGGTCCGGCTCCTCCGGCGCGTAGCGGACGGCCCTGGCCGCCTGTGCCCGCGACTCGCGCCAGCGGCCCGGCACCCTGCGCAGCGCCGCCCCCAGGCGCATCCGCGCGGCCCAGGAGCCCGGCGCGAGGCGCACCGCCTCCTCGGCGGCGGCCACGGCCTCCGCGTCGCGGCCGAGCCGCTCGAATGCGAGACTGGCGAGGCGGTATCCCCAGTCGGCTCCCGACTCGGACCGGGGGTCGAGGTCCAGCGCCCTGCGGGCGGCCTCCAGCGCGGCCTCGGGATGGTCACGGCCCAGCAACGCGGCGGCCACGGCACACCACTGCCGGGGGTCGTCGGGATCTCGGGGCGGCGACACCGGGGCCGAGTCGTGCCCGCCGAACCCGCTCACCACAGCGGTTCACGGGCCTCACGCTGACTCCCCACGATCGCCATGGTCCGTGGGAGATCACCATTTGCCTAGATAACGGTATATGCCTGTATCTCTCTAGAGAGGTCACTCACAGTGTCACCGGAAACACGGACTGTCGATCGACCCCGAGCGACAAGGTACACATATCCATGTAAATCCATCATCGAATGCCACCCCGCGCACTGCCGCACTTCGCCTAGGCTGCGACGTATGTTCGTCCAGGCTGACAATTCCTGAGCGGCCCATGACCACCATCATGGCCAAAGCCAGGGGTGGGGACGGCGGCTCACCGGCACCTGGGGCCAGCCGGTGGTCGATCCTCGCCCTGCTCTGCTTCAGCCTGCTGCTGATCGCGGTGGACGCCACGGTGCTGCACATCGCGGTGCCCACGCTGACGGCGGCCCTGGAGCCGACCTCCGTGGAGCTGCTGTGGATCATCGACGTCTACTCGCTGGTGGTCGCGCCGCTGCTGCTGACCTTTGGCACGCTCGGTGACCGCCACGGTCGCAAACGGCTGGTGCTGGCCGGATACGTGGTCTTCGGCATCGCCTCGGCGGCGGCCGCGTTCGCCCCGACCCCGCTCACGCTGATCTCGGCGCGAGCACTGCTCGGCGTCGGCGGTGCCATGATCATGCCCGCCACCCTCTCCATCATCCGGCAGGTCTTCACCGACCGGCACGAGCGGGCGATCGCGCTGGGCGTGTGGAGCGCGGTGGCGGCGGCCGGGGCCGCGGTCGGCCCGCTCATCGGCGGGCTGCTCGTCGAGAAGTTCTGGTGGGGCGCCGTCTTCCTGATCAACGTCCCCATCCTGATGGTCCTGCTGCCCGCCGCGATCAGGCTTCTTCCCGAGATCCCGAGACGCTCCGACCAGCCGTGGGACGCGCTCAGCGCGCTGCTGTCGGTATTGGGCATCCTCGGTGTGGCCTTCGGCCTGAAGGAGACGGGCGCCGGGCATCTCGGCGGGGTGGCGGTCCTGCTGTGCGGGGTCTGGCTGCTGACCTGGTTCGTCCGCAGACAGCGGCGACTGGCCTTCCCCCTGCTCGACCTGGAGCTGTTCCGGCGACGGGCGTTCTGCGCCGGGGTGGGCGGCGTGCTGCTGACCGTCTTCGCCCTGGTCGGACTGGAGCTCATGCTCGCCCAGTACCTCCAGCTGGTCCTCGGCGACAGCCCGCTCGAGGCGGCCGTACGGATGCTCCCGCTCATGATCGCCGCGATCGCGGGTGGCCTGGCCGGGGCTCGGCTGCTTCGGTGGTTCGGACTGCGCGCCACGATGAGCGGCGGGCTGGCGCTGACCGCCCTGTCCCTCGCCCCCACCCTGGCCTGGGGCACCGAGGGACATCCGGTGGCCCTGACGTTCTGCTTCGTCGGTATCGGCTTCGGCATCCAGGTCACCCTGCTGGCCGCCTCCGACACCATCATGTCGGCCGCGCCCGAGTCGCACGCGGGCGGCGCCGCCGCGATCGAGGAGACCGCCTACGAGCTGGGTGCCGGTCTCGGGGTCGCGGTGCTCGGCACGATCACCACGGTCGTGTACGCCCCCTCGCTGGGCCCGGTCCCCGGCGTCGCTCCCGAGACGATGCACCAGGCCCGCCAGTCGCTCGCCTCCGCCGCGCACATGGCACGGGAGATCGGCGGCGGCGTGGGAGACGCACTGCTCTCCGCGGCCCGCGTCGCGTTCGTCGCGGGCCTGCACACGACGATCGTGGTGAGTGTGCTCCTGCTCGGCTTCACCGCACTGGCCGTGCTGCTCCTGGTACCCCACCGCCCCGAGAAAGACGGAGAGGGGAGTAACTCCTCTTGAGGGGTTTGGAAGGTCCTCGCTCGGTCATCTATCGGTCAAGCCTGGGCAGGAACGGTGAATCTAACCAGAATGAGGAACCGTGCGACGAACCCTCCATGATCTTGCCTCCCTGGCCGCCAGGCTGGGGGTGGGCGGGATCTTCTTCGCCAACGGCTGGCACAAGCTCGAAGCGGGCCTGACCGCCACCGCCGGGCAGTTCACCACCCTGGGTGCCCCCGCACCGGGCGTGTGGGCCGCCACCACCATGCTGACGGAACTCATCGGTGGCGCGCTGCTGGTGGCCGGGCTCGCCGTACCCGCGTGCGGGCTGCTGCTGTTCGCCGAGGCCCTCGCCGTGTTCGTACTGGCCAGTGGCGAGACGGGCCTGCCGCTCACCGGGGGCGACGCCAAGCTGATCGTGGCACTCGGGGCCGCCTCCATCCTGCTGGCGGTGGGCGGCGCGGGCCGCCTGTCGGTCGACCACATGGTGGTGATCAAGCGCCGTGAGGCCGAGGCCGCCGAGGACTTCGCCGCCGAGAGCGAGGCCGACGACGTCATCGCCGCGCTGCGCGAGCCGGAGACCCCTCCGGCGCCCGCCCTGCCCGCCGCGGGGAAGAAGCCCGCCGACACCGACAAGCCCGCTCCGGCCACCTCCGAGAGCACCGTCGACACCGCGGAGTTCCCCGCCGCCGCCCGTCCGCGCACGCGTACCCGCAAGCCCTCCTCCGGTACCGCACCCACCGCGCCGCCCACCTCCGGCAAGGCAGGCGACACCCTCGTGGCGGGCAAGAAGGACGAGCCCTCCGGAAGCTGAGCCCTTCCGGGACCTGAGCGGACGAATCCCGGACGCCCGGCCCTCGCACGACTCACCGCGGTCGCACGGACGGTACCCCGGCACCATCACAGCCGACCTCGGGAGATGGCCGCGGAACCGCCGGCCTGACACCGGTCGGCCGTCAGTCCCTTCCCTGCCAGGTCGTCACGCACGCCTCGTTGCCCTCCACGTCCGCCAGCACCCAGAAGGAGGGCGCCGAGACGTCGGACAGCAGCACCCCGCCCGAGGCGAGGGCGGCCTCGATCCGGTGGGGCGCCTCGTCGTGGGGGACCGAGACGTCGAGATGGATCCGGTTGCGCTGCGGCCGGGGCGCGGTCATCCGCTGGAACCAGATCGCCGGCCCCTGCCCGACGGGATCCACCAGCGCGCCCTCGCCACCGGACGCTCCGGGCTCGTCGTGATAACCCATCACCGCCTTCCAGAACGGGCGGACGGCGGCGATGTCGATCGCGTCGATCGCGATCTCAAGGACCTGGACCGACCGCACCTCCTGGCCGCCCACGTCGGCGCCGGTGCTCAGCCCGAGCTCGCCCACGACCGCGGAGATCCGACCGGCGAGCTCGACCTCGACCGGCGTCACCGCGCCGGTGACCGGTGAGCGCAGGGTCAAGACCACCCGGCCGGGGCGGACGTCCATCTCCAGGCTTCGCTCGGCGTCCGCACCGGCCACGGCCACCGCGCGCGCGACGACCTCGACCGCCCGCGCGGGCGATGCCACGGCCACCGACGTGCGCACCACGTCCAGGACGTAGCGCCACCCAAGATCGCCGACAGCGTCGGAGATCTCCCGTCGGCTCAGCCTCTTGTCACCATCCGGAACCTGCTGCGTCATACCGCCATGATCGCAGCGCCCCTCCCTCTCGCGGGACCCCATCGGCGGACTCAGAGCTCGAAGCGGGCCACCCGGCGGAGTTTGTTCATCGCGTCCAGGGCGGCGACCTTGTAGGACTCGGCCAGGGTGGGATAGTTGAAGACGGCGTCGACCAGGTAGTCGATGGTGCCGCCGCAGCCCATGACCGCCTGGCCGATGTGGAGCAGTTCGGTGGCGCCGGTGCCGAAGACGTGCACGCCGAGCAGGGCACGGGTCTCCGGGGAGACCAGGAGCTTGAGCATGCCGTAGGTGTCACCGATGATCTGGCCTCTGGCCAGCTCTCGGTAGCGGGAGATGCCGACCTCGAAGGGGACGTGGGAGGCGGTCAGCTCGTCCTCGGTGTGGCCGATGAAGCTGATCTCGGGGATGGTGTAGATGCCGATCGGCTGCAGGTGGTGGATACCGCGCAGCGGTTCCCCGCAGGCGTGGTGGGCGGCGATGCGGCCCTGCTCCATGGAGGTGGCGGCCAGGGACGGGAAGCCGATGACGTCGCCGACGGCGTAGATGTGCGGCGCGGTGGTGCGGTAGTGCTCGTCGACCTGGATGCGGCCTCGGGCGTCGGCGGCCAGCTCCGCGTTCTCCAGCGCGAGTTCGTCGGTCATGCCATGGCGGCCGGCCGAGTACATCACCGTCTCGGCGGGGATCCTCTTGCCGCTCTCCAGCACGGTCAGCGCCCCTCGGGTGCGGCGCTCCACGGCGGCGACGGTCTCACCGAAGCGGAAGGTCACCGCCAGGTCGCGCAGGTGGTACTTGAGCGCCTCGACGATCTCCAGGTCACAGAAGTCGAGCATCCGGTCGCGGCGCTCCACCACCGTCACCTTGGTACCCAGCGCGGCGAACATCGAGGCGTACTCGATGCCGATCACCCCGGCCCCGACGACCACCATGGAGTCGGGGATGTCCTGCAGCTTCAGGATGCCGTCCGAGTCGATGATGGTGTGGTCGTCGAACTCCACGGTGTCGGGACGGGCCGGCCGGGTACCCGTGGCGACAATGATCTTGTCAGCGGTGACCTTGGTCTCGTGGCCGTGCTCGTCGACGACGCCGACCGTGTGCGGGTCGACGAAGTGGCCCATCCCGCTGAGCACCGCCACGTGGTTGCGCGACAGCTGGCTGCGGATCACGTCGATCTCCCGGCCGATCACGTGCTGGGTGCGGATGCCCAGGTCGGCCGCGGTGATCTCGTCCTTCACCCGGTAGCTCTGGCCGTACATGCCGCGCTGGTTGAGGCCGGTCAGGTGCAGGACGGCCTCACGCAGCGTCTTGGAGGGGATGGTGCCGGTGTTGATGCACACTCCGCCGAGCATGTTGCGCCGCTCGACGAGCGCGACGCGCCGTTCGAGTTTCGCGGCGGCGATCGCGGCCTTCTGCCCACCCGGCCCGGAACCAAGAACGATGACATCAAAATCCCACATAGGGCTCAGTGTGAACGCACCGGGCGATCTCAGCCAGACTTGTGATCCCGCGCCCACCGGGGGCTTCTCGCCTCCCCGGCCGGGAAAGACACCCCTGCCGGGTGAACCCGGACCGTGACGGCCTGGTCAACACCGCCGCGGGCCGCCGTCTCCTCCGGCCTCGGCGCACCGGCACCCCGCCCCGTGACCGCGTCTCAGACAAGCGTCTCCCCCAGCGGCGGCCGTACGCCGCCGCCCCGTGTCGTCACCGGCCTAAACCGTCATCCCCACATGGTCCACGATCGCGGTCGCCCCTTCCTGGCGTGCGCAGTTGGCGCAGCAGAACCAGCGCCGATCGGCCTCGACGCCGTGTCCGACGATGCGGACCCCGCAGTGCTCGCAGATCGGCGCCATCCGCTGGATCGCGCACTCGAAGCTGTCGAAGACGTGCACCCTGCCCTGGGTGTGCACCTCGAAGCTCATGTCGTAGTCGTTTCCGCACGTTTCACAGGTCGCCATGTTTCCCCCCGAAAAATCGTGGCTTTTCCGGTGCAGTCCTACCCAGGTATCCGCGAGTCAGACAATCCTTCCCACCGCGATCACCGCCGCGACCAGTACGAACACCGCCGAGACGGCCAGCAGCGGGGGGAGCAGCCGGGCGAACCTATCGCGCGCCACAAGACGGGCGCGGTTGGCGTCGATCCACTCCCCCAGGCGGGGCCAGGCGTAGGGCAGCGCCTGGTGGACCAGGCACGCCCGGCCTCCCCGGTGCTCGACCAGCCCCGCGAAGCCGTGCAGGACGTCCTCGGAGCCGGCGGGGATCCTGGCCTCGCGGGCGACCGCCTGCCCGTCGGTGTCGATGGCGACGAGCCTCAGGAACACCGCCGGCACGCGCTCCCGGTCCGTCGGGTCCAGCGCGGCGAACGCCGACTCGGCAAGCGCGCCCAGCCCCGGATCGTCGCAGGCCGTGCGGACCCTGGCCGCCACCTCGGCACCTGCCCGCAGCAGCGGGGCCGTTTCGGGCCCCGGCGTATCCCTCCGGGGAACGGCCGGGTCGGCGGCGATCAGGGCGATCAGCAGATCACGCGCGGCGGGTCTGGCACGGGGATCCTTGGCGAGCGCGGCAGCGGCCAGGGGCCGCAGCGGGCGGGGCAGCGGGCTCAGGTCGGGGTCGAGTGAGAGGATCCGGTGCATCACCGCGCCCAGGCTGCCCGCCGCGAACGGATCCTCGCCACTCGCGGCGTACAGCACGATCCCGCCCCAGGCGAACACGTCGGCGGCGGTACCCGCCTCGCCGCCGGTGAACACCTCGGGCGCCGTGTACGACGGCGCGCGCGGCCTGATCCCGGTGACGGTCAGCGCGGTTCCCAGGCCGGGGCTCACCCCGAATCCGAGGATCCCGGGCCCGTCCCGGCCGAGGAACACCTTGTCGGGGGTGAGGTCGCGGTGGATGACCCCGGCCTCGTGAAGGGCGGTCAGCGCGACGGCGATCGCCGTCGCGAGGGCGTGCAGGTCGTCACCGCCGAAGAACTGGCCGGCCCCGCGCAGGCTGGGGCCCTCGACGTACTCGCTGACGATGTACGGCCTGGGCCCGTCCAGATCGGCGTCCAACACCCCCGCCGTACAGAACGACGCCACCCGCGACCCTCGGATAAAAAGTTTCTACTAACCGGGGCAAACGTTGCGATAGGGCAGGTCACCGAGATAACTGCGCCACTCCTCGCGCGCGAGAGTGCGGCCCGCGCGCTCGCAGACCGCCCGCGCCACCGCCTCCGGCTCGACCGGATACTCGTCCAGGGTGCCGGCCGAGTCGACGACGACCAGCCGGGCTCCGTCGGGACTGAACGCCAGGGACCGGAACTCACCGCTCTGCGCGGCGATCGGCGGGCCGAGGCGGCGTCCGGTCTCGACGTCCCACAGCCCCACCGACCGGTCGTTCACCGCCCCTGCGACGACGTCTCCGCGAGGTGAGAACGCCAGGGTCGTCTTTGTGGCCGGTTCTGTCCTGATCAGGTTTCCCACCCGGTCCCTGCTCCGGGTCTCGAACACCGAGACCCGCCCGACCTGGTCGGCGGTGGCGAAGCGGGCGCCCTTCCTGTCGAAGGCCAGCGCGGTGGTCGGGATGGTGACGGTGGGCGCGCCGTACGTCTCGCCGAACGGCTCGCCCGTTGAGGCGTTCAGCAGCCGGTGCTCTCCCCCCGCGACCGCCAGCGTCCTGCCATCGGGGGTGAAGACCAGCCCCTCGACCGACTGCTGGGGCCTTGACCAGCGGAGCTTGCCGCCGGGCAGGTCCCACACGGTGATCTCCCCGTCCGGGCCGCCCGTCGAATCGAAGTAGAGGGTGTAGGAGGCCACCGCGGTGCCGTCCGCGCTGATCGCCACGGCGAACACCTGCCCCTCGCGGACCGTCTCGACGGCGGCGATCCGCTTGGCGCTGGCGACGTCCCACACGGTCAGCCGGGAGCTGTCCCCACCGGTGTTGGCCACCAGTCGCCGTCCGTCCGCGCTGAAGGCCATCGCGAAGGCGCCGTCGGCGCCTCCGGGCCCGACGTTCAGCGTGCCGGTCCGGGTACGCCGGCGCACGTCACGGATGACGATCTCATTCGCTCCCTCGTCCCTGGACGCGAGCAGCCGGCCGTCCGGGCTGAGCGCCGCCCAGTTGGTCCCGGGCCCCTTCAGCGGGGTGGGCCTGGTCAGCGCGCCGACGTCGAGGGTCGTCACCGAATCCTCGGTGAGATAGCGCAGCGCCCGCCCGTCCGGGTCGAAGGCAACGGCGGGCATGAACCCGTCGACCTTCTGGGTGAGCAGGAGCCTGCCGTCTCCTACCCGCCAGACGCGCAGGGTCGTGTCGGTCACCGCGGCCAGGAAGCGCCCGTCGGGGCTGAAGACCAGATCTCCACTGACACTCCCCTCGAAGAAACGGTCGAGATCGACCCCGGTGGACGCGTCGCGCAGTTCGAGCCTCCTGCCCCGGGAGACCGCGACGGTTCTGCCGTCCGGGCTGTAGGCCACCCGCAGTCCGCACCCGTTGCAGCGGGTGCCCAGTGGGATCCTGCGCAGGCCGTCCAGGGTGAAGGCCGCCAGTTCCCCGTCCAGCCCGCCGACGGCGATCCCGCTCCCGTCCGTGGAGATGTCGAAGTCGATGCCCGCGATGGGCGGGTACAGCTTCCTGCCGTCCAGGTGGTTCCAGACCGTGAGTCCCTCTCCCTGGGTCACCATGATCCAGTCATCGGACCGGCCGAAGAACGCCCCGGTGTCGCCGCCCGCGTTGCGTCCCTGGACGGTGAGGACCGCGCCGGTCGGCTTGCCTGTCGCCACATCCCAGACCCTCAGCTTCAGGCCGCTGATCACGACGAGCAGTCTGCCGCTCGGGCTCAGCGCGATCACGCGCAGGTCGTCGCCGATCCCGCTGAGGGCACTGACGCGCCTGCCGGTCCGCACGTCCCAGAGTCGTGCCTCACCGTCACTCGCGCTGACGAGCGTGCGCCCATCGGCGCTCAGCGCCCTGAGGGTGTGTATTCCGGCGGCCGGGTCGTGGAAGGTGGCGGTCTCCCGCTGGGTCAGCGAACCGGCCAGGCTCGCCCTGGCCTCGCTCACCGGTGCCAGCCGCCAGGCGGCCACGCTGAGCAGCATGGCCCTGACCGGCTCGGCGATCCGCAGCGTGTCGGCCGTCGCGGCGAGCCGGGCGGCCGTCGCCTGGTCGCGCTGGGAGGCGATGACGGCGCTGCGCGCGTCGGCCACCCTGCTCTGCTGCACGGCGAGCACCCCGGCGACCAGCGCGACGACCAGCAGTACGGCCAGCGTGCCGGACAGCGCCCGGCTCCGGCGGGCGCGGCGCCGGGTGAGGGCGGCACCCGCCTCCAGGAAGTCCCGTTCGACCGGGCTGAGCGTGATGTTGCGGCGTCCGGTGGCCGCCCAGCGCATGGCGTTCTCCAGGCTGCTGCCCTGGAACAGGTCGCCGTCCCGGTGCCCCTGGGCCTGCCAGCGCCGCGCCGCGGTCAGGATGCCGCGGTGCACGGCCAGACCGTCCCGGTTGGCCTGGACCCACATCCGCAGCCTCGGCCAGGCCTGCGGCAGCGCGGGCCGCGACAGCCAGACCTCCTCCTCGTCGTGGGCGATCAGGTACGAGAACACCTCCACCAGACGCCGGACCGCGGTCACCTCGCCCTCCCCGCGTCCGTCGAGGAGCTCTGCCCACCGCGCCTGCCGTACGATCAGCTGGTCGTCGTCGGTCACGGTGACCAGTCGCAGGAAGATCTCGGGGGCGAGTTCGCGCTCGGCCGGGCCGAGCGCGACGTAGGCGTCCTCGGCGAGGGTGCCCAGCGCGGGGTCGGCGGAGGCCGCGCGGATCTGGGCCCCGGCGTCGCTGCCCGCCGCCAGCAGTCTCGGGGTGTCGATGGCTCCGTCCCCGCTGACCAGGGCGAGCAGCAGGTCCCTGGCTGTGGGCCTCGCGGCGGGATCCTTGGCGAGCGAGGCGGCGACGAACGGCCGCAGGTGCTCGGGGAGCATGTCCAGCTGTGGCTGTACCGACAGCACGCGGTGCATGATCCCGCCCAGGCTCTCCGCCCGGAACGGGTCGGCGCCCGTCGCGGCGAAGACCATGATCCCGCCCCACGCGAAGATGTCGACGGCGGTGCTCGCACGCTGGCCCATGAAGATCTCGGGGGCCATGTAGGTCGGGGTGCCCGCCACCATGCCGGTCGCGGTCAGTGACATGTCCTCGGTGCGGGCGACACCGAAGTCGATCACGCGGGGACCGTCGGGCCCCAGCAGCACGTTGTCGGGCTTGAGGTCGCGGTGGATGACCCCTGCCTCGTGGACGGCGGTCAGCGCGGTGGCGATCGCCGTGGCGAGACGGTGCAGGTCTCCCCCGGTGAAGCGGCGCCCCTCGGCGACGGCCCTGCGCAGGCTGGGGCCCTCGACGTACTCGCTGACGATGTACGGCCTGGGCCCGTCCAGATCGGCGTCCAACACCCCCGCCGTACAGAACGACGCCACCCGGATCACCGTCGATAAGTGTCGTGCTCAACTCACACTCCGTTCAACGGCAGATTGGACGCCCCCGAGGGCGACGAAGTTCGCGGAGTGCCGAACATTTCGAACACGTCTCGCCCTCCTTGCGTGAACGGTGACGAAACTCTCGCGGCCGACATGGCCCGTGGCCCACTGGGCGGCTTCGACGAGGCCGGGAACACCGACCAGGATGCCTGCTTCCGGCCTGCCGGGGAGGACCGTTCGGAGATCGGAGACGTCACGGGCCGGCTGGTCGCCAGATTAGCCGGGCCCGCACCGGACGTGCCGCGTTCGGCGCGCGTACGCCGCGAAAAACACGTTGTGCCGTGGCGGCCGGAGGTGTCGGCGGCACGGGTCGTGACGATTTCGGCGACCAGCGTCCAGCCCCGAGTCGTCGTCACCATGCGTATGTCTTCGGAGTCTCTCCGTAGCCAAACCGGTTGATCCAGAGGGCGGGAGCGGACTAGGTTGGCTCGCACGGACTTTCGCGCGTGCCGGGCCCACCAGCCCCGGGCACGCCGGTGTCAGGCGACGCATAACACGGCGAGCCCGAGGAGGGGAGGAAGATCATTCGACGCGTCAGGATCATCCGGCAGCGGAACGCCCGCCGTCCCGCCCGCGTTTCCGGTCTGGATCTGAGGTCTCCCTCGGGCCGCACACTCCCCTATTGACCTGGTCTTTACGGCAGTCTTATGCGGCGATCTGTAGATATTTCATATAACGGAACCATCACGCCGGGGGGCTCAATGAAGAGACTTGTGGTCGTGCCACCATATGTCGCACGGCTCAAGATCAGGGATATTCGTTCCGCGACACGCCGTGGAGTGACCGGCGACACCAAGGTGGTCGATCTCAGCGCCTACACGGGCCGCAACGTTCTGCGCTTTCCACAGACGAGCGGTCCCACCTCCGCCGCCTGACCTCCATCGCGAAAGACCCGCCCGGGCGGGTCTTTCCCCGTTTCCGGCCCCTTCCCATGCCCGCTCGCCGGCCTCCGGGCCTGCTCGCGGCCCGGCGCCTTCCGGGTGAGGAGCGGCAGGATCATCGGAGCCGGCGCGCAGAGGGCGAGCACGCCCCGCTGTCAGGTCACACTCCCGCGGAACGGCACACGCGTGATGGAGACCATCTCGTTCATCGTCCCGTCGCTTTCGCCTCGTACCCGCTCCGGCCGGAGGCCGCGGAGACGAAGTCCGCGAAGGTCCCACGCCCGTCGGGGTGGTCGGGCGCGAGGTGCACGCCACGCCGGAAGGCGGCGGCGATCCTGCCGGGTAGGGGCAGCGGCATGACGAGCCCGCGCCCGCCGGTGAGCCGCAGATAGGTCCGCGCGAGCTCCGCCGCGCTCACGATCTCCGGGCCGCCCATGTCGGGCACCCGCCCGGCGGGTGCGCCCAGTGCCAGCTCCACCAGTCGCTCGGCGACCTCCGTGACCTCCACCGGTTGGAAGTCCGTCCCCGCGGAGACCGGCAGGACCCTGGACCTCGCCAGCTTCCCCAGCACGAGCACCAGCAGGTTGTGGAACTGCGTCGTGCGCAGGATGGTGTACGGCAGCCCCGAGTTCTCGATCAGCCTCTCGACCTCGTGCTTGCGCCGGTAATACGTGTACGGGTGCCGGTCGACGCCGACGATGGAGACATGGACCAGGCGGGTCCCGGGTGGCGTCGCGGCGATCAGCCGCCGGGCGGCCTCGACGTCCGCCGAGGGGTCGCGCGGGTCACTGGCGAGGTGCACGATCGTATCGACCCCTTCGAGAGCGGGGCCGAGTCCCGCTCCCGTCCGCAGGTCTCCGATGTAGGGCTCACGGGTGCGGCTCAGCACTCGGACCGGGTGACCGGTCCTGGCGAAACGGTCCACGACATGGCGCCCGAGGACCCCGGTACCACCGGTTACCAGCATGTTTTCCGTCATACCCCTACGAACCAGTGACCCCTTGCAAATGTGACAGCTTTTCCGGATTGAGCACGATACGCAGGCCGACGACGGTCTCGGCGGAGACCTCGATCACGAAGATCGAGATGATCTCTCCCCCGTGCCGGACCAGGACCGCGTCCTGACCGTTGACGTCGGCGTGGGCGAACTCCACCGCCTGCCCGTACCTGCCGGCGATCCCGGCGAGGTAGCGGACGACCTTCTCCCTGCCGGTGATCGGCCGCAGCGCGGCACGCGCCTTGCCGCCACCGTCGGCCCAGGCGACCACGTCGTCGGCGAGCAGCCGCTCCAGCCCCGCCAGGTCGCCGCTCGTGGCGGCCGTCAGAAACCGTTCCACGATCCTTCGCCGCTGCTCGCCCGGGGCGTCGAACCTCGGACGTTTACCGACCCTGCGCCGGGCCCTGCCGTACAGCTGGCGGCAGTTGGCCTCGGACAGATCGAGCACGTCTGCGATCTCGCGGTAGCCGTAGGAGAACGCCTCCCGCAGCACGAAGACGGCCCGCTCGGCCGGGGTGAGCCGCTCCAGCAGGAGCATGAAGGCCATGGACACCGCGTCGCGCTGCTCGGCGGTCTCCATCGGGCCGAGCGCGCCGGTCTGCGCGGGCTCGGGAAGCCAGAAGCCGACGTAGCGCTCACGGGTGGCGCGGGCGGCGGTCAGCCGGTTGAGGCAGAGGTTGGTGACCACCTTGGCCAGCCAGGCTCCAAGGGAGCCGATGTGCTCACGATCGGCACCGCTCCAGCGCAGGTAGGCGTCCTGGACGACGTCCTCGGCCTCGGCCGCCGAGCCGAGCATCCGGTAGGCCAGGCCGAACATCCTCGGCCGCTCCGCCTCGAACTCCTCGATCACCTGACCAGGGTGCCAGACGGAGCGGAGACCCCCGCCGCCGCCCTCCCCGACCTCGCGCGTCGCGGTCGCCGGCAAGGATGCCGAGACGGTGGCCAGGCCACCGGTGCCGGTGCAGCCGTCCCCGCGGGGACCAGCAGGATCCCGGACCTCGCCGGCCTCTCAGCACGAGTACCAGCAGGTTGTGGAACTGCGTCGTGCGCAGGATGGTGTACGGCAGTCCCGACGGTCCCACGCCGCCGGCTGTCAGGTTCCCCTCGGAAGGCAGTGCCGACATCCACGCCTGGATCGCCGGCGGGGCGTGTCACGGTGGTGACCGGGGCGGGCAGGAAGGCCGAGAGCCGCTGGGTGATGTGACCCGACGTCCCGGAGGCGGGCACGGGACCACGCCTCTGAGCACGGCCAGCCGATGAGGACATCCATCGGACTCCGCCGGGCACCCCGATCTATGATCATCTCCGTACCCGGGCACAGCCTCCGCGGCATGGCCGGGAACACAGGCCGCGGCCCCGGTGTGTCACCGGGGCCGCGGCGGTCAACGTGTCGGGCCGAAGCCGAACTCGTCAGATCCAGTTGGAGATCAGGCGTACCTCCATGCCGACCGGGCGGGCGGCGCAGGGCATGGACTTGATCTGTCCGGCGCTGCCGGCCTGGACGCTGTAGCAGGAGTCGACCCAGTCGTCGCTGTCGGTAACCCAGTCGCTGGGCAGCGCGCTGATGACCTTGTCGGCGATCGCGACGTACTGGCCGTTTCCGCTGACGACGAGCACGCCTTCGACGATGGCCTTGGCCACGCCGGACAGGTCGGCGTTGTCGTCGCGCTCCATGAAGACGACGTCGACGGCGGTCCAGCTGAAGTTAGACCACTCGATCAGGACCTGGTTCACGTTGCTGTAGGTCGTGCCCTCGTCGGTGATGTAGGGCATCTCGATGCTGTCGACCCGAGCCTTACCGTCGGTCCCGGCGCCCATGGTCCAGGCGTAGATCTCCGGTCCGCCCTTGTACCAGGGCTCGTGGTCGTTGTAGTTGGTGATGCGATGGATCTGGGCTGCCCAGCGGGGCGTTCCCGCGGCCTGCGCCGTAGGCTGCTGGGCCTCATCGGCCTTACGGTCGATTCCGGTGATGCCGGCCTCGGTGAGAGCCTTGCGAATGACCTGCTGGCCCAGCTCGGCGGTCTTGCGCTCGTTCAGGCCCACGACGAGCACCGCCTGCTTGGGAACCCGGCGGGCATCGAGTTCGTAAGTGCGACCGGCCGAGTCGTAGGCGGTGACGGTGCGGACGAACTTCTCGTCCTTGGACGGGGTGAACATGACCAGTGGCTTCTCGCCCGCGGCGACCCGCTTGACCGTGGCGGGGTCGGCCGAGACCTCCAGCAGCGACTCGCCCTTGCCTTCGGCCTGGAGACCCTTCAACTCCAGGATCTTGCTGTCGGCCTGGCGGGTGTAGTCGGTCAGGTCCTGCGCGCCTGGCACGGAGGCGAACAACGCGGCCAGGTCGGCCTGGCCGTCACCCGCCAGCTCGTGGTTGAGCACCGCCCTGAACTCACCGTTGTCGAGCCTGCGGGCGATCTGCTCGGCGAGCGTTCGCTTGAGCCCGTCCATGGTGGCGGCCGACTCTGCGGCCTTGAGCTTGGCCGACTGGCCGGGGGGCAGCGGATCGGCCACGGCCGTCGCCGGTGCTACAGCACCCATCAGGGTGGCGGCCAGGGCGAATGCCGCCAGCCCAACTACCTTCTTCACAAAACCTCCTGGTCAATGCGAGAAGAAGACCGATAGAGCACTACTGCCGGATTCTTGCGGGAACCGAGCAGTTGCATAAGGCAGAGAATGACCGGCACGCCTTATCAAATAATTATGTCTTCTTATGAATTCTTATGGTCAGCCCCATAATGGGTTTAACGTTCATTTTCGGACCTGGATGTGTGGACGCCCCCGTGCAGCCGGCTATGGGATCGGATCGCGATGGCCAAGGTCGGCACGGCCCCGCGTCGCCTCCCCCAGCGGGTCTTCGGGGTCGGTCATCCCGAGGTCGACTCGCACGCCCGGATGCTCCTGGCGAAGCCGGGCGAGCGCGGGCGCCAGCAGAGCGGCGCCCGCCGTGGCGAAGTAGCGTATCGCCAGCCGCTCGGTGTGCCCGGCTCATAGGTCGGTCACCTTCTACATCTCGGACGAGGGCACGACCAGCGCCGCCATCGTCGGATACCTGCTGCCGGGAACGACGGTGCTCGACGAGGAACCCGGCCCGCGCGTCATCTCGGGAATGATCGTCGCGCCCCTCGGCGCCGGGATGACGACGCCCGGGTCCGTCATGCCTGTCCGATCAGCCGCGGAGCCCTCACCGCACGGGAGGTCGGCTCCTCCGGTTGTGGGACACCCGAGTCGCGGCGCGAGCGGTGCGGGTCCGAGGCGGCAAAGCCCACAGACAGCCGGAGGCGGGGCACCGGACCTCCGCCGACGCCCCGCCTCTGACCGGGGGCCTCACATCCGAAGCACGCCCAAAATACCGGGGCAGAGCACTTATTCGTGGCTGCGGTATTCCTGCGTCATTCACCTCGCCGGTACGGGTCGATGGCGATCATCCTCAAGCTTCCCTTGGTCACCATGACCGTCTCCCCTGCTCCAAGATCTCGCAGTGCGGCCACCCTGGTAACCGACGAGGACCGCTCCAGGACGTGCCCATCAGATCGCAGGCGGAAGAGCAGGCCGCCCGCGCCGGCCACCACGAACCCCTCACCGTCTCGGACCACCTCACCGACGAGTGGCTGCCTGACGTCCACGTTCCACAACACCGATCCGGCTTCGGGGTCGACGGCGAGATAACCGGCCCCTGGTTCTCGCAGCCACACCACACCGCCGGTGAACTGGGCGGCCGAAGGCGAGAGGTCGGCATCGTGACGGAAGAACCGCTCGACGAGACCCGATGACAATCGAATGCTCACAACGGATCGCGGGCCGCACGGCACCAGGCAGCGGTCAGGGCCGACCGTGGTGAACGCCGGACGACCGTCGGTTTCGACCAATGGCTCCGGCAACCGCCAGCGGCCCAGTTCCCTGCCATCACCTGGATCGATCAGCCACGCTTCCGAGCCGTCTCCCAACAGCACACCGCCATCCCAGGGCAGAGGAAGCACCGTGGCCATGCGCCGCCGTGTCCGCCACAGAGACCGCCCGTCCTTCAGGTCGAAAGCAGACATGGGTGTGTAACCACGCCAGCCGCCGACGACGACCGTCTCCGCAATAGCCACGACATGCCCCGAGTATTGCGGCAACCCGGCGCGCCACACCACAGATCCCGTAGGGAGATCGAGACAGAACAGTTGATCGGTGTCCTGCGGCAGAACCAGACAACGATCACCGGTGACCACGACGGCACGCGGCCAGGTTCCTATCGGAACGTCCCAGCGGACCGAGCGGTCGTGGCGGTCCAGGCAGACAAGCCGAGTGTGGCGCTCATGGAGGACGACGCGGTCCTCCGTCGCCGCCAACGCCGAAGCGGACCCCCTCTGATGAAGCTGCCGCTCCTACAGCGTCTTTCCGATCATCCGCCGATTTCACCAGGAAAGCACTAGCGGCATCAATCGCATTAACAATGGGAGGTCATACCGGCCGAAGCCAGGAGTGGAACCCAACAGGTCCCGTTTGACCAGGAGCAAGGCCGCAGCAGACGTTCAGGATCGGTAATTACTCGCTAAATCCGGGCACGAGAAAGGGCACGACTCCTGAGGATCAGCGGTATCTGACGCCGTCTCATCCTTGGAGGAAGCCGTGCCCGTGGTCCTATCATCGCTGGTCAGCCTGGCTGAGAGCGGCCAGAGCACAGGATCGGTGCCCGATCGGCTGTTCCAGGAGGGTTTGCTGGCCCGGTTCCGCCGGATTCGTGATCATCGGTCCGCCAAAAACGTGCGACACCCGCTGGCCTCGATCCTGGCGCACTGGCCGCGTGCGGGGTGGCCGTGGTCGGTGGTGACTCGATCGTGGCAGTGTGGGACTGGGCCGTCGATGCGTGTCCGCAGAACGTACTGGCTGTTCACCGGCCGCTACACACCGCCCAGCGAGAGGACCTTCCGCCGGGTACTGGCCGGCCTCGACGGTGATGAACTCGATCGCCTGGTCTGCACTTGTCTGACCGAGCAGGGCGAGCTCGCGGCCTCCGACGATGCGCAGATCAGCCGAGTGGCCACCGATCCGGCGCCGGTGCGAGCGGCGTCACCAGCCGTCGGACCCGGGAGCCTGATGGCACACCGCTGCTGTCCGGGCTATGGGGGGAACCTCAAGGCTGTCTCGAGCCTTCTCTGGAGGCCCGAGACAGCGAACTCATTGAGATGTGGTGGCCTTACTCCACGCAAAGACTTGCTTGCGCCCAGCCTCAGCTGCAGCCGCTGGTGGAGCCGCAGCCCTCGCAGACGTAGCAGCTGCCCGCGGGGCGCATCTTGGTGCCGCAGGTCATGCAGAGCGGCGCGTCGGCGGTGCGGCCCTGGTGGGACTCCAGGGAGCCGGCCCCCCTCGGGGTTTCCAGCGGCACCGCCTCGGCTCGGGTCTGGAGCTCCTCGATGGGGGCCGAGGTGGCGAGTTCGGCGATGACCTCGTCGGTGTGGATCGGAGCCGGGTCCTCACCACGCTGCTGGGCGGCGCGCTCGGAGGCGGAGAAGATACCGAGGGCGGCGCGGTCGTCGTAGGGCAGGTGGTCCAGGGCCAGGCGGCGGAAGATGTAGTCCATCACCGAGGCCGCCATCCGGATATCCGGGTCGTCGGTCATGCCGGCCGGATCGAAACGCATGTTGACGAACTTGCCGACGTAGGTCTCCAGCGGCACCCCGTACTGCAGGCCGATAGAGATGGCCACCGAGAAGGCGTCCATGACGCCCGCGAGGGTCGAGCCCTGCTTGGACATCTTCAGGAAGACCTCTCCGAGGCCGTCGTCGGGGTAGGAGGAGGCGGTCATGTAGCCCTTGGCGCCGCCCACGGTGAAGCGGGTGGTGGTGCTGGGACGCTGGTTCGGCATCCGACGACGGGTCGGGCGGCTGATCTCCACGACCTGGATCTCCGGCTCGGCGACAGCCTCCTTCGCCTCGGTCTTCCGACCGGCGGCCGAAAGGGGCTGGCCGACCTTGCAGTTGTCGCGATAGACCGCGAGGGCCTTCAGGCCGAGCTTCCAGCCCTCCATGTAGACCTGCTCGATGTCCTCGATGGTGGCGGACTCGGGGAGGTTGACGGTCTTGGAGATGGCGCCGGACAGGAACGGCTGGGCCGCGGCCATCATCCGGACGTGTCCCATGGGGGCGATCGCGCGCTCGCCCATGGCGCAGTCGAACACCTCGTAGTGCTCGCGACGCAGGCCGGGGGCGTCGACGACGTGGCCGTGATCGGCGATGAACTCGACGATCGCCTCGACCTGCTCCTCCTGGTAGCCCAGCTGCCGGAGCGCGCGCGGGATCGTCTGGTTGACGATCTGCATGGAACCGCCGCCGACGAGCTTCTTGAACTTGACCAGGGCGAGATCGGGCTCGATGCCGGTGGTGTCGCAGTCCATCATCAGGCCGATGGTGTTGTGGCTGACCATGCCGTTGGCCACGTAGGTGACGTTGTCCGGGACGGACAGGTCATAGGTCGGCTGCACGCCGCCGTCCTCGTTCGCCTCGACTCGCTCGAAGAGGTAGCCGAGCGCGTGGCCGAGCCGCTCGTCGAGAAACTCGGCGAAGATCTGCTTGGCCAGCATGCGAGCGACACCGTCGCTCCTGCGAACCGACTGGAGCACGGTCCCGCGCAGGGAATGCCCCTCGGGCAGGATCGTCTCCCACACCTCTCGGGGCAGGAACACCTGGTCCTTCCTGGCGGACCGCTCAGGCTCCAGCTCGGCCATGAGCTTGTTCTTGCGGTCTCCCATGAACCCGACGATCTCGCCGAAGTTCAGGGCGTGGTCGATGTTGCGCAGCCGCACCTGGAAGATCGGCCCGCCGAAGCCACTGACCGTTTCACCGGTCGTGGTGGCCATGCCGAGGGCGAGAAGCAGGGTCCGGATCTCACCCGCGAAGGAGTCCGAAGCCGTCGAGAGGCTCGGCACGCCCTCCAGGACGGCGCCGTCTGCCTCGAAGAGACCACGCAGGAAGGCACCGTAGATCTCGCTGTCGTTGGTCTCAAGGATCGCCGAGGGAACCCGCGGCGTCCAGCCCTTGCCGGAGTGGTCGATACCGGGAAGTTCTTTCGCGAAACCCGAGGCCTGCCACCAGCGCGCGAGCCGCACCGACTGGAGGACGACCTCCTGGTATCCCTCCCGCTGGGTGAGCACCGGTTCGAGGTGGAAAAGCTCCTTGGACAGGATGCGGAGACGCTCGACCACATCTAGGTCGGCGTCCGCGACACAGAACCGGACACCCTTGGCGTGCAGGCTGCCGTCACCCATGAAGTAGCCGACCAGCTCGGCCAGCTCCGGCGACACCGTGTCGGGGACGACGATGGAGCGGTCTCCGGCGTAGTACGCCTGGTCGAGCACGGGCAGGGGAACCGCACGGCGCTCACCGACGAGGGTCTGCAGCTGCATGGGGACGAGGTCACCCGGCTCGATGTCGGCCAGGCGCTTCCACTCCCACACTCCGGTCGCGCTGTCGACGACCTTGACGCGGTGGGTCAGCGTGCCCTGGACGCGGTAGCCGCCGTGGGTGCGGATGAGACGGGTGGGCTCCTCGCCGTTGACGAAGAACTTCGTAGCCCGGCGCGGCCCCTCATCGGTGGAGACCATCATGTCGAGGTCCTGCCAGCGATCGCCGTACACGTTCGCGATCTCGGCCAGGCGGACGAGCCCTCGGTCCGTGGTGATCAGTGTTTCACCCGTCAGGCACCCGGTAGGCGCGAGCAGCGAGGCCTGGGCGTTGCGGTAGCCGTTCTTCTCACCGAGCCTGAGGCACTCGGCCCACTGCCTGGAGGCCTCGTGGTGGATGTCGCCGTCCATCTTCTCGAACGTGCGCAGGACCTCGTTGGCGTCGTTGTGCTTGCGCATGACCCGCTTGTGTGCGTCGGCGTTGCGGGCGTAGCCGTCGTACGGGCCCACGACCGCGGCCAGTTCCGCGCTGCGGCGGTAGGAGGCGCCGGTCATCAGCGACGTGATGGCTCCGGCCAGGGCGCGGCCGCCCTCGGAGTCGTAGGCGTGGCCGGTGGCCATGAGCAGCGCGCCGAGGTTGGCGTAGCCGATGCCGAGCTGGCGGTAGGCGCGAGTGGTCTCGCCGATCTTCTCGGTCGGGAAGTCGGCGAAGGTGATGGAGACGTCCATCGCGGTGATGATCAGCTCAGTGATCTTCACGAAGCTCGCGATGTCGAAGGTGTCGTCGTCCCTCAGGAACTTCAGCAGATTGATGCTCGCCAGGTTGCACGAGGAGTTGTCCAGGTGCAGGTACTCCGAGCAGGGGTTGCTGGCGGTGATGCGGCCGGTCTCGGGGCTGGTGTGCCAGTCGTTGATCGTGTCGTCGTACTGGACGCCGGGGTCGGCGCACTCCCACGCGGCCTTGCCCATCTTGCGGAACAGGCTCCTGGCGTCGACCTTCTCGATGACCTCGCCGGTGAGCCGGGCGCGCAGGCCGAACTCCTCGCCCTGCTCCACCGCGCGCATGAACTCGTCGGAGACGCGCACGGAGTTGTTGGCGTTCTGGTACTGGACGGAGACGATGTCCTTGCCGCCCAGGTCCATGTCGAACCCGGCGTCACGGAGGGCGCGGATCTTGTCCTCCTCGCGCGCCTTGGTCTCGACGAACTCCTCGATGTCGGGGTGGTCGACGTCGAGGACCACCATCTTGGCGGCGCGGCGGGTGGCGCCGCCGGACTTGATGGTGCCCGCGGAGGCGTCCGCTCCGCGCATGAAGGAGACCGGGCCGCTGGCGGTGCCGCCGCTGGAGAGCAGTTCCTTGGAGGAACGGATCCTGGAGAGGTTGACGCCGGAACCGGAACCGCCCTTGAAGATCACCCCCTCTTCCTTGTACCAGTCGAGGATCGACTCCATCTGGTCGTCGACGGCCAGGATGAAGCAGGCGCTGACCTGCTGCGGCGACGCCGTGCCGACGTTGAACCAGACGGGGGAGTTGAAGCTGAAGACCTGGTTGACCAGAGCGTGCTTGAGCTCGTGGTCGAAGATCTCCACATCCTCCTCGGCGGCGAAGTAGCCGTGCTCGACCGCCGTACGGGTGTAGACGCCCACCACGCGGTCGATCAGCTGCTTGAGGCTCCACTCCCGCTGCGGGGTGCCGACCGCGCCGCGGAAGTACTTGGTGGTCACGATGTTGGCGGCGTTGACCGACCACGACTGGGGGAACTCGACGTCGCGCTGCTCGAAGTTGACCGAGCCGTCGCGCCAGTTGGTCATGACGACGTCACGGCGCTCCCAGGACAACTCGTCATAGGGGTGCACGCCTGGGGTGGTGAAGATGCGCTTCATCCTCAGGCCCTTGCGCGGTCGTTTGCTCCCACGTGCCACCGCGCCGGCGGTCTCCGTCATGATTTCCCCCTCCTGGGGCTCCGCGAGCCCTCATATCGGACCACACCAACACGCCGCTCACCCCCGGCGCCCAGGGTCTTTCTCAGTCTTGCTCGCTGGAGCGCCCCGTCCGGAGCTGCTCGATCTCCGCCTCGAAGTCGGCCAGGGTCTCGAACCCCCGGTAGACGGAGGCGAACCGCAGGTACGCCACCTCGTCCAGTTCGCGAAGTGGACCCAGGATCGCCAGTCCGACCTCGTGGGCCGCGATCTCGGCGCATCCGGTGGCCCGGATGCTCTCCTCGACCCGCTGGCCCAGCTGCGCCAGGGAGTCCTCGCCGACGGGCCGCCCCTGGCAGGCCCGCCGGACCCCGGCGATCACCTTGTCCCTGAAGAACGGCTCCGTCACGCCACTGCGCTTGCTCACCATGAGCAGGACCGTCTCCTGCGTGGTGAACCTGCGCCCGCACTCCGGGCACGTGCGCCTGCGGCGGATGGCGCCGCCGTCCTCGGTCGCCCTGCTGTCGATGACTCGCGTGTCCGGGTGACGACAGAACGGACAGTGCACGCGCGTCGCCTCCTTGAGCTGCGAGAGCGGCTCACCCACCTCACCTGTCCCATGGCGCGCATGTCGAGACGCTCGCGCACGCCCCTCGAATAGTCGAGAGGCGGTAATAGAACCACAATCTGTGGTGAAGTGTTGCGGTGCAGCCACTAGATGTTGTGGTCTAACGGTAGAAGTGCGCGACCATGAACGCAAGTTGAAAGGCCCTCACCACACGAAGTCGCTGATCAGCCGTCACGTCTCGGCGTGTCGCCCCTCGGGCAACGCCCTCCCACCTCACGCGTCCCTTCCCTCACCTGCGCCCCAGACGATATGTCAGGCAGGACCCTCGTCGACCCCTCCCGCACGGCTCGCCCACGTCTTCCCCGAACCCGGCCGGCGAATCCCACGCGCCCCACCGAACACGCCCCTTCTCAGCGGACGAGGCCCTCGGGGAGATAGAGCCGGGTTCCGGGCCGGACCCCGGAGCCGGCCAGCCCGTTGAGGTCCATGATGCGGCGGACCGTCCGGTCGGCGTCGCCCTCCGGCGTCAACGCGTCCGCGATCTCCCACAGCGTGTCGCCCGCGTGCACCGTGATCCGGGGCAGGCCCTCACGACCTGTCCGCTCGCCCGCCAGGGCTGTGTCGATGCGCCCGGCGACCCAGAGCGCTCCCAGGGTGAACAGCACGAGCGCCGTCACCGCCACGATCCTCCCACGCCGGGTGAGCCGGAGTGGCCGCCTGGCGGTCCGGGGCCGGGCGGCACCCGGGCGGCGGACGCCCGCACGAACCGCTCCCGCCCCAGGCGCCCGCTCCGGCGCCCCGCGCCCAAACCCCTGCCGAGGCCCCTGCCCCCGCCTCACTCCACGCCCGAGTCCCGGCCTCGGCTCGCACCCGGCCTCCGGCTCCCGCGGCCGCCCGGCCACCCGCTCACGTCCGGGCCGCCCCGGCCCCCTTCCGCCTTCCGGACTCCGCCCCGCCCCGGTCCCCCTGCCGGATTCCGGTGCGGGAGCGGACTCCGATCTCGGCGGCGGCACAAGGCGAAGCAGCGGTGCCCCCGGCGATCGCCGCGCGGTCCGGGATCTCGGCACGGCCATGGATCGTGGTGTCGTCGCGGTCGGTTTCACGGTGGCCCCCATCCCCTCGACCTGGCCGAACACATGTCGAAGAAAGATCGGTGAATCGAACACGATGTCGATCGAACTCCCGTACGATGTTGTACACCACGGCGTCGCCGATATCGAGGACATTCGAACAATTGTTTGAATATGATCTTCGGCCATTGTATGGTCGCTGTGTGCGACACATCAGATACAGACCGGGAGGCGAGGAGTTCGTATGAGCCAGCACAACGAGAACGGTTCGGCCGCCAGCGACCTGGCGGTGCGAAGGCGTGACTCCCTTGGCCTCACCCCCAGGCAGCGGAAGATCCTTGAGGTGATCCGCGACTCCGTGCAGCAGCGCGGTTATCCGCCGTCCATGCGGGAGATCGGTGAGGCGGTGCAACTCACCAGCACCTCCAGCGTGTCGCACCAGTTGACGGCTTTGCAGCGCAAGGGCTACCTACGGCGTGACCCGCACCGCCCCCGTGCTCTGGAGGTCCGCCTTCCCGGCGAGCCCGTGCTGTGGGTGGATCCCGACTCCGGCGAGGACGAGACCCCGGTCAGCCGCCCCACCGCAACCTACGTGCCACTTGTCGGCCGGATCGCCGCCGGTGGCCCGATCCTCGCCGAGGAGAGCATCGAGGATGTCTTCGCCCTGCCCAAGCAACTCGTCGGCGAGGGCACGCTCTTCCTCCTCCAGGTGACCGGAGACTCGATGATCGAGGCCGCCATCGCCAACGGCGACTGGGTGGTCGTACGCCAGCAGCCGGTGGCCGACAACGGTGACGTGGTCGCGGCGATGATCGACGGCGAGGCCACGGTCAAGACCTTCAAGCGCAGGGACGGCCACGTCTGGCTGGTCCCGCACAACCCCAACTACGACCCGATCCCGGGTGACGAGGCCACCGTGCTCGGCAAGGTCGTGGCGGTCCTCCGCAAGCTCTGAGGCACGCGCCTTCACCCCTCCGGGCCATATGCCCAAGCACGACACGCCGGGCGACCGGCACCCCGACGTAGGGGTGCCGGTCGCCCGGCGTTTTCTCAGGTGACGGTACGACGAGCAGACGGCAGTGCCCGACCCGGATGAGCCGGACCCCGGTCCACCCGTGAACGTTCGGGGCACCCGCCGGACGGGCGCCCCTCTCGAACGTCTACGGGACGATGTTGACCAGCTTGGGCGCGCGCACGATGACCTTACGCGGCGCGCCGCCGGGGAGGAACGCCTGGACCTTCTCCGACGCCAGCGCCAGCGCCTCCAGGTCCGCCTCGGAGATCTCCGGAGAGACCTCCAGCCGGTCGCGTACCTTGCCCGCGATCTGGACGACACAGGTGACGGAGTCCTGGACCAGCAGCGCCGGGTCCGCCGCCGGCCAGCCCGCGTGTGCGACCGAGCCGCTGTGTCCCAGCCGCTCCCAGCCCTCCTCGGCCGCGTACGGCGCGACCAGGGAGAGCATGACCGCCAGCGTCTCCGCGGCTTCCCTGACCGCGGGGTCGGCGGCGCCGGGCCCGGAGTCGATGGCCTTGCGGGTCGCGCTCGTCAGCTCCATCATCCGGGCCACCGCGACATTGAAGCGGTGCGATTCGACCAGCCTGGTGACCTCGTCGATCGTACGATGCACGACCTTGCGCAGGTTCAGGTCACCACCTGTGGAGTCGACGCCGGGAGCGGAGGCCGCCCCAGCCTCGGCCATCACCCGGAACGCCCGGGCCAGGAACTTCTGGGACGCGGCCGGCGAGACGTCGGCCCAGTCGATGTCGTCCTCGGGAGGACCGGCGAAGACGACGGTCAGCCTGACCGCGTCGACACCGTAGGCGTCGATCTGCTTACCCAGGTCGACACCGTTGCCCAGCGACTTGGACATCGCCTTGCCCTGGTTGATGACCTGCCCCTGGTTCAGCAGGCGGGTGAAGGGCTCGACGAAGTCGACCATGCCCATGTCGTGCAGGACCTTGGTGAAGAACCTGGCGTACAGCAGGTGCAGCACGGCGTGCTCGACGCCGCCGATGTACTGGTCGATCGGGCCCCATCTGCGGACGCGCTCGACGTCGAACGGGCCGTCCTCGTAGGAGGGGTCGACGTAGCGCAGGAAGTACCACGAGGAGTCGACGAAGGTGTCCATCGTGTCGGTGTCGCGCCTGGCCGGGCCGCCGCACTTGGGGCAGGAGACGTTGACCCAGTCCTCGGCCGAGGCCAGCGGGGAGACGCCCTTGGGCGCCAGGGCCTCGCCGCGCATGTCGGGCAGGGTGACGGGCAGCTGGTCGTCGGGGACGGGGACCTCGCCACAGTCGACGCAGTGGATGATCGGGATCGGGCAGCCCCAGAAGCGCTGGCGGGACAGCAGCCAGTCGCGCAGCCGGAAGTTGACCGTGAAGCGGCCGGTGCCCCGCTCACTCAGCACCTCGATGATCTTCCGGATCGCGTCGGCCTTGGTCAGGCCGTCCAGCGGGCCGGAGTTGACCATCGCACCGTCGCCGGCGGTGGCGATGCCGGTCTCACCGGGGTCGGCCAGGCCGGTGTGCACGACGACCCGTACCGGCAGGTCGAAGGCGCGGGCGAAGTCCAGGTCGCGCTGGTCATGCGCGGGCACGGCCATGATCGCGCCATGACCGTAGTCGGACAGCACGTAGTCGGCCGCCCAGACCGGCATGCGCTCACCGTTGACCGGGTTGATCGCGTAGCGGCCCAGGAAGACGCCGGTCTTCTCCTTCTCGGTGGACAGCCGGTCGATGTCGGACAGCTTGGACACCTCGACCCGGTACGCCTCGAACGCCTCGCGCCGGTCGTCGGTGACGATCTCCTCGGCCAGCGGTGCGTCCGGAGCGACCACGAAGAAGGTGGCGCCGTACAGGGTGTCGGGACGGGTGGTGTAGACGGTGACCGGCTCGTCACGGCCCTCGATCACGAAGTCGACGTCGGCGCCCTCGGATCGGCCGATCCAGTTGCGCTGCATGGTCAGCACGCGCTCGGACCAGCCGCCCTCCAGCAGGGCCATGTCGTCCAGCAGCCGGTCGGCGTAATCAGTGATCTTGAAATACCACTGGGTCAGCTCGCGGCGGACGACCTCGGCGCCGCAGCGCTCGCACCTGCCGTCCTTGACCTGCTCGTTGGCCAGCACGGTCTGGTCGTTCGGGCACCAGTTGACCAGGCCGCCCTTGCGGTAGGCCAGGTCGCGCTCGAAGAAGCGGTTGAACAGCCACTGGGTCCATTTGTAGTACGAGGTGTCGCTGGTGTGCAGGCGGCGGGACCAGTCGAAGGAGATCGCGTAGCGCCTGTAGGAGTTGGCCTGGGTCTCGATGTTGGCGTAGGTCCACTCCGCCGGGTGCGCGTTGTGCTTGATCGCGGCGTTCTCGGCGGGCAGGCCGAAGGAGTCCCAGCCGACGGGGTGCAGCACGTTGTAGCCACGCTGGACCCAGTAGCGGGAGATGACGTCGCCCAGGGCGAACACCTCGGCGTGCCCCATGTGCAGGTCGCCCGAGGGGTAGGAGAACATGTCGAGCATGTAGCGCCGCTCACGCGGGTCGGCGGGGTCGTCGGAGGCCCGGAAGGGGTCCAGTTCCTCCCACCTGCGCTGCCACTTGACCTGCAGGGCCTGCGGGTCATAGTGCTGCTCGTCGCTCTGCATGTCGGCTCGCTCGCTCACGTCGATTTTCCCTCGGGTATGGCTGCGTGGATGGTCTGACCCGCCTGGCCCAATGCAAAAACCCCCCGCTCACGCGGAGGGCGGCCGCATCGGCAGGGCGCTCAGGGGCGGGGAGGCCGATGCGGCCCGATAAGCAGGGTCGCGGCACGCATAGAGCAAGACTATCGCAGCCCGCAAGGCGTATTCGTGGCCTGGGGAAACAGACCCGATCACGGCAAACGGGAGACAGCCGTCCGAGCAGGTCGGCAGAATGAGGATTTCCGCATTCGCCGGAGCGAACGAGACCCGATGGCTATACACCTGTTGTGACCTCGTACGTCCTTCGCGTTTACTCTTTTCACCGTGGCACATTCAGTAGAGCCGGGGCGGGGCCCGGATCCGTTGGAGGTCGGCCTGCCCATGCAGGACCCCCCGACCGACCCAACAGGACTCCAGTTCAGAGGGGCGTTCTCCAGTTTCCCTGCGAGCCCCCCCGTCTCACGTGAGATCATGCCCAATACGCCTAATTCGGGCACCCACGCGGGAGGTAAGGAAAGCATGGCCTCGGAGCAGTCCAGCCAGTCCCACCTGCCTCCGGTATGGCCGGAGGCTGCCGAACCGTCACACTCGTGGACGAACGATCCTCTCGGCACCGGTCCCCAGCTCCCTCGCCCGCAGGAGGAGCCACAGAGCGGCAACGCCTCCTGGCAGACCTCGCCCGGTGGGGGGCAGCGCGCCTCCGATCCACAGGCCGGTTCGCCCGGCCAGACCTCCCCCGGCGGCGGCTGGGCACAGGCCTCCACCCCACAGAACGACAGCTGGGCAAAGGCCTCCAACCCACAGAGCAACGGCTGGGCACAGGCCTCGGCCCCGCAGAACGACAGCTGGGCACAAGCCTCGGCTCCCCAGAACCGGCCCCGCAGGGCGGCGCCGACGACCCGCGCCAGACCTCCCCCGGCAACGGGTGGCCGCAGCCCACCCCGTCACAGGGCGGCGGCTGGTCACAGACGTCCGGCCCACAGGGCGGCGCAGACGACCGCAATCCGTCCTCCCCGGCCAACGAGTGGCCACAATCCGTCCCCGCTCCCCAGTCCGACCCGCTGGGCCAGGCCTCCCCGGGCGGCAACGGCTGGGCACAGGCCACCGCACCCTCGCACGACGGCTGGGCGCAGGCATCCAACCCGCAGCACGACGGCCGGACGCATCCGTCAGGCCCGCAGGGGGATGCGCGCGGACAGCAGGTTCCCGGCGGGGGGGAGGCGTGGCAGGCCACGCCAGCGCGCGACGCCTCCGGCCGCCCTCCGGCTCAGCCAATGGAGAACAGCGTGTGGCCGCCCACCCCTCCGGCGTCCGGCGCCACCTGGCCACCCGCTCCCCCCATGGGAAACCAGGGTTTCACCGAGGCACAGACGTCGACGTTCCCCTCCTCCTGGGCCGGCCCTCCCACGGAGGGCCCCGCCGCCCATTTCGGCGACGCCCCCGCAGGCACCGTTCCCGCCACCTCCCCTGACGGGGGCGCCGGAAACGCGCGGCGCAGTTACGGCGTGCCGGACAATCCCGCCATGTGGGCCATGGCCGCGGCGAACGCGGCGGCGGCCTCCCAGGCCCCCTCGCAGGGAACTCCCGTTCACCCCGGAGCCGGCCCCCAACCGCCACAGCCCCAGCCGGGACAGCCCGCGCATCCGGGGCAGCCCGGCCATCACCTGAGCCGCGACCCCTCCGACCCGAACAAGCCGTTCGTCACCGCCGGCCAGATCAGCGGTCCGAAGACCCCTCCGCCCGAGCGCCAGCAGGAGCTGTGGAACACGGTCTTCGGCGACAACTACCAGGCCATGGAGGACGAGGACGAGTTCGAGGAGCGGGGTCGGCCGGTCTGGATCTTCGCGCTGGCCGGATCTGTGATCATCGCGCTGGTCGGCGCGGTGCTCTGGGCGTTCCTGGCCGGGCCGCTGGCCTCCGCGGAGGAGGAGATCACCGAACCCAAGCCCTCGGCGACTCCCCAGAAGACCGCCAAGCCCGCCGCCATCGGTCGTCTGCCGCGATTCACCGGCGATCCCTCGCCGGTGGCCGGTACGCTCACCGACCAGCCCGCGGGGATCACCCTGGCCCAGCTCGGTGCCCCATGGCGGCAGGACCAGCGCCCCAGCGTGCCCACCACCTACGGCTTCACAACCCGCCAGTACCTCCCCGCCGGTACGGACTCCACGGGCAAGACCCAGTTCGCGCAGCTGATGTCGGGCCCGCTCTCACCTCGTTTGAAGAGCAGGTACACCTCCCCGGAAAACCTCGCCCCGGTGATCAACGCGGTGGCCTCCAGCGGCCGCAAGCGGTTCTTCCCCGAGGACAACACCGCCCGCAAGACCGCCCAGCAGACCCTGTCCGTGAACGGCCTGCCCGGCCAGCTCGCCGCGTACGAGATCACCTCGGGCGGTTCGAAGACGACCATGGTCGTGGCGGCCGTGAGCACCGGCGCCGACCTGCCGGCGATCGTCTACATGTCGGTGCCGGACAGCAAGAAGGAACTGCTCCCCGACATCAACACGGTCTTCAAGTCGATCCGCGTGCCGGGGCGGTGACCTCGCCGGCCCGAACGGCCCAGCGGGCGCGCTCCATGTTCTGACCGGGGCCGGAGTCGTCCCCGTCCTGCTGGTGGTCTCGTTTCGCCGATCACCACCGGCAGGGCGTCAGAAGTCACAGTCGAGGTGCTTGATCCCGTTGATGAAGCTGGATCGCAGGCGGTCGGGCTCACCGATCGAGCGGATCGTGGGCAGGCGGGTGAACAGCTCGCGGAACATCACGGTGATCTCGCGGCGGGCCAGGTGGGCACCGAGGCAGAAGTGCGGCCCGGGGCCGCCGAAACCGACGTGCGGACCCTCGGTGCGCAGGATGTCGAAGCGGTGCGGGTCGGTGAAGACGCTCTCGTCGCGGTTGGCGGCCCAGTAGTAGAGCAGGACCTTCTCCCCCTCGCGGTAGAGGTGGCCGTTCATCTCGTGGTCGCGGGTGAGGCTGCGGCGCATCCAGGTGACGGGCGAGGCGAGACGGACGATCTCCTCCACCGCACCGGGCAGGCGCCCGTCGATGTCCTCCAGCAGCAGGGCGCGCTGGTCGGGGTTCTCGGTGAACAGGTGCAGGCCGTGCGAGATGGCGTTGCGGGTGGTCTCGTTGCCCGCCACCACCAGCAGGATGAAGAACGAGCCCAACTCCTGCATCGTCAGCTTCTCGCCGTCGATGTTGGCACTGGTCAGGGAGGTGGTGAGGTTGTCCCCGCCCTCGGCGGCCAGGGAGACGACGAGTTCCTGGAGCCGTTGGCCCGTACCGAGGAGCAACTCCGCCACGCGGCTGATGTCAGCGATGAACTCGGGGTCGCCGCCCGACAGGATGATGTTCGTGGCGTCGAAGACCTCCTGGTAGTGCTCGGGTCCGATGCCCATCAGATCGCAGATGATCTTCAGAGGCAGCTTGGCGGCCACCTCGGTCACGAAGTCGCAGCCGGGTCCGGCGGCGATCAGCTCGTCCACGATCCGCGCGGCGGCCGCGTCGACGTCCGCCTCGAACTTCTTGATCATCTTCGGGGTGAACGACCGGGCGACGATCCGGCGCAGCCGCGCGTGCCGGGGGTCGTCCATGTTGATCATCGAGCCGAAGTACTCGTTGAAGTCGGGACCGAGGTCCTGGATGGACGTCGCCCCCCGGCCCGAGGAGAAGATCTCGGGGTGACGGCTGGCCTCGGTGATGTCCGCGTGCCGGACCAGGGCGTAGGAGCCGGGGCCGGGCGGCAGGAAGGGAATCTCGGGCTCGGCGAACAGGATCGGGCCCGGCTGCGCGCGGAGCAGCGCGAAGGCGGCCTCCCGTTCGGCCATCGGACGCTCCCAGAAAGCGATGTCCGACAGGTCGATGTCCGCGAGTGAAACCGTCACGCCAACCTCCACTAGAATCCCATTCGGTTTTACCGATCCTGCCACAGGATCCTCAGCGCAACCAGTCGAGAACGATGTCGTTGACTTCCCTGGGCCGTTCCAGATGCAGGAAGTGACCTGCCTGGAGAACATGCTCCACCCTGGAACCCTGCGGAAGGAAGGCCGCGGCCTGATCGACCTGCCCTATCCCCAGGCAGCCGTCACGAACCCCGTGCAGGTAGAGGATCGGAACCTGCCCGCCGGTCGCGGACTGCTCGGCGGCGTAGCGACCGGTGGGTGCCACCGTGCCGAGCATCGCCCGGTAGTAGCCGATCGCGGCGGCGAGATTCTCCGGGGAGCCCAGAGCACGCCGTACGAACGCGATGTCCTCGGCCGCGTCGTAACCCGGCGACCAGTCGCGCCACAACCCCTCGATGAACCCGTCCCGCGACATGGCGGCCTCGGCGAGCCCGGTCTGGCAGAGGAAGATGTAGAACGACCGCTTGAGCTGCTCGTAGTCGAAGAAGGCGGCCAGCATCGCGCCCATCGGGGGCACCGCCATCGCAACCGCCCTGCGCCAGCGCTCGGGGGCGAAGGCGGTGGCGCCGTAGACGGGGAAGGCGCCCCAGTCGTGACCGATGAGCACGGCGTCGCCGTCGCCGCCGAGCGCCTCGTGCAGCGCGCAGGCGTCGGCGACCAGCGCCCCGCCCTCGTAGGCGCCGTCGGCGGGGATCGAGGTGGGCGCGTAGCCGCGCATGAACGGCGCGACCGCGCGGTAGCCATGCCCGGCGAGCTCGGGTATCAGATGCCGCCAGGTGTGCGCGGTGTCGGGGAACCCGTGCAGGCAGAGTGCGAGCGGCCCCTCCCCTGCCGACAGGTACGCGAACTCGACGCCGTTGGCGGTGACGGTGCTGATGTCCATGAGGCGGAACCTAGCATTCGCTTGGCCGACGCGGCGGCGATCGCCCCAACCCCTCGCCCGGCGCCGGCGGTCAGGTCGTGTACGACAGGTGCTTGACCCCGTTGATGAAGTTGGAGAGCAGATAGGAGGGCTCACCGGCCGACCGGATCTCGGGCAGACGGGTGAACAGCTCGCGGAACATCACCGTGATCTCGCGGCGGGCCAGGTGGGCCCCCAGGCAGTAGTGGGGGCCGGGGCCGCCGAAGCCCACGTGCGGGTTGGGGTGGCGGGTGATGTCGAAGGCGTCGGGGTCGGTGAAGACGCTCTCGTCGCGGTTGGCGGAGTTGTAGAAGAGCAGGACCTTGTCGCCCTTGCGGTACCGCTGCCCGTTCATCTCGTGGTCGCGAGTGACCGTACGGCGGAACTGGATGACCGGGGTGGAGTAGCGGATGATCTCCTCCACCGTACCGGGAATGTGCTTTTCGAAGTCGCCGACGAGTAGTTCGCGCTGCTCGGGATTGTCGGTGAGCAGCTTGAGGCCGTGCGAGATGGCGTTGCGGGTGGTCTCGCTTCCGGCGACCACCAGCAGGATGAAGAACGAGCCGAGCTCCTGCGGGGTGAGGTGCTCGTCGCCGTTGACCAGCATGCTGGTCAGGTCGCCGGTGGAGGCGCCCCGGCGCTCGCGGCCGAGCCTGGCCGCCAGCCTGTTCAGCTCGCGCCCGGCCGCCAGCAGTTTGACCAGACCCCGGGCCACGTTCCAGCGGTTCAGCTCGGGATTGATTCCGGTGTACTCGGAGTCGGCGTTGCCCAGGATGATGTTGGTCGCGCGCAGGACCCGGTGATGGAACTCCGGGGGGATGCCCATCATGTCGCAGATGACCTCGACGGGCAGCCGGGCGGCCACCTGGGTGACGAAGTCGCCCGGCCCCTCGACGATCGCCTCGTCCACGATCCGGGTCGCCGCCCGCTGTAGATCCTCCTCCATCTTCGCCAGGACCCTGGGGGTGAAGGCCCTGGAGACGATGCGACGGAGTCTGGCGTGCCGGGGGTCGTCCATATTGATCATCGAACCGAAATACACCGCCAGCCAGCGGGGCATGTCCGCGATGCTGTTGGCGGTCGGCTCACTGCTGAACACCCCGGCGTTCCTGCTGGCCTCGGAGACGTCGGCGTGCCGCACCAGGGCGTAGTAACCGGCCCCGTGCCCAATGAAGGGGATCTTGTTCTCCTTCGTGAACACCGGCCGGTCCAGCGCGCGGAGACGTCGGAACGCCTCCATGCGCTCCCGCTGGGAAAGCCCCCAGAACGGAATCTCTGACAGGTCGACATCCGCCATGTTCACGGTCATTGCCCTAGATTTATGCAAGTAGTTACTTACGTCAAGTGTGAGTCATAACACAATTTGTCCACATATACGGCTTAACGAGCTGCGGCGATGAGGTCGGCGGCCCTTTCCGCGATCATGACGGTGGGCGCGTGAGTGTGTCCCCGGTTGATGACCGGCATCACCGAGGCGTCGACCACCCTCAGTCCCGCGACCCCGCGGACCCTCAGGGCGGGGTCCACCACCGACTCAGGATCCTCACCCATCCGGCAGGTGCCGACCGGGTGGTAGAGGGTCTCGCTACGCTCGCGGATCCAGCGGACGAGCTCCTCGGTGCTCCTCGCCCCCCAGTACGGGTCCATCGGGGGTCCCGCGAGCGGCCGGAGCGCCTCGGTGGCGAACAGTTCCCCGGCCTTCCGCAGTCCGGCCACCTGCCGCCGGACGTCGGCCTCCGCCGTCAGGTAGCCGGGATCGATCACGACGTCGCGGCCGTCCAGCGAGACGCGGCCGCGGCTCTCGGGCTGGAGCAGGATCGAGGCGATGGTCAGGCCGTGGCCGGGCGGCGGGGTGAGGCCGTGGTTGACGAAGGGGCCCGGGGCGAAGATCAGCTCGATGTCCGGGGCGTGCTCCTCGGGAGAGGAGCGGATGAACGCCACGGCCTCGCCGACGTTGGAGGTGAGCATGCCCCGGCGGCCGACCAGGAAGCGGAGCAGGTTGCCCGCCGACTCGGCGCCGGCGAGCGTGATCGGCTCGGGGCAGTGCAGGACGACGCCCGAGGCCAGGTGGTCCTGGAGGTTGGCACCGACCTCGGGCAGTTCGTGGACCAGCTCGACCCCGGCGGCCCGCAGCTCGTCGGCCGGGCCGAGGCCCGACAGCATCAGCAGGTGCGGGGAACCGATCGCCCCCGCCGACAGCACGACCTCCCCGCGCGCCCGGACCACGGTGCCTCCACCGTCACCGCCGCCGTACTCCACCCCGATCGCACGCCCGCCCTCGATGAGCACCCGGCTCACCTGCGAGGAGGTCAGCACCGTGAGGTTGGGCCGCTTGGCCGCGGGTCCGAGATAGGCGTCGGCGGAGCTCCAGCGGCGCCCCCGGTGCTGGGTGACGGGCGTCGGCGAGCAGCCCTCGTTGGAGGGGCCGTTGAGCTCCTCCAGGCGGGCGATGCCCAACTCCTCACAGGCCCGCAGGAAGAGCGCGGTGGCGCGGTTCGGGGAGCGCAGCTCCGAGATGTGAATCGGGCCCTCCGTGCCGTACACACCGCCCCGGTTGGAGCCGGCGCGGCGCTCGGTCCGGCGGAAGTAGGGCAGGACCTCGTCGTAGGACCAGCCGGGCACGCCCCAGCCGTCGTAGTCCGCGCGGTGCCCGCGTACCCACATCTGGGCGTTCATCGAGGAGGAACCGCCGAGCATCCGGCCGCGCGGCCAGTAGAGCTCCCTGCCGGAGAGCTCGGGCTGCTTGGCGGTGGTGAAGTTCCAGTCGTGTTCGGTCTTGAACAGCTTGGCGAAGCCGGCCGGCATCCGGACCTCAAGCCTCTTGTCGGAACCGCCCGCCTCGATGAGGGCGACCCTCGTGCCCGGATCCGCGGAGAGACGGTTGGCCAGCACGCACCCCGCCGACCCCGCGCCCACGATGACATAGTCGTACTCCACGCTCACTGACCCCTCCTCGTACAGACGGTCAGCTCGCCTCCCCGTAAGCGGGCTCTTATCTACTTACTCCCCCATGGTTTGCCCGTCAATTTGTAATCAAAGTTACCTACCAGTAGGTATCTGAGGGCTGCCAGTATGAGCGAGTCAGAGCTCGCTCGGAGGAGGACGCACGATGCTCAACCTGTCGATCGCACTGGAGGACAGCGCCCGGGAGAACCCCGACCGCACCGCACTGGTCTTTGGTGATCTGCGGCTGCCGTACTCCCTGGTCAACACCGTCGCGAACCAGGTTGCCAACCTACTGGTCTCCAGGGGCGTCGGTAAGGGCGACAAGGTCGCGCTGGCCTGTCCCAACCTGCCGTACTTCCCCTTCGTCTACTACGGCATCCTCAAGACCGGCGCCACGGTCGTGCCGCTCAACGTGCTGCTGCAGTCCAGGGAGATCGCCTACCACCTGGACGACTCCCAGGCCAAGGCGCTGTTCTGCTTCGAGGGCACTCCCGAGTTGCCGCTCGGCGAGCGGGGCAGGGCGGGCTTCGAGGGGTCGTCGGCGGAGCACTTCTTCGTGCTGCCCGCCGCCGCGTTCGCCACCGAGTCCGAGTACGGCGAGACGCTCTGGGCGGCGCTCGACGGCGTGTCCGGCGAGTTCGAGACCGTGCAGACCGCACCCGACGACACCGCCGTGATCCTCTACACCAGCGGCACCACCGGCCAGCCCAAGGGCGCCGAGCTCAGCCATCAGAACATGCTGCTCAACGCCATGGTCTCCGATGAGATGTTCCCCCGCACCGAGAGCGGCGACGCCTACCTGGCGGTACTGCCGCTCTTCCACTCCTTCGGGCAGACCGTCATCATGAACGCCGGATTCCGGCGCCAGGCGACCATCGTGCTCGTGCCGCGCTTCGAACCGGGGCCCGCCCTGGAGCTGATGCGCACCGAGAACATCACGCTGTTCGCGGGCGTGCCGACCATGTACTGGGCCATGCTGACGAAGATCCACGCCGAGGGCGACGAGGTGCCCACCTCGCTCAAGGTCGCGGTGGCCGGCGGCGCGTCCTCACCCGTCGAGGTGCTCAGGGACTTCGAGAAGACCTTCGGGATCGGGATCCTGGAGGGGTACGGCCTGTCGGAGACCTCCCCGGTGGCCAGCTTCAACCAGTTGGGCAGGCCCACCAAGCCCGGCACGATCGGCACGCCGATCTGGGGTGTGGAGATGAAACTGGTGGACGGCGACTGGAAGACGGTCGAGGGCCAGGGCCCCGGCGAGATCGCGATCCGCGGCCACAACGTGATGAAGGGCTACTACAACCGGCCCGAGGCGACCGCCGAGGTCATGAGGGACGGCTGGTTCCGCACCGGCGACATCGCCACCCGCGACGCGGACGGTTACTACGCCATCGTCGACCGAGCCAAGGACATGATCATCCGGGGTGGCTTCAACGTCTACCCGCGCGAGCTCGAAGAGGTCCTGATCACCCATCCGGAGGTCTCCCTCGCCGCGGTGGTCGGAGTCGCCCACGACTCGCACGGCGAGGAGGTCAAGGCGTACGTCATCCGCACCCCCGGCGCGACGATCACCGAGGACGAGCTCATCGCCTGGGGTAAGGAGAACATGGCCGCGTACAAGTATCCGCGGATCATCGAGTTCCGTGACGCGCTGCCGATGACCGCGACAGGCAAGATCCTCAAGCGCGAGCTCCGTTGAGCGGTCCGCACCAGCCTGGCCGGTGAGGCCACGGCGACGGGGCCGGGTTCCGGGAGGCACGCGACGTGCCTCCCGGAACCCGGCCCCAAGGTGTCAGTCCGGGTAGACCCCGAACTCGCCCAGCCGCGTGGCCGGCCAACCGGTGTTGCCGGTGTACGGCCCTTGCCGCGAGGTGTCCGCGGCAAGGGCCGTACGGTCCGGTGTGAACGCGTCCGCGTGAGGGCCCGCGCGGATTCTCGTATAGGAACATCCCATATGAGCGTCTCCCGCGCGGGGTCCCGCGTGAGCGTGTGTCCCGGAGATCAGGGCCAGTCGAGCGAGGGGCGGAGCGGGACGCCGGCCGTGCCGTCGGCGTTGAGCTTCACCCCGAGGACCTGGTGGAGCTGGATCTTGTTGCGTTCGAAGCCGACCACGCAGGCCGCCATGTAGAGACGCCAGACCCGCGCCGTGCCCTCCCCTACCTCGGCGACCGCCTCGTCCCAGTGCTCGTCGAGGTTGGCGCACCAGTAGCGGAGGGTCTGCGCGTAGTGCTCACGCAGGTTCTCCTCATGCCGGATCTCGAAACCGGTGTCCTCGATCTGACGGGCCAGGTAGCCGACCGACTCCAGCTCCCCGTCGGGGAAGACGTAGCGATTGATGAAGCCGCCGGCGTTGAGGGTCTTCTCGGTGCCCGTCGGCCGGGTGATGCAGTGGTTGAGCAGCCGCCCGCCGGGGACGAGCTTGTCGTACAGGAAGCGGAAGTAGAAGGGCAGTTGCTCCTTGCCGATGTGCTCGGTCAGGCCGATAGAGCTGACGGCGTCGAAGCCCGTCTCCGGTACGTCGCGATAGTCCATGTGCCGGACCTCGGCGAGCTCGCCGAGACCGGCCTCCGCGATGGCCTTCTGCGCCCACTCGGCCTGCTGGCGCGAGAGGGTGACGCCCAGCGCCTTCACCCCGTACTCACGGGCGGCGTGGATGACCATGCCGCCCCAGCCGCAGCCGACGTCCAGCAGCCTCATCCCCGGCTTCAGGCCGAGCTTCCGGGCGACCAGCTCGAACTTGGCGTGCTGCGCCTCCTCCAGGGTGGACTCCTGCTCGGGGAAGACCGCGCAGGTGTAGGCCATGGACGGGCCGAGCACCCACGAGTAGAACTTGTTGGAGACGTCGTAGTGGTGGTGGATCGCCTCGGCGTCGCGCTGCTTGGCGTGTCTGCTGCCCATCCGGGCGAGCATGCTGCGCCGCACCTCCTGCGGAGGCGGCGGCATCCGGGTGAGCAGCGGGCGGACTCCGAGGGCTCGGATGGCCGCGAGCTTCTGCCCGACCGGGAGGTCGTTGACCGTGAGCGACCACATCCGGGAGAGCAGCGTGTACATGTCTCCCTGGACGTCGAGGTGGCCGGACACGTACGCCCTGGCCAGTCCGAGCTCCCCGGGAGCCTGTGCCAGGTACGCGACGGCCGCCGGGGTCTTCACCTCGACGCTGATGTCGGCGCTGGCCGATCCCGCCTTACTTCCGTCGTAGGCAACGAAGCGCACATCTGCCTCGGGGCCCATCACCTTTTCGAAGATCTCTGCGAGCAACACAGAATCAACCTCTCTTAACGCCCCCGCACACACTTGTCGTAGAGGTCGAGCAACCGGCCACCCCCGTCGTATGCCCGCTTGACCGGCCAGTAGGCGGTTCCGTTATAAAACCGCCAGAATTCATCCTCTGGGTAGAACGAGGTGGAGTACAGCGATTTATGGCCGTCCAGTTCGTGGACCCGGTTCTCGATGAGACGGTTGTGGTAACCGTCGAACTGCCCCCTGGGCAACGGGACCGTTCCCCAGAAGCCGAAGTTGACGTACAGCCGGCCGGGCTCCAGCGGATAGAGCGGCCACTCGCCCTCGGACCTCAGCGGGCACATCCAGACCGGCGCCATCCCGACCTTGTCATGGAAGAAGCTCAGGAACTCGGCACCGCGCTCGACGGGCACCTCGATGTCCTGGATGACCGACTCCTGCACCGGCAGGTCACGCCAGCGGTCGATCCTGGCGATCACCCCGTACTTGCGGTCAAGGCCCACGAGCTTGCGGTAGACGTCCGAGCGCATCCACTTACGCGGCATCAGGGAACGCACCAGCGCGGTCTGCACACCGAAGGCGCGCGAGCACCAGAACCAGTCGGTGTCCCAGCGCCACAGGTAGTCGCGGACGGTCAGCCAGTCGCGGGTCCTGGTCTGGATCGACCGGTAGTAGATGCGCATCCCGGTGTAGTCGGACAGGTACGGAGCACGCTCGGCGAAGCGTCCCACGGTGATGTAGAGCTCACCCGGACCGAAGAACGTGCCGTCCACGAAGTCGACGCGCTCGCCCTCGTACTCGCCGCTGTCACAGATCTCGCGCATCGCGAGCATGCACTTGTCGGCGTCCCCGAACGGGATGTGGGTCAGCCTGACGTACGGCTGGACGGGCTTGAGCTTGATCCGGATCCGCAGGGCGTAGCCAAGCGTGCCGTAGGAGTTGGGGAACGCCCGGAACAGGTCGCGGTGCTCGTTGTCGTCACGGGCCACGACGATCCGTCCGTCGCCGGTGAGGACCTCCAGCTCCTCCACCGACTCGTGCGGCAGCCCGTCCCTGAAACTGGTGGACTCGATGCCGAGTCCCGTCACCGCCCCGCCCAGTGTGATGGTCTTCAGCTGCGGCACCACGTACGGCATGAGCCCGTGGGCGAGTGTGGCGTCCACCAGGTGCTCGTAGGTGGTCATCCCCTGGACCTCGGCGGTCATCGTCTCCGGATCGACCGCGATGACCTGGTCCAGGTCCCTGGCGGAAAGCTTCGCCGACCGGGCGCCCTCTCTGAAGCGGAACAGGTTCGTGGTGGCCTTGGAGAGCCGGGGCACCGCGTCGCCGGGAATGGCGGCGTAGGAATCCCTGATCTGCTCCACCGCTTGCCGGTGCGCCGACATTTCTGTCATCTGTCGCACGGTAATCACCCCCATGACCATCGTTGGAAAGATCGCCCCTAGGCACGTTATATCTCGGATGTCTCCGGAGCCAGGCGGGGCGCGTTAAACACTGGAAAACTCTACGACTGTCCTTCCAGGAACCTGCGACCGACCACCGGATCGACTCCGTTGACCACGTTCGTCACCGGGCGACCGCCGATCGCAGCCTCCAGGTTGTCCAGCACGCACCGGATCAGGCGGCCGGTCGACTGCGGGGTCACCCCCGCCACATGCGGCGAGAGCAGGACCCTGGGGCTGTTCCGCAGCGGGTCGTCCGGTGGCAGCGGCTCGGTGTCGAACACGTCGAGCGCGGCGCCGCCCAGGTGCCCCGACTCCAGGGCCGACAGCAGCGCCGCCGAGTCGACCACCTGCCCCCGGGCCGCGTTGACGAGCAGCGAGCCCGCGGGCATCAGGGACGGGTCGATCAGCCTCCTGGTCCCCTCCACCAGCGGGATGACCAGGACGAGGACCTGGGAGCTCGCGACCAGCTCGGCGAGCCCCCGGTAGGTGTAGGGCACCTCGCGTGGCGTGCGCGTCCAGTAGGAGACCTCGCACCCGTGAGCGGCGAACATCCGCGCGCAGGTCTCGCCGATCGGGCCGAACCCGACGATGCCGACGCGCGAGCCGTACAGTTCGGTGGGCCCGAGATCCAGCTGCGGCCAGCGGCCGGCGCGGACCGCGGCGTCGGCCTCCATCAGCCGCCGTGACAGGGCGAGCGCGGCCGCGAAGCACCACTCGGCCACCCCTGTCGCGCTCACCCCCGCGGTGTTGGCCAGCGGCACACCGGCCTCGGCGAGCGCGGCGAGGTCGTGGCCGTCCACGCCCACCGACGGCTGCTGCACGAACGCCAGGTTCGGGGCGGACCTGACCGCCTCGGCGTCCAGGACGAGCTCGCCGCTCCAGTCGCCCACCACGATCTCGGCCTCGCCGAGCGCGGCGAGCAGCGACTCCCGGTCACGGGCCGCGGGGACCGACACCGCGACCCGGTCACCCAGCGAGCCGAGCAGGTTGCGTACCGCCCCCTCGGGGAGCGGTGGCAGCGCGAGCACCTTCCAGGTCATGTCACTCGCCTCCGCGGGGGTGGAAACTGCCGAACACTCGGTTCATGAGGGACCGCTGGGCGTCCCAGTCGTTGTCGTGGGTGGTCCAGCTGAGCAGCATCACCGTATCGCCCACCTCGATGAAACGCTGCACCTCGTGGTAGGTCACCCCGGCCGTGGCCCAGGGGGCTCCGCCGTTGTCCTTCATGCTCCAGGTGAACTCCCACTGAAGTCCGGAGCCGTAGGCCAGGGGGATCTTCGCCGTGTCCTCGGAGTGGATCTCGCTCCACTGGGCCACGTTCTCCTTGACGGTCTCCTGGAGGGAGACCAGACCGTCGGCGTTCGCCTCCAGCACCTCCACCGACAGGTGGGCGGCCCCGTCCCTGCGCAGCCACTGGGTGTAGCCCGTCTCGGCCGCCCAGTCGCCGTTCCAGCCGGCCGGATAGTTGATGGACCAGTTCTCCGGCGGACGGGCCCGCCACACCTTCAACCCTCCGGTGGGCACCACCGTTCTGGTCCTGGTGGGAGTGGGGGTGGGACTCGGGCTGGGCGTCCGGGACCTGGTCTCCTCCACCGGTTCGGGTGTCGCCTGCGCGGGGGCGGGCTCGGCGCGCGCCACCGGCTGCGACTCCGACTGTGACATCGCCACGGCCGCGACGGCGCCACCGGCGGCCAGCAGCACGACCGCCGCCAGGACCAGTGGGATCCGGCCGCCGCTCCGCCCCCCGCCGCGCCGGCGGCCGGACGCGGGTGAGGTCTCGGTCTCGCGCCTGTCCCACTTCCCGGTGCCACGCGGATTCTCAGCGGTCCGTGCCGTACGGTGGATCGCGCTCTCTCCGGTGCGCCGGGCCGCGGCCGACGGGTCGTCAAGGACCTCCGCCAACATGGCGTCGGCCTGCTGGGCGGTCAGCCGGTGGGCGGGCTCGCGCTGGAGCATGCCGGTGAGCACCGCGCGCATCTCCAGGGGCACCCTGCCGAAGTCGGGCTCCTCGGTGAGGAGCGCACCAAGGGTGGCGATGGCGTCTCGGCGCTCGAAGGGACCGTGCCCGACCAGTGCCGCGTAGAGGGTGGCGCCGAGCGCCCACAGGTCGGACCAGGGGCCCGCGTCGGTGCCGGTGGCGCGCTCGGGCGGCAGGAAGCTCGGCGAGCCCGTCACCATGCCGGTCTGGGTCAGCGAGGTGTCGCCCTCGATGGTGGCGATGCCGAAGTCGGAGAGCACCGCACGGCCGTCGGCCTCCAGCAGGATGTTGCTGGGTTTGACGTCGCGGTGCAGGATTCCGGCCTCGTGTGCCGCGCGCAGGGCCGAGAGGACCTGACGGCCGATGTCGGCGACCTGGCGCACCGGCAGCAGACCGACCTCGTCCAGCCCGCGGGCCCTGACCAGCTCCATGATGATCCAGGGGCGACCGTCCTGCTCCGCCACATCGTAGATCGCCACGATGCTCTGGTGGTTGAGCCGGGCCGCGGTCCTGGCCTCGCGGGAGGTACGGGTCAGCTGGAGCTGGTGCTCGGCCGGGGAGAGGTTGGGCGGCAGGAGCACCTCCTTGACCGCGACCGAGCGGTTGAGGAGGGTGTCGTAGCCCTCCCAGACGACGCCCATGCCGCCCCTGCCGAGTTCCCGCAACAGCCGATAGCGCCCAGCGACCACCCGTTCACTGTGCGGATATGTCATCGCAAAACCCCTAGGTCCCATTCGGCGAAGGCGCAAGTTTCCCATACGCGCGCGGGCGCCACGCGGCTACTCGCGATGTGTCTTGCCACAGAAAGCCGAATGTTGTTCTACTTGGGCGGAGGGAACGGCCGCGTATCACACCAAGCGCTTGCTTGCGTACGCCGTGCCGAACTAGAGTCGATACCGCATCTGAGGAGAATATCGATGGAGCGCGTGACCAGGAAGGGCCCGTTGGCCGGAGTCCGCGTGCTCGAACTGGCGGGGCTGGCTCCCGGGCCGTTCGCCGGGATGATGCTCGCCGACCATGGGGCCGAGGTGCTGCGCGTCGAGCGCGCGAGCGTCGTCGCCAAGGCGGGGGACGGCCCACGCGCCGACGTGATGGACCGTGGCAAGAGAACGGTCGGCCTGGATCTGAAGTCCCCCGAGGGAGTGGCCGCGTTCAAGGAGCTGGCCCGCCATGCCGACGTGGTCATCGAGGTCTTCCGGCCCGGGGTCGCCGAACGCCTCGGCATCGGCCCCGACGACCTGCACGCGATCAACCCGCGCCTGGTCTACGGGCGGATGACCGGCTGGGGCCAGGACGGCCCGCTCGCGCCGACCGCCGGGCACGACATCGACTACATCGCCATCTCCGGCGTGCTGTCGATGCTCGGCCGCGAGGGTGAGCGTCCCACCCCGCCGATCAACATCCTCGGCGACTTCGCCGGGGGCGGCCTCATGCTCGCGTACGGCGTGCTGCTCGCGCTGATCGAGCGGGAGCGGACCGGCGAGGGCCGGGTGATCGACGCCGCCATGGTGGACGGCGCGGCGACATTGTTCGCGATGTTCTACCACGGCGTGCAGACCGGTTTCTGGGGCCCGCGCGGCACGAACCTGCTCGACACCGGAGCGCCGATGTACGACACCTACGAGACCGCCGACGGCCGGCATCTGGCCGTCGGCCCGCTGGAACCGCAGTTCTGGGCGGAGATGGTCAAACTGATGGGGCTTGAGGACCTGCCCGACCGCAATGACAGAAAGCAGTGGCCGGCGCTTCGCGAGCGGCTGGCCGAGGCCTTCCGATCAAAAACTCGCGCCGAGTGGGAGGCGGTCTTCGACGGCTCCGACGCGTGCGTCTCCCCCGTCCTGGAGGTGGGCGAGGCCGCCGAGCATCCGCACAACAAGGCCAGGGGCACGTTCGTCGAGGTCGGCGGCATCCGGCAGCCCGCCCCCGCGCCGCGCCTGCTCGGGGTGGAGGAGCAGGACCTCTCCCCCGCCACCCGGCTGGCGGATCTGACCTCCTGGGGCCTGTCCGACGAGGCCGCGGCCGAACTGCGCGAAGCGGGGGTGCTGGCCTGATGGACGTCTTCGAGGCTCTCTACACGACCAGGGCGATGCGCCGGGTCAAGCCGGACCCGATCCCCGAGGAGGTCCAGCGAAGCATCCTGGACGCCGCGGTCCGCGCGCCCAGCGGCGGCAACGTACAGAGCTGGCGCTTCCTGCTGGTCGACGACCTCGCGGTGAAGGAGCGGCTCGGGCCGCTCTACCGGAACGCGCTCGGACAGCTCTTCGAGGGCCACTACCGTCCGATGCGGGAGAGAGCCGAGGCCGAGGGCGACACCCGGACGCTCAACGTCCTGAACTCGGCGAAGCACCTGGCCGACCACTTCGAGGGCTATCCGCTGCTCCTGTTCGCCTTCAACCGCAACGACCCGTCCGGCGGCTCTATCTTCCCCGCGGTGTGGAACGCGCAGCTGGCCGCCCGCGCCCACGGTGTGGGCAGCGCACTGACCAGCGTGCTCGGCCTTTTTCACGCGGAGGAGACACTGCGGGTGCTCGGTGTGCCCGAGGGCAAGGGCTGGACCCTGGCCGCCACGGTCACCTTCGGCTACCCGACCGGACGATGGGGCGTCGCGCCCCGCCGCCCGGTACACGAGGTGAGCTACCGCAACCAATGGGGCCAGGACGTGGGCTTCGAGATTTCCGAACCCCTGTGGAGGCCGGAGGACTGAGCCCCGGCGGCGCGGGCCGCCCATCCGAAGACGGCACGATTTCGCCCGGACGCGTTGGCGCGACCGATCGGGCGGCTCGGCACAATCACCCGATGTCCCGGAGCTGACCATGCTTGATCACGCCATTCACGCCGCGGCGGACGCCGGTGGCCCCGCCTCCCTCCCCGGACGCCTCGAAGGGCTCGGGAGGGATCTTCGATGACCAGTCCGTTCTCAGAGGTGGGCCAGGAGATCGGGCGCCGCGTCGCGGCGGCGCCCGCGTCTCCCGAGCCCCCCGGTGCCGCCGGGATCGACCTGCTCGACGGCGACATGTACGCCGGTGATCCGGGGCCGGTGTACGCCTGGCTGCGCGAGCACGCGCCGGTCTATCACGACGCGGAGAACGCACTGTGGGGCGTCTCCCGGCACGCCGACATCTCGGCGATCGAGCGCGATCCGAAACTGTGGTCCAACACGGGCGGCTACCGGCCGCAGCTCCCCAGCGACCCGTCGATGATCGGGATGGATGACCCGGAGCACGCCGAACGCCGACGCCTGGTCTACCGGCGCTTCACCCCGCGCCACGTGGCGGAGCGGTACGCCGGCCGGATACGCGCCGTCGTCACCGAACTCATCGACGAGGCGCTGGAGAGGCGTGCCGTGGACGCCGTGCCCGCGCTGGCCGCGCCGCTGCCGGGCCGGATGATCGGCTGGCTGCTCGGCTTCCCCGAGGAACGCTGGCCGCAGCTGGTGCACTGGTCGGAGACGACGGTCGCGGCCGGGGGCGGCCTGCGCTATGTCACTCATGAGGCCGCCGTCGCCGCCGTGGAGTTCGCCACCGCCGTCCTGGAACTGGCCGCCGAGCGGCGCGGCTGCCCGCGCGACGACCTGACGTCGATCTGGAGCCAGGAGGCCGGCTACGACGACGACCACCTGGCCAACGAGGCGCTGCTGCTGCTCGACGGCGGCGCCGAGACCACCAGGACCGTCATCGCCACCGCCATCGGCGCGCTGATCGACCACCCCGAGCAGTGGCGGATGCTGCGCGAGGACCCCTCGCTGATCGGAAACGCCGTCGAGGAGTTCATCCGCTGGACCACCCCGATCCTCAACATGTGCCGGAGCGCCACCCGCGACACGGTCCTGCACGGCCGGCGGATCCCCGCGGGCGGCCAGGTCCTGCTGATGTACGGCTCCGCCAACCGGGACCCCTCGGTCTTCACGGACCCGGACGTCTTCGACGTGACCCGTCCCGGCGGCGGCCACATCGCCTTCGGTCTCGGCACCCACTTCTGCCTGGGGGCGGCACTGGCCCGGCTGGAACTGCGGATCTTCTTCGAGGAGTTCGTCCGCCGGGTCGGTTCGGCCGCCCGGGCGGACGAGCGGGGCCCGCGCATCCTGCCCAACGCCTTCGTCCGGGGGGTCACCTCCTTCCCGATCGTCCTGGAACCCCGCTGAACGCGCACCCCCGGGGGCCGACTCCTTCCCCGCCGTCCTGAACCTGCCCCGGCGCGCCGGGGCGCTCAGCGCATCGGGGACAGGACCGCCGCGTAGATGTCCGCGCCCCCGGGGTGGTGCACCTCCACATCGGTGGTGAAGGCCCTCGGCGGGGTTCCTCCCGACTCGGTGTGCTTCCACAGCCGCTGCCACTCCTCGGTCAGCGCGTCCGGCATCGGCCCCCTGGCCTCAAGCTTCAGCGAGGGCACCCCCGGCACCCGTACCGCCACCATGCCCTCGGGCAGCGCCGCGGCACTGCGCACGGCGACCCCGACGATCTGGGTGTAGGCGCCGTTGTGGTCGCTCTCGTAGTCGGTGAGCACGGCGTAGATCTTCTCGTCGACCCGTCCCGGCACGTGCGCGAAGGCTCCGGGGGCTCCCGCCCTCGCCCACAGCGCGCGGAGCCTCCCCCGACCCGGCTCCGCCTCGTCGGCGTTCGATGTTCGTACGGCATGGCCTACTACGAGCATCTCGGGCCGATCAACCAGGATCACAACGCCTCCTCATGGCCACCTACTTATTCACGCAAACCGGATCTTAGCCTCCGCTCCGACCTGCTGGATCCTCTTGGAGAGCACGGAAAGGGGGAACGTTCACCTCTGGCAATTCGCGGGATAAGGTGGAATAACGTGAAATTTCTTAATGAGTCGGTACCGGCCTACGACCTGACCTACAGCGACGTGTTCATGGTGCCGTCGCTCTCCTCCGTCGGCTCACGGCTCGCCGTCGATCTCTCCAGCAGGGACGGCACCGGGACCACCATCCCCATCGTGGTCGCCAACATGACAGCCGTGGCGGGAAAGCGGATGGCCGAGACCGTCGCGCGCCGGGGCGGCATCACCGTGATCCCGCAGGACATCCCCATCGACGTGGTCGCAGGTGTCGTCGACTGGGTCAAAAAGCGCGACCTGGTCCACGACACACCGCTGACGCTCACTCCGCACGACACCGTCGGCGAGGCGCTCAACCTGCTGCCCAAACGGGCCCACGGCGCGATCATCGTCGTCGACTGGGAGAACCGCCCGGTCGGCGTGGTCACCGAGGGCGACTGTTCCGGCGTGGACATGTACACGCAGCTCTCCCGGGTGATGTCCGACAACCTGCTCACCCTGCCCGCCGGGCTCGACCCGCGCGAGGTCTTCGACCGCCTCCATGAGGGCCGCCACCGGCTCGCCCCGGTCGTGGACGGCGACGGCCGACTGGTCGGCATCCTGACCAGGACCGGCGCGCTGCGCGCCACCCTGTACCAGCCCGCGGTCGACGCCTCGGGCAGGCTCCGCGTCGCCGCGGCCGTCGGCGTCAACGGCGACGTGGCCGCCAGGGCCAAGGAGATCCTCGACGCCGGGGTGGACTGCCTGGTGGTGGACACCGCCCACGGCCACCAGGAGAAGATGATCAGCGCCCTGCGGGCGGTCCGCGCGCTCGACCCCGGCGTACCCGTCGCGGCGGGCAACGTCGTCACCGCCGAGGGCGTGCGCGACCTGGTCGACGCGGGAGCCGACATCCTGAAGGTCGGCGTCGGCCCCGGGGCCATGTGCACCACCCGGATGATGACCGGTGTGGGCCGCCCGCAGTTCTCCGCCGTGCTGGAGTGCTCCGCCGAGGCCCGCAGGCTGGGCCGCCACGTGTGGGCCGACGGCGGCGTCCGCCACCCCCGCGACGTGGCCCTGGCCCTGGCCGCCGGGGCCTCCAATGTGATGATCGGCTCCTGGTTCGCCGGTACCTACGAGTCGCCCGGCGACACCCGTACCGCTCCAGACGGGCGCAAGTACAAGGAGAACTTCGGGATGGCCTCGGCCCGCGCGGTGATGCTGCGCACCGCCGAGGACTCCCCCTTCGAGCGGGCCCGCAAGGCACTGTTCGAGGAGGGCATCTCCACCTCCAGGATGTATCTCGACCCGGCCATGCCCAGCGTCGAGGACCAGATCGACGCCATCGTGGCCGGCCTGCGCTCCTCGTGCACCTACGCGGGCGCCTCCACCCTGGAGGAGTTCCACGAGCGCGCGGTGGTCGGTGTGCAGAGCGCGTCCGGCTACACCGAGGGCATGCCGCTCCACCAGAGCTGGTAGTTCACCCACCGGGGTGAGGCGCCACCGTCCCCGCGGCGCCCACCCCTCCCGGGACGCCCTCACCGGTCACCACCGTCCACCCCGCACCACGCGGCCACCGCCTGGAGTCCCCTGCGGCAAGATGCCGATGCGGGCGCGCATCCTGTCGCCACCACGGGGTAGTCAGACCGTCGAGTCGTCCCCACCCCCGAAAGGCGAGCACCCATGAACGAGACGCCCACCGGCCTGGACACGCAGGTCGTGGTGGACCGGAAGGTCCTGGCAGGCTACGACAACTACCTCGCGGCGCAGCGAACCGTGGACGGTCTCTCCGACGCGGGATTCCCCGTCGAGAACGTGGCGATCGTCGGCAGCGACCTGAAACTTGAGGAGACCGTCACCGGCAGGGTGACCAACGGCCGGGCCGCGCTCACCGGAGCGGGCAGCGGCGCGGCCTTCGGCGCCGTGGTCGGGATGTTCCTCGGACTGTTCACCTCGACCACACTGTCGTTCATCGTGCTCGTGCTCTGGGCCGCCCTGTGGGGCGCCGTGATGGGCGCCGCGTTCGGGTTCATCAACCACGTCTTCACCCGCGGCAAGCGGGACTTCGCCTCGCGCAGCGCGATCGTCGCCGGCCGCTACGACGTGCTGGTCACGGCCTCGCACCTGGACCACGCCCGCGCCATCCTGGAGTCGTCGCTCCCCGGTCCGGCCGACACCGTCGTCGTGGAGGTCCCGCCGTCGGCCGGTATGTACGACCCCGCCGCCGCGCAGACCACCGCCCCCGGCCATGCCACCCCCGCGCAGCCGCTCACCACCGACATCCCCCCGCAGCCGACCGCCCCCGGCCTCTCCGGCCGCCCGGTCACCTCCGACCTCCCCCCGCAGCCGGTCACCCCCGGTCTCTCCGCGCGCCCGGCCACCTCGACTCCGCCGCCGGCCAGGCCGGTCACCCCCGCCCCTGACACCCCCGCCCCTGACGCCCCCGCCTCGGACACCCCCGCCGCCACGCCGCCGGGCACCGAGGACCGGCCCGCCCCGCTGCGGCCGAACGCCACGGAACACCAGGTCCCCTCGAAGGTGACCTCTCCCGACACCCGGCCGACCGCGCCGGAGCCGCCCCGCTCCTGAAGCACACCCGGTACGCCCCAGGCGCCCGGGGCGTACCGGGGAGGCGCGTGGCACATCGTCCTTCGCCCCGGAGATCCTCCGGGAATCCGAACGCGCCCCCTTCGCTCCCGCTTCTCGCCTCCCTCGGACGAAAGTGGGCGACGGCCGATCCCTGACCGTTTCGAACGCCGGAACCACAGCGGGGAAGCGATTCAACTGCCGGACAAAACCGACAATTACCTCGCTAAGCATAGCGATGTGGATTCCCAGCGAGAGCGTCCCAACAAAGCCTGATTTTCCGGTCAACCAGCTCTTTGCTTTAACCGTCTCACAAGCGCCACATTCCCCTTTTTTCAGGAGCCCTGCTTGTTGAGACGTTTACTCGCCGTCGCCGCCCTGGTCGGCAGCGCCATGATCGCGCCGACCGCGGTCAGTGCCGTCCACGCCGCCACCACGGTCTCCGCGCCCGTCGCGACCCCGGCTGCCGGATGCACCTACCGACGCGACGGTCAGGTCTGGCGATGCATCACACCGGGCGCGTTCTGCCCCGCGGCCGCGCACGGCAAGTACGGATACGCGAAGGTGACGAACAAGAAATATAACTGCATAAAGGCCAGCGGGGACATCAGATGGCGATGGAAGCCCGTTCGCTGACCCCGGGCACGAAACCCCGAAGAGAACCTGCGACACAATAGGGCATTTTCCAGATTTGTCGGAAATGTCCAGGGTGTCTCGCCCTCTTCACCCGGGTGTTCACAGCGTGTGTGAACACCCGGATCGAGGAGCGCCCGGGGCCGGTTCAGCCCTTGACACTGCCGGCGAGCAGGCCACGGACGAAGTAGCGCTGCATCGACAGGAAGACGATCAGCGGGATGACCAGCGAGACGAACGCGCCCGAGGTCAGGCGCTGCCACTCGTTGCCCCTGGTGCCGGCCATCTGCGCCAGCCGCACCGTCATCGGCGCGCTGTCCGGGGTACCACCGGCGAAGATCAGGGCCACCAGCAGGTCGTTCCAGACCCAGAGGAACTGGAAGATGGCGAAGGTGGCCAGCGCGGGACCGACCAGCGGCAGGACGATCGTGCGCAGCACCTTCCCGTGGCTGGCCCCGTCCACCCTGGCCGCCTCCATGAGCTCGCCGGGGAGCTCGGACATGAAGTTGTGCAGCAGGAAGACGCCCAGCGGCAGCGCGAAGCAGGTGTGGGCGAACCAGACCTGGATGAAACGGGCCGGCCCCTCCAGGTCCCAGGCGGGCAGCAGTTGGACGCCGAAGACGGCCACGCCCTCGGAGAAGAACGACAGCAGCGGCACGAGTGACATCTGCAGCGGCACGATCTGCAGCGCGAAGATGCCGATGTAGATCCACTCGCGCCCGCGGAACGGCAGCCAGGCCAGCGCGTACGCCGCGAAGGTGGCCAGCGCCAGCGGGAAGAGCACCGACGGGATCGTGATGACCACCGAGTTGATCAGGAAGCTCATCATCTGGCCGGACGACGAGGAGGTGCCGAACAGGACCTGCTGGTAGTTCTCCAGCGTGAGCTGCGGATCGGAGAAGAACGTCCACCAGCCGGTGGACTTGATCTGGTCCTCCGGGCGCAGCGAGGAGAGCAGCAGGCCGAAGGTCGGGGTGGTCCACAGGACGGCGATGACGATCGCGACGGCACTGGCGACCCGGCCGCTCAGCCGCCGCCGTACGCGTTGCGGCGCGTTCTCCGCCCGGGTCCGCACCGCGGTCTGGGTCAACGTGGCCACGTGGCCTCCTCCATCCGGGGCGTGCTCGCGCAGCCTGATCGCCCGGTCACCTCAGGGCCTCCCTGCGCTGGCGGATCTGGTAGATCACGATCGGGGTGACCAGTACGAACAGGAAGACCGCGAGGGCCGCGCCCTTGCCCGTCTCGCCGTACCTGAAGGCCTGGTTGTACATCTCGTTGGCGATGACGCTGGTGTCGAACTGGCCGCCGGTCATGGTGCGGACGATGTCGAACAGTTTGAGCGTGCCGATCGACTGGGTGACCATCACGACCACGATGGCCGAGCGGATGGACGGCAGCGTCACCCTGAAGAACATCTGCAGCGGGGTCGCCCCGTCCAGTTTGGCGGCCTCGACGATCTCGGCGGGGATGCCCTTGATGGCCGCCGAGAGCACCACGGTGGCGAAGCCCGCCTGGATCCAGACCATGACCACGATCAGGAAGAGTGTGTTGAGCGGGGGTTCCTGGAGCCACTGCTGCGGCTCGCCGCCGACGGCGACCACGAGCTGGTTGAGCAGACCGATCTGGTCCTGCTCCTCGGCGCGGTAGGCGTAGACGAAGCGCCAGATGATGCCCGCGCCGACGAAGGAGATCGCCATCGGCAGGAAGACCAGCGACTTGGCGAGCGACTCGAAGCGGGTGCGGTCCACCAGGACGGCGTAGACCAGGCCGATCGCGGTCACCAGCAGCGGGACGAGCAGCACCCAGATGAGGGTGTTGCGCAGTACGGTCACCGCTTCCGGCTGGGTGAACATCCAGCCGTAGTTGTCCATGCCCACCCACTGCTTGCCGTCACCGCTCATGAACGACAGCAGGGTGGTCCTTACGGCCGGAATGACCAGGCCGATGGTGAGAAGCAGGAGTGCGGGCAGCAGCAGGATGGTGGCGTGGGTCCAGGCGCGCCGTCGCATCGGGGCGCGGTCGACCAGCACCAGTATCACCGCGACCACCACGAGGAACGCGGCGACGCCGATCAGCAGTTGGACGAGTTTGGGCAGTTCGGCGGCGAAGTCGAAGTCCATCGGAGGATCTCCCGGGAGGATCGGGCCGGGGGGAACGACGGTCCGGTCCCGCACCACGCGGGACCGGACCTATCGAGTTATGTCAGGACTTGGGCCAGGAGGCATCGATGTAGTCGAGGACCGTCTTGGTGTCCTTGCCGTTGATCCAGTCGGTCATGCCCTTCCAGAACGTGCCCGCGCCCACCGCGGCCGGCATCAGGTCCGAGCCGTCGAAGCGGAAGATCGTGCTCGGGTCCTGCAGCATCTCCATGGAGAGCTTGTCGATCGGGTTCTGGGCGTTGGCCGGGTCGACGCCCTTGCGGGCGGTGACGTAGGTGCCCAGCTTCATCCGGGCGGTGGGGAACTCCGCGGAGGCGAGGTATGCCTGGACGGTCTGGACCTCGGGGCGGTCGGCGAAGGCCGCCACGAACTCACCCGCGCCGAGCACCGGCTTCTTGGCCGGGTCGTTGCCCGGCAGGTAGAAGGCGAACACGTCGCCGTCCTCGGCGACCTTGGTGCCCTCGGGCCAGAAGTTGGCGTAGAAGGACGCCTGGCGGTGCAGGGCGCACTTGCCCTGGGTGATCGGAACGCCGCCCTCCTGGAAGGCGGTGCTGGCGATCGACTTGACCGGACCGTAGCCGCCGTTGACGAACTTGTCGTTCTTGAGGATCGCGCCGACCTTGTCCACCGCCGCGACGACCTTGGGGTCGTTGAACGGCAGCTTGTGGGCCACCCAGTCGTCGTAGCCCTCCGGGCCGATCTCCCGGAGCAGGATGTCCTCGATCCAGTCGGTGGCCGGCCAGCCGGTCGCGTCACCGGACTCGATGCCCGCGCACCACGGCTTGATGCCGGTGCCGGCGATCGTGGTGCTGAGCGTCATGAGCTCGTCCCAGGTCTTGGGGACGGCCCAGCCCTTCTCGGTGAACATCTTCGGCGAGTACCACACGAAGGACTTCACGCTGGCGCCCAGCGGAGCGCCGTAGAAGGTGCCGTCGACCGTGGCGTACTTGGCCCAGTCCGCAGACCAGCCCTCGGCGGTGAGTTTCTTGACCTCTTCGGAGGCGGGCTTGAGCTTGCCGGCCTTGGCGAAGCGCTCCAACAGCCCCGGCTGGGGGAAGAAGGCGATGTCGGGGGGGTTGCCGCCGTCCGCGCGGACCTGGATCTGGGCCTCGAACTCACCGGTGCCCTCATATGTGATCTTGATGCCGGTGCACTGGGCGAACGGCTTCCATGCCTGCTCGAAGAGGTCGGCCTCCGCGTCGCGGATCGGCGAGTAGATGCTGACGGTCTTGCCCTCGTGCTTACCGTACTGGCTGAAGGCGGCGCATTCGGGGGACGTGCTGCTGCTGCCGCCCGCCGATGGCTTGGCCTCCGGGGATCCGCATGCGGTGGCGACCAGCGCCAGCCCTATGGTGCCCGCCACCAGGACGGCACGATTGGGCCGAGAGAGGAGCGACATGGACCTTCCTCCATATGTACATTGCCGGGGAGTGAGAGAGCGCTCTCTGGAAGAATTGTCCGCACACCACTCAATGTCAAGAACTGTGATATTACAGTTACAGTCTCATTTTTCTTGACACGATCCGTGCGGTACCGTGATGCTCGTGAGAGCGCTCTCACGAAACAGCCACACAGAATGGGACGGTGAGGACATGACCATGTCCGCCGAAAAGTCCTACGACCTTCGGGACTCCGGCGTGCTGAGGTTTCCCGAGGGCTTCGTCTGGGGTGCCGCGACCGCGGCCTACCAGATCGAGGGCGCCGCCCGGGACGACGGCAGGGGGCCCTCGATCTGGGACACCTTCTCCCGGACCCCTGGCAAGGTCTACTCGGGCCACACCGGTGACGTCGCGTGCGACCACTACCACCGCTATCCCGAGGACATCGCCATCATGCGCGACCTCGGCCTCGCGGCCTACCGCTTCTCCATCTCCTGGCCCCGCCTGCAGCCCGACGGCTCGGGCCCGGTGAACCCGCGCGGTCTGGACTTCTACGACCGCCTCGTCGACGAACTCCTCGGCGCGGGCATCACCCCGATCGTGACGCTCTACCACTGGGACCTTCCGCAGACCCTGGAGGATCTCGGTGGCTGGACCAACAGGGAGACCGCCGCGCACTTCGCCGACTACGCCGCGATCGCGCACGGCCGGCTGGGTGACCGGGTCGAGACCTGGACCACCCTGAACGAGCCCTGGTGCTCGGCCTTCCTCGGGTACGCCTCGGGCATCCACGCTCCCGGTCTCGCCGAACCCGCGCTGGGCTTCGCCGCCACCCACCACCTGCTGCTCGGCCACGGCCTGGCCGTCCAGGCCCTGCGCGCCTCGGGCGCCACCAAGGTCGGCATCACGCTCAACCTCGCCCCCGTACTCGGCGACGACGTCGCGGCGACCGAGCTCGTCGACGGCCTGCAGAACCGGATCTTCCTGGACCCGGTGCTCCGCGGCGAGTATCCCGCCGACGTCGTGGAACGGGCCCGCCGTTTCACCGACTGGTCCTTCGTGCGAGACGGGGACCTGGAGACCATCAGCCAGCCGATCGACCTGCTGGGCGTGAACTACTACCACCCGCAGACCGTGGCCGCCCGCACCGGCGAGCCCGCCAACCCCGTCTACCCGGGCAGCGAGGGCATCGCCTTCGGCCTCGCCGACGCGCCGAAGACCGCGATGGGCTGGCCGGTCCAGCCGTTCGGCCTGACCGATCTGCTCCTGCGGCTCTCGCGCGACTATCCGGGCACCCCACTGATCATCACCGAGAACGGCGCCGCCTACGACGACGTCGTCGAGGACGGCGAGGTGCACGACGTCGGCCGCCTCTCCTATCTCGACGGGCACCTGCGCGCGGCGCACGCGGCCATCGAAGGCGGTGCGGACCTACGCGGCTACCTCGTCTGGTCCCTGCTGGACAACTTCGAGTGGGCCGAAGGCTACCGCAAACGCTTTGGCGTCGTACATGTCGATTACGGAACCCAACGCCGTACCCCCAAGGACAGCGCCCTGTGGTACAGCAAGGTAGTACGCCGGAACGGACTGTGAGGGCCCGTCCAACCCTGGAGAAGGTGGCCGCCCGGGCCGGTGTGTCCCGGGCGACCGCCTCACGCGTGGTCAACGGCTCCACACGCGTGGCGCCGGAGATCCGCGAGGCGGTCAACCGCGCCGTGGACGAACTGGGCTACGTGCCCAACCAGGCGGCGCGGAGCCTGGTCACCCAGCGGGCCGACTCCATCGCCCTCGTCTTCCCCGAACCGGCGACCCGGGTCTTCTCCGAGGACCCCACCTTCTCCGGGATCATCCGGGGAGTCAGTATGGAGATCGAGGAGGCCGACAAGCAGCTCGTGCTGATGCTCACCGGCCTGGCCGGCGGTTACCAGCGGGTCGAGCGCTACGCCACCAACGGCCATGTGGACGGCGTGATCATCGCCTCGATGCACGGGACCGACCCGCTGCCCGGCATCCTCGCCAGACGCGGCGTCCCGGTGGTGTGCAGCGGCCGGCCCAGTGTGCCCAGCAGCCTGCCGTACGTGGACATGGACAACGTCGGCGGCGCCGAGCGCGCGGTGCGGCACCTGGTGGAGCAGGGACGCCGCCGGATCGCGACCATCGCGGGACCCCAGGACATGATCGCCGGGATCGACCGGCTCAACGGCTACCGCGCCGTGCTGCGTGACTCCGACCGTCGCTCCATCGTCGCGGTCGGCGACTTCACCCGCGAGTCGGGTACCTCGGCGATGCGGCAGTTGCTCGCCGACGACCCGGAGCTCGACGCGGTGTTCGTGGCCAACGACCTGATGGCGCTGGGCGCACTCACGGCCCTGCGCCAGGCGGGGCGGCAGGTCCCCGGCGACGTCGCGATCGTCGGCTTCGACGACATACCCGCCGCGTCCTACACCGAGCCCCCGCTGACCACGGTCAGGCAGCCGACCGTCGAGATGGGGCGGAGGCTCGCCCGCATGGTGCTCGACCTGGAGGAGAAGGCACAGGTGATGCTCCCCACCGAGCTGGTCGTCCGGGGGTCTACGACGACGCCCTGACGACCAGCTCGGTGGCGACGATCACGGTTTCGGCGGGTCCCCCGTCGAGGAGGCCGAGCAGCAGACGGACCATGGCCGCGGCCTGCTCAGCGTGCGGGGTGTGGATGGTCGTGAGCGGCGGGTCGGTGTAGCGGGCGGCCTCTATGTCGTCGTAACCGACGATCGCGACGTCCCCGGGGATCTGCCGCCCCGCCTGACGGAGCGCGTGCATGGCACCGATCGCCATCAGGTCGTTGGCGGCGAAGACCGCGTCGAGCTCCGGGTCGTCGGCGAGCAGCTGCCGCATCGCGACCGCCCCGGACTCCCGGGTGAAGTCGCCGACCGCGATGATGGAGCGGCGGTCGGAGTCGCGCAGCACGGCGCGGTACCCGGCCAGCCGGTCCTGGCCGCCGATCATGTCCAGCGGCCCGGCGATGGTGGCGATGCGCCGCCTGCCCTGCTCCAGCAGGTGCCGCACGGCGGTGGCGGCACCGGCGACGTTGTCGTTGTCGACGTACGGCATCGCGACCGGCACGGCCGGCCTGCCATAGGAGACGACCGGGACGCGCAGCCGGGTGAGCGCGACCGGCAGCGGGTCGGCGCCGTGGCTCGACACGAGCATGACGCCGTCGACGTGACCGCCGGCTATGTAGTTCTCCACCCGGGCGTGGCTCTCCGGCGACCCGGCCAGCAGCAGCACGACCTGCTTGTTGACGGCCTCCAGTTCCAGGCTGGCCGAGCGGATGACCGTGGAGAACATCGGGTCGTCGGAGAACACCCGGTTCGGCGACTCCGAGACGACCAGCGCGACCGAGTTGGTCCGCTGGGTCGCCAGGTTCCGCGCCGCCCCGTTGGGCACGTAGCCGAGCTCGTTCACCGCGCGCATGACCAGTTCTCGGATGTCGGCGGTGACCGTGGTCTGGCCGTTCACCACCCGGGAGACTGTCGACCGGGAGACCCCGGCACGGGCGGCGACCGCCTCCAGGGTGGGTCGTTTCATCCTGTTCCCCTACAGTCCGTTGCGCGCGATGACCTCGCGATACCAGAGCGCGCTGTCCTTGAGCAGGCGCCGCTGGGTGGCGAAGTCGACATGTACGATCCCGAACCTCCGCCGGTACCCCTCGGCCCATTCGAAATTATCCAGCAGTGACCAGACCAGGTAACCACGCACGTCCGCCCCGTCCGCCATCGCGGCGTGCACCGCGCGCAGGTGGCCGTCCAGATAGCCGGTCCTGCGCGCGTCGTGGACGCGGCCGTCCTCCACGACGTCGTCGAACGCCGCGCCGTTCTCGGTGATGATCAGGCCGACCTCCGGGTAGTCGTCGGAGAGCCGCACCAGCAGGCGGGAGAGCCCGTTCGGCACGATCGGCCAGCCCATCGCGGTGGCCGGCACACCGTCCGCCGGGCAGAACCTGATGTCCTCGCTGCCCGGCCACGCCGCGTCGGCCGCCCGGCCAGGATCCGACTCCACCACGCACGGGTTGTAGTAGTTGATACCCAGCAGATCGATCGGCTGGTTGATGATCGCCAGGTCGCCGTCCCGGATATGGTCGACGCCACCGTTGCGCCCGACGATGTCGAGGAACTCGGCGGGATACTCCCCGCGTACCGCCGGGTCGATGAACTGCCTGGTCAGCAGGGTGTCGATCCGGCTGACCGCCTCCGCGTCCGCCTCCGAGGGCGCGGCCGCCGGATCGGCCACCTGGGCCGGGGTGATCACCGGCGACAGGTTGAGGACCAGCGAGATCTCCCGCGCGCCCGCCTCGCGGAGCGCCCGTGCCGCCAGCCCGTGTCCCAGCAGCATGTGGTGGGCCGCGCGGAAGGCCGCCGCGGGGTCGGTCCTGCCAGGCGCGTGCACCCCGTTGCCGTAACCGAGGAAGGCCGCCACCCACGGCTCGTTGAGGGTCGTCCAGTTGTGGACGCGATCCCCCAGCCACGCGTACACGGCCGCCGCGTACTCGGCGAACCGGTAGGCGGTGTCGCGTTCGGGCCAACCCCCCGCGCCCTCCAGCGCCTGCGGAAGATCCCAGTGGTAGAGGGTGACGTACGGCGTGATGCCCGCCTCCAGCAGCCGGTCCACCAGGCGGCTGTAGAAGTCGAGGCCCCGCGCGTTGACAGGGCCGCTCCCGTGCGGCTGGACCCTGGGCCAGGCCACCGAGAACCGGTACGCCGCCAGGCCCAGCTCGCTCATCAGCGAGACGTCGTCGGCGTGCCGGAAGTAGTGGTCGCACGCCACGTCGCCGGTGTCGCCCCCGGCGACCTTGCCCGGGGTACGCGAGAAGGTGTCCCAGATCGAGGGCCCGCGACCGTCCTCCTTCGCGGCCCCCTCGATCTGGTAGGACGCGGTGGCCGCGCCCCAGACGAAACCGGTGGGGAAGTCCGCACGCCCTTCCGTAAGGGTGGCCCCCCGAGTGCCGACGACGGTCATCCCTTCACCGCTCCCTGCATGATTCCTCCGATGATCTGTTTGCCGAGAAGAGCGAACACCAGCATCAGCGGCAGGGTGCCGAGCGTGGTGCCCGCCAGGCCGAGCACGTAGTCGTTGACGTATCCGCTGGCCAGCGTGGACAGGGCGACCTGCACCGTCGGATCCTCCGGGGTCAGCACGACCAGCGGCCAGAAGTAGTCGTTCCAGACCGACATGAAGGTGAGCATGCCCAGCACCGCCGCCGCCGGGCGGGCGGCCGGAAGCACGACGTGCCAGAACAGGCCCCAGGTGCTGCAGCCGTCGACCCGGCCCGCCTCGAGCAGCTCGGTCGGCAGCGCCCGGGACAGGTACTGGGTCATGAAGAACACGCCGAACGCGTTGACGAGCGCGGGCACGATCAGCGCGTACATGGTGCCGGTCCACTGCAGCTTCACCATCAGCATGTACAGCGGGATGATGCCGAGCTGGGTCGGCACCATCATGGTCGCCACGGTGAGCAGGAGCAGGGCGTTGCGGCCGCGGAAGCGCAGCTTGGCGAAGGCGAACCCGGCCAGCGTGGAGAAGAACATCACCGCGATCGCGACGGAGCCGGAGACCAGGACGGAGTTGACCATCGCCAGGGCGAAGGGGACGGTGTCGAAGACGCGGGCGACGTTGGCGAAGAAGTTGCCGCCGGGCACCAGCGGCGGCGGGACGTCGGCCAGGGCCGCGTTGTCGCGGGAGGCCACCACGATGCTGTAGTAGAGCGGCAGCATGGAGAAGAACGCCACCGCCGCCAGCGTGAGATAGGTGAGCCTGCGGGCGGCCTCGGAGCTCCGGGTTCCGGAGACGGCGGTGCGGGCGTTCACGTCAGCCCTCCCTTCGCGCGGCGGGTGATCAGGTAGTTGACGCCGGCGACCAGGACGATGAAGACGAACATCATCCAGGAGATGGCCGAGGCGTAGCCGAAGTCGAGCTTGGTGAAGTTCTCGTAGATGAACAGCGAGAGCGTCTGGTACTGCCGGTCCACCCCTCCGGTGATCATGTAGGAGCCGAACAGCAGCGGCTCGGCGAGGATCTGCATGGCGCCGATCGTCGAGGTGATGACGACGAAGACGATGGTGGGCCTGATCATCGGGATGGTGATCCTGCGGAGCTGGGTCATGTCGCTCGCGCCGTCGATGGTGGCCGCCTCGTACAGCTCACGCGGCACGGCCTGCATGGCCGCCAGGAAGATCAGGGCGTTGTAGCCGGTCCACCGCCACATGATCATGGTGGAGATGGCCGCGTGGGAGGTGAGCACGCCCTCGTTCCAGGCGACACCGTCGACGCCGAACAGCGACAGCATCCAGTTGATCATGCCGAAGTCGCGGCCGAACAGCTGGCTGAAAATGACCACCACCGCGACCACGCTGGTCACGTTGGGCAGCAGCAGCGTGATGCGGAAGAAGGTCTGCGCGCGCAGCGGCCGGTTCAGCAGGTGGGCCAGCCAGATGGCCAGCAGCAGTTGCGGAACCGTGGACAGCACCCCGATGGACAGGGTGTTGAAGGTGGCGTTCCAGAAGTAGTCGTCGGCGAGCAGCGTCCTGAAGTTCTCCAGACCGACGAAGGGGTGCTCGTCCCGGAGCAGCGTCCACTCGTGCAGGCTCACCCAGGCGGTGTAGGCCAGGGGGAACAGCCCGAAGGCGGAGAACAGCAGGAAGAACGGGGCCACATACGCGTACGGCGAGCCTTTGACGTCGAGCCGGTGGACCAGGTGGCGTTGGAGGCGACGGCGACGAGGTCCCGTCGGCTTGCCCGGTGGGACCGCCGCCAGGCGATCGGGTGCCCGAGTGGCCATGGCAGCTCCTTTCGATGATTCGTTGGGAAGAGCGGCGTACGACTCATGTGAACGACAGGCGGGTGGCCGACCGGTGCGAGACCAGTCGGCCGAAGGGGCGGCTACTTGATCCGGCCGACGTCCTCAATCGCCTGCTTCCAGGCTTCCTCGGGGTTCTGCTTGCCCTGGTCGACCCGCTGGAGACCGTCGCCGATCGCCTTCAGCACGTCACCGGCCTTGGGACCGACGGGCTGCGGCTTGAGCGCCTTGGCGGCGTCGGTGAAGATCTTGCCGATCGGCGCGTTGCCGAAGTACGGGTTGACGTACTCGGACACCGCCGGGTCGTCGTACAGGGCGGGCAGCGAGGGCAGCGCGCTGGCCTCCTTGAAGAGCTTGATCTGGCTCTCCTTGCTGGTCAGCAGGTTGATCAGCTCCGCTGCCTCCTTGGGGTGCCTGCCCTGCTTGGGCAGCACCAGGTGGGTACCGCCCTGGTTGCCGCCGCCACCGGGCACCGCGGCGATGTCCCAGGTGCCCTCACCGGGCTTCTGGTCCTTGATCGTGCCGGTCTTCCAGGCCGGGCAGACCATGGTGGCGAAGGTCCCCTTGGCGATTCCGGTGTTCCACGGCGGTGAGAAGGCGGCGAGGTTGGCGGAGAGACCGTTGTCGATCATCTTCACGCCCGTGTCGAACGCCTTGCGCACTTCGGGGTTGGTGGCGGCGACGATGTTGTACTGGGCGTCGTAGAACCCGATGGGTGCCTGCTCGACCATGGCACGGAAGTGCTCACCGGGGCCGTCGGTGAACTTGGCGCCCTCCACCTTGGCCGCGACGAACTTCTTGCCCGTCTCGACGTAGGCGTCCCAGGTGGGCCAGAGCGCAGACACCTCGTCGCGGTCCGTGGGCAGGCCGGCCTTCTTGAACAGGTCGGGGCGGTAGCACATGGCCAGGCCGCCGACGTCGGTGCCCAGCCCGATGAGCGAGGAACCGTCGTTGGAGACGCCCAGCTTCCACTTCCAGTCGAGGTACTCGCTCTGGCGCGAGTCCAGACCGTACTCCTTGAGGTTGTAGAACTTGTCGGGCACGGGGGTGAAGGCACCGATGTAGCCGCCCTCGACCGCGACCACGTCCGCGGCGCCCGCACCGGTGGTGAGCTGCGTGATGAGGTTGGTGTGGTGGTCGTTGAACTGCGCGCGGCGCTCCACGATCTCCACGTTGGGGTGGGTCTTCTTGAACTCCTCGTACAGCGGCGCGAAGTGGAAGTCGCTGAACAACCCGACGGTCAGCTTGATCTTCTCAGCCGGCGGGGAGACCGCCCCACCGTCCGCGGTGGTACCGCCGCTGTCGCCGCCGCCGCAGGCGGTGAGGCCCAGGGCCAGGGCGGAGACGGCGACCATCGGGGCGAGGAACCGGTGGCGTGACTTACGCATGGAACCCTCCTAGGGTCCTCATTAATGATCATGGAGAGAGCGCTCCCTGAGCAGATTGAGGCCAACGGGGTTACCTGTCAACGGCCCCCTAGAACGCCGACCCGAGCCTGAAGTCGGCTTTTCCCGGAGAGCGCTCTCCCAGACTTTAAGACATTTCCCCAGGTCAGATATGTTTAAGAGTTAGATTTAGCGATGGATGGAGCGCTCCCACAATAAAAGGTCACATTAAGGTCGCGTTTCCATCGTGTTCCGCGATGCCGCTCCGCACCCTTGACACTCCTCGCGAGCCGGGTCACTCTCTCAACCAGAGAGCGCTCCCCAGCGACTCTCAGCAGGGCTCCACCCGTCGTCGGCCACCCGCGGCGTGGATGCCGTCGTCCGCCTACCAGGTGGCCCGACGACTCGTCGCGCCATGCCCACGCGCCGTCACTCCGGTGGCGAATCCCGTGCGCCTCGTCTCCCCACCCGCTCCACGGCCCTTTCCCGGAGGGCGACGCGGGAGCCGTCCCGTCCCCGTGGCTCTCGCGGCGGCGCCGGACCCCGTAGAGTCGTCCGGCCGGTCGGAAATCGACCGGCGCGTATCCAACCAAGGAGAACCACGTGGCACTGGAGAAGCCGGAGATCGACTTTCCGGAAGGCGCCCCGCCCTCGGAGCTGGAGATCGTCGACATCGTCGTAGGGGACGGCCCGGAGGCCAAGCCGGGGCACCAGGTCACCGTGCACTATGTCGGTGTGGCCTTCTCGACGGGCGAGGAGTTCGACGCGTCATGGAACCGCGGCGACGCCTTCCAGTTCCCGCTGGGCGGGGGCCGGGTCATCGCGGGCTGGGACCAGGGCGTCGCGGGCATGAAGGTCGGCGGCCGTCGCCGTCTCACCATCCCGCCGCACCTCGGCTACGGCGACGCCGGTGCGGGTAACCGCATCAAGCCGGGCGAGACGCTCATCTTCGTCGTGGACCTGCTCGGCGTGAGCTGAGACGGAACAGCGTCGGTGGGCGGACCGCCCCCGTCACCGGAGTTCTTCGGTGACGGGGGCGGTCCGCCCACCCCGCTCTCGCGCATGCTTTCGGGGACAGCTCCTCGCCATCGTGGACCACAGGGCCCCACGCTGCGATTCCGGTGAAAAGCAGGCCCCCCTGTCACCGAAATGTCGCTCACAGCTCTTAGGCTGGCCACTGTGTTGTTGATCGATCTCGCGCGCACCTCGGCGGCCGTGGCCGCCGGCTCCGCCCGGCTGGCGAAGACCGCGCATCTCGCGGAGTTGCTCGGCCGGGTCGAGCCGGACGAGGCGGAGATCGCCATCGCCTACCTCTCCGGAGAGCTGCCGCAACGCAACGTCGGCGTGGGCTGGACGAGCCTGCAGGATCCGCCCGAGCCCCGGCTGGCCGCCACCGCCACCCTGCGCGAGGTCCACGACCTCCTCGACCGCGTCAAGTCCCTGGCCGGTCCCGGCTCGCAGAGCGCACGCAGAGCGCTCGTCGCCGAGCTGTTCGGCGCCCTCACCCGCCAGGAACAGGTCTTCCTGTCACGCCTGCTCAGGGGAGAGCTACGCCAGGGCGCGCTCGAAGGGGTGATGATCGAGGCCGTGGCGAAGGCGGCCGGGGTGCCGGCCGCCGAGGTCAGGCGGGCGCTGACGCTTCGCGGCTGGCTTCCCGCCGTCGGTGCCGCCGCCCTGGCGGGCGGGGTCGAGGCGCTACGCGCCTTTCACCTGGAGGTCTGCCGGCCGGTGTCGCCGATGCTGGCCCAGAGCGCCATCTCCGTCGCGACCGCGTTCGGCAAGCTCGGCGGCCCGGTCGCCGTCGAGTGGAAGCTCGACGGGGTCAGGGTTCAGGCACATCGCTCCGGCGACCGGGTGTCCGTCTTCACCCGCGCCCTCGACGACATCACCACTCAGGTGCCGGAACTGGTCGAGGCGGTGAGCGCGCTGCCCTCCAGCGACCTGGTTCTCGACGGCGAGGTCATCGCGCTGCGCCCCGACGGCCGCCCCGAACCCTTCCAGGTCACCTCCGGCCGCGTGTCCAGCCGCACCGACGTGCCGCGCGCGCGGGAGAAGACCCCCTTGAGCGTCTTCTTCTTCGACGCGCTGCGGGTCGACGGCGCCGACCTGCTCGACCTGCCGGGCGCGGACCGTCACGCGGCCCTGGCCGCGGCCGTACCCCCGGAGCTGTTGACCCCGCGCCTTGTCACCGGCGACATCGCGGACGGCGAGGCGTTCTTCAAGGACGCGATCAGGGGCGGTCACGAGGGCGTGGTGGTCAAGTCGCTCCTGACGCCCTACGCCGCCGGAAGGCGCGGAGCCGGCTGGATCAAGGTGAAGCCCCGGCACACGCTCGACCTCGTCGTCCTGGCCGCCGAATGGGGCCATGGCCGCCGCGAGGGCAGGCTCTCCAACCTGCATCTGGGCGCCCGCGACCCGCGAAGTGGCGGGTTCGTCATGCTTGGCAAGACCTTCAAGGGCCTGACCGACGAACTGCTCGCCTGGCAGACCGACCGTTTCCTCGGCATCGCCGAGGGCCCCACCGACGGCTGGACGGTCACCGTCCGCCCCGAACTGGTCGTCGAGATCGCCTTCGACGGCGTGCAGCGGTCGAGCCGCTACCCCGGCGGCATGGCTCTGCGCTTCGCCAGGGTCATCCGCTACCGCCCCGACAAGACGGCGGACCAGGCCGACACCGTCGACATGGTCCGTTCCCTCATGCTCTGACGCCTCCCGGACTTCACCGGGTCACTTCACGAGGCGCAGCGTGAGGGGGTAGCGGAAGTCTCCGTCGCCCATCGCCGCGACGCCGCCGATGACGGACAGCACCACGCCACCGATCCAGAGCAGCGGCGTCAGGACGACGCCCACCACCGTGATCGCCAACACGATGGTGGCCGCGATCAGCGTCAGCTGGAAGTTGAGAGCCTCCACCGCGTGTGCCCGGATGTAGGGCGAGGTCTTGCCCGCGGTGAGCATCAGGACCAGCGGGCCAAGGATGGGCAGGCCGGCCAGCGGGAGCATGTGCGCCGCCGCCGCGCCCAGACGCTCCGCTCCGGTGTCGCCGCCCCGCCTGCCGAGGTGCCCGCGGTGGCCGTACGCCGCCCGGGGTGTGACCGGCGGCTGGAACACGGGCCGGACCGGCTGCGTACCGTACAGCTCGGTCATGATCGGCATGAGGTCACCGTGCACGCGGGCCGTCATCGCCCGCTCCAGCCTGTCGTCGAACTCGACTTTGTCGAGCCTTCCCTCCGCATAGGCGGCCTGGACGTGCTCGACCACCCGCTCACGATCCTGGTTGCTGACCCGGATCTCCGCGTAACCGGGCCCAGGACCGCCCACCGGCACTCCCCCGTGCCACTGACTCGCCGATGCCGTTGTGCCTGCCATGAGACCGATACCCTTTCGTCGCCTCTTCGACCTCAATGCTCGTCCAGATTGTCGGCCCCGTATATCAGGATGAACCCCTATAGGCCCCTGAAACCGACCCTTGGCCTTCCACCGCGGATCGAGCAGGAGAGGTATACAAAGAGACATGAGATGGCGAGATCGCTACGGGTTGAGGCGTAAGCGCGGGCCGAAAATCGCCAAGTTCGACCGCGACGCCACCGATGCCGACATCGAGACGCTCATCGCCTTCGCGAAGTCACGCCGGGGCGTGGAGTTCTACGTCGAGCCGGAGACATTCGCGACCGACACCACGGCGATGGCCGTCGCCGACGACGGCGAATGGACCCGGCGCCGGGTCGGCTCCCCCGCGGTGATTCGTAAGGTGGCCCGCGACCTGGCCCTGCCCGTCTACGACGTGCAACTGACCGGCTATCCCCCCCGGATGAGGGCCTACAACGAGCGCCAGAAGCGCGCGGAGAGCTGAGCCAGGAACCCGGTGGTCGCATCGTGCGCGGGGCCACCGGGTTCTTCCAGCAACGCGGCCATCGGAAGCAGCCAGGCCATCTTGGGGCTGCCCATCTCCTGATCCAACTCCTCGGGGCTGGGCATCCTGTCGTTGAGGGCGTGTGGCGGGACCAGGTGGTGGATCGCGTGCATGAGCAGGTGAGCCATCGAGTAGCCGGGATCGGCCTCAAGCGCCCGGGTGAGGGCGACGCCCGCCAGTGCGGAGTCGCCCCGCCGCCAGGCGACCAGGCCGAGCAGCGAGGCGGCCGGGGGCACGAACCTCGGCTCCAGTCTCCGGGTGAGGTCGTGCCAGAGCTTGAGATGCGCGTCATGACCGTCGTCGGTGACCAGCGCCCACGCCTCGTCCCGAATTCTGATCACCGCCAGGTCGAGCCCCAGCCTGGCCGCCTGATCGTCGTCGAGCCGGCTGCCCGAGGCGCAGGTGGCGATCGCCTCACGGACCCTGGTCACTCCCTCCGCGACGAACTCCACCGCGAGCTCGTCGGCGTCACGACATCCGGTGAGCCTGCCGCTCAACTCCTCCATGAGGCGGCCCGTCGCCGCACGCATGGCCACCCGCGCGGACCCGGTGACCGGGTCGAGTGAGCGCTCCAGCGCCTGCCTGTCCGGCCACGCGACCAGTCCGTGCAGGATCGCCTCGGCCGCGACGACGGTGGCCCGCCGCTCGTACGGCACCCCTTCGACGGGACAGCAGTCCGTCCGTGAGCAGCCGTACGACCAGTAACGACCGTCCTCCACCCGGAGCGCGTCGACGACGGTGAGACCGCCCCCGCGGAACAGTGCACCGGCCTCGTCGATGGCCGGGGTCACCAGCTGGCCCGGACCGTAGCCGACCATGACGACCTGCGTGACGTCCTCCTTCCGGAAGAGCGGAACGATGTCGCCGAGACCGCCGGATGCCAGGGGCAGGTCCCATCGGACGGTCAGGTGCAGCCTGCTCCTGGGCAGACCGCCCGTGAGGCCGATGACGACCAGGCTCTCCGCGGGATGGAAGCCCAGCAGGTAGGGGACCGCGCCCAGGACGTCCTCGGTGGAGCCGAGCAGGAGCCGGGGCTGGGAAACGGGCGGAAACGGGGACTCGGGCGAGTCCGGGCTCTCTGTTGTCATGGCCGGAAGCCTCCCGGACCCGCTCCCGTGCCTTTCGGCCCGAACTCCTTTCTGTGGACGGAACGTGCGGCCCTCCACAGCCGGGCCGGCCCCGATCACCGGTCCGTTCCCTCACCACCGTCGCCCTTGACGCGATCAGCCGGCCCCCGGAGCGAGGCGCTGAGGCCGGGTGCTCCCTCAGGCGCCTCTCATCTCGCCCGCTCCGCCGACAGGAGGGGCGGGGCCAGGCGGGTGCGGACCATGATGGCCGCACCGGCCACGGCGGGAGGCATCGCGATGATCGCGACGAACGGGACGAGGAAGAGCAGGAAGAGCAGCACCCCGAAGCCGAGCGTGGGAGCCTTGTTCGCGCGGAGCAGGCCGAAACGGCTCTTACGCACCAGTCCCCTGCGCTCCAGGGCCAGTGCGGTCAGCTCGATCGTGAGGAAGAAACCCGAGACCAGGGCGCCCAGGACCGGAACCACCGTCTGCCCGACCACCGGTACGAAGCCGAGGAAGAACAGCGGGATCGTGAACAGCAACAGCCAGCCGAGGGTGACCAGGCTGTCCCTGATGGATCTGGGGATCGACTTCCACAGTGGCAGTTCGTACCCTGTCGGCACCTCCCCGTAGGTTTCCTCCACCTTCTCGGAGAGCTTCTCGTAGAAGGGGTCGCCCAGGGTGAGGGTGACCGCCGTGAAGGTCACCACGGCCAGGAGCAGCCCCGCGCCGAAGAGCAGCAGCCCGACCAGCGCGCGCAGCGCGGTCCGTGCCCCCTCACCCCATCCGTCGGCGAACGGCGTGCCCCACGCGGCGATGTCCAGCGCGTTCTTGCCGAAGAAGTAGAGGCCGACCGCGTAGAGGACGAACGCGATCAGCGCCGGGATCAGCCCGAACAGCCACCAGCGCGGATATCGCGCGACCCAGCGCAGTCCCTGGAAGAAGAACCCGATGCCGTCCAGAAAGGAGCGGAAATGACCCATGGCGGAAGATTATCGGGATCGGACGTCAACCGGGACTGCTCCTGGTCGGCCCGCCGGGCATGGGTCAGGCGCGCTGCCAGAGGCCGGGTACGGAGACACCGAGGGCGGCGAGGAGGCGGCGGAGCAGGGGCAGGGAGATGCCCAGGACGTTGCCGTGGTCGCCGTCGATGCCGTCGACGAACCAGCCGCCGCGGCCGTCCAGGGTGAAGGCCCCGGCCACCTGGAGAGGCTCACCGGTGGCGACGTAGGCGGCGATCTCGTCGTCGGTGGCGGTGCCGAAACGCACGACCGTCGCGCCCACCTCCGCCACCTCGCGCCCGTCCGCGGCGTCGATCACGCAGTGGCCGGTGAGCAGACGTCCCTCTCGGCCGCGCATGCCCCGCCAGCGGGCGACCGCCTCCGCAGGAGAGGACGGCTTGCCGTAGGCCCGGCCGTCGAGCTCCAGCACCGAGTCGCAGCCGATGACCAGACCGTCGGTCAGGCCCTCGGCCACCACAGCCGCCTTCGCGCGGGCCAGTGCGAGGCAGAGTTCGCTCGGACTGTCGGCGGTGACGGCCTCCTCGTCCACACCGCTGACGATCACTTTAGGATCGAGTCCGGCGCTGCGGAGCAGGGCGAGGCGGGCGGGGGACGCGGAGGCGAGGACGATCTGGGTCACGCCGATCGAGCCTAGCGCGGCTCCGGCCGTCCCCTCGCCGCGGGCGGAGGCCTCCGCAGGCCGGGCGTCCGGCCGAAGGCAGTGAGCAGCGGGCTCAGGCGACGGCTCGCGGGTCAGGCGCGGGGCGAGGGCGGGAGTCGCGGGGGCGGCCCCAGCGGGGGAGGCCCCAGAGAGGGAGGTTCGGGGGCGGCGCCCTGCGAAAGGCCCGCGGCGGCGTACGCCTCCGCCTCACCGAGGGTCTCGTGCTCCAGCAGGGCCGCGACGATGCCGTCCAGGCGCTCACGGTTCTCCGCCAGGACCGCCAGGGCGACCTCATAGCACTCGTCCACGATGTGCCGGACCTCCTGGTCCACCGCGGCGAGGGTGTCGGGGGCGGCGGCGGGCTGGCCGTCAGCGGTGCCGGGCAGCACGCTCAGCGGGCCGATCCTGGAGGACATGCCCCAGCGGCCGACCATGCCGCGGGCGATCACGGTGACCTGCTCCAGGTCGTTCTCCGAGCCGGTGGTGATCACCCCGTAGACGACCTGCTCCGCCGCCATGCCTCCGAGGGCACCGACGATCCGGTCGCGCAGGTACTTCTCATCGTAGGCGTACTTGTCGGTGTCGGGCGTGGAGAGCGTGACACCGAGCGCCCGCCCGCGCGGGATGATCGACACCTTCCTGACCGGGTCGGCGCCGGGCTGGAGCATCCCGAGGAGCGCGTGGCCGGCCTCGTGGTAGGCGGTGCGTCTGCGCTCTTCCTGCGGGATCACGACGGCGCGGGCCGCGCCGAGCAGGATCTTCTCCAGCGCGTCGGCGAAGTCGGGGGCGCGCACCTTGTCGTGGCCGCGCTTGGCGGCGAGCAGCGCCGCCTCGTTGACCAGGTTGGCCAGGTCGGCACCCGTCATGCCGGGGGTGGTCCTGGCCAGCCGTTCCAGGTCCACGTCGTCGGCGAGCGGCACGCCCCTGCTGTGGACCCGGAGGATCGCCAGCCGCCCCTCGACATCCGGCACCGACACCACGACGGTGCGGTCGAACCGGCCGGGACGGAGCAGCGCCGGGTCGAGGACCTCCGCCCGGTTGGAGGCGGCGATCACGATGACGCCCTCGGAGCCGGTGAAGCCGTCCATCTCGGTGAGGATCTGGTTGAGAGTCTGCTCGCGCTCGTCGTGGCCGCCGATGGTGCTGCCGCCGCGGACCCTGCCGATCGCGTCGATCTCGTCGATGAAGATGATCGACGGCGCGACCTTGCGGGCCTCGTCGAACAGCTCGCGTACCCGCGAGGCACCGACCCCCACGATCATCTCGATGAACTCCGAGGCACTCGCCGAGAAGAAGGGCACGTCCGCCTCGCCCGCCACGGCGCGGGCCAGGAGTGTCTTGCCGGTGCCCGGTGGCCCGGTGAGCAGCACCCCCTTGGGCAGCTTCGCCCCCAGCCTCCGGTACTTGTCGGGGTCCCTGAGGTAGTCGACCACCTCGGCCACCTCGTTCTCGACCTCGTCGATGCCCGCGACGTCGTCGAAGTCGACCCGGACCTTGGCCGGTTCCACCGGCTTGGCAGCCTTCGACCTGCCGAGACCACCGAGCCCGCCGAGGCCGCCCATCCCTTCGCCCATCGCGGACGCCGAGCGCCGTATGAACCAGATCCACAGGCCCGCCAGCAGCAGGGAGAGCAGCAGGTTGGACAGGAAACTCCGGCCGCCGACGGGCTCGGCCTTGATGTTCACGCCCGTCGCGGTGAGCTGCCGGTAGAGGGCGGCCTGGTCGGCGAAGACCGGTATCTCGGTGGAGAACTTGTCGTACTCGGCGTTGCCGCTGTCGGGGTCGCGGGCGGGTTTTTTGAGGCTGCCCTGGATCGAGGTGCCGGTGGCGTATATGTCCTTGACGTTCCCCGCCCGCACCTGATCGGTGAACTGGGTGTAGGAGATCGGCTCGGTGACCTCGCCGAAGAACGAGGAGACGACGAAGAAGCCCGCGTAGACGATGAACATGGTCACCAGGAAACGCACCCAGTTGATCCTCGGGCTCTGCGGGGTGGGCGGCCCGTCGGGCAGGCCCTCGGACCGCCAGGGCTTGGATCCGCGCTCCTTGTCGGCCGTGTCCTGTTCAGGCCCCTTACGCTCCCGAGACGCCGGTCGCTTCAAGACTTCCCCCTCGACGGCTGGGGGAGCCTGCCTGGACGGATACCCAGGACACCCGGCTCGGTCCGGGCTCTCGAACCGAGGCCGTCCTTCGCCTGCGCCCCGAACCCGGAACCTCGCGCCCGGCGAGCGGATGGGAGGCCGTCACGTGTGGCGATGGAGCGGCCTGCCGTGAAATTCCCCCGAGTTTCACCAGATCACATAGATATGGCGATTCCTGCCCAGATGAGGCTTACTTCAACCTGAGGGAGGAGATCGCGGTGTTGATATCGCGCCAGCGCTTGCTCTGGGTGTCGGGGATCGTCACGAAGAGCATCGCGGGCTTGGCGCCGGGAGCCTCGACCACGGCGACGGCGGCCATGGAGGAGCGCGTCTTTTTCTTGATCTTGTACTTCACCCGGTAGGCGAGCAGCCAGCCGTCCTTGATCGGCTGCGAGGCGACCCACGCGATCCTGCTGCCCTTGGGGTGGTGGTTGAGTGTCCACCGGGCCGCCAGCAGCGCGGTGTCCTTCGCCTTCCGCTGTACCAGGATCGGCACCGGGCAGCTCACGAGCATCGCCCGGTGAGCGATCCCCTTCACCTTGGGCAGCACCTGCCTGGTGGAGAACGGCGACGCGCCGAAGACCTTCCAGGGCTTGCCGAAACGGATCAGCGACACCCCCGACCTGTCGTCCTCGACGCGGCGCTTGCTCTTGTACGCCTTGCCGGGGAGCCGGCCGAGCCGCTTGTCACGCGGCAGTTCGGGCACCCGGGGGTCGGCGAGGGCCGCGATGACGGCGCTGCGGTCGGGTGCCGACTCCCAGTCCTCGGACGAGGAGGACGGGGCGGTCGTCTCGGCAGGACTCTCCGACGGGGACGCCTGCTCCGACGCCGAGGCCGACACCGGAGCGGACGGCTCCGGCGAGCCTGGACCGGGCGAGGGTGGCGCGGCAGATGGCGCGGCGATCTGCCCCGTCTTTCCCCCGCCCGGTTGATCTGAGGAGCCCGAGGAGACGAAACCGACCACGGCCGCGACGGCGGCCAGGACCAGTGCGACGCCCACGGCCAGGATGCGGTAGATGACTCGCATCGGCAGGTCGCCGATACGGGACCGCTTCACCGGTGAGTCCGATGGTTTCGGGGGGCTCTCCACCACGATCTTCGGCAACTCCGACGTCTCCGCCTCGGCGGTCACGTATGTCGGCGCGGGACCCGTCTCCCGGGTCCCCTGAGTCCCACCCAACCCATCGAGCACGATCGGGAGCGTACGACAAATCCGGTTTTCTCGTGCGGGATCCCCATCACACTTCGGGAACGAGTACCTTCCGCACCGGTCCGCCCGGTGGCCGTGGCCTGGCCGCCCGTCCCTTCGGGAAAGGGCGGAGGTCAGACCTTCAAGGACGCCTGCTTCCTGGTGATGACCACCGACATGAGCGCGGCGGCGAAGCAGAGCGACCCCGCGGTGTACCAGGCGAGATCGTAGGCGCCGAAGTGGTCACGGGTGACTCCCGCGGCGGCCGCGGCGATCGCCGCGCCGACCTGGTGGGAGGCGAAGACCCAGCCGAACACCACGGCCCCGTCGGGACCGTAGATCTGGCGGCACAGAGCGACGGTCGGCGGGACCGTGGCCACCCAGTCGAGGCCGTAGAAGATGATGAAGACCAGCATGCTGGGCTCGGCGGTGGCCCCGAACAGGCTTGGCAGGGCCATCAACGACAGGCCCCGCAGCCCGTAGTAGGCGCCGAGGAGGACGCGCGAGTCGATCTTGTCGCTCAGCCACCCGGACGCCACGGTGCCGACCACGTCGAAGATCCCGACCAGCGCGAGCAGCCCGGCGGCGACCGGCTCGGCCATGCCGTGGTCGTGGGCGGCGGGGATGAAATGGGTGCCCACCAGGCCGTTGGTGCTCATCCCGCAGATCGCGAACCCCCCTGCGAGCAACCAGAAGGGGCGCGTACGCGCGGCGCTCCGCAGCACGCCGAGAGCCCGCGAGGCGGCGCCACCGGTCCGCGCGGGCCGCATGGCCGGGGGTGCGGTGGGGTCGGCGCCCAGGGCCGTGGTGCCCACGTCCTCAGGCCGGTCACGCAGCAGGAACCAGACCAGGGGGACCACGGCCAGAGCCGCGACGGCGACCGTGACGGCGGCCGACCGCCAGCCGCTGTCGGCCGCCAGGTGCGCGAGGACGGGCAGGAAGACGAGTTGCCCGGTGGCACCGCCCGCGGTGAGCACACCGGTGACGAGGCCGCGGTGGCGGACGAACCAGCGTTCGGTGAGGGTCGCGGCGAAGACCAGGGCCATCGAACCGGTGCCGAGGCCGACCAGGACACCCCAGCACAGGACGAGCTGCCAGGGGGCGTTCATCAGGATGGTCAGCCCGCTGCCCGCGGCGACCAGCAGCAGGGCGTACGTCACGACCCTGCGCATTCCGAAACGGTCCATGAGCGCTGCCGCGAAGGGCGCGGTCAGCCCGTAGAGCATGAGGTTGACCGAGACGGCCAGCGAGATCGTGCCCCGGGACCAGCCGAACTCCTCCTGGAGCGGTGTGATCAGCACGCCGGGTGTCGCCCGGAACCCGGCCGCGCCGAGGATGGCCACGAACGCGACTCCCGCCACGATCCAGGCGCGGTGCAGCTTACGTTCGGGCGCCCGAAGAGTCGTTGTCATGCGCCCCATAATCGGGGGGGCGAAACGCTCCACGCGAGTGGCCCGAGTGCCAATATCCACAAGGATCGGGCCATGTTCGCTCCGAAGTACCACCGCCTTTCCCCGTGCGAGCGCCCTTCCGTACGCGGGCACGCCGGGAACTCGGTAGTGGCCATCTCACATACTGGGAGAATTCGCTCAAAGGTTCCGTTTTTTCTATTCTCGTCAACTGGAGGTCTCGCATCCGGCATGGTCACGGGGAGACGCGAGGCCGGTCTCCGGTCCCGCGCGGCCATGAGGGAGCGACGGCACTCGCACTCCGCGGGACCGGTCGGAGAGCGGGCGATCGAAGGAGTGGTGCCGTGTTCCACAGGCGAAGGTCGGCAGGGGTCCTGGCACTGCTGACGTGCGGCTCGCTCCTGCTCGGCGCCTGCGCGAGCACCGATCCGACGGATGACCCGACGTTATCGGGCTCGGAGCCGAGCCAACCGGCCGAGACCATCACCTACGCGTACGAGCAGGAGTTCCACTCCTACAACAACAACACCACCGCCGAGAACGCCACGCGCAACGCGGCGCCCCTGCAGCGGGTGCTCACAGGTTTCTGGTTCTACGGCGACAAGGGCGCGATCGTCCCCGACAAGGACTTCGGAACCTACGAGAAGATCTCCGACGACCCGCTGAGTGTCAGGTACACCATCAACCCCAAGGCGGTCTGGTCCGACGGCACCCCGATCGACTGCGACGACGTCATGCTGTGGTGGGCCTTCCGGTCCGGCAAGGTCAAGGGCTTCGCCTCCGCCGACACCAACGGCGTCCAGGACACCGAGGTCCCCGACTGTGAGAAGGGCGGCAGGGAGTTCACCCTGGCCTACGACAAGCCGTTCGCCGACTGGGTGGCCGGCGGCCCCGGCGCGACCGAGATGCTGCCGGCCCACGTGGTCGCCGAGCAGGACGGCCTGTCCGAGGCGGACTTCATCGCGGCGGTCAAGAACACCGACTCGGAGAAACTCGCCGAGGGCATCAGGTTCTTCAACGACGGCTGGGTCTCCGAGGGCCGGCTGCCCGAGGCCAGGCTGATCCCCTCCTCGGGACCGTACAAGCTCTCCAAGTTGGACGCCGGGCAGCGGCTGACCCTCATCGCCAACGACAGATGGTGGGGCACCCCCGCCGCGACTCCGACGATCGTCGAGCGTTTCATCACCCTCGACGAGCAGGCGCAGGCGCTGCAGAACCGCGAGGTCCAGATCGTCGAGCCACAGCCGGGACCCGAGGTGCTCAAGCAGTTGCAGTCCCTGCGGGGGGTGAAGGTGAGCGCCTCCGACAAGTACACCTACGAGCACCTGGACTTCAACTTCCACTCCAGCCCGTTCCGCGACAGAAGGCTGCGCGAGGCGTTCGCCAGATGCGTGCCCAGGCAACTCATCGTCGACCATCTGATCAAGCCCGTCGCCCCCGCGGCCAGGCCCCTGCAGGTTCGCACCGTGGCTCCGTTCCAGGCCAACAGCGCCGCGGTCGTGGCCGCCAGCGGCAGCGCCGACGTGTACACCCGGCAGGACATCGCGGGGGCCAGGGAACTGCTGCGGAACGCCGACAGGACGGGGCTGGAGGTCAGCATCGGCTACCAGACCCCGAACCCGCGCCGCACCGCGGCGGTGCAGCTCATCATCGACTCCTGCAACAAGGCCGGGTTCAAGGTCGTCGACAAGGGCTCCGAGGATTTCCTGGGCACCGTGATGCCGACCAACGGCTACGACGTGGCGCTGTTCGCCTGGTCGGGTTCGGCCCTGGTCAGTGGCTGGGCCTCCAGCTTCACCTCGCCGCAGAAGTGCGACGCCCACAGCAAGGGCAACAACAACGGCTGCTACTCCAGCAGGCGGGTCGACCTCCTCATCAAGGAGTTGAACTCGACCGTGGACCTGGCCGCCCAGGATCCGATCATCGGTGAGATCGAGAAGCGGCTCTGGGACGACCTGGCCACCATCCCGCTGTTCCAGCATCCGGGCCTCAGCGCGTGGGACGAGACGCTCCAGAACGTCGTCCCGAACCCCGCACAGTCGACCATCACCTGGAACATGGACAAATGGCGCCTTTCCTAGGGCATCCCTTCACCGCCGCGGTCACGGATGGAGATTCCCATATCTGACATTAGATGACAGGTATGGGTGTCAGGGTGAGCGCAAGAGCCGAAACCTCCAGAGGGAGCCCACATATGCCTCGTGCCACCGGAACCTTCACCATCGACAGCTGGGATCCGCATCCCTACGACGAGGCCGAAGGTGCCACACTCTCCCGCGTCCACATCACCAAGACCTTCGACGGCGACCTGGTCGGCACCAGCACCACGGACATCATCACCGCGATCGCCCCGGTCGAGACGTCGGCGGCCTACGCGGGCTTCGAGCGCTTCACCGGCACCGCGCACGGTCGCAAGGGCACCTTCGTGCTCCACCATACGGCCACGCAACACGCCGGGGAGTCGGCGCTGAGCTGGACGATCCTGCCCGACTCCGGCACCGGGGAACTGCTGGGCATCCGGGGCGGGGGGCAGATCGTCAACGACGACGGCGACCACTCCTTCCACCTCGACTACGAGCTCGACTGAGAGCGAATCGTCCGGGGAAACAGCGAAGGGCGGCCATCTGGCCGCCCTTCGTGAGGAGTGGAGCTATGGGGATTCGAACCCCAGACCTCCTCCATGCCATGGAGGCGCGCTACCAGCTGCGCCATAGCCCCTCGGTGTCAACCGATGACGCCGGGCCCGGCCCGGCGTCCACGCCAGTGTATAGGAAATCACTCCACACCCTGTAACCGCCGAGGCGAGCCGCCATGGGGGCCGGCTCGTCTCGGGGCACGGGCGACACGGGCGGGCGCCTACCGTAGCGACATGGCCTTCTCGATCAGCGTGGCGAGCTCGGTCACCGCGGGGTCCTCGGTGGACGTGGCCAGACGGGTGGCATGGGCGGCGAGCTCCTTGGGGTCCGCTCCGGCGATCCCCTCTCGAACGCGGAGGTACTCGGCGAAGCCAGCGGCCACCACGTCGACCTGGAACCTCGGCGTGGAGTCCTGCCAGAGCGAGGCCGCCAGCTCACCGGCCGCGAGGGAGCGGGTGGCCTCGGCGGGATCACGGGTGTCGGGGTCCTGCCAGCGTACGGTGGCGGTGGCCAGCTGACCCGACGCCCCGCCGCGCAGCCGCACCTCGTACAGAGCGGTCACCGAGTGACCAGGACCGATCTCGCCGCCGTCCTTGGCGTCGTCACGGAAGTCCTCGGTCGCGAGCTGCCGGTTCTCGTAGCCGATCAGCCGGTACGACTCCACGACCGAGGGGTTGAACACGACCTGTGCCTTGGCGTCGCGGGCGCGCAGGTCGAGGTTGGTGGCGAGCTGCTCGACGAAGACCTTGCGCGCGTCGTCGACGGAGCTGACGTAGACCGCGGCACCGTCCCCGTTGTCGGCCAGCTGCTCCATCAGCTGGTCGCCGTAGTCGCGGCCGACGCCGACGCACAGCAGGGTTATCTTCTTGCCCGCGGCCTCCTCGACCCGGGCGAGGATGCCCTGCCAGGTGATGTCACCGACGTTGGCCAGTCCGTCGGAGAGCAGGATGACGCGGTTGACCGCCACCGCCCTGAAGCTCGTCGCGGCCTCTGCGTAGCCACTGGTCAGCCCCTCCTCCAGGTTCGTCGACTGTCCTATGGCGAGGCGCTCGACGGCGGCATGGAGCCGGTCCCTGTCGGTTGCCGGGGTCATGGACAAAAGGACGTCCGCCCGGTCGCTGAAGGCCACGATGGAGACCTGGTCCCCGGGCCCGAGCTGGTCGACGAGCTTGTGCAGGGCCTCCCTGACCAGGTCGATCCTGCCGGTCTCGCTCATGGAACCGGATACGTCCACCACGAAGGTGAGGTTCGCCGGGCGCCGGGCCTCCGCTGCCGCCCTGCGGGTCTGCAGGCCGACGCGGAGCAGCGCGGTGCCATTCCCCGGTGCACGAGCGCCGTCCATGTGCACGGTGAAGCCGTCATCGTCCGGCTCCCGGTAGCCCTGCGCGAAGGAGTTGACGAACTCCTCGGGCCGGACCTGACCAGGCTCCGGCAACCTGCCCTCCTGAATGATCCGCCTGCTGTAGCCGTACGAGGCGGTGTCCACGTCGAGGGCGAAGGTGGAGATCTGCTCGGCGGTGGTGTCACGTTGCCTGGCGGCGTCGGCCTCGGAGTCCTCACTCCTGGAGGTGGCCGGGCCACCGGTTTCCACGAGGGAGGGCCGCGGGGCCTGCTTGCCGGATTCGGGCATCGGCTGGCCGGCGGCACCCTTCTCGGCCGACGGCCCTCCACAGGCGGCGGACAGCAGGGCGATCACGGCGAGGGCAATGGCAAGCGGGCGTGACTTCATGTCGCCTCCTAGGGATGCGTGTCATCCCCTACGACGGCTCCTTCCACCTTCCCGCCGGGAGCTTGACCCAAGCGAGCGCAAACCGTGCTCGGCACGTGATCAGGGCTTCCAGGCCGGATCCCGCACATCGAAGTTTTCGCAGGGAGCGGGCAGACCCAGCCGGCCGGCACAGACGTCGCGGCCCACGGTCGCCGTACGGGTGACGGAATGTGACAGCATCTCGGCCATGCTGTCCGGCCGGACTCCCAGCCATCTTGAAAAAACGCGACATAGGATCCTTCGTCATGCGCGTGTACCTCGGCCTCGCGGCCAAAGATCCGGAAGCCGGGATACCGGAGGCGATGCTGCACCGTGTCAGGAGCGCGATCGACAGCGCGTTCCCCGTACCGCCGGAGGTCATCAGGTCGCGCGAGTGGCACCGCCCCGGCATCACCATGTTCGCCTGGACCAACGAGCCCGACGACTCGCGGCGGCCCCCGCCGCTGATGACCGAGCACGACCGGGTGACCGGGGTGAACGGTTACCTGGCCGCACCGGACGACGTGAACCGGCTGGCGGGCATGACCACGCTGGACAGCGCGGCGGTCGGCGGGTGCTTCTCGGTGTTCCGGGCCACCGGGGGCGAACTGTCGGCCGCCACCGCGATCCACCGGGTCTGCCCGGTCTACTATGCCGAAACGCCCGACGTGCACGTGATCGGCAGCCGGGCCCTCCTGGTCCATCTGGCCTGCGGCGAGCGCGTCGACTGGGACGTGCTCGCGCTGCAGTCGATGGTCCGGCAGGGATACTTCCTGTCCGACGAGACGCCCTACCTCGGGGTGAGCGCGCTACCGCCGTCCTCGTCGGTGACCGTCAGGGACGGCGCCCGTACGATCACCACGACCCCGCTCCCGACCGCCGTGCCGGCACCGGAGTCGCGCAGGCGGAAGAAGGAGCTCGTCGGAGAGCTGGCCGAAGCGCTGCTGGCCACCGTGGAACCGCTGCGCGCGGCGGGAGAACCGGTGAACCTCGCGCTCACCGGTGGCAGAGACAGCCGTCTGATCGCCGCGGTGCTGCACGCGGCCGGCATCCCGCTGCGCGCGACCACCAACGGCCTGGACACCCATCCCGATGTGATCCTCGCCGGGCGCGTCGCCCAGGCGCTCCGCGTCGAGCACACCGTCATCCCCCCGGCCCGCGCCGAGAAGAAGGACGCGATCGTCGTCGAGCATCCGCTCGCGCGGGCCTACGAGACGCTGCGCGCCTGTGAGGGCATGACATCGGCGTACGAGTCGGTCGTCGGTTACCTCCCCTACAGCGCCAAGCCGACCATGTCCGGGCAGAGCGGCGAGATCCTGCGAGCCGGCGGCCTGCTGCTGCTCCAGACCGACCTGGCGGAGAAAGCGCTGCGCCGCCGGGTGGACGTGACCTTCCTGCGAGATCCGGCGCTGTTCAGCGAGGCGGCCAACGAGCACGCCCGCGAGCTGGCCGGACCGTGGCGAGAGCGAGCTCCGCTGGAGGCGCTCGACCACATGTACATCTCCTACAAGGTCGGCCGCTGGCACGCGGGGGCGCGGGCGGGCTCGCTGCGCCGGGGCGACCAGATCTGGCCCTTCCTCGACAACCGAGTGGTCCGCGCCGCATTGGGTCTCGACCAGAACTGGCGACTGTCGGAGGAGGTCATCTACGACCTCCTCGGCATCCTGGCCCCGTCGCTCAGGGACATCCCGATCGAGGGCAAGCCGTGGCGATTCACCGCCGGGAGACGGTACTACCCCTGGCAGCGCAGGCCGCAGGTGCTGACCGCGCCGAAAACCGGCGGCGGTGGCTGGAACTGGCGGACCAGCCCCGGCACGGAGCTGACCGGCCTGATCCGGGACCACGTCCTGGGCCGCCTCGACCTGCTGACGCCCATCGTCAACCCCGACGAGGTTCGTGCGCTGTTCGCCGAACCCGTCCTCAAAAAGCCCAACCAGGCCTGGCATCTCTACACAGTGGCCACCATGCTGGGTGGAGACTATCCCGGCAAGGAACCCGAGGGCCTGCCCAGGATCCACATCCCCATCCCGTCCTGACCTACCTCCAGGGTCGAAGCCGGGAGGTCCGCCCCTTGCCGACTCCGTGGCCGGGCCCGACAGCGGCATGAGTAGAAGAGATCACGGCGACCTTCCGGCACCACTTCACCCGGGCGATGCGCATCTCTCCCTCCGCCTACCGCAGGGCGTTTTGCACCCCGGTGTCGCCCATCCGCCTTCCGCCTCCACCGGGTAGTCGCGAAAACTTCGCCCCGTTCGGGCCGGGAACCTCCCGGCCGTACGCATCACGCAACGTTACGCGCACGACGCACGAAGATCGTGTTCGATGAGTGCTTCCCGACGTGGAGCGTGTTCCGCGAGCAGGCGTTCTCAGCGGTGACGACGACGGCTCCGGCCTCGGCCCACAGCCGGTGCCGGACGGCGCTGAGACCGGCCCTCAATCACTGTTCGACCAGCCCATTATCCGACTTAAGTGAATATAATTCACTTATCCAATTAATTGCCACGACAAGGATATTAGGCTTTTGTGTGGCGATTCAAATTTACCGCGAGCAAAGAAACGCGCACCCCTCATCAAGCTTCCACACCTAATTGGATCGACACTTCTCTCGCCGCTTCCCGAGCGTCCAAAGAATGGCCGCACAGTGTTTTCATAGAATGCAACGGGAGAGACAACGCACGTGTCTATTTTCATGAAACGGACCCTTGCGGGCGGCGCGCTCGCCGGGGCCGTCCTTCTACTGCACTCCCCTGTCCCAGTTTCAGCCGATTCGCAACTTTCAACTTCGGCGCAGGCTCGTCCCGAGAGAATCGAATCTGCCAGGGGAACGCAGGTTGACCCCTGTCTTCTGGCGATTTCCACTATTTGCACGAGCTTCATCTCCGTCCCCGGAACAGTTAGCGCCCACGACCTCTCCAGCACCAAGGCAATCATCCAGGGCGCATTGCAGCCGCAGCCGACCTCGGACAGTTCGGCTTATATCCCGCTGTGCAGGTGGCTGGGCCTGCCAAACTTCCTGTGCCGGATTCCCGATGGAGTCCAGGGTCCTGCTGGACCCGCAGGGCCCAGAGGCCCAGTGGGGCCCCGAGGCCCCGTGGGCGCGACCGGACCTGAGGGCCCCGCAGGACCGGCAGG
>NZ_JOEQ01000028.1 GCF_000721075.1 Streptosporangium amethystogenes
CTTCTCTTCGAACATGGGCAAGATCCTGCCAGGGGCACACGGGCGACGAGGACCAGTTCGACTTCAACCCGGTGAACCTATGCGGTCACGGCACTAGCGTCAGAGATCGTACCGATCGGTTCGACCTTTGGAGCCTTCGATGACAGATCCGCTTGCCGCCGACCCGCCGCGCGACCCGGACTTTCCGGCCACCACACCCGCCGGCCTTCGACAGCGGCGGCGCGACCCTGCTGGGGGTGCTGCACATGCCGGCCGGCCGGGGGCCGCATCCGGTCGTCGTGCTCCCGCACGGGTTCCCGGGGAACGAGCGCAACTTCGATCTTGCGCAGGTGCTGCGCCGTGCGGGCTACGCGTCGTTGGTGTTCCACGTTCGACTTCGGTACGGTGTCGGCGCTCTGCCGGGCCGAACCGAGTCACCGCGCAGCCTGTGTCAAGGCGTTCGCCGGTGAGCTGGGCCCTCTTCGAGGCACCAGCGGGGAGGCGCTGGTCGCCGAGATGGAGGCGGCCGGCGAATCGTGGCGGCTGGCCGGGATCGCGCCGCTGCTGGCGGACCGTCCGGTGCTCCTCATCGGCACAAGCCTCGACACCGTCACCCCCTACGACGTGCATCACGAACCGGTTGTCACGGCCTACCGGGCGCAGCCCGTCACGCACCTCGAACACCACGTCTTCCCCACCGACCACGCGTTGTCGGACCACCGCGTGACACTGGCACGTACGATCCTGGACTTCCTGGCGCGGCACCTTTGAGGGCGGCACAGTGGCAGGCGCTGCGGCTGGCCTTGGGCACCGCTTCGGCACTGGGACTCGCGCGGTTCGCATACGGGCTGCTCATCCCGGCCATGCGTGACGACCTTGGCTGGAGCCTGGCCGAAGCCGGAGTGATGAGCGCCGCCAACGGGCTCGGCTACCTCGTCGGCGCGCTGGTGACGCCCGTTGTCCAGCGCCGACTCGGCACCGCCGCCACCTTCCGCTGGGGAATGGTCCTTACCGCGGTGACGCTGGCCGCCACCGCGGTCGGTGGTGACTATCTGGCGCTGCTGACCGCGCGGGCCGCCGCCGGGGTGGCGGGGGCGTTGGTGTTCGTCACCGGCGGGGTGATCGCGGCGCGCCTCGCCACCGGTATGTCCTCCAGCACGCCGATCGTCGTCTACTTCGCCGGCACCGGACTGGGCATCGTATTCAGTGGCGCGATCATCCCGGCACTGGGAGATCGCTGGCAACTCGCCTGGGCCGGTCTCAGCGCCGCGGCCGGTCTGGCGGCGCTGGCCAGTTGGTCCGCCGCACGCACCGATGAGGAGGAAGACGCTCCGGCCGACGCCGCCCGGCGAGCAGGGGTGCGCCCGCTGTGGCGGACGGCCCTGGCCTACGTGCTGTTCGCCGCCGGCTACATCACGTACATCACCTTCCTGTCCGCCTACCTCGTGGACCGGCACGCCCCGGTCGCGCAGGTGACGCTCACCTGGACGGTGCTGGGGCTGGCCGTCGCGGCGGCGCCCGCCCTGTGGAGCCGTCCCATCACCCGCTGGCCCGGCGGCAGAGCCCTCACCGTGTTGCTCGCCCTCCTCGCCGGCGCAGCGGCACTCGCCTTGGTGTCCTCGGCGCCGCCGGTCGTTCTCACCTCCGCGGTCGCCTACGGGGCGACGTTCATGAGCGTGCCCGCCGCCGTCACCGCACTCATCAAGGCGAACACGCCGCCCGCGGACTGGACGGCCACGCTGGCGGCCTTCACCGTCCTGTTCGCGGCCGGTCAGACCGCCGGGCCGTGGCTCGCAGGGCTCCTTGCCGATCGCTTTTCTACCGACGCCACCTTGGCCTGGACCGCGATCCTGTGTGCTGCTGCGGCGCTGATCACGAGCCGTTCGCGCCCGTCCGCGGCGCCCCGACCGAGTGTGATCAAGACGGATGCCTGACGGGGGATCCGCTCATTCGCCCACATCGCCGTTGACACGTACCGGTCGGCGCAAACGTAGTCGAGCTCGTGCGACCGGCGCCGCCGCGAGCCCATGTCCGCCGCGTTAGGGCACCGACGGCAGCCGCCGCATTCAGTATGTTGCCGGCCGTTGGGCCACCTCAGCGGCGCGATCATGTTGGTGTGCGCGGTGAGGGTGGAGGCCTGGGGGTTGCGCTCGTGTCGAGACTGGATGGCGACCACCGGCATCCATGTCAAAGCCCGCCGAGCCCCCCTCGGGGCCCGGCGGGCTCGCACTCGGTGTCATGTACGACCATCACCATCTGGGCGTCCCCGGGTCATGACGGTCGCCCGCCGAACTGCCAGTTGTGCACCTCGATGTCGGCGTACCGGTCCGGGGTCAGGATGGCGCGCGCCGTGTCCGGGTCCGGCGCCTGGATCAGCGCCGCCGTGCCCAGCCAGGTGGCGCCGTTGTCGGACAACAGCGGCCCGTAGGCGATCAGCGCGTCCCGGTCGGGCGGCACGGTGAGGTCGGTGGCCTGCCCCGTGCCGAGGCCGAGCACCAGGTACCGGTTGCCACCGGTCCGGCCGCCGGGGAAGTCCCACATGGTGCGCCCCAGCGTGTTGCGCCACCGCCGCAGCAGCACGTCTCGGTACGCGCCGGCCTGGTAATTCGGCTCGTCGAAGGCGAACGCGCGGGCGGCGACGGAATCGGGCAGGTCGACGATGTGCACGCTGCCGGTGGGCGTGTCGCCGGCGAGGGTCGGGCCCCGGGCGATCATCTCCTTCGCGTACTGGTCCATATAGGACCAATGCTCTTCCAGTAGTTCATCGCGCAGCGCTGCGGAGCCGGGCCGGTCACGGTGATAGCAGAAGAACTCCATGACCATAGTCTTCACCCACCAACGGATCACTTCGCGCAAGTCGTCCAGGAAACGGTTGATTCCGGGACGACCGCCGCCGATGTTCTTCCTCGGCAACACGGACTGGAATGTCAGTTTTCGAAGTCGTGTGCACGGATGTCCTGGGCTTTCGGGGATCTATGCAGAGGACTGTGAAGCGCCGGCCTGTCCGTAGTTCTCTGCGCTACGGGCCGCCGCTACGCCTTTTCGGTGGGCATTCAGGCATGGCTTGTGCGTCTATTTCGCCCTTGATGACCTCTCGGAGGGTTGACTATGAGTCTGCCCTGACCCGTCCTGCTCTTCCCGCCCCTCTCGGTGCGCCGACATCAAAGACTCGGCCGTTGATGGAAGGGCCGTGGCGATGCAGTCGAGGATGCGCTGGAGTCCGTACCGGAACTGGTCGTCGCGACTCAGGTGCGGCTGGCGCGCCTCCATCACGATCTTGGTGAAGATCGGGTACTCCCCGCTCTTCACCAGCCGGTCGACGTACGGGTAGCTCCGCGCCATCCACTCCGACTCGCTGAGCCCGCTGCGGCGGAATTCCTTGGCCGAGCTGATCTCCTCGCGGACGGTGCCCTCGATGTAGCTGTTCAGCATGGCCATGAGGCTGAGGTTCTCGTCGATGGAGACGAAGACGTCGAGCACTCCCATCAGCCGTTCGATCAAGAGCAGCTGGTTGGGGCCGAAGCTGGGGAGTGACCGCTGCACGGTGGCGATCCACGGGTGCCTCAGCCACATGGCCCGCAGCCCGTCGGCGTAGCGGGTCAGGTCGGCGCGCCAGTCGCCCGAGGGCATGCCCGTGACGTCGATCTCGCCCATCAGCCGGTCGGCCATGAGCTCGACCAGGTTGTCGCGGCTCGGGACGTACCGGTAGAGGGACATCGCGCCGGCGCCGATCTCGGCGGCGATCCGCCGCATGGTGGCGGCCTCCAGCCCCTCGGCGTCGGCGATCCGGACGGCCGCCTCGGTGATCTGCGCGCGGCTGTAGGCCGGCTTAGGCCCGCGGGCGGGGCGCTCGGGCCGCATCCAGATGTTCACGTATTCGGCGTCGGTCACCGGCCCCACCTCCTAGTTGCGTACATAGTACCCAGTAGTTTAACCTGCCTCCACAACCGCGTACGACGTACCCATTAGGAGGAATCATGGCGGATCCGATCGTGGTCGCCGAGGGGCTGCACAAGTCCTTCGGCGACACCCACGCGCTGCGGGGGCTGGACCTGAGCGTTCCGAGAGGAACGGTCTGCGGTGTGCTGGGGCCCAACGGCGCGGGGAAGACCACCGCGGTGCGCATCCTGGCGACCCTGTCCGATCCCGATGCCGGGCACGCCCGCATCGCCGGATACGACGTCGTCCGCGAGGCCGGCAAGGTGCGCGCCAGGATCGGGCTCGCGGGTCAGTCCGCCGCCGTGGACGAGAAGCTCACCGGCCGCGGCAACCTGCGCATGTTCGGGCGCCTCTCCCACCTGTCCCGGCGCGAGGCGCACCGGCGGGCCGACGAGCTGCTCGACCGCTTCGGTCTGATGGACGCCGCCGATCGCCAGGTCGCCGGCTACTCCGGCGGCATGCGGCGCCGCCTCGACCTGATCACCTGTCTCATCCTGCGCCCCGAGGTGCTCTTCCTGGACGAGCCGACCACCGGCCTGGACCCGCGCAGCCGCGGCGAGATCTGGGACAGCGTCCGCGAGCTGGTGGCGGACGGCACCACGGTGCTGCTCACCACCCAGTATCTGGACGAGGCCGACCAGCTGGCCGACGACATCGCCGTCATCGACCACGGGCAGGTGGTCGCCACCGGCACTCCCGACGAGCTGAAGGCCACGATCGGGGACCGCCTCGACGTCGTGGTCGAAGACCCCGCCGCGCTGCGTCCGGCGGCGACCGTACTGAACGCCCTGACCGGGACCGATCCCACGATGACGGGCGCCGACCGGCTCAGCGTCGCCCTGCCCGGCGGTGGCCTGCGGCTCGCCGACATCGTGCGCGAGCTCGATCGCGCCGAGGTCGCCGCGGCCGATGTGAGGCTGCGCCGCCCCACCCTCGACGAGGTGTTCCTGCGTCTCACCGACCGTAAGGAGTCCGTACGATGATCACCTCCACCCCACCGCTGGCCCACCGCCTGCGCTGGACGTTCGCCGACGGGCTGACCCTGGTCGGCCGCGAGCTGGGACGGCTGCGCCAGGAGCCCGGCGAACTCATCGGCGCGCTGGTCTTCCCGGCCATCATGGTGGTGCTGTTCGGGTACGTCTTCGGCAGCGCGATCCAGGTGCCGGACGGCGGCGACTACCGCGAGTACCTCATGCCCGGCCTGTTCGCGATGGTGACCTTCTCCGCGGTGATGGGGGTCATGACGCGGGTGGCCACCGACGCCTCCCGCGGTGTGATGGACCGGTTCCGCTCCATGCCGATGGCGCGCTTGGCGGTGCCGTTCGGGCAGACCGGCGCCGACCTGCTGACCGGCCTGCTGATGCTGGCCATCATGGTGGGCGCGGGCCTGCTGGTGGGCTGGCAGCCGCACCGCGGCCTGATCCCCACGGCCCAGGCGTTCCTGCTGATGATCGTGCTGCGGTACGCGCTGAGCTGGGTGGGCGTCTATGTGGGCCTGGCGGTGAAGAACGACCAGGTCGCCGACACGATGGTGCCGCTGTTCCTGCCGTTCACGATGCTGTCGAACGCGTTCGTCCCGACCGGCGGCATGCCGGGCTGGCTGCGCTTCCTGGCCGACTGGAACCCGGTGAGCGCGCTCACCGCCGTCTCACGGGAGCTGTTCGGCAACCCGGGCGCCCCGTCCGGAAACGTGGCCTGGCCACTCGCGCATCCGGTGGCCGCCGTCCTGCTCTGGTCGGCCGCGCTGCTGGTGATCTTCGTCCCGTTGTCGCTCCGCGCCTACATGCGCAGAGGACGCTGAACGCTCCAGGCATCTGCAGCTTCTTGACCAAACGGAAGCCGACCGCCTGTCGCCGTGGTGAACGGCCGGCCCCCGCGCCACCGTCGTCTGCCGTCAGCGATCATGCGAAGAGCTTTATCTCATTGCGCCAGGGACGCCGGACATGTCAGCGTCAAGCCCGCTGGATGGTAATTACGACACAGGTGGTGTGGGATGAGGCATACGGGGCTCGTGCTCGCGTTCGTGTCCTCGTGGTGTTTCGCGTTCTCGGGGCCGATGGCCAAATACCTCATCACCGCCGGGCTGACACCGATCGAGGCGGTGTGGACGCGGATGGCGGGGGCGGGGCTCTTACTGGTGGCCGCGCTGGCTGTGATCAGGCCGCGGGCGTTGCGGATCCCCCGCTCCAGATTGTCGTTCTTCGGGCTGTATGCGGTCATGGCGGTGGCCGGGGTGCAGTCGCTCTACTTCGTCGCGATCACCCGGCTGCCGGTGGGAATCGCGTTGCTGCTGGTGTGCATGGCGCCGGTGATGGTGGTGGCGTGGGTGCGGCTTGTACGAAAGGTACGGCTTGCGCGGGCCGCGTACGTCGGGGCGGTCGTCGCGGTCGTGGGCCTCGGTATCGTCGTCGAGGTCTGGCAGGAGGTACGGCTGGACGCGCTGGGCCTGCTGCTGGGGTTGCTGGCCGGGGCATGCTCTGCCGGATATTTCCTGATGAACGATAGCTTTGGCGACGATGTGGACCCGCTTGGGCTCATCGCCTGGGGGATGACGGGGGCGGCCGTGGTGCTGATCCCGTTCGCCCGCCCCTGGGACATCCTGTGGGACGCCTTCATGGTCTCCGCGACGCCCGCCGCGGGTGGTGGCCGGATGTTGCCGGTGCTGGTGGCGTACCTGTGGATGGTGCTGGTCGCGACCGTGGCCGCGTACATCCTGGGGGTGAACGCCGTGCGGCGGCTCTCGGCCGCCGTGGGCGCCACCGTGGCGTCGCTGGAGGTCATCGGCGGTGCGATCGTGGCCTGGGGGCTGGTCGGTGAGACGCTCGGCGCGTTCCAGATCGTGGGCGGGCTGATCGTGTTGTCCGGCGCCCTGCTCGCCCAGACCGCCACCGGCTCCGCCCTTGCCGTTTCAGATCCGGGCACCGGTCCTTGAACCGGTCGAACCTCGGCGCGGCGACCCCTTCGGCGGTTCGACGGAAACGAGGCTAACGCGGGCTGGGCTCGGCCGCGGGCGCGTCGCCGTGTTCGGCCCACCGGGGAGCGGCCTCCTCGATCGTGCGGAGGTGCCGGGCGGGGGAGAGCGCGACGGGCAGTGTCGAGAGTGCCATCAGCGCCGTTCCGGCGATCGCCGCGGTGTACGAGACTGATCAGCAGGGAGCGGCCGTACCCGTGGCGCGCCGTCAACCGGGCACTGGACATGCTGCCGAGGAAGGCGCCCGCTCCGCCGCAGGTCACGATGAGACCGAGGATCATCCAGCAGGAGCGGAACGACGAACGCGGATTGGTGTCACATCTGTTGACACCCTGGGTCTGAGCAGATCAGCCTTGCGGCGTGGACTCTGACGGCGTACGTCGGCCATGTCCAGGGCGGCGACCTCGCCGATGCGCAGGCCCGCGCGGTGGGGCGGCAGTGTGATCACCGCGTCCCGGGTGGAGGCGTTCTTCTCCACCTCGCGCAGATAGCGGCGCTCGTCCGGCGCCCTGGCGCGGTACGCCACCGGGCGTGTTCGCGCCGCGCGGGGGGTGACGGCCAGGGCGGTGCGGGCGTGGAGGTCATCGACGGCCGCCGGGCCGGATGGCGCTCAGTCCGTCCAGGGTGAGGTCGAGGAGGTGTTCGGCCTGCTCGCGCTGTTCGGGTTTTCCCGAGGCGAGGGCGATGCCGGTGAGGCCGGCGAACATGTCGGTCGCGCCGATGTCCGGCCGGATGGTGCCGGCTTCGACACCGGCGTCCAGGAGTGAGGTCAGGGCGGCCAGCATCATGCCGTGGCTTTGGGCGTAGGGGTTGACGCCTGATTCGACGAGGGCTCGCAGGGCGTCGGCCATGCCCAGTTTGGCGGTCGCGTAGTCGATGAAGCGGCCCATCCAGGCGCGCAGCGCTTCGCGCGGCTCCATCGTGGCCAGCAGGTCGGGAGCGGCGTCGCACAGCCTGGCCAGCTCGTTGCGGTAGGCGGCCTCGATGAGGATCTCCCGGGTCGGGAAGTTCCGGTGCGATGTTCTCTGTCGGCGGTACCGGGCTTCGGCCCCGGGACCCGCCCGCCGGTTTCGGCGTCCGGGGTCGGGCCCCGGACCTGCGGGCGGACCTGGGCGTGGTGTCAGGAGATGACCGGGCTGCGGCGCTCGATCAGCACGACGTCACGCCAGACGCCGTGATGGCGGCCGATCCGCTCCTGGGTGCCGATCACCCGGAACCCGGCGCGCGCATGCAGCGCGAGGCTGGCGGTGTTCTCGGGGAAGATCCCAGACTGGATCGTCCAGATTCCGGCGGCCTCGGTGGAGGCGATCAGAGCCGCGAGCAGCGCGGAGCCGACACCGTGGCCTCGGGCGGCGGGGTGAACGTAGACCGAGTGCTCCACCACACCGGCGTAGGCGCACCGGTTGGAGACCACGGCCGCCGCGACCCAGCCCAGCACCCGGCCGCCGTCGGTGTCGACGGCGACGTGCCGGTGGGCGGGCAGTTTGGCCGCCTCGAAGCGCTCCCAGTCCGGGGTGGTGGTTTCGAAGGTGGCCTGGCCTTCGTCGATGCCGATCTGGTAAATGGCCAGCACCTGGGCGGCATGCTCAGGGGTCATGGCCGTGATGCGCGGCCTCTCGGCGGGGACCAGCTCGGCGAGCAGCCCGCGGACGCGGGCGTCGATCTCGTCACGGACAAGGCGTACCAGCTCGATGCCCTGGCCGGCCGGGTCGGCCAGTTGCCAGTCCTCATAGCGCTTGCCGGGGAAGATCGGGCATGCGTCCCCGCAGCCCATGGTGATGACCACGTCGGCGGCCTGGACGGCCTCGGTGGTGAGCGGCTTGGGGAACTCGCGGGTCACGTCCAGGCCGAGTTCGTCCATGACCGTGATGACAGCCGGGTTGATGGAGCCGGCGGGGGCGGATCCGGCCGAGCGGACGGTGACGCGTCCGGCGGCGTGGTGCTCCAGCAGGGCGGCGGCCATCTGGGAGCGTCCGGCGTTGTGCACGCAGACGAACAACACCTCGGGTACGTCGGACACGAAGGCTCCTTGAACGAGGGCGGCGGCCCGCAGCCGGTCAGCGGCGAAACGGGCGGCCAGGGTGGGCAGGTGGGTGTGGACGCGGGCGCTGCGGATCATCAGGCCACATGAATCGTGCACCGGCTCGGCGATGGTCTCGGGTGCGGAATTCCCGGTGTGGCGATCGGCCGGCTCGTCGGCGGCGCGATCCAAGACGGCGCGGGGCCGGGCCGGTCGAAGGGCAGGGGCATGGAAACCTCCGATCAAACAGGGAGGGGGTGAGGGCGGGTGAGGCGGCGACGCAGGGCGAGGGAGAGGTAGACCAGCGCGAGGAGGACGGGTACCTCGATCAGCGGGCCGACCACCCCGGCCAGGGCCTGGCCGGAGGTGACGCCGAAGGTGGCGATCGCGACCGCGATGGCGAGTTCGAAGTTGTTGCCCGCCGCGGTGAAGGCCAGCGTCGCCGTCCGCTCATATCCCAGGCCGGCCAGATGGCCCAGGGCGAAGGCGCCGGCCCACATGACGGCGAAGTAGACCAGCAGCGGCAGCGCGATCCGGGCGACGTCGCCGGGCCTGGAGGTGACCGCGTCGCCTTGCAGGGCGAACAGGATGACGATGGTGAACAGCAGCCCCCACAGCGCGGCGGGGCCGATCTTGGGCAGGAACCGGGTCTCGTACCAGGTGCGGCCCTTGGTCTTCTCTCCGAGGCGGCGGGTGAGGTATCCCGCGACCAGGGGGATGCCCAGGAAGATCAGCACGGAGCGGGCGATGCCCCACATCGAGACGTCCAACGTCGTGGTGGGCAGGCCGAGCCGGCCCGGCAGCAGGTCGAGGTAGAACCAGCCGAGCAGAGCGAAGGCGACGACCTGGAAGGCGCTGTTGAGCGCGACCAGGACGGCGGCGGCCTCCCGGTCGCCGCAGGCCAGGTCGTTCCAGATGATGACCATGGCGATGCAGCGGGCCAGCCCGACGATGATCAGCCCGGTGCGGTAGGCGGGCAGGTCGGCCAGGAAGAGCCAGGCGAGGGCGAACATGAGCGCGGGGCCGGCCACCCAGTTCAGCACCAGGGAGGAGACCAGCAGCCGCCGGTCGCCGGTCACCGTCTCCAGTCGGTCGTAGCGGACCTTGGCCAGCACCGGATACATCATCACCAGCAGGCCGAGCGCGATCGGCAGCGAGATGCCGTCGACCTGAACGGCGTCCAGTGCGGCGCCCAGGCCAGGGATCGCCCGGCCCGTCGCCAGCCCGGCGGCCATCGCGGCGGCGATCCAGACCGGCAGCAACCGGTCCAGCATCGACAACCGCCCCGGTGTCGGCGCCGCTTCGGCCGCCTGCGCGGACGGTGCCTGCGCGGTGCCGCTCACGTCATCGCCGTGACGCGCGGCCCCAGAATCGCCGACAGCCGCGCCAGCACGCCCGGGTTCACCCAGTAGTAGACCCACGTGCCGCGCCGCTCGCAGTCGATCAGCCCGGCCTGGCGCAACACCTTCAGGTGGTGGCTGATGGTCGGCCCGGTGACCTCGAAGGCGCCGGTCAGGTCGCACACGCACGCCTCGCCGCCCTCGTGGCAGGCGATCAGCGACAGCAAACGCAGCCGTACCGGGTCGGCGATCGCCTTGAACAACGGCGCCAGTTCCTCGGCCTCGGCCGCGTTCAGCGGCTCGCAGACCAGCGGCGCGCAGCACGCCTGCCCGGCCTGGTCGGTCCCGGCGAGGTCCACGATCGGTGACACTTGTTTCGACATACTTCTAAGTTGACAGAGATCTAACCAGCGTGCAAGCTGAGGCCGGATCGCTGATTCGGTGTTTATCGAAACAATGTGGCCGCCATCCCGGCGTCCGTCCATTGAAGGAGGACTCGTATGTCCCGTGTTCAGCTCGCCCTTCGCGTCTCCGACCTGGAAGGCTCGATCGCCTTCTACTCCAAGCTGTTCGGTGTCGAGCCCGCCAAGCGTCGCCCCGGCTACGCCAACTTCGCCATCACCGAGCCCCCGCTGAAGCTGGTGCTCCTGGAAGGCGAGGCCGGCCACGACACCCGCCTGGACCACCTCGGCGTCGAAGTGACCGACACCGCCCAGGTCACCGCGGCCACCCGGCGGCTGAAGGACGCCGGGCTGGCCACCTTCGAGGAGAACGACACCTCCTGCTGTTACGCCCTGCAGGACAAGGTGTGGGTGACCGGTCCCGGCGCCGAGCCGTGGGAGGTGTACGTGGTCAAGGCCGACGCCGACGTCCTGGGCAGGTCCGCCACCGCCCAGGACCCGGCGGTGCCCTGCGCCTGCGGCTCGGACGAGGGCCGGGCCCCCGGCCGGCCGGTCGGCGCCGCGGCGAACACCGGCTGCTGCTGACGACCTGCGGAAGACAACCCCGGGCCCGCCATGCCTGGGCGAAGAACCCGCTTGCGTGATCTACATATCCAAGGGGATCGCGCCCGGTGCGGAAGCAGCCTGGTGCGTCGAGGTGGAAGCTAACCGCGCAGGCGGGTGAGTGCCTGCGGGGTCAGATGTCGAGCGAGCTCCTCCAGGAGGACGGTTATCCTGGCGACCGCCTGCGGGTCGGTGGAGCCCAGAGCGGTCGCCAGTGCGGCGTCGATGGAGGTCGACCTGACCGCCTCCACCCTGTCGGAGAGCTCGGGTGCGGGCTGGATGAGGAGCCGACGGCGGTCGCGGGGATCGGGATCGGCGACGACGGCGCCTGCCTCGCGGAGCCGGGCCACCGCACCCGACACGGCGCTTTGCGGCAGGCCGGTCCGGGCGGCGATCTCCCCGATCGCGCTTCCCGGATATGCCCGCACGTCGCTGACCACGATCAGGACCGTCCGGACACTGGCCGGCTGGTCACCGATGCCCTCGGTGGGCAGCGCCTCTTCGCCGATCTTCATCAAGGTCCGGCCCAGCAGGAACAGTTCGACTCCGTTCATGTGATCCAGGATACATCAAACTAGATGCATTATTATTGATGCATCTAGTTTGTTGCTTTACGGTGGATCTCGAAGGGGACGCCAAGGCCCCCTGTGAAAGGAATCGAGATGGACACCACTGTGATCACCGACCTGCTGCGCGTGCCTGGCGCCACGATCTACTACGAAGTGCGCGGAAGTGGACCGATGCTGGTGATCTCCCAGAGCGGTGAAGGCGACGCGGGGCGCAGCGCCGACCTGGCCGGCAGGCTCACGGGTGACTACACGGTGGTGACCTACGACCGCCGCGGCCTGTCCCGCAGCAGGCTGGAGACCCCCGGGCAAGAGGTGACACTGGCCGAGCACGCCGAGGACGTCCACCATCTGCTCGCCGCGCTCACCGACGAACCGGCCCTGATGCTCGGCTGCAGCCTCGGTGCCGTCATCGGCATGCATCTGGCCGCCCGCCATCCCCACCAGATCAGCACACTGGTGGCGCACGAGCCGGTCGCGCCTCGACTGCTGCCCGCCGCCGAACGCGCACGACACCAGCAGGAACTGGCCGAAATTCAGCACATCTACCGCCGCGACGGGCTGGGGGTGGCCCTGAAGGTCATCGCCGAGGTCTTGGGCATCAACCCCGCCGACCCCGATGTCGAACGCGACCTGACCCCGCAGCCGATGACCGCGCAGCGGATCGCCAACTTCGGTTTCTTCATCGAGCACGACTTCACCGCCGTCATCGCCGACACCCCGCCGATGGCCGCGCTGAAGGATACGACCACCCGCATCATCCCCGCCGTCGGCCGCATCACCCCGCGAGACGTCTTCGACTACCGCTGCGCCCAGGAACTGGCCGACCTGCTCGGCACCCAGATCGCCGAGTTTCCCGGCGGCCACAACGGCAACACCACCCACCCGCGCGCCTACGCATCCCGTCTGCGCGAAATCCTGCAGACTCCGACGAGCTGAGACGGGGCCGATCAACTCGTTCGCGACACACCCCCAAGATCGCTAAGTTGTGGTGTCGGGTGAGGTCTGCGTCAGTAGATCGTCACTCCTGTGCTTCTCCGACGATGGCACGCAGGGCCGCGACATGCGCGCGGTACGCCGCACGGCCGGCCTTGGTGAGCGAGAGCCAGACGCGCTGCCGGGTATCGCGTACGGCCTTGGTCTGCAGCACGTATCCGGCGTCCATCAGCACGCTGACATGCTTGCTCAGCACCGAGTCGCTGACCCCCAGCCGCTCGCGCACCAGGCCGAACTCGACCTGCTCCGCCGACTCCAGCAGCGCGCATATCCGCAGCCGGTTCGGTGCGTGGATCGTGGCGTCGAAACCGTCCTGGGCCTTGTCGGTGACCTTCATGCCGAGGTCCGCGCCCGCCGGTTGCGGAAGAGGCCGTATCCGACCGTCCAGCATCCGCCCACCATGGCCGCGACCACCCAGAGCCAGTTCCAGCCCCATGTGGTGTCGAGGATCTCGCTGGCGATCCAGAGCGCGGCCAGTGGTGTCACGAGAACCAGCTGCTGGCCGAGTGTGAGCTGCCGCGGCGCGATCCCGGACCGACTGACCTGCTTGTTGTAGAAGCGCTCGGTCACCACGTAGCCCGCTATCACCCCCGCCACGGCCAACAGTGTCAGCTCAGGGGCCATGTTGATCTGGAACAGCATGAGGCCGGCCACCAGCAGGCCGAGGGCGGGGAAGAACCACGCTGGGACCGGGCTGTACCCGGCGGCACGGGCCTGCTGGGCCGCCTCCAGGGCGGCGGCGGCCTCGGTCGGGGAGGGGCGCTCGAAGCTTTCGTTTGTTTCCATACCAGAAACAGTCACCCAGACTTTCCGAGTTGTCAACACTAGACTTTCCGTCACGGAAACAGAATGGATCGTGATCACGTAGCAGGTGATGCCGGCGGGAGGTCGGACCGTGCTCGCTTGGGAGCGGCCGGACATCGGCATTCGGCGTAGGTCCGGGGCCGGGCCACCGCAGACCTCCGGTCCGGTGCGTCAGTCCTGGGGGCCGGTGCGGGTGGCGGCGGACAGCAGGATGAGCGCGGCCTGGCGGGCGGCCTCGCCCGCGCCGACCGTGTCATGATTCGCGGCGACGACGGTCGCCCCCTCGACCAGCATGAGCAACTGCCGTCCCAGGGTGGGCGGATCGACGGCTCCGGCACGGCCGGCGATGCCGGTCAGAAGCTCAAGGTAGCGGTCCAGGTGACGCGCGGTGATGGTGCGCACGGCGTCGACGTGATGCTGGGCGGCCGCGTTCAGCATCGCGCAGCCACGGAAGACCGGCTCGTCGTACCACCGCTGCAGGGCGTCGAACACCGCGGCGAGTTGGTCATCGGGGGCGTCTCCGGCGGCTGAGGCGGCTGCGACCAGCCAGGTCGTCACCCGCTCGCTGCGCGCTCGCAGCACGGCTTCCACGAGGCCGTCCTTGGTGCCGAAGTGCCGGTAGAGCGTTTCCTTGGACACCCCGATGCGGGCGCACAGTTCGGCGACACCGATGCCGTCGAGCCCGCGTTCGTACAGCACCCGGGTGGCCGCTTCGAGGATGGCCGCTCGGGTGCGCTCCGGATCGATCGTCGAGCCTTTGGGAACTGGCATGCCACAGATCGTACCGGTCGGTTCGTTCTGCTGTTAACATCCAACTTCGTACCGATCGGTTCGATCATCGGAGTGCCGTGCCACACCTTTTCGCCTCATGGCGCACCCGGAACGTCTCGAACGCGCGCAACGATTCGAGGCCCCCCTGGCGTGGACCGCGATCCGGCCCGCCGCGGCGCACCGCTGAGACGCGCGCCTGACACCGGCGCCCCCTACACAAAGACCGCACATGCGGTCGACGTTCTTTCCGGCGACGCCTCACGGGCCACCAGACACGAATCCGACAAGAGGAGAGAAAGATCATGAGCAACTTCGTGCTCACCCCGGGGATGTGCCACGGCGGCTGGTGCTTCGAGGAACTCACCGGCGAGCTTCGCGCGCGGGGGCACGCCGTCTACCCACTGACGCTGACCGGGCTCAGCGAGCGCAGCCATCTGCTGCACGGCGGGGTGAACCTCGACACGCACATCCAGGACGTGACCGGTGTGCTGGCCGCCGAGAACATCCAGGATGCGGTGCTGGTCGGCCACAGCTACGGAGGGATGGTGATCACTGGTGTCGCCGACCGCGCACCCGAACGGGTGGATGCCCTGGTGTACCTGGACGCCATGGTGCCGGGGCCCGGCGACTCCTCCTGGACCCTCGTCTCCGACCAGGAGCGGCGATGGTACATGGACGTGGTGGAGACCGGCTACGCGGTGCGGCCGCTGCCCTTCTTCGACCCGCGGGCCACGCCCCACCCACTGGCCTCGCTGCTCCAGCCGCTCCAGCTCACCGGCGACCTCGCGCACATCCGCCGCAGGGACTACGTGTACGCCGCGAAATGGGATGGCCAGTCCCCGTTCACTCCCGTCTACCAGCGGTTGCGTGAAGACCTCTCGTGGCGGACGTACGCGCTGGACGGCGGGCACAACCTCATGCGGGACGTGCCGCAGGACCTGTTGAAGATCCTGCTCCAGGTCGTTGACCCCGCTGATGGCGAGGATGCAGGGTGACGCGCGCGGGCTGGGCGGGTGGCCTGGAGCGTTCGATGGCGTGATTTCGGGAAAGTCGGTTCGCCCTGGAGGTCCTGCCTTGGAGGCCCTGTCCTGGGGCACTGCTCTGCCCGGCCGGAAGGTGTGATGCGGGGGCCGAGCCGGTAGTGGCCCTGCCCCCGCACAAAGATGGTCAGGACGGGCCACGGCGGCAGATCGAAGAGATCCTTCGGCATGGCTCCTCGTTCCGTTCGATGTCAGGCGGACCTGAGGTCAGCGAACCAGCCGGAAGAACGCGCGGATATCGGTGACCAGCAGGTCCGGTGCCTCCATCGCGGCGAAGTGGCCGCCCCGGTCGAACTCCGACCAGTGCACGACGTTGTGTTCGCGCTCGGCGATCCGCCGGACCCCGGCGTCGCCGGGGAAGACGGCGACGCCGTGCGGCAGCGCCGAGTACTCGGCCACCGCCCCCCACCTCTTCTGCCCCTCCTTGTAGAGGCGGGCAGACGAGGCGGCGGTCCCGGTGAACCAGTAGATGCTCACGTCGGTGAGCATCTGGTCGATGTCCACCGCGCCCTCGGGCAGCTCGTGGGCCGGGTCGGTCCACTCCTTGAACTTCTCCACGATCCAGGCCAGCTGCGCCGCGGGCGAGTCGTGCAGCCCGAACGCGAGGGTCTGCGGCCGGGTCGCCTGGATCATCGCGTAGCCGGCCCGGTCCTGGTCCTGGTACTGGCCGAGGCGGGTGAGTTCCGCCTGGGTCAGCCCCTCGAACTCGGCCGGATCGCCAGTCGGGAACCCGAGCGCGCCGTTGACATGCACGCCGACGACGTTCTGGGGCGCGGCGCGGCCGAGCATCGGCGAGATGACCGAGCCGCTGTCGCCGCCCTGCGCGCCGTATCGCTGGTAGCCGAGCCGGTCCATCAGCTCCGGCCATGCCCGCGCGACCCGCTGCAGGTCCCAGCCGGTCTCGGTGGTGGGGCCGGAGAAACCGAACCCGGGGATCGACGGGGCGACGATGTGGAACGCGTCGGACCGGTCACCACCGTGTGCCGCCGGGTCGGTGAGCGGTCCGATGACCTTCATGAACTCGGCGACCGAGCCAGGCCAGCCGTGCGTGAGGATCAGCGGCAGCGCGTCGGGTTCGGGCGAGCGGACGTGCAGGAAGTGGATGTTCTGGCCGTCGATCTCGGTGGTGAACTGCGGATACTCATTGAGCGCCGCCTCCTGTTTCCGCCAGTCGTACGCCGTCCGCCAGTACTCGGCCAGCTCCTTCGCGTACGAGGACGGGACGCCGTACGACCAGCCGGTGCCGGGCAGCTCGTCCGGCCAGCGGGTGCGGGCCAGACGTTCGCGGAGGTCGTCCAGGTCGGCCTGCGGGATATCGATGCGGAACGGGGTGATTTTCGCCATGTCCAAGACGTTAGAAGCCGGTTAGGACAGACCCGGTCCTAGGATGCGGGCAAGGTGGAAAGCATGTTGGAGACCTCGGCTCGACTTCTCAGATTGCTGTCCCTCCTGCAGACCCACCGGGACTGGTCCGGCGCGGAGCTCGCGGAGCGGCTCGGCATCACGATGCGGACCGTACGGCGGGATGTGGACCGGCTGCGGGAACTGGGTTATCCCGTGCACGCCACAGCAGGCACGCCGGGCTACCGGCTGGGCGCCGGGTCCGACCTGCCCCCGCTACTGCTCGACGACGACGAGGCGGTCGCGGTCGCGGTGGGGCTGAGGACGGCCGCCGGGGGCACGGTCGCCGGAATCGAGGAGACATCCGTACGGGCGCTCACGAAGCTCGAACGAGTGCTGCCCTCACGGCTGCGGCATCGCGTTCACGCGCTGCAGTCGATGACCGTGCCCATGACGGGGGCCGCGGCGCCGGTGGACCCCGAGGTACTGACCGCCATCGCCGCGGCCTGTCGAGATCATGAGGGACTGCGGTTCGACTACCGGTCGCACGAGGGTCAGGAGAGCCGCCGTTCAGCCGAGCCCCATCGGCTCGTGCATTCGGGGCGCCGCTGGTATCTCGTGGGCTGGGACGTCGGCAAGGAGGACTGGCGAACCTATCGGGTCGACCGGCTGCGCCTGAGGACGCCGAACGGGCCCCGCTTCCTCCCTCGGGACCCGCCTGACGAGGACCTCGCCGCCTACATGTCCCGGGCGATCTCCAGTGCTCCGTACCGCTATCAGGCGCGCTTCACCATGCACGCCCCGGCGGAGGTGGTGACCGGGCACATGCCGCCGACGATGGGGACGGTGGAGCCTGTCGACGCGGAGACCTGCGTCCTCCTGTGCGGTGCGAACAACCTCGACGAGATCATCGTGTGGGTCGCCCTGATGGACATCGGGTTCGAGGTCCATGAACCGCCGGAGCTGATCGAGCGGATCGGCGTCATGGCCGACCGTCTCCGGGCGGCATCAGGAACCACGGCCAAGGGCCTCGGCGGGGTGGACGACTTCGGTCGCCCGCTCGGCTGAGAGGCCGGCGGGCGTCGCAGACCGTGTGTAGGGTGAAACGGCGCCACCCGGCGGCCTTCTCCGAGACCATGTCGAACAAGGTGGCCGACAGGCCGATGGCCTTGACCTGTCCCAGCTCCACGATCTTCAGAGCCGCCTCATGTCAGCGCGCCGTGGATTCAGCGCGTCGCTCATAACGCGAGCGTGCGAGGCGATGGGCCGTACACAGCAGCTCACGGGTTGCCGCTCCAGTACGCGAGCCCGGGTTCACCACCGCCAGCCAGCCGACGGTGCCGTAGACGGGGTGCGCGATCACGGTGTCGGCGGCGCCGGGGTCGACCTCGGTGGTGGCTGATTCGCGTGGCGCGTGACCGGTCCACCGGACGAATGCCTCTTTTCCGGCGGAGATGTTCACGCGGAAGGTGTCCGGCCGGTCCAGGCGCGACGCCTCGTCACCGGGGTAGTCCTTGGTCACGACCGTCGCGAAGGGCTGGGTCGTCGTCGGGGTGACGCCATCGGGTGCGTAGTAGAAGAACGCGTCGCCCCAGCTGGTCTCCGGCGAGCCGTCGCCAGGTGCCGGCCTGAGGGTCAGGACGCCGTCGAGGCCGTCGATGAAGCTGATGATCTCGTCTATGGTCATGTGCTCCAGCGTCACATTAAAGTGCTTGTGGAGGCTTTGGGGCTGAGGGTGAGGGTCTTCAGGGTGTCAGGTCTCAAATCGCGGGACATGCGTACCGTCGACGTCGCGCGGCGTGCCGGGTACTCCGTCCAACAGGTGCGCAATCTCGAACGCGACGGTGTGCTGCCGTCGGCGACGCGCACGGCTACGGGCTACCGGATCTATGGAGAGATACATCTGCAGTCCGCGTTGGCCTACCGGGCCCTCGCGGCAGGCGCGGGTCCGATCGAGGCCAAGAAGATCGTTCGGGCCGTCCACCGCCTTCCTGCCTCGCAGGTGCTCGCCCTGCTCGACGCGGCGCATGCCCGGCTCGACGCGGAGCGCACGGAACTGAGGCACGCCGAGGAGGCCGCCCGGGCGATCTCCAGTGAGCCGCTCGAAGACGTGCGCGCATCGGACTCGATGGGCGTCTCCGAACTCGCCTCCGCTCTCGGCGTGCGCCCTTCGACGTTGCGGCACTGGGATGCCGAGGATCTTGTCGTCCCTGACCGCGACCCCGCGCGAGGAACGCGACGATACACACCCGACCAAGTGCGGGACGCACGGATCGTTCATCAACTCCGCAGGGCCGGTTACCGCATCGCACCCCTTCGGGCCCTCATACCGGAGCTACGGCGCGCCCGCCGATTGGCGGATGTCGCCTCCGCGCTGGCCACCAGAGACGTCGGCATCGCAGCTCGCTCCAGAGCCCTCCTCGACGGTGCCGCCGCACTCAGTGCCGTGCTCTCGCTCGCCACCTCAGCACCCCGCGACCCCACCGACGCGAAACCCGGGTAGGTACCCCAAGCCCCCGGGAGACCGGCGAGACGCATCGGCACAGGGGCTTCCCGGTATCAGGGAAGCTGTGAATCATGGGTGCGCCGCCTCTATGCCGGTCCACATCCGGACAAGGCCCCCGACGGACAGGACCGGCGGCGACGAGGAGCTCGGCGTCGGGCTTGGGAGGATGTACGGGTTCGCCGGTGAGGCACGGCGAACGCTCCGATGTTGGGATGTGGTGATGACGAAGATCCCAGGTGCGCGCGAGGAGCTGGATCGGGCGGCTCGGTGGCTGCGCGGCCAGGTCCGGGCGGTCGTCGTGGAGCTGACCGGAGATCAGGACCTGGAGGTGGCGCTACCGGAGGCGCCGGCTATCACCTGTTGGGAGGAACCGCTGCGGTTCTCCTATTCCGTGCACGTCCAGCACACCATGAACGGTGAGCCGGGTGTTGATCCGGTGGAGGGCGCCAGGTCTCTGCTCGCGGCCGCCGGTTGGGACGTCACCGTGCTGAGAGATGTTCCCGGAGTGCCGACCAACATCGAGGCCAGGACCGGTGAGTTCCGCATGTCGCTGCTCATCTCCCAGGCGCGCGACTCCCTCACCGTCACCGGCCGGACCCCGGCGATGGCACTGCACGAACCCCGCAGGCTTCACCCCGTGAGCCCGGAATGCGCACGGTGCCGGCGGAGGCTGACGGCCCTGCGGGTTCTGCGTCGCCGCAACCTTTGGGGCGGTCAGGAACCACAACCCAGGCACGAACTGTGGTGGGAGTGCTCTGGGTGCGGCTGGCTGGGCTACCAGCACCATGAGGGCGAGCAGTTGCACGCGATGCGGCGCCTGAAGGGCCGCGAGGGGAACTGTTTCTTCTGCGGCGAAGATCAGAGCAATGTCGCCAGTGAGATCTGGGAACAAGACGGCGAGCTGCGGGACTGGGTGGTGTGCCTGGACTGCGGCACCAGCAACGCCCGCCGTGTCGGGCACGCTCCCCGTGATGGCGGACCACCGGGCTGACCCGGCTCGGGCGATGTGCTCCCGACTGTGGCCAAGCCGCCAGGCAGCCGAGCGCGACGGGCTGGTTGGACGTAACGTCCTTAGTCGTCCCCCCGGGTCACGCCGCGTCCGCCGTGACCAGCCTCTGACTGAGACGTTGTTCTTCCTCACACCTGGGCTCTCCACTCGGGTCGACGCCACCGGAGGAGAAGCAGCCGTGAGTGATCGACTTCATCTGATCGTCGGCCCCGTGTGCTCGGTGCGTGACATCACCGACAGCTGCCGCATCACGATCTTTGTGCCAGAACCCAGGATCACCCCGGTGGGACGGCGGGGTTCGGTGTTCACGGGCGGGCTGCGGCGTACAGGATGTCGCGCATGCCGGGCAGCGCCTCCCGATCTTCTCGCCAGACCAGCCGCAGGCTGAGATCCATGAGCGGAAGGTCGAGTGGGACTAGGGCGCCGGAGCGGAGACTGTCGGCGACCGCGAACCGGGGTAGCAGCGAGATTCCGAGTCCGTGTTCGGCCCATGCGCGCATCACCGGGACGCCTCCGACTTTGATCCGTTTGGGACCCGAGCCAAGGATCTTGTTCCCAACCATCCAGAACGAGCACTCTGGCACATTGACCAGGAGTCGCTCGTGCTTGAGGTCCTCGGGAGTCAGCGCGGCTCGGGCGGCGAGCGGATGGGCGGGTGCGGATACCAGGGCGAGTGGGACCGGGTCGAGGTCGAGTGCGACAGCGGCGTCGGTCACGGTCCGGTGCCGGACGACGGCCTGGAAGGTTCTGAGCTGGCGCAACTCCACGCGGGGAGGAACGACGCCGAGCGTTCGCAAATTCCGAATGAGACGTGCGGCTATGGCGGTGGAGCCGCTGGTCCGCTGAAACGCACGGTGGGTTACGTCAATCTTCGCCCATTGTCTTCGGGAGCTGTCTCAGACATGACCCTTGGGAACTCACCCATGCCGGTGTCGGCGAACCCCCATCCGGGACGGGGGCGCGCTCACGCGCTGGCGGGCATCTCGCTGGGCTACTTCACGGTTCGCAGGCATGGGCCCACGCCGCGTGGTCGTCGGTGGGGCTCGGGGTGTCGGTGCTGGTGTTCTACGGCCTGGAGCGTCGCAGCCAGGCGCCGGTCTTGAACCGGGCTCTGCTGCGGTCAGGCCGGGTGCGGGCCGGACTGCTGGCCGCCGCGGCGGTGAACTTCGCGTTGACCGGGAGTCTGTTCGTCTTGCCGCTGCTGTTGCAGCAGGAGTGGCACCTGGGCCCGCTGCAGACCGGGCTGGCTTTCCTGCCGCTGACCGTTCCCTTCGCAGCCAACCCGCCGTTCACGGGCAAGATCGTGGCACGGGTGGGTCCTCGCCGTCCGATTCTGGCCGGCTTGGTGCTACTGGCCGCTGGCGGTGCTGTGCTGGCCGGCGTGGTCTTCGCCGACGGCGGCTATCCATGGCTCGCGGTGGGCCTCCTGATGACCGGCTTCGGTGTCTCCTATGCCTTGCCGGCCCTGGTCACGGCCATTGTCAGCGTCGCCCCGGCGGGGATGGCCGGTGCGGCAGGCGGCCTGCTCAACGCTGTGCGCCAGGTCGGTGCTACCCTCGGTGTCGCCTTTATGGGTGCCGCCGTCGCCGCGGGCACTGGATGGGCCCTGCTGGTATCGGCCGCGGTCTGCACCATCGCCTGGTTCGTGTTCGCTCTTACGCGCGGTGGGAAGACGACCGGATGACGCCGAACCAGAGCAAATACGGACATGTTGCGCCCAGCTGACTTGGGCACCTGCCGGGCCGCTACTGTGCGCGCGATACCGCGGGGCTGGATCAGCGCCCGTCCGTGAAGACAGATCATGGAGATCCTCTCACTACTGAAAGGTCTGGCTGCGTTCGATGAGGTCGAGCAACGCCCCAGTGATCTGTCGTAGGACGACGATGGTCTCCTCGGCGGCCGTGGCGATGGCCGACTCACCGGGGGCGACGGGGGGTTCGAGCAGCTGGGCCACGGTGTCTGCGAGGATCTCGGCGGGGTCGTCGACGCCGAGGGGTGCGGTGGCCGGGTCGGACATGACGGCGCCGAACCCGGTGAGTACGGCGTGCACGGCGTAGGTCAGGTCGGGCAGAGGGCGGTCGTGGCGGATCAGGCCGTGGCGGTGATAGATCGGCAGGCCCATCTCGCACAGGGCGCTGGGCGTGGTGCGGGCGAACAACTCGCGGTCGCCGACCTGCTGGGTGAGCAGCCGCAGCAGGTCGGCATCGCCGCCTTGCACGCGGCGTGCCAGGGGCAGCCGCAGTCCGGTGCGGATCAGCAGCGGGGCCAGGCGGCGCGGCAGCACGGTGGTGGGATCGGCGGTGATGCGGGCGATGATCTCATTCAGGAAAGTCAGCAGTTCGCGGGCGAGCAGCCCGAGGATGAGGTCTTCCTTGGCGGGCCAGTACAGGTAGACGGTGCCCTTGCCGACCCCTGCCGCCTGGGCGATCTCGCTGACGGTGACCTTGCGCACACCATGGTCGAGCACCAGCTCCCGTGCGCTGTCCAGAATGCGGGCGGCTTTGCGCGAGTGGCGCTCGATCAGCTGGCTCACCTGAGTTGGTCTCTTCTTTCGTGCTCTTCGTGTTCTTCGTGCTGGAGTCGGGATCACACGGCGGCGACGTCGAAGGTTTTGTTCTTCATGCCGCGGCCGTTCATTATCTTGCCCATGGCCTGCCCGATGACCGGCGTGTGCATGAGGCGCAGCATCGCGGTGCGCATGATCTGTTCCGTGCGGTCGTGTGGGGTGAACAGCCGGCGCATGGTCAGTGCGGTGTTCTGCTCGGTATGGATGAACGGCCGCATGCGGGCCTCCCACGCCTGCAGCGCGCCGGGCAGGTCGTTGGGATGCCGCTGTAACAGGGTCCCCAGCAGTTCGCCTCCGGCGATGCCACTGGAGGCGCCCATGCCCGTGTACAGGGTCAGGCACCAGGCGGCATCGCCGACCAGGACGACCTGGCCGCTGTGCCAGCGCGGCATCCTGACCTGGTGCACCGAGTCGAACAGATGATCCGGGGCCTGCTCGAACGCTGTGAACAAGTTTTCCAGCAGGGGCCCGGGGGGCTGCGGGCCGAAGGCGGCGCGGATGGACTCGATCGCCGGGTGGGCGAACTCGGCGTCGATGTCGTCGGTGCGGTAGGAGAACAGCAGGCCCGGAGCGTGATCGGAGAAGGGGAAGATCCACGCCGAGCGTCCCGGCTCGGCCAGAACCAGGCCCTGCTCCTGGCCGAAGCCCTCGACCGGCTTGTCCAGGACGGTGGCGCCGATCATGTAATTCAGCGGATGCAGGTAGTCCTCGGGGCCGAAGGCCAGCCTGCGCACGGTCGAGCGCATCCCGTCGGCGCCCACCACCAGGTCGAAGCGCTCGGTGACGGTGACGCCTGAGGCGGTGTCGTGCAGGGTGACCTCAGCTGCGGAGTCGTCCTGGGTGATGCGGGTGGGCACGGTGGAGTAGCGGATCTCCACATCGTCCGGCAGCGCGGAGAACAGCGCCTGCTCGATGTCGCCACGCAGCAACAACCGAGGTCCACCGGGCAGGTTGGCCGGGTTCATGCCAGGGCTGCGGCGCCCTGCCCGGCTCATTTCGTGGACGGAGAGCCGCGGATGACTGCGGTCACCGATCGCCTCCAACGCGCCCAGCCGTCTCGCGGAGGCGACACCGGTGCCGAACAGCATGATGAAGTACCCGCTTGAGCGGCGCCCGGCGGCTCGCTCCGCCAGCACCGGCTCCCAGCCGATCTGCCGGAGCCGTAGCGCGGTGGCAATGCCCGCGATCCCGAGGCCGACCACCAGCGCACGGCGACGCTGAGCCGTGTCCTTGATGACAACTCTCTTTCCTGTCGTGTCAGCGTCGCCCTATCCGACTAACTGACCAATTCGATTCAATTGGTCAGTAGGTGATAAAGGCCACCACCGACACCGACGAGGAGGGATGAGCCCCAGGTGTTGTGTTCAGCCGACGGCGGCATCGCCGTACGCGGCGAGTCACCGCTTCGGGAGCAGCTTGTCCGTCCACAGGGGACGACAAAAGGCAAAGGCAGGGAGGTTGCCCACTCCCTGCCACTCTCAACGTATAGCGCACCGGGGGGCTTGCGGCAAGACCCGGGTGGTGATGCAGAATCGGCGGCCGAGGCCAGAACCTGCGGAAATCAGGGATTCGCGATTTTGTCGACGCGTAGGTTTCGCGGGACGTCGAACCGTCGATGGGAGTCGCGGTGCGGAGTCGCGGGTGTGTGAGCCGCCGGACTGCGCGGAGCAGCTGGCCGAAATACAACCTTGTTGAATGGGGGGTTCATGATTGACGTGATCATTGTCGGCGGCGGACCGACCGGCATGATGCTGGCCGGCGAGTTGCGGCTGCACGATGTGCATGTGCTCGTGCTGGAGAAGGAAGCGGAGCCGACCGCGTATGTCCGCTCACTCGGCCTGCACGTGCGCAGCATCGAGGTGATGGACCAGCGCGGTCTGCTGGAGCGGTTCCTCGCGCACGGCAAGAAGTACCCGGTCGGTGGTTTCTTCGCCGGTATCACCAAGCCCTCGCCCGACCGGCTGGACACCGCGCATGGCTACGTCCTCGGTATCCCGCAGACCACCACCGATCGCCTGCTGGCCGAGCACGCCACCGAGGTCGGCGCCGAGATCCGGCGCGGGTGCGAGCTGGTCGGGTTCGACCAGGACGAACACGGGGTGACCGTCGAGCTGGCCGACGGCACGCAGCTGCGCTCGCGCTACCTCGTCGGCTGCGACGGCGGCCGCAGCACGGTGCGCAAGCTGCTCGGCGTCGGCTTCCCCGGCGAGCCCACCAGGGTCGATACGCTGCTGGGTGAGATGGAGGTGACCGAGGATCCGGCGACGGTCGCCGCCATTGTCGCGGAGATCCGCAAGACCCAGCTGAGGTTCGGCGCCGGGCCACTCGGAGACGGAGCGGCGTACCGCGTCGTCGTGCCCGCCGAGGGGGTGGCCGAGGACCGCACGCTCCCGCCGACCTTGGAGGAGTTCAGGCAGCAACTGCGGGTGTTCGCGGGCACCGACTTCGGCGTGCACTCACCGCGCTGGCTCTCCCGCTTCGGCGACGCCACCCGGCTGGCCGAGCGCTACCGGGTCGGCCGGGTGCTGCTGGCTGGCGACGCGGCGCACATCCACCCGCCGATGGGCGGGCAGGGGCTCAACCTCGGCGTACAGGACGCGTTCAACCTCGGCTGGAAGCTGGCCGCCGAGGTCGGCGGCTGGGCGCCGGAGGGGCTGCTGGACAGCTACCACACCGAACGGCACCCGGTGGCCGCCGACGTGCTGGACAACACCCGTGCGCAGACGGAGCTGATGTCCACCGAGCCGGGGCCGCAGGCGGTGCGCCGGCTGCTGGCGGAGTTGATGGATTTCGAGGAGGTGAACCGGTACCTGATCGAGAAGATCATTGCGATCGGGGTCCGCTACGACTTCGGCGAGGGGCATGACCTGCTCGGTCGGCGGATGCGGGACGTGGAGCTGAAGCGGGGGCGTCTCTACGAGCTGATGCACGGCGGCCGCGGGCTGCTGCTCGACCAGACCGGCCGGCTCTCGGTGGCGGGCTGGGCGGATCGGGTCGACCACGTCGTCGACGTCAGCGAGGAACTGGGCGTGCCCGCGGTGCTGCTGCGGCCGGACGGCCACGTGGCGTGGGTCGGTGAAGACCAGCAGGGGCTGCTCAGTCAGCTGTCCAAGTGGTTCGGTGCCGCAGTCGGCTGAGCGCACAGTTGCGGCTCGAAAGGGTGGGGGCCTGTCTCCGGCGAAGGTCACCCGCAAGCAGGGCACCGCGTCGACCGAGGCGATCCTGCGCCGGTCCACCGAGTCCGCCTCTCACCCGACCTACCAGGCCATGCCGGAGGTCGGAGTCGACTGGTCGATGCCAGTCGACTCCGGGTGCTCAACGTCGTATACCTCACCCGCGCACCGTGGTGGTCCTCAGCTGCGGGTCGGTGGCGATCTCGGCTTCGGTGAAGCGTCCGGTGACCCACTGGCCACGCGAGAACAGGACCGTCTGGTCGGTGTGGTGGGCCGAGGTGGGATCGGCGGAGAGGGAGTAGGCGAGTACGGTGCGGGGGCCGTCGGGGGTGAGCTCGACGGCCATCATGAAGGTGGTTCCAGCTCCGTGCGCGCCTTGCCCCATACGCCCTGGTAGCCGGTCAGCGGCTCCGGCGGGTTCGTCATCCAGGAGGTGTTGTTGGAGTTGGCCACGTAGTCGGCGCGGGCCGGTTTCGGCTGGTTGCCCGGCCCGAAGATGCCGGGCACGACGGCGTCGCGATCCTTGCCCGACAGGCACGCGGAGGTCGAACCGTCCAGTTGGTGTTGGAAGTAGATTCAACCCTTGTGAAAGAGGCGTCTCTGGGGTGGCCACCTCTGGCAGTCAAAGCCTACGATCACCCACTCTCAGGCAGCCCGCGCAAACGCGTTGAACGGGCAGTACGCCCGCAATCATGATGACCCTCATGGACATCATCTCTTCTCTGCCGGCCTTCGCACTTGCCGTGGTGCTGATCTCCGCATCGCCGGGCCCGGCGATGGCGCTGATCCTGCGCCGCGCGGCCCTGCGCGGCTTCTCCGGCGCGGTGCCCACAGTGCTGGGCCTGGAGGCAGGCCTGTACTTATGGGCGTTGCTCGCCGCCGCCGGGCTCGCCGCCCTGGTGACCGCCTCAGAGGTGGCCTTCCTGGTCCTGCGCGTGGTGGGCGGTGCCTTCCTGCTATACCTCGGGATCAAGGCCTGGCGCTCAGCCTGGTGCAGCCGGAACACAGGCGGAGCGGCCAAGGCGGTAGCGGTCAGTGAGCCGGAGCCCGGCTCGTCGCTGTCATGGTGGAGGGCGTTCGGCGAGGGATCGGTGGTGATGCTGGCCAACCCGAAGGCCGCCGCCTTCATGATCGCGTTCTATCCGCAGTTCGTACCGGCCGACCGGCCGCTGTTCGCCACGACCGCGCTGCTTGCCGTGCTCCAGGTGGCTATCGAAACCGTCCTGTATCTGGCGCTGGCGGCCGCGGTAGGCCGGGCCGGCGCGTGGTTCCGTCGCCCGGTGATTCGGCGTCGGCTCGACGCAGTCAGCGGCACGGTCCTCGTCGCCTTGGGCCTACGCCTGGCGGCCGAGAGTCGCTGACGATGGCTACACCGGGCCACGGTGGTTGCCGTCGTGGCCGGGGACGCCCGGCCGTCGCCGCGGTCAGTGCGCGTCGCTGACGGCCTCCGCCGCACCGATGTGGGCACGGCGGCGCGTGGTCATCGCCCAGGCGGCCCGTGCCGGGGCAGCGTACGGTGTGGCGGGCGTGGAGCCTAGGTAGTGTCACCACGCTGCGGTGATTTTGTCGCGATCATCCAGGGCGTATCGGTGAAGTGCCGCTGCGACCACGTCTGCTGCCGGTCGTCGAGCCGCGTGCCGGCCCCGGTCGAGGACGGCTTGGTCCGGTACCTAGGCCGTCCCGACAGAGAACGCCTGCTCATGTGGGGGGTCGGCTCCGTACACCAGCTCAGACGCCCCAGCCGCTCGCCGGGCCGGGCGGCCCGCCGTCGCCGGGTCCTGAGCACCGCCCAATGCCGCTTCGGAACCGGTTGACTGGAGACGCTCTTGGGTTCCGACGAACCTCAGAGCGCATAACCTCCCAGACCACCCCAACAGCCCGGTCTCGCCCTTTGGGTTCGTGGTTTAGACAGCACAAGCGTGGATTCCTGTTCCGAGCTGATTAGGAGTGAGTGGCCTCGGTGACGGGGCGAGTAGTGCTCCACAGCCGTACTGTGCCGTCTTCGCTGCCGGCGGCGAGGGTTTTACCGTCCGGGCTGAAGACCACCTCGTAGACGTTCTCGGTGTTGCTGGTGAGGGTGGTGGGTTCGCGGCTGGCCACGTCCCACAGGCGCACCGTGTTGTCGAGGCCGCCGGTGGCGAGGGTTTTGCCGTCCGGGCTGAAGGCCACCGAGGAGACGGCGCCGGTGTAGCCGCTGAGGGTGGTGGCGGTTTTGCGGTCGGCCACGTCCCACAGCCGCACCTCGCCGTTGATACTGCCGGCGGTGGCGAGGATCTTGCCGTCCGGGCTGAAGGCCATCGAGTGGAACCAGTCGCTGGTGTGGCTGTTGAGGGTGGCAATGGTTTTGCGGCCGGCCACGTCCCATAACTGCACCGTGTCGCTGCCGCCGGTGGCGAGGATCTTGCCGTCCGGGCTGAAGGCCATTGAGTAGACGGGGCTGCTGGTGAGGGTGGCGGTGGCAACGGTTTTGCGGCCGGTCACGTCCCACAGCCGCACCGTGCCGTCGAGGCCACCGGCGGTGGCGAGGGTTTTGCCGTCCGGGCTGAAGACCACCGAGTAGACGATGTCGGTGTGGCTGGGGAGGGTGGCAATGGTTTTGCGGCCGGCCACGTTCCACAATCGCACTGTGTCGTCGTGGCCGCCGGCGGCGAGGGTTTTGCCGTCCGGGCTGAAGGCCATCGAGTAGACAGAGCCGATGTGGCCGGTGAGGGTGGCGGTCGGTGGGAGTTCGGGGGCGCCGGTGGGGGTGGCGGTCGGTGGGAGTTCGGGGGTGGCGCTGGGGGGGAGATCGATGGTGAGGGCGATCGCGACCGGTACGCCGACCGCGGCCAGGGCCCCGAGTCCGCCCAGGAGCAGGACACGGCGCCGGGGCAGCCGCCGATCCGTGCTGTGGGGCGGTGGCAGGAGGGGCAACCGGTTGTTCTCCAGGTGGAGCGTGTTCAGGTGGGGAAGGTTTCCCAACGACTCGGGGAGGGCGATCAGCTGGTTGTTCTCCAGGTGGAGCGTACTCAGACGGGAGAGGTTTCCCAGCCACTCGGGAACAGCGGTCAGTTCGTTGTTCTCCAGGTGGAGCACGGTGAGGTGGGTGAGGCCGCCGAGCGACTCGGGCACCGTCCTCAGGCCGAGCCCGGACAGATCGAGCGTGCTCGACCTGTCGCGCAGGCACTCGTCGATCCGCTTTTCAGCGATCACCCGGCCGTTTCCGGACACCGTCACGATCTCGCTCCTCACCGTTGCTCACCTGCCCGCCCCAGCCCCTGTCGCGCCGAGCCGTGGGAGCCGAGGACGAAGCTACGGGCCGGCACTGGGAACCGACTTGGAGATCATTGGGACGGCCCCGGGCCGTAGACCCGAAGCTCTTCGGCGCTGCCGAAGGTCGGCCCGTCCTCGACGGGATGATTGGCGCGGCCTCCCGACGAGCCTGGTTGCCGGGGCGCTCCAGGGCCAGACGGGCGGCGTGGGCTGTGCGCCGGCCGTCGCCGAACTCGACCATGGACGCATCCACCATGTGGCGCCACACGTGGCCGCATTCGGGGTCGGTCATGCCGTCACCGGCGAGCCAGCGAGCGGCCGAGCGCGCCGCCTCCGAGTCGACCTTGGCGGTCCGCTCGGACGCGGCCTGGTGGCTGCCCCGGGGCAACCGCACCAGCGCCTGCGCCAGGTCGCGGCCGGGGGCGGCTCCACTCCGGCGGAGGCGCAGGTCTCCAGCCGGTCGACCAGCACGTCGGGGTCGAGGTGGCCGCTCATCCAGGTCGGTGTGGCCAGCAGCACCGACGGCAAAGTGCCGTTTGGGAGGGCCTCGGCGAGTTCCGCGTAGCGGTGCAACAGGAAATCGTGGGGCGGGGAGACGCGATTGGGGTGGGGCAGCTGGTTGCGCCGCCGCCACTCGTCGTGCTCGGGCAACTCCTTGGGCATGAAGGAACGCAGCCGGGGTGGGACAAAGACGACGGTCACCTCCACGAGCGGCTCGCTTGGGCCTGGCGGGGGTACCTGCTCCTCTGCCCGCATCGCCGCGATCCGGGCGGGGGCCACGCCGAGCTCGGCCATGCGCTGGTAGGCGCGATCGAGGATGAAGGGCGGCATGGCCTCCACGGAGTCGTCGTACAAGACGCCAGGCCTCGTCCGCACCGGACGGAGGCGGTCCGGCAGTCTGTAGTCGTAGATCTCCTCGTCCTCGTCCTCGTCGTCGGCGCCGAAATGCCACGGCTGCTCGACGTCGGTGGGGAGCCGTACAGGTGGATCCGGCCCCTGGCGAAGGGGATCTGCCGGTCGCCCTCGTGGGCCACCGCCCTGTCCGGGCCGTCGTCGCTGGTCCAGGTGATGAAGAAGGCACGCAGCGGGGTGTCGTCGTCGAGGTAGCGGCCAGGCCGGTAGGCGCCGCCCACCATGATCCGTCGGGGCGACGGCTCCAGGTCGGGCTCCTCGCCACGGGTGAGGGCGCGTACTCCCACGGAGTGGTTCGCGCCGTCCCAGAACTTCTCTGGTCTCGGGATCGGTCGCCAGGACCTTGTCCTCGGCTTCGACCTTGTCTATGGCTGTGTCCGGCCCCAGACACGGTGGGAGTCCGGTACGGGATAGGCGGTGTTGGCGGGAGTGACGTCCCAGACACGGGTGGAGCCGAGCCGGGTGTCAAAGGGCGGCCAGCCGGGGTCGCCGGTAGCGGCGAAAGAGGTCCATGCGGTGCGGATCCGGTGGGACAGGGCGGCGAAGCCGGCAGGGGGCGGGGTGCGGAGGAAACGGGCGGCGTAGCGGGTGTGCGGCAGGCCGAAGACGAACGGAAGGTCGATGCTGTCGCCGGGCCGCATGTAGTCCAGGGCCTTCCAGAGCGCTTCGTGCTCGACGTCCTTGCCGGACTTCTTGTCGGCGAAGATCCGGCTACAGCCTGCGGCTTCCAACGCGAGGACCTGCCGATCCAGGAGCTGGTCCTTGGTCGACACCCGCGCGTACCCGACCAGGGCCCCGGACAGGACGGCTGGTTCGGCGGACAGCAGGTCGTCTGTGGCCTCACTGAGTCCGGGAGCTCCGAGTGGGTCCCGCGGGGTGATCGCCATGTCGAGAAGTGTGTAGGTAAAAGGGTGTGCTCGGAATTCCTGAACACCCTGACTTCTCAACACGTTTTTCCGACAGATTGTTGGTGCCGGTCGGTCTGCGCAGAGGACTTTGGGCGGGGTGTTGAGAATCGAACGATTCTCAACACCCCGCCAAGAAGTCAATGCGATGGAGGTCGACCGAGCGTCGGCTGTGAATCCAACGAAGTCGTCTCCGACCTGGGACTGGGGGGTGCTGGCCGATTTTGATAGTTGTTGCGGTGGTTTGTGTCGTTCAATGATCGGGATCGAGGTGGTCGAGGAGATCGGTCAGGTTGGTGATGTAGGACGTCGCTTGGGGGAGGCTGCTGGCGGGGGTGAGGGCTGTGTAGCCGAGGACGGGCATGCCGGCGGCCCTTGCCGCGTGGATGCCGTTGGGGCTGTCTTCGATGACGAGGCAGTCGCGCGGGTGGGTGCCGATCGTGGCGGCAGCGTGCAGGAAGAGGTCGGGGGCGGGTTTTCCGATGCCACCAACATCTTGGGCGCTGAAGACGACGCCGGGAGGCAGGAGGGGGCGCAGGCCGGTCTTGTCGAGGGTGAGGTCGATCCAGGCGTGGTCGGAGGAGGACGCCAGGCAGTAGGGGATGCCGCGGCGCCGTAGTTCGGTGAGCACGGTGGAGGCACCCTGGGTGGCGTCCAGTCGTTCCCGGAAGGCGGCGAATACCCGCTCGTGGCAGCGGGCGGTGAAGTCTGCGGGCAGGGCGCCACCGTATCGGTCCGCGACGACGGTGTGGACGGTACGGGCCGCGTTGCCGAGGAAGTATCGGTAGGACTCCTCCAAGGTGAAGGGAAAGCCCAGTTCTGTCAGGTATCCCGAGAGCGCGCGGTGCGCGGTGGGTTCGCTGTCGACGAGGACGCCGTCGTTGTCGAAGATGACAAGTTGGGGTTTCACGGGTTCTCCATTCAGTTGAAGGTCGCTATGAGGGCCGTCACGAGGAAGGCGGCGCCGAGGAGGCAGGTCAGCGTCCAGCCGCCGGTCGCGTAGGCGGCGGGCCCGGTGGCGGCGCCGGCGACGCCGCCGAGGGTGTAGGCGGCCATGTAGACCGAGGCGAGGCGGGCGCGGGCGTCGTCGATGCTGTAGACGACGGTCATGTTGAGCAGGTGGGTGGCCTGGATGGCGATGTCCATGGCGAGGAGCCCGATGAGGAGCCAGGCGAGGTGCTGGCCTCCGGCCCAGAGGGCGGCGAAGGACGCGACGCCGAGGGCCAGGGCCGCCCGGGTGAGTTGCCGGTGTTCCGCTCGGTCGGCGGCGCGGCCGATGTGGCGGGCGGCGAGTGCTCCGGCGGCGCCGGCCAGGGCCAGCAGCCCGAGCTGAGCGGGGCCGTAACGGTAGGGCGGTTCGGAGAGGCGGAAGGCGGCGGTCGACCAGAAGACGCCGAAGGCGGCGAAGGAACAGGCTCCGATGAAGGCGCGACGTCGCAGCAGCCGGTGGGTGGCGGCGAGGCGGACGGTGGCGTGGAGCTGGGCCCGGTAGGGGAGGACCAGGTCAGGTGGGGCGGGCGGCCTGGCGCGGGTGAGGAGGACAGCCAGGAGCAGGGTGACGATCGCGGCCGCGGCGAACAGGACACGCCACCCGGCGGCCTGCGAGACCAGGCCTGCGACGGTACGGGACAGGAGGATGCCGATGAGTCCGCCGGTGAGCATCGTTCCTACGGCGCGTCCGCGTTCGTCGGGTGCGGCCAGGGTGACGACGTAGGGGATGAGGATGTTGACGGCAGCAGCGGTGGTGAGCCCGATGAGCGCTCCGGCGGCGAGAAGGAGGCCGGTGGTGCGTGCGGCGGCGGTCAGGACGAGGGCGGCGGCGTCCGTGCAGAGCAGGACGGCCAGGAGAGGTCGGCGGGGGACGATGTCGCCGAGGGGGACGATGAGGATCAGCGCGAGGGCGTAACCGAGCTGGCCGGCGGCGATGAGGTGGTCGGCGGAGTGGGGGCCGAGGGATCGGGAGATCTGCGGAAGAAGGGGCTGGCAGTAGTAGAGGTTCGCGATCGTCAGCCCGTAGGCCGCCGCGAGCAGCCCGACGGTCTTGGGGGCGACGAGCTGAGGAGTTCGAGCCATGATCACCCGAACGACCCTAGGTAGGAATTAGGTCTTCGGTAAGGTCCATTCATATGACAGGTGAGTGGCCCAATCTTGGGCTGGATCTGCATGTGGAGTTGGACGTCGCCGAAGGGCTGCGGACGGGGCTGGAGCGGGCGTTGCGTGCGGCGGTGCGGTCGGGGCGACTGGTGACCGGGACGCGGCTGCCGGCGACGCGAAGGCTCGCGGAGGATCTGGGGCTGGCGCGGGGCACCGTGCGGGCGGCGTACGACCAGCTGATCGCCGAGGGGTATCTGACCGCGCGGCAGGGTTCCGGCACCGTGGTGGCGCTGCCGCCGCAGGCCGTGCCGACGGCCGCAGCCGTACCGGTGATGAAGCGACCGCGGCACGATCTGCGTCCGGGAAGTCCAGACACCTCGGCATTCCCGACGGTGGCGTGGTTGGAGTCGTCGCGGAGGGCTCTGGGATCGGCACCGGCCGATGCCTTCGGATACGGCGATCCGCGGGGCCGCCTCGAACTGCGGGTCGCGCTGGCCGACTATCTGGGACGGGCGCGGGGCGTCCTGGCGCATCCGGATTCGATCGTGATCACCAACGGGTATCTGCAGGGCCTGACACTGCTGGCCGGTGTCGTCGGCGGGACGTTCGCAATGGAGGATCCCGGTGTCCCCATGCACCGTGAGGCCGTCCGCCGCACCGGAGCGCGGGTGGTGCCCCTGCCGGTCGACGAACTGGGTGCCCGCACCGATCTCGTCGGCGGCCTGGATCCGGACGCCGTGGAAGTCACCCCGGCCCATCAGTACCCGACCGGCCGGACGCTCCATCCCGGCAGGCGGCGCGCACTGCTGGACTGGGCACGCTCGTCCGGCAACCTGATCATCGAGAACGACTACGACGCGGAGTTCCGCTACGACCGCAAGCCCGTCGGCGCGCTGCAGGGCGCCTGCCCCGAAGACGTCGCCTACCTAGGCACGACGTCCAAGACCCTCGGCCCGGCACTGCGGATCGGCTGGATGGTCCTGCCGCCCCGACTGATCGGCCCGGTCGTCGACGCCAAACTCCACACCGACCACCACACCGAGCACCTCGGCCAGCTCGCCCTGGCCGACCTGATCACCCGGCACGGCTACGACCGGCACATCCGCGCGTCTCGCCAGCGATACCTCCGCCGCCGCGACCGGCTCCGTCTCCGCCTCGCCGACTTTCCCGTCATCCTGACCGGCATCGCCGCCGGCCTGCACGCTCTGGCCGTCCTTCCCCCGGGCGGCCCCACCGAGACCGACATCCGCACGGCGGCGGAAGCGCACGACCTCGCCCTCGGCTACTTGTCGGACCGCCGCGAGCTCCCCTCCACCACCCAAGGCGTCATCATCGGCTACGGCCGTCCCCCCGAACATGCCTACACCGCTGCTCTGGACGCCTTGACCGCATGCTTCCGCTAACCCACCCCCAACGCGCGTCAGGACCCAACTTCGTTGGATTCACGGCCGTTACTCAGTCGACCCCGGGGGGAGCCGCGCGACTACGGGGCGAATAGGGCGCGGGATTCGAGATCGAGGTGCGTGATGGGGTGAGGTTGAGGATCCAGTCGCCGAACCGGCGGATGACGTGGGTGATGTAGGGGGAGACGGTGGCCAGGTCGTCGGGGTTGACGGGCGGGTGAGCATGCCGATGCCCAGCCATACCAGATAGGCCGTGCCCATCGTGGTCAGCATGGTCAGCGCCAGTGGGGTGCGGGCCACCAGCGCGGCCACCGCGGTGGCCGCCAGATGCCCGGCCAGCAGTCCGCCGATCGCGGGCAGCACCGTGCGTGCGGTGCCGCAGTCCGGCGGCGATCGCGTACGCCCAGTCCGCTCCCGGGGTGACCACGAACATCAACGACACCGCCCAGAACGCGGTGATGGTGGCGATCGCCATGAGCCGCTTCTCCCTTCGCTTGCCGAGCCCGGAACCTCAGGGCCCGCATTCCCGAAGAGAAAGTTATGTTCGTATGTCCGAAACATGCTCCCCAATTTCCCTGCTGACCAGGGGTGATGGGGAAGCATCGTTCGTATGGACGACGTGGATCGGAAAATCCTTGCCGAGCTCCAGCGGGACGGGCGCCTGACCCTCACCGACCTGGCCGAGCGCGTGCGCCTCAGCCTCTCGCCCTGCCACCGCCGCCTGCGCGCCCTGGAGCGCTCCGGCGCGATCAGCGGTTACCACGCCGCCCTGGACGCCCACGCTCTCGGTCTGACCTTCGAGGCCCTGGTCTTCGTCGCCATGCGCGCCGCCAACCGTGCCACTCCAGGGGCTTGCCCGGTCGGGAGGATCTTCAACAGGTCGCGCAGACCGTATGCTCGGCAATCATGTAATAAATCTACAATGTAAAGGCGTCGGACCGGTTTTCAAGATCATTAACAGGATGGACTAAAGACCGATCACCTACAAACAGGCCCTGACCTCGGATGATTGCGCGGGCTGCTCCCGTGCCTCGGCAGGACGGAATGGTCGAAGAACTCGCCACCGTGGCACCGGTAAGTTTCGACGGCACCGACTGGCGAGACGGACTGCGCGACTACGCCCGAGTGCAGCTGGACACTCTTGCCGCCCACCCGAACCTGGTCCCGCTCGTCCTGTCCCGGCCGGCGACCACCGCGGGGAATCACCGCATGATGGAGACACTCCTCCAATCGCTGTGCACGGCCGGTTTCCAGCCGCGGCGGGCCCTGGACATGGTGTACGCCCTCAACGGGCTGATCCTCGTGCACGCCGCGCTCGGCGTCGGCGTCGGCGACGCGCCCCAGCCACACGGCGAACTCGGTCAGACCAGCCGCCTGGCCGATCTGCCCGCTGAGAGATACCCGCTCCTCGCCGAAGCCGCCCGCGCCAGTGCGGACCGCGGCCCCGCCGCCCGCTTCGAGTTCGCCCTGGAGGCACTGCTTGCCGGCTTCGTCGGCTCGCGTGGCGAGTCTTGACCGCGCTGGTGGGTACCACTTCTGGCCTATCTCCTGTGACAACGGCATGCCGTAGCCCTTACCGATGGGGCCCGTAGGGCTCGCAGGGCCTCAGGACTGGCCGCAGGTCGCGGGGCAGAACGTGACCTCGGGGTAGCGCGAGGATGGCTTGTCCAGGAGGGGCTGCCGCTTGGACTTCAGGTGCTGGTCGAGGAAGGCTGCCACGTAGGTGCGGGTGAGCTCGGCGGCGCGCGCCGCGGGCAGAACGTTGTAGGCGGGCGTGATACCGAGGGTGCCGGCCATCAGCGGGCCGTCGGTGAAGGATTGATGTTCCGCGCCCGACAGTACGAGCCAGCGCTTCCACCCGGTCAGCAGCTTCCAGTCGCGCTCCCACGAAGTGTCGCGACCGCCGGGGACGTGCTGCGGCGAACCCAGGAACATGAACGGCCGGGAGAATCCGCTCTTGGGGATGCGGGCGTAGGTGGTGCCGTCCATGTCGACGCCGGCGCGCACGCGGGGGTCCTTCATCATGGTCGCCATGGCGCTGGCCCCGCCGATCGACTGGCCTGCCATCGCGATTTTGGAGTGGTCGATCCTGTCGGAACCATCCCATTTCGATGGCAGCTGGTCGAGCACGAAGGAGACGTCGGCCGCCCGTCCCGCGACCACCCCCGTGCCGAAGCCCGGGTCGGTGTCGCTGTCGCAGGCGAGGCATTCGGTGATCCGCCCGCCGGGGAAGGTCGTGGCGTAGCTCTCGTAGGTGTGGTCGATCCCGGCCACCACGTACCCGCGGCTGGCCAGGTCCTCGGCCAGGGACGTGAGAGTGATCATCGGATTGGTGAAGCCGGGGGAGAGCACCACCAGTGGCAGGTTCCGGCCCGCGGGTTCGGCGTCTTTGATGGCGTTGGTGTGCGTCTTGCTGAGCGTGTCGTTCGGTATGTCCCCGATTCCCAGGCGCCTCAGGGTGAGCTCCGATTCCTTTGGCGTCATGTACGGCGCCCGCTGCCCGTTTCGCTGCTCGGTCGGATACCACAGGGTGACCTTGAGTTCCCTGGCGTCGACGTCGAGGTTCCAGGGATCGGGGCGGGAGGTGTCTTTCAGATACAGGGCGGTGGTGCCGACCGGATGGGCGCCGGTGGGGGCGGGCAGGGTGGTGGGGCCGGTCGGTGTGGCCGATGGGGCGGCAAAGCGGGGTGGCGTGGGCGCGGAGCAGGCGGACGCGGCCAGGACGACCAGTCCCGCGGCGACTGCCAGGATCTGTCTCATTGAGAGGTCCCTTCACTTGTTCAGCAAGGTCAGGGCCTTGGCCAGCGCGGGGTCGCGCCCGGCGGCCGCGTCCTTCGGGGTCAGGGGCACGTGGTGGTCGGGCGGCACGCCGATCCGGTCGTTCACCTCGCGCTTGGGCCCGAGGTGGTGCTTGGCAGGGAAGCTCAGGCTGGTGTTGTTGCCGAGCAGGTACGGCTGCGCCGGGCCGGAGATGACGCCTGCGGTTCTGGTGCCGACCAGCTGGCCGAGGCGCAGGTCCTTGATCGCGGAACTGAAGTGCTCGCACGCCGAGGCGCAGCTGCGGTCGGTGAGCACGATCAGCGGCAGGTTGAGCAGCTCGACGGTGTCGTCGGTCCGCGACGTTTCGCACGTGCCGTCCACGGTGCACTGGTAGGCGGTGACTTTGCCGTGGCCGAACGCGCTTACCAGCCGGGTCGCCTCTATGGGGCTGCCGCCGCCGTTGCCGCGTAGGTCCAGCACGAGGCCGGACAGGGTCCGGCTGGTGAGCAGTCTGGAGATCGCCTTGAAGACCCTGTTCGCGGAGTCGGGAGCGAACCCGCGCAGCCGTACATAGGCGATGTCGTCGTCCAGCAGCTTCGAGGTCACCACTTGAAGGGCGGCCAGATCCCGCTGGTAGAGGCCGGGCTTGAGTGTGACCGTCCAGTGGCGGCCGGTGCTCTGCCGCAGGAGCCGTAACCGGACCGGGCGCGCCTCCGGGTACCCCGGGTAGAGGGCGGCGATCGCGGGGGTGGCCTTCCCGTCGATGAAGGGTGCCGATCTGTTGACCGATTCGATGATGTCGCCCGGGCGTAGCCCGGCCGCTTGCGCCGCGCCGCCCTGCACGGTGGTGACGAACAGCGGGCCGACGGCGGTGCCGGGGTTGGCGTCCACCTGTGGGCCGTTGACGTTCGCCAGGAAACCGAGGCCGTAGCCGTCGCCGTCGTAGTGGTCGGGCGGCCGTCTGACGTCGTGCGCCCAGCGGGCGTGGTTGTCGCCGAGGCTGGCCACGATGGCCTCGAGGGTGACGACGGCCAGTTTGTCGCGAAGGTCGGGGACCTGGTCGGTGGTCTTTCGGTAGGCGGCCTCGAAGGCGGTCCAGTCGGTCTTGTGGTCACCGGTCAGCGCCGGCATGCCCGCTTCGGGTACGTCGTGACCGTTGCGGTTGAGCTCTTGGGTCAGGGCGGCGAATCCGGCGCTCAGCAGCGAGCGGGCGTCCAGCGTGGTGCCGCTGTAGTAGTTGCCGAGGAGGCAGAAGTAGGCCTGCTCGATGATGTCGATCGTGGTGGCCGTCTCCGCCCCGGGAGTTTCCCGGGGCGCTGCGCAGACCGTACTGGCTGCCGTGCTCGCCTGGCTGCGCGGCGGTGTCGGTGCTGTGCAGGCCGCCGCCGCCGCGAGGGCGAGCCCGGCGGCTGCGATCCTGATGATGGTCATGACAGGCGCCTGCGGATCCACCAGAAGCAGAACCACGACAGGCCGAGGGTGAGCAGGGTGTAGATCCCGGTCTCGATCCACTGGAAGGGCCAGAAGCGTTCCAGGGGCTGGTAGGTCGCCTGCTGCCGATAGCCGAGCCGGTTGATCTCGACAATGCAGCTGTCCCCGCCGCCCGCCGACGGTGCGCAGGGGCCCGACGTGGTGGAGATCTGGGCGGCACCTTCGCTGCCGAGCGTACGTCCGGACGGATCGATCAGGTTGGCGGACAGGACCCAGGCGCCCGCGTGACCGGGAACGGCCGACCTCAGTTGAATATCCACATATCCGCCTCGGTCCCGGTTTACACCGATGCCGTTCACGTTCGTCTTGCCGAGCTCGAAGGTCGAGGTGATCGGAGGCACCAGGTGGGGCCGGACCAGCAGCGGCATGGCGAGCTGGATAGCGGCGAAGACGGCCAGGGTGAGGGCCATGGCGGGCAGCGTGCGGCGCACCAGCATGCCCACGGTCACGCCGAGGACGAAGGTGAAGGCCGCATATCCCATCGGGGCGATGCCGCGCGCGCCGAACACCAGGGGAGCCATCAGGGCCAAATTCTCAGCGGCTGATTTGTCCAGAGGATCGGACCACCAGGTCACCATGAGGCCGCACAGGCCGGCGACGGCCACGGCGGTCAAACCCATGAGCCCGAGCTTGACCGCCAGCCAGCGGCCGCGGGTGATGCTCTGGTTCCACACCATCAGGTGCGTGCCCGCCTCCAGCTCGCGGGTGATCAACGGTGCCCCCCAGAAGAGCCCGGCGAGGACGGGCAGGAGCAACACGACGAGAGTCAGGGCCATGAACGAGGTCTCGTGCCCGCCGAAGAAGTGGTCGTAGAAGCGGTCGCAGGTGTTGTCCTGGGTGCAGGCTGCGATCCCGGCGGAGTAGTCGGAGGCCAAGCCGGGGCCGGTCAGGGCCAGGACGACGGCGAGGGTGACGAGCAGGGCGGCCATCGTCGCGGCCGAGCCGCGGAACTGGCGCCAGGTCAGCCAGATCATCGCTGCACCTCCAGGGCGACTCGCTGGTCCGTGGTGCGCCTGTCCATGTAGGCCAGGACGAGGTCTTCCAGACCGAGTTGGGTGACCGTCCAGGCGGGGTCGTGGATCGGGGCGTCGGTGCGGATCACGTACGTGCTCTGCCGGTCGGTGTGGCGCGCGCAGACCACGTGCTGGTCGGCGGGGAGCCGGTCGGGATCGCGGCGCGGGCCGGTGAGCCGGTGATGGGTGGCCAGCAGTTGGTCGGCTTCCCCGGTCACCTGGACGCGAGAGTCGACGAGCACGATCAGGAAGTCGCACACTCGTTCCAGGTCGGAGACCAGGTGGGAGGAGAGCAGCACGCTGAACTCGTGCTCGACCGTGGCCTCCATCAGCCCCTGCAGGAACTCGCGGCGGGCCAGCGGGTCGAGCGAGGCGACCGGTTCGTCCAGGATCAGCAGTTCGGGCCGCTTGGCCAGGCCGAGGGTGAGGGCGAGCTGAGCACGCTGGCCGCCCGACAGCTTGCCTGCCCGCTGGGCGGGGTCGAGACCGAGTCGTGCGAGGCGGTCCCGCGCCATGGTGGCGTCCCAGCGGGGGTTGAGCCGCGATCCCAGCCGCAGGTGATCGGCGACGCTCAGCCCGGTGTAGACGGGGGTGTCCTGGGCGACGAACCCGACCCTGGCCAACTGCGCCGGGCCGCTGGCGGGACGGCCGCCCAGCACGGTGATGCCGCCCGCCGTTGGCTCCAGCTGGCCGCTGGCCAGCTTCAGCAGCGTCGTCTTGCCGGCTCCGTTGGGACCCACCAACCCCACGACGTGGCCCGCTGGGATGTCGAGGGTGCACTCACGCAGCGCCCAGCGCTTGCCGTATTTCCTGCCCAGTCCCTGGGCCTGTAGGACAGTGTTCACGCTGTGTCCTCCTGAGCGGTGGTCCGAAAGGTGGTCATGAAGAGGGCCTCAATGCTTTCGTCGTCGAGGCCGGCTCGGCGGGCGTTGGCCAGCCAGCGTCGCAGTTCCAGCCGCAGCGGGCCGTGTGCGGCCAGCGAGGCGTTGGTGAGCGTCGCCGTCACGAACGTCCCCACCCCGGGCCGGGCGGCGACCAGTCCTTCGTGCTCGAGTTCCCGGTAGGCCTTCAGGACGGTGTTGGCGTTGATCGCCAAGTGCGCCACGACCTCCTTGACGGTCGGCATCTGGTCGCCCTCGCGCAGCACGCCGAGCCGCAGCGCATGCCGTACTTGCTGGACCAGCTGCAGGTACGGCGAAACACCCGATCTGCCGTCCAGGTGGAGCTCGATCACCAGCTCCTCCATTTATCTAGCCTGCTAGTACTTTAGAGTCACGGATGTTAAAGGATCATAAGGATCGCTGTACAGGCCTCGCCCGGGGGCGCCCGAAGCACCTCGTCGCTCCCCGGAACATCCCGCGCGAGGCGCTGGCTGGCCGCGACGCCGACGCCGTGGTCGGCTACGACTTCGCCGACCACGGCGGCTGGCACGCCGACGTCGACGCGCTGCGCAAGGAGCAGCCGGGCCTGATGGACTTTGCCACCTGGCTTGACCGCGATGGCGCCGCCGCCTTCATGACGGCCCGCGCCTGACGGCCGCAGGCCGCACAACCATGCGGAACCTGGCGTCGCCCCAGCCCTCCGCGTCGCTGATCGTGTCCAGCTGGAGCGGGTGACTGAGATCAGATTTTGAACTTGGCCAGGGGAGCCGTGCAGAGGGTCTGCTCAGCGCCGAACTCCTCGAACGTGCCGATGGGGCAAAAGCCAAGGCGGGCGGCGAGTTTCAAAGATCGCTTGTTCGCGGTCTGGGTCACGAGCAGGACCGGCTGGTCGGGGAGTTCGTCAGCCGCCGCGCGCAACGTGGCCGTTGCGGCCTCCAATGCGAACCCCGCGCCCCATGCACTGCGCCGCAGTACATAGCCCAGTTCCAGTTCCTCGCCATCCTCGGTGACATACCCGGGGCCATCGGTCGATCGGCGGGTGAGCATCAATGTCCCGACAAGCCGGTTCGTCGTGTTGTCCGCGATGACATAGTTTCCGGGCCTGGATGTCGCGCTGGCGATCGCCGCATCGAAGCGCTGTTCGACGTCACTCCGAGGCTGGGGACCGCCGAGGTACGCCTGAACCTCGGGATCGGTATAGAGCTCGATGAATCCTTCACGGTCGGCGTCATGCAACGCTCTGCGAAGCAGGAGCCGTTCCGAAGGGACCTCCGTGGCGGATAGCGTGCGCAATTGGCTCATAGGCCCGTGATCATAGAACGCGGGACTCGTTCTGGGCTCATGACGCCCCTTCCCCTTTCCAGGGGTTCAGACGGATAGGCGGCTCAGCTGCGTGCCGCGGCCTCGATCGCCTGCTTCATCTCCCATGCGCCGTGTTCGATGCGAATGCGGATCTCGGTGGCCTGCGTGTGTGGCAGCACGTTGGTGGTCCAGATCAGTCGGCCCGCTTCGTCGCCCTCCGGGCGAACTTCAAATGAGGCGTGGTGGTGCTCAAGAGGAGGTCTCGCGCCTTCAACAACGGAATAGGCCAAGCAGCGGGATTCGTCATCGATCGCGACAATCAGCTCGCGGATGACGTGCCCGTCGGGAAAGGTCAGGAACCGCTGGTCGCCTTCCAGCCGGGTGTCCATGACACGGCCCGGCAGCAGACGCTCGTGCACGGCTCCGACGTCGCGCAGCACATCCCAGATGTGCGCAGGAGACGCATCGATGACGATCTCGTGGCGGATGGAGGCCATAGGTAGAGAACTCCTCTCGAGATGGGGTAGTTCCTCGCCGGCAGGCAGGGAACGCGACCCGTGGCCGGCATCTTCTTCGGGTGCCCTGGGGCACCACACCTGGCACAGGCTAAAACAGCGGTATCGGTCCTGTGACGGCTATGAACCTGTGCTCGCGTTCGGCTCTGTCCGGCCTGGGCACACCGACACCGACCACCCGCGATGCTGCGGTGACGGGTGTACCGACGCCAAACTCGCCGATGTCTTTCACGCCTTTGACACGTGTCATGGGGCGCGTTGTTTCATAGCTCGATGTGGGCCTTCATCGGCTGCCAAGGCGGCGAGGCGTCGAACAACAGCATGATCGACACGATCTTGTCGCCGTCCAGCCGGAATTGCTCGGCCGTGTGCTGAGTGCCGGCCGGCGTCGCGGTGTGCACGTCGTACACGAGCGTGGCCTCCGCTTCGCCGTACAGCTCACTGATCAGCTCGACGCCGGTCACGATCGACACGAACCCCGGCAAGGTCGCCAGATGGCCCGTCCGATCGTCGGAGGTGACGAACGGGCTCTGGAAGCGGAACGGCTCTCCCAGGTGCGCCGCCGCCGGGGACACCTCGCCGCGGAAACGGGCCTCGTGATAGCCGCGCACGGTGCGACGGGTCTGTTCCTCAGCTGTCGTGGTCATGACTGCTGTCCGATCTGGCGCAGATGGTCGGCGAGACGATGCTGGTTGGCGGCCAGCCGCAGGCACAGGTCGCGCAGAACGACCAGTTCTTCAGGAGTGAACCCGTGGAACATCGCCCGCATGGCAAGCTGCGACGGCCTGCGGAACGCCTCCATCCACGCCCGCCCGGCAGGTGTGATCTCGGCCAGAACCGAACGCCGATCCTTTGGGTCGGGGGCCCGGCGGACCAGCCCGTCGCGCTCCAGCGTGTCGACCAAGCCGGTGGCGTTGCGGGAGCTGACCCTGGCGGTCCGGGCCAACTCGCCGATGCTGATGCCGTGCTCGCTGCTGTTGAGGCGGATCAGCAGGTCGAGCGCGCCCGCGCTGACCCCTCGTCCCTGAGAGCCGTGGGCGCGCATGCGCTCGACGGCATGGTTGGCGGTGCGGACGGCGGCGCCCGCCTCAAAGCTGAGCAGGTCTTCGTCGCTGTCAGTGAACTGGGTCATCGCGGCCCTGACCCGAGGATCGTAGAGGAGGCCGTCAGAGTCGCTCTCGTAGATATTTACGTCCTTCATTATGAAGTACAACAATAGTACGTACTTCCATACTTTGCCAATCCATGCCTGATGTGCACGCTCCTGTGGATCGGCAAGAACTGTCCGTCGCGCTTACACAGGCCGGACCGTAAGGTGGCGGCCCGCGCCGTGCGGGGGCCACCACCGTCTACGCCTCCTTCGCGGAGCATGGAACAGGGTCACTCGGGGCCTCAGCCCTAACTCGCGCAGTTGTGCGGGCCGCAACGGCCGCCAGTCACCGGTGTCGAGCTTGGCCGGCTCCGCCTCGACATCCACGTTGATGACACCGAAGAAGTTGATGTTGTCGCTGTGGCCGGGAGAGATGTGCGACAGGATCTGGTCGCTTACCTCCAGGCCTTGTAAGCGCAGCTCCAGCACCTCTCTAGAATAATATTCTGTCGCCCGGGCGACCGCGGAGCTGGTCGGCAGGGTGACGCCGCGGCCGAGGCCGCGTTTCTGATTGCGTGTCGCGCATTAGGTGCGCAACACGCAAGTTGTGAGTAGAGTGCGATGGAGCACCTGGCACTCACGCCTGAAGAGTGCCAGCCACAAGGGCGTGTGCCGGGGCGGCTCGGCCACCCCCGTCGGCATGCTCGGCGGGGACATGGGCTTCTAGCCCATTTTTTCTCGCATGTCCCACCCACACGCACACACACGGAGGCCCCTGATGCGTGTCTACGGTGTCACCTACGACACCGGCTTCCTGTCTGCCGGAACCACCACCCACGAGCCCTTCGACCCGGACGCGGTGCGCCGCGAAATGCAGATCATCCGCGATGAGCTGCACTGTGACGCGGTCCGTATCACCGGAGGAGACCCGGACCGCCTTGAGACCGCCGCACGCCACGCCGCCCGCGCGGGCCTGGAGGTCTGGTATTCGCCGTTCACCAACGGCCTCACCCAAGACGAGCTGATGACGTTCATCGTCGACAGCGCCGGACGGGCTGAACGCCTACGCCAGGAAGGGACTTCCGTCGTATTCCTCACCGGCTCCGAGATCAGCCTGTTCACCAGTGGATTTCTGCCCGGTGACAGCCTGAAGGAGCGGCTTGGGTTGATGGCCGAGCCCGCACGGCTGCGCGCCGCACTCCCCGAAGTACCCGCCCGCGTCAACACCTTCCTCGCCCGAGCCGCTGCGACGGTGCGCGAACGGTTCGGCGGTCCGATCAGCTACGCCTCCCTGCCCTTCGAAGGCGTGGACTGGGCTCCGTTCGACGTGATCGCCACCGATGCCGGATACCGCGACGCGACCACCGCGCACAGTTTCCGTGAGAGTCTGCGCGCGCAGACCGCGCAGAGCAAGCCGTTCGCCGTCACCGAGTTCGGCTGCACCACCCACCGCGGAGCCGCCGAACTGGGCGCACGCGGCGACTACATCATCGAATGGGACGAAGGCCTCTGCCCCCGCCTGACCACAATCGTCATGCGGGACGAAGAAGAGCAGGCCGAATACGTGCGCGAGCTCCTCGACATCTACGACGAGGAGGGCACGGACACGGTGTTCGTCAACACGTTCGCCCAACGCGGCCTGCCGACGTCCTCCGAGCCCGGACGGGACTTCGACACCGCCAGCTTCGGCATCGTCAAGATCCTGGAGCGCGGCCGCACAGGGACGACCTATCCGGGGCTGCCGTGGGAACCCAAAGCCGCCTTCCACACCCTGGCCGCATACGGACGCGCCAGGACGGCCGAGACCGAAAAGAGGACGATGACGTGAGGCTGCCAACCGCGAAGCTCGGAAGGACCGGGCTGCAGGCGAGCCGCCTTGGCTACGGAGCGATGGAGATGCGCGGGCCACAGGCGTGGGGCAAACCGATAAGCGACGATCAGGCCCGCACGGTATTGAACACGGTCCTCGACTCGGGAGTGAACCTCATCGACACCTCGCCGGACTACGGCGACGCCGAGGAGCACATCGGCCGCTGGATCTCCCACCGGCGCGACGAGTTCCTCCTCGCCAGCAAGTGCGGCTGCCCACTCGCCGCGGTCGGTGACCCGCGGACGGTTCCGCCGCATGTCTACACCAAGGCGAACGTCCGCGCGTGCGTCGAGCAGAGCCTGCGCCGGATGCGCACCGACCACCTTGACATCTTGATGGTGCACATGAGCCCGAGCGTCGCCGTGATGCAGGCCGAGGACACCATCTCCGAGATGCAGGCCCTCCAGGACCAAGGCGCGATCCGCTTCACCGGTATGTCGGGGAATCTGCCCCACCTCCCGGAGCACATCGCGATCGGGGTGTTCGACGTCTTCCTCTTCCCCTACTCGGCGCTCGACCGCTCCCACGAGGAACTCATCAGCGCCGCCGCGGCAGCCGGCGCGGGGACGATCGCTCACGGTTCGGTCGCCCGCCCGCTCTTGGCCCCGCCCGAGGCCATGCCGGAGCCGGTGCGCCGACCGCTCGCCGACCGCCACGCACGGCTCGCCGCCGCCAACCTGGACGATCTGGCAGACGGCGCCTCGACGATGGAACTCCTGCTCCGCTTCATCCTCACTCACCAAGATCTGCACTCGCTGATCGTTGGCTCGACCCAGGTAACGCACGTGCAGGCCAACGTCGCAGCCGCCCAGAAGGGCCCACTCCCGATGGACGTGTACGACGCACTGCGGGACCGCCTCAGCCCGAGGTAGGGGGCTGCCGAGAGCCGGACCCGCCGCAACACCAGCCGCGGCGGGGGACAGGGCGGCGGGCCCGACGATCTCCGCCTCTGCCTGCGTGTCCTGCTCCTCGGCCTCGGCGAGCGCCCGGCACAGCGAGGCGACCAAGGGGGACTTGCCCGCGTTCTTCCCGATCTTGATCGTGAGCTCCTTGGCGATCTCGGGGACGAGGACCCCTGAGATTGACCGGCACGGTCATCGGCCGGCCGGCATGCGCCGGGGGAAGCCTTGCTCAGGAAAGATCGATGGTGAGACCGGAAGTGGCGATGCCGGTCTCGCCGTCGTATTCGGCCTCAGCGGCGGCTTGCGCGGCTGTGGCGTCTGTGCCTGGCTGCAGGTGAGTCAGTAACAGGTGCCGGGCGCCGGCCTCCTTGGCCTGCCGGCCTACCTGGCGGGCGCTCGACAGGTGGCGCCGCGAATCCTCCGGGACCCGGTCCGCATAGGTGGCCTCGGCCAGAAGCAGATCAGCGCCGCGCGCCAGGTCCACCACATCGGGGCTCGGGCAGGTGTCACCGGTGTATGCGAGCACCCGCTCGCCCGCTGTCAGCCGTATGCCGGCATTGGGCACCGAGTGCGGCAGCAGACGGGTCCGCGCGTGGAACGGGCCGATGTCGAGCGAGCCGCCGGCGGTGAACTCGTGCAGGACATAGGCGTCGGTCAGCATCCCCGGGCGGTCCAGCGCGAGTACCGCATCCAGGGCGCCGGGCAGCGAGTACACCGGCAACGGCGCCGGCGGGTCATCACGCAATGTCCGCGCCCGCAACAGCGGGTTCAGGTCGGCACAGTGATCGGGATGTCCGTGACTGATGAACACCGCGTCGACCTGATCGGCGGTGATCCGTTCCAGCAGCCGCGGCACCGTCGCATATCCAGGGTCGACGAGTAGCCTGAACCCGTCGTGCTCCACGAGATAACCACTGCAGGCCTGGCCCGCCCCCGGCCACGCGCCGCATCCGCCAAGAATTGTCAGCAGCATCCATGAACTCTAACGGCCGGCCCACCAACCATGGCGCGCCCGTATGAGCTGTGCGCGTCAGTTCGGCGGATGAGGAGTTAGAGTTCGGAGTCAAGATGACCGACCGAGCGGTCGAGGACGTCGTCTATCCCGCGCGGTGCCTGGCGGCTACAAGGCTCCGGTGACGCTGCTGCACGAGTAAAGGCCAAGGGATCTTCGTACCGGCAGCACAAGCGGCGCGTGTTCAAGGCCTCCTACACCACCCACTCATCGAGGCGCTGGAGTTCGGGTCGGCCGGCACCGTGCATGCGCCGGCACTGATCAAGCGGTGTAAGGCCGGGTCGACGGGTGTTACTTCTCGGCCGTGCCGGGTTCCCCTCCGATGGACTCCTGATAGATGTCCGCGTAGGTGCGCGAGTCCTTGACCAGGTCGTCGCAGAAGGCGGCGACGTCGTTGCCGATGAGTTCCAGGACTCTCTTGCCGGCCGCGACGCCCTCCTCGAAGAAATCGACGATCCCTGAGAGCAGGGACCCGTCAAGCAAGTCGATCGGTCCAACCTTGAAGAAGTACCTCTGAATCTCCTTGTAGACGATCTGGTAGTCCGACGGGAGCGCCTTGACCCGCGCCATGTGCGCCCGCCACTGCTTCTTGCCCTCGATGATGTCGTGGATGCCCACGTCAGCCTCCTAGCTGGCCCAATTTCCTTGCGACGTTCCTGTTCAACTGCTCGCGCCACCGGCCGCGAAAGCTCCGAGCCCCTTCTCCGCCGGCCAGCGCCGCGCAGAAGCCCTCGATGTCGTCGCCCAGCACCTCGTGAATGCTCCGCCCATCGGCCGCTGTCTCTTCGAGCAGTCCTAGAGCGCTGTCGAAAATCGGCATCAGGTTTCGACCTGTGAAGTCCGAGTAGGGAGAAAGGTGACCCTTGATCTCTTCCCATGCCGCCCGGTAGTCGGCCGGCAATGCCTTGGCCCGAACTTCGAACGCCTTCCATTCCCTGGTGAGATCGCTGCCTGTCATGGTTTCCCAGAAGTTCATCTCCCGCCCTCCTTGAGCTTGTCGATCCGTGATGTGATGTACTCCCATTTCGCCCAGAACCTCGCGAGTTCTTTGCGCCCCGCGTCGTTGAGCGCATAGAACTTGCGCGGCGGGCCCAGCCCGGACGGTCGTTTCGTCACCTGGACGAGCCCGTTCTTCTCCAGCCGCAGCAGGATGGTGTAAACCGTCCCCTCGACGACGTCGGCGAAGCCGAGTTCGTTCAGCCGGCGTGTGATGGCATACCCGTAGGTCTCCTCGCTGCCGATGATTTCAAGCACGCAGCCCTCAAGCGTGCCCTTCAGCATCTCCGTCAGGTCGTCCATCGTGGGTCCTCTTCCGCCCTCCTGGTACTCGGTGCTACCGAGTACCACTACACGGTACCACGGAGTAGTGGAGCACCGTGCCCGGCAAGCGGCGAGCACAGACCACGGAAGCGATTCGAATGCCCAGCAACTCGCGGACGCCGCCGAACTCGGCCGCGGCTTCGCCATGGTGATGACCAAGCTGGCTGGCCCTGCGGACTACGGATTGCTGATCAGGCAGATGGGCTGACCGTCCTCTTTACGCGTGATGACGACGGTGGGCGTCTGCGCGACCGAACCCTCCTTCGACATCGGCCGCTGCTATACCCTCGGCGACGCGAGCACGCGCCAGAGACCCAGTACGGCCAGCAGGGACGCCGCGCCCGCCGCGCCGACGACCAGGCCGGGCGCTGACACCTCGCCCAACGCCCCGCCGCCGACCGCGCACAGCCCCTGCAACGTCATGGTCCCCGTCAGCGCCAGCCCGAAGGCCTGGCCTCGGTTCGCCTCCGGCACCGCCTTCAGGAAGCGCCGGGCCAGCCCCAGCTGGTACGCGACCCCGAACCCGGACACGGCGAGCAGCAGCGCCGCGGTGACCGGCCCGGGCGAGGCAGCAGCGTGCCGCCGAGGGCGTAGGGCAGGAAGCCGGCGGCGTAGGCCAGCGCGGCCAGCAGGGGCGAGCCGGTGCTGGCGTAGACGGTCACCGAGAGCGCGAGCATCTTCACCGTCTCGCCGCCGAGGAAGAGCGCGTAGCCGGTGAACAGCACGCGGAACTGGCGCACCGCGAACACCTCGCGGTAGGTGGCCCGCGCCGGTGCGGCCAGGAGTGTCGTCATGCGGGCCAGTCTCGGGGCGGTGCAGACGGAGGCGTTAAGCTTTCGTGTGGAGGCGAAAGATGCTTGCCATCGAAGTCGGGCCGGTCGACGTGGCGCACACCCGCTACGCGATCTCGCCGCTGGGTGAAGCAATGAACGCGCTGCGGGTCGTGGCGGGCAAGCAGCCGGCCGGGCCGCTGCGGCCCTGGGCGGAGCGCATCGCGCCGCGGTACGCGCGGCTGCTCTGCGAGACGCCCGCGGTCGGGGCGCTGACGACGCTGTTTCGCCGCGGCGACTACAACGCCGACTTCATCCATCCTCCGCCTTCGGGCCCCGGCGACGACTTCGCCGTCGAACTCGCCGCGGTGCGGGCGACCCCGCTGCACCAGGTTCGCGCGGAGATCGCCCGCAACCTGGTCGGGCTGCGTACGCCGCCGCGCCACGTCCAGCAGATCCTGGCCGCCCCGGACGTGCTCACCCGGCTTTCGGACGCGATCGAGGCGACCTGGCACGCGCTGGTCGAGCCCGACTGGCCGCGGCTGCGTACGGTGCTGGAGCGCGACCTGGTGCACCGCGCCGGGCACCTCGCCATGTACGGCTGGGCCGCGGCGCTGTCCGACCTGGATCCGCGGGTGGGCTGGCGCTCCGAGGGAGCCGACGGTGTGATCGAGGTGCGTACCGGCCCCCGGAACGAGTGGGAGTGGCACCGGCTGGGCGGCAAGGGACTGCTGCTGATGCCGACCGTCTTCGGCACCCTCATCAGCTACGTCGAGCCGCCCTGGCCGTACGCCCTGGTGTATCCGGCGCGTGGCGTCGCGAACCTGCTCGGGCCGCCGCCCCCGCAGGGCGGTGCGGTGGCACTGGCGCGGCTGGTCGGCCCGCACCGCGCGCAGGTGCTGCGGGCGCTCGCGGTGCCGGCGACGACCACGCAGTTGGTCCGCCAGCTGGGTCTCAGCCTGGGCGCAGTCGGCGGCCACCTGGCCGTGCTGCGCGAATCTGGCCTGGTCACGCGGACGCGGACCGGCCGATCCGTGCACTACGAGCGCACCCCTCTGGGCGGGACCCTGGCCGGCGACTGAGCGCGGCCACCGGTGGCGGGCTGGATCCCACCCGCCACCATGAGTGCTAATGCGAAACATAGCCGAGAGCGCGGGCGCCGGGCGGCTGCTCGCGCTGCGCGACGACGCTGCTCAACTGGAAGCGGCGCCGCGATCGGCCGGTGGGGGCCGGCGACGGCTATCCGCTGAAGGTCCCGGCGGCCGACGACGCGCCGCCGCAGGAGGTCGTCGACTGGATGGCCGACCTGGCCATGCTCTCGCAGGTGCCGTTCACCTACCTGATCCCCGACGAGGGCCTGCTGCCGCTGGAGTCGATCCGATTCGTCGACGTCGACCAGGAGTGGGTGCGGTGCCTGGTCGATGGGGCGTACAGCATCGGCCGGGTGACCGCCGCCGACGCCGCGCGCGACGCGGCCGGGGGACCTCTGGTGGCGCCCGCCCGGCTGACCGGCGCGCTGATCCGGTCGTCGATCATCAGCGCCTATCCCGGGCTGCTGATCGACGCCTACGGCGCCGACGGCAAGGCACTCGACGTGGCCCAGCGGGTCGCGCTGTCGCCGAACATCCTGCTGGTGCTGTTCACGGGCGTGCTGGCCCGGCTCGACCTGCACCAGAAGCCGGAACAGCAGCACTTCGCGGTCGAGTCGGCCGGGCCGGGGAAGGTCTCCCGGGTCCTTCGCGGGGCCACCGGCTCCGCCGACGCGGTGACGCTGGGCCCGACCGGGACCGTGCCGCTGGCCACGCTGGCCGCCAGGATGGCGAGCAAGCTCAACGTGACCAGCGGGTTCGGGTCGGCCGCGTTCGCCCGGCAGATGCTGGAGACCACCGAACGGGTGACCTTCACGACCCCTACCTGAGTGGTCGGCTCCGGAAATCGTTCGAGATTTGATCATGCTGCCAGACCGACGGAGGACTCTTCCTGGTGATCGGCGGTGTGCCGGTCGAGCCTGGCCAGCAGATCGTCCAGGTCAAAGGTGGTGAACTTCCACTGGAACGGCTGTGCCGTGGCGTTGTAGCGGACTTCGAACCCTCGGAGCAGGTCCCCGACCTGGCCCCCCGCTCGGGTCCGCGTCACCAGGGGAAGCTGAAGGCAGCCTGATCCGGGGATCAGCCGGTGAGGGTGTCGTAGCCGCTCTCGGCCAGGGCATCGAGCTGGAGCCGAGACGGCGAAGTCCTCCCGCCCCGCTTTGCCATCCTCGTGCTACAAAGTTTAACCTAGTGCTACTAGTTTTTTCCTAATGACTCTAGGGAAAGGGAGGTGCGCATGGCGCGGGCCGGATTGACGGCGGACCGGGTGACGCTCGCGGGCGCCGAACTGGCGGACGAGGTCGGGCTCGACCACGTGACCATGTCGGCGGTGGCGCGGCGGCTCGGGGTGAAGGACGCGAGCCTGTATGTGCACGTGCGCGGTCTGGAGGACCTGCGCGGGCGGATCGCGCTGTTGGCGGCGGACGAGAAGACCATCCGCATCGCCGAGGCCACCGCCGGGCGGGCGGGGAAGGACGCGCTGATGGCGTTCGCGAACGCCTGGCGGACCTACGCCCACGACCACCCCGGCCGCTACACCGCGACACAGATCCCAACGCAGATCGATCCCGAGCTCGCGGCCCGGGCTCCCGGGCCGCGGCGCGCGGTCGAGCTGACCTACAGCATGCTGCGCGCCTACGCACTGGCCGAGCCCGACCTGACCGACGCCGTTCGGCTCGTGCGCAGCACGCTCCACGGCTTCGTCAGCCTCGAGGCCGCCGACGGGTTCGCGCACGCGCGCCCGGCCGAGGATTCCTGGGCCCGCTGTCTCGACGCCCTGCACGCTCTCCTGGAGCACTGGCCCGCACCCCGTGAAGGAGACCCCTCATGACCGACCCGACCACCGGCCGCCTGCGCGTGGACGGTGCCACCCTGCACTACGAGGTGCGTGGAAGCGGTCCGCTCCTGCTGCTGATCCCCGGCGGCGCCGGAGACGCGGCTTCCTACAACGGCATCGCCGACGACCTGGCCGCCGACTACACGGTCGCCTCCTACGACCCACGCGGCCTGTCCCGCAGCCCGCTGGAGGACCCGCAGGCCACTCAGCAGGTCGTGCAGCATGCCGATGACGCGTTCCGGTTGCTGGAACTGCTGTCTCCGGATGCGCCCGCGTGTGTGGCCGGCTGCAGTTCAGGTGCGATCGTTGCGCTGCACCTGCTCACCGCCCATCCCGAGCGGATCGAACGCGTGGTGGCGCATGAGCCGCCGGCGGTGGAGGTGCTACCGGACGCCGCCGAGCACCGCGCGTTGCTCGCCCGCGTCCAGGACACGTTCTGCCGGGACGGCCTGATGCCCGCGGTGGCCGAGTTTGCGGCGGGCCTGCGGCGGCCGGGTGCCGAGGAGCCCGTCGCCGCCGAGGCGGCCATCGAGCTGCCGCCGCAGGCGGCGGCACGAGCTGAGCGGACAAGGGCGAACATGCCCTACTTCCTCGGGCATATCGTGCCGAGCTTCATGGCTTATGTCCCGAACGTGGATCGCCTGGCGGCCCTGTCGGACCGGCTCGTGCTCGCGGGTGGGGCGGACTCGCGCGGTGAACTGCCCTACCGTCCCGCGGCCCTCCTCGCCGAGCGGTTCGGCACGGAGCTCATCCACTTCCCCGGCGGGCACACAGGCCTCAGCACGCACCCCGCCGAGTTCGCCGAACTGCTCCGCAAGGTGCTGAGCGCCTAAAGACGATGAAGACGACGACCAGGTACCCCGTGCCACTCAAACTTCGATGGCGCGAGGTACCTGGTGGCCAGGGTTCGGCGGCACAGGCGTTCGGTGCACCGCCACATCGCACGGGCCCGTTCGCGGTCGTGATCACATGGCTGGGAAAGAATTGGACGGGGTGATGCTCGGGCTTGTAGCTTGTAGCCGACCGTGACACCGCCCGAGGAGGTGAGACCCATGAACGCTGTATCGATGTGGGTGCTCCCCTTCCCGTCACGGCCGGGCGATTGACGTAGGTGTCGCCGGGAGCGCCTCGCCAACAAGGCACTCCCGAAAGGCAACACCTATGCACTCTCAGCGGTTCACCGCCGAGCCATCGTCGAACGGTACGGTCGAGCGCGACTCCACCGTGGGCGACGTCCCCGAACTCTGGTCGCCGGCCTCCGGCGCCGATCGCGCGCCCCTCATCTTCGATGTGATCATTGCCGGATGCGGGCCGACCGGTGCGATGCTGGCCGCCGAACTGCGGTTGCACGATGTGCGGGTACTCGTTCTGGAGAAGGAAACCGAGCCCGCGTCGTTCGTCCGCATAGTCAGTCTGCATATTCGCAGTCTCGAGTTGATGGCGATGCGCGGACTGCTGAATCGCACTCTCCAGCATGGAAGACAGCGCCCGGCCGGCGGTTTCTTCGCAGCCATCCCCAAACCCGCACCCAAGAGCCTGGATTCCGCGTACGCCTATCTGCTGGGTATCCCGCAGCCGGTCATCGAACATCTGCTCAGAGAACATGCGATCGAACTGGGTGCGCAGGTCCGGCGCGGTTGCGCGGTCGCCGGTTTCGAGCAGGATGACGAGGGGGTGACCGTCGAGCTGGCCGACGGGGAACAGCTGCGTTCGCGCTACCTCGTCGGCTGTGACGGCGGGCGCAGTACGGTGCGTAAACTGCTCGGTGTCGGCTTCCCCGGCGAGCCCTCACGGACCGAGACGCTGATGGGCGAGATGGAAGTAGGCGTGCCGCAGGAGGAGATCGCCGCCAAGGTGACCGAGATCCGCGAGACCCATCAGCGATTCTGGCTCCGACCCTTCGGCGAAGGGGTCTACAGCGTCGTAGTTCCCGCCGCGGGAGTCAGCGACCGCGCGGAACCGCCCACCCTTGAGGATTTCAAACAACAGTTGCGCACCACCGCCGGAACCGATTTCGGCGTGCACTCCCCGCGCTGGATGTCCCGCTTCGGGGATGCCACCCGGCTGGCCGAACGCTATCGGGTCGGGCGGGTGCTGCTGGCCGGCGATGCGGCACACATCCATCCACCCATCGGCGGGCAGGGCCTCAACCTGGGCGTTCAGGACGCGTTCAACCTCGGCTGGAAACTGGCCGCACAGATCCGCGGCTGGGCGCCGGAAACACTGCTGGACACCTACCAGGCCGAACGTCATCCGGTCGCCGAGGACGTGCTGGACAACACCCGCGCCCAGATGGAACTGCTGTCCACCGAACCGGGCCCGCAGGCCGTGCGCAGGCTGCTCACCGAACTGATGGACTTCGACGAGGTGAACCGCTATCTGATCGAGAAGATCACCGCGATCGGTATCCGCTACGACTTCGGCGAGGGCCCCGGCCTGCTCGGCCGCCGCCTGCGCGACATCGACCTGGAACGGGGCCACCTCTACGGTCTGCTGCATCGCGGCCGCGGCCTGCTGCTGGACCGCACCGAACGCCTGACCGTCGGGGGCTGGTCGGACCGGGTCGATTACCTCGCGGATCCCACTGCGGAACTGGATGTCCCGTGCGTCCTGTTACGCCCCGACGGTCACGTCGCCTGGATCGGCGACGATCAGCAGGACCTGGACGACCACCTCTCCCGCTGGTTCGGCATGCCCGCCAACTGATTTCGCCTGAACAGCGGTCATCCGTATATACGGCCCTGAACTCCGAGGGGCGAAGTAGCCATTGACCCGGTCGTTTAGCTGAGGGTTTCCAGCTCGGCGGCCGGGTTCATCACGAAGGTGAAGGCCGGCGAGGTGGCTCTCGGGTGACTTGTCATAGCGGGTGGCGATGCCCCGCCAGGCCTTCAGCTTGTTGATCAGGCGCTCGACGGTGTTGCGCTCCCGGTAGAGGCCTGCGCCGTGTGAGACGGGCCGTCCTCCCCGGCTGCCCTTGTTCTTGCGGTTGGCCGCCTGATCCCTCTTCTCCGGGATGACCGCCTTGATGTGTCGTTTGCGCGGGTAGGAGCGGTTGGCGCGGGAGGAGTGGGCCTTGTCGGCGGCGACCGCCGCGGGCCGGGTGCGGGGGCGGCCGACGGGCAGGCGGATGCGTACTTTCTTGAGCACGCCGACGAACCGGGGGCCGTCGGCCGTCTGTCCGGCGGTCAGGACGAACGCCAAAGGGCGGCACCCGCGGTCGGCGGCCAGATGGATTTTGCTGGCCGGCCCGCCTCTGGAGCGCCCCAGCAGGGCCTGCTTCAGGCGGAGCTCGCGCCGTCGCCGCAGGCGCCGTCGCTCGTCTCGTTCAGGATCGTCCTGCCCGGCCTGTTCGTGCGCGCCGCCCCTTTTTGACGGGCCCGCTCCTGCTCGGCGGCGGCCCTGTCGATAGCGTCCAGGACCTCGGCGTCGATACGCGTCCCGGCCGCGTCGTGATGGGCGCGGGCGGTGGTGGAGTCAACGCTGACCGGCGACACATCCGTCTTGTTCTGGCGGGCCGCCCGGGCGATCGGTCCTTCGAGCAGGGCGGTGAGGACCCCGGCGTCCCGCCAGCCGCGGAAGCGCCGGTAGACGGTCGGCCACGCCCCGAACCGCTCGGGCATCTCCCGCCACTGGGCACCGGTGCGAAACCGCCAGATCATCCCCTCGAACCGCTCGCGCAGCCGCTCTGGGTAAGGGCCGAAAGCGCCGATCGGCAGGTAGGGGGCGATGAACTTCCACTGCTCGTCGGTGAGCTGCCTGCGCGTCATGTCCGGCGTTCTACCGGGCCCGGCCCCGACACGGGAACGGAACCCAGAGGCTGATCACAACATCACACAGGCCCTAGGGCTCCGTTCCTCATGGCAAGTAGACGAACGTGCGGCGCAGGGCTCGGGGCTGCGGGGGCGGTCGTGCCCAGATCCAGAGATGGGCGTGGGCGTTGAGCTGGGCGGTAGCGAGGGTGACCGCGTGAGCGATCTCGGTGGCGCCTGCGGGGGTGTTCGCCTTCGTGGCCTCCGGCGTGCTGGGCGCGGCACAGGCCGTCACGCCGACCCCTGGCGAGGTCATCCAGCTGACCCAGTGGGCGGTCGCCCTGTTGTGGCCGAGGCTCGCCCGGCCGGTCCTGGCCGGTGTCGGGGGCCGGACCGGGACGTTGGACGTTTACGGGCTGCTGCTCGCCCCGGCTCCGCTGATCGTCGCGCTCTGCGCCGGCGGCTACGGCCTGCTCACCGGCGATGCCCGGTTCAGTGGGCCGGAGACGCTGAGCAGGCCGTTCGCGCTGATCGTGGTCGCGCGGCTGATCGGCTGGCGCTGCCTGCTGACCTACCTCAAACGCTGATGACGCTGATTTCCGCACTCAGCTTCCCCGAAGGCCTCGCCGCGGGCGTGGCGTGAGTTCGCTGACGAGCACGCCGACGACGATCAGCAGAGCTCCGGCGATCGCGAGTCCGGGAAGCCGGTCACCGGCGAGACGGCCGACCACACCGCCCCATACCGGCTCGCCGGCATAGATCACCGTCGCCCTGGTGGGTGACACGGAGCGCTGTGCCCAGTTCATGGTCAACTGGATCAGACAGCTCGCGGCCCCGAGCCCGATCGCGGCGACGAGCCAGATCCACGAGAACGACGGAACGCTCTCGCCGGCGATGGGCATCGTCATCAGCGACAGGCTGCCGGCGACGAGCAACTGCACGACCGTGACGCGGCCCAGGTCGACCGTGCCGGCGAACAGGCCGATGAGGAGGATCTCCGCTGCGATCGCCACTGCGCTGACCAGCGTTACCACCTCACCGAAGCTCAGCGTCAGCCCCGTGGAGGCAGAGATGGTCGTTGTCACCCAGGGCACGCTGTGCATCGAGCGCGAGCAAGGCCCGACCATACTGCGCTCCGGTGACCACGCCATCTACTCCAGCGCCCAGACCTACGCATACATCAACGTGCACGACGGCCTCACCCGATTCATCTGCACCGTCTTGTCCTGACACCTCACGGGGTCCCGGCGGTATCGGCGAGATTTTCAACGGATATGCAGGTCGGAGCTTCCTTAAGGATCTGCGGCCCGGGTCAGGTCCCGCATCCGCGGGGTCAGCAAGGCCGGCAACTGCGTCAAGCCTCGGGGGCTGCCGCGGCCAGAAGCCGGGCGAGCTCGGCCGGCTTGGTGATCATGGGCCAGTGGCCCGAGTCGATGTCCACAAGGTCAAGGTGTTTGGCCTTGGCCAGCTCGGGCACGTCCCCCGCGGCGATCCACTCCTGAGCCTGGGCGGGGGTGAACTCGGGGCACACGACGAGGACGGGGACGTCGAACCGTCGCACGTCCGTCAGGTGCACCACGCTCTTCGTCACCCCCGCGGGGACGGGGATCGCCGCGGACGTGAAGTCCCGCCTGGCCTCCTCGCCGAGGTCGGCGGAGTCCGGCCCCTCGAACGGACCCCAGCCCGGGAAGGGCATGACGCCGTCCTTCAGCTCGAAAAAGTCGGCGTAGGGCTGCCCGTCGGCGGACGGGAAGCCGCCGATGAGCGCGACCTTGGCGACCCGCTCCGGGCGCGCGTCGGCGGCCAGCCAGGCCAGGGTGCAGGCGGCGGAATGTCCCACCACCATGGGCTTTCCTGATGCCGAGTCTACGGCGGCGAGCACGGCTGCCGCCTGGTCGTCGAGAGTGGCGGAGGCGGATCCGTCGCCCTGCCCGGGCAGGGTGATCGGTACGGGGCGGTGGCCGAGCGCCTCGAGCGTGGGCACGACGTCGTCCCATGCGGATCCGTCGAGCCACAGGCTGGCGATGAGCAGGATATCCATGATCAGTTCTCTTTCTTCAGCGCGGTTCCGGCGAGGTCGTGCCCGCGGAACTCGGTCAGGACGTCAGGCTAGGACCGATTCCGGACGTTCTACTTCCTATTCACCCCGTGACCTCCTAATGTGCTCGTGTGCCGACCGATCTCAGCCCCACCGCACGGGCTCTGCGCGCCATGGAGATCCTTCGGACCCGCCCCGGCGTGACGGCCGGCGAGCTCCCGCCTGTCTGGGCGTCACGGAGCGCGCCGCGCGCCGGTACGTCGGGATCCTCCGCGAGGCGGGCATCCCCGTCGAGTCGGCCCGCGGCCCCTACGGCGGGTACCGGCTCGGACGCGGGACGAAGCTGCCTCGGTCGCCTTCACCGAGCCCGAGGCGCTTGGCCTGGTCATGGTGGTGCTCGACGGCCAGCCGACGGCCGCCGACGTCGGCGACCTCGTCGGCGCCGCCCTGGGCAAGGTCATCCGGGCCCTGCCTGAGAACGTCGGACGGCAGGCGGCGGCGCTGCGCGAGCATGCGTCGGCGGCGCCCGACCGGTTCGCGGCCCGTCCGGATCCCGCCATCACCAGCGCGCTCGTGGCCGCCATCGCGGACCGGCGGCGCGTGGTGGTCTCCTACCGGAGCGAGTCCGGCAACGAGTGGGAGGCCGAAGTGGACATCGCGAGCCGGTGGCGGGCAGCGTGCTTACGCACCGACGGAGACGCCGAACTCCGCTTCGATGACCTTGAACATGAGGTCCCAGGTCTTCCATTCGGTGTTGGTGTGGACGGCGATGGTGTGCCGGCCGTCGGGGGTACCCACCGCGCAGGTGTAGGACCCCCAGAGGCTGCCACCCACACCGCGCAGCGTCCGGCCACCCGTGGCGTCCTTGTCGAACTCGAACAGGCCGAGGCCATATCGGGCGTGCGGCATCCAGTGACCGCCCTCGACTGAGACCGTGGTCCACATCTGCCGGTGCTGGGCCGGCGGCAGCAGACTGCCGCTCGCCAGCGCGTTGACGAACCGGATCATGTCGCCGGTGGTGGAGACGACATTGCCGGCCGACCAGCCGAGCGAGGTGTTGAACTCGGTGACGTCGAGGGGTTCGAGTCCGGGCTCCTCGATCAGAGATTCCCAGTTCTCCGGGGTGACGGCTGCCGGGTCGGTGCCGTCCTTGAAGAAGAGGTTCGAATACCCTCGCGGGTGCGGATCGGGGTATCCCGTGTCCGTGGAGGGGCGCACGCGGGTGTCGGTCAGGCCGAGCGGTTGAACGACCCTGAGCTCGACCTCCTCGGCGTAGCTGTTGCCGGTGACCTTCTCGATGATCGCCCCGGCGAGGTAGAAGCCGCCGTTGGCGTACTCGAAGCGTTCGCCGGGCGCACCGACCGGCGGCTGGGACACCGCCACCCTCAACAGCTCTTCGGTGCTGAATTCGTCGAAACGATGCTCGGCGAACCCGGAACGGGTGGCGTAGCGGTGGCTGATCTCCGGCGCCAGGCCGGTCACGAACAGACCACTGGTGTTGCTGAGCAGGTGCCTGATGGTGATCTTGTTGCCGTCGTAGCCGTTGACGTTCAGCACGCCCGGCAGCCACTTGTCCACCGGGTCGTCGATGCTCAGCCTGCCCTCGGCCTCCAGGGACAGGACCACTGCGGCGGTGAAGGCCTTGCCGCTGCTGCCGGTGTGCAGGTATTCGCCCGGCTGGCGCAGGGCACCGGTCGTGAGGTCGGCGACGCCGGCGGTGCCGAACCAGGTCCGGTCCCCGTCCTTGATGTCGGCGACGATGCCGGGGATGCCGGCCTCGGCCACCGCCCAGTCGAGCACCTGCTGCACTTTTTCGTGCGCTGCCATTGCACTGCCTTTCTGACGTTTCTTCCGTACGTCCTCCACGGTGTCCACCGGCGCTTACATGCCTCTTAGAACGCTCTTTCAGCCGGCATGGCGCCACTTTCAGCGGCATGTGCGTCTTCGCGCTCATAGCCTTTGTGCATGCGTATTGAGGTGTTGGGACCGGTCCGGGCCTATGCCGACGATGGTGCGCCGATCGATGTCGGCGGGACGAGGGTTCGTGCGCTGCTGGCCCGGCTGGCACTGGCCGAGGGCGAGCTGGTGTCGGTCGATGCACTCGTTGACGGCCTGTGGGGGGAGCGTCCGCGCGGGGGCACCGTCAATGCGCTGCATGGGCTGGTGCATCGGCTGCGCAAGGCGCTGGGCGGGGCCGGGGTCGTGGAGAGGGCGGCCGGCGGATACCGCCTGCACATCCGCGCCGAGGGCGTCGACGCCTATCGGTTCGAGGAGAAGGCGAGGCGGGGCGGTCGCGAACTGGCCGCAGGCACCGCGCAGCGAGCGGACGCGCTGCTGGACGAGGCGCTGGCGCTGTGGCGGGGAGACGCGCTGGCCGACGTGCGCGATGCCCCCTTCGCCGGTACGGCCGGCGCGCGCCTGGAGGAGCTGCGCGTCGCGGCCATTGAAGACCGGTTCGAGGCGGAGCTGAGACTGGGCCGCCACGACGCGATCCTGGCCGATATGGCGGCGGTGGCCGCCGGCCACCCGTTGCGCGAACGGCTGGCCGGATTGCGCATGCGAGCCTTGCACGCGGCAGGCCGCCAGTCCGATGCGCTGGCCGTGTTCGAACAGGTCCGCGGCACGCTCGCCGAGGAACTGGGCGTCGACCCGTCCGAGGAACTGCGCAGAACACATCTGGCCGTGTTGCGGGGAGAGCTGGAGATCCCCGAGGCGGAACAGGTTCGGCCGGAGGCGGTGCCGGGACGCCTGCCGGCCCAGTTGACCAGTTTCGTCGGCCGGGCGGAGGAGCTGAGACTGCTCGCCGGGTTGCTGGAGACCTCGCGGCTGATCACCGTCGCAGGACCCGGGGGAGTAGGCAAGACCCGCCTGGCCGTGGAGGCGGTGAGCCGACATCGGGCCCATCGGCGCGGCCGGGTCTGGCTCGTTCCCCTGGCCGGGGTGACCACGGCGGACGGGCTGCCCGGCGCGGTGCTGGGCACGCTCAGCGTCGCCGATGCCCGGCCGTCCGGTACACCGCTGGAGCGGGTGGTCAATCTGCTCGCCGGTGGTGAAGGCGTGCTGGTTCTCGACAACTGCGAACAGATCTCCGGACCCGTCGCGGAGTTCGCCGGGCAGCTGCTGGAGCGCCAGCCGTACTTGACCATCCTGGCCACGAGCCGGGAACCGCTGGAAGTCATGGGTGAGACGCTGTGCCGTCTGGGCCCGCTCGAACTGCCGCCCGCGCACGCGGATTCCGCTCGGGCCGGCGAGTCGGCCGCGGTGCAGCTGTTCCTCGATCGCGCGGCAGCCGTACAGCCCGGCTTCACGCTGGACGCGTCAACCGCGGCCTCGGTCGCGGACATCGTGCGCCGGCTGGACGGGCTGCCGCTGGCCCTGGAGTTGGCAGCGGCGCGGCTGCGGACCATGAGCGCCGACCAGATCGCCCGGCGGCTGGATGACCGCTTCCGGCTGCTCAGCACAGGTAACCGGGCCGCCCAGCCGCGGCAGCAGACACTTCATGCGGTCATCGAATGGAGCTGGGACCTCCTCACCGATCAAGAACGGACGCTGGCCCGCCGAATTTCGATCTTTCTGGCGAGAACCGGGATCGCCGCGATCGAGGCGGTCTGTTCGGATGAGACGCTCCCCGCGGGCGAGGTCATCTATCTGCTGGACTCCCTGATCGACAAGTCCATCGTGGAGCGGGCCGGCGACGGCTACCGGATGCTGGAGACCATCCGAGCCCATTCGGCGGACAAGCTTCGCCTGGCGGGGGAAGCCGAGGCCGTCCTGCACAGGCTCGCGGGGCACTTCGCCGACCTGGCCGAGGAACACGAGCCGCTGCTGCGCTCGGACAAGCAGGTGGAGTCGCTGCGGCTGTTCCAGGCCGAGTACGACAACCTGATGTTCGCCCTGCAAACGGCCATCGACACCGGCGACGCCCATGCGGCGGCCCGCCTCCTCGGCCCGATGTACTGGTACTGGGTCATGCTCCGCTACGACGCTCGGGCCGATGCCTACGTCGCCAAGGTCGCCGAGTTCGGCGACGCGTTGCCCGCGGACGCCCGGGCCGCGTTCACCGCGATCCACCTGGTAGCCGGCGGGGGCGGGCCGATCACCGACCCCGAGCGGCTGCGCGCGCTCATCGACGACTGCGCGCACACGGGCGCGCTGCGGCGTTATCCGATGCTGCTGACGATAGCGCTGGTGATGGCGGCGCCACTCGGGCTGGACGAGCTGGCCGACCAGGAGATCGCCCGGGTGCGCAGCGGCTCGGACCGCTGGGCGATCGCCTGCACCTTCATGATCGAAGCCATGCGGTATCGCGAACGGGGCGACCGGGAAAGCTCCGCGACCGCGATGGCAGCGGCGCTGCACGCGTTCGAGGAGGTGGGCGATCGATGGTGGACGGCGAAGACGCTGTACGGCCTGGCGCAGATCCACTCCATCGGCGGCGAACACGACGAGGCGATCGCCGCCTACGAGCACAGCATCGCGATCGCCATCGGCCTCGGCTCGCAGGACGAGGTTTCAACCCGGCTCGGGCTCGCCACCGAACGCATGCGCGCCGGCGACCTGACCGGCGCCCGGCACGACATCGAAACCGCCGAACGAGCGGTCTGGGAGCGCGGTCAGCCCGTGCTGGAGATCGAGGTCCTGGGCAGCCTGGCCGAGCTGTACCGCCGCTCCGGCGAGATCGAACGGGCCGACCAGGAACTCGACCGGATGGAGACACTCGCCCGCCGGCTGCTCCTTACGGCGGAGACGGTCGAGAACCTACTGGTGCCCGCCAGGATGGCGAACCTCCTCACCGCCGGGGACGCCGCACCCGCACGCGAGCTGCTGCCCCGTACCGTGCAGGCGGCGCAGGCGCACATGGACACCCCTCGGGCCGCCCAGCTCCTGGCCCGGCTGCTGGTCCTGGAGGACGATCCGGTCGGCGCGGCCACCGCGCTCGGCCTGAGTCAGGCCATCCGCGGCACCTTCGACCACGGCGACATCGAACTGCGCTCCCTTGCGGAGGTGATCGCGGAACGGCTCGGCCGTACCGACTACGACACCGCCTACCAACGGGGCGCCGGCATGACACCGCACGAGGCCACCGACCGGCTGACAAAGCTGCGCGTATAAGGCCGCGGGCGGGCATCGTTGTGGGCCAGGCAATCACGATCTCCCATCCAGCCCGAAGAGATCGGAACCCCTAGTAGTACTTCGTTAGGTTGGTTCGGGTGGGTGGTGTTCTGGCCGTATTGCGGCGGGTAGGTCGAGGTGACAGGTAGGACACGCGCCGGTCCACGCGCGGATGAGGTCCTGGAGCGTGGCCAGGACCTGGTAGAAGGTCAGGCCGGCGCTGGGGCTTTTGGGTCCAGACGCCGAAGCGTCAGGAAGGCGTGAGCGGCGGTGACCAAGGTGGCGTGATGGTGCCAGCCTCGCCAGGTGCGGCCCTCGAAGTGGTCCAGGCCCAGACCGTGTTTCATCTCCCGGTAGTCGTGCTCGATGCGCCAGCGCATCTTGGCCAGGCGGACCAGGCGCCGCAGCGCCACCTCCTCGCCCAGGCTGCTCAGCCAGTACTCGGTGGGCGCCTGAGCGCCGGTTGGCCACTCGGTCAGCAACGTCACCGTGGGCAAGACCCCGTCCCAGCCGGTCGGCCCCGCTGCCTGCGATCTGGCGTGCCTGCGCGTCGCGACCCCGGCCGGGCGCACACTCTGGACCCGAAACCGGGAGCGCATCGGGCCTTTGGAGCCCGTTCGCCAGGTCACCCGCCGGTAGCTTGCACGCCCCGCCGCGGCGGCCAGGTCCCTCAGCGAGGACGCCTTGGCCCGATAGCGGGCGGCGGGCTTGCGGCCGTTGCCACTCCAGGTAGGCGTGGTGGGCACCGCATCGTGCGGGTGCGCGGACTCATCAGAGCGGACCGCGACGACGAAGTCCAGGCCACGCTCGGCCAGGCCGTGGCGGAAGGCGGTGATCTGGCCGTAGCCGGCGTCGGCGACGATCACCCGCGGAACAAGGCCCCAGCCGATCACCTCATCGATCAGATCCAACGCCAGAGGCCACTTCTCCGGTTGATCAGGCGGTGGAGGTTGAGAGCGGCCACTGCGTCGAAACCCCCGCGACCGGGGCACCGGGGGCCGGGCAGCCCGGCTTTCGCCTGGTCACCTCGTACCCCCGGAACTTCATGGTGCGGCCCGTTTCTGTCGGCTCCTGCCGTCTGGGACCGAGCGCGGGTCAGCTCACCGCGTGCTTCACGAGCGCGGCGATCTGTGCCTCAACCTTGGCCGTCACTTCGGTCAGGGCGAATCCGGCCGGCCACATCGTGCCCTCGTCCAGTTTCGCCTGGTCGCCGAACCCGAGCGTGGCGTAGCGCGCTTTGAACTTCTCCGCGCTCTGGAAGAAGCAGATGACCTTGCCGTCCAGTGTGTACGCGGGCATCCCGTACCAGAGCTTCGGCGCGAGGACCGGGGCGTTGGCCATGATGACGGCGTGGACGCGCTCAGCCATGATCCGGTCTGAATCCTGCATCTCGGCGATCTTGGCGAGCACGTCCCGCGCCGCCTCCGCCGCCTTGTCCGCGCGCGAGCTGCGGCGCGCTGCCGTCTTCCGCTCTTGGGCGTGGTCCTTCATCGCGGCCCGTTCCTCGGCCGTGAATCCCTCGTACGTGCTGCTCATGGCAGATTCCCCCTTAAGGATCTTGGTGTGCTCGATCTTGAGAAGGGCGCTTATGGCCCTCGACTCGGGGCGGCGCCAACCGCCTGTGGGCCTCGGCCCAGGTAGGGCGCCCGGCCAGGGCGCCAGACGAGCCGGCGGCCCTTCGCCGGGGATGAGCCGGTGCTCGGTGTCGCGGCGGTGCTGGGCGCGGGGCCGGCGTTCATCGGTCTTGAAGCAGTCCGAGGACGTTGCCGTCGGGGTCGGTGACGGTGGCCACAAGGCGGCCGCCACCGACGTCGTGCGCGGCCTCCTTCACGGTGGCCCCTGCGGCGGTCACCTCGGCCAGCTTCGCCTCGATGTCCGGTACGTGCCAGTAGGCCACCGGGGAGGTCATGCCCTGCGGTCCACCGCTGGGTACCAGTCCGATGTGCTGGCCCTCGGCCTCGAAGCCGACGTAGTAGGACGAGTCGCTCTGTGGCGCGACACCGAGCAGGGCCGCGTACACCGCCTTGGCCTTCGCCAGGTCGGACACGGGGTGCAGCACGGTCTTGATGCCCTGGGTGGAAGAGCCGGTCATGGTCACTCCTGTGGTCGTGGATCATATCGACCCGCTGTTCGCGTGTTCACAGCTTGGCTTCCGGCCCGGCCGGGTCACATCCGTGGTGACCACGGAACGTCCACGGATCGACGGCACGGATCACGCATGGCGGCCATCATGGATGGGGGTGCGAACGGGATACGCCAAGCTGGGACAGTGGTGACAGGAGTGGAGATCTCACCTCGGGAAGCCGAGGTGCTGGAACTGGTCGGGGCCCATCTCAGCAACGCCGAGATCGCGGCACGGCTGTTCATCTCGGTACGTACGGTGGAGAGCCACGTCTCCTCACTGCTGCGCAAGCTGAAGGTGCCGGATCGGCGGGCACTCGCCCGGCGGGCGCCCGAGCCGGCCGACGCCGGGCCGTCCCGCCCGGCATCGGTTCTGCCGGCCCCGCTGACCTCGTTCGTCGGCCGCGTTAGCGAGCGGGCCGAGCTGACCGGCATGCTCAAGGCACACCATCAGGTCACCGCGGTCGGTCCCGGCGGGGTGGGCAAGACCCGGCTCGCGCTGGCGGTGGCCGCGGAGACAGCCGGCGAGTACTCCGACGGGGTGTGGTTCGTCGATCTGGTCCCGGTCACCGATCCGGGCATGGTCGCGACCGCGGTCGCCGGGGCGCTCGGCCTCGGCGAGCAGCCCGGCCGCGACATGACCGGATCCGTGGTCGCCGCGCTGACCGACCGTCATGCGCTGCTGGTCCTGGACAACTGCGAGCACGTCGTGGACGGGGTGGCGCTGTTTCTTGAGCGGCTGCTGGCGACGTGCCCTCGGGTGACGGTGCTGGCGACCAGCCGGGCACGGCTGATGGTGCCGTTCGAACGGGTGTATCCGGTCCCACCGCTGTCGTTGGCCGTCGATGGTGAGTCGGACGCGGTCGCGTTGTTCATGGAGCGGGCGGCGGCGGTCGGCTGGCCGCTGGATCCTCCGCTACGCGACCAGATCGCCTCGATCTGTGAGCGGCTGGAGGGAATGGCGCTGGCGATCGAACTGGCCGCCGCCCGCTATCCCACACTCGGGCTGGACGGCATCACCGCCGCCCTGTCCCACCCGCTCCGGATGCTCACCGGCGGCTCCCGTGCCGATGAGCGGCACCGTTCGGTGCGGGCGGCGCTGGACTGGAGCCATGCCCTGCTGGAGCCGGCCGACCGGGCGCTGTTGCGGCGGGTGTCGGTGTTCGTGGCGCCGTTCACCGCCGCGGCGGCGGCGGAGGTGGCCGGGTCCGAGGAAGGCCTGGTCGCCGACGGGCTGGCCCGGCTCGCCGAGCAGAGCCTGCTGGTGGTGACGGTGTCCCCTGGCGGGACGGAGTACCGGGCGCTGGAGACCATCCGCCAGTACGCGACGGAGCGGCTCGCCGAGGCCGGTGAGCTGGTCGACGCTCGGTCCCGGCACCTTCGCTGGTGCCTGGCCAAGGCCGCCTGCCTGGCGGTGGTCCGGCAGGACTGGCGGGCCCGGTTCGACCTGGTGGCGGACGACCTCCGCGCGGCCCTGGCATGGGCGGCGGACCGGCCGGAGCAACGTACGGACGCGTACGATCTCGCCCGGCACCTGGCGGAGCTGACCTTCACCCGTAACCTGACCGGGGAGTCCCAGTGGCGCTATGAGCAGGCGGCCGCGCTCGCGAGCGATCCCGCCGCCACCGCGGCGATGCTCCGGCAGGCCGCGGCCGTGGCCGGCTGCCGGACGGTCGGTGATGACATGTACCGCCTCCGCCGCGCGGCCGCGGACGCCGCCCGCAGGTCCGGCGACACCGCGGGTGCCGCCGCCGACCTGGCGACCGCCGCCACTGACGCGTTCCGGTTCTCGGCCATGTTCCTGCGGCTCACCTCCCTGGAGGAGGCACAAGCGCTGATCATCGAGGCGCGGGAGCTGGCAGGCGACGATCCGGCCGCGCAGGCGGCGGTGGCGCTGGCCGAGGTCGCGGTGCTCGCCGACACGTTCGGCGCCGCCCAGGGCCCGCCCGGCAACACCGTGCCGGAGACGATCGCGCGCGCCGAGCGGGCGGTCGAGCTCGCCCGCCGGACCGGCGACCCGCTCGCGGAGTCGGCCGCGCTCGACGCGCTCACCTGCGCTCACAGCTGGGCCGGCGACACGTTCGCCACCGCGGCCCTGGCCCGGCGCCGGGTCACACTCCTGTCGTCCGTGCCCGTCTCGCCGGTCGGCACCCGGGAGTTGATCGACGCGCTCGGCATGGTCACCGAGGCCGGCCTCGGCGCGGGGGATGTGCCGGGTGCCCGCCGATGGGCACGGCAACTGGCCGACCATCCGTCGATGGCGGAGGTCGGGCACCAGGCCACGTGCCGGCTGCTGGTGGTCGGCGCGCTGGCGGGCGACGTCGACGAGGTGCTCACCGGCAGCGTCCGGTTCCTCGACGCGTGGCGGCGCGCGGGCAGCCCCGCCCGGTCGTACCTCGGCCCGGCGGCGGCCGGGGTGGCGATGATCCACGGCCTCCGCGACGACCAGGACACCCGGCGAGAATGGCAGGAGGTCCTGGATCAGCTAGGCACCCCACCGGAGCGTACGTACGGCTACGGAGCGATCTTCGACGCGATGCTCTTCCTGCACCACGGGCAGGCACCGGAGGCGCTGGAGCGGATGGCCCCCGAGCCCAGGCAGGTGTGGAAGTGGGTCACCTGGATCTGGCTCCACTGGTATGTCGCGCTGCGGGCCGAGGCCGCCGTGCTCGCAGGGAGCCCCGACGCTCGCGACAGCCTGGCCGAGGCCCGGAGCGTCGTGGCCGGCAACCCGGTCGCCGCTGCCATCGTGGAGCGGGCCGAAGCCCTGCTCGACGGCGACCAGAGGGCGCTGCTCGCCACGGCGCATGCGTTCGACGCCGCCGGCTCCCTCTATCAGTCCGCACGGACCATGGTGCTCGCCGGCGGCGACCACGCCGAGCGCGGCGCGGCCGTGCTCGCCGACCTCGGCCTCGCCCCGATGACCACTTCCCTGACACCGATGATGCCCTCGGAACGATAGCCGCCGAGATTGATCACGTTCGGCTGGCTCGCCGATACACTCCGTGTCCGGGTGTACGGTCCGGCCGGCGCCGCCTTCAGCGCCTGGGAGCTGGAGCTGCCGGGCATGCGCTACACGCTCACCCTCTCGCCCGAGCGCCGGCGCGGCTTCTCCGGTGAGGGCGCGGTGCTCGACGACCTGGCCACCGACGAGGCCGAGAACGACGCCGACGTGGTGGGCATGCTGCTCAACTTCGAGCCCGAGCTTGACGTTGTCGACACTCATGACAGTTGACCAGGCGATCTCCGTTGCCAGTCTGTGATCTCTGTGATCTCTGTGATCCGGGCATACTGCAATCTGATCATCACACAGGAGACGCCAACGCATGAATACGCCACCAACGCCACTTGTAGCGGAGCGGACTGACGGATCATCCGTCCAGATCGGCGCTCTCGTTCCGCTAACTCGGCCCGGCTGGGTCCAGGCAGGCCAACACTTGCTCGCTGGACTCGAGCTGGCCGTTCGCGAAGTCAATGAGGCCGGCGGAATCGCCGGAAGACCACTCGAGCTGGTGGTCCGAGACACCGCGGCTGATCCACAGAGGGCCGCGGCGGCCGTAGACGAATTGGCTCGCCTGGGCGTGGCCGCCTTGGCGGGGGAGTATCACAGCGTCGTCGCTCGCGCCGCTGCCGCCAGGGCCGACGCCCTCGGCCTGCCATTTCTCTGCTCGTCCGCGGTTCTCGACGCGCTCACCGAACAGCCAACGGAATGGGTCGCGCGCCTGGCCCCGGCGCAGTCCCACGGCTGGCAGATCTACGCGGACTTCCTCCTCAGCGCGGGCCACAGTCGAATCGCCCTAGCAACCCAGCCGAGTGTCTACTGGGCAGCTGGGGCCCGCATTCTGCGGGACCACCTCGCTCCACGTGGCGGCACCGTCATCGAACTCGACATGCGCGCGCTCGGCCCCGCGGCCGTGTGCGACGAGCTCGTCGACAATCGCGCGAGTGCCCTCCTTCTTCTGGTGGGCCACCCGGAGCCGGCAGTATCGATCGTCACGTCTGTCCGCCGCGACCAGCGCCTCGCCGAGATCATGATCGGTGCTCCGGCTGGGCAACCGGAGTTCGCCGAATGGGCGACGTTGCTGGGCGAAGACGGCGCCGCGATCCCGTTCCTGCGCTACCTGCCCGAGCGCCTCACCCCACTCGGCGCACGAGTCGAGACGGCCCTCCGTGAGCGGCTGGGCGCAGCGCCCTCCTTCGTCGCCTTCGAGGGCTACGACACAGTCGCCGTCCTCGCCGAGGTGCTGCGTTCTCACGGCGCGGACCGGGCCTGCACTGCCGAAACCTGGCCGCGTGTCGCAGTCGAAGGCACCCGCGGGCAGATCCGGTTCTCCCGCACGCCAGGCATCGGCGTTTGGCAATGGGCTTGGCCCCCCGTCCAAGTCGTTGATCGAGATCCGGCGGAACCCGATCGCTTTCGCATCCTGCACGCCGGCTGAGAGAGCACGGACAGTCACCATCGAGGTCCACGTCGCCGAGAACTCGCGACAGTCGAACAGGCGAGTTCAGCTGTGGCTCCGGTGTCACCTCACCTGGACACGCCTGATCAGTGGCCCCGGCGAGCATCCATCGTCTGACCTGCGGGGACAACGCTTAGCGTTCAATCTCGCCTGGACGGTCCCAGAACCCACATTGAATCTTGCTGGACCGTCGATGTAGCGGATCACGCAACCGAGTCGCGCGGCGGCCGTTCCGGTGCTCCCGTAGGTCGCCGCACCTGGCGACGGCCATGTACCGGATAACGGTCCCTTATCTGGTACATCGCCCCGGCTCACGGTGTCCTTCTGGCGTACTTCGGTCGCCCCCCAAAGAGCGATGTTACTTTGAGTTACCGGACCGTCCGATTGTGTCACGGAAAGGCGCAGCCGCGAGGGGCCGCTCCGGTGCGCAGTCGGCTGTCTGCCAGCCCGACGAAGCACCGTTCCATCGGAACTCGACGTCACCAACAGGGCCGGAGCCGTGCGCGCCGGTCTCCGCAGGAGGAGAGTCTGTGATCTCGAAGAGCAAGAAGAACGCCCGTTCCATGGCCGTGGCACTCGCCGCAGCCGCCGCCTTCACCGTCGCCATCCCGGGCGGCACCGCCTTCGCCATCGACCACGTCCAATGCGTTGGCGGCGAGAACTTCCTGAAGATCTGGTCGCACCTCGACGGCCGCCAGAGCGTCGACTGCTACGCCAACGGTGGAAGGACCGACTTCGGCGGATGGTGGGTCGATCGCATCTCCACGGGCAACAACGACCTGATCTACTACGACGCCAACGGCGACTCGGTGAAGATCGAGCGCTGGCACGACATCACCTTCCCGAACCACCCTCCGAAGGTCGTCGCCATCCAGATCGTGTGACACGTTGACATCCGGCCGCCGGTCACGCCCCGCGTGACCGGCGGCGGGCAGTGCGACAGGCCGTCCCGGGGCGAGGTTGTCCCGTAGCTCGTAGAACTTGAAGCGGCGGTCCTGGCCGTGCAGTCCGGGCCGGCGGTGATGTCCGCGCTTTTGGAGGTCTCGTCACTGTTCCGCTCGCGGGCCATGGTGACGGCCGTGGTCGTCTCGGTGCCGGCGCTTGGCCGCCGGGCTGGTGGGGTTCCTTCTCCCGGCCCCAGGACCGGCCGTCTGCGTCCTGTCGCCGTCGTCCTCTACGCTCCGATCCCGTTGATCAATGGACGGCGGCAGGAAGGCGGGTCCGATGGCGTGGTTGCTGCGCGGTTGCGATGACGAGGTGTGGGTGCAGCTCGGGGAGCTGGGGGTCTTCTTCGAACGCAGCGACGGCTATCTCTTGTTGGAAAGCCCCGACGGCGAGGATCACCCCGCAGACATCCGGCTGGAGGCGTGGGATGAGCGGCCTTCTGACCCCGGGGCTCCGTGGTTGCTGGTTGAGGACACCACCATCGAGGGCGGCACCGGGTTCGTCACCGTGGGATCGTTGGCCGAGGAGGCGAGCCGGCAACTGATCATCGGCCCGCCCCACTTCCTGTACGGCGTCACCGCGCACACCCAGAAGGGCGGGGAGCTGCCGGAGTTCATCTCTGAGGAACAGTTCGAGCGGGCGTGGGACGAGCGCACGCCCGAGCAGTGGCTGATCAGGTTCTGGCCGATCCGGGACGTCTTCGACCCGGCCCGGCACGCGCGTCCCGACAGGGCGAACGGCCGGCAGGCGCGCCCGGTCGAAGTACCGGTCTCTACGGCCGAGCACTGGCCCGCGGCGCGGATCGGCCGCCGGCAGGAAGCCTTGAACAAGCAGCTCGTCCGCCAGGGGATGACCATGGCCGACTTCCTGGCGGCCCAGGGTCTGCCGGCGGACATGCCCTTCGACCGCTGGCGGGCGGCGATGGCGGAGCGGGAGGTGCCCGCCGTGGCCGAACGCGAGGGATGGCAGCACTGGTTGACCGAGCTCGTCAGCAAATACCCGCAGATCATCGACTACTGGCACCATCTGCCGGAAACGGTCGAACGGTGGGCTCCCGAGCGGCGTGAGGAGCGGGCCCGAGACCTTGCCGCGCGCATACACACCGCCGAGATCCTGAACCCGGACGACGTCACCTTCACCGCCGACGTCCAGGCGTACGAGCCGCAGCCGGGTGGAACCTACCGGGGCTGGCGCTGGGACTACGCCGATCGGCCTGCTCACGAAACCTTCGGTGTTGACCGACGCGTCGTCTGCCACGACGTCATGAGCGGAAAGGTACTGGTCACCGGTATCGTGACGGTCCTGGGGCCCGACGGGCAGCACGGTTATGAGGTCCGCGACGCCACACCGGCCGAAGCGGCCCGCCTCCGCTGTGCGGAGGCGGCGTGGAGCGGGTCGGACGAGACGGCCGGATAACCCTGCCGTGTACCAACGAGGCTGCTCTCAGGGGTCCAGCGCTGTGACCGGAAACGATCACCGGGTTGGCGTGCAGGACGCTCGTGCCGACTGGATGGGTGCTGATCACGTTCGATCGGCGCTTGGGAGGCAGGGTGACACAACCAGTCAAGGTGCGCAGGCTCACGGACCAGGAAGGGCAGAAGCTGCAGCGGAACGCCAGGTCCCGCCCGTGGGTGTGCGCCGGTCTTCCAGCCACCGGGACCGCCGGGCTATCATGGACGCCGCGCGCGCAGATCTCCGCGATCTTTCAGATTTTCTGAAAGATCCCCTGCAGAACTCCTCGATGGACGCGCGCTCTCGCCCGCCAACAGACTCCCTTCCTGAGATCCAAGCAGCGGACCCGACCGATCGGGACCGCCTCACAGGAAGCGCGATCTATGGCGAATCGATCCCGGAGAGTGGTGCCCGCAGGGCTCGCGCTCGTCCTGACCCTCGTGGTGGCGGGCTGCAACGCGAACTCGCAGTCCACCGAGCCGACGAAGGACAAGAACGCGACGGCGCTCGAGTCGGTGTCCCAGGGCGGGACGCTGCACTACCTCTCGCGGCGCGCGACCGAGTCCTTCGAGACCGCCAACGCGCAGATGGTGCCGACCAGCCGGCTGCGGTGGGTGCACCGCGGGCTGACGTCGTGGCGGACGTTCCCGGACAAGGACACGATCCTCGTGCCGGACCTCGCCACCGACACCGGTACGACGGACGACGGCGGCAAGACGTGGACCTTCACGCTGCAGGAGGGCCTGAAATTCTCCGACGGCAGCCCGATCACCGCGCAGGACGTGAAGTACGGCATCGAGCGGTCGTTCGCGCCGATGTTCCAGGGTGGCCTTGGCTACCACAAGACGCTGCTGGTCGGCGGCACCGACTACGACGGCCCGTACGACGGCAAGGAGCTCGACTCCATCGAGGTCGTCGACGACCACAAGATTGTCTTCCACCTGACGCGTTCGTTCGGCAACTGGCCGTGGATCGTCAGCATGCCGGCCTTCGCGCCGGTGCCGGCTGCGGCCGACACCAAGCCGGAGACGTACGGCGAGCACCCGGTCGCCAGCGGCCCGTACCAGGTGACGAGCTTTCGCAAGGGCTCGCAGGCGGTGCTGGTCCGCAACCCGAACTGGAAGGCCGAAACCGACCAGGCACGGTTCGCCGGCCCGGACAAGATCGTCCTCGACATGGGCCTGAACAACGACACGATCGTGCAGCGCCTCATCGACGACAAGGGCGAGGACGAGACCGCGATCAGCAACGCGCTCATCTCGCCGTCGCAGTTCCAGCGGATCGAGTCCGACCCGTCGATCTCCGACCGCATGGCCAACAGCCCGTCAGGCTACTTCCGCTACCTCGCCATGAACGTCAAGCGCCCGGGCCTCTCCGACGTCCGCGTGCGGCAGGCGATCAACTACGCGATCAACAAGGCCGAGGTGCAGAGCGTGTACGGCGGCCCGAAGTTCGGCGGCCAGATCACCTCGACCATCATGACGCCCGGCATCCCCGGCTACACCGAGTACAACCTGTACGACGGCGGTGACACCGGCAACGTCGACAAGGCGAAGGAACTGCTCGCCGACGCTGGAGTCTCCGACCTGAAGCTCACGCTGACCTACCCGACCGATGTGAGTGCGATCGAGGAGAAGGAAGCCCAGAGCATCAAGAACTCGCTGGCGCGGGTCGGCGTCAAGGTCGAGCTCAAGGGCCTCGACGGCGACACCTGGTACGAACTCGTCTCGTCCGCCGACGGTGACTACGACATGACGACGAACGGCTGGGGAGCGGACCTCCCGAGTGGTATGAGCACCATCCAGCCGCTGTTCGCGTCGAGCGAGATCGACAACGGCGGCGGCAACGCCTCGAAGTTCTCCAACCCCGAGGTGGACGCCGCGATCGACGCCGCGATGGCGGAGCCGGACCTCGACAAGGCCGCCAAGATGTGGGCCGCGATCGACAAGCAGATCATGGAGGACGCCCCGGTCGTGCCGATCCTCGTGCAGCGCACGCAGGCCCTGGCCGGTTCGAAGATCCTGAACTACTTCATCCCCGCCTACCCGCCGTTCGCGAATGAGCTGGTCGTCGGTGTCGATCGCTGAGATCCAGCAGGCGGAGGGCCGGGGTACGCCGGTCCTCCGCCGCTTCCTCCGCAAGCGGACCGGCGTCGCCGGCCTGGTCATGCTGGTCGTGCCGCTCGTCGCGGGGCTCTGCGCCCCGCTGCTCGTGCGGATCGAGGGACAGGACCCGAACACCTTGCACACCGACCTGCTCCACCCGGACGGCGGCCGTCCGCTGGGCGCCTTCGGTGGCGTCAGCGCCGACCACTGGCTCGGCGTCATCCCGGTGACGGGCGTCGACCTGTTCGCCCAGATCGTCTACGGCATCCGCTCGTCGCTGTTCATCGCGTTCGGGGCGAGCATCCTGTCGATCGCCTTCGCCGCCGTCCTCGGTACGGCGATCGGGTACTTCGGCGGCTGGCTCAACGCCGTCGCGGGGCGGGTGATCGACTTCATGTTCGGCTTTCCTGGCCTGATGTTCGTCATCGCGATCATGGCGATCGTGCCGCCGGAGATGCCGCGGGGTCTGGTCCTCGTGCTGGTACTGGCCTTCTTCGGCTGGACCGTCCCGGCCCGGATCATCGGCGCTCAGGCCGGCGCCATCAACGCCCGGACCTTCGTCGAGGCGGCGCGCGCGACCGGGGCTGCGCCCTGGCAGATCATCCGCCGCGAGATGCTGCCCCACCTCTTCGGCCTGGTCGTCGTCCTGTTCGCGATGTCACTGCCCGGCAACGTCAGCGTCGTCGCGGGACTGTCGTTCCTCGGCGTCGGCCTGCGTGGCGACGTCCCCGACCTCGGCAAGCTGCTCTCGGACTCGCTGCCGTGGATCTACAGCGGTGCGGACGTCTGGTACATGCTCTTCCCGGGCGCCGTGGTGTTCCTGATCGTATTCGGCGCCACGCTCGCCGGTGACGCGCTCCGCGACGTCCTCGACGTGCGCATGGAGGATGCTGCATGATCGTCTACATCGCCCGCCGCATGGTCACCGCGGTGTTCATGCTCCTCGCGATCGCCTTCGTGACGATATCCCTCTTCTTCGGGGCCTCGAAGGACCCGGCCCGCGCCATGTGCGGCAAGCCGTGCCCGCCCGAGACCCGGGCCAAGGTCAGCGCATACATGCAGACCGACCAGAGCACGGTGTGGCAGTACGCCGAGTTCGTGAAGGGCCTCTTCGTCGGCCGTACGTACGGCGAGGGCGCCCAGCAGGTGCACTGCCACGCGCCCTGCTTCGGCTACTCATTCCCCAACCGCAGCGACGTCACGACGCTCATCGCCGAGCGGCTGCCCGTCACGTTGTCGCTCGCGTTCGGCGCGGCCGTCCTGTGCCTCGTCGTGGGCATCGGCTTCGGCGCGTTGTCGGCGATACGCAAGGGCGGGGTCGTCGACCGGTTCTCGACCGGCTTCGCGATGTTCGGGCTGTCGGTGCCGACCTTCCTCGTCGGCCTGCTCGTCGTCCAGGTCTTCGGCTTCATGCTCAACGCGCTGCCGTACTCCGGCTTCGTGTCGTTCTCGGAGTCACCGACGGACTGGGCCTGGCATCTGATCGGCCCGTGGATGGTGCTGTCGTTCATCCTCGCCGCCGGCTACATCCGGGTCACCCGCACCCAGCTCCTCAACGAGCTCTCGGCCGACCACCTCGTCGCGATGACCGCGCGCGGCGCGTCGGCCCGGCAGGTGAACCGGCACGCCGTCCGCGGCGTGATGGTGCCGGTCGTGGCGATGTTCGCGCTCGACGTCACCGCGCTCCTGGGCGGGTCGGTGATCGCGGAGAAGGTGTTCAGCCTGCACGGGCTCGGCGACCTGCTGCTGTCCGGCGTGAACGAGTCCGACCTGAGCATCGTCGTCGGGGTGACGCTCTTCTCCGCCTTCCTCATCATCATCGGCAACCTGATCGCCGACCTGCTGATGCCGCTTCTCGATCCGAGGATCCGCCGTGCCTGACCCCGTACTCCAGGTCGAGGACCTGTGCGTCTCGTTCACCAGCGGCGGCGTCACCGCCGATGTCGTCCGGGACCTCTCCGTGAGGCTGGACGGCGGCCGCACGCTCGCCGTGGTCGGCGAGTCGGGGTCGGGCAAGACGATCACCGGCCGGGCGATCATGCGGCTGCTGCCGCGCGGGGCGAGCGCCCGGGGCCGGATCGTCGTCGCCGGCCGGGAGATGCTCTCCGCCGACGAGCGCGAGCTGCGCCGGGCCCGCGGCTCCGACGTGGCCATGGTGTTCCAGGACTCGATGTCCGCGCTCAGCCCGTACCTCGACATCGGCGCGCACATCGCCCAGGCGGTCCGCCTGCACGACCCGTCGGTCACCCGCCGCGCTGCGCGGGCCCGTGCGGTCGAGATGCTCGACCGGGTCGGCATCCCCGAGCCCGCGAACGCCGTATGCCGCTTCCCGCACGAGTTCTCCGGCGGCATGCGGCAACGCGCGGTGATCGCGATGGCCCTGGTGAACCGGCCGGCGCTCCTCATCGCCGACGAGCCGACCACCGCGCTCGACGTGACGGTGCAGGCGCAGATCCTGGCCCTGCTCCGCGAGCTCCAGCAGGAGTACGGCATGGCGATGCTCCTGATCAGCCACGACTTCGGGGTGGTGGGGAGCGTGGCGGACGACGTCCTCGTGCTGTACGCCGGCCGCCAGGCCGAGTACGGCAGCCTCCGCGACATCTTCGATCAGCCCGCCCACCCGTACACCGTCGGTCTTCGCGCGGCCACGCCGCGGCTGGACGCCCGACTCGACACCGGAGGGGAGCGGACCCGGCTCCGCGCCATCCCCGGCGCGCCCACGTCGCTGCGCGACGCCGGACCGGGTTGCGCCTTCGCGCCGCGCTGCGGCCTCGCGGACCAGGTCGGCGAGCGCTGTGTCGTCGAGACACCGCTGCCCACCGTCCGCCCGACCAGCGAGAGCGGCGGCCTGCACCTTGCGGCCTGCCACCTCGATCGTCTCCCCGCACTGCAGGAGGTCGCCCGGTGAGCGAGCCGATCCTGGAGATGAGCGACGTCAGCAAGCGCTACCGCACCGCCGGTGGCTTCGGCCGCGGGCGCAAGGGCTTCCTCGCCGTCGACGGCGTCTCGCTCCACGTCGAGCGGGGCGAGGCGCTCGGCCTGGTCGGCGAGTCCGGCTCGGGCAAGTCCACGCTGGCGCGGATGGCCAACGGCCTGGTGGTGCCGACGTCCGGCACCGTCCGTACGGACGGGCAGGACGTCGCCGGCCTCAGTCGGCGAGGACTGCGGCGGCTGCGGCGCAACGTCGCCATGGTCTTCCAGGACCCGTTGGCGTCGCTGAACCCGCTGCAGACCGTGCGGCAGACACTGGAGAACGTCTTCCGTGCGCACGGCGAGACGACGTCGACCGCCGAGCTGGTCGCGCTGCTGGAGTCGGTCGGCCTCGGCGCCGACTACCTGGGGCGCTACCCGCACGAGGCGTCCGGCGGGCAGCTCCAGCGCGTCGCCGTGGCGCGCGCGCTCGCCCTCAAGCCGGACCTGATCATCGCGGACGAGCCGACCTCGGCGCTCGACGTGTCGGTGCGTGCCCAGATCCTCAACCTGCTGGCCGACCTGCAGCGCGACCAGGGGATCTCGTTCCTCCATGTCAGCCACGACCTGGCGGTGATCCGGCTCTACAGCGACCGCGTCGCCGTCATGCAGCGCGGCCGCATCGTCGAGACCGGCCCGTCCGACGAGATCTTCCGCTCCCCGCAGCATCCCTGCACGCGCGCGCTGGTCGAAGCGACACCGGAGGCGGAGCTCCCGGCCTGACCTGCGGGAGCGTTGCGCGACGCCGACCGGGCGTGCCACGATCATGACCATGACTCACCGAACGACCACCCCGTCGTGAGCCGGCCGGAGGCCGGCGCGACAGAGTACTGAATGAGGACACGTGGGAACCGACCTGTTCGTCCGAGAGTACGGGCGGGACGCAGCAGATGCGCCCGCCATCCTCATCCTGCACGGCGCCGTGGAGTCCGGCGCGTGCTACGGCGACGCCGTGGACCGCTGGTGCGGCGACTACCACATCGTGGCGCCGGACGCCCGGGGCCATGGGAAGTCGCCCAGCCGCCTGCCCGAGCACGAGGGCGTTCCGTCCACCGACGTGATGGTGCAGGACGCGATCGACATCCTCAAGGACATGCTCGACGAGACCAAGCGCAAGACGCTCGTCGTCGGGCACTCCATGGGCGCGCGTATCGCCGCCTTCGTCGCCGCCGACGCCCCGCACCTGGTGGCCGGCGTCGTGCTCGAGGACCCGCCGTGGTGGGTGCCGGAGGCCGGTCCCAACCCGTGGCTCAGCGTCGAGCAGACCGCCAAAGACCCCTTCGACTACGCCGACACGGCGTCGGTCGAGGAGCTCATGGACATGCAGCGCGAGCTCAAGCCCCACTGGGCGGAGCAGGAACTGCGCCCGCTCGCCGAGGCGATGAAGGCCGTCAACATCGACTACATGGAGCAGCGGGTCCACGAGAAGCGCCGGATCTGGACGCCGACCGCGCGGCAGATCACGGTCGGCCCGGCCGGCGTACCGGCGCTGCTCGTCACCGGCACCGGCGACGTCATCGTCGACAAGCACTCCCGTGAGCGCCTCACGGCCGTCGCGCCCGGCTTCGACGTCGTCGTGATCGAGGGCGCCCACCACTGCGTGCGCCGCGACAAACCGGACGAGTACCACCGGCACGTCGACGCCTTCCTCCGCGAGAACGCGCCGTCGGCCGGAGCCGTCACTCGACGCTGAAGGTGTCGGACCGTGCGAGCGGGCCGTAGACCTCCGAGTCCGGCTCGGCGACAGCGGCCCGCATCGCCTCCAGCCCCGCGCGTACGACGGGGTGGCCCTGGTTGTCGCGCCGCGTCGTCATGATCACCTTACGCAGCGGCGCGATGCCGCGCGTCGGCAGGATCGTCACCCAGTCGGCGTCGCGGGCGGAGAGCGCGGACTCCGGCACCAGGCAGATCCCCGCCTCGGCGGCGACCAGCGCCAGCGCGGCGCGATAGTCGTCCGAGACGTGGCTGATCGGCGGGTGGAAGCCGAGCTCGGCGCACGCCTGCAGCACCATCGTGCGGCACGGGTTACCGGGCGAGGGCATGATCCAGCCCTCCTCGGTGAGCTGGGTGAGCCCGATGCCCTCCTCGCCGGCCAGCGGGTGCGCGTGGGGGAGGACGGCCTTGAACCGCTCGATGTAGAGCGGGAACTTCACGATGTCGGGGGAGTCGCGCTCGGGGTCGGACTCGTACTCCAGGCTGACGGTCACGTCGATATCGCCGCGCATCAGCATCCGGTGGCTCATGTGCGCCTCCGCGTCGACGACCGTGACGTCGACGCCCGGCGCCTGGCGGCGCAGCTCGACGATGGCAGGTGCCACCAACCAGCTGATCGCTGTGGGGAAGGCGCCGATCCGGAGTTGCCCGAGGACACCGCCCGCGTGTGCGGCCAGGTCGGCCTCGGCGATCTTCAGCCGGGAGTTGATCTCCTCGGCGTGCCCGGCGAGGATGCGCCCGGCCGGCGTGAGCGCCAGCTTGCGCCCCGTGCGTACGACGAGCGCGTGGCCGACCTCGCGCTCGAGCGCCGCGAGCTGCTGCGACACCGCGGACGGCGTCAGGTGCAGCGCCGCCGCGGTCGCGGTGACCGAGTCGGACAGCACGAAGGCACGGAGGACGAGGAGACGTCGGGGGTCGATCGTGGGCACGCGGGCTCCGTCGCGAGTCGGCCGGGCGTCCGTCGCGGTGGGGGCATCCGCGAGGCGGGACCTGGGGGCCCCGATGCTTGCGGGCGCTTCCGGACGCGGCCGCGCCCAGGGAAGTGGTGTTTGAAAAGGCCACCCGTAATCGGTGACTATTAGGAAGCAATCGCCTCAATGGTCACTTTATCATTGTTTGTCTTTTTTTGGAATCGGGCGAACCGGTGTTCTTGTGACACTCGGCGAGGACCTCCAGTCCCATGTGGCGGCGCTGTTCGGTCCACTCCTCGTTCTGCTCGGCCGGCACCGCGCCGACGAGCCGGATGATCGAGTCGCGGTTGGGGAAGATGCCGACAACGTCGGTCTGCCTCCTGATCTCCTTGATCAGGCGCTCCTGAGGGTTGTTGCTCCACGTCTGACGCCAGACTGCTCTGGGGAAGGCGGCGAAGATGGGCGTGGAGTAAGGCTCGTAGGCGGGCGGTGGCGGCTGCCGCACGGGAGGCAGCTGCGGCGGGTCGGTTGGGATCGGCGATGCCGGGTGCGCCGGATCGGTCGGCGCGACGCCTGGCTGCTGCCTGTCATGGCCGGCTGCCGGCGGCGAGGCGGACACCTGCGCCGGGGCGACAGGAACAGCCTCTTGAACCACGACAGGCGCTGGGGCGGTGCCCGCGGCCGAGCACGCCAGGGTAACGCTCGCGCCGGCTGTCCATGCTGCGATCGCCTCGGCTTGGGCCACGCGCTCGAACAGTGACGTCACCATCGCCTCCCACAAGAGAAGCAGCCGCGCTCGCCTGCCGCAGTCACGCCATACAGCCCGGCAACTCCACACTGTAAGCGGTCGTCGCCAGGGGGAACGGTATCCAGGTAGGTCAGTGAAGGACAGGCATCTCTCACAGCCCTCCACTTACTGGTACGGCCCCACTCCCGGGATCAGCACAACAGCCGGCATCAAGAAATGGGCGATAGGTACGAGCACGAGAGATACCACTAGCAAGCTGGCGGCCACCGCCTGGGCATGGCTGCGTCCCACCTCTTCCAGGTCGAAGCGGACCGTTGTGAGGGGTGGGTCGGTCAGGAGAGCCAGAGGGACATCGTCCATGCCGATGACGGCCAGATCAGCCGGGGCGCTGAGACCGTTGTCGCGAAACCCGGCCAAGACGGTGAAGGCTGTCTCGTCGTTGTAGGCGCAGACACCGGTCACCGACTCCTCGATCCAGTGCCGTACGGCAGCCACCGCGCCCTGGGGCTCCACTCCGGCGGTCAGGACTGCCAGAGTGGCCAGTCCGGCCTCGGCGCAGGCCTCACGCACGCCATGAACCCGCTCCTGCGCCATCTTGCGCAGCCTCTCGTCCCCGGGCATCGCGTATCCGAGACGGGTGTGCCCGAGGTGGATCAGGTACTCGGCTTGCAGGCGACCGGCATCGCGCATAGGCGAGTGCGTCCCCGGCTCCGTGGACACGGGGTGCACGACCTCCGCGCCCGCCCTGTACAAGGCCTGCACAGTGTCGTCGTCGAACGGATCGAGGCCGATGACCACCGAGGCGTCCACGGCCGCGCACACATCGGCGAGTGGCCGCCCGGGCACCTCCGCCAGATGGGTGACCAAGGACGCCGGCAAGTCGCCGAAACGATGGTCGTGGGTGATGCTCGCGTTCATCGTGCCGCTCGCCGCCATCGGCATGACCCGCTTCCTGTTCGTCAAGGAGGAGGAGTCGAGTGTGCCGCGGACGTCGTAGAGGAAGGCGGCGGCCGGGCCGAAAGCGTTGATGTCGCCGGTCCAGCCCATGCGCTCGTCACGCTGCGGGCAGTCGGTGGGCAGGCCGACGAAGTTGCCGCGCATTGGCCAGATGGTGTTGGCGTGCAGGCGGTTGATCAGCTCGTCGGAGCACTCGAACCAGCCGGTCCTGGCCATGTCGCTGTGCACGACGACCGCCTTGACCTCGTCGAAGGGGCCGTCGATCTCGGCGTAGCGGAAGCCGTGGAAGGTGAAACGCGGCTCCCAGGTGGCGGTGCCGCCCGCGTGTATGTAGCGGCCGGTGGCCTGCGCGGTGCGCAGAGAGCGCACATCCAACTCGCCACCGGTGAGGATCTCAGCGTGCCGTACCGTCACGGTCTGACCAGGCTCGCCGGTCGCGGTGAGCCGCACCCAGCCCACGATGTTCTGGCCGAAGTCGATGATGGCCTTGCCCGACGGGCTGGTGGTGATCTCGACCGGCTGGAACTCCTCGATCCGCCGGATGGGCTCCGCCGTACGGGAGACCAGGGTGCGCGGGTCCCAGTCGAACAGCTCGACGGGAGACCAGGCTTGCCCGGCCCCGGGCAGGGACCAGCCATGGGGCTCCAGGCGGGCGTCGTACGTCTCGCCGTCGTACAGGCTGTGCGCGAGGATCGCACCGGTCGCGCGGTGGATCGTGACGCGGTGCGTCCGCGTCTGGTGGCCCCGGGCATGAGGGCGGCCAGGTCCGCCGAGCGCGGCTGATGCAGATCGACCTCGACCTGCATCGGCCGAGCACACGCCGGTTTCGGGCGGTTCCAGCTGGACTTCGCGGGCGGCGTCCCAGTCGCCGGCCGGCGTGGCCCGTGCCTTACATCGCAGGGCTGACCAATCCTGTTCGGTAGGCGACGACGACCAGTTGCGCACGGTCACGCGCACCCAGTTTCGCCATCGCACGGCTGACATGGGTGCGCGCGGTAGCCGGGCTGAGAAACAACTCGGCGCCGATCTCGTGGTTGCTCAGGCCCTGCCCCACCAGGGCCAGCACTTCGCGCTCGCGCTGGGTCAGCACCGCGAGCCGCTCTTCCGCAGCCCGGGCAGCTGTTCGTTGCGCGGTGAACTGGCCGATGAGGCGCCGGGTGATGCGCGGCGCGAGCAACGCGTCTCCAGCGGCGATCACCCGGATGGCCTGCAGGAGCTCGGCCGGTCCGGCGTCTTTGAGCAGGAAGCCGCTGGCGCCGGCTTGCAATGCGTCGAAGACGTACTCGTCGGTGTCGTAGGTGGTGAGGATGAGGACGCGGACCTGCTCCAACCCGCGCGTTTCGGCGATCTGGGCGGTGGCTTGAATCCCGTCCACCTTAGGCATGCGGATGTCCATGAGGACGACGTCGGGGCGGGTGGCGCGGGCCCGTTCGACGGCTTCGGCGCCGTTGGCGGCTTCCCCCACCACAGTGATGTCGTCCTCAAGGTCGAGCAGGACCTTGAACCCGGATCGCACGAGCCCCTCGTCGTCGGCGAGCAGCACCTTGATCGGAGCGTTGGTCAGCAGTGAGGCGGCTGCCGTGTTCATAGGCGCGACCCGGTCGGCGCGAGGGGCAGTCGTGCCCTGACTTCGAACCCGCCGCCTGAAATCGGCCCGGCGTCGAGTTCTCCGCCCAGCAGTTGACAGCGCTCGCGCATGCCGACGATTCCGCAGCCGGGCTTGGCCGAGCTGCCACCGCTGATCGGATGCGGGGCCGGTAGGTACGGGTCCGCAGAGTCATGAACTGGGGCGGTACGGCGGCCCTCATCGGTCACGCGGATCTCCAAGGCCTCGATCCCGGGGTTCAGCGCTACCGTCACCCGAGTCGGACCGACGTGGCGGACCACGTTGGTGATCGATTCCTGAACGATTCGGTAAGCGGCACTTCCCACCGCGCTGGGCAACGGGGCCACGGGCGAGGTCTCCTCCAGCTTGATGTCCAGTCCCGCCTTGCGTGCTTTGGCAGCCAGTTCGTCGATCTGCCCCAGCCCGGGGTAAGGCCCCCGCCCGTCGTCGTCACCGCCGTCGTCACGGAGAACCCCGAGGATGGCCCGCATCTCCCGCAGTGCCCGGGAACTGGTCTGCTCGATGGCACGCAGCGCCTCGCGCGCCACTTCCGGCCGCTTGTCGAGCACGTGTGCGGTGACACCGGACTGGACGTTGATGATCGCTATGGCGTGCGCGACGGTGTCGTGGACCTCGCGCGCGATCCGGAGCCGTTCGGCGTCCACACGCGCCCGCGCTTCCTCCTCGCGAGTCCGTTCAGCCAACTCGGCGCGCTCCTGCGCTTCGGCCGCGATGACCTGCCGGGACCGGACGGACTCGCCGAGGGCTGCGCTCATGACCGACGCGCCGATCCGGAAGAACACCCAGCCGATGGCGGCGCGTGGCTCGATGTCGTCCGCGGCGATCAGCCAGCCGATGGCAAGCACCGTGGTACCCACGCCGGCGATCACCAGCGACCGGCGTCCGTCACCGTAGGCGGCGAGGGTGTACAGGGCGACGAAGAGCCCGAGCCAGCCGGGTCCGTCCGGGAAGTCAAGGGTGTAGTACACCAAGCTGGCGAGCGCGGCGGCGACGAACACCGGTACCGGCCATCGGCGGCGGACGGCAATGACCACGCCACTCACGATCAGCAGGACATATCCCAGGTTTCCGAGGTCGGTAAGGGGACGCTGTACCACCTCGCCGACGTTACGAACCATCGTGCCCTGAACCTGCATCACGGTGATGAAGAGCGCGAGTAACACGTCCTGCGCCGGCACAGGCAGGCGCAACGACACCACGCGGTGTTCCATGCTGCGATCCTACGGTCGCAGACCGCAGGAACACTCCGCCCGGACGCGCGACCGCCTACGACGTCGAGCGTACCGAGGCACGAGTCGTCTACGCAGAACTGCGTAGACGCTGCCGTCCGCTGTCGGAGGCGCGGCCGCCCCGACGGCGCGATGATCAATTCCGTGAAACCCCTGCCAGGGGCTCGCGCTCGTCACCGGGACCTCGACCGGCATAGGCCGAGTCACCGCGCTGCACACACTGCGGGCGCCCGTCATCCGACCGAAAGGGTCCTCAATGTCCGTCCTGTTAGTGCTTGCCGCACAGGCGGCCTCGCCAGTCTGTACGTCGGCGGCAGAATGCACGGGCCAAGGTGTCGACACTTTCCTCGGGACCCCTGCCCGCATCTGGGCCAGTGTGGCCGCACTAGTGGCGCTGGGCGGCGTGGTCATCGGCTGGCTGGCGCTGCGCTCCGTCCGTCGTATCGGCAACGGAGGGAGGGGGGTAGCCATCGTGGCTGTGGTGGTGGGGCTGATCGGCGGGCTCAACGGCGCGGTGAAACTGGCTGTCGCCGACGGTGGTCTCGGCACCGGCAACGGAGTATTCGGGGCGGTCTTGGCCCTGGTGCTTGGACTGGTCGGTGCGGTCCTCGGCGGGCTGGCTCTGGCCCGCTCCCGTCGCGCCGAGCCGAGCGGCTGACCGCAGCGAATACAGGCGCGCGATCGAGGCTCTGATGACCGTGCACACCTCGATCATCGCGCGGTGGCCACTTCTCGTGATCTTGTACAGGCAGACAGCTCTACGTCAACAAGTGCGGCTGCCCTGCTGGTCCGACACCTACGCCAAGGCCGCGGTCCACGTCTGCCGAAAGGTGAACGCCGCGGCCGCAACAGCAGGAGGCTGACGTGTTACACGTGATCGGCGCGGGATTCCCGCGTACCGGAACCAGATCGATGAAGGCCGCGCTGAAAAGGCTGGGATTCGGTCCTTGCCACCACTCGGAGAGTCCACCTTCGGCGACACCTGGAACTTCCAGCGGGGCATGCCCGACGAAGAGATCACGGTAGCGGCGTTCCACCGTCACGTGGCCGTTGTCCAGAAGAGCCTGCCCGCGGATCGCTTCCTGGTGTTCGAGGGCTGGGAGCCGCTCTGCCGATTCCTGGGCGTCGACACTTTGAGTCTCTTCGAACACGGGAGAAGGCTCTGCGGGCCGTCGTCCGCATCGCGCCGCGAGACGTCCACCATCGAGAGGGTGATACGGACGGCGAAGGCCCCAGGGCAATCTCTGTCTTCCACCATCGAATGCCCGCGATCTTGCTAAATCGGGCATCGGGGTTTCGGCAGGGACTTAGCCTGGGGCCTCGTGTTACCGGTGCATCGGGGCTACCTGAAGTAGGCCCATGACGCGGCTGCAACCGCGATCAGGATGCACATGCGGATGGTCCGGGGAGTGCTGTCAACAACATCCCGGACCATCCGCGCCACCTCCCCGATCCAGGGGGAGGACTCCAAGACGCCGGGCGGCTCCTGGGCAGGAGGCTCGGCGTCGCCGGCGGGCCGCATGGCCGTCATTCATCCTTCCTTTCCGAACATCGGCAAAATCCGACAAACCCCTCTGAAACCACGAAAGGCTCGTGCAGCAGGTCGATGCGCAGGGCGTCAGCGCGGCGCTTAGCCACCGCAGCACACACAGGGAAATGCTCACCGGCACTACTGAGCTTGCGTGACTCTCGCCCCCACGGCTCGTCACCACCGGCGAGAAGAAAGGCCGGCACTCATCCCCGCCAGCGTCCCGTGCGTGCTCCGCGATCACGGTGACGCCGACATCACCGAGCCGGCGTCAGCCGAAGGCTGATCGCCTCCGAGATCACGATCCTTTTCAGCGCCAGTGGCTGTCTGCCGGTTCCTCAGGCCCGGCTCGGTGACGATCAAGGGTCGCAGGGTGTGCGCGGCGATCTGCATGCCTTGCAGGGTCTTGTCGAGTGTGCCGCCCCATACGGGGTCTTCGTGTTCGACGGCGACGTCGCCGTCATATCCGGCTGCGTAGAGTGCGTCGATGATCTGGTTCCAGTCGAGCTGTCCGCGGCCGGGAACGCGGTAGCGCCACCATCCGACATCGGTGGGTGAGGTACGTCCGGCTGTCTTGCCGAAGACTCCGTAGCGAGTGCGTGCCCGCTCGTCAATCTGGATGTCCTTGGCCTGGACGTGGCCGACGATACCGGCGTGCAGGGCGTGTTCGAGTGCGTCGAGCGGGTCGATGCCGAGCCAGGGCAGGTGGGAGGGGTCGTAAGTGAGGCCGAAGCCGAGGTCGGCCATCCAGTCCCACAGTTCGGGCGAGTAGGCGAGGTTGGCGGGGTATCCGTCGGGGTGCCAGCCTTCCATCGGGCAGTTCTCGGCGAGCAGCCTCACGCCGCGGTCGGCCGCGTACCGAGCCAGTGGGGGCAGGTACTGCTCGGCCTGCTTGAGGTTGTCGGCCACCGGCAGGGTGACATCGCGTCCGATGAAGGTGGTGACATGCCGGACGCCCAGGGCCGCTGCCGCGTCGACGCAGGCCCGCAGGTGCCGGTGGACGCGGTCACGTTCGGCCCGATCGCAGTGCAGGTTGTTGCCGCAGTAGGTCACCGCGGAGATGGTCAGGCCGTGGCCGTCCATCAGCTCGCTTACGCGGGCGACCTCGTCGGCGGTGAGGCCGACCACGTCTAGGTGGGCAGCCTGGTGGACGTGTTCGCTGCCGACCGGCCAGGCCGCCACCTCCAGCGCCTGGTATCCGACCTGCGGCGCCCAGGCAGCAATCTGTTCCAGGGACATCTGGCCGAGCGCGGCCGTGAGCAGTCCAAGCTTCATTGTCTTACCTCGCTATCTGTTCGGGAGTCGACCGGGTGTTGCGGGACGTACCACTGGAGCGCGACCACGGGACGGTCCGGCGCTGTTCTTCGTCCGCGATCGGGACGTGCCACAGGCCGGAGATCGGTTCGTCGCGGAGAAGGGTGCGGAGTGGTGCGGCTGTGTCTTGCCGCATGGGGTGGCGCCGGCCATGTCGTTTTCGCTGGATGCGGTCGATCTCGACAAGGTCACGGATCACACGGTCGACGACGCGGTCGTCACCCGGCGCGACCAGTACCTTGGCCAGGCTGTGGTACTTGAGGGTCTCCAGCGTGTCGGGGTGACGGTCTCCCTGGACACGCGCGCGGTCATCCGCCAGGTCCCGCAGGAGGGGGAGTGCCTGTGCCCCTTGTCCGGCGACGACGAGGATCTTCCCTTGGGAGTGCCGCGCGTCAAGGGTGTCGGTGTGGTCTTCGCCCAGCTCATCGATTCGGTTGGAGATGATGAGGGCATAGTCGCTCACCGATTCATCCACCCGTCCCAGCCGTCCACGCAGCCAGGTGCTTCTGCACTGCACATGCAGCAGCATTCGCGTGTCGGCGCCCGGTGACCGGGTCAGACGATCCTCCAACGAGCGGAACCCGTCCTCGGCCTCCCGCAACCGGCCCTGGCCGACCAGCGCCCAGAGCAACAGCAGCGCCGTCCGAGGGGCGGTGGAGCCGAACACCCTCTGTTCGTCCTCGCTCAGCTCACGCAGCATCGCCTCGGCCTGCCGGCGCCAGCCAAGCTCGGACAGGGCCTCGGCCCGGACACGCCGCACCTCGAACGCGGCCGGGTGGCGATGGCCCAGGGACCTCAGATGCGGGGAAGCAGCCCGGACCAGGTCCAAGGCGGCGCGCTCGTCCCGATCTGCGATCAAAGTCTCCGCCAGTGTGGCCACCATCCCCAGGACCATCGCCGTGCCTTCCGCACCGAACGCCCCTGCCGGGCACGCGCTCAGTTGCTCTCGCCACTCCGCGATCACGGCCCGGACCTCCTGGCGGCCACCGTCACTCATCATCCTTAGGTCGCCGCTGGGAACTATCCGCGATCCCGAGTCCCCCACAACTCTGTCCGCGGTACGGCTTCGGGCAAGAAGCACCCCGGCACGACGCGGGAGGGCGGTACCGGCGGCCAGCACGGTGTCGGTCCACGGCCCGACAAGTTCCCCCCGCACCCCCGACTCACCGAATGCGCCGGGGCCACTGGTGTCCGAGAAGTCCCTCTGAGCCGGACCTGTATGGGGCTCGGAGACTGGCGTGCTGTTTTGTGCACCGTGGCCCATCGCACGGCTGATCCTGGCCTCGATGTCGGCGTCGCTGATCTTGGCGACCACTTCGTCCACCAGGTTGAGGTAGTCGGCGAAGGCTTGGCCTACCGTTTCCTCCTGCTGAGAGTCGTCGGTGTTCACAGAGTGTCCTCCTCCTGGGGAGCTGGCGCTGGACGCGAGGCCGGGTCGATCCGGTAGTCCTTGCCCAGATTCGCTTTCAGCCGCTTGCGGGCATGTGCCAGGTTCTGGCGGATGGCATCGGGACTTCTACCGAGCAGTTCGGCGATCTCGCTGTGCTTGTGGTCATCGAAGATGAGTGCGGCGACGGCGCGTTGTGTCTCTGGCAGTGCGTCGAGCATCTGCTTCACCCACTGCTCGTCCTCCCAGACGTTCAGGCCGTGGTCGATGTAGGAGTCGGGTGTGACGAAGCAGCCCTTGATCTCCCGGTTGGGCCGCTCTCGTTCCCGTTGTCGGCTGCTGTAGTAGGTGTGCCGTACGGCCTTGCGGATCCACGCCTTGGGGTTCTTCAATCTGTCCCACGACTGCTTCTGCATCATGTCCGCGGTGACCTCCCCGATCGTTTCGTGTGCTTGCTCCTCGGTCGCGCCGATGGCCATCAGTGCTTTGAAGAAGTACCGGTAGTGGTCCTTCATGAAGGTCTGGAAGTCAGCCCGTGGGTCTGGTCCGGGTGCGGGTCCGACGTGCCCGGATGCCTGTTCTCGATCCACCGCGCCTCCGATCGCTTCAACGCCATCTAGCCCTCCTGTTCCGCCCTTCACAGAATTAGGTGGCTGAGAAGGCCCCATCGTGAGACCCGAGTTCAAGATTCTTTGGTGGAACCTCCCCGTACCGGCTCCGCCTCACTATCAGTAGTCGAGGGCCCGGTTGACGAGGTCGGCGACCTCGGTGGCTGAGGCGCGCTCTGGCGGCATCGGATATCAGAACGCTCCGAATGCCTTGCGGTTTGGGGGCGACCAGATGATCGAAACGATGTGGAGGGCTGCTGTCGCGAGGTGTTGGTCGCCGTCGATGCGGGCGTGTTCGGCCGCCTGCTCGGGGGTGATGCCGCGGCTGCACAGCCTCCAGGTGGTGTCGGTGTCGAGTTCGAGCCGTGCGGCGGGCCGAGGGGTGTGGTTGGTGTTGCAGCCTCCAGCGTTCAGGGCTGCGGACGCAGGTCCAGGTGCCACCGCCGGGTCCAGTCACGATCACCTGGACAGCGGTGCCTGGTGCGGCGGTGATGTCGTGCAGTGTGTGAGGTAGTGCCCGCAAGAAGGTGTCAATGACGGGGCCAAGATAGTACGGGGCGGTAAGTCCTATGCGTCCGGTGGCATTGCAGATCTGCTGCTGGTGGGTCCAGTACTCGGTGTATTCGCGGGCAACGTCCAGCCAGTAGGGATGCGGGTCGGGGCCTGCCCAGCGCACCGGGCCGCCGAGGATGTCCAGGTCGATGGTCTGCCAGAACTGCACGATCTGGTTGCCGAAGGTCGACAGCAGTTCGATGAGCATGGGCGGGCTGATGTTGCGGGTAGCGATCACCCACTCCTCGTTGATCCGATCAAGGAAGCCGGGGAAGGCTTCGCCGTCTCGTGGATGCAGGACATGGAAGCCGTCGCGGTGGGTGGACAGGCGCCCGATGTGGTCGCCGAGCACGCGCGTGGCGACATCTTTGACGTTCCAGCCGGGGCAGATCGTTGGCTGGTTCCACTCCTCGGCGTCGAGTTGGCGCAGCAGGTCGATGAACGCGTCCTGCTGTTCGGCGAGCACGGGCCGGACGTCAATGGCGGGTCCCAGCCAGGCGATATCGGTCATGACTTCCCTTCGGTGTTCTCTATTGGTGGTGCGGCGGATGAGGTCTGCGGCGTAGGCGATCCAGTCGCCGGCGGATGCTCGTTGCCAGACGACGGCCACGGTAATGGGGCATGACGAGCATCGGAACTGTGATTCTTGACCTACGGCCCGGTTGGGCCTGCCACGCTCGAAAAGTCCCGTTAGCAGAGCAGAGTTGAGCGGCTTACCGTGACTTTCCGTTCGGATGCGTCTCACGAGAGCGTTTTCGCAGGTCACGACTTGCGGGTGAGCCGGTGGGGGGTCGGCCACCCACTGAGGGCGATCACGTCAGTTTCGGTGGAACGCCCTTACCGCCAGCACCGATGGGACGGGGTGCTCGCGTGGCTCGGAGAGCCGATCGATGCTCAGCCCCGCGTCGATGAACGCGTTGATCAGGTCGGGCAGCGGCACGTGGCTCATGCCGACCCGGTCTCGGACCCCGCCTTCGCGCCACCACGGCGAGCGCTTGTGCCAGCCCTTGAGCCGGTAGGTGGGGTGGATGACCACCGCTCCGTCGGTACGGAGCTCGATGTGCGGCCCGTTGAAACAGGGATGCACCCCGTAGAACAGCAGTAGCCCGCCCGGAAGCAGCACTCGGGCCGCCTCCTTGATCAGCCCGGCGAAGTCGCCGATATCGGTGGAGACCCAGAGCGCGGTGACGGTGCCAAAGGTGTCCGCGGCAAACGGGAGCGTCGTCGCGTCGCCCTGAAGGAGCGGGGCGCCGTCCCTGCGGCGGGCGAGGCGCAACTGGTCGGCCGAGCGGTCGAGGCCCACGACGGTTCGACCAGTGGATCGGATGGCATCGAGGTAGAGGCCGGTGCCGCAGCCGACGTCCAGACACAGGCCTTCACCGGGGCCTAGAAGATCGGCTATGTCAGCGATGTTGGCGGCGGCACCGAGCCCGATGTAGTCGTCGTACCACTCGGCTTGGCCGTCATATCTCGCGGTCATGATTCATTCAAACATCAAGTCCGCGCGGCCCACTGACAACAATCGGCTCTGGCCCACTTTCGATGATGAGTGACTCAGAGTGAGCTCAGAGCGCGCTGGACGTCCTGTCTGAGTGATCGTCATAGTGTTCAGATGTAGGCGACGTGGATGCTTGCCGCCGGCCGGATATCGGTGCTCGGATGCAGGGGGACGATGTCACGTCATCCGCTCCGGGGCGGGAAGGGCCGGTTGTCACATCGACCTGGTTGGATTCCTGCATGACGGATTGGTCGCAACTCAGCCACGCCTATGGCTCTGCAGAGGACATCCCTGCTCTGCTGGATCAGATTGAGACGGACCCGAGCGCCGACTGGAACGATCTGTGGTCGGCTCTGTGCCACCAGGGCACCGTCTATTCGGCCAGCTGGACGGCCGGTTCTGGTCGAGCTGGAGGTGCGCCGGTTCTTCTGCGGCCAGCCGTCCTGTGAACGGAAGATCTTCGCTGAGCAGACCGACGGATTGACGCGGCGGCACGCCCGTCGCACCGGCGCGTTGCACGCTCTGCTCACCGCGATCGCGGTCGCGCTGGCCGGGGCCCGTATGGCGGCCTTGGCCGGGATGCGGGCGAGCCGTTCCACGCTGCTGCGGATGCTGCGGGCGTTGCCCGACCCGGTCGCCGGAAAGATCGCGCTGCTGGGTGTCGACGACTTCGCCAAATGCCGGGGCAATTCCTACGGCACCGTCTTGGTGGACATGGGCACCCACCGCCCGGTCGATCTGCTGGACAGCCGCACCGCCGGTGACCTGGCCGCCTGGCTGACAGACCATCCCGGAGTGGAAGTGATCTGCCGGGACCGGGCTGGCGCCTACGCCGACGGCGCCCAGCAAGGGGCTTCCGAGGCCATCCACGTCGCCGATCGCTTCCACCTGTGGCGGAACCTTGCCCAAGCACTGGAGAAAACGATCCGCGCTCACCGATCCTGCTTGCAGGAAGCCTTCGAAGCAGGCCCCGGGGTCGACGGTGAAACCGACAACGGGGCTGAACCCGTCGAGCGTCCCAAGACGCTGGACGCCCACGGCAATGAGCGGCCGCTGGTGGCGCGAATCCAGGAGCGATACGCCAAAGTGCAGGAGCTTCGGGACGGCGGAGCATCGCTGAACGCGATCAGCCGTGAGCTCGGCCTGGCCTTCCGTACCGCCCGCAAATTCGCCAACGCCACCAGCGTGGAGGAGTTGCTGGCCCCGACCCTCAACCGCTCCAGCAGACTGGACGCGTTCAAGCCCTACCTGACCCGACGCTGGAACGAGGGCTGCACCAACGCCGTCCAGCTTCACCAAGAACTCCAAGCCCAGGGCTGGGAAGGCGGCCTGCGCGCGGTTCAGGGCTGGCTGACTCCACTGCGCGGACACCGACGAGTACAGCCCGAACCCTGCCCGGTGCCCAGCCCCCGCCACATCACCGGCTGGATCATGACCCATCCCGATCGTCTGGACGCAGAGGGTCAGGTGCAGGTGAAACAGATCCTGGCACGCTGTCCCGAACTCGAAGCCGTCGCAGGACATGTCCGCGGCTTCGCCGCGATGATGACCAACCGCGACGGTCACCTGCTCGACGACTGGATCGCCGCGACCGCGGCAGGAAGCTCACCCCATCTGGCCGCTTTCGCCACGGGCCTACGTCGCGACCATGCCGCGGTCACCGCCGGGTTGACACTGCCCTACAGCAGCGGCGCGGTCGAGGGCACCGTCAACAAGATCATTATGTGGAATCAAAGTTGTCAAGCGATGTGCTTGTGGATCACGCCGAGATAGAGGCCTTCACGGTTGGAAACGTGCTCGTCCTTGTGTGGTGGGAAGAACACCGCGCAGACGTCGGCGGGGTGGGTGCGGATACTGGATTGGGTCCCGAACGTCAGGTTCTGGTCGAGCTCGTGCGGGCAGCCGGTCGCGTCCAACGCGGAGATGAAGTCTTCTCGGAGGACGGTGGCTGAGTGGGTTTGGGAGTCCGGGAGGACGGCCGCGGGTAGGTGTGTGGAGGCGCCAGGCCGGAGCCGGATCCAGATGCCGCTGACGGACCGCTGGGTGACGACCAGGTCCAAGCTGGCCCAGGAGTAGGGATACCCGTCGAGGTCGGGGCCCTTCAGCTGGATGGCGGGGTGGGGGCGGCCGGGGCCGAGGAGTTCCTCGGCCTGGTCCAGGGGCATGCCGCAGTGGAGTGGACCGACCTGCCCGGTGCGGCCGAACTCGATGAGAAGGTCCAGCAGGGTCATGGGACTGAACTGTGGCACTGACTGCCTGCTGGTTGCATCCTCATTGGATCGTGATGATCGGCAGTAGTGCCGCGCCGGCCGGAATACTGAGCTGGCGGGGTGTGGGTCCGGTAGGAGTTGGAACCTCGGCTAGGCGGTCGAGTAGCCGGTCCAAGGCAGCCTGGCCGTCGTCGACTGCGGCGCGTTCTTCATCGGTGAGCGGGATGTTCACCGAGAGGGGGACTGTACGGTTTTCGGTGTAACTCCTGATCAAGGAGATACACCTGATGAGTACCGTGATTCAGGCATCTGCGGACACAGACCTGGAGGAAGCCGCG
>NZ_JOEQ01000029.1 GCF_000721075.1 Streptosporangium amethystogenes
CGGCCGCCCCTCGAAGTACTCAACGAATCCCTTTCAACCCGAGCAGCCGCATAGGCTACGACCATAAGACGGCTGTCCGGAATCACCGAGGCACCTCACACACGCTGTACCACTCAAATAGCGCTTTATGGGTAGTGACAGGACCTTGTCGCGTGGCACCCGTCGCACTTCGCGCGACTCATCGCTGGGCGTCGGCTATCGCCCACCGCTCGGCCTGTCAGCACGATGGCGTATAGCGGAAACCGCTGAGACGGGACGCGCAATTCATCGGACATGCGGCGACATCATGCCTGCCGCCTCAGTTTGACACCGTCAGTGTTCATGTCGTTACCAGAGATGATCGGCGCATCTGTCTGCAGGTCACCGAGGTCGGGGGCCCTTCTTTTTACGGCCGGCCGGCACGGCCCGGCGACTGGAGCCGTTCTGTGCGGGTTTTTTTGCCTGGCGCTGTGCCGGTTTCTCCGCAGGGGAGGCGGGGGTACGGCCCCGCGAGCTGTTCGCCGTCCGGCCGCGGACGATGCCGATGAAATCTTCCACCAGGTCAGTGGTCGCGTCCGTGGGCCAGGCCAGCGCGACCTGAGACTGTGGCGCGTCCGGCACCGGCCGGTACGTGAGATCCCTGCGGTGGTGGAGGCGTGCCAGCGACAGCGGAACCAGGAGAATCCCAGCGTCGGCCGCTACGAGCTCGACCGCGTCCGCCGTTGTGTCCGGGCGGGTGAACGCGGGCAGCCCGGGCCGGACCGTCCACTCGATGGTGTCGTCCAGGGGATGGAACACCTCGTCGTCGACAAGGTCGGCGATGGTCACCTCGTCGGCGGCGGCTATCGCGTGGTCCTTGGGCGCCATGACCACCGTGGTCTCCAGGTAGAGAGGAATCACGCTGAGCCCGTCCCGGTCGACCGGCAGCCTGACGAATCCGGCGTCGGCGCCGCCGTTCCGCAGCAGTTCCACCACCTCGGCGGCGGGAACCGCGACCAGGGTGATCGGCACGTCGGGCATTCTCTCGGTCCAGACGTTGACCCATTTCGCGGGTGTCACCCCGGGCACGTACGCCAGCCGAAACATCCTGCCGGTCTCTCCATCAGTCACGTCCTCAGAGTACCGATGTCAAGGGAACGTGTTCCGGCTGACTACTCTTGGTGCTATGACCTCGCCCAAACCGAAGACCATCCAGACGATGAAGCCCTCGACCGTGGCCAAGAAGCTGGGTGTCCCCCTCTTGGCCACTCCCGCCGAGTTTCAGGCGAGTGTCATCTCCAGGGACGAGCTGAAAGAGTTGCAGTCGACGCCCCCCGCCTGGCTCGCCGACCTGCGCCGCGACGGCCCGCACACCAAGCAGGTCATCGCCGCGAAGCTCAAGGTCTCCATTGCCGGCCTGCTCAGAGGTGGGATCACCGTACCGCTCACCACCGCTGAGATCGATGCGCTGAAAGCGGAGAAGCCGGAGTGGCTGGAGCGCGAGCAGGCCCTCCAGGCCGAGGCCCGCAAAGCAGCACTCCGCCTCAAGTAACGCTAGAGCGCTGAGGTGCTCCAGAGATTCCGGACGCGTCTCCAGGCTGCCGCCACCGCCTCGCCGTGACGGCGCCCCTGGACGAGGCCGGAGTGGACCGTATGCGCAGGTAGGAGCCGACGGTCCCGGCCCGTCCGTCTTGTTCTGCGAGCAGGATGTCAGAGGTTCCACCCTCACGGACACGAAGAAGCCCAGGTCAGGCATGGTTGCCGCGACCTGGGCTTTGATCTTCATGCGGCCTTCTTCCGCTCCCGTGCCCGTCGAGTGGCCGATCCCTTCTCCGGTCGGGCTTTGGGGACGGTCTCACCTGTCGGTCAGACCACGGTGCAGGGGACGCCGTTGAGGGTGAAGGCGGTCGGTTTGCCGGTGTCGCCGGTGTGGGTGGCCTGGAAGCCGATGTCGATGGTGGCCCCGGGGGCGAGCGTGCCGTTGTGGCTGACGTTGCGGGCGCTCACCTGACCGCTGGAGGGCGAGTAGGTGGCGTTCCAGCCCGAGGTGATGGACTGGCCGGAGGGCAGGGTGAAGACCAGCGTCCAGCCGTTGATCGTCGAGGTCCCGGTGTTGGTGATGCTGATGTTGGCGGTGAAGCCGTTGTTCCAGGAGTTCATCGTGTAGGTGACCCGGGGCCCCGTCCCGGTGCCGCCGGTGGGCGTCGGGGTGGGCGTCGGGGTGGGCGTCGGGCCGCTCACGCCGGTCACGAAGGTCGTCACGCTTCGGGCGGGAAGCGTGACGGTGAGGGAGCCGTTCGACATGCTCGTCGTTCCCTGAGGTGCGACGTTCCTGCTCGCGTCGGTCAGCCAGGACGAGGCACTGGACGCGGTGCTGTTCGCCAGGGTGAACTGCTGGCTCACCGCGGAGGTCCCCTTGTTGATGGCGACGATGACGACCGTGGAGTCACCGCCCTTGTACGCCGAGACGTAGACGTTCGACGCCGGGTTCGCCGTCGCCTCGATCCGCACGTATCCGGGGCGGACGAACCTCGCGAAGTGCGCCATCATGGCGCCGCGCTTGCTGATCTGGCCGTCCTCCCGCATGGGGCCGTAGCTGCGCCGGATGTACCACCAGATGTACGCCTGGAACTCGGCCTCCACCATGGCGCGGTGGAGGTGCTCTCCCACGTCGAGCGCCTGCGGCCAGAGGTCCGCCGAATCGCTGCTGTTGGGGTGGTAGACCTCGGTCATCCAGAGCTCTTTGCCCGCGCCTTTTTGTTTGAAGAGGGGATAGGGGAAGTTCGCGTACGACGTGCCGTAGAGGTGAGCGCCGAGGATGTCCATGTTGGCGAGCGCCACGGAGTCGTTGAGGATCGGGTCCGAGATGTTCTTCAGGTACTGGAAGGACTCGGGTGCGATGACCCTGGTGTTGATCGAGCCGGCGTTCTCCCGCATGAACCGGAGAATCTCGGTGGGGGTCCACCACGTCCAGTCATGCGCGTAATCGGGCTCGTTCTGCACCGAGATGCCGTACAGATTCACCCCGTTGTTCCGCATGTACGTGGTGAAGTCGTTCAGGTGCTGGGCATAGGCCCCGTACATGTTGGACCTGAGGCGTTTCGCGTTGGTCTGGCTGCCGCGGACGAAGGTCTCCACCATGCTGGCCGGGGGATTCCACGGCGACGCGATGACGGTCGCCCCGAGCTCGACCGCGCGCCTCGCCGTCGCCAGATTACGGTTCCAGTCCGACTGGTTCTCGGGGACGGGGATCCTCAGCACGGAGAACCCCAACCGGCCCTCGCCGGTGCCGAACGCGGTGTCCCGCTGGGCAGCTGTCAGGTCGCCGATCCAGGCCGCGTGGGTCATGCCGCCGAAGCCTCGGATCGTCTGTCGCTGCGTCGATGGATCGATGACCGCCGTGGCGGCCACGGCCTCCGAGGCCCCCACGACCGAGGCCGCGGCCGTGAGGATCGGCAGGGCCCCCAGCGTCGTCAGGACGGTTCTCCGGTTCAGTAGCCTCCGCTCGCTGCTCATGGGCTCATTCTGTTCTTGCGTCACGTCTCCTCCTGCTGGCTGTTGGTGCTGATCCGCGCCTTATCGGTCCCTTTGGCCCGGTCGGCGCCGGTCTCCGGCGTCGCCACAGGGGTGGACCTTGATCGTGTTATCGATAACATTTTCGACCTTGATCGACTCCCATAATTGTTGGCGTTAACATTTCCCCGTATGGACCGGCACGCGAGGGCGACGGGGACGCGGACCGTGCGGAGGGGTGACACTCCGGCGGAGTCTGGTTCGGCCCTCGGCAGAGGTCAAGCACGAGGCGGGCCGGCGAGCGGGCGAACTGTACGAATGTCTCGCCGAACCGTGAAAATTTCAGCGGTTCCGCTCTGGGACGGGTCGCCAGGCAGTCGCTGCCCGTGCCGCCGTTCGAGCAACTGCGCGCTCAGCCGGCCAGGCAGATCCAGGACCGGATGCCGACGATTCGCCATCTCGCGGCCGACCTCGGCCTGGCCGTCAACACGGTCGGCAGGGCTTACCGGGAACTGGAGGAGGCCGGACTGATCGAGACCCGCGGACGGGCGGGTTCGTTCGTGTCGGCCGCCGGGGATGAGGGGCGCGAACGGGCACGCCAGGCCGACGCCGACTATGCGGCCGTGATCGCCAGTGTCGGCATCGACACCGGTGAGGCGATCCGCATAGTTCAGGCCGCGCTGACGCCCGGTGGGGCGGCATCGGCCTCCGTGTGACTCATCACGGCTTCTCAACCGGTGAACTTCCGGCGCAGGACACTAAATCATCAGTCGGTGTTTTCGATACCGAGGCCGTCGAGGAGCGTCTGGAGCCCGAACTCGAAGAGCCTGTCGAGGTCGAAGTCATAACCGTCCGCACCGAGTTCACCGATCAGTTTGGCGAGCAACGGCGCCCGTCCGGCGGCGATCACAGCGTTCACCGTGCCGCCCTGGGTGCCCTGCCACTGCTCGTCGGACAAGCCCGTGGCCGACATCGCCTGAGTCTCCCGCTCGATATGCACGGCGAGCCCCTGCGTGTAGGCGTAGAGCAGCACCTCGATGGTCATCACGGTCGCCGGATCGAGACCGAGCCCGTCGAGCGCGAGCAGCAGCTGCTCGCCGTGCCTGAGTACGCCGGGCAGTGGCAGCGGACGGCCCAGCGGGGAAAGGTGGGGCAGCCAGGGATGTCGCCGATAGATCCGCCACAACGTGCGGGCGACCAGCTCCAGCCGGTCCCGCCGGCCGAGCGTCACGTCCGGGTAGCGTTCCGCGCCGTAGGCGAGGTCCGCCATGGTCCGTACCAGGTCGTCACGGCCGCGTACCTGCCGATAGATCGCCGCGGCCGAGACGCCGAGACGCGCGGCCACGGCGCGAACGGTCACGGTGCCGATCCCTTCCGCGTCGGCGATCGCGATCCCCGCGCGCACGATCCGCTCCCGGGTCAGCTCCATCGCACCGGGATGTCGCCGCGGCCTGCTCAGCGTGGCCGCCACCACCGTCCCCGACCGGGACCTGCCCTCCACCAGTCCTTCCTCCTTGAGGACGGCGAGCGCCCGCACCGCCGTGGCCAGGGCGACCCCGAAGTCGCGCGCGATCGCACGGGTGGACGGCGTCTTGTCTCCGGGTGCGAGCTCACCCGCCTGGATGCGACGCCGGAGGTCGGCGGCGATGCGCCGGTAGGGAGCTTCCACGAGGGTTTGTCCTAGAACAGATATGACGACTGGAGCCGCATCTGTTCTAGCACAGTTGGGCGTTTGGGGGCCGCCGGGGATACCAAGGAACCATGACTTCTGTACTGATCTCCGGCGCTAGCGTCGCTGGTCCCGCCCTGGCCTACTTCCTGAGCCGGCACGGCTTCACCGTCACCGTGGTCGAGCGCGCTCCCGCACTCCGCCCCGGCGGCCAGGCGATCGACGTGCGCGGCACCGCGCTCACCGTCGCCGAGCGGATGGGGATCCTCCCCGAGGTACGGCGCTGCCGTACCCGCATGAACGGCATGTCCATGCTCGACGGCGACGGCAACGAGCTGTGGCGCTCCACCGAGATGGCGCTGTCCAGTGGCCGTCTCGACAGCGACGACGTCGAGTTGCTCCGCGAGGACCTGAGCCTCCTGATCCACGACAGGACGAAGGACGACGTCGAGTACCTGTTCGGCGACTCGATCACCTCGCTCGCCCAGGACGAGCGTGGCGTGCGGGTCACCTTCGAACGGGCGGACGCACGCCGCTTCGACCTCGTGGTCGGCGCGGACGGCCTGCACTCCAATGTCCGCCGTCTGGTGTTCGGTCCCGAGCGGGAGTTCGTTCAGCACCTCGGGACGTACCTGTCGATCTTCTCCATGGACAACTACCTTGGCCTGGAGAACTGGCAGACCTGGTTCAACGACGGGAACACGGGCGGTGCGATCTACCCGGTGCGCGACAACACCGAACTCCGCGTCAACCTCGGCTTCCAGGCCGAGGAGCCGGTCACGTACGACCACCATGATGTCGAGGCGCAGAAGCGGCTGATCGCCGAGCGTTACACGGACGCGCGCTGGGAGGTGCCTCGGCTGCTCAAGGCGATGTGGGACGCGCCCGACTTCTATTTCGACTCCATGGCCCAGGTCCGGATGGAGCGCTGGTCGGCCGGCCGGGTGACGCTGCTCGGCGACGCCGGCTACTGCGCCTCACCCCTGTCCGGCCAGGGTACGAGTCTGGCACTGGTCGGCGCGTACGTCCTGGCCGCCGAACTGGTCCGGTCGGGCCACGAGACCGCGTTCGCCGCCTATGAGGAGCGCATGCGACCGTGGGTGGCACTCAACCAGGCGCTCGCGGAGAAAAACCGCGACCACTCGGAGGAGACCTCCTCCGGGGAGAGCCCGCTGGACCACGTGAAGAACGCGATCCAGCTCCCCTGATGAGCCGGCATCGAACTGAAACACCCCGTTTCCAATCGTGGAAACGGGGTGCGCGACCGAACGGAACCATGGTCGCTCAAGAGTCGAAGTGCACCCGGTTCTTGCCGGCTTTCGGCTCGCCGGACTTCTGGAAACCCACTCCCAGGCCGTTCTCACGTTTGAGCCAGACGTACGGGCCCATGCGCGCCACGATCGGCCTGCCAAGGAGCGCTCCCCAAAACGTGGCCAGGCGCTCGGGGGCGGCACAGTCGTGATGTGCACATGAGGGTCCGTGATCTCGCAATACTCCCATATCCGCCCTTCAGCGCCGTTAGCTGGACACACTCTCGAAAGCGAGCCAGACGAGATAGGTCGTCATCGGCCCTCTCGTCAACGTGCAAGCACGCTCGCCAGAAGGCAGGCCGAATCGTGAGCCATCCCACGCGTCCCGTCAGCGGCTGCGTGATACCCGTGCTGACACTCCGTGATCTTGGCGTGGTGGTCACATGACGAAGGCCACCATGTGATGGCCGTGGCCGACGGCGTAGAGCCTGACGATTGACTGGTCACCCTCAACGACCTGATGAGCCGGATCACCGGCCACTTCGGACGGGTCGAATCCCCTCGTAGTAGCGCCGCGACTTGTCGCGGCTGCCGCAGGTGGTCATGCTGCACCACCGGCGGCGACGATTCTTGCTGACGTCCAGGAACAACCAGCAGCACGACGGGCACTTGCCGAGCCGATCCAGTGGTCCGTGGGTGAGCAGCTCGACCGCCGAAGCCGCGACCTCCCAGAGCAGGATTCGCGCCGTACGTGGCGCCCCCCACGAGAGCCGGAAGTTCCCGCCGGCCTCCTCCAGCCGGCCATGGGCAATGCCGTCACCGTGCAGCGCGACGACGACATCAAGATCCGGCTGCGGCGCCCGCCCTCCCTGCGCGAGCGGCTGAAACGCCCGGAACACCGCCTCGCGCAGCTCGCGGGCATCCGGCAGGGCCGCTGCGAGCCCGTCCGGTTCCTCGATCGGATGCCCCGTCGCCGCGGCCCAGGTCACAGCCTCCTCCGGCGTACCCAGCCAGTCCCGCCGAGCCACCGGACGAGCGTTGACCGTGTTGGCGAAGTCCAGGCACAGCGCGTTCCCAACCAACTCGATGGCAGTCACGGCATCGAGTATCTCACCGATCAAACCCCGTTGACAGGTCAGGCGGCACAGGCCACTCTATGACCGATCAAAGGTATTTGAAAGGTAAGAAATGCGCCTTCTCTCCCTGTCGCTGGGCCGGTCGTTCAACGCGCTGTGGTTCGGCACCGGTGCCGCGAACCTCGGCGACGGCATGGCGCTGTTCGTCCTGCCACTGCTCGCCGTCGCCGTCGACGCCTCGCCCGGCGGGGTGGCGGCCGTGACGGCGGCGCTCACCCTGGCATGGCCGGTCTTCGGCCTGCACGCCGGCTGGATCGTCGACCGGGTCGACCGCCGGACACTGCTGAGCGGCGTCAACCTGGTCCGCGCGCTGGTACTGTCCGGCCTCACCGTCAGTCACCTCACCGGCACCCTGTCGCTGCCGCTGCTCCTCGCCGTGGCGGTGCTGCTCGGTGTGGCCGAGACGCTGGTCGACACCGCGCTGACCTCGACCATCCCCATGGTCGTCGAGCCCGCCGGTCGCAACAGAGCCAACGCGCGCATCGAGGCGACCATCAACGTCACCAACCAACTCGCCGGCCCACCGCTCGCCGGCCTGCTGGCGAGCCTCACCCTCGCCCTGGCCACCGGTGCGAGCGCGGCCCTCTACGCCCTGGCCGTCGCGGGCCTCGCCATGATGGCCCTGCGCCGGGCACCCGCCGAGGCCCGAACCTCAGGGAGTGGCGGCGTGGTCACCGGCTTCCGGTACCTGTGGCGACAGCCGGTGGTGCGAACGCTGACCCTCTTCACCGCCGTGATGAACATCCCCTGGGCAGTCGCGACGGCCCTGCTCGTCGTGTACGCCGTCAGCCCCGGTCCGCTCGACCTCACCGCGGCCCAGTACGGCCTGGTGCTGACGGCGATGGCTGTGGGCGGGCTGCTCGCGTCGGCGGTGGTGGAGCCGTTGCGGCGCCGGTTCGGGGTGACCAGGTTGCTGATCGCCGACGCCGCCGGGACCGTTCTGCTGGTGGCGCCGGTGGCGCTGGGCGGGCCGGTGTGGACCGTGGCCGCCGGGGCAGTGATCGCTGGGGCCGGGTCGAGCATCTGGCGCATCCTGGTGGCCACGATCCGGCAGAACCTGTCGCCGCCGGAGTTGCTGGGGCGTGTCTACGCCGCGTCTCGGGTGCTCAGTTGGGGGGTGATTCCCGCCGGCGCCGCGCTGGCCGGAATCGCGGCGGAACTGTGGGGCGTACAGGCGGTTTTCGTCCTGGCCACGGGGCTCGCCGTCGTCGTGCTGGGCGCCTTCGTGCCGTACGCGCTCCGTACGGATCTGTCCGCGGCCATCGAGCCGAAAGTGGACCATCAGCCCGTCGGGTGAGCGGGGTATTCATGGGGAAATCTCCGCACCGCCTCCGATCGCGAGGAGCCGACCGTGGAGGGCGGCGGCCTGCTGGACCTGCTCGCGCCCAAGGCGTCACACGAGATCCGCCTCATCGCCTCAGCACGGAGCCATGGGCTTGACCGAACGCGAGCGGACCGCCACGGACGCACTGCCGGCTCAGCGGACGTGCTGGCTCCGCCGCCCCGCGGGCCGACAGCAGCCGGCGCAGCACGGTCGGAGTGTGTCCCAGATGCTCGCGGACGGTACGGGTCAGGTGTGCCTGATCGGCGAAACCAAGATCGGCGGCCAGGTCGGCGAGACCGCGTTCGCCCTGCGTGAGCCGGTCCATGGCCTGGCCGACGCGCACGCGGTTGCGGTAGCGGGTCAGTGACACGCCCATCTCCTGGGAGAAAACCCGGCTCAGCCGGTACGGCGAGACCTTCAGGAGCCCGGCCAGCGAGCACAGCCCCGCCGCCTCCGGCGTCCTCTGGAGGATCGCCTCGCGGGCCGTCGCGACCAGTGCCCGATCGGCGGCCACGATCCGGCTCCACCCGTCGGCGGTCCACATCAAGATTCTTTTACGCAGCCAGGCATTCGGAACAGCCGCAATCGAACGGCTCGGGGTGGAGAGAGTCAACGAACGCTTCGGCTCCGGGCCGACTCATGTTCTCTGTTCCATACTCGGACGACGCCGGTGGTCCGGTGGGATGCGGTAGACGGACACGTGGGAACGCGACTCGGCGGTGAAGTCGGCCCCGGTCCAGTCCGCGTGCCTGGTCTCCAGCTCGAACCCGGCCAACTGCGCCATGAGGTCGAGTTCGGCCGGCCAGATGTAGCGGTGTGTGCTGCGGAACAGCTGAGCCTGTCTGCTCTCGTCGAATGTGAAGTGGTGCGACACGACGTGTTGCCGCAGAACGTCGTAGGTGTCCAAACCGATGTAGCCGGGCTCGGAATGCCACACCGTGGCCTGCTGACCCGGTGGGAGCTTGCGCAGCTCGGGCACCCAGAGCTCGATCACGAACCGGCCGCCGGGTATGAGGTGGCGGGCGGCATTGCGGAAGCATGCGACCTGCTCGGATTGGGTGAGCAGGTTCGAGATCGTGTTGTAGACGAGGTAGACGAGCGTGTATTTCCCCGGGGCGACGACGGTCGCCATGTCGCCGACGATTACCGGGATCGTCGCTTCGTCCACTTTTGTGCGCAGCTGGTCGATCATCGGAGGTGACAGCTCGATGCCGGTGACGGGCACCCCTCGCTCGGCGAGCGGGACGGCCACCCGGCCGGTTCCGATGGCGAACTCGAGCGCCTGTCCGTCGTCCGCGAGTTCGGAGAGGCGGTCCAGGGTCGGCCCCAGGACCTCGGGCGCGAACATGCCGGTGCCCGGCGTGTCATAGCGCTGGGCGGCGTCGACGTCCCAGACCTTCTCCTGTCGCATGCCCCCAACGATCGCCATGGGTATACGCGTTGTCCAATGATTTTGCGACTCCACGGGGCGCGGACGTACGCAAGTCGCTGTGCGCTCGGATCCTGTCGGACATCGGCTGGGACACGACATGGGTGTACCGTCCGTGCCGACTGATCGTCCGCTCGGTGTTCCCTCCCGCCGGCCTTGGATAGCGTCGAGGTCATGCGGCTTCATGTGGGATGCGCGATGTGGACTCTCAAGTCATGGCAGGGGCGCTTTCTGCCCCATCCGCTCCCGGTCGGAGAGCGCCTGCGGGCCTATGCGACCTGGTGCAACGCGGTGGAGGGCAACACGACGTTCTACGCGACACCGGCGAGAAGCACGGTGGAGTCGTGGGCGCGGCAGACCGGGCCGGATTTCCGCCTGGTGGTCAAGCTGCCCAAGACGATCACGCACGAGGGTCGTCTTACCGGCGTCGAGGAGGAACTCCGGTCGTTCCTGGAGGCGATCGAGCCACTCGGGCCTCGCGCTCACACCCTCTGGATCCAGCTGCCGGGATCATTCGCTCCGACCGACCTCGGCACCCTGGCGGGTTTTCTTCGCGGACTTCCCCGCTCGTACAGATACGCCGTCGAGGTCCGCCACCGCGCGTTCTTCGACGACGAGCGGTCCGAACGGCTTCTCGAAGGGGTTCTCGCCGGCGTCGGTGCCGAGTGGGTCCCCTTCGACACCGTCACCCTCTTCCAGAGCCCTCCGACCAGTGACGCCGAACGGGACGCGTGGACGAAGAAACCGCGGATGCCGCGCCGGTCGGTCGCGCTCACCGACCGTCCGATCGTGCGCTACCTCGGCCGGGACGCCACGGAGCGCACGATCGAGGGCTGGCGGCAGTGGATCGACACGGTCACCGAATGGCTACGCGAAGGCCGCTCGCCGACCGTGTTCATCCATACCCCCGACAACGCCGACGCGCCGATGCTCGCCCGTCGTTTTCACGACGACGTACGGGCCCGGCTGCCCGAGGTCGAACCGCTGCCCGAGCCCATGCCTGCCGAGCCGCTGACCCTCTTCTGACCGCGTGGGCTCGGTGGGGTCAGAAGCTGCCCACGGCTCCGAGCGCACTGTGCATCTGGCAACTGTTCCCGAAGGTCTGGGACGACATGGTGAACCGGCTCTTCCACACACCGACCGCCGACACCGTCACCGGCTCATAGATCAGCGGGCAGATCAGCCCCACCGCGGGCTTGAACCTACGCACGTCGCCACTCGCGGGCTCCAGGGTCGCGCACGCCTCCCGTGTTTTCGGGTGCGTCCCTCCGTAGACCGGTGAACACTGCAACACCGCCGTGTGAGTCGACGACAGGGGGACCGCTCCCTGGCTGAGCGTCAGCACCAGCGCCCGGGCTGAGAACTCGTCTCCCGACACATCGGACATGCCCGGCCTGGGGTCACCGAGCGAATCAGCGCCGGCAGGTGACGCGCCGAGCGTGGTCATCGCACCGAGGACCGCCGAACCGAGAACCACCCACTCCGTAAGCCGCCTCATACAGCCCGTCTCCCAGCTCACGCGGTGTCCGACGCTCCCAGCGTGACCAGCGATGGCGCGGAAGCCAAGTACCGGCCCTCCAGGTGCCGGTCAAGATTCCGCGAGTGGGCAAAGCCGGGGTTGAACCGATCGCGGTGGTGATCAGGCGATCCCGGACCGGGCCGTCGGTGAGGCGGAGGGCTCGTCCTGGGGGGCGGTGTCCGGCCTGGGCTGTCGCAGCACGATGAGCGCGACGACGAAGGCGGCCACGAGCAGTGCGGCGGCGGTGCCGAAGGCCAGCTGGTAGCCGCCGGTCAGTGCGGCGGCCTGGCTCTCGCCGACGGACAGCAGCTCCTCGGTACGCGAGGCGGCCAGCGTGGACAGTACCGCGACGCCAGTGGCCATGCCGACCTGCTGGGTGGTGTTGAACAGCCCGGACGCCAGGCCCGCGTCGTCGGCTCTGGCGCCGGACATGCCGAGTGCGGCCAGCGCGGGGAGCACCAATCCGCCACCCGCGATGAGCAGCATCACCGGGAGCAGGTCGGTGACGTAGTTCGCGTCGACCGGGACGCGGGTGAGCCAGCCCATCGCGCCGAACAGGAGCGCCAGGCCCACCATCAGGACGGTGCGCTCGCCGAAGCGGGTGTTGAGCCGGGCGGAGACGAACAGGGACACGCCGCCGATGGCCACCGCCGCGGGAAGCATCGCCAGGCCGGTGTCGAGCGCGCCGTAGCCGAGGACCTTCTGCATGTAGAGCGCGACGAGGATCTGGAAGGCGAACATCGCCGACAACGCCAGCATCTGGGCCAGGTTGGCGCCGGAGACGTTACGCGAGCGGAAGATCCGCAGCGGCATCAGCGGGGTCCTGGCGGTCGCCTGACGGATGACGAACGCGGCCAGCAGGGCGAGCGACACCGCGCCGAGGCCGAGGGTGTGCGTCGCGAGCCAGCCGTACTGCTCGATCTTGACCACGGTGTAGATGCCCAGCATCAGCCCGCCGGTGACCAGTACCGCGCCGAGGACGTCGGCCCCGGCGGCGAGTCCGGCCCCGCGCTCGCCCGGTAGCAGCCTGATCGCCAGCACGATCGTGGCCAGTCCGATGGGCAGGTTGATGAAGAAGATCCAGTGCCAGCTGAGCGCGTCGGTGAGAACCCCGCCCAGCACCTGGCCGATCGAGGCTCCGGCGGCACCGGTGAAGCTGAAGATGCCGATCGCCTTCGCGCGCTCTCCGGGCTCGGTGAACAGCGTCACCAGGATGCCCAGCACGACCGCGGAGGCCATGGCGCTGCCGACGCCCTGCAGGAAGCGGGCGGCGATCAGCATGCCGGGCCCGGCCGCTGCTCCGGCCAGCAGCGACGCGACGGTGAAGACCGCGTTGCCCACCAGGAACATGGTCTTGCGGCCGATGAGGTCACCCAGCCGACCGGCCAGCAGGAGCAGCCCGCCGAAGGGGATGAGGTACGCGTTGACGGTCCAGCTGAGCTCGGCGGGTGAGAAGCCCAGATCTCGCTGGATGGCCGGCATCGCCACGGTCACGATGCTGCCGTCCAGGATCGTCATCAGTGCCGCGGCGGACAGCACGGCGAGTGCCGACCAGCGTGATCGGGCTGGTTGGAGCGAAGGCGGGGTGTGCGGCATGGGTCTTCTCCTGTCCGGAAGGGAACAGGAGTGACCGTAGCAGATAGTTTTGTTGTAGACGATCCTCTATGGATCTATTTTGTCCGCTGTCGCGCCCGCCTGACCGTCTGCGATGCCTCGGCGGGGACGGCCAGGTGGCCGGTCACCAGGCGATTCATGGCCCGTACCAGCACCTCGCGCTCATCGGTGGGCAGTGAGTCCAGGGCCGACCAGTGCACCCCGTCGACGATCCGCTGGCTCTGTCGTGCGACCTCGGCGCCCTTCTCAGTGACCGAAATGATGCGGGCCCGCCGGTCCGTGCTGGACGGGCGGCGCTCGGCGAGGCCTGCCTTCTCCAGGGCGTCCACCGTGACCACCATCGTGGTCTTGTCCATGTCGCCGATCTCGGCGAGCTGGATCTGGGTGCGCTCCTCCTCCAGGGCGTGCACCAGCACGCAGTGCATTCGCGCCGTCAACCCGATCTCGGCGAGCGCCGCCGCCATCCGGGTTCTCAGTACGCGACCGGCATGGTCCAGCAGGAATGACAGATCGGGCTCGGTGCGGGCGGGTGCCATGGCGGTCATGTTCCCAGCATAGCAATTAGTTCCGTTCTGGATTATCTGCTAACGGGCGCTTTTTGCTCTCGGTTCGTTGACGGCCGCCCGGTGATCGCTGTGCCTGACGGAAAAGTTCGCTTTCAATGGTCAGAGAGAGTGTCCGTGCGGTAGTTAGTGCCTGTGACTCATATGGGCGACCCGGTGCTCGGCCTTGCCGATCTCCGTGAGGCATGTGCTCTGCTGCTCGACGCGGTGGAGAGGAAATACGGTGAACACATCGAGTGGGAATCACTCGCTGTGGACCACTACTGGGATCTTCCCCTTGCGGCGGCTTTCGACATGTGGAACGACCCGGCCACGAAGATCGGGGTCGGCCAGGTAAGTGACGACCTCGACGAGATTCACGCTCTGCTCGCTCGTGCACCGGACGACCCCGTGATCCTGTGGCATGAGCTCGCGCATCTCTGCGGGCTGCTGCGGGCGATCGCCCTGGCCGACGCCTCCGGTCGATGACCGCCGGTCCGCCCGGGAGCGATCGACGGTGGTCGGTCGCGGGAACTCGCGGGGGGGATGCCGCCGGGTCGGCCGCCTACCGTGCCTCGTGAGCGGTCGATGATCGCTCGGCCATTCCGCGGGGCATCAGCAGGAACACCTTGGGAGACAGGCGGTCCATGTTCCCGCCCCTGCCGAACACCAGGCCGGCGGCGAAATCCACGAACTGCTTGGCCTCGCTGTCCGGCAGCTTGGTGAGGTCCATCACCACGGGGGTTCCGGTACGAAAGAAATGTCCCACGTAGATGGCCTCGCTGTAGTCCTGGGGACACAGTGTTTTAATCACCGCATCAGTCTCCACCGCCCATGGTGACCGTCAAGTCGTCTTCTGCGTCGACGGTCACGCGTCGCGGCGGAGATTCCGGTCATCCCCGCGGGGCGTACATGATGACCAGCACGCCGAGCAGGCAGACGGCGGCCCCGATGATGTCCCAGCGGTCGGGCTGGAACCTGTCCACCACCATGCCCCAGACCAGCGAGCCCGCGACGAACACGCCTCCGTAGGCGGCGAGGATACGGCCGAAGTCGGCATCGGGCTGGAAGGTGGCCACCAGTCCGTACAGGCCCAGGGCGACGAATCCGGCCCCGATCCAGAGCAGCCCGCGCTGTTCTCTGACTCCCTGCCAGACCAGCCAGGCCCCGCCGATCTCGGCGAGTGCGGCGACCACGAACAGCAGGAGGGATCGGGCGACAGTCACGGCTGTGACTTTAGGGGATCGTCCGGTGGCCACGGCCGGTGCCGTCCGCGCAGCCACCACGACGGTGCGGCCGGGTCCGCGAGGATCAGGAGGGCGGACGCCGGGTCGAACTCCGCCACTCGCGACGGCCGCTCCTCGGTCGGAAGCGCGCATTCGGCCGGTGCCCCCTCCATGGGGTCCTCCCCGGCGCCAAGGCCACCCGTCTCCGCTGCGAGCGGCCGGTACCGGGGTACAGACGCGACCCCTGTCGCTACCCGAGGTCCGTGTCGGACGCCGCGTCCTGCGCGGGGTGGCGGGCGGCGTGCCGTCTGGCGCGGTAGGCGCTGGCCTTGGCCCGGTTCTGGCAGGACAGGTCACAGAATCTGCGTGAGCCGTTGCGGGTGGTGTCGAAGAAGACCAGGTCGCACCCGTCGGCCTGGCAGGCGCCGAGCCGGACGGCCTGGCCGACGCCGATGACCATGGCCAGTGCCGTGCCCATGTCGGCCGCCCACGCGTCCACGAGGGGCGCGTCGGGCCGGTGGAAGGCCAGCCGGTGTGGCCGACCCGGATCGACGCGCAGGCTGGGGACGGCGGCGTGCCGTACCAGCAGGTCGTTGAGTGCGGTCGCGACCTCGGTGATGGACTCGCCCGCGCCGAACGCCGGCCGTAGCCGGGCGGCGATCTCGGCCAGCCGATCCGCCTCCGCGGCGGTGAGGGCACGCGGAGCCCGGTCGGTCACAACGCTCTCTCCGCTGATCGCGGCCAGTCGCTCGGCGCTTGAGGCCGGTGGCGTGACCTCGCGGCCGTGCGCCGAGGTGACGGTGAGGCGGTTGACCAGAAGAGCGGCCAACTCGATCCTGCTACCGACGTAACTGTCTATTTGGGGTTGACGAGTGATGCGCCAAGGATCTACTGTCACTGTCATATTCTACATAGATAGTGATGAACGGGGCTTATGATGTCGGATTTCTCCAAGCTGGCACGGCAGATGTGGCACCAGATCGAGCCGGTGCACGCGTCGCTCTATTTCTCTCCCGAGGCCTTCGACGAGGCGGCGCGGCTCGGCTACGACGTCGAGTCGCGCTGGCCGAGCTATTTCGCCTGGCGTGCCGCGCCGCTCGGTGCCGCCGGGCCGAAGCTGGTCACCGGCACCTATTACAGCTTCAGCCCGGCGACCGTCGCCGAGCACGTGCCGGGCATCTGGGCCACGGCGCGGCCCGAGGCGGTGCTGCAGGCCCGGTTGCGGGCGGTGGACCGCACCTTCCGCACCCTGCTCGGTGACAAGGTCGCCACGCCCGAGCTGGCCGAGGCGGCCGAGCTGGCCGTCAGGGCCGCCGAGAGCGTCGAGGTCGTCCATCGCCCCCTGGCCGCCGCCAACCTTGATCTGCCCTGGCCCGAGGAGCCGCACCTGGCGCTCTGGCAGGCCTGCACCGTGCTGCGCGAGCACCGGGGCGACGGGCACCTGGCAGCCCTGGCGACCGCGGAACTGGACGGGTGCGAGGCGCTGGTCTCGTTCGCCGCGATCGGGGCCGCACCGGTGGGCAACTTCGCGAGCCGCGGCTGGAGCGACGAGGAGTGGGCGGCGGCCCGCGACCGGCTGGCCACCCGAGGCCTGGTCGACGCGGAGGGGGGCGCCACCCCGGCGGGCCGGGCGCTCCGTGACCGGGTCGAGCGGATCACCGACGAGCTGGCCGCCGGGCCGTGGCGCGCGCTCGGGACCGAGTCGGCCCAACGGCTGGCCCTGCTCAACCAGCCTCTGCTGGGCGCGGTGTTCGAGTCGGGGATGCTGCCGATGGTCAGCACCCTGGGCATCGGCAGCGTGCGGGCGCCGGAATAGGGGACGGCCCGGCGATCCTGTCCCGCATCGGCCGCCTGCTCGGCGACTCCAGTGCCTCGTCGATGAGCCTGCTCAACGGGTAGGACAGTTCTGCCTCCAGAATGTACCGGTTGTTATATCTCCGGAGAGGAACTCGTCGTGTACCCCCCTATCGAGCCCCACGAGCACGGCCTGCTCGACACCGGTGACGGCAATCTCGTCTACTGGGAGGTCTGCGGCAACCCCGCGGGCAAGCCCGCGGTCGTCGTCCACGGCGGCCCCGGGTCGGGGTGCAGGCCCGGCCACCGTCGCCTCTTCGACCCCTCGCGGTACCGGATCGTCCTGTTCGACCAGCGCAACTGCGGCCGTAGCCTGCCGCACGCCGGCGACCCCGCGACCGACCTGAGCACCAACACCACCCATCATCTGGTCGCCGACATGGAGCGCCTGCGCGAGCACCTCGGCATCGACCGTTGGTTACTGCACGGCGGGTCGTGGGGCTCCACGCTGATGCTCGCCTACGCCGAGGCCCACCCCGAGCGGGTGTCGGAGATGGTCGTCGCCAGCGTCACGATGACGCGCCGCTCCGAGATCGACTGGCTCTACCGGGGGGTCGGGCGGTTCTTTCCCGAGGAGTGGGAGCGGTTCAGGCGGGGAGTGCCCGAGGCCGACCGCGACGGTGATCTGCTCGCGGCCTACGCACGGCTCATGGCCGACCCCGATCCCGAGGTGCGGGCCAGGGCGGCGCACGACTGGACCGCGTGGGAGGACACGGTGATCTCCCTGGAGCCCAACGGCACGCCGAACACCTACAGCGGCCGGCCCCCCGCCGCCCTGCTGGCCTTCGTACGGATCTGCGCGCACTACTTCTCCAACGCCGCCTGGCTGGAGGAGGGGGTCCTGCTGCGCGAGGCCGGACGGCTGGCCGGGATCCCCGGCGTACTCGTCCACGGCCGCCTGGACCTGGGCGGACCGCTCGACACGCCATGGCAACTCGCTCAGGCCTGGCCCGACGCCCGGCTGGTCGTGGTCGAGGACTCCGGGCACACCGGCAGTGACACGTTCAGAGCGGAGATCCTCTCAGCCCTGGACGCCTTCGCCGGCTGAGCACGCCGGTACGGCTGAGGTCTCACCTTCCCCGCGGGCCGTGCGCGGGGCGCGCGGACGGGGCGCGTCCGCGCGGGTCACGGGGGACCTCGGGGTGCCGAGCCCTGGGGATTCGCCGGGGTCGCTCCGGGTGAGCCTCCGGGCGGCGTTCGACGCGGACCTCGGGGCGGCGGACGTACACCGGATCACCCGGCTGGAGGAGCCGGTAGAGGGGGACGGCGTTGTGCAGCGGGACCCGGACGCACCCGTGGGAGGCGGGGAAGCGGGGAACGAGGGTGGAGCCGTGGATGGCGATGCCGCCGTTGAAGTAGACGGAGTAGAACATCGATCCCAGGATCCCGGTGGACCAGCCGGGGACCCGCGCTCCGACCCGGTAGTCGCCGACCGGGGTGTCGGCGAACCCGCAGTGGCCCTTCTCGCAGTACGACCTGCGGGCACCGGTTGAGATATGGGTCACCAGCACGGGTTTCCCCTCCTGCCACACCGTGAGGAGCTGGCGTTGCAGATCGATCTCGGCCCGCTCGGACCCGCCGTACCCCACCAGGGGCCTGATGCGCCTGGGACGCAGGAGGGCCTGCCAGGTCGGCAGGTCGATCCTGTCGACGGGCCTCAACCCGTTGGCCTTCTGGAAGGCCCATACGGTCATGCGCAGCGCGGAATCGTACGTGGAGCTGAGATTTCCCGGGGTGAAACCCAGATCTCTAAGCCTTTTCTTCACATTATGCACCTCGATTCCCCTGCTGCCCATTTTGAGGATCGTGAATTGGTCGGGAAGGGGAGCCTGCTGGAAATCCGGGGAGGGGTCGATCGCGGCGTGCGCGACGCCGATGGGCAGGGTCGTGGCCAGGGCGAAGATGGTGCCTGCGATCAGGACACGGTGGACGGTGCTTCGCATATGTGACGTCTATCCGCTGGCAATGATGATTAACCCTCTAATGCCGCTTGCCAGAAAGTAAGACTTATACCGCCGTGTGCGACCCGACGGCTAGTGTGAAGAGATTTTCCCGAGAAAGCAGATATGTATTTTAAGTTGGCGCGATAAGATGATTTGAGAGATATTTCCGGGTCATCGGCCGCGAACAGCGCGCTGCCGCGCGTCGGCCGCTCCTGATCGACCTCAACGGAGGTAAGCCCGGCCTTCTGACCGGTTCCCATGGAGTGCGCGGGAGGCACGGAACCCGGACACCGGTCTTCACCGCCGGCTGACCCGCTCGCGAGCCGTACGAGTACACATGGTCTTGTACGGCTTATAGCGTACCTCTATAGTGCATATTGCAATAAAGAATTTTGCATCACACGGAGTGCGGGGAGGGGCCATGGCACGGGGCGTCGATCTGGTCGGGCTGACCGTGCTCGCGCTGCTCTCGGTCCGGCCGAGCCATCCCTATGAGATGCACCGCTTCGTCGTCGACACCCACAAGGACTACGTGACCGGGCTGCCGCGCAGCCTCTATCACGCGGTCGACCGCCTGGTCAGGGACGAGCTGATCGCGGCTGTCCAGACCAGCAGGGCGGGGCGGAGGCCGGAGCGCACCGTCTACGAGCTGACGGATGAGGGCCGGGCGGAGCTCGCCACCCGGCTGCGGCGGCTACTTGAGGAGGTGGGGCCGGACAGCCGCACCTTCACCGCGGCGGTCTCGTTGATGGGGTGCCTGCCGACGGCCGAGGTGGAGCGGGCGCTGCGGGTCAGGGCCGCCACCCTCGAAGGGAGGGTCGTCGCGGCCGACGCCGGCCTCAAGGGGCTCGCCGAGAGTGGGCTGCCCCCGGTGCTCCTGCTGGAGCTCGAATGCGAGCGCGCCCTGCGCGCCGCCGAACGCGACTGGGTACGCGGTCTCCTCGTCCGGCTGGAGGCGGGTGAGATCACCTGGACCGGCAGCCTCAACCGTGAGCTGCTGGGCTGGATCGACGAGGAACCCCATCCGCGCGAAGAGCAGGAGAAGCACCAAGAACCGCCCGGTCCCCTCGGAGACGACGCCTCGCGGCTGAACACCCCTGGGAGCCCGCTGTGAAGTCCACCCCGCTGTTCGAGGCGGCCGGAGTGATCGAGGCCCCGGTGGACCGGGTGGAGCGGCTGCTGCTGGCCGTGCGTCCCGGGCCCGTCGGCGCGGACAACGTCTGGCTGCTGGCGGAGCACGGCGGCGTCGTGGCGGGCGGCCCGGAGCGGTTCACCCTCAGCACGCCGGTACACACCATGACCGTCGAGGTACGCGAACACACCATCGCCTTCCAGGGCGGCTGGTGGTACCGCGGGGAGTACGCCGTCGAGCCGCACCCGGAGGGCGCCCTGCTCACCCACCGGGTACACAACGTCGCGACCCGGGGACGGTGGGGCGTGCCGCTCGCCAACCGCTTCTTTCTCGGCTTCGACAGGAGCGCGAGCGACGGTTTCACCATGGGGCTCCGGCGGATCGGCGACGAACTGGGCTGCCGTACCCGCCTGCTCTGAGCGCACGGCGTTTCCGGTACCGGATCCGCAGAGCCGGAGAACGCCGGGGGTGCCCCCTGGGAAACTCGCGGACGTCACGAAGAGGTCCCCGTACGGGATCCAGGGGAGCACCGGCCGATCAGCCGAGCCGGATGACGCCCTTGGAGATCTTGATCTTCCTGCGGGCCAGTGGTCGGCCGGCCGGCCCCCTGGCCACCGAGCCGTCGGCGATCCGGAATTTGCTGCCGTGGCAGGGACAGTTGATGGTTCCGCCGCGGATGGTGGCGACCGCGCAGCCCTGGTGGGTGCATTTGGCGCTGAAGGCGCGGAAGGTGCCCTTGACGGGCTGGGTGACCACCCATCTGCCGTTGATGATCCGGCCGCCGCCGACCGGGATGCTGCTGGTCTTGGCGAGCACGGGGCCGGCGGTCTCTCCGGTCTCCTCGGCCGCCTCGGCCGGGCGTACCCACGCGACGGCCGACGCGATCGCGGCGGCGGCGCCGCCCGCGAGACCTCGGAAGATCATTAATCGACGGGTGGGGGTGGGCATGGCGGGCCTCCCGAGAGGGACGAATGAATCGCGTGTGTGGTTCATATCACAGGAAAGCGGGCCTGCAGGCAGGCTCCGCGATCCTCCCCGGCGATGCGCAGGCTGCCACCGTGCCGTACCGCGATGTCCCTGGCGATGGCCAGCCCGAGGCCCGATCCGCCCGCGTCCCTGTCCCTGGCCTCGTCCAGCCGGGTGAACCTGTCGAAGACCGCCTCGTGGTGCTCGGCGGGGATGCCGGGGCCGTCGTCGCACACGTCGAGCACCGCCTCACCGCCGTCAGATGCCAGCCGGACGGTGACCGCGGAGTTCGCGTGACGTACGGCGTTGTCCACCAGGTTGGCCACCAGGCGGCGCAACTGCCCGGCCGAGCCGAGGACCACGGTGTCGGCCGCCACCTCCAGCGTCACCCTGATCTCCGGCCTGGGCCGCGACCGGGCCGCCTCCTCGGCGGTCACCTGGCCGAGGTCCACCTCCTCGTGGCAGACGGGCTCTGCCGCGTCCAGGCGGGCGAGCAGGAGGAGGTCGGAGGTGAGTGCCTGGATCCGCTCCACGTCGGTCAGCGCCTCGGCCGCCAGCGGTCCCGGCGGCGCCAGCTCAAGGCGCGTTCTCAGGATGGCCAGCGGACTGCGGAGCTCGTGGGCCGCGTCGGCGACGAAGCGCTTGTGCCGGCTGACCGCCAGTTCGAGGCGGTCGAGCGTGCGGTTCATGGTCTCGGCGAGGCGGGCGATCTCGTCGCGCGACCGCGGTACGGGGACCCGCCGATGCAGGTCCTTGGCGGTGATGTCGGCCATCTCGGTACGGATGGCCGACACCGGTGCCAGTGCCCGGCCGACGGCGAGCCAGGTCAGAACGGCGACCAGCAGGAGCAGCGCGGGGATGCCGGGCAGCAGCAGACCCCACAGTGCCCGCAGCGCGTCCCCCGTCGGCTCCAGCGACGCCCTGGCCTGCACGACCAGCACGCCGTTGGCGGCGTCCACCGGCATCGTGGCCAGGGCGAAGGTGTCGCCGGGCGCCCACTGTGCCACCTCGGCGGGCTGGGCCTGGAAGTCCCGCACGGCTCCCGGGGACTTTCCCGCGGGCGATGCGGCGGTGGCCGGGCTTTGGATCGAGAGGTCGGAAACCAGCGGTGCGGGGTACGTGAGGATCTTGACGTCGGGGTCGAGAAGAGCCGTCTTCGCCAGACTGACGGCATCGGCGGGTTTTCCAGTGACCGCCACACCGCCGGCGAGCACCTTGGCGGTGGCGTCGGCACGGCGGACGGCCTCGTTGGAGGCGCTCCGTGCCAGGCTCCCGGTCAGCACACCGACGAGCACCGCGGCCGCCACGCCCAGCGCGACCGCGACGATGGCGGTGGCCGCGAGGGTCGCCCGCAGCCGCACCGACAGGCGCGACGCCATCGTCAGGCCTCCAACCGGTAGCCGGCGCCGCGCACCGTCACCAGTGACGAGCGGCCGAACGGAGAGTCGATCTTGCGACGGAGCGCGCTGATGTAGACCTCCACGATGTTCGGGTCACCGTCGTAGGAGAAATCCCACGCCTGGGCCAGCAGCTCGCTCTTGGAGACCACCTCACCCTGCCTGCGCGCCAGGCCGTGCAGCACCGCGAACTCCTTGGGGGTGAGGGGGATGGCCACCTCCCCGCGGCGGCAGCGGAGCCCCGCGGGATCGACGGTCAGGTCGCCGACCACAATGGACACCGGCCTGGCGTGGCCGCCCCGGCGTACCAGCGCGCGCAGCCGGGCCAGCAGCACCACGTAGGAGAACGGCTTGGACAGGAAGTCGTCCGCGCCGGTGTCCAGGGCCTCGGCCTCGTCGTGCACCCCGTCCTTGGCGGTGAGCATCAGGATCGGCGTCCAGTTCTCCGCGTCGCGGAGCCTGGCGCAGACGGTATAACCGTTCATCCGGGGCAGCATGACGTCCAGCACGATCACGTCGTACGGGTTCTCGGTCGCCATCCACAACCCGTCGCGCCCGTCGTACGTCACGTCGACGGCGAACCCCTCGCCCGCCAGCCCATCCTTCAGCAGATGGGCCAGACGTCTCTCGTCCTCAACCAGCAGCACACGCATACCGCTCAGGGTGCCGCACCCCGCCTAAAGCCAACCTGAAGATGATTTCTGCCGCCTTCAGGTTGGGTTCAGGCGGCGGGCGGGAGTCTGTGATCTCCAGATCCGCCTGACAAGGAGAATGCCCATGCGTATCCGCATGCTCGCCGCCGCGGTGGTGACCGCGGGGGCACTGATGGCCACCCTGACCGGGGCCGCCAACGCCGACGGCACGCCCACGCCCGTCCCCTGGGAGGGCACGGTGCAGATCCAGTGCGAGGGCGGCGGACAGGCGATCCTGACGACGCGCCGGCTGACCGAGGCCGAGATCAAGGAGTTGGCGAAGGCCGGATCGTCGCCCGCCGTGCCCGCCGTGCCCTCGGGACGGGCCGACGAGGCCGGGGTGCCGAGCGGCCACGTCAAGGACTTCAGGCGCGCCCGGACGGAAGGGGAGGACGCGAAGGAACTCCCCCCGCTTCCCGAGAGCGTGACTCCCGGCAAGGACGTCAAGGTCATGGCCGCCCCCTCGGCGACTGCGGCTTTCGGGGCACCGGAGGCCGGAGTGGTGACCGTGATCTCCGAGGGTGCTCCTGAGCGGATCGAGGGGGCCAAGAGGGCCGAGAAGGTCGAGGGGGCCGAGGGACCCGAAGATGTCGCGGTCATGGTCATGAGCACGCCCTCGGCGGGCGCGCCCGTCGTCACCTGCGCCAAGGCCAAGAAGGAGTAGTCCCGCTGGGGTGATCCCAAAGACCTGCGAGCCGGCCGGGGAAACCCGTGCGGGAGTGACCCCGGCCGGCTCGCAGCCAACCGGGACGACCGGAAAGCGTCCTGGCAGACCGTGCCGCGTCGGGGCCGGCGCGGTTCAGCCCTCGGGGAAGGTCGGGTGCGGGCCCAGGGCCCAGTACTCGTACAGGCCGTAACCGACGTGGCCGTCGTACTCGAAGCGGCCGACCGCGTCGACCAGGCCCCACATTGTGGCGGCGTCCTCCGGAAGGGTGTGGGTGACGCCCTGAACCACCGGTTCCGGCCCCTGGTACATGCCGTGCCTCCAGTCCGATTCCAGGCCATATCCGGTGCCCACCATCAGGTGCACCGGGAGGATCGGAGTGCAGTGCACGTCGAAGGGCTTGCCGCCCGGCGGAGAGAAGGAGATCGTCGCCTCTTGTACGTCCCGGGTGCCCTCCACATACGTCGGACGGTACTCGGGACGGCCGAGATACTCCTCCTCGCCCTGTCTCGGGGTGCCGAATCCCCAAACCCGCACCGCCTCCTCCAGCACCCGGCGGCCCTTCTCGTCCTCCTGGAGGATGCACAGGATGGCGTGGTCGTCGAACTGGATCGGGGTGTAGAGCCAGTAGAAGGTGCCGGCGTCGCGGGTCTGGATGCCGGGGGGCTCGGGCTCGCCGACCGGGCGGATGCCCCACGAGCGGTCCCGGGTGCCCTGCCAGCGGTCGGGGGTGACCTCGACGCGCTCGTCGCCGATCAGTATGTGCCCACTCCACCTGCCGGTCTGGGCCAGCCGGGAGGAGTCGAACACCACGCGCTCCTGCCGGCGTAGGAAGTGCCGGGGCTCCAGCGTGGCCGGGATGGTGCCCTCCCAGACGAGGTCGAAGGAGAGGCCGTGCTCGGTGGGGTCGAGCACCACCCGCAGCCGCCTGAGCCCCTCGATCACCTCGACCCGGAACGGGCCGACCCGCGTGTCCATCCGATCGTCGCCGAGCTCCCGGGAGGCGCGGACCACACGGTGCAGGTTCCGGTGGCGCACGCAGGCGAACGCGTCGGTGACCCCGAGGTTGGGATACTGCCCGAGGCCGACGATGAGCATCAGCTCGTCGGATCCGGCGTGACAGTTGAAGTAGTACCGGTCGTAGAAGTTACGGTCCGAGGTCGTGACGTGCCGCATCACCTCGGGTGACTGGTGTACGGGATGGTCGTCGAGGGGCGACAGCGTCATCGGGTGCTCCTTCTGTCTCAGGAACACGTTCTAACAAGCGCTTGGTGAATCGGTCAATGGCGCGCGGTCCGCACAGCGGTATGGCCCGCGCCTTCGAAGGCGCGGGCCATACCGCTGACAGGTGACGCACGCCGTGGTCGGCCGACCCGGGCACGTCATACCGCTAGGGCAGTTTCTTGGATGTGTGCTCCGCCCTGGCGTCGGCCCTGCCGCCGATCTCCTCGGCCTTCGACGTGGCGTCGTTCGTCACGTCGGAGGCCTTGCCCGCCGCCGCCTCCGTCTTGTGCCCCACCCATTGGGACGTGTCGGAGGTGCTGTCCTTCAGGGTGTCCGCCCACTGGTCGGCGTTCTTGCGGTACAGCGCGTAGCCCGCTGCGCCGATCGCGACGCCGGTGACCAGTAGAGCCATCGGCCATCCGCGGGACTTGGTGGGCTTGGGATCGATCCTCGCGGCGGCCTGGGACAGCGCGGCGCTGAGTTTCGGCGCGAGTTGTTCCTCGATCGAGTGCGCGGCGGCGTCAAGCCTGGGTGCCGCCCACCCGCGTACCACGATGATCTTCTCACCGGCCACGTTGCGAGCATGATCGGCCATCTCAAGGGCCTGGCCAGCTACGTCGCGGGCCTGGCCGGCCAGCGGGCTGACCCGATCCGCGACGAGGACAGCCTGAGCCTTCGCGTGGCGCAGTCGCCGTTCCGGAGCCACGATCTTCATGTGGCGCTTTCCAAACAGTGCTAGAGGCACAACAACCTCCCCATTCGTTGGGGCCCCGTCGCCACCCCTTCCCGCTCGAAGGCGGCTCAATCATGACGGCCCGTGGGAGGATGCATGAGGGATCGGCTCCGGCCGAAATCGTCAAAGCGCCACAAAAGCAATACGTTGCATAGGCATTGCCACAACCTGAAGGGGGCAGTCCGATCATGGCTGAGAAGTTGATCGCGAACCTCAACACCAATCGCGGAAGCGTGAAGGTCCAGCTCTTCCCGGACCACGCGCCCAAGACCGTGCGCAACTTCGTCGAGCTCGCCGAGGGCACCCGCGAGTGGGTGCACCCGGAGACCGGCCAGAAGTCCACCGCCAAGCTGTACGACGGCACCATCTTCCACCGGGTCATCTCGGGCTTCATGATCCAGGGCGGCGACCCGCTGGGTCAGGGGGTCGGCGGTCCCGGCTACAAGTTCGACGACGAGATCCACCCGGACCTCTACTTCAACCGTCCGTACCTGCTCGCCATGGCGAACGCGGGCGTCCAGATGGGCCGCGGCACCAACGGCTCCCAGTTCTTCATCACCGTGGTGCCCACGCCGCACCTGAACGGCAAGCACACCATCTTCGGTGAGGTGATCGAGGGTCAGGACGTCGTGGACGCCATCGCCAAGACCGACACCGACGCCCGCGACCGTCCCACCGAGCCGGTGGTCCTGGAGTCGGTGACCATCGAACGCGTGCAGAGCTGATCTCTCGCCCGGCGGCCTCCCATGGAGGCCGCCGTTCGCGTCTCCGGCCGAGGTCGTTCAGCTGCCGTTTATGGGTGTACGGGCACTCGGGATCGTGAATAGGCTGGCAGTCTGGGGATAACAGAACGCGCGAAGGGGCCAGCCACAGACCATGACCACCCAGCCGTCCAGCGACCCCAACACCGTTGTTCCCAACTGCTACCGGCATCCGGGACGGGAGACCTACGTCCGCTGCCAGCGCTGTGAGCGCCCCATCTGCCCCGACTGCATGCGCGAGGCCTCGGTGGGCTTCCAGTGCCCCGAGTGCGTGGCGGAGGGCAACAGGGGCATGCGGCAGGCACAGTCGGTGTTCGGCGGCCAGGCGGTCGTCACGCCCCGGGTCACCTGGGCGCTGCTGGTTCTCAACGTCCTGGCCTACTTCGCCGAGACCGTGCGCACCGACTGGGTGCTGGACAACTTCGCGATGAACTCCTTCGCCGTCGCCTACGACGGTGAGTGGTGGCGCCTGATCACCGGGGCCTCCCTGCACATGCCGCTCGGCGGTGGTGGCTGGGCCCTGACCCACATCGTGTTCAACATGTGGGCCCTCTACGCCATCGGCCCGGAGCTGGAGCGGCGCCTCGGCTCGGCCAGGTTCCTGGTGCTCTATCTCCTCGCGGCGCTCGGCGGGTCCGTGGCGGTCTACCTGTTCGGCATCGCCGCGGTCGGTGCCTCGGGTGCGATCTACGGCATGTTCGGCGCGCTGTTCGTGCTCGGCAGGAAGCTCGGCTACAACGTCCAGGGTGTGCTCTGGCTGATCGGCATCAACGCGGTGATCACCTTCGTGATCCCCGGCATCAGCTGGCAGGGACACCTTGGCGGCCTGATCGCCGGCTCCCTGGTCGCGGCGGTGTTCGCCTTCGCTCCGGCTAAGAGCCGCGACGCCGTCCAGTGGGGAGGTTGCGCGGCGATGCTGGTCGTTCTGGTCGCGCTGGTGCTGGCGTTGCCGCCGTTCGCCCTCCAGGCCGAACTCGGCATCTACGGTTGATCCACACCCTGATGCTTCCCCAGGGTGTGGATAATGCCTGTGGAAAAGGCTAACGCCAGCGGGTGGACAGGATCACACCGAGGATGATGAAGGCGAACCCGACCAGCAGGTTCCAGTTCTGGAGGGCACCGAGAACGGGCGCGGTGGGTGCCACGTAGTAGACGGCGATCCACAGGATGCCGATGATCCAGCAGGTCACCATGACCGGCGCCAACCAGCGCGGGCTGATCTTGATCTGCTGTGAGGTCTGCGGCGGGGTGTAGACCGGCTTCTTGCGAGTCTTGGGCTTGGGCACTGGGGTTCTTCTCCTGCGTCAACCCTGCGCGATCCGGATCGTGCGCAGGCCATGTCGATTAGCGTAGTCGCTGGTGGGTGAAGTCCCGTGTAAGGATAGTCCGCGCAGGTGGGCCATGGCGATTCCGTGAGGCACCATACTGCGGCAAATGTTCTGCCGGACCCGTGATCCGGTCCTGCCGGGCGGAGTGTCCCGTCACTAGCCTTGACCTTCGTGAGAGCCGCGTTGAGGGTCATGGGCGATCTGAGCATCACCGCGGGCCTGGTCATCCTGCTCTTCTGCGCCTACCTGTTGTGGGGCACCGGCTCCTACACCGCGGAGCAGCAGGTGCTGTTGCAAAGGCAGCTCATCGAGGGTGGGAAGGCCGGCCGGGGGCACGGGCCCGGCCCGGTTCGGCTGGGCGGGGCGGTCGCGCTGCTGTCGATTCCCAGGCTCGGCGACGACTACCGGTACGCCGTGGTGGAGGGCGTCGACCAGGACCGGCTACGGATGGGACCGGGCCACTACCCCGGAACCGCCATGCCAGGAAAAATCGGTAATTTCGTTCTTTCGGGCCATCGGACCACCTATGCCGCTCCGTTCGGCCGGATCGACGAGCTCCAGCGGGGCGATCGCATCGTGGTCGACGCCCGCGAGGCCCGCTACACCTACCGGGTCACCGGCAGGCGCGTCGTCGACCCCACCGAGCTCGGCGTCATCGCCCCGGTCCCCGACCAGCCGGGAAAGACACCGACCAGGGCGACGATCACCCTGTCCACCTGCCACCCGAGGTACTCGGCCGCCCAGCGGCTCGTCGTCTTCGGCGCGCTGGACCAGAGCCAGGACCGCCTCAAACGACCCGAATAGCCTCAAAGACCAACCCCGACAACTCGGAGAAGGAGTCTCGTGTACGGCTGGATCTGGCGGCTGCTTCCCGGAAACCTCGCGGTCAGGGTGTTCACCGCCGCCGTACTGGTCGGTCTGGTCGCGGCCGTACTCTGGTATGTCGTGTTCCCCTGGATCGAACCCCGCATCTCCCTCGACATGGCCGGCGTGGGCCCATGAGCCGCGTCCTGGTCGTGGACAACCACGACAGCTTCGTCCACACCATCGTCCAGTACCTCCGTGAGCTCGGCGCCACCTGCGACGTGCGACCGCGTGACCAGGTCAGGGTGGAGGACGCCGCCGGCTTCGACGGGGTTCTGATCAGCCCCGGCCCCGGCACCCCGGAGAGCGCGGGCGTGAGCGTCCCGCTCGTCGGCTACTGCGAGGCCCACGGCATTCCGCTACTCGGCGTCTGCCTGGGGCACCAGGCCATCGCCATCGCTCACGGCGCGACCGTCTCGCGAGCCCCCGAACTGGTGCACGGCCGCACCAGCGCGATCACGCACGACGGGCGCGGCGTCTTCGCCGGCCTGCCGTCGCCGGCGACCATGACGCGCTACCACTCGCTGGCCGTCCTGCCCGAGACGGTTCCTGAGATCCTTGAGGTGACCGCGACCACCGGTGACGGCGTGATCATGGGCCTGCGCCACCGTACGGCCCCCGTCGAGGGTGTGCAGTTCCACCCCGAGTCGGTGATCTCCCAGCACGGTCATCGGCTGCTCGGAAACTGGCTGGAAAGATTGGTGTAACGCGGCGCCCTTCCTGGGCGATTGACCAGTGAGAGTCCTTCCGCCATCGCCCCCGAGTGGCGGAAGGACTCTTCCCCGTTTCCGGCCTCTCGGATGGGCGATGCCGGAAGGTCACGGGAAACGAGGAAGGCCCCCGCGATCGCGAGGGCCTTCTCATGTGTTCCGGGTCAGGTCCCGTCGGGGGGCGACTCGTCGAAGATGGTGCCGTCGTCGGGCTCCGTGGGCGTGTCGTCCGTCGGCTCGTCGGGAATGGTCGGCTCGTCGGACGGGTAGGTCGGCTGCTGGGTCGGCTCGGGCGCCTGCCCGCTCGACACGATCAGCGTGATCGTCGTCCCCGGCTGGTACTTGCCGCCCGCCTCGGGAGACTGGCTCAGCACGGTGTCCTTGGGCAGGTCACTCGGCTGCTCGACGATCTTCCACTTGAAACCCGCCTCCTTGAGCGTGTTCTTGGCGTCCCCGATGGTGAGGTTGGTCACGCCCGGAACCTCCACCGCCTCCTTGGGCACGTAGATTCGCACGGTGCTGCCCTTGGTGGCCTTCTTGCCCGCCTCGGGCAGGGTCTCGAAGACGATGCCCTGCTTCCGGATGGAGGGCTTGCTCTGCAGGCTGACCTCGAAACCGGCCTCCTTGAGGGCCGCCTTGGCGTCCTCCACGGTCATGTTGAGCACGGAGGGCACCTCGACCTTCTCGATGCCCTTGGAGACCTTGAGCGTCACCTCGGAGTCCTTCTCCACCTCGGTGTCGGCCGCCGGTTCGGTGTCGATCACCGAACCCTTCGGTATCTCCTCGTCGAACGCCTGGACCGTCTTCACCTTCAGGCCGAGGTCCGTCAGCGCCTTGGTCGCCGCCTCCATGGTCTGCGAGGCCAGCGGAGGGATCTTCACCTTGCCCGAGGCGACGGTGGTGCCGGGAGAGCTGAGGAACATGTAGCCCACGCCGACGAAGGCACCGATGACCAGCAGGGGGATGAGGATCCACGCCGCGGTCTTGACCGCGGTGTTGCTGCTCTGCTGTCGGCGCCGACCGCGCTCGCCGGTGCGCCCGCCCCCCTCCTCGCCGTACTCGTACGCCGGGACGGCGGTGGTGCGCTGGGTGGCCGGGCCGCCGGGCCCGGGAGCCTGCATCGTCCGGGTGGCCGAGCCGTAGTTGGTGGAAATGGCCATGGTCTGGGCGTCCGTCGGGATGCCGGACATCGCCCGCTGGATGTCGGCCCGCATCTCCCCGGCACTCTGGTAACGGTGCGCCGGGTCCTTGGCCATCGCCTTGAGCACGATGGCATCGGCCCACTGGGGGATGTCGGGGTCGATCTGCGACGGAGGGATCGGCTCCTCGCGTACATGCTGGTAGGCGATCGCGACGGGCGAGTCGCCGGTGAACGGAGGCTGTCCGGTCAGCAGCTCGTACAGCACACAACCGGTGGAGTAGAGGTCGCTGCGGGCGTCGACCCGCTCGCCCCTGGCCTGTTCCGGCGAGAGGTACTGGGCGGTGCCGATCACCTGGGCGGTCTGTGTCATGGTCGCGGCCGAGTCGGCCATCGCGCGGGCGATGCCGAAGTCCATGACCTTGACGTCGCCGTTGCGAGTGATCATGATGTTCGCCGGTTTGATGTCCCGGTGAACGATGCCGCCACGGTGGCTGTAGTCCAGCGCCCGAAGGATCCCGTCGACCAGTTCGGCGGCACGTTCGGGCAGCAACCGCCGGTCGGCCCGGAGCAGGTCGCGCAGCGTGCGGCCGTCGACGTACTCCATCACGATGTAGGGAACGGGCGCACCCTCTGAGACGTCCTCGCCGGTGTCGTAGACCGCGACGATGGACGGGTGGTTCAGTGACGCGGCGGACTGAGCCTCCCGGCGGAACCGCGCCTGGAAGATGTGATCCCTGGCCAGGTCCGCGCGGAGGGTCTTGATGGCGACGATCCGATCCAGCCGGATGTCTCGGGCGCGATAGACCTCGGCCATGCCGCCACGCCCGACGACGCCGTCAAGCTCGTAGCGATCGCCGAGGCGTCGGGGCTGAGTCATTTCCTGCACTGTCCCTTACCGTTCATCTTGGGTGCCGGTGGGCTCTTGGGCCACCGGTGTCCATCATCGACCCGTTGCCGCATCACGTCTCCTCATTCGGCTGGTCTGTATCGCCGGGTTCGGGAGTCGTACTCGGTGTGGGGCTCGGTGTCACCGTCGGGGTGGTGGGTGTCGGGGTGGGAATCGTCGGGCTGGGGCTGGGGCTGGGCGGTGGCGACGTACTCGGCCTTGCGGTGGGCGTGGCCGATGTGCTTACCGTAGCCGACGGCGTGACCGAGGGGCGGACCGTCTTCGTCGGCGAGACAGGTGGTCTGCTCGTCGGAGACGCACTCCGGCTCGGTGTGGCCATCGGCGGTTCGGTAGCCTGACTCGGCCGTACGACCGGCTCCTCCGGCTCGCTGCCGCCTGGTCGGCTGGTCAGCTCGTAGGCCGCCAGAGAGCCCAACCCGACCGCGGCGCACCCCGCGACCGCGGCGACGATCATTGTTCTCCTGCGCGAGCGTCGGCGTCCATGCGGCGCCGGCCCGGTGCCCGGAGGCGTCCCGCCCGCTCCGGCGCCCCCTCCGGCACCTGCCACAGAACCTCCGCCCGCACCGCCGTGAGCGCCGGAACCCGAACCCGAACCCGCACCCGCGCCCGAATCCGGAACCGGACCGGGGCCGACGGGCGCGGCCATGGCCGAGGTGATCTCCTGCGGCCACTCGGTCGCGGGTTCGGCGCGCCAGCCCAAGGGGTCGGTGAGCATGCCAAGACCGGTGGCGTCGGTGGCGGCCAGCGCGTCGAGCAGCACGTCCGCCCGTTCCGACAGCTCCCTGGCGCCGGCCGGGCGCCGCAGCGGGTCCTTGGACAGGCACGCCATGACCAGGTCACGGACCGCGGGCGGGACGCTCGCCGGGAGCGGCGGCGGGGTCTCGCCGATGTGCATGAGAGCGATCGCCACCTGCGTCTCGGCGAGGAACGGCGCCCGGCCGGCCAGGCACTCGTAGGCGACCACCCCGAGGGAGTAGATGTCGGTGGCGGGCGTCAGCGGTTCGCCGGACGCCTGCTCGGGGCTGACGTACTGGGCGGTGCCGAGCAGGACCCCCGTCTGGGTGACCGGCGCGGCCTCCAGCACCCTGGCGATGCCGAAGTCTGTGATCTTTATCACGCCCGCCTCGGTCACCAGCAGGTTGCCGGGCTTGATGTCCCGGTGGATGACCCCCGCGCGATGCGCGGCCTGCAGGGCCCTGGCGGTCTGATGGACCACGTCGAGAGTGACCTTGGGGCTCAGCGCGCCGTCCCGGGCCAGGATGCCGGCCAGGGACTCACCGGGCACCAGCTCCATCACCAGGTAGGCGACGCCGTCGGACTCGCCGTAGTCGAAGACCTGCGCGATGCCCGGATCGGACAGCCCGGCCGCGATGCGGGCCTCGGAGCGGAAGCGCCGCCGGAAGGCGGGATCCTCGGCCACGTGCGCACGGAGCAGCTTCACCGCGACCTCACGGCCGAGCAACTCGTCCCTGGCCCGCCACACCTCGCCCATGCCGCCCGACGCGATACGCCCCAGCGGGCGGTATCGGCCCCCGAGCAACGCGGTCATCTACCCAGCACCGCTTCCATCACGCTCTTGGCGATCGGGGCGGCGGTGTGACCACCTGAGGCGTCGTCACCCGCGCTGCCGGACTCGACGATCAGTGCGACGGCGACCTTGGGGTCCTCGGCGGGAGCGAAGGAGATGAACCACGCGTGCGGCGCCTGGCCCCTGGAGGTCTCGGCAGTGCCGGTCTTGCCGCCGACCGTCACGCCCGGAATCTGCGCCGCGCTCGCCGTACCCTTGTTGACGACGTTGATCATCATCTCCTGGAGCTTGCGCGCGTTGTCCTCGCTCATCGCGGTGCTCAGCTCTTCGGGGTCGGCGGTCTCGATCTCGCCGCCCTCGGCATCCGCGATCTTGTTCACCAGGTACGGCTTCATGACCACGCCGTTGTTGGCGATGCCGGCGGCGATCAAGGCCATCTGCAGCGGGGTCATCTGGTTGCTGCGCTGGCCGATCGACGCCTGGGCGAGGGCCGCCAGGTCCTCCTCGGGGCCGATCCCGCTCCCCGCGACCGGCAGCGGGATCGACAACGGCTCGCCGCCGATGCCGAACTTGGCGGCCTGGTCCTTCAGCGCGTCGTAGCCGAGCTCCATGGCGATCTTGCCGAACGGGGTGTTGCAGGACTTCTCCAGCGCGAACGAGAGCGTCACGCGCCCGACGCCGCAGGCCGCGCCACCGTAGTTGGGCAGGTCGGCGGTGGTGTTGGGCAGGTCGAGCACCTGCGGGGCGTCGACCTGGGTCTCCGGGCCGATGCTGTCGTCGCTCTCCAGGTACGCCGCCATGGTGACCACCTTGAAGGTCGAGCCCGGCGGATAGGTGCGCTCGATGGCCCGGTTGACCAGCGGCTTGTCCTCGTCCTTGTCCAGCTTTTTGTAGGCCTCGTTGACGGTGGCCTTGTTGGGCTTGGAGAGCGGGTTGGGGTCGTAGGTGGGGATCGAGACCATGGCGAGGATCGCCCCGGTCTTCGGCTCGATCGCGACCACCGCGCCCTTCTTGCCGCTGGCACCCAGCGCCTTGTAGGCGGCCTCCTGCGCTCTGGGGTTGATCGTCAGGTCGACGTTGGCGCCCTTGCTCCGCTTGGCGGTGAACAGGTCGATGCTCCGCCGGATCAGCAGGTCGGCGCTGGTGCCGTTGAGCAGGCGGTTCTCCGTCCGCTCGATGTCGCGCTGGCTCTCTGGCGCGAAGAACCCGGTGATGGGCGCGTAGATCTTGCCCTCGGGGTAACGCCGCTGGAAGCGGAACTTGGTGTCGCCGGTGTCGACGGACTCGGCGAGGACCTTGTCGCCCGCGGTGATCCGGCCGCGCTCGACCTCGTACTGGGCGTAGAAGTTGCGGGTGTTGCGCGAGTCGGCGCGCAGGTCCTCCGCCCGCACGGCCTGCAGGTAGTTCACGTTGATCATGAGCAGGCCGAACATGAGCAGACAGGCCAGGGCCGCGCGCTTGAGGGGACCGTTCATCGCTGGAACACCTGCGTCATTCCTTCGTCCTGGATGGCCTGGGGCGGAGGCTTCCTCGCCGTATCCGACATGCGTACCAGCAGCGCGATAAGGATCCAGTTAGCCAGCAGCGCCGATCCGCCCTGGGACATGAACGGGGTGACCAGGCCGGTCAGCGGGATCAGGTTGGTCACGCCGCCGACGATGATGAAGACCTGCCACGCCAGGATGAACGACAGGCCGCCCGCCAGCAGCTTGGAGAACGGCTCGCGGGCCGCGATCGAGGTGCGCAGGCCGCGCTCCACCAGCAGGGCGTAGACCATCAGCAGGGCCATCAGCCCGGTCAGGCCGAGTTCCTCGCCCGCGGCGGTGAAGATGAAGTCGGAGAAGGAGAGCGGGATCAGGTTGGGGTGGCCCTGGCCGAGACCGGTGCCCAGAACGCCGCCCTGGCCCATGCCGAACAGGCCCTGCATGAGCTGGAAGCTGCCGCCGAACTCGCGGTCGTACAGCGCCGGGTTCTCCGGGTCGAGGAAGACCTCGAAGCGGGCCGCGACGTGGTCGAAGATCAGCCCCGCCAGCACCGCCCCACCGACGAAGAGCAGGATGCCGATGAGCACCCACGAGGTTCGCTGGGTGGCGATGTAGAGCATCGCGATGAAGGTGCCGAAGATCAGCAGCGAGGAGCCGAGGTCCTTCTGCAGGATCAGCACGCCCAGGCTGAGGCCCCAGGTGATGAGCACTGGGCCGAGGTCGCGGGCCCGGGGCAGGTCGATGAAGAGCAGCCGCCGCCCGGCCAGGGCCAGCACGTCGCGCTTGGCGACCAGATAACCGGCGAAGAAGACGACCAGGGCGAGTTTGGTGAACTCCGCCGGCTGGAGGGTGAAGCCGCCGATACCGATCCAGATGCGGGCGCCGTTGATCTCCTGGCCGATGAACGGCAGCAGCGGCGAGATCAGCAGGGCCAGGCCGACGGCACCCGCGGTGTAGGTCAGACGCTGCAGCGCACGGTGGTCGCGCAGCACGATCAGCGTCACGGAGAACATGACGACCCCGACGGCGGTCCACAGCAGCTGGTTGGTGGCCGAGGCTCCGTCCATGCCGGCCGCCTCAAGCCGATAGATGATCACCAGCCCGAGGCCGTTGATCAGCGTCACCAGCGGCAGGATCAGCGGGTCGGCCCAGGGCGCGAACTTGGCCAGCACCAGGTAGGCGGCCAGCATGAGACCGCCCAGGCCGAGGCCGTAGGTGAGCATGCCCGCGGGGACCTGGTTGTCGAGCGCCAACCCCACATTGGCGTACGCCAGCATCACGATGGCGACCGCGAATGCGAGCATCGCCAGCTGGGCCAACCGCCGTTTGGCGGGAAGCGGGACAGGCTCGGCGCTAGGGGTGCTCATGTGTTCACTGTGTCCTTGTGGGTTCGGGGGCCCTGGGGACGGGGGGCTTGGGAGTGGGGGGCTTGGAGGACGCGGAGGCGCTCGGCGATGTGGTCGGCTCGGCTGTGTCGTCGGCCTTGTCATCGGGCTTGGCCGCGGACGACTTCAGCTCTTCGATCTTTTTCAGGCCCGCCTCGACGGTGGGGACAGGGATGCCGTCGCGGACCTGGCCCTGCTGGAACGCACCAAGGGTCGTGATCGATTCTGCGGTGCTCTGGGCGACCTCGAAAAGCTCAAAGGGGCCGAGGTTGGTCTTCACGCCCTGGAAAACCACGATTTCGTTACCTCTGGCCCCTACGAAGTATTGATCGTCCAGCCATTGCCCGCCGAAGTACCAGCCTAGGCCGCTTCCGATGACGACGACACCGCCCGCCACGGCCAGCAGGGGCCACAGCCGACGACGTTTGGCCGGTCTGGCGGCGACGGCCCTGATGATCGGCTCGTCGGGCTCGTCGTCGGCGATGACCGGTTGCGGCATGGTGACCGCGCTGGCACGTCCCGCCGGGGTGTCCGGCGGCTGTGACCGCGGCATGCCGGAGCCGGCGGCGCCGACCACGGCCGCCTCGGTGCGCGGGGCGAAACTCTCGTCCACCTCCAGCACGTCCGCCAGCACGCAGGTGATGTTGTCCGGGCCACCGCCCCGGTTGGCCAGGTCGATGAGGGTGCGGACCACCCCGTCGGGATCCTCGATCGTGGAGAGCGTGTGGTGCAGGGTCTCCGCGCTCACCACCCCGGACAGGCCGTCGGAGCAGAGCAGGTAGCGGTCGCCGACCTGGGCCTCGCGCAGGGACAGGTCGGGGTCGACCTCGCCGCTGCCGTCCAGTGCCCGGAGCAGGATCGACCGCTGGGGGTGGGTGGTGGCCTCTTCCGCGGTGATCCGGCCGTCGTCCACCAGTGACTGCACCAGCGTGTGGTCATGCGTGATCTGGTAGAGCTCTCCCGCGCGCAGCAGGTAGGCCCGGGAGTCGCCGACGTGGACCAGGGCGACCCTGGTCCCGGACCAGAGCATGGCGGTGAGGGTGGTGCCCATGCCCTTGAGGCTGGGATCGCGGCCCACCATCTCGTGCAGCTTGCGGTTGGCGTCGCGTACCGCTGCCTCGATGGTGCTGAGCAGGTCACCTCCCTGGGCGTCCGCGTCGAGTGAGGACATCGCGGCGATGGCGACCGAACTGGCCACCTCGCCGTGTGCGTGGCCGCCCATGCCGTCCGCGACGGCGAGCAGGCGGCCGCTGGCGTAGGCGGAGTCCTCGTTGCCCTCGCGGAGGAGGCCGACGTCAGAGCGGGCGGCGTAACGGAGTGCGATGGTCATTTGCGCAATTCGATGACGGTCTTACCGATGCGGATCGGAACACCGAGCGGCACCGGAGTCGGACGGGTGACTTTTGAGCGGTCGAGATAAGTGCCGTTGGTCGAGCCGAGATCTTCCACGATCCACTGACCGTCCTGGGGGAAGAGCCGGGCGTGCCGACTGGAGGCGTAGTCGTCGCTGACTACCAGCGTCGAGTCGTTCGCCCGGCCGATGGTGATGGGCGTCTCCGAGAGGGTAATGGTGGTGCCTTGCAGGGGGCCACCGGTGACGACCATCTGCCGTGGTTCCCCCTTCTTGGATTTGGCCGCGGGCTTCACCGGCTTGGGAACCTTGCGCGCGGGGACGACGGCGGCCGTACGTGATCCGAACAAGTCCGTCCGGATCACGCCGACCGCGGCAATCACGAAGAACCACAGCACCGCGAGGAAGGCGAGCCGGATCAGCAGCAGCGTGAGCTCGGACATGGACCGTCTATTTACCTTTAATCGCGCCGGAAAACCAGAGTCGTTCGCCCCAGCGTCACGCGAGTGCCGTTCTGGAGCTCGACCCGGCGAACCGGCTGGCCGTTGACGAAGGTGCCGTTCGTGGAGCCGAGGTCGACGAGCGCGACCTGGGGACCCTCCACTCGTAGCTCGGCGTGGTGCCGGGACACACCCGGGTCGACCAGCCGTAGATCACAGTCGGTGCCCCTGCCGAGCAGGGTCACCGGGGTTGTCAGGTCGAAGGATCGCTGGCCCTGCGGGTCGTCCTGGGTGGACACCAGCAGGCGGGGGCGGCCTCCGAACGCGTGCGGTTTGGCGGCGGGCACGTCGCTCACCGGCTGGCGGATCTCGTCCTGTTCGACCGTCGCGCCACGGATCACGCCCGAGCGGATGCGGAACAGACCGACCGCGAGGTCGTCTGCCGTCTCGAAGCGGACTCTGACCGGTCCCACGAAGGAGTAGCCCTGTTCCTTGGCGTACTCCCTGGCGAGGTTGGCCAGCTCGTGGCCGATGCTGTCCGCGTAGACCTCCAGCCGCTCGCTGTCGGTCGTGGACAGCTCGACCACGAAGTCGTTGGGCACGAGAGTGCGTCCCTGAGCGACGATCGCCGCCCGCTCGTCCATCTCTCGTTGGACCGCACTGGCGACCTCTACCGGCTGAAGGTCAGATTTGAACGCCCGCGCAAAGGCCCCTTCAACCAAGCCTTCGAGCCTCCGCTCGAAACGCTGAAGGACTCCCACCGGGTACCTCCCCTCCTCCGTCTATGTGGTCGCGGCCGCTTGGGGGCTCGTTGGCTCGGTCCTCGCTCTCTCGCACCCAGCTGCTCCGCTTTCGCATCTAGGAGGATCGTATCCGGGTTCGTGGGTACCGGCTGATACGTGCTAATGTTTCGACCGCACCCAACAAGGGCGGGTGGCGGAACGGCAGACGCGCACGGTTCAGGTCCGTGTGTCCGAAAGGACGTGAGGGTTCAAATCCCTCCTCGCCCACAAGATCACGACCCCGGTCACGCGGATACCGCGACCGGGGTCTTGCTGTTTGCCGGGAAAGCGTGCATTCATCTGAGCCGTCCATGAGGTCTCGTGGCGGACCGAGTCGATCATCGATCAAGGTAGCTGTTCGCTCCGTTATAGAGAAGTCTCAGGGCTTATGTATGGGTCTTGTGGTTTTTGGGGCGGTGCGGCACGCCTTCCAGTTCTACCCGGCCACGCTTGCTGCTCGCTTTCGGATGACTTGCATGGGTTTGCCGATTGACTGATTACGCTGACAGAGAAAACGGGTCGGGGGAGAGGATCTCCCCCGACCCGTCGAGTCGCTGGATCGGCGGGCCGATCCGGCGACGCGGTGCCCACCGGTGTTCATCGGTGTTCATCGGCGCTCACCGGACGCGACGGCGGGGCGCCTCGGAGACGACCTCGGCATGGAGTGCCCAGGAAGCGGACGAGGGGCCCCGGCCGCCGCACTAGCGGGTCGCGAGCACCCGGACGCCCAAAATCTCGCCGAGAAGGTCCGTGAGGCTCACCATGCCGACCACCTCGCCGCCGCCGTCCGTGACGAGGCCCAGGTGCGCGTGGGCGTCCTGGAGGGCGGATACGGCGTCGGGGATCGTGGTGGCCTTGTCCAGTCGGGGCACCGGCCGGGCGAGCTCCGCGGGGCTGGCATCCGGCCGGACGAGGATGTCCCTGATGTGCACCACGCCCAGGACGTCGCGCGGCCGGCCGGAGGTGACCAGCAGGCGCAGGTGCCCGTCGCGCGCGGCCACCTCACGGATGTGCGCGCTCGTCGCGTCGCCGGGCACCGAGGTGGCCTTCGCCAGCGGCAGCATCAACCGCTCGACCGGCTGCTGGTGGACCCGCAGGGCCCGGGTGAGCAGGTCGTGCTCGTCCCGGTCGAGCAGCCCCATCCGGCCCGACTCACCGACCAGCATCGCCAGCTGGACAGGGGTCCTGGTGGTGGCCAGCTCGTCCTTGGGACGTACGCCGAACAGCTTCAGGATCCCGTTGGTCAGGCCGTTGAGCGCGGCGAGCACCGGCCTGACGACCCAGGTGAAGCCGCGGAACGGCAGGGCCAGACCCATCGCGGCGATCTCGGGATGGGTCAGCGCCCACGACTTGGGAGCCATCTCGCCGACCACCATGTGCAGGAAGGTGATGATCGCCAGGGCGATCATCAGCGAGATGGGGACCCGCAGCGACTCGGGCACGCCGACCGCGCCGAAGACCGGTTCCAGCAGTTGCTCGACGGCCGGCTCGGTCACCATGCCCAGACCGAGCGAGCAGAGCGTGATGCCCAGCTGTGCACCGGCCAGCATCAGGGAGAGCTCCCTGCCACCGCGTACGGCGGCGCGGGCGGCGATCCGGGTCAACCGGCCCCCCTTGCCCGCGAGCTCCTCCAGACGGTGCCTGCGGGCTGAGATCACCGCGAACTCGGCGGCGACGAAGAAGGCGTTGCCGATCAGCAGGGCCACACCGAGCAGCAGGGCGGCGATGGTGCTCATCGTCGCTTCACCCCGCTCCGCTCGATCATGGAAGTCTCCGGGACGGGCTCGATCGTCTGCGGCGCGGTCATCGCCGGATCATTCTCTCTCCCCGCCGTTCCCGGCGTCGGGTCCCCCTCGGGATCGTCCTTCTGCGGTACGGCGAGCGACAGCCGTACCCACTCGGGGACCCTGCGATGCACCGACAGCACGGTGAGCACCGCGTCCTTCTCGTCGGCGCCGTCGTTCTCCAGGGGGTCGTTCTGCAGGGTCAGCGTGACGATCACGCTGTCACCGGGTTCGGCCATCCGGCCGAGGGTGGCGAGCACGAGGCCCGCGACGGTGTCGTAGTCGTCGCTCTCCGGAAGCTGCAGCCCGATGGCCCGCTCGATCTCGTCCAACCTGAGCGTGCCAGGCAGGTCCCAGGTGCCCTCCTCACCCGCGACGACCCCCGCGGGCTCCGGATCGTTCTCGTCGACGAGTTCGCCGACGAGTTCCTCGGCGAGATCCTCGACGGTGACCACGCCGGCCAGGCCCCCGTACTCGTCGATGACGCACGCCAGGTCGTCGCGGGCGGCGCGCATGCGCTCCAGCACGACGGGGAGCGGGAGGGAGGTGGGCACCAGGAGCGCGGGACGGGTGATCCTCTCCAGCGTTCCGGTGCTCAGCCCCGACTTGAGCAGCTCGCGCACGCCGGTGACGCCGACCACGTCGTCGCCGTTCTGGTGGCAGAGCACCGGGTAGCGGGAGTGACCGTGCCTGCGGACGGCGTCGATCAGATCGGAGATCGGGCGCTCCTCCCTCAGCAGCACCACGCGGGGACGCGGCACCATCACGTCCTCGGCGGTGCGGTCGCCGAATTCCAGCGCGCGCTCAAGCAGCTCCGACAGCCGCGGCGGCAGGTCGCCGGTGCTGGCGGAGTCGGAGATGATCCGGGACAGCTCCTCGGGGCTGGCGCCGTGCTCGATCTCCTCCACCGGCTCGACGCCGACCCGGCGCAACAGGCCGGTGGCGGCGGAGTCGAACAGCCGGATGACCGGTCCGGCGATCCGCAGGTAGATCAACGTCGAGCGGGCGAGGAACTTCGCCACCGGCTCAGGACGGGCGATGCCAAGGTTCTTGGGGGCGAGCTCGCCGAGGACCATCTGGATGACGGTGGCGACCGCGACGGCCAGTGCCACGGCGATGCCGGGCACGACACCCGACGGGACTCCCGCGGCCTCCAGCCAGGGGCGGATGACCGTGGCGATGGCGGGTTCGGAGATGAAACCGACGAGCAGCGCGGTGACGGTGATGCCGAGTTGCGCGCCCGACAGCATGAACGACAGGCGTCCCGTCACCTCCAGCGCCCGTTCCGCGGCCACGTCGCCCGAGTCGGCCTGCTCACGCAGCACGCCGCGGTCCGCCGCGACGAAGGCGAACTCCTGGGCGACGAAATAGCCGGTGGCGAGGGTGAGAAGAAGTACGGCCAGCAGGCCCAGAGCCGTGTTCACCGGGTAGCTCTCCCGGCTGGTTCAGCGGTTCCCGTGCGTTTGCACGGGCAGGTACTCCACGAGTCCGGAGTGGACACGATCATCCTTTCGAGCAGAGGTAGTTCTCTACCGTAACGATCCGGGTGGGGGTTGATGTTTCCGGATCAGCAGACGATCGCATTGTCGGTGGCTAACAACCTGTCTGAGTACTTTTACATAGGGAAACCTTGGGGACCCTGCGGCATGCGCGTGAGCCGCGACGTAGCGTCGATAATGACGTTTTCATCATGAGATCAAGAAGTGGCGGGACACGACGTGGCTGACTGGCCCGAAGACGACGATCGCACTCGCGCGCTGCGGTCGCCCACACCGGGGTCCGCGCCGCAGCGAGCGGCCGGGCAGCCCGCCCACCCTCTGCCGGGCGGGCCGGCGTCCGCCCGGCGGGGGACACCCGCGGGCGAGGAGGGGCCGCCTCCCCGGGGAAGCTCACGGGTGTACGGCAAGGCCAGGTCGGGCTCCAGCCCGGTCAGACCGCTGAACGCCTCTTCCGACGGCTCCCACGCTGGTTCCGGCGCTGGTTCCGGTGGTCCGGGTGGCGGCGGCGGGTCGCGGATGCCGAGCTGGCGCCCGAAGCGTCCGGGCAGGCTGATCGTGCGGATCCTCGCCGGGCTGCTCGTCGTGCTGCTGGTCGTGGCCATCGGCGGATATTTCATGATTAACTCCCGGCTGACCAGGATCGAGGCGCTCACCGACTACGAGGGCCGGCCCGCCGACACCCCCGGCACCAACTGGCTGCTGGTCGGCTCCGACAGCCGGGAGGGCCTGACCGCGGCACAGCGTAAGAAGCTCGCCACGGGCAAGGCCGTGGGCCGCAGGACCGACACGATGATGCTGCTGCACATCCCCGACGGTGACGGCCGACCGACCCTGGTCAGCCTGCCGCGTGACTCCTACGTGCCGATCGACGGCCACGGCAGCGACAAGCTCAACGCCGCCTACGCCTTCCAGGACGGCGGCCCCAAGCTGCTCGCCAAGACCGTGGAGAAGGTGACCGGGCTGCGGCTCGACCACTACATGGAGATCGGCTTCGGCGGCTTCGTGGGCATCGTCGACGCCATCGGCGGGGTCGAGATCGATGTCAAGCAGGCCATCAAGGATCCCAAGGCCGGGATCAACCTGAAGAAGGGGCTCCAGCTCATGGACGGCGGGACGGCCCTCGGTTACGTCCGTACCCGTGCCACCGGCACCATCCCCGACTTCGACCGGACCCAGCGTCAGCGCCAGTTCTTCTCCGCGGTGGTGAAGAAGGCGGCCAGCCCCGGGGTCCTGATCAATCCCTTCACCTCCGTGCCGCTCGCGTTGAGCGCCGCCGACTCGGTGTCCGTGGGCGAGGAGACCGGTGCCTTCAACCTGCTCTCCCTCGGTCTCGCCATGGGCGACAACCCGGTCACCACCGTTGTCCCGGTCGGCTCCCTGCCCACCATCAACGGTCAGGCGGTCGTCAAGTGGGATCGGGAGAAGGCGCTGCGCCTGTTCGACGCGCTGGCCGAGGACAAGCCCGTCCCCAAGGACGTCCTCGCCAAGTAGGGTCGCCCCCGCCGTGGTCGTAAGCACTCCGTAAGCGGTGCGCGGCCACGGCACCGGTAGCGTCGACCCCGAGGCCGGTCTCGGCCTCGAAGGCCAGAACCGGGGCCCCGCGCCGGAGGTATTCGATGAGAATCAAAAGCCTGCTCCGACACCCCGTCACGTGGAGCGTTCTGGCGGTCGGTGCCGTCGTGCTCGGCGTCGCCCTCTACCTGTTCCAGCCCTGGCGCCTGTTCACCACGGTCGAGGTGAACGAGGCGTTGCCGACCGCGGCCGTGACCTCCGAGCCGGAGGCGACCCCGGTGGTGGAAGACGGGGCGAGCGAGCCCGCCAAGGCACCCGAGGAGCCGAGAATCCTGGCCAAGGGCACGTTCGTCTCCCACGAGCACGAGACCGCGGGCAAGGCGAGGGTGCTGGAGCTCCCGGATGGGAGCCGGGTCCTGCGGATCGAGGACCTGGACACCTCCGACGGCCCGGATCTGCGGGTCTGGCTGAGTGACCAGCCCGTCAAGGAGGGCAGGGCCGGATGGTTCAACCTGGACGACGGCAGGCACCTCGAACTCGGCGAGCTGAAGGGCAACCGGGGTAACGCCAACTACGCCATCCCCGCGGGGGCCGACCTCGACAGCCTGAAGAGCGTCACCATCTGGTGCAGGCGCTTCAGCGTCTCTTTCGGCGCCGCCGCCCTCACCTGACACAATGCCCGGATTATGAGTGTTTCCGGGGAACTGCATGCCATCGGCCGCCCGCTCGTCGAGGTGCAGCTCGCGCACCCGACGGTGGCCGGCATCGCGCGAGGGGACCTGCCCGAGCCGGTGTTCCGGTCCTGGCTGGAGCAGGACTACCTGTTCCTGCTCGACTACGTCCGGGTTTTCTCACGACTCGCCTGGCAGGCCCCCGACGGGCACCTGGGCGACCTGGTGGATCTGGCCCACGCCACATTCCACGAGGAGTTGAACCTGCACCGTTCACTGTCCGCGGAGTTCGGTGCCGATCTCGGCGGGGCGCGAAAGGGACCCGCCTGCGCGGCCTACACCTCTTTCCTGCTCGACTCCGCGGCCGTCTACGCCGATGGCCTGGCCGCGCTCTACCCCTGCATGTGGGGTTACTCCACGCTCGGCCGGACCTTGGCCGAGAACCCGCCCGACGAGCCGCGATACCGTGCCTGGGTCGACACCTACGCCCACCCGGCCTTCGCCGAGCTGACCGAGCGCATCGCCGTGATGATCGACGAGGCGGCACCCGACCCCGGCAGGGCGAAAAAGCTGTTCACCGAGGGAATGGCCCACGAACTCGCCTTCTGGGACGTGCCCTGAGCCCGTCCCCTCGTGGCCTGCTGTTCGGCTCCGCCCTCCTCGGCACCGGTCTCGCCGCTCCTTCGGCGGGCGCCGGAGGCCGGCTGATCCAGTCGGTCAGTTGTGGGGAATTAGTCCGCTATCAGGGGAAATTGAGAGTCCGGATGAGGGCGTCCGAGAGGCTTTGCGCACCCATCAGGTGCGGGAGTTGGAACAATGGGCGCATGAGTGTTCCTGAGGTCGAGGCACGGGCCGTGCCGGATGACGCGTTCCTGCTCGACGTACGCGAGAACGACGAGTGGCATGCCGGGCACGCGCCGGGAGCCGTCCACATCCCGCTGGGTGAGCTGCAGTCCCGGGTCGACGAGGTGCCCAAGGGCGCGCCCGTCTACGTGATCTGCCGGGTCGGCGGCCGTTCCGCCAACGCCACCGCCTGGCTCAACCACGTGGGCTGGGACGCGATCAACGTCGGCGGCGGTATGCGGTCCTGGGAGGTGGCGGGGCGTTCGATGGTCGCCGAGAGCGGTCAGGACCCGTTCGTGGCCTGAGCGGTCTTGAGTGCTCTGAGTGATTTCAGCGGCCCGGGAGGCCTGAGTCGACGTCCACCGAGGTGGTGGTCCTTGCCAAGAAAGGAATAAATGGCATAATCAGGGCGAATTATCTACCGCGGGAGCTCGGGCGTGACCGGGCTGAGAGGGCGGAACCACGCAGAGGGTCGCACAGACCCTCCGACGCGCCGCCGACCGCATGAACCTGTCCGGGTAATGCCGGCGTAGGGAGCGTGTGATGTCGTCTGCCGTCGTTGACTCCAAGTCAGCCGAGGCTCCCCTCACCCTCGACGAGGCTCCTCCCAAGGAGCTCGGCGTGCTCGACCAGGGCGCGCTCTGGGCCAATCTGGGGGTCAGCCTGCTCGGATTCTCCGGCGCGATCGCACTGATCGATCCGCTCGGCGACCGGCCGCTGAGCTTCGTGGCCGCGATCCTGGCCGCCGTCGTGGGCAGCGTCATCGGCACCGCGATGGTCGGCCTGGCCGCCATTCCCGGGCAGCGGACCGGCGCTCCGGCGATGGTCCTGCTCCGCGGGCTGTTCGGCGCCAGGCTCTCGTACCTGCCGACCGTGCTGAACATCATCCAGATGCTCGGCTGGGGCGCGTTCGAGCTCTGGGTCATCGCCCAGGGCGCCCAGGCCATCGCCGGATCCTTCGGGATCGAGGTGCCGTACGCGGTCTGGGTGGTCGTCGGAGGGGTGATCACCACTGCGCTGAGCATCCGGCCGCTGGGAGCGGTCCGGTTGCTCCGCCGGTACGTCACCGCCGGTGTGGTCGTCTCGATGATCTGGTTCGCGGTCGCCCTGTTCAGCCGGGGACCGTCCATCGGTGGTGGATCGTGGGAGGCCTTCGCGCCCTCGGTCGACTACGTGATCGCGCTGTCGGTCTCGTGGGTGCCGGTCGCGGCGGACTTCGCCCGGTTCTCCAGGTCCGGCAGGGCCACGTTCACCGGTGTCGTCGGCGGCTACACGATCACCCAGGTGGCCTGCCTGGTCCTGGGAATCGCGGCGCTCGCCCTGGTCGGCAACGACACCGGACGGGTCTGGGACCCCTTCGTGGCCGCGGCGCTCGGCCCGCTGTTCTTCGGCATCCTGGTGCTCCGGGAGACCGACCAGTCGTTCGTGAACGTCTACTCCACCACCATGTCGCTGCAGAACCTGATGCCCAGGCTGGACCGCAGAGTCATCTCCGTGGTCATCGGGGTACTGGTCACCCTGCTCGCGATCTTCGTCAAGGTCGACACCTACACCGCGTTCCTGAGCCTGATCGGGGCGGTCTTCGTGCCGATGTTCGCGGTGCTCGCCGTGGACTACTTCCTGCTCGGCGGTGCCAGGCGCTGGGACACCTCCGACAGCGCGCCCTCGCGCTGGCTCATGGTGGCCCCGTGGCTGCTGGGCTTCGCGGCATGGTGGATGCTCGCCGCGTTGCCGGTCGCCCCGGAGCTGGCCTGGTGGACCTCGTTCTGGACCGATGCCCGTGACCTGCTCGGCTTCGTCCCGCAGCCGTGGATGAGCGCGGCCGTCGGCGCGTTCCTCGCCGCGGGTCTCGTCACCCTGGGCACCGGTGCGCTCCGGCGTCGTTCCTGACCGGGCGGAGGCGCGCTACGCGCGGGACTCGATGCGCAGCAGGCGTTCCTTGGCGGCCGAGCCCCCGGCGTACCCGCCAAGGACCGACTCGCTCTCGACGACCCGGTGGCACGGCACGATGACGCACACCGGGTTGCTGCCCAGCGCGTTGCCGACCGCGCGCAGCGCCCGCGGCCTGCCGATCCGCTCGGCGATCTGACGGTAGGTCGTCACCGTCCCGTACGGCACCGAGAGCATCATCTGCAGCACCGTCCTGGAGAACTGGGTGGCCAGGCGCAGGTCGACCGTTGTGGTGAAGGCCCGGAGCCGGGCGGAGAAGTAGGCGTCCAGCTCCCGGCGGACCGGGTCGAGCCGCCGGGGGTCCGGCCCGATGAAGGTGCCGACCTCCCTGCTGATCCGCTCGAAGACGACGTTCTCGTCCTCGTAACTGCAGGCCACCACACCCCGGCCGGTCACGGCGAGGGTGAGACGCCCCAGCGGTCCGTCGAGCGTGCCGAACGCGATGTCGGGATGGCTCGTGCCGACGTAGTCGGGCGAGGTCACCCGTAGCAATGCATCGATGTCGCCGGATGACATGGCCCCACCCTTTCGTATCCAGGTGTGTGGTGACCGCAGAGTATCGGACGGATCGCCCGGCCAGTGGCAACACGTGCGGGACGAAAGTGCCAAGATCAGACCGGTTGAGACGGCACTATGGGTGTGTGGTGGACTACACGGCCGACAGTGACGAGGGCATCGGCCGGGCGGTCGTGGCCAACGCGCCCAACGCGATCGTCGCCATTGATCGCGAACAGACGGTCATCGCCTGGAATCCCGCCGCCGAGCGCCTTTTCGGCTGGTCGGCCGAGGAGACGGTCGGCCGCAGGGTTCCGGTGGTTCCCGAGGAGCTGATGGCCGAGCACAACGCGGTCCTGGAGAAGGTCCGCACCGGTGGCCAGGTGTCGCTGCGGACCAAGCGGTTCCGCCGGGACGGCAGTCTGCTCGATCTGCGGGTGGACACCGGCGCGCTCTCCTCGCGGGACGGCACCCTCATCGGTTACGTCAGCGTCTACCACCTGGCCCAGGACGACGAGAGCGCCAACGACCGCAACGCCCGCCGGGCGCAGCTCGTCCGCCGGCTCACCGATGTGGTCGCCGACATCAACGCCGAGCTGGAGCTGCCCGCGGTGCTCGACCGGATCGCGGCCAGCCTCGCCGACCTGACCGGGGCCGACGCGGGCGGGTTCGTGCTCATCGAGGGCGACCGGCTCCGGCTCGTGGCCCGCCACAACCTTCCCGACTCGATGCGGAACTCCACGGCGGACCTCCGCACCAGCCTGGTCGGCAAGCTGCTGCGCGAGGGCAGGACCGTCCTGCTGGAGACCGGTGACCAGGACCGGCTGGACAAGCTGATCTGGTCGCAGCTGCCCGGCCTGCACACCATCGCGCTCGGTCTCGCGGCCATGGGCGGGCGACCGTACGGCGCGTTGTACGCGCTCTTCGCCAAGCGCAAGGTGGGCCACCTGGAGCTGGAGCTGCTGGAGCTCCTCGCGGGTCACGCGGGCATCGCCGTGGGCAACGCGATGGCCTACCAGGAGGCCGTACGGCAGCGGGCCCACGAGCGGGCGGTGTTCGACGCCAGTGCCGACGGCATAGCGGTCCTCGACGAGCTGGGCCGGGTCGTCCAGTGGAACCCGGCCGCCGGCGAGCTGACCGGCTTCCACTCCGCCGAGGTGATCGGCGGTCCACCCCCGTTCCGGCTCCCGGCGCCGGGAGAGAAGCTCACCATCCAGTTGCCCTCGGGCACCTGGCTGGACGTGCTCTGCGCGGAGATCGTGGAGACGGGCGAGATCGTGGTCGACTTCCGCGACATCACCCGAGCGAAGGAACTGGAGGAGGCCAAGGACCTCTTCCTGGCCACCACCAGCCATGAACTCCGCACCCCGATCACCGTGGTCCGTGGCTTCGCGGGCACTCTCGACGACCGCTGGGACAGCATGACCGACGCCGAGCGCCGTGCCGCGGTGCACATCATCGCCGAGCGGGCCCGTTCCCTCGGCCAGCTCATGGACCATCTGCTGCTGGGCTCGCGCGTGGGGGCCGGTGAGCTCACGCTCAGGATCGAGGGCTTCGACCTGGCCGAACTGGTGCGGGGAGCCACCTTGGGCCTGCCGATCCTGTCGGATCTGCACCGGGTCGAGGTCGACGTCCCCGATGACCTGCCCCTGGTCTCCGGCGACGCGCTGGCCACCGATATTCTGCTGGCCCAGCTGCTGGAGAACGCTTTCAAATATTCGCCGGACGGTGGTCTGATCAGGGTAGAGGCATGGGTGGATGGTGACCGGGTGGTGTTGGTCGTGGACGACGAGGGCGTGGGCATCGCCCAGGCCAGCAGGGAGCGCGTCTTCGACCGCTTCGTCCAGGCGGACAGCGGCGACCGCCGCAGGTTCGGCGGAGTCGGGCTTGGTCTCTACATCGTGCGCAGCCTGGCACGGGCCCAGGGAGGAGAGGTGTCGGCGCATCCACGCCCTGCGGGCGGCACCCGGATGAGGTTGGCCCTCCGCATCGCCGACACGCCGGACGCCCTTACCTGATCGACACGCCAAGGCAGTAACGAGTCGGTAACGGATCTGCTGATCTATTGTCGAATGTGCACAAGCTGTAATTGCTGCTCGGTTTCCGAGGCTATCTAACGGGGCATTTCGGTCGTACTGGGGTGAGTTCCTCAGAGGGGAAAGGCATACGGGGAGGTGAGTGCGTCGAGCGTCGTGTTGTTGCCGTATGCACCGTCCAGCGTCGCTGTCGCACGCCAACGCCTCTGCTCTGACCTGCAGGAACGGGGTGTTTACGAGACCGCTATAGATGACGCGGTGCTCGTGGTCAGCGAGCTGCTGAGTAACGCGCTGCGTCACGCGCATCCGTTGCCGTCGGGGCAGATCAGGGTGTCATGGCACTGGACCGAGGAGCAGGTCGAGGTTGCGGTGAGTGACGGTGGCGCGGCCACCGAACCAAGAGCAGGGCGCCCGACGCTCTCCTCCCTGGGAGGGCGAGGCCTCGGAATCGTCGAATATCTGGCCTCGACATGGGGAGTCAGACACGAGGGGGACATCACCACGGTCTGGGCGGTGGTGACGGCGGTCAACACGGTAGGTAACGGCCATGTTTCCACCCCCGAACCCGCCCTCAGGGAATGCGGATAGCCCTTTCGTCGGGTGCCGTCCCGCTCAGCCTGTCATGAAGCGGGACGGCGCCTCCCCCACGGCCCGGAGTGTCGTCAGCCTCCGGCGAGCGCGGGCCGGTGCAGTATCGCCCGCTCCCCGGTGGTCCAGGCCGTCGTGACGAGCAGGTAGATTCCGGCTGCGAGCGGCAGTACCGCCGCGACCAGAACGGTTCCATACGGCAGCAGGGGCAGCATCCGACGCAGCGCCGCGGGCTGGACGTCCTCGCTCATCGTGCTCCGTGTCTGGCGGGAGGCGACCCACGCCACGGCGACGAGCAGCAGGAAAAGCCCGGCGAAGACCAGGGTCGGGCCACTGAGCAGCCCGAACCCGGCCACCGTGCCGGCGAACTGCTGGCCGAGCGGCACCCCTAGGAGCCCGTGGGTCAGCAGCGCGTTGGCCTGCCCGGCGATCGTCGAGGAGACGAACGCCTGGTAGGTCACCATGAGAAACGGCAACTGCGCCACCGACGGCAGGCAGCCTGCCAGTGGTGAGGTCCTCTCCCTGGCGTAGAGGGCGGCCAGTTCCCGCTGGAGCCGCTCGGGATGGCGGCCGTGGCGTTTCTGAAGTTTCCGGACCTCCGGGGCGAGGCGGATCCTGGTCCGCTCACCCCTGGCCCGCATGACGCTGAGCGGGAGCAGCAGGAGCCGGACGAGGAGTGTGAAAACGACGATCGCGAGCGCGGTGGAGCCCAGCGGTCCCGCGAGCGCGGTGATGAGGTCGGCGGTGAACCCGATGACGGGATCGAACATGGTCGGGGCCCTTCTGACCGGAGTGGAGACGGTACAGAGGACGCCCGCGCACCGCGGGGGTTTTCGGAACGCGTGCGCGCGGCACACGGTGGTCGCGGGGGGTTACGCGGGCGCCGAGCCCGCGGAGGGTGCTCTGGGCCGGGATCTCCCGGCCGCGTCGGGGTCGCGTTGCCGGACGAACATCGTCCGCCTGGCCCGATCGCGCCGTGACAGCGGCGACCGCGCCCGCGCGCCGGAGGTGACGGGTGCCGGTCGCAGTGCCCAGGCGAGCAGGAGCACACCCAGCCCGACCACGGCGGTCGCCGTCAGGACGCCGCCGCCGTCGAACATCCAGACCGCCAGTGTCTGGACGGCGAGGAGCAGGTTCAACTCTTGGACTTGGAGACCATGGTGACCAGGGCGACGACCACGAAGGCCACGACCGCCAGCACGATCACGAACTTCAGCAGCCCGAAAAGGGCGGGCAGCACGAGCCCGAACACCACATAGAGCGCGAGCAGGGCGCCCAGGACCGCCAGCACGATACGACTCATGTGCTCCACCGTACGCTGACCGGGGGAACGGCGGGCGCCTTGATCGTAACGATCGAGTGCTTACGGACCGGTGACACGGCTTAGGGATTTCCCCTCGCGGGCCTACCGTTGGGGTCATGAGCGCGCGGATTCTGGTGGTCGACGACGATCCGATGGTGGCCGAGGTGGTGGCCCGCTACCTGGAACGTGACGGTCACGTGGTCGAGTGCGTCGGAGACGGCGCGGAGGCGCTCAGGCGCGCGCTGTCCAACCCGCCGGACCTGATGGTGCTCGACCTGATGCTCCCCAGAATGGACGGGCTCCAGGTGTGCAGGAAGCTCAGGGAGCGGTGGCCGGTTCCGGTGATCATGCTGACCGCGCTGGGCGAGGAGATGGACAGGGTCGTCGGGCTGGAGACCGGTGCCGACGACTACGTCACCAAGCCCTTCAGTCCCAGGGAGTTGGCCCTGCGCGTGCAGTCGGTGCTGCGGCGGGCGCGCGGCGCCTCGCTGCCGACCGGCACCGGGGTGCTCAGGGACGGCGATCTGACCGTCGACGTCGGGGCGCACGAGGTGCGGTTCCGAGGTGGCGAGATCATGCTGACCGCCCGCGAGTTCGATCTTCTGGCTCACCTGATGCGCAACCCCCGCCAGGCCTTCAGCCGATCCGCGCTGCTCAACCAGGTCTGGGGCTGGTCCTTCGGCGACTCCTCCACGGTGACCGTCCACGTCCGCCGCCTCCGCGAGAAGATCGAGCCGGATCCGACCGTTCCCCGGCGCATCGTCACGGTGTGGGGCGTCGGCTACCGCTACGAGCCGCTGGTGGAGCCGTGATCCCCGAGATTCTGCTGATCGTCGCGGTCACCGCCGGCCTCGGCCTGTTGGTCGCGCTCGCCGGGCTGGGGGCGATGTGGCTGCTGCGCGAGCGGTCGATCGGCGCGATGCTCGGGGTGGTCGTCGTGGTGACCGTGCTGGCGACGGTGGGCGGCGTGGTCGCCATCACCCTGAAAATGATCATTGAGGGTACGCCGAGGGACATCGTGCTCAGCGTGGTCGTGGTGGGTGGTCTGGTCGGGCTGGGTGTCGCGACGGTGCTCGCCCGCCGGGTGGTGGCGGCCAGCCGCAGGCTCGTCGACGCCGTGCACGCGGTGCCCGCCTCGGGGGAGTTCACCCCACCCAGAGGTCTCCCCGCCGAGCTCGGCACGATCGCCGGGAGCCTGGATCAGGCCTACCGGCGACTGCGCCTGGGTCACGAGCGCGAGCGTGCCCTGGAGAGCGCGCGCCGTGAGCTCGTCGCCTGGGTCAGCCACGACCTGCGTACCCCGCTGGCGGGCATGCGGGCCATGGCGGAGGCCCTGGAGGACGGGGTGGTCGTCGATCCCGGGACCGTGGGCCGCTACCACCGGCAGATCCGTCTGGAGGTGGACCGGCTGTCGGGAATGGTCGACGACCTCTTCGAGCTGTCCAAGATCCACGCGGGGGCGCTGCGCCTGTCGCGCAACCGGATCGGCCTCGGCGACCTGGTCGCCGACGCGCTGGCCGGGGTGGAGCAGCTGGCCAGGGCCAAAGGGGTACGGCTGGCCGGTGAGGTCACCCCGGTGATCCCCGTCCAGGCCGACGCGGCCGAGCTCTCCCGGGCGCTGCGCAATCTGGTGGTCAACGCGATCAGGCACACTCCCGGCGACGGCACCGTCCTGGTCCGCGCCTCGGTCGAGGGCCAGATCGCCTGCCTGTCCGTCGCCGACTGCTGCGGCGGCATCCCGGCGGACGACCTGCCCCGCGTCTTCGACGTCGCCTTCCGCGGTGAGGCGGCCCGCACGCCCAGTGCCGACGGCGCCGGAGCGGGCCTCGGCCTGGCGATCACGCGCGGCATCGTCGAGGCCCACGAGGGAGTGATCGGCGTCGTCAACTCCGGTCCGGGGTGCCGCTTCGAGATCCGCCTGCCGATCTCCCTCTGAACGGCACCGCCCGGCCGTCGTCGCGAGGCGGTGTCGCCGGCCCTGATCCGATCGGCCCGGGTGCGGCGGGCCGCCGGTTCGGGCCGCCGGTTCGGGCCGCCGGTTCGAGCCGTCAGCCGGAGCCGTTGCCGTTGGAGGTCGGCGCGGTCGTGGCGTCGCTCTCGGGTCTCACCGAGACCATGAGGGGCGTTCGCGCGCACCTGTCGTCCTCGGCGGCATCGGTTTCGACGCGCCTGCAGGAGGTGAGCCTCCTGGTGGTGCCCAGGGACTCCACCATCGCCCGGAACGTCGGGCACGGCCAGCGCCACATGCAGCTGCGGCAGCGCAGGATCGGATGTGCCGTGTCGCTGGTGATGCCACCCGCGTCACGAGGCTGGTGCAGGTCGAGCAGCCTGACGCCGAGCGTGGCGAAGTCGAGGAGCTCTTCGCGTGCCCCTTCGAGGAAGTCGAGGTCCTCGGTCGACAGGCTGGTTCTGATCGGGACGTGTCCCTCGTGGTTCACCAGGTTCCGCAGTGAGCTCGCCGCATCGCGCCACGAGGTGGCCCTGTCGGTACGAGTGATCATGGACTCCAGGTGTTCCCGGAGCCGCTGCCGCTGGAGATCCTCGGGTAGGTCGGTGTTCATGGATACGTTCGAGCCCGTTTCCTGTAACTCAACGGCTGTCGCTGCCGTAGCGCAGCGATGATCGGGAGCGTCGGGTCTTCTCCCTTTTCCGGCCAAGCCGGTGTTGCGCAGTGTCAAGCTTCGCGCACTCCGGGTTTCCATGAGGCCGAAACGGGGGACAAAGGGCGGACGACTCGGGTTGTTCAAGAGAGCGTGACCGGTGGCTCTCGCGCCGCTAGTGTGCCCGCTGTGGAGCTAAAAGTCTCAACTCGATCTCATGCCGGTCACGCCGTTGTGACCATCATTGGCGAAATCGACCTATACACCGCACCTCGCCTGCAGGCCGAGTTCACCCGGCTGCTCGGGCAGAGCCAGGCCATGCTCGTGGTCCTCGACATGTCCGCCGTGGAGTTCTGTGACTCCACCGGCATGAACGTGCTGCTCTCCGCGCTCAAGCGGCTGCGCGAACGCGGCGGCACACTGGAGGTGGCGGCGCCCCGGCCCGCCGTACGCAAGATCCTTCAGGTCACGGGCCTAGACTCGGTCTTCGTCGTGCACGAGACCCTGCCGGAGAAGCTGATGACCTCCGAATCCCAGGGATGACCCTCTCCTCACGGCCGATGCCGGGGGTTTCCACGTTGGAGGTGTTAGATGACCGGTACGGCGGCGATCATTCCCGCCAAGAACGAGGATGATCGGATCGGGGCGACCGTGGCCGCGGCCCTGGCGCTCCCCGGCGTCGATCTCGTCGTGGTCGTCGACGACGGCTCGACCGACCAGACGGGGCGGGTGGCCAAGGCGGCCGGGGCCCACGTCGTGCGGCACAGCCACAACCGGGGCAAGGCCGCCGCGATGGAGAGCGGTGCCGAGGCCGTCCGCCTGCTCGACGACGAGGAGCCTCGGCACCTGCTGTTCCTCGACGCCGATCTGGGGGAGACCGCCCGTACCGCCGCGCCGCTGATCGAGCCGGTCGCGGCGGGCGAGGTCGACATGACGATCGCCGTCTTCACCACCCGGGTGAAGCTCGGCGGCCACGGGTTCGTCGTGAAGCTCGCCCGTGAGGGCGTCGAGCGTGCCACCGGCTGGACGCCCGTTCAGCCGCTCAACGGCCAGCGCTGCCTGACCCGGGCGGCCTTCGAGGCCGCCCGGCCACTGGCCCACGGCTTCGGTGTGGAGACCGGTCTCACGATCGATCTGCTCAGAAAGGGCTTTCGGGTACGCGAGGTCCAGGTGGAGATGGCCCACCGGGCCACCGGCACCGACTGGCGGGCCCAGCTCCATCGGGCCAAGCAGTTCCGCGACGTCGCCCGCGCCCTCCTGGTCCGCCGCTAGGCCCGGGAACGTTCACCCGGCCGAACGGCTCGTCACGGGTTCCGAGGTCTCCGCATGTTCGATGTATTTGCAGGTCAGGGGCTGTGTGAGAGACGGCGGTGCGGGTAGTCGCCGCAGGTCGGCCGAGGTCACGCGCGGAATGCGGGGACGGTACGGACCGCCGGAAGCAGGTCGTCCCCCGCTCCTCGCGACGCCGTCCGGCCTGCCGCCGCCGCACCGGGCACCGGTGGGATGTGCTGGAATCTGCGGGTGAGCTTGGAGGCGTCGGTCGGCGACAAGAGGCGGAGCCCCGTCGGCGGCATGCCGCGGCGGCTCGACATCGCCGCGTTCGGGGCCATGGGGCTCTCGGCGGCGGTCACCATCCTGATCGGGTTGCTGGGGCCCTCCGCCATGGTCCCGAGACTGCCCGGACCGTCCTGGCAGCCGCCGTACTCGCTGGACGTGCCGGTGAGCGCCCATCTGGTCATCGCCATGGGCGCCGCCGCGATCGTCCTGGGCGGGCTCGGGCTCACCGCCGCGCTCAGGTCCCGGTGGAGGCCGGAGGCGCGATGGTTGCTCATCGCGGGCTGCGCCACCGCGGGGCTGCTCGCCTTCCTGCCGCCCTCGGGCTCGGCCGACCATCTCAACTACGCCGCGTACGGCCGGCTGGTCACGCTCGGCCAGGACCCCTACGCGATCACCCCCGCCCTGCTGCCCCACGATCCGGTCACCGGCGCGGTGGAGGAGTGGGCCGGGGTGACCAGCGTCTACGGCCCGGTCGCCACCGCCGTACAGGCACTGGCGAGCCTGGTGGGCGGCGACTCGGTCCGGCTGACGGTCTTCGTGATGGCCGCGGCCAACGCCGTGGCGTTCATCGGTACGGCGCTGCTGCTGCACCGTTTCGCCAGGGGGGACGAGGAACTGCGCGGGCGAGCGGCGCTGCTCTGGGCGGCCAACCCGCTGATGATCTACCACCTGGGCGCGGGGATGCACATCGACACCCTCGCCATCGCCTGCATGGTCGCCGCGCTCACGGTTCGCGGGGCCGCCTCCGGGCTGCTGCTCGGGGTGGGCATCGGGGTCAAGCTCAACGCCGGGCTCGTCGCCCTCGGCCCGGCGTGGGAGCTGCGCCGCTCGCCGGGCAGGCTCGCCGTGGTGGCGGGGACCGCGACGGCCACCGTGGTGGCGATCTACGCCGTCGCCGGGCCGCACGTGCTCGACCAGGTGAGCGCCGCCAGCAGGAAGGTCTCCCTCGCCACGCCCTGGCAGCTCGTCAAGGTGGGGCTCCAGTCGCTCTTCGGGCCGGGCGCGTACTCGGCCTGGATCCAGATCGGCTCCCTGCTGCTGATGGTCTGCCTGGCCTGGCTGCTGCTGCGGGCACTGCCCGCGGGAACCGCGTCCGGCGACACCGCGCCCGCGGTCGCCGCGGCGATGGTGGTCGCCTGGCTGTTCGCCGCGCCGTACGCGCTGCCCTGGTACGACGGGCTGGCCTTCGCGCTGCTGGCCATGGCGTCCTGGCCCGCGCTGGAGGGCTTCATGGTCGCCAGGGTCGCCGTGCTGTCGCTGGGCTACCTACCGGCCAGGGAGGCGCTGCGACCCGAGGACCTGCTCTGGATGAAGACCCTGCTCAGGGAGCGGGTGGTGCCGTGGACGCTGCTGGCGTTGACGATCGTCCTGGCGTGCTGGGCGGCGAGAGCGCCAGGGCGCGCACGGAGGCGGCGAGCGTCAGCGGAACCGCGACCGTGAGCGCCATCGCCGGGATCGCGATGCCCGAGTCGTTCATCAGGAAGCCGATCAGCGCGCAGGCCAGCGCGCCGATCAGCCCGGCGCGCAGCGCGGGCGAGAGCGCGTAGGCCCGGCCCAGGGCCGAGGCACCCCATCGTGAGGGGCGGTCGAGCACCAGGAACAGGAACGCCAGCGCGACCAGCGTGAGCAGGGACAGTGACCAGTTGCCGACCGTGACCCCGATCATCGCGCCGAACTTGCGGCCGATGACGGTCCATGCCTCCCCGTCCAGCACCTGCTGGACGAAGGCGCCCAGGTGGGTGCGCTGGTCGGCGGGTCTGCGCCAGTCGGCGACCGCGATGGTGCCGATCAGCAGGACACCCGCCAGACCGGCCAGCCCCAGCTTGACCGGTGAGACCCGCCCACCGGCCAGCAGGATCACGAAGACGGCGACCCCCACCAGGAACGCCGGGACCCCGCCGAAGTCGGCGCCCCAGGTGGGCCAGCCGTCGGCGAACACCGCCAGCCCCCCGTACGCCACGCACACCGTGAGCGCGAGCCGGCGCCGGCCGCGTGAGATCAGCCACTGGGCCGTCCCGGCCAGGGCCAGGATCGTACCGGCGGAGTAGACGGCGAAGGCGATGTTGCCGAACCCGTAGAAGCGCCCGCCGGTCACCGGCTCGTAGCCGGTGACCGCGTTCACCTGGAGCACCGAGCCGGTCATCACGTCGGCCAGCAGCGCCGTCGAGGTGATGGCGGCGACCACGGTCAACGGGCCCAGCGGGTGCGTCCGCCATGGCCCGGCGAACGCCACCCCCGTGATCACGCAGGCGAATCCGAGGATCGTCACGATCACCGCGGCCATCGGGGCGGGCAGGCTCCACCAGGGGACGAGTTGCGCCAGGAAGGTGGAGACCGCGATCGCCCCGCTGACCACGGCGACGACCTGGACGGCGGTCAGGGCCCGGGAGCCGCCCCAGCCCCGCCGGATCGCGACGGCGGCCAGCAGGTAGAACAGGATCTGCACCGCCACGAACACCGCGAAGAACGGCCCGCGTACCTCGCGCAGTACCTGGCTCGCCAGGTCGTCGTCCGCCAGCTTCCGCACGGTCGCCGCGACCGGCTCCCCGCTCGGCTCCTGGCCCTGCCAGGCGCGGCCGACGACCCCGTTCGGGGCCCGCAGGCCCAGCAGGTCGATCGCGGTGGCGGTCAGGTCGGTGTTGGCGACCAGGCCGTCCTGGCGGGTGGAGGCGGCGGTGAGGTAGCCGCGCGGGTACGGCTCACCAGCGGGAGACGGGCCCCGGGCGATCGCCACGTGCAGGTGCGGCGCGATCGAGGTGTCGGCCAGGCCGCCGAGCAGGACCGTGGTCCCGCCGTCCGTCGTGGCGGGTGGAGTGCTGCCGGGTGTCTTCCCGGCTTCCGGAGCCGGTGTGGCCTCGGGGACCTGCGTGGTTTCGGGAGCCCGCGTGGTTTCGGAGGTCGGCGTGGAGGACGTCGCCGGGGCGGCGGCGGCCGCGCGTGGCGGGGGCAGGCGGTCGAGGACCGTGCCCACCACGCGGTCGGCTCTGGCCACGGCCTCCCGCCTGACCTGAGCGGTCATCGAGGCCGGGACGCCGTCCGGGGTGAGGCCGCCGCCGATCCAGGCCCTGGCCAGGTCGTCGGCCTCCACCACGATCAGCCCGTACGGGGACAGCTCGCCGAGTTCTTCGATGTTCGCCGCGTATTTCGCGATTTTTCCTGATGTGTCGGCGGCGGCGAGCGCGGCCCCCGGCCCGACGGCGGCGACCTTCAGGCCCGCTCCGACCGCGAGCCGGCCCAGCTGCCCGAGGACCGGCCGGTAGGCGGTGGTGGCGTTGAAAGCGGACAGCTCGTCCCAGCCGGGCACGCTCGCCCCGCCGCCGGAGGTCGCCTCCGGCGTGCGCGGCAGCGCGCAGCCCGCGCCCGGGGCACCCGCCCGCTGGCCCGCGGAGACCGTCAGCCAGCCCGCCACCGGGCAGGTGATCCCCCGATCCGGCGGTGGGACCGCCCGGGTGGACATGGAGGCGGACCCGCCCTCGCCCGCGAGCCTCCACAGGTTCGGGGTCCGCTCCGGGTCCAGGTCACTCCACTCCAGCCCCGGTACCCCGATGACCACGACCCGCTCGGGAGGCACCCTCGCCACCGAGGCGCTCGCCGTACCGGCGTCAAAGGCTCCCAGGAGCCCGCAGACCGCGGCCAGCAGCAGCGACATGGTGATCAGCACGGTCCTGGAGAACCCCGTTTTCTTTACCGAGCCGCGTCTTCCGTACCGGATGACGACTTCGGCGGGCGGGGTCCCGGTGGGCAGGGGGCGTCTGGGCCGCGTCGCGGTACCGGGCGTCCCGGTGGCGGCCGGGCGTGCGAGCCCGCGACCGCGCGGTGTCGAAGCCATCCGTTCCCCTGTCCGTATCCGTCGGGCGGCCGTTTCCCCGGCCCCACGGTAGCCTGCCTGCTCGTGAGGACTGGCGAGGTGACCACGGCCGGACGACGCACGTGGACGTGGCCGACATGGTCGAGGTGGCTACCGTGGCTGCCCGCGCTGCTGCTGGTCGCCGCGGCGGCGGCCCCGCTGGTGCTCTACTGGCTGGGCAACGTGGACGACCAGCGCCTGGTCGACCTGGATGTGTACCGTACCGGCGGGGAGGCGGTGCTGGAGGGCCGGTCCGTCTACGGGTTCGTCACCCCGGCGCCGCAGTTGCTGCCCTTCACCTACCCGCCGGTGGCCGCCCTGCTGGCCACCCCGCTGGCGGCGGTGTCATGGCCGGCGGCGCAGTGGGCGTGGACGGCACTGATCTTCCTGACCCTGGCGGTCACCGTCGGGTTCTCCTTCCGTGCCTCGCTCAACGGGACGGGCATCCGGGGCGCGACGCCGGTCCCGCCGAGTGGGCCGGGCCGGGCGGGCGGTCTGGAGAGACCGCGCGCGATGGACCGGCTGTGGGCGCCGCTGCTGTTCGCCGTCCTGATGATCGCGTGCACCTATCTGATGCCGATCAGGGACCAGGTCCGCTTCGGCCAGGTGGACATCCTGCTCGTCGCGCTCTGCCTGGCCGACTGCGTGGCCAGACGCCCGGTGTGGCCGCGCGGCATGCTGATCGGCCTGGCCACCGCGGTCAAGCTCACCCCCGGCGTCTTCCTGATCTACCTCCTCATCACCGGTTTCGGCCCCGGGGCGAGGCGGGACCAACGCGACACCTTCCTCGTCGCCGCGCTCACCGCCGCACTGCTGACCCTGCTGCCGTTCCTGGTGATCCCGGCGGACGCCGCCGACTTCTGGTTTCGCGCGCTGCTCGACCCCGAGCGGCTCGGTGCCAACGCCGCGACCACCAACCAGTCGATGCGCGGCATGCTCATCCGGCTCTACCTGCCCGACGCGCTGACCAGACTGCTCTGGGTGGCACTGGTCGCGGTGGTCGCCTGGTACGGCTTCCGCCACGCCCGCAGGGCGCTGCTCGACGGGCACCCGGTGGCCGGGGTCGCCCTGGTCGGGCTGATGGCGGTGCTGCTCTCCCCGGTCGCCTGGATCCACCACCTGGCCTGGGTGGTCGTGGTGCTCGGGGCGCTGGCCGGCGACGGGCGCGACCCGGTCAGGGTCCGGGTGGCCGCCGGGGTCTGGCTCTACTACGTGCTGCCGATCCCCTGGTGGGGAGTGACGATCAAGGCGGCGGAGATCCCGGTGCTCAGCCCCGTTCTTGGCAAGATCGTGCAGAACGGGTTCGGGCTGGGCGCGCTTTTCCTGGTCTGGCTGCTGGGGGTTTGGCTGCCCAGACGGAGAGCGACATTCCAGGCACTCCGCTGATACGGAGTGACCCGTGGTGTGAAATGACCAAGTTTGATGTGACTTGTGAAGTGAAGTGGCTTAATGCGGAGCGATCTCGGGCGGTCGTGGAGAGGACCAAGCGGTCCGAAGGTGCGATCTTGGGCGCATTTTTCGACAGCCGCCGGATAACCTGAGGTCATGCCGAAATTCGCTTACCTGGGACCGGAGGGAACCTTCACCGAAGAGGCCCTGCGTATCCTGGCGCCGAAGGCCGAGCGTCTGCCGAGCCCGAACATCACCGCGGCGCTTGAAGCGGTCCGGAGTGGCGAGGCGGACGGAGCGGTCGTCCCGCTGGAGAACTCGCTCGAAGGCGCCATCACCACGACCCTTGACGAGCTCGCCCAGGGTGAGCCGCTGCTCATCACCGCGGAACTGCTGCTCCCCGTCGAGTTCTCGCTCCTGGTGCGCCCCGGCACCGAGATGGGACACATCAAGAGGGTCTTCACCCACCCGGCGGCCATCACCCAGTGCCGCAACTTCACCGCCCGCGAGCTGCCCGACGCCGTGGTGGTCGCCGCCCCGTCGACGGCGGCGGCAGCGCAGGAGGTCGCGATCCCCGGCTCGCCGTACGACGCGGCCATCGCCGCGCGCATCGCCGGTGAGCACTACGGCCTCGTCCAGCTCGCGACCGGGATCGGCGACCGCACCGACACCGTGACCAGGTTCGTCCGGGTGACACGTCCCAGCCCGCTGCCCGAGCCGACCGGTGCCGACCGAACCTCCCTGGTGGTCTTCCTGGCCGACGACCACCCGGGCGCGCTGCTGGAGATGCTGACCGAGTTCTCCGTCCGCGGCGTCAACCTGTCCCGCATCGAGTCGCGGCCCACCGGTGACGGTATCGGCCGCTATTTCTTCCACTTCGACTTCGAGGGCCACGTCGCCGACGCCCGGGTCGGCGAGGCGATCTCCGGTCTGCACCGGATCTCCGCCAAGGTGCGCTTCCTGGGCAGCTACCCGCGCGCCGACGCCTTCGCGCCGCAGATCAAGCGCGGTACGAACAACGACGACTTCGCCGAGGCCGTCGCCTGGCTCGACAGGATCCGTACCGGCCAGAGCTGATCGTCGGCCGGTACGGAGCAAACCGGGCGCGGACGCGAGCCGTACCTCGGTAGCCTGTGACTGTGATTGACCTGCGTACCCTTCGTGAGGATCCGGACCGGCTACGGGCGTCGCAGCGTGCCCGCGGTGAGGACGACTCTGTCGTCGACACGCTGCTCGACCTTGATGAGCGCCGACGTGGCGCGCTGAGCCGTTTCGAGACGCTCCGCGCCGAGCAGAAGACCGTCGGCAAGTCGGTCTCCCGCGCCTCGGGGGAGGAGAAGGCGAGCCTGCTGGAGCGGGCCAAGGACCTCTCCTCGCAGGTCAAGTCGGCCGAGGCCGAGGCGGAGAAGCTCGCCGCCGAGCTCGATGAGCTGATCTACACGGTGCCCAACCTGGTGGAGGAGGGCGCTCCGGAGGGCGGTGAGGACGACTACGTCGTCCTGGAGGAGATCGGCGAGAAGCCGTCCTTCGACTTCGAGCCCAGAGACCACCTGGAGCTCGGCGAGTTGCTCGGCGCCATCGACATGGAGCGCGGCGCGAAGGTGTCGGGCTCGCGGTTCTTCTTCCTGCGGGGCGTCGGCGCGCGGCTTCAGCTCGGGCTGCTCAACATGGCCATGCAGCAGGCGATCGAGGCGGGCTTCGTCCCGATGATCACGCCCGTGCTGGTCAAGCCGGAGTCGATGAAGGGCACCGGTTTCCTCGGCGCCCACGCCAGCGAGGTCTACCACCTGCCCGACGACGACCTGTTCCTGGTCGGCACGAGCGAGGTGCCGATGGCGGCCTACCACGGCGACGAGATCCTGGACGGCTCCGCGCTGCCGTACCGCTACGCGGGATGGTCCTCGTGCTTCCGCCGCGAGGCCGGCTCGTACGGCAAGGACACCCGGGGCGTCATCCGGGTCCACCAGTTCGACAAGGTGGAGATGTTCTCCTATGTCCGGCCGGAGGAGGCGCACGCCGAGCACCTGCGCCTGCTCGACTGGGAGAAGGAGATGCTGGCCAAGGTCGAGCTGCCCTACCGGGTGATCGACACCGCGGCCGGAGACCTGGGTACCTCGGCCGCCCGGAAGTTCGACTGCGAGGCGTGGGTGCCGAGCCAGGGGCGCTACCGCGAGCTCACCTCGACCTCCAACTGCACCGACTTCCAGGCCCGTCGCCTCGGGGTGCGTTTCCGCGAGTCCGGTGGCAAACCCCAGCACGTGGCCACCCTGAACGGCACGCTGGCCACCACCCGCTGGATCGTCGCGATCCTGGAGAACCACCAGCAGGCCGACGGCTCCGTCGTACTGCCCAAGGCCCTGCGCCCGTACGTCGGCCTCGACGTACTCGAACCCGTCAGGTAGCCGCACGCGAAGGCCCCGACAGGCCCGCCGGATCCCGGAGTTCGCCGCACCCGCCGAGCCGGACGGTGCGACGGTCACCGGAACCCGTGCCATGGCCGGGGCCTTCACGCGTTCATGCCGCCCGACGCCTCTCCGCGTTCCTCGCGGCCGTCCAGCCGATCAGGACCGATGTACCAACCCCGGAGCAGCCCGCGAACCAGGCGAGGAGCCTCGCCGTCGAGTAGTCGTCCGGGGTGCCGGACAGCCAGCCGGAGAAGATCGTCCAGATGATGGCCGACGTGCAGACGGTGATGGCCGACAGTGTGGTCCAGGTCCAGGCCGGTACGCGTGCCTTGATCGCGGCGGTGGCCATGAGGGCCGCCGCGGTAAGGCCGCAGGCACTGCCGAACAGGAAGAACAAGGGGCTGATGAGGCTCTCCGACGGTTGGACAAAGAGGAATCCGAGCGCGGCGAGGACGTACGCGGTCGCCGCGAGGCCGCTGTCCTGTGGTTCGCGGCGGCGGGCGGCGGTCATGCCGACCATGAAGGCGAGCAGGCCGGTGAAGAGGCCGATGCGGTGCTCCACTCTCAGATCGATGTTCAGCGCGTCGAGCGGGACCGCCGCGTCGGAGTAGAAGCCGCCGGCCGAGAAGCCGTGCCGCCGCCAGGCTCCCCAAGGGCCGCGTACTGCGATGCCATCGGTGCCGTTGGCCACCACCACCACGTGGCCGTCGGGCACACGCTGCACCGCGATGGCGGTGGAACCCTGCCACGGCGGTGTGTAGGGGTGATCGTTGCTCCGGCGCAGAGCGTCCTCGCGTCCCTCGGTGACCCCCCACACCGTTTTCCAGCTCGTCCCGCCGTCCCGGGTCTCGTCGACGCCCAGCCGCGGTGGGGAGACGCGGTAGCAGTGCCTCGGGTCGTCCGGCAGGCAGGCACGGGTGGCGGGTAAGGGCGGGACGGGCGGTGTCGCGGGCGCCTGAACGGGATCGGGCCGCATACTCCACGTCCGGCCGCCGTCTCGCGAGACGACGGCAGACGACGGGCCGAAGCGGGTGAAGACGGTGATCGATTCGCCGTCGGCCGAGACCGACAGTGCCGTGGGCGGGGGCGGGGCGGCCGAAGTGGCGGTCACCCCGACGAGGGCGAACGGGACGACGACCAGCGCGCGGGCACGCCGTACCGTCTGGTCGGACCGGCAGCCGCGCCAGACCAGCCAGGCGACGCCCAGCGCGGGCAGGACCACCAGGTCGGTCGGGTCGGCCAGGACCCGCGAGGGGCCCGCCACCAGCGTCCACGCCCGGGAGGCGAGTTCCGCGCCCTCCTCGGTGGTCTTGACCAGGGTGAAGCCGACACCGGTGGCGACGATCGCGACAGGGGCGGTGAGCCTGGCCAGAGCGGAGGAGAAGGGGCCTGCCCGGGTGAGAGCGAGGGCGGGAAGGAAAGCGAGGGCGAGCACGGGCGGCGCGACGAGCAGGCCCGCGACGTCACTCAGCTTGCCGGTGACGGGGCCGGGCCACAGGGCCTTGAGGAGATGGTCGTTGACCAGCAGCACGAAGGTGGCGACAACCGTCGCCGGATGTCCGAACCAGGCGAGGACGGGGCCGTGCGGATGCTTCATGGACGGATAGACCCGCCACGACGCGGCCAGGTTCGGGTACGGCGGCGTTCGTGACCCGGTCGTGCCCCTCGCTCGGAGGCACCCTCGTCGGTGACGCCGCGCGCCTACACAGGCTCGCAGGAGGGCGCGGAATGGATATCAGGACTCCAACGCCATCGCCCTGGCCGAAGTCCTCACGGTCGCTCTCAGCGGCGGGCAGGCGGATCGGGACCGCTACACCGTCGCCGATCGGCTCTCCAGACCGGCCAACGTGAACAGGAGCCTGGTCCTGTGGGTCCTGGCGATCAGTCCGGTCTTCCGCCGGCGTCCCGGCTGGCGGCTCTCAGGGCCTGTCCACCGGTGAGGCTCTCACCTGTCGGCCGCCGGCGAGGGCGATGGCCAGGCGGCCTCGCGGATGGCCGGCCGGGTGTCGTGGGAGGTCCGGAAAATGCGGAAGGCGGGGTTCGCCAGGAGCGAACCCCGCCTTCCGGTCAAACAGGTTCAACCAAGAGGTCTATGCGTCAGACGGCGCGGACCTGCGAGGCCTGCGGGCCCTTCTGGCCCTGGGTGATCTCGAACTCGACCCGCTGGCCGTCTTCGAGGCTACGGTAGCCGTTGCCCTGGATTTCGGAGAAGTGCACGAACACGTCCGGTGCACCGCCATCCGGTGCGATGAAGCCGAAGCCCTTTTCAGCGTTGAACCACTTGACGGTTCCCTGAGCCATTAAAGCTCTCCCTCAGGATTTGAAACTTTGGGATTCACACCTCATGAACCCCATGTGTCGTACAGCGGGCCCCGGGGTGGCTCAGTCAAACTGGTTTTCACAACGGGATTCAGCTAATACAACGCCATCACATCTAACACTATCCGGCGCATGCGTGTTCCCGCCATCAGGAAGATTCCTGGGATGGGATGCTGGGGCCGACACCTAGGCCATCACAGTGCAGACTGGGACTTGTTATGCGAAGCCCCAGGCTGGTCGCCACCGACCTCGACGGCACCGCTCTGCGTTCGGACGGCACCGTCTCCCCCCGTACAGCCGCCGCTTTTGCGCTTGTGGAGAACGCCGGGGCGGCGCTGGTCTTCGTGACCGGCAGACCGCCCCGTTGGATGCACACGGTCGCGGGAGCCGTGCGCCATCGCGGGCTGGCCATATGCGCCAACGGAGCCCTCGTCTACGACCTGCACACCGAGCAGATCGTCAAATCCCACCTCATCCACCCGGACGTGCTTGAAGAGGTGGTGAGACGACTCAGGGAAAAGGTTCCCGACCTCGCCTTCTCAGTGGAATACGAGGGTGGATTCGCTCACGAATCGGACTTCCGTCTCGGCGGATGGGACAGCAGGGCGGTCGCCGGACTCCGGGTGGGGACGACCACGCTCATCTCGCGGCCCTGCGCCAAACTGCTGGCACTCCACCCCACGATGGATCCCGACATTCTCCAGGCGGCGGTCTGCGGGCTGGTCGGCGATCTGGTCACCCCCACCCACTCCAGCGGCCGGGCACTGATCGAGATGAGCGCGCACGGCGTCACGAAGGCCTCCGCGCTGGCCCATCTCGCCATGACGCGCGACATCGGGCCGCACGAAGTGATCGCCTTCGGTGACATGCCCAACGATCTTCCGATGCTCCGCTGGGCAGGCACCTCGTACGCCGTCGCCAACGCCCACCCGGAGGTGCTGGCCGCGGTCGATCACGTGACCGCGGCCAACAACGACGACGGGGTCGCCGGAGTCCTCGAACGGCTCTACAGCCCCTGACGGTCCTACAGGTAGGGGCCGGGGTTGGCGCCGTGCCCCTCCTGCTGTTGCTGCTGGAGGGAGATGCCGCCGGGCAGGGCCCTGCGCATGTTCTCCAGCTGGGCGCGGGCCGCCATCTGCTGGGCGAAGAGCGTGGTCTGTATGCCGTGGAACAACCCCTCAAGCCAGCCGACCAACTGCGCGTGGGCGACTCGGAGCTCCGCCTCGCTCGGCGGGGCGCCGTTGACGTCCTCGGTGAACGGCAGTGACAGCCGTTCCAGCTCTTCGACCAGTTCCGGCGCCAGACCGTCCTCCAGCTCCTTGATGGAGCTCTGGTGGATATCCTTGAGCCGTTTGCGGCTGGCCTCGTCCAGCGGAGCCGCCCGGACCTCCTCCAGGAGCTGACGGATCATGCTGCCGATACGCATCACCTTGGCGGGTTGCTCGACCAGGTCGGCGACCGACCGTCCCTCGGGGGCCTCGTCTTCCTGAGAGCCCTGGGGACCCACGACAACGATGTGCGGAGTGCTCTCCTCAGCGTTCATAGCTTCAACCTACTAGCAGGATTTTCCCGGTGTGTTCTCCGGACTCCAGGATCCGGTGAGCCTGGGCCGCGTCGCTCAGCGGCACCCGGGCGTGCACCACGGGCCGGATCGCCCCGGCGTCGACCAGGGGCCAGACGTTCTCCACGACTCCGCGGACGATGACCCCCTTCTCGTCGACGGGCCGGGCGCGCAGGGTGGTGCCGTGCACCGAGGCCCGCTTCGCCAGCAGGGCTCCCAGGTCCAACTCGCCCTTCGCGCCGCCCTGCAGGCCGATCACGACCAGCCGCCCGCCGGTCCGCAGAGCCCTGACGTTCCCCGGCAGGTACTTGCCCCCCATGATGTCGAGGATCACATCGGCCTTGACCTTCTCCGAGAAGTCCTCCCGCCGGTAGTCGATCCCCTCGTCGGCGCCCAGCTCCAGACAGCGGGCGATCTTCTCGGGCGACCCGGCGGTGACGACCACCCGCGAGCCGAACGCCTTCGCCAGCTGGATGGCCATCGTGCCGATTCCGCTGGCGCCGCCGTGTACGAGAAGGGTCTCGCCCTTCCGCAGGCGCGCGGTCATGAAGACGTTGGACCAGACGGTGCAGGCCACCTCGGGCAGCCCGGCCGCCTCGACGAGGTCGACGCCGTCGGGCACCCGCATGACCTGCTGCCAGGGCACGGCGACCTTCTCCGCGTACCCGCCGCCGCTGAGCAGCGCGCACACCCGGTCACCCGGCGCGAATCCCACGACGTCCGGCCCCACCTCGGCGACCGTGCCGGAACACTCGAGTCCCGGGTAGGGAGAGGCGCCGGCGGGCGGATTGTAGAAACCCTGCCGCTGCAGCGCGTCGGCCCTGTTGACCGCGGAGGCCGCCACATCGATGATGATTTCGCCGCGATCAGGCAACGGGTCGGGAACCTCCCGCCACGTCAGAACTTCCGGTCCGCCTGGTTTATCGATCACGATGGCGCGCATGTGAGCAAAGGTATCCGCCAAGCCAACTTGGTGGTTGCTCGCGTTGACAGGAACACAGGGCGTTAACCTGCTATGTGTTTGCTGCCCTTTTATGCCCATCCCGAGGGGGAACACGGTGGCAAGACACGATCGTGAGGAATCTCTCGAGGAACAGCTCGCGTGGCTTGACGCCATCAAAGAGCAGGAGGAGGCGCCGGCCCTGGCGGTGAAGGCCACCACGGTGGACGACACCGTCGTCTCGCCGTACCCGAAGGACCCCTGGAGTCTGGTCCCGGCCGAGCCCGACACGGCGTCCTCGCCGCTGTTCCGCGCGGCCGTCGACTCGGCCCACCCGGCCCCGAGCTCGCCGGCGGCCGAACCGCCGGTCGAGGACGCCGACGCGGCCGATTGGATGGAGGCCTCCGACACGGTGAGCTCCTTCACCGTGCCCGCCCCGACATCCGGCAAGCAGGACAACGACGGCTTTCTCGCGCCGCTCAAGCCCCTGCCGCGCCAGGAGCCCGGCGACAGCACTCCGGGGGACTTCACCGAGCCGCACATCCGCACCCCGTTCGCGGCGCCCGCGCACGAGCCGGCCCGCGGCCTGTTCGAGCAACCCCAGCGCCAGGCGGAGTCCTCCGAGCCCGCCCCTTCGTCCACCTCGTCCGCCGGGACCGCCGACCCTGAGCCGGCCACGCCGGCCTCCTCGGACACCCAGCGGTTCACCTTCGGCAGCGACGAGTTCGGCGGCACCGACCCCGGCCGGTTCTCGTTCGGCGGTGGCTTCGGCAGCGGTCAGGACCGCGCGCAGTCCGCCCCGGGCGGCACGGCCTTCTCCTTCGGCAGCGGAGACTTCTCCGTGGAGAGCACCGGGACCGACCGGCCGGCGGCCGAGACCGGCGGTGATCTGTCCGCTCCCGCCGCCGACCGCTTCACCTTCGGTTCCGTGGAAACCGACAGGTTCCCCACCGGTGGCGAAACCGCGGCGACACCGGCGGCGACATCGGCGGCGACATCGGCGGCTAAGGAGTCGACCGAGCGCTTCGGACCCGCTCCGGCCCCAGCCTCGCCGCCCTCCCGCGAGCCCGAGCCGTTCCAGGCCCCCGAGTCCTTCGGCACCGACAGGCCGGAGCCGGCCGCGTCACCGTCATCGGAACGTTCCTCCCCTTCCGCTTACTCCGCCTTCTCGGATTCCTCCTCCGGTCAGGAGCGCATGGAACGGGAGAACTTCTTCGCGTCCGGCAGGGAGAGCGGGTCGCCCCAGGAACGTGGTGCCGCCTCAGGATGGGAGGCCGCCTCGGCCCAGGAGCGGATGGAACGGGAGAACCCCTTCGCACCCGGCAGAGACACGGCCGAACCGGTGCGGGAGCCGTACCAGGCACGCCGTCGTCAGACGGCTCCGGCGGCCGCCTTCGGCACGCCGGCCAGGCAGCACCCTCCGGGCACGGTCCCCCGGCCGTCGGCCGACAGCCTGGATCCGGAGTCGCTGCTTCGTGGACGTCGTAACGCGCCCGCCGGGGGCTGGCGGAAGCTGGTCTACAAGGCGTCCGCAGGACTGATCAAGCCGGGCGAGTCCCCCGAGGTCCGCCGCCGTCGCGAGCTGGTCGGCCGTGCACGCACCCCGGTGGCGACCGGCCACCACCGCGTCGCCGTGCTCAGCCTCAAGGGTGGCGTAGGCAAGACCACCACCACGGTCGGCCTCGGCGCCACCCTCGCCCAGGTACGCGGAGACCGGGTCATCGCGGTCGACGCCAACCCCGACCGGGGCACCCTGTCGGACAAGGTCGAGCTCGAAACCTCCGCGACGGTTCGCGACCTGCTCAACGAACGCCAGCAGATCAAGAGGTACGTCGACATCAGGGCCTTCACCTCGCAGGCCCCCTCGCGCCTGGAGATCCTCGCCTCCGACCGTGACCCGTCGGTGTCCGAGGCCTTCAGCGCGTCCGACTACCAGTCGGTCGCCCAGGTCCTGGAGAACTTCTACTCGATCTGCATCACCGACTGCGGCACCGGCCTGCTCCACTCGGCGATGTCCGGCGTGCTCGGCCTGGCCGACCAGCTCGTCCTGGTCAGCTCCCCCTCCGTGGACGGCGCCCGCGCCGCCTCGGCGACCCTGGACTGGCTGGAGGCCCACCACTACGAGGAACTGGTCCGCTCCGCCACCGTGGTGCTGTGCAGCGTCCGCCCGAGGTCGAAGTCGACCGTCGATCTCGACCGCCTGGAAGCCCACTTCGCGGCCCGCTGCCGCGCGGTCATCCGGGTCCCCTACGACACGCATCTGGAGGAGGGCGCGGAGATCGACCTGGAGAGGCTCCAGCCCGCCACCCGCGAGTCCTACCTCCGCCTGGCCGCCTCGGTCGGCGACGGTTTCGCCGGCCCCCAACCCTGACCCGCCCCCCCGGCAGGCTGATGTTCCGCTTTGTTGTTCAGCGCCTGCCGGGTCTCGGGCACGCCCGGGCCAATGAGAGACTAGTGTGCAATCTGACACGTTCTTGGGACGTGTCACCAGGAGAGCTCGCCTAGTGGACGATGGCGGCGGTCTTGAAAACCGCTAGGCCGGGTGACCGGTCTCGTGGGTTCGAATCCCACGCTCTCCGCTGAGCATCACAAACGGCGTCTGACCAGGGACTTCCCTCGGACCAGGCGCCGTTGATCGTTTCCAGGGTGTGCAGCCGTATGCCGCTCTGAGCGGCCCTGAGTCGGTGTTCGCGGAATATACGCGGAATGATGTTGGTCGCGTTTCCCCAGGTGGCTGCCCTCGATGTCCTGTTCAGCGAACACCGCCAACCCCGGAATCAGGCTCACGTCTGGGCGCACCCTGCCAACCTGGCCACGGCCTGTACCTGCAAGCTGTGCAAAGCAGTGAAGTGGCGAACGGCGGAGGAAGCCGGCACACTTCGCAGGCTCCACTTGATGCATCGTGAGCCACATATACGATCACGAAATGGAGCCGGTCCTCTCGCCCTTACGGTGTCGTCGCGTTGCTGCCGTCCACCAGGGAACGGGTGAGAGCGAGCTGGCAGCGACGCCCATCCTGGACTGGAAGCATCCTCGGGTATTGAGGTTGGCGAGCGAAGCCCGGCATGAGAACACCGGGACGGACCGGGGTCTTCTGGTCACCGCTCACCGGCTTATCGCCACACGGGTGCGTCCGGTGTATGCCATGAACGACACGCAGCCGGTCTCCAGGACGCTTCTCTTGGAACGCGGATCATGCAGCCAGCGGCTGGCGGTTCTGGAAGCGGTGGGGCGGGCCGGTGGAATCGCCAGCCGGGTCAGAGGACTACTGGTGGACGGGCGTTTCTGGCATCCGCGATTTCCCCGGCTGCGGGCGTTGATCCCGCATCAGATAGTGCTCGCCTGGCCGGAGTTCCTGCTCGGCGACCAGTGGGTGACCGTCTCCGAGCTCTACGGTGATCTGAGTACGTTGCAGAAGGGAGGCGGGTTCACCAATACCGGTGGTGAGACGCTCTTCGACGCGGTGGCCCATACCGCCGTGGACTGGGACGGCGTGACCTGCTCATCTTGCGATCTGTCCGGCCACGTCCTGTCCGATCTGGGGTATTTCAGCTCCCGTGATGCCCTGTTTCGGACACATGGTCAGACGTTGTGCTTGCCGGTTCGTATCATCGCGGACCTCATCATGAGTCGCCGAGTGGCTTGAGCCCTGCCGACACCGAACAGGGCCGCAGAAGGGACCCCAGTACTGCTTGGGGTCCCTTCGTGTCTCCGCTCACGCCGCTAATGCATCCTCGATCCGCCGGTTGGCGATCTCCGTACCCCCGTCGATGCACTTGGCGTAGACCCGGAGCCGTACATCAACCCCGTGTCCCGCCCGCTCGGCCACGTCGGGAGCCGCCACCCCGGCATTCAGCCAGAGGGACACCGCCGCGTGCCGCAGGTCGTACGGCCGGGCCGCCAGGGGTGAGACCTGCTGAGGGAAGGTGCCTTCTCAGAGGAAGTACATCGTCAGCCTCCACCCACAAGCGCCGACAAGTCTCTGTGAATGACGCGCCCGCAGAGCTCACTCTCACCCGATTGAATGAGACTGCAGCCAACCAGGCGATAAGCCGGAGCTCCATCCCCTGTCCGATCCGGCACGGGAGCGACCGAAGCAGTACTGATGCCAAGCTTGACCGACCTTGTTTCGCTCTCGTCGCCGGAGCCTCACTCGGCGACCTCGACATGTGAGCTCACGATCACGGAGTGGAGATCGAACGCCTCCTCGGGCAACAACACTCGCTCCGCACGGCCGGTATGGACATCGACCAAGTAGAGCTGGGGTTCATACCTCTTTGTCTCGATATGAATGAGCACCCTGCTGGTGTCGTACCAGTAGACAAAGCTTTCGATCTCCCGTAGACCGTCGATATCGGGGGTGACACGGCTAACGATCTGGCCGGTCTTCGCATCCAAGGTGCCAACGGTGCGGGATGGCACGCCATACTTCTCGCCATCGAATGCAAGCAGGTGGCCGTCGGGAGAGACGTGAGTCTTCGACAGCATCAGGTAGGGGAGAATCGGAAAACAGACCTTTGACGTCCTCCCCGGACGCACAGCGCTCGCCTCCGTTGTCTTGGCGGAGTCCTTGTGAACGGCCACGAAGGTCGTGCCTACATCAGAGATGCCGATGACACAACACGCCCGTGGGAGAGTGAGAACCTTGGCGGTTTTCACGTCATATCGGATGGCACGCGACTTGGGGTGGCCGCCTATCGAGTCGACTGCCAACCACCGACTGTTGCGGGAGAACCCGAAAGACATCTCCGACCCTTCCCAACTCTTCGGGGTTGGAACGACACGGACCGTCCCTCGCTTAAGGTCGCGGATCACGAGGCGTTCGCTCTTGGCGAGCACGTAAGCGAGCCGGACGCCATCCGGTGACACAGCGATCTTGCCCAGGTCTTCGTCCGGTAGCGCGTCACGGACTGTCCACTGCTTACCGGAGGTGGTAACCACGTGCCACACGCCACACGTCTTCCCGAAGTCACCACAGGGCGAGTAGGCATACCGGATCGGCTCCGACAGCTTTTTCGGGAGAGTCGGGGCAGGCGGCTTCGCGATTCTCGTTGATACCTCGACATGTACTGTAGAGGACTCTCGATAGGCTGCGGCGGTGTTGATCGGTTGCGAAACAACCGCGCCCATCATGAGAGATACGAACACGAAGCCTCGTCGGCCGAGCCTGTTCACGGGTGACCTCCAATTGACGACGATCACCATAGATCAGATGGGGGGCGCGCGGAATATGTGTGAGCCACGAAGGCATCAAGCAGGTCGGGACAGGCCTGCAAGCGGACCCGTTCCCGCTTGGCGCGCGTCTCCGGGGTCAGACCACCATCATCTGGATATCGCATCCCACGGGCAGACTCACCAGCTCGGTCGCAGTCACGCAATCACGCCGCGGGACCCTCAACATTTCAACCTCTGTAGTGCGGGTCAACTCTATGGTCTGCTTCCCCTTCAGGCGGGTCGAGGGCAGACGGGATCAACGTTGTATCCAGTACCACCCTTACGATCGCCTGAGATGGTTGCTCTTCGGACGGGGCTGGGGGCGATCGACGGTCCGGAGTTTCGTTCCTCAACCCTGGCCCACCGCACATCAGGGCGGCGAAGGTGCAGACGCTCCCATGCCCTCGCGTACCCGTTGCGTGCCCGTCAGGAGAGTGATCAAGGGGGACTCACGGGGAATCACGGTAACTCGCTCCGCTCCCCCGCAGGTCAGCGACCAATCGTGATAGAGACTTCCCAAGCTAACAGCGCGGGTTTGGCCCCCGTATCATCCATTCCACGGTAGAAGGCTTAGGTCAAGAATGGATTTCTCGTCTGTAGGTCACCAGCTCGCGGCATGCTGAGAATGGTATCGCGACGCACTCGACCTACCGTCAAATCTCGTTAGGATCAGCCCTTTATGGGCCGGGCATGATGTCGTCCGGTGACGGCGGAGTGAGGGCGGCCGGGATGCCGAAGTCCCAATATTCGCTCGTGAACGAGGCGACTTTCCCAGGTTCACGCCAACTCCGGTACGTAACGGAGTACGAACGGATGCGCCGTATACGATTGTCCTCGGTGAGCCAGATGTCATAAATCACCTGGCTGACCCCGAAAAAATGGAGATATCGGTAGAAATCGGCAAGCACCAGATCCTTCTCGTTCCCGGACAGACGCACTACAAGGGTGTAGCGACGAAGGTTTTCCCCGTCTAGCCTTTCCATCGCGAAGGCTCTCACCCGCGCAACCTGCTGAACCGCCGTAATAGCCTTGCGAAGGCCATGCCTCCAATGGGGGTAGGCACTGTCGACCAGTTTCCACTTCTTTCCGGTTTCCCGCTGATCCTCCCTGGAGAGGCGGTGATAGACCTCCGAACCGATTTGAAAGGTATCCAGAGGTCCATTCTCCGTCTCCAGCACGGTCATCCCCATGTCGTTCGCCAGGTCCGCTATGCCCAGGCCGTTTACCACAAAATCACGGCCGCTGCCAGCTATCACCCACGTATGCGATACCTTAACCATGGCACCCTCCCAAATACTCGCGCCAAGGTCGAGGGGAGGATGGGCAGGTGCCCGGTATCTGAACAGTAACTGGTGAAATCTCGGCATGTTCCGCAGCATACGCGGTTCAATTCCGGAACCAAAAGACCCATAAAGGTGTGCTCGCCGAGCGCCTGTCTTCGGCCGGTGACGAGGGGTCGCCGCTTACGCAAGCATCCGAACTGTAAGATTTCCCCGGCGACGAGAAGGCGACCAACGCCGGTTGGTGTGGCCGAACTCGGAGATACAAGCAGAGTGATTCAAGCAGCCACTGGCTTGGTGAGGAAGGCAGTCGCGCCGTCGAACGACTCCGTCCGGTAGCCCTGGGCGTGGTAGAGGCGGATGTTGCGTTGACTCTCGGCGCCGGTGAACAGCACGATGCGGCGGCAGCCGGCCTCGGTCGCGGCTTCGGCCCCGCGCAGCAGCCAGCGCCCCACGCCCTGGCCTCGCAGATCGGGGACGACGCAGAGTCGGCCCACCTGCCAGTCACCGTCCACGTTGCGCGCCCGCACCATGCCCAGGAGCCGGCCATCCCGCCACAGGCCTGTGGTGTGCCAGGTGGTCAGCCATTCGCGTACCTGTTCCAGCGACTCCCCCAGAGCGGGGATGGCCAGGGTGTCGTTGGCCAGCGCCTCCTCCAGCCAGCAGCAGCGCTGGAGCACCAGGACCTCCGGGGCGTCGTCGGGGGTCAGCGCTCTCACATACGACCCCGGCAGCGGCCCCGGCCGAGACCGGCTCTGCTCGCGCATCGGGCGGAGGGCATGGGCGACCCGGACGAGTTCGTCCAGGACCCCGGTGGCGGTCGCGTCGCGGTCGGCATCCGGGCGGAGTCGCCCGTTCTCCATCGTGTCGCCGATGCGCAGGGCGACCGTGGCGCCCAGCGGCACCAGTCGCAGCGTGGTCACCACCTGCTTGGCGTGCTGGACCGACCGGGTGCCCGCCGAGGTGTTGCCGTAACTGACGAACCCCATCGGCTTCCACGCCCATTCGCGACCCAGGTAGTCGAGGGCGTTCTTGAAGGTCGCCGGCATGCCGTAGTTGTACTCGGGGGTGACCGCGATGAAGCCGTCCGCCGCGTCCACCATCGTGCTCCACCGCTTGGTGTGCTCGTGCCGGTAGACACCGGATGCCGGCGGGTCCTCCTCGTCGAGGAACGGCAGGCCGAGGTCACCAAGGGCCACCGGCACGAGTTCCACGCCGAGTTCCGCGGCGCGTGGCGCGACTGTCTCGATCAGCCACTCTCCCACCGCCGGGCCGCGGGCGCCGGGACGGGTGCTGCACATCAGGACGAGGACACGCGCAGTTTTCGTTGACATGGAAACGAACGTAACTGATAGCTTGTTTACATGTCAACGAAACGGCCCTCCGTTACGGTGCGCTGGCTCGACGCGGACGAGGAACGAGCCTGGCGCGCCCTGCGCCGCATGATGATCGCGGTCCAGTCACGCACCGCGCATGACCTGGCCGCGATCGGCCTGTCCGAGCCCGACTACGAAGTGCTCAGCACACTCTCCGAGCGTCCCGGCCACACCAGCACGCTGCGCGAGCAGGCCGCCAAGATGGGCTGGTCACGCAGCCGCCTGTCCCGGCACGCCACCCGTATGGAGGCCCGAGGTCTCGTACGGCGCGAGCCCGATCCGGACGACGGCCGAGGCTGCTACCTCGTCCTCACCGAACGCGGCCTGGGAACGCTCGGGGACGCCGCCCCCACCCACCTGGAGTCGGTCCGCCGCCACGTCATCGACCGGCTCTCACCCGCGGACCTCTCCGCCCTGGAAAGCATCGCCTGCAAACTGGAAGAACCCGCATGAACCTCATCAGCGGGACCGGCCGACCGGGCGGCATCGCTGCATCGGATCGTACGGTGATGACCGAGGTGGTGGCTCTCCAGTCGCTTGACCGGGATCCGGATGTCGCCCGGCAGCGTCCCGCTCGCGAGCGATACCCGGATCCTCGCCTGGCACGGCCGCCAGGCCGACCACATGCTGCTCCCCCTGCCGCAGGTCCTCGGCGAAGTCGAGTTGCCGACCAACGGAGTAGACCTCAAGACACGAAAGACGGCCATCCTCGATGAGGAGCAAGACTCAGAACGTAGCCCTCCTTAAAACCGCCGGGCCGGGTGGCCGGTCTCGTGGGTTCGAATCCCACGTTCTCCGCTGAGCATCGAAAACGGCGTCTGACCAGGTGATTCGCCGCTGATCGTTTATCTCACAAGAGAAGGCCAAACGTCCTCTCGGTGAGCGCGTGACCGGGAGACGGACGGGCGCCGGCCCGTCCGCCTCCCTGGTGTCAGCACACGATGAAGATGCTCTTCCAGCCGACGGGCGTCCTCTGCTCCGCGTTGCGGTTGGACGGCAGCTCGAAGTGCGTCACCCCCTGCGTGTTGGGCTGGTTGTACATCCGGCCGCTCTGGCCGTCGCCGTACCACTTGTACGACCCGTGGAAGGGGATGTTGGACGGGCCGCACCGGTCGATGACCACCGACCGGCCGGTGAAGCCCGGCCCTTCGTAGGCCACATACTGCGAGGCGTAGGCGGCACTGCCCATGACCGCGACCATGGCGGCGGAGATGACGGGGACGAGGGCGATTCGCTTCACGATGATCCTCTCGATGACCTCAGTGATCTACCGAGAGTATGCATACCATTACTCCGAGTAAATAAAACGTGTCGTATATGGTCTGGACCGCTCGCCGAATACATCACCGAGGCCACGGCGCACCGCCTGCGGCGGCTGCTGACCAGCCACCGCCGATCAATCGCTGACCGCCGGCCCAGCCTCTGGGCGCGGTTCCGGTACGGCGTCCTTGAGGGACCCCCGCCCATAGGTAATCGCTACTCTGCGGGAATGTCCCTCCATTATCGATCGCGCGGCGCATTGGTCCTCGTGGCAGCCGCAGCGCTCACCGCGACCACCCCCTCCATCGCGCAGGCGCGCGAAACGCCCACCGCAGCGGCGGATCGAGTCTTGCGGGTCTACAACAACAACATCGAGAACCTGGTGCGGAACAACGCCGACGGCTCGTGCACCCGCATTTCGGGCACGGACCACCTGACGTCGATGCTGGTCGACGACAACGGCCGGACGGGCACCTCAGGTGTACAGGCCCCCGACCTGCTGATCGTGCAACAGGTACGCGGCACCGGGCAGGCCACGGCCTACGCCGACCAACTCTCGGCCAAGTTCGGATATCCGGCCGGCACCTACAAGGCGATCGTGGCCTGGAACGACCCCGAGCCGTGGGGCAGCTCGCACAACTGCAGCCAGCAGGCGACCGGTGACCTGAAGAAGAAACAGACCAACGGGATCGTCTACAACACCAGGACGCTGAGCCTGGCCGCGGGCGACCTCGCGAAATACTGGAGCGCGGGCTGGCTGAAGCCCGGAACATCGTACGCGGGCGGGTCCGGGTGCACGCTGTACAAGCCGCCGAACAACGACAACGGCGCCACCAACGCGTACAAGTGGAAGCGTACGAGCGCCATCGCGGCGAGGTTCAGGATCAAGGAAACGGGGACGACGGTCTTCGCCGCGACCATGCACCTCCCGGAGCAGAACGGAGCCAATGCCTGCGCGGGCGCGGGCTCCACCGGGATCGCGAACTCCGGCATCCATGTCGGCGCGGACGCCGCGAGCCTGATGAACGCCTCGACGATCCGCGTGATCGGGATCGACGCGAATCGTGTGAAGATCGCCCCCACGACGCTCAGCGGCTTCGGCATGACCGGTTATGGCGCCAAAGCGACCTCCGGCTCCCGAAAGATCGACTATCTGTTCGTCAAGGGCGCCGTGCAGCCGTCGAGCATCGATCACACGGTGAACAGTACGAAGTCGAACCATCTCGCGCTGTACGGATTCATCACGTTCTGAGCCCAGCGCCGTCATCAGGCTGGGCGGGACGTCGCTCCACAGCGGCACCCGGCGTGCCCCAGCGGATCAGGAGGAACAGGCAGGCCGTGCCGGCCGCCCGCTCCCGGTCCGGCCTCCTGTCGCTGGAATCACGAAAAATACAGGCCACCACCGGGGCGGCGGGCCTGCCGTCCGCCGCCCTGTTCCTGGACGACGCCGTCATCCCCGCTCTGTCGGTCCGCGTGGCCGAGCGCGGTGTGCCGCCGCCGCACGAGCTCAGGCCAAGTGGTAGATCATGATGGGCATGTTCAAGACCTTCGCCCTGCTTTTGGCTGGGCTCGTCGCCGGTGTCGCTATCACGGTCGTCGGTCAGTGGCCCAGAACCGAGGTCGTGTACCGGAGCGAGCAGCCCGCCACCGTGACGTACGAGGACGACTCGGTGCACCACCTGGGTCTGCTCCGCAAAGCCCCACTGCTCGGGGAACCGTCGCACCTCGTGGTGGTCGGCCGTGACCCCGGATTCGGATACGGCCACGGGGTGACCATCCACACGTCTCTCATCGACCCCGGAAAGGAGATCGCCGGGACCGAGTGGACGGACGCAGGGGTACGGATACGCTTCACGAGCGGGCACGAGCTGTTCGTCCCGGCCCGTCACTTCCTCCACGGCCGCTGAGGCGGGTCAGAACAGCGTCAGCGGCCGCGGATCAGCTTCTTCACCCCGGCATCACGTTCGACACCGCTGGCCGACCGGCTCTTCAAGAGCGTGACCGTGTCGAACGACACCCACTCCGCGCAGATTCGGCCCCAGCACGCCCTGCAGCGACCGGATGGCCCGCTCGTCCTGGGAGAACGCCTACTGCTGCACCTTCACCACGTACCGGTACGTTCGCAGGTGTATGCCGAGCCTGACGATCGTCTGGCGACGGCTGATCCTCGCACCTGGTCAGGGGCGACCGACGGTCCGGGATTCCGTTCCCGGCCCTCCGTCGAGCACCCGAAGTGGTTCCTGAACAGGGCTTATGTCCAGACGAGACGCCGTTGATCGTTGAGCGGGTCTCGGCCGAACGCCGCCGACCGGGCGCCCGCAGGCGAAGGCAGCGCCCTATGCCGGATCGGGCAGCCGGTCCAGGCGGTCGCGGTGGGCCTGGGGCAGGTGGAGCCGAACCGCAGCGAGGTTCTCCTCCAGGTGGTCCATCCGGGCGGTGCCCGGGATCGGCAGAATGACCGACGAGTGGCCGAGGAGCCAGGCGAGCGCGACTTGCGTGGGGGTGGCGCCGAGTTCGGCCGCCACGGCGGCGATCTCGGTCTTCGCCCCCGACGCTCCTGCCGCGACAGGCCGCCATGGGAGGAACGCGATCCCTGCCGCCTCGCAGGCCGCGAGCACGGGCTCGTGTTCGCGGTCCAGGATGTTGTAGCGGTTCTGCACGCTCGCGACGTCGATGATCTCCTGTGCCTGGTCGAGTTCGGCGACGGTGACCTCGGACAGTCCGATCCGGCCGAGCTTGCCTTCGGTCTGGAGGTCCCGCAGTGTGCCGAGCTGGTCGGAGAGGGGCGTCTCCGGGTCGATACGGTGCAGTTGGAGCAGCTCGATGCGTTCGACGCGGAGTCGGCGCAGGGCCTGGTCGACCTGGTCGCGCAGGATGTCCGGCCGCCCGTCGAGCTTCCACTCGCCCGCGGGGCCCGTTCGTGCGACGCCGACCTTGGTGGTGATGAGCAGGCCGTCCGGGTAGGGGTGCAGAGCCCCGGCGAGGAGTTCCTCGTTGGCTCCTCCGCCGTACAGATGGGCGGTGTCGATCAGCGTGACGCCCAGGTCGACGGCCCGCCGGGCGACCGCGAGGGAGGTCTCACGGGCGGGGCCCGGCTCGGTTGGCAACTTCATGGCCCCGAACCCGAGCCGCCGTACCCTCAACTCCCCGCCGATACGAAACTCAGTCGATGCCATACACGATCTTCGCTCCTTTGATCAACGGGCAACCCTAACGGCGCGGTTGGCCACGGAGCCGGATCCGGGGTTGCGTTCGGACCCCGGGATGGTGTTATCGTGAAATCGGCTCATCGATGTGGTCAATCTGATCCCCTCTTCGATTCAGAGCCCTTCTCTCACCGCCGCTGAGCGCCGGTATTCCGTTTTCGCCCGCCGCTGCGGGTGTCACTTCCCGTTCGGCGTCAGCACACGCCTTCTCTGTGCGCATGCATCGCGCGCCGTCTGCCGGGACTTCATCGCACCATGCCCGCCATCGGGCCGAACCGGTGCACATCTCCGCTCTTAAGGACACGCCCATGACCATCACCACCGACAGGCCTTCGCAAAGGAGTGCCACGACCACCGTTCCGATGGCTCGGAACAGCACCCGCCCGCCCGCCAAAGAACGGGAGATGACCGGTTTGCTCGACGTCCGCGACGGGAGGACCTACCTCAGGACGGGCGGTTACCTCCCCGGCGAGGACGACCTCTGCCTGCCCGCCGCACAGGTGAAGGCGCTCGACCTGCGTCCGGGCGATCTGATCACAGCGGCACTGAAGCCATCCGGCAAGCCGGTCGAGGTGCTGTCGATCGACGGCGCGGAACCGGGCGTGGCACGGCCGCACTTCGCCGACATGACGCCCGTCCACCCCCACCGACGCCTGCTACTGGAGACGGCATCGCCGATCACCCGCCTGATCGACCTCATCACCCCGGTCGGTCTGGGACAGCGCGGCCTGATCGCCGCGCCACCGAAGGCCGGGAAGACCATGGCACTCAAGGCGATCGCCGACGCCATCGCGGCGAACCATCCCACGGTCCACCTCATGGTGGTGCTCGTGGGCGAGCGCCCCGAGGAGGTCACCGACTTCCGCCGGCAGGTGCGCGGAGAGGTGATCGCCTCGACGTTCGACCAGCCCGAACGCGACCATACGGTGCTCGCCGAACTCGCGATCGAGCGGGCCAAACGGCTCGTCGAGCAAGGCAGGAACGTCGTCGTCCTCCTGGACTCCCTGACCCGGCTCGGCAGGGCGTACAACGTCATCGCCCCGAAAGGCGGCAAGACGCTGACGGGTGGAATCGACGCGTACGCCATCCACCAGCCGAAACGGCTCTTCGGCGCGGCCCGCGCGATCGAGGAGGGCGGCTCGCTCTCCATTCTGGCGACCGCGCTCGTCGAGACAGGCTCGCGGATGGACGACTACCTCTTCGAGGAGTTCAAGAGCACTGGCAACATGGAACTGCGGCTTGACCGGACTCTCGCCCAGCAGCGTCTGTTCCCCGCGGTGGACGTGGCATCCTCCAGTACACGGCGGGAGGAACTGCTCCTCGCCGACGACGAGCGAGAGATCATCTGGAAGCTCCGGCAGGTGCTCGCAGGCCTGGATCGTGAGCCGGCGCTCACCGGGGTGCTCGACGGTCTGCGCACGTCATCGTCCAATGCCGTCTTCCTCCGGAAGCTCGCGCTCTCGCAAGGCCCTCGCTGAGCCCGACAGGCGGAACGTCACCCCCCAGGAGCCCGGTGGGGCAACAGTGAGATCTTCCGGCTGAGGGAGAGCGGCCGGCTCGCCGTCAACGGAGTAGATCTTGAAAACCGTCGGCCCGTGGATCCGCCAGGTACATATCCTCAGCCGCCGGGAGACTTCTCAGCACAATCGGACTCCACCCACGTGGCGACCAGATCCCGGCAGAGCACCATGACGGTTCCGGGCCGGAATGCGATCTCATGGCTGCACCCATCAGGACGCGGAAGGATCTCGTCAAGGATCACCACGCTGCGCGGCCCGCCCTGGGACGGCACGGCTATGTCGAGTGTGAAGCTCGAAACGCCCTCGTAGCGGATGAGCAGGTCCTCTTCGTGCTTCCAGCAGCTGTGCTTGAAGGCGATCTCCACAGAGGTCTCCTCGTCGACCTCGCCGAACGAGATCCGCTCCAGGACGAGGTCTTTCACGCACCGCGGACCATGGAAGTCGTAGTGGTGGGGATCGGCCGCGAACGCCCGAGCACCTGCCGGCAGCGCGTCGGCGAGTTCGGGAAGCCGCTTCAGGTACTCGGTCGGGTCGATGACGCCGTCGATGACACCGCCGGGCAGAGTCATCGTCGCATCGAGGTCGACATACTTCATACGGCGCTCACATCCGGGATCGTACAGACGAGACCGATGCGGGACATACGCGGAACGATCTGTATCGAATCATCGATGGCGTGGGGCATGACCGCAGGTCCCCGCAGCGTGGAACCTTCAGCGATCGCGTCACCTCCCGAAGCCGGACGGGTTCACCCCGCGGCTGTTCGGCACCTTCACCGGCCGTCGAGTGCCCATCCCGCTTCTGCATCGATGTCCAAGTGGGCTGCAAGCCGTCGGCCTCAGGCTGGATGTCACAGGTGCTGGAAGGACTGTCGTTGGCCGTGCGGTCCCCGATCCGCGTCCGCGTGACAGGAAGAGACATGACCGATTCGGAGCACGAGTCGTATGTGCCCAGAAGGCTTTCCGACCCCACGGATGATCCGCCACATGAGGAGCCGCAAGGCTGCCGCCGGATCCCCGCGATACTCGTCACAGCCGTGATCGTTGTCCTGATCGCCCTGGTGGGGGTCACCTTTTTGAACAAGCCCCTAGCCGGTGGCGACAACCGGTCGACCGCTCGGTGCGTGGACACGAGCTCGCGTCAGGCTGACGGCACCCACCGGCTCGTCGACCGCCGCAGGTGTGAGAGCGATGAGGGCCGACGCGGTCAGTATCGCTGGCAGAGCCAGGGCAAGACCTCCGACTCCGGCCGGGAGCGCAGTGTTCTACGCCGAATCGGCGACTTCATCGGTGACCTGTTCGGCGGAGGCGGTAGGCGCCGTTGACCCTCGTCGGTTCGTGACCGCCGCCGGAAGAGCCGGATCAAGGCTGTCCCGCCGAGCACGAACCGCTGGAGGAGGTTCGGCGGTGGGAAACATGGCAGCGCCGGGGCGTCCACGGTTGTTCTAGGAGAGTTTCCAGAGCGTCGCGGTGGGCGTCGTCGATCATGGTGGCCGACCTGCCCCTGAGGCGCGAGGAGTCCGCCGAGCGATCGATCACGATGTCAGCGGGATGACATGTTGGGTGCCTCGTTTGTCGCACTTGATGGCTCTGAGGCTGGTTTGTCCTTTAGTTCTCCTGCCGGTGGGGGCTCCGACCGTCCATGTCTGAACGCGATGACCAGGAGAATGGCGCCGAGAAGGTAGGCGAGGCCCAGCCAGACGGAAGAAGGTGGGGACCACGGGCCCTGGGTGAGAGGGTCGTCACGTTCGCCGAAGATGACGGAGATCTCGCCGGATGCGAAAACCCAGTTGGAGAGAGCCGTACACAAAACGTTGACCGTCCCCAGGGTTGCGATTATTCCGGCTATCAGAAGACTGATCCGCCCACTCCAGTGATTTCTCACCGCTGCCGCCAGACCGACCAGGATCGGCAGAATCGCGAACACCAATATGAAGGCGTCCACCGTAAAAAGCATCTTTAGCAGCCATATGATCTTGACGTTCAGGATCATAGCAAGATGTGGTAGGCCTATACCGCTTCGGTCGAACATGTCTTGCCCGCAGTGGCCGGTGGATTCGCTGACCCATCCGCAGTTGGAGGCGAACATGGTCGGCAGGAAGACGGTCGCCGCCGCCAGACACCACCAGGTGCGGGCTTTCATCTTGATGCCCTTTCAACTGCATAGACATTATACGTAATGACCAGGGCAAGAGTATGGCGCGGAAACCCGCAAATACATATTGAGATTGCAAATCCAGATGGTCGGATAGTTTGCATGAGGTCCGCTCGGAGCCGGGCACGAACCGGGCTGAATGGATCTGACCGAGTGCATCGCCAGAGGCCGGAGGTGTTGACCTGGGCGGAGTGTTTCCCCGGAGTCGATGCCGATGGCTCCGAGCGGCGACGTTACAGCTAGAGCACGCGGAACGTGCGAGACCGCGATCGGTTAGCCGTCGTCGGACTCTCAGTTGGTGCAGACGGTGAATCTCCCCTGCCATTCGGGCAGGCCGGTCAGCCGGTTAGCACGCAGGTCGAGCTTAGAGAGGGCGGGAAGGCTCCCTAGCCATTCGGGAAGGACGGTGAACTGGTTGCCGCTCAGGTCGAGTCCGTTCAAGGCGGTGAGATTTCGCAATGACTCCGGTAGAGCGGTCAACTGGTTGTAACCCAGGTTGAGCCAGAGCAGGGCCGTGAGGTTTCCCAACGACTCGGGCAGGGCGGTCAGCTCATTGACGCTCAACCAGAGTGTGGTCAGGGCGGTGAGATCGCCTAATGACTCGGGCAGGGCGGTCAACTGGTTGCGACCCAGGTTGAACCAGAGCAGGGCACCGAGATCTCCCAATGACTCCGGCAGCGCAGCCAGTCGGTTACCTCCCAGGTCGAGCTCGGTCAGACCGGCGAGGTTCCCCAACGACTCGGGTAGGGCGGTCAGCTCGTTGTTGGCCAGGTCGAGTCTGGTGAGGGCGGTGAGACGCACCAGCGACTCGGGTAAAGCAGCCAGCTTGTTGTCGCGCAGATCGAGCCGGCGCAGGGCCGTGAGGTTTCCCAACGACTCGGGCAGGGCGGTCAGCCGGTTGTGGCGCAGGTCGAGTTCGGTGAGGGCGGTGAGGTTTCCCAACGATTCCGGTAAAGCGGCCAGCTGGTTGTCGGATCCCCCAGGCATTCGGGGAGGGCCGCTAGCTGGTTGCGGCGCAGGTCGAGTTCGGTGAGGGCGGTGAGGTTCCCCAGTGACTCGGGCAGGGCGGTCAGCCGGTTGTGGCGCAGGTCGAGTTCGGTGAGGGCGGTGAGGTTTCCCAACGATTCCGGTAAAGCGGCCAGCTGGTTGTCGCAGCCATTCAGGCAACGCCTCCATTGCGCGCCAGGACAGATCGAGCGTGGTCAGTGTGGGGAGATTCCTCAATGACTCGGGCAGGACGGCCGTCTGGTTACCGCGCAGGCTGAGTGTGGCGAGAGCGGGGAGATCCCCCAGCCACTCAGGAAACCTCTCCAGGCGGAGGTGTGACAGGTTGAGCGTGGTCAGAGCGGTGAGGTTTCTCAATGACTCGGGCAGGACGCTCAGCCGGTTGTAACTCAGGTCGAGCTTGGTCAGGTGAGTGAAGTCGCCGAGTAACTCGGGCAATGCCTCCAGGCCGAGATTGGACAGGTGGAGGCTGGTCGATCCGTTCCGTAGGCGCTTGCGGATCCGCGCGACGGCAATCGCCTTTCCTGCCTCGGACCACGTCATGATCTTCCTTTCGTCATCGCTCGAGCCTGGGCTCGTCCTCCTGCCACGCCGTTCTTCGGCCCGTTCCCTCGGTGCCGCTTCCGTCAGGAGCACTGTTGACGAGGCTAAAGACCGAGACTGGAGAGGCGGTTCAGGTCCTCAAGGACGAGGGACTCGTAGAGACCGTGCACGGCATGGGCGTATACGTTAAGTCCCCATCCACTCCGGAGTAGGCCCTGAATGACAATGCCCGCTGGCCGATGACTGCTACGGGCAGTGCTGGTCGCAATCGGCTCCTCATACGAGGCTGAGGGGATCGTGACCAGCCACAAGCCCTTCGGCTGCGGTGGCGTTGTCGCCGCAACGATGATCGACCGCTCTGGGGGCATCAGGACAGTTACCGGCTGAAGAGTCGTGATCTCGGCCGTGTGCCGGCGGCCGGTCCCGGAAACGACCGGTGACAATCAAGCACGGGGCAGCGAGATCGGCAGCTTATTTCCAGGCGGTCACCCCCAGTTTTCCGGTGGTGCCGAGGTCGATGTGCTGCGGCACGATCTGTGATCGCTCCCCTGGGGCCGGCGTGATCTCCAGGTAGGAGCCGTTCACCGGGGCTACCGGAGAGTCCAGCACCGTGTTCCTCCAGACCAGCCCCGCCACTGTCTTTTCGCCTGGTTTCAACGTCGCCGGTTTGGGGGTGGCGTCGAAATCATCAATCAGAGCGATGGATGACGAGCCCCTGCTGACTTTGACGTCCAGTGGCTTTCCATCGCCGTCGAGGACACGAATGGTCGGATAGCCGTTCACCCTGTAGGCGCGGGTGCCACAGTTGGTCAACACGATGTTGAGCGCTCGAAGTCCCATGGCAGCGTCGATTTCCCCTGTCGTGATGACGGCACCCGATTTCGGACAGGCGGAAGTGCGGCTGACCGAGGGAGAAGGCGTGAGGTCCAGGCTTGCCGGAGGTAGGGGTTTCGCCGGGGGCGGGGTTCCGCAGGAAGTGACCAGGGTTGCCGTGGTGAGAAGCAGTCCGAGGCGACGGAAGTGTGTGCGACGTGTCTCAACCGGCACCGTGTTCATATGCCGATCGTTCCATGATGCCGCCTTGGGTATGGCTTCCCGCAGACGGGTCACTGCCACGAACGTGGCGTACGACATCTGAATCAAGCGGCGTCGTGTGTGGTGAAAAGCGCAGCGAGGGAAGGTGCTTTCCTTGATCTGGGTGATTTCGTATGCCACCGGCGTGCGGAATCACCCAGAGAACAGAAAACCCCTGATCATCCCCCCGCATCCTTGCTTCGGCGAGCGCTATCACCTGCTTTGGTGATGTCCATGACCCAGGAGCGCAGCTTGTAGAGGACCTCACTCAGGTGGGCGTCATCGGCGAGGCATGGGAACCGTCTCTATTCGCCTGAGGCCGGGGACGTCTCCCGTCTGATCCAGTCGAGGTAGTCGGTGTTGCCGACCGTCAGGGGGACCGCGACGATCTGCGGCACCTGGTAGGAGTGCAGCTCCCGCACCCGCCGGGCGAGGTCCTCGAACCGCTTCACGGTGGTCTTCATCAGCAGGAGCAACTCCTGGGAGCGCTGAATCTCGCCCTCCCACCAGTAGACGGACTCGATCGGAGCGATGATCTGGCAGTCGGCGGCCAGCCGTCGGCCCACCACCGCCGAACAGATCCGCTCCGCCTCCTCACGGCTGCTGGTGGTGACACGAACCTCGACACAGTCCGAAGCATTCTCGACCATGCCAACACCCTGCCGAATCATCCTCATGAGTATCAAGAGCGGCACTCCGCGCCCGCCCGACGTTCCAGACCCCGAACCTCGAATCGGAAAATCAGCAGGTCAGGAGGGTGACTTCAGGGAGCCGTCCACGAGATCCAAGGGATCGGGGAGAGCCGACGGGTCGAACAGCCTGGGCAGCTCGCCCGTGGACAGCATCTTCAGCACCAGGGTCACCGGCCCGTCCTGCTTGATCTTCAGTGTGGCCCTCAGCATCGCACCGTTCCCGGAGCCGACCTCGTCGTGCGCGATGTCCTCGACGAGGTCGGACAGCGGCGCGCCGGACTGCGTCACGGCCTTCGTGGTGAACTTCCCGGTGAAGGTCTCCTTCACCCCGGTCCCACGCGGCAGCACGCACACGACGTTGACCGCCTGGTCGGTCGTGGCCGCGGGGCGGCGCAGGCCCACGCCGTACAGCGCCACGGCCGTCGGTGCAGGCGGTGCGGTGACCGCGGCGGCGACCACGTCGCCCAGACACTCGGCGATCGCGGCGTGATCGGGGTCGTCTGCCAGGGAGGGGCTGCCGCCCAGGGCGCTTGCCACCGGATCGGCCGATGCTCCGGAGACCAGCACCGAATCGGTCACCACCACCTGGTTGAGCCGGTTGAGCAGGCCGAGCTCGCTGGTCAGCACGCTGTCCGGGTCGATCGCGCCGTCGGCGGCCAGCGTCAGCCCCTGCTGTCCACCGATCGTGCGCGGCTTCGCCCCCAGGGCGGTCAGTTTGGTACGGATGGCCGCTGCGTCCTGCTTGCCGTCGATACGGATCGCGGTATTCGGTGGGTTACCCAAGGAGACGGCCCGGACGGCTCCAAAGACGTCGATTCCGGTCTTCTCGGGGAGCAGTCGTGCGCTGCTGCCGAGCGCGCCGAAGCCGAAGCCGATCGCTGGCAACCAGCGTCCCTCCTTCTTCTCCGGCCCGCTCGCGGTGACCACGCCCAGCTCGCGCCAGTGCGTCATCTCTCCGTACTCCAGGTATTCGGCGGCCGGTCCGTCAGCTGACAACGCTTTCATCGTCTCGCGCAGTCCGCTGGACTCTCCGGCGTCGGTGACCGGGGAGTTCGAGGCACCCGGGGGCCTGGCACCCGAGGCGGCCGGGGCCGGGTCTTCCGCTCCGCCGCAACCCGCCACGACCAGGCCTGACATCGCAAGACACAAGCCGAGCCCACGAACATTCGGAACCTTGGCCATTGACCACCCCGGTCGCCGCCGTGAGCAGGAGGGCAGTGCTCTTCTCATGATCTTGTTCCTTCGGGTTTGTGAACGAGATCATTGTCCGAAGGCCCGCTGGTATTTCGATGAGAGATCGCTGCAACCGCCGCGCTGCAAGTATGTGACAAGTGGCGGCTGGCAGGCTGGATGATGGACATTCAGGGAAGGGGCCTATGTTTGGGATTGTTCGCCCATGCCGGCACGGGATGTGCGGTGGGCTGTTTAAAGAGTGGATGGCGCACCTGTGCGGGCTCTGCCTGGCCCTCAGGGACGAACACGGGCACGCCTCCCGGTTGGTGACCAACTACGACGGTCTGCTGGTGTCCGTACTCACCGAGGCGCAGGCACCGGCCTCCTCGCCACACCGGCGCGCGGCGGCCTGCGCCCTGCGCGGGTTCAAGGGCGCGGACGTCGTCGAGGCCGAGGGGGTACGGCTGGCGGCCGCGGTCTCACTGATCCTGGCCGCAGGCAAGGTCAAGGACCACGTCGAGGACGGCGACGGTGTCTACGCCCGCCGGTTGGTGGCGGCCGGCGCGGGGCGGGTGGCCGCCCGCTGGTCGGCCGCCGGATCGGGTACGGCCTCCGCCCTCGGGTTCGATCCCGCCCCGCTGCTCGTCGCGGTCGAGGAGCAGACCCGGCTGGAACGCCTGCCGAACCCGAGTCTGCTCCAGCTCACCGCCCCCACCGAGGCAGCAGTCGCCGCGGCCTTCGGGCACACCGCCGTACTGGCCGGCAAGCCGCACAACCGGGAGACGCTGGAGGAGGCCGGGCGCTACTTCGGCCGCCTGGCACACCTGCTGGACGCCGTCGAGGACCTGGCCCGTGACCGTGCCCAGGGGGCCTACAACCCGCTCGTCGCCTCGGGGACCGACCTGGCCCTCGCGCGGCGGCACTGCGACGACGCCGTGCACGGATTGCGCCTGGCGGTGGCCGAGCTGGACCTGGAACGACGCCCTCTGGTCAACGCGTTGCTGGTCAGGGAGACCGGCCGGGCCACCGGCCGGATCTTCGGCGAGGCCGAGCAGGAGAGTCCCGAGGCGCCCCCACGGGATCCGCGGCTGAAGCCGGACCCCGGCGGGCTGCTGTCGCTACTGTGCCTGTCGGCGGCCTGCTGCACCTGCGGACTGTACCGGCCGCCGTGGGACGAGGACCGCTACAAATCATGCGGCGAGCGCTGTGACCCAGGCGGTTGCGACGCCTGCGGGCAGTGCTGCGACGGGTGCTCGGGCTGTTCCGACTGTTGCTCCGGTTGTTCCGACTGCTGCAACTGCAACTGCAACTGCGACTGCTAGGGCGCGTCATCGAAGTGTCACGGTCACCTGCCTTCGGGCAGGCGGCCCTGGTCGAAGCGGGAGAGCTGGTGGGACGATGACGGACGACAACCTGCGCTTCGCCTCGGCGGACGAGTTCGCCGCCTGGCTGGAGGCGAATCACCGAACCGCCCGTGAGGTCTGGGTCGCCATGCCGAAGAAGGGTACGGCGGTGCCCTCGGTCACCAGAGCCGAGGCCCTGGAGGTCGCCCTGTGCTACGGCTGGATCGATGGCAAGTCCTTCTCGAGAAACGTGCCGGACGGCTGGTGGGCCCAGCGCTTCTCACCGCGCAGGCCCCGTAGCTCATGGTCAAAGATCAATTGTGTCAAGGTCGAAGAGCTCGTCGCCGCCGGTCGGATGCGGCCGGCCGGGCTTGAACAGGTCGAGCTGGCCAAGGTCAACGGCCGCTGGGCCGCGGCCTACGCTCCGTCGAGCACGGCGGAGGGCCCGTCTGATCCGCCGGCGGCGCGGCCTTAGCGGGGCCGGTACCTTCTGGTACGAGAAACCGGGGTTGGGAGTCGACGCGTGAGCCAGTCCGGCAAGGTCCTCTATGTCATCGTGTGCGCCGCGGGCGGCGCCGGCGACGTGGGGCGTCTCGTCGCCCTCGCTCAGGATGCGGGCTGGGCCGTCCAGATCGTTGCCACCCCGTCCGCGCTGGACTTCATCGACGTCTCCGCCCTGGAAGAGCAGACGGGCCGCCCCGTCCGCAGCCGGTACCGCAAGCCGGACGAGCCCAAGCCACCGAGGGCCGATGCGATCATCGTCGCTCCTGCGACGTACAACACGATCAACAAGTTCGCCCAGGGGATCGCCGACACCTACGCCCTCGGCCTCCTCGCCGAAGCCCCCGGGCTCGGTATCCCCGTGGTCGTACTGCCCTCCGTCAACGGCGGCCTCGCCTCCCGCGAGCCGTTCCGCCGGAGCGTCGAAAGCCTTCGGGCCGAGGGTGTCCCCGTCCTGCTCGGCTCCGCCACCGGAGGTGGGGAAGCAAAGAGCCATCCCTGGGCCCTTGCCCTGGAAACCCTCGAAGCCCTCGAAGGAACCGGGCGGCGCCCTCGCGAGTGAACAGGCACGGAGTTCCGTGCGCGAGATCACGGAAGCGGCGGTCCCGGAGGGCGGCCGACCGTAGATCGTCACCTTAAAAGGATCATGTCCGGGGATCCGGTGCCATGTGTCGCGTCGATTCCTGGGCACTGTCACGTACCCGCGATCGTCACGGGACGCGGTATGCGCGGTGCGAATCGCCATTGATTTTTCGTGGCCACCGGTCCGCTTCAGGAATTCTTCGAGTGGTCCACTCATGTACGACGGGGACTTCCCTTAGAATGATCACCGGAAAGAGGTGATGATCTGGAGGGCTCGGGAAGACACCGGTTCGGTGTGGTGGTCGATCCCGGTCTGCCCCCGGAGATCGCGGGCCTGCTCCGGGCGAATCCAGTGCTGCTGACACGCATACGAGCAGGTTGGAGGCCACCGGAAGAACCGCGGAAAAAATCCGCGGCCCCTCTGGCCGTCGGCGGCATGTTCGCCGCGGTCGGCCTTTTGGTGGCGCTCTCCTTCGGCTGGGGAGCCATGGTCGTAATCCCGCTGTTCATCGTGCTCGCGTGGTTTCTTTTCGCCGCGATCAGGGCCGCGGAGAATGTCGAGGAGAGCGTTACTCCGGAGCGGGAACTGTACGGTCTCGCACACCGCCACCGGGATTCCTATCTTCTCTTCGACGACTTCGACACCGATGCGAGGAACCTGCTTGCCCGGACACGGGCGGCGGTCGGCTCCGTCCTGCGATCGCGCGTCAACACCGAGGGATTGCTCGACGTCGCGCGGAACGCCGTCATGCTGCCACCGCAGGAATGGGAGATCGCGCGCCTGCTGGCCAAGCTCTCCTCCCTCCGGAAGGAACATCGCGATCTCATGCGTGGCGGGGTCACCCGGGAGGTGGCAGCCGCTGTGAAACCGCTGGAGCGAGCGCTCGCCGGCAGCGAGGGCGCCGTCATCGCGAAGGTGGAGACGCTGGAACGGTACGCGGCTCATGTCGCCGACGCCGAACGTGCCTACCGGGCCCGTGACCAGATCGACGCGTTGATGGAACGGCTGCCTCGCTATGAGGAACTGCTCGCCGAATCGGGGGCCGATGCCCTGACCATGCCGGAGATCGGGCATCTCACGGGTGAGGCCGACGAACTGGAACAGGCGTTGCGCGCGAGCATCGAGTCGGCGCACGAACTCTTCCTCCATCTGGACGGTCCGGATCGGCCCGGATAAAGGTCACCTGCGGGTCCTGCCACGAACGGGCGTGAGAAAGGTGCCCCTGGCCGACGGGACCCGGCACGGTCATTTGATGACCATCGGTGCCGATCCGTGTTTAGCGGAACCATATATAAAGGATTTATCCCGCATCGTCCGCTTGCTCCATGGATTCCATAATGTCGGCGATCATGCGAATTGCCATGGTTTCGTCGTTGGTTAGATGATTGATGTAGTCGGCCAGCAGAACGAGGGTCGCTTCCAGAGCGTTCATCTCGGCTTCGATCCAGGGGCCGTACTGCTTGCGCCAGAGTGTCGGGCTCAGGCCGATGGCGCTGGCGGTCAGCATGCCCGCCATGGCGGGGATGGCCTCGGGCCTGACGCTTATCGTCATCTTGCGCATGCTGCCGATGACGTAGGGCACCACGGATTCGACCACGTCACGGTCCTGCTCCTCGTGGGCCTGGCGCAGCCACTCCATGTACAGGTAGACGAGCGTGCAGGCGCCGTCGAGCACGTCACTGGCGTCTTCGCTGGAGAAGGATCCGAAGAACTCGTCGATCAGCTCTCGCTGCTTGGGGTCGGCCTGCGAGATGCCCTCGCGAATACGGGTGAGAAGCGAGTCGACGTAGAGCAGCGCGGTCCCTACATCACCAACCGGGGCATATTCCGGGTCAAAGGAAGACAGCATCGCTACCTCGCTTGGGGCTTGATATCCGGCCTGCCGTACCGGGTGGTTGTGGCAACGTCTCTGTCGAAAAGTACTCCCTCAGGAAGCACCGCACGGTGAATATTCGCGCAACCGAGTAGGTGAGGATTAGGACGGAATCCCGAAAACATGATGATTTCCAAAGTGTCCGGGACGGATGATCTTCCAGCCCAGCCCAGCCCAGCCCAGCTCAGCTCAGCTCAGCTCAGCTCAGCTCAGCTCAGCTCAGCTCAGCTCAGCTCAGCTCAGCTCAGCTCAGCTCAGCTCAGCTCAGCCCAGCCCAGCCCAGCCCAGCCCAGCCCGAACCGGGCAGGCGGTCGCGTCGTCGTGGATTTTCGCCCGAGCCGCGGGGAGCCGTGGAAGCCGGTGTGTTCGGCTCCGCGGACCCGGCGGATCAGCTCGCCGGGTCTCGCGTCAGCCGGCCGACCCGAGCCGGACAGGTAGGGGTCACGGACGAATCGCCGGCCCCTCCGTCGCGGATCCGAGGTCAGGCGTCCCGTAGTGCAACGGGGCGCGCCGGTCCGGGAGTGTGATCGGCGGACGGAGACGTGGGCGCACGGGCCGAGCGCGAGCGGGTGCCTCAGTACGAGGGGTCCGAAATGGACTCGGCCCGGTAGATGTCCATCGGCTCCTCGCCGTCCTCGTCCACGCCCACCTTCCTCAGCCGCAACGTTCGGCTGCCGATTTTCAGGGAGCGTTCACCGTTGATCTCCGTGGACGCGAACACCGTGACCGAGTGACCGTGCATATCGCGTACCTGGTCGTATTCCGGTCCGTCGGGAATGTCGAGCTTGATGCGCCTCGTCTGGAACGTCACTCTCCCAGTGTGAAAGCCATGGCTCCGAAAATCGATCGCGCGCGCAATGATATTTGGCATCGGTTTCAATCGGATGGTTATGGCGGTCTGCCCGGGACGACGCTTCCGCGGCGGGAGGGGAGCTACGGCAGCGGATCGATCTCAAGGTTCTGGTCGTACTGGACGAGCTCGGCCCCGCGGTCCGTGAGGATGGGCCATCGGGTGGCGCGGGCACACCAGATGACGTGTCCGGCCGTGATGTCGCGTGATCCGTCGAGGATCTCCGCGATGTCCCCGACCTTCCCGTGTGTGAAGTCATCGATCTTCACGCCGGGGGTCGTGACGAGTTCGAACAGCTCCACCTGGGTGGAGATCGGGGAGATGGACAGGACAGCCAGGCTGGTCGCCGGGACGCATATCCCGCCACCACGGAAAAGGCACATGGCGGCGATGCTTCTGGAGTATTCGGTCTTCGCCACCGCGATATCGACCAGTGCGCTCACGTCGAGCACTCGACCGGGAAGCACGGCTCAACGCCTCCTGAACGGGCGAATGCCGATCTGGCCCCATTCCGCCTCGGAGATCTGGTCGACCCCGAGGGATTCGGCCGCCACGTCGAGGTCTTCTCGGTGCAGGTTCCAGCGGTGCATCAAAGTGATCACATGGGGTTTGTTGCCGATCTCTCGCTGGACCGCCGTGTGGATCACGTCGACGACGCGGTTTCCGGTCAGCCGTGCCTTACGAGAGAGTGCCTCATAATCCGCTTTATCCAGCTCTATAGTGATAGAGGTTTCGGGAGCCGATGTGCTGATGGTCTTCTGTCCTTCTCTAAGCTGAAGATGTGCCAGCCAGAGCGGAACCGAATCCGATTCATGTCTGGCGCCATCATGATCATTCGCTGATGGTTTTTCCGATCCTGTGCCGTCGTGCCTTGCCGGCATGGAGTGGGCCATAAGTTCGACAGTAGCTGTGAATTGCGGACTATGGCAGCACTTCTGCATGACTTTGATGGCAGGTGTGAGCGGGATTTCCGGTCGCGTGCCGACTGTCATCCGTGTCACCTGCCTTTCCGTACCCCGAGGTCGCGTCTCATCCCCGGTGGGGACATCGCCGGTCTCAGGTATCCCCAGGGCCACGCGTATCTCTACGCAACCGAGCGTATCCACATATGTGCAGGTCCCAAATTCATTATTCACCGAAACCTGATGGCAGGGAGGGATCGGACGAGCCGGGAACGGGATCGGAGGGGCCGGTGGCGGGATCGGACGGGCCTGAGGTGGGGGTGACGGTGCCGCAGAATCCCGCGACCCGCCGTTGCTCGGCTATCTGGTCGACCGGTTTCTGGTACTCCGACCGCTCCTCGGGCGACGGCTCATACCGCCACGAGCCGCTCTCGAAGACAAAGCCGAACTCCGTCGTGTCGCCGAGCCGGCCGGCCTGGACTATGGCGGTGTCGCCGGTGATCGTGACCTCGGCGACGGTGAACGGGGAGTTCGCCACAAGTGGCGGGCAGAGGCCGAACAGCCTCACGTACTCCTCCCGGGTGATCAACCCCTGCGCCCCGGTGGTCCACAGGTCCCAGAAATCACCGTAGGAGCCGCTGCTGTACGCGTCGAGCGCCGGCTGGGCGGCTTGGCGGACCGAGGCCTCCGAGTGCTCGGCATCGGACGTCGGAGCCGCGACCGGCGGTGAGGAGGGCGGGTTGAGCACCATGAACACGGTGATGACGGCCCCGATGACCATACCGAGGGCCAGGACGACCAATACGGTCAGCCCGCGCCCCGTCTCGCCCCGCGGCGGTCGGCCGTACTGCGGCGGAGGCGGATAGCCCACGTGCGGTCTCCGGAGGGCCGACAAGAGTGGATGAACGTGATCATAATGCCCGTAGCTCGCGGCTGACCACGGCCGCCGTCCACATTAGGAAGAAGGGGACATAATGCGCCCGTGATTCAAACGATCGGTACGGCCGTCGCTGTCTTCGCCGGCACCAATGTGGACGACATCGTCCTGTTGACCGTGCTGTTCCTGGCATCCCGGGCGGGTGGCGTTCCGCGCCCATGGCAGATCGTCGCCGGTCAGTACACGGGCATCGCCGCCCTGGTGGCCGTCTCGGCCGTGGTGGCCCTCGGGCTCGCGGTGCTGCCCGACCGCTGGGTGGGGCTGCTCGGCCTGGTGCCGTTCGGCATGGGGGTGTGGGGGCTGGTCAGAGTAGGAAGGGGCGGTGACGGTGAGGCGTCACGGGTCGCCTCCGGCCTGTTCTCGATCGCGGGGGTGACCGTCGCCAACGGGGCCGACAACATCTCCGTCTACACCCCGCTGTTCCGCACGATCGGTCCGGCGTCCAGCGCCGTCACGGTGGCGGTGTTCGCACTGCTTGTCGCGGTCTGGTGCGGGGTGGCCTCCTGGCTCGGATCGCACAGGAAGATCATCGAGTTGGTGGAGCGGTCGGGCGCCTGGCTGGTGCCCGTGGTGTTCATGATTGTCGGTGTGGTCATTGTGGCGGAGTCGATATTTAGATAAATATGGACAATTCGCCCGAATTTGGGGCAGGTGTATCGGGGAATTAATCATTATGCGAGACCATTTGCGCTTCTACCGGCATCGATGGTTCAAGGCGTGGATCGCCATGATCGTTCTGTCCTTCTCGCTCATCGCCATGATGCAGGCGGCCGGCAACCAGGCGGTCATGCCCGCAGCCTTCTTCTACGGGGCCGCGGCCGGGCCCATCGCGCTCCTGCTCGCCATCCACGACCGTATTCATATCGCCACCAGCGTGCCGGCCATGACGCTGATGGGGATGTTCCTGTTCGGCGGAGGTGTCGCCCTGCTGCTCGGCGGTTATTTCGACTCGCTTTTCATCTCCCAGAAGAACAGCACCTCGATCCTGCGGGTCGGCTGGATCGAGGAACCCGCGAAGCTTGTCCCACCTCTCGCGGTCGCCCTCACCGGGCGCCACCTCACCAAGGCCGCGGGGGTCGCACTCGGCCTGTCCTGCGCGACCGGATTCACGATCATGGAGTCGATGGCCTACGCCTGGAAGAGCATCGCCAACCACGGTGGTGCCGTCGGCGCGGGCACGATTCTCCTCATACGCGGTCTCAGCACCCCCTTCAGCCACCTCGTCTGGACCGGTCTGGTGTGTGCGGTGGCCTTCGGGGCCTGGCAGATCAGGGGCCGTGCCGTCGTCACCATCCCCATCATCGCCGCCTTCATGACGGCGGCCCTGCTCCACTCGCTCAGCGACGGCCTGCTCATTCTGGACATCCCCCAGCCCACCCGCCTGCTCTTCCTCGTCGTCGCCGCGGCGAGCTACTGGCTGTTCCATCGGGCCACCCGCGACCTGAAACCGCAGGCCGCCCCAGCCCCCGAGCCCTGAGGATGTTCCACGTGAAACGTCACAACTGGGAGAGCAGCCATCGGGGGCCGGTGACCTCGGCGCCGAGTTCCGTGACCCGCTCGCGCAGCCCCCGGTCGGTGGTGACGACCAGGGTGCGCTCCCAAGGGCGGGCGTCCCGCACGGCCTGGACGACGGCGTCGTCCCCGCTTCCCGGCGCGGCGACCACGGAGACGCCGGACACCGGAGGGGTGCCGCGGGCGTCCCCCTCGACGATCGCGGTCACCCTGGGGAACCAGCGCGCCAGGGTCGGGGGCCGGCCGGGGGCGGTCCACAGGCCACCGGCGGCGTGCGTGCCGACCTCGGTGAGCAACCTGGCCGCCGCACCGGCGCGGTCCCTCCACCAGCCGTGCTCGGCGCGGGCGCCCACGACGTTGGCGATGTCGAGGACGACGAGGGAGGGGGCGAGCGCGAGAGCGATCACCGGCCAGGTCTCGGCGAAGCCGGGGTGGAGTTTTTTGGCGGTGACCTCCTCGGCGGGAAGCCAGCGGAGGTCGGCGCTCTCACTGTTGCCGGGAACCGCCCTCAGCAGTTCGGCGGCCTCGGTGATCACTGTCTCGAAGGACCAGCCGCCGTGGTCGTCGAGGTAGACGCCCTGGATCCGCAGGCCGGTGCCGTCCAGCGCGGCCTCCTCGAACGCCTCGCGCAGAGCGGTCGTGACTGTGTCCTCGTGGCTGTCGCGGGCGCCGCCGGGCAGCCCCCAGGTGCCGCCGTGGTGGCTCCAGAGGGAGCGCTTCTGCATCAGGATGTGCGGCTTCCCCGTGGCGTCGTGGTGGACGGCGAGCAGCCCGGCCGCCCCGTACACGCCCCAGTGCCGGTGCCCGCGCTCACACTGGGCCCAACCGTCCCCATCCCTGGCCGCCATGGACCAATGATGCATCAGCCCGGTCCGGCGGCACCGGACCGGGTCGGCCTTCCCGCCCGCGCTCCCGGCGACCTGTCGCAGGCCAACGCTCGCGGGTGAGAGGCCGCGGCGCGCCTCGTGGAAGCGGAATGTCCGCCGTACGGTTTCGTTGTGCTCGATCGTGTTCGCCCGGCTACCCGCGTTCGGTGGGTGAGGAGGCGACCTTCGCGTCGAGGCGGTTGGCGTACAGGCTTGTGGCCGTGACGGTGGCCAGGACCGCGATGATGACCCCCAGCGAGACCGGAGTGGGGATTTCCGGGAGCCACGTCCAGACGCCGTGTGCCCAGTGCAGGACGAGTTTGATCCCGATGAAGGCCAGGATGATGCCGAGTCCGTGGTTCAGGTGCCGCAGTTTCGCCAGGAAGCCCAGGAGGACGAAGTAGAGCGCGCGAAGGCCCAGGAGGGCGAAGGCGTTGGTGGCGAAGACGAGGTAGGGGTCCTCGGTCACGCCGTACACCGCGGGCACCGAGTCGACGGCGAAGACGATGTCGGTGGCGAAGACGGCCACGATGGCCAGCGCCAGCGGGGTCAGGGCGCGGCGGCCGCCCTCACGAACGACCAGGTGGGAACCGCGATAGTCGTCGGTGACCGGCATGAAGCGCCGTAGCAGCCGGACCGTGCGCATGGAGGAGATGTCGACCTGCTGCTCCTTCCCGCTCAGCGCGTCCTTCATGATCTTCACGGCGGTGACGATCAGTATCCCGCCGAACAGCAGGAACGCCCAGGTACCGCTCTGCAGGACGGCCGCCCCCAGGGCGATGAAGATCGCCCGCAGTACCAGCGCCCCGACGATGCCGTACAGCAGGACCCGCTGGGCCAGGGCGACCGGGACCGCGAAGGCGGACAGCAGCAGCATGAACACGAACAGGTTGTCCACCGACAGGGACTTCTCCACCACGTAGCCGGTGAAGAACTCCACCGCCACACCGGACCCGAAGACCCCCCACAGGTAGACGCCGAAGGCCAGGGGCAGTGCCAGGTAGAAGGCCGACCAGCCCACCGCCTCGCGCATCCGTACCTTGTGCGGCCGCCGCGTCAGCATGAAGTCCACGGCGAGCAGCAGCAGCAGGGCGGCCACAGTGATGATCCACAGTTGTGGCGAACCGATCGTTTCGAGACTGACTGCTGACAGAAATGCCTCAGTGGGCATGAAACCTCCTCGAACGTGCTTGGCCGTTCGAGGTCTCCTTCACCCGCACTGTGCGGGTGGCCGCCCGGGGACGTTATGAAACGTCCGTACTGACCGGATCGACTCTTGGGAAGTACTCCCCTCGTCGTCCCAGGTTAGGGCAGTCGCTGGACGGTCTTCCACCTCGGGTCGCCGTCGGGGTCCGATCCGCACGGATGGTGGAATCGACCACCCCGCTCGGCGACACGGCCACCGAGCGTGGGGAGACCCGGCGGAGTGGTCCTCGCACCGGCCGGACGGTCACGGTGACGGGAACAGGGGGCGAGACGCCGAACCACGGGCCTCAGCCGCCACCCTTGCTGAAGTGCTGGTAGTCCTTGATGCCTGACCAGTAGCCGCCCCACTCCCAGCCTTTCGCTCCGAAGGCCTTGACCACCCGGTCGCCCGGGTTGATCACGCCGGGGGCCCGCACCGGGCGCTTGGCGAACTTGCGGGCGTTGCTGTGCGCCACCGAGCCGTTCGACGAAACGTACGGGTTCTCGCGCGGGTTGATGTCGATGGCCAGGCCGTAGGCGTGCTTGGACCAGCTACTCGACCCCGTCGCCGGGCGGCAGTTGAAGGCCGAGGTGTTGTTGGCGTCGATCGAGTCGAAGTCGTCGCCCTTGTAGACGTCGACGACTTCCATCTTGTTGATCGGCCAGCGCCAGTCGTACAGGCGCCGGAAGATCGAGACGACGTCGTCGACCGCGCTCTTGTTCACCACCAGCTCGCCGGTGTGCGGCTTGTCGTCGAAGCCCCAGTAGGTCATCGTGATCAGCCGCAGGCCGCTGAGCGGGACCGGGCAGCCCGGCCGCCAGGAGTATTTGAGCAGCTGGCGGGTGACAGGGGAGATCTTCGCGGCGAACTCCGGCGGGCCTGCCGGGGTCGGGGTCGGTGTCGCGGTGCCGGGTTCCGGGGCCGTCGTCGGTGTCGTCGTGGCGGTCGGCTCGGGGGCCGCCGAGGTCGGCAGCGGGGACGACGTGGGCTGGGCCGGCGAGGACTGGGAGGTGGCCGTGCCGCAGGAGGCGGCCGCCAGGCAGCCGACGGCCATCGCGAGCGCCGCCCGGGTACGGATCGTGAATTTAGATCTTGCCACGTGCTGCCTCCCATCGAAACGGACAAAAGGGACAACAGTTCATTGTAATTGATCAATCACCCGAGGTGACGGGAGATCGCGGCGGCGATCCACTCGTGGGCGATCACGAAATCCGGCGGCCAGGGGGTGCCGTTGACCGTGGCCACCGGCTCCCCGCATCGCTCGGCAGCGACCTGACGGTCGCCAGGTCGACGCCGATCTCGCACAGCGCCCTGACCGGTTCCAGCCGGCCACGATAGGCGGTAGCCGCTCCGAGGGCGGCCGCGTTCGGGAAGCCCCCGATGTCGGAGCGGAAGCGGATCGTTTTCACCGGCAGACCGGAGAGTCCGGCGAGCTGTCCGATCGGGTAGCTCATACGGTCATTATTCCGTTGAGTCTCCAGTCACAGGAGACTTTAGGTTGCCGGACATGTCGAAGAAGAAGGTCAGCGGGACCGCCAAGCTCCACCTCCCGGCCGGCGAGGCCGGCCCCGCCGCCGTGGGCAAGGACCTCGGCCCGCTGGGACCGAACCTCATGGAGTTCTGTCGCCGGTACAACGCCGCCACGCAGGACCGGCGGGGATTCGTGGTCCCCGTCGTCGTCACCGTGTTCGAGGACCGCTCGTTCGACCTGGCGATCAAGATGCCCACCACGGCCTCGCTGATCCGCCGAATGATCGGCCTGGACGGCGGCAGCCCCCGCCCGGGGCATCAGGCGGTGGGCACGATCACCCGTGCGCAGCTGCGGGAGGTCGCCAGGAGCAAGATGCCCGATCTCAACACCGCGGACCTGGACCAGGCCGAGAAGATCGTTGCCGGCACCGCGCGCTCGATGGGGCTGACCGTGCGGGACTGAACGCTCATGACCGGCGACGATGACGAGAGGCGAGCGCCTCCCGGCGGGGCCTGGCCCGTCGCTCGTTCGCTGGGACCGGAGCGGCTCCGGGGCCCACCCGTGGCTTACGCCCGGATTTGTAGCTGCTTGGCATGCGAACTCGGGTTCCTTGGGAAGGCTTTTCATCGAAACGTATCGCGCCTGTGTTCGAACCCGCGCTACAGTCAGGGGCACGGGATCGAACACGGGTTCGGGCTGATGTCCTCCCAGGTGAAGGGGTGTGCCATGGCGATGCTCGCGACACACGCTCCGTTGCCTCGGGTGCCGGTGGAGCGCGGTGCGACACGCCGTAGCGCTTTCTACGGAAATCTAAGCCGACCGCTATATCCCGTCATAAAGTCCGAGAGCGTGGACCCCGTGCGCAATCCCTACGCTCCAGGTGCCGGACAGCGCCCCCCAGAGCTCGCCGGTCGCGACCGTGAGCTACAGCAGTTCGAGATCGTCCTTGAGCGGGTGGCCCGAGGGCGCCCCGAGCGCAGCATGGTGGTCACCGGGCTGCGCGGCGTTGGTAAGACCGTCCTGCTCAACACCTTCAAATCGATGGCCATGCAGCGGCTGTGGGGCACCGGGAAGATCGAGGCCAGGCCGGACCAGTCGATCCGGCGTCCGGTGGCCGCCGCCCTGCACATGGCGGTCCGCGAGCTGGCCCCCAGGCACCGGGCGCCCGAGCGCATCGAGGAGTTCCTCGGTGTGCTCAAGGCGTTCGCGATGCGCGACCCGTCCGCGGCCAAGGGCACCTCGCACTGGTCGCCCGCGATCGACGTGCCCGCGGGGCGGGGGCGCGCCGACTCCGGGGATCTGGAGATCGACCTCACCGAGCTGTTCGTCGACGCCGCCGGGGTCGCCACCGATCTGGGCGTCGGCATCGCGCTGTTCATCGACGAGATGCAGGATGTGCAGGCTCCCGACGTCTCGGCGCTCTGCGCGGCCTGTCACGAGCTCTCCCAGAGCGGCGGCCCGCTGATCGTGGTGGGCGCGGGGCTGCCGCACCTCCCCAGCGTGCTGTCGGCCAGCAAGAGCTACTCCGAGCGGCTCTTCCGCTATGCCAGGATCGACCGTCTCGACCGCGACGCGGCCGACCTGGCGCTCATCGCCCCGGCGGAGAGTGAGGGCGTGGAGTTCACCCAGGACGCCCTCGACGCCCTCTACGTGGCGGCAGACGGCTACCCCTACTTCGTCCAGGCGTACGGCAAGGTCGCCTGGGACCTGGCGCTGCGCAGCCCGATCACCGCCGACGACATCAGGGTCTCCGCGCCGGAGGCCGAGGAAGAGCTCGCGGTCGGCTTCTTCGGCAGCCGCTACGAGCGGGCCACTCCAGCCGAGCGTGACTACATGCACGCCATGGCTGCCATCGGCGACGAGCCCGTCGCCACCGCCGAGGTGGCCGAAGGGCTCGGCCGTAAACCGTCGAGCCTCTCTCCGGCCCGCGACAGCCTCATCAAGAAAGGCCTGATCTACAGCGCGGAGCGAGGACTGATCGCGTTCACCGTGCCGCACTTCGGAAAGTTTCTGCGATCCCAACCGGTCTGAGCGAACGTTTGTTCGATATAGTGTGTGGGAGCTCCTAGCTCTCTATATGGCTCTCTAGTGGGGAAGCTAGAGAGCCATATAGAGCTCAATCGTGCTGCCCTGCAGATCTTGCTGTGGCGAGGTCCGCCTCAGGCGGCGTCTCACGGGGGCGCCGCCTGACCGCGAGGGACAGCGGATCCCAGGGACAGGGCCTAGAGGAATCTAGGGCCCTCTAGCATCAGGCCGATACCGGCAGAGATTCCGGAAGAGACGTGGTCTCCACCGGGCGCCCGTCGGAGCCGACCATGGCAACCCGCACCGCCGGATGGCGTCCGCTCAGATAGACCGCGAAGACCACGTCGACGGGTTCGCCCATGTGGCTCTGTCCCGAGTAGACGAAGAACCGCCAGCACAGCTCCCGCCAACTGTCGACCGGCTCCGTGCTCGTCAGCCGGCCGGTGTGTGAGCGCCAGACCGTGCTCGATCGCAGTCGGCCGAGCGCGGTGGCCGGGTCGAAGCGGCGCTGCTCACAGGGGGCCCGGTAGCGGAGCCTGGCGACCGCCTCCTCGATCTCCGGTGAGAGTGCGGCGAGCACCAGCAGTCCGGCGATCACGGAGGGCAGGTGTGTCCACGTCATACCGGCGATCGCCTCCCAGCCGGAGATCTCCGGAGTCAGCAGCAGCCCCGCGGACATGGCCGTCAGCACCATGGTGCGGCCCAGCGATCGCCGTCCCACCGGCACCGCGCTGACCTCGCCGAAGCATCCGCATCCCACGTCCGGGCGTCGGCGCCGCAGTTCCCACAGGACATAGGTGGACACCGCGAAGAAGGCGATGACCGCCCACCGGAAGAACGGCCGGCCACTCACCAGCAGGCCGCACGCCAGGAACAGCTCGCCGAACGCGCAGACCAGCATCATGTGCTTACGCCAGCGTTCGGGCACCAGCACGGCAGGCCCCAGCCTGCTCAGCATGCCTGGCTCGGCCTCGCGCACGACGGTCCAGACCTTCGCGACCGTACCCGCGGCCAGCAGCAGGAGCAGGACCGGCAGTTGTCCGGCGGCGATCGTCGTCAGCATCCGTGTCACCCCATTCCAAGTCTGGCGTTGAAGCATCCGGCGGTCAGGTCTCCACCGAGCTCCACGAAGGAACTCGGTGACAGCTCCAGAATCCGGCCGCGAGGGGAGGTGCCGCACTCCAGGCACCGGTCACAGAACCGGCCGGCCAGACAGCCGCACGCCACGATCGGCAGGACCGAGGTCCGCCCGGCGCACACGTTGCGTACGTTGAGCATCGACCCCAGCGACAGATACGGCAGCCCGGTGCAGGACACTCCGGCGTCGTCGCACGCCGTATCGGACCGCTCCAACATGGGGTAGGCCACCCCCTGCTCCCCACAGTCGAAGGTGTCCGACCAGGTGGCCGTGCCCGAGATCCGCGACTGCGTGCCGCTGTAGCCGGGCGGAGGCGTCGGCACGGCCCTCCACCGGTAGGGCGGCTGCGAGGTCGCGGGCAGTCGAGCCTGTGCCACGCCGTTCTCGCGGACCCCGATGGCGTCGAACAGGTAGCCGGGTTCGAACTGCGGATGCCTGACCCGCAGGCGTCCCGAGGCGCGGTAGGGGATGACGATCGTGCGCCGCCCGCGGTGCGGTCCGCAGTACAGCTCCACGGAGTGGTCCTTGCCCTCCGCGTCGATCGACTGGATCACACCGGTGATCCTGGTGATGTCCGCCCAGATCCGATCCACGACCCGGCCGGCCCGCAGCGCTCTGATGATCACATTGGAGCCCACCGGGAGGTCGGCCGGAGTGACGGCCTCGCCACGCCAGGCGGTCGCCCACGGCGCGATGACGAGCCGCTCCTCATCGCCGTCCGGAGTGTCGATGACGATCAGGTGCGGGCTGACGTCGAGGATCGCACCGCTGACCGAGTGGAAGGACTCACCCTCGACGGGGAGGGGGCCAGGCTCCTGCGCCGCCCGGCCAAGCGCGGCTGCCGCCAGTGCGCGGCGGCGATCGGCGCTGAGATAGGGCATCGTCGCTCCCCAGGTTCTGCGAGGTGTCGCAGTCAGCGTCACACGCTTCGCGGAGTCTCGCTGTCCGCTCCACCAATAATCACGGCAGGTGTCCAACCAGGTACTACAGTTCCCCTCCTCGGTAGAACGCATTGGTGTCCACTCGATGACAAACCGCTATCTAGTATCTCTTGCGTGCTCCGTCGCCCATCGAAGCCGATCTTTACCGTTGATGGGATGAAACATAGATTTCGGTTCAGCCGCAGTATGGGTTCGGGCTGCGATTCTGGCCACCATACGCACCTGGAGCACAGGCTGGTGATCACGGTGGCCGGCGGGACCGATGAGGAGTTCCGCGAGTATGTCGTTGCTCGCGGCCCGGCGTTACTGCGTGCCGCCTACCAGCTCACCGGGAATCCGAGCGACGCCGAGGACCTGCTGCAGGTGGCACTGGTCAAGACCTACCTCGCCTGGGACCGCATCCAGGACCACGCCGCCCTGGACCGCTACGTGCGCCGGACGATGGTCAACATCAACATCTCCTGGTGGCGGCGGCGCAAGCTGGAGGAGTATCCGTCCGAGGAACTTCCCGAGCCGACGCTCGCGGGCGGCCCCCTCCTGCCCGAGCGGGTCGAGCAGGCTCTCGACCGGCTGCCCACCCGGATGCGGACCGCCGTCGTCCTGCGCTACTACGAGGACATGACCGAATCGGAGATCGCCAAGACCCTGGGCATCAGTGTCGGGACCGTCAAGAGCACGGTCTCCCGGGGAATGGCCAAGCTCCGTGGCGACCTCACGCTCCCCGAACCGCGGGAGTTGGAGCATCGGGTCTAGACCCTTTCCGCCCGCCGCGGTCAGCCGGGTCCCGGCACGTTCTGCGGGACGGCTCCTGGGCCGATATTCCCGCACGTCGACCGGACATCCGATCCGGGCAACCCCTCCGGTGAGGGGTGGAACCCCGCGGTTCTAGTGCCGTGACCGCATAGGTTCACCGGGTTGAAGTCGAACTGGTCCTCGTCGCCCGTGTGCCCCTGGCAGGATCTTGCCCATGTTCGAAGAGAAGC